>NZ_JAHKQD010000036.1 GCF_018860915.1 Colwellia sp. C2M11
GTGTCTTGGCTACCCATTAAGTTGGGTACCACAACACTTAACATCATACCGATAATAACAATTACCACCATAACTTCTAATAGGGTAAAACCTTGCGATTTTTTGTACGTATTCTTTAATTTATTACTAACCATTATTTTTCCTAACACCTATCTAATTTAACTAATTTTGTTAACCTAATAATGACTCAACCCCAATTTATGTTGGGATCTAACCATTAATCTTCTCGCGTAACGCGCAATACTTCTTCCAGCGTTGTTTGCCCCAACATGACTTTATCAAAGCCATCACGTCTAATTGACGCAGTGTTGGTGCGTATATATTTCTCGATGCCTTGCTCACCATGCCCATTATGAATAAGCTCACGTACAGTATCATCAACCACTAATAATTCATGAATACCGGTTCTGCCGCGATAACCTTTAAAGTTACATTCTTTACACCCTTTAGGGTGATAAATGACTTGTTGGTTATCTTTAGGTAAACCAAGTAACGCACACTCTTCTTCACTAGGTAAGTGACTTTCTCTACAATGTGGACAAAGCGTTCTTACTAAGCGTTGTGCAAGTACGCCCAATAAACTAGACGATAATAAAAACGGCTCTACGCCCATATCTTCCATTCGCGTTATTGCCCCTGCTGCGGTATTGGTATGCAAGGTTGATAACACTAAATGACCGGTTAAACTGGCTTGTACACCAATTTGTGCCGTTTCTAAATCTCGAATTTCACCAACCATCACTACATCTGGGTCTTGACGTAAAATAGCACGTAACCCTCGAGCAAAGGTCATGTCGACCTTGGTATTCACTTGGGTTTGTCCGATGCCTTCAATAGCAAATTCTATCGGGTCTTCGACGGTCAGAATATTACGCTCTCGAGCATCTATTTGTGTTAACCCAGCATACAAGGTGGTACTTTTACCAGAGCCGGTTGGGCCCGTGACAAGTATAATACCGTGTGGTTTTTCAATTAATTGACTAAAGGCGTGACGATTAACGTCGGTCATACCTAAATCTTGTAAATCTAATCGCGCAGCGTTTTTATCAAGTAAACGTAATACAACGCGCTCACCATGCCCGGTTGGCATAGTTGATACACGTACATCAACCGCACGCCCACCAATACGCAATGAAATACGACCATCTTGTGGGATACGTTTTTCAGCGATATCAAGCTTCGCCATGACTTTAATACGTGAAACAAGCAATGAGGCAAGTTTACGGTTTGGTTTTAAGACTTCACGTAACACACCATCAACACGAAAACGTATTTGTAGCGCATTTTCAAAGGTTTCAATGTGAATATCACTGGCACCTTCTTTAATGGCTTCACTTAACATGGCATTGATAAGTTTGATGATAGGCGCGTCATCTTCATTTTCCAATAAATCTTCGCTTTCGGTCATCTCATCAGCAAGTGAGTATAAGTCGACTTCGTTACCAATATCTTCCATCATCTGTTGTGCTTCTGATGAATCACGTTGATACGCTTGTGTGAGTAATAACTCAAAGGCGGCAACCTCTTGTACGCGAAAGCTAAACGGCGCTTTAATAATGCGGCGTACTTCAACAATGGTCTCGACACTAATCGTTGGTAAGCAATGCAGCACATAGTGCTCATCTTCTTTCGCGAGTAAAACACTGTAGCGTTTTGCAAAGGCGAAGGGTAAACGCCAAGCAATAGCGGTCTCTTCACTGATTTGTGCTAACTCATCGCGCTCACTGTCACTAAGGTTATCAGTATCTTTGTTAGACTCGCTGTCAGTGACCTCATGGTTGGTGTGACTAACTAAACTATCAACCAAGTTATCAACATCATCAGCAATCGTGCCACTGTCTAAATCAACCGACTCACCAAGCGCTGTTGCGTTTTGCTCATCGATTGTATTTACCGGACTACTTTTGCTTGCACTGCTGCCTTTTATTACATCGTCAGACATTATTCATCATTCTCATTCACATCATTGACCGGCAAATCATCTTTTACTGAGTATGCTTTAAGGCGCTTATCATCTTGTACTGATTCTTGGTACGCTTCAAACGATGGAGGTAACGCTAATGCATCATTCCATTTTGGCAGAATAGGTAAGTTGTCATCATCCATCAATGACAAGCCTTCTTCTTGCTTACGTAATTGGTCAGCGCGAATAAAGTTATACTTATCTTTCGCCATATTATGCATCATCGTTGAATCAGTAATAATTTGTGGCTTAAGAAATACCATCAAGTTACGCTTACGTGTCGTTGTGCTAGTTGATTTAAATAAATGTCCTAGAATTGGAATGTCGCCAAGTAACGGAACTTTCTGCTCACTCTCTTGCACGTCTTCATCAATGAGGCCACCTAAAATAACCGTTTGGCCACTTTCAACCATTACGGTAGTTTTGATTTCACGTTTGTTAATTGAAATATCAACACCCGTTGCGCCACTAACAGAAGAGACCTCTTGCTCAATGGTAAGTTGTACACTGTTACCTTCGTTAATTTGTGGTGTTACTAAGAGTTTAATCCCCACTTCTTGACGGTCAACGGTTTGAAAAGGGTTTGAGCTGCCAGTACTTGACGCTTGCGAGCCAGTAATCACCGGAATCTCTTGACCTACCAAGAAGTACGCTTCTTCGTTATCCATCGTCGTGATACTTGGCGTGGCAAGAATATTAGAATTGGTGTTTGAGTTAACCGCTTGAATAATTGCGCCCCAGTCATTTTTAGCAATACCAAACATACCGCCACTTACAGTGCCAAGTAGTTGTGCCAAAATAGTATAGTCACCATTCGTATCAGGGTTTTGTGTTTCGCCAGACTCGGTAATAACCACAGTACCTTCTGTTTCTTCAGCGGCTTTAACACCCGCGGCAATACCTGATATAGGCGCTACACCGTTAGTAAACTGAGTAAAACCACCCGCTTCACTGTACCACTGCACACCCAGTTGTGCGCCATCGCTTTCATACACTTCAACAATAATCGCTTCAATGTGTACTTGTGCGCGTGGTACGTCTAGTTGGCGAATAACCCCTTCTAATGAACGTAACATCTCAGGTTGCCCGGTGATAACAACCGTATTGGTTGCTTCATGCGCTTCAATACTGGTTTCGTTTTGTGCGTTGCTCTTACTCGCTGCCCTTGTGGCTTGTGCTTCAGAGGAAATAGTTTTACTCACACCACTAAGCACTTTGACTAAGTCTTCAGCTTTTGAGTATTTTAAGTAGTAAACACGAGTATTGCCGTTAGTTTCTAATTCACTGTCAAGTCGCTTCACTAAACGCACAACGCGCTCACGTGCTTTAACTTCACCGCTAACAATAACGCTATTACTACGGTCATCAGCAACAATCGTTGGAATTAAAAATGTCGCTTGCGTAGTTTTACCACCGCTTGGCTTATTCATTGCCTCGATAATACGCACCATTTCACCCGCAGATGCATATTGTAATTTAATAATTTCTACGTCTTGGTCACCCGCTCTATCAACACGCTCAATGATGTTCACTAAACGATTAACCGTTGCCGCTGTGCCCGTTAACATAATCACGTTTGCCGGGTCATAGTTTGTGACGTTACCACCACCTGCTTGGTCAGACAGTTGACGTAATAACGGCACCAGCTCACGTACCGTCACATTCTTTACTTCAACAATACGTGTCACCATTTCATCGCCAATAAGACTGCCGCCACTATCAACCACCGGAATCGCCGAGGTCTTAGCATCTTTATTACGAATGATTTTTACAATGTTATTTTCACGCTCAATCGCAGAAAAACCATACACCGCCAACACGTTTAAGAAAAACTGGTAGTACTGCTCTTCTGATAATAAGTCATAACTGCGCACGTTAATTTTACCACGCACGTTCGGGTCAACAATCATGGTCTTTTTCAAGTTTTTACCCACAATAGTGACAAACTCGACAATTTCAGTGTCTTTAAAGCTTGGTGAATACTCCGCCGCGCTCGCTTGTCCCACGGCAAAAATACCGCTAAAGCTCAATGCGGTCACTAAAACCAAACTCAATGATTGAAGTTGCTTAAACTTGTGGCGTAATGGCTTAACCACAATGGCGTTTAAGGTTGTGCCCATGAAAAATTCCTTATTGCTTCTTTGCTATCCACGATGAATACCAAAGGTTAATACTAATGGCTCACACTCAAGATAAGTGCAAACGTTAATGCTAAAATAGGTTGTTATTCAATACTAAACATTATTTCAATCAGCTCGTTGTTTCGCTCAACTAACAATGAAATGTTTTGTGCTGTTTTTAAGGCTGACATTGCTTGTGCTGCCTCTAAAGGCACCAATAAATCATGCCCATTCATTTGTGTTGCCACATCGCCTGACTTTAAGCCCGATAAAGCAAAAAACTCAGGGTTTTTGCCTGGTGATAAGCGATACCCCGAAATCTGACCGTTTTTACGTGCCGGGGTGATGCGCAAGTAATCCGTTATTTTCCCTGGGTTGTTGTTTAAATCATTACGTAATGACTGTGCCGCTTGTTTGAAATCATTATTCTTGCGTTGGTCAATAACAGTGCCTTTCGTTGCGGCCACTTTCGGACCACTTTTTTCAGCGCGCGTCGCCTTAGCCGCATTCGCATTACTCGCTTTTTTATGAGACACACTTTGCGCTGGTTGATTATAGTCTGCACCATCAAGCATCAAGGTTTCTAAACGCCCCGACTGTTTAATAATAACCCGGTCGATTAATACTTTTTCAAGTGTAGCTCGGGTGCCTTCAATAATGTCATCAATACCATAAGTTGCTTGTTTTTTCTTATGCTCAATAACCGCAGCCGCAATCGCCATATCATCACTAGCGACTAACCCTGATAACGTTAACTGTAAACGGGTTTCAGGTGCTGAAGCTATTTCTTCTATCGTTTCTGTTTTGGCTGCTTGATTATATTCACCAAACAAATGTAACGATTGTAGCTGTGATAAATCAACCTGGCCACCTTGTAATTGGCTTTGTGCTTGTCGTTGAGCTGCCGTTAAGTTGCCCGCATTTTTATTACCAATGTTTTGTCCCGCCGTTGGCATGACCAGCCACGTGATCTTGGCCAAGATAAAAGCGATATAAATTAATAACAACACACTTATTGCTTGTGCAATAGTTCGTTGTGGTAATTTTGCTAACGCAGTCGAGAGTGATGTAAAATTATTAGTTAAAGTCATTGATATTTTAAACTTCTTTTTTACTTCATCATTTAAAGTGATTTATCACTTTAAATGTAAAATATGTGCAATTACAATATAAGGCTACCGATAATACTTGACCATTAGCCCACCAACAAGCGATGACCGTCGTTTTTAACTAATATTTACAAAAAAACACAAAAGAGTGCGCAGTTTATACTGGAATATGCTATTTTTCTGCTAAATAAATCTCTAAAATTAAATACATGCATTTTATAGTAACAACATCAATAAAACAGTCTCTATATGGCAACAACGCTTAAAGTTAGTTCAATATTATCGTGATTAACAAAAGTTAATATAGATCTCTGAATACTTATCATTGATAACTCTGCCAAAGCCCATATTATAATCAAAAGCTAATAGTTATTTAAGCACTGTTAACGTGATGGATTTTTAATTATATGACAATCATAAAGAACGCTGAACTTACCTCAGCTAGATTAGATAAATGGCTCTGGGCTGCACGTTTCTACAAAACTCGTGCTATAGCAAAGCAAATGATAGATGGCGGCAAAGTCTTTTATAATGGGCAACGAGCCAAATCAAGTAAAGCTGTTGCTATTGGTGATTTTATCAAGGTGCGACAAGGTTTCGACGAAAAAGAAGTAGAAGTCATTGCGTTAGCCGATAAACGCCGAGACGCAACTTTTGCTCAAACCTTATTTAACGAAACGGCAAAAAGTATTGAGATAAGAGAGAAGAATAGCTTAGCTCGCAAACAAGGCATTTTACTCAGCCCTGCAAGTGATACTAAACCCGATAAGAAACAACGCCGAAAATTACGAGAATTCAAAGAAAGGATATAATCACTATGTCTACAACCGACATCAGTAAAACCGACGTACTAAACCGCTACTTATTTAACGATAGACATGTACGTGGCGAATTAGTGCAATTAAGTCAAAGTTATCAATCTATTATTAATAACCATAACTACCCTCTTGGTGTACGTTTATTATTAGGTGAATTGCTTGCTGCTACTTGCTTGCTTACAGCTACCTTAAAATTTGAAGGAGAAATAACCGTTCAATTACAAGGAGATGGTCCGGTAGGTTACATGTCTGTTAATGGTGATAATAATCAAAAATTACGTGGTATTGCTAAAGTTGTAGAAGTAGAAACTGCTAATAAAGCACATTCCCTAAAAGAGCTTATGGGTAAAGGTAATATGATCATTACTGTTAAGCCTGAGAAAGGTGAAGCCTATCAAGGCGTAGTCGCGCTAGATCAGCCGACTCTTGCCCAATGCTTTTCCCAATATTTTGAAATATCAGCACAAATTCCAACACAAGTATGGTTATTTAGTGATGATGAGAAGCAGCAAGTTGCTGGTAGTTTAGTTCAATTATTGCCTGACGGTGATGGCAGTAATGAAAATAAAGCCCAACAACAAGATGATTTTCAGCATTTAGCACAATTAACAAATACCATCAAAGCCGATGAAATTTTTTCGCTCGAAGCTGAAGCACTACTTTACCGCTTATATCACCAAGAAAAAGTTAGTTTGTTTGAGCCTCAAGCAGTGAGTTATCAATGCGGTTGTTCAAATGAAAAATGTCTTAGCGCTATTGCGCAAATAGAAGGCGATGAAATTGAAAAAATACTGGCTGAACAAGGAAAGATTTCAATGACCTGTGACTATTGTTTGACTACATATGACTTTTTTAATGAACAATTAAAAAGTTTCATTTCGAAAGATAGCCATTAGTTACTAACTTTCAATTGTAACGCTAATTTTCTTTATCGATGCCATTTTGGTTAATTATTACTTAAATGGTGTCGTTCTTCACCCTTCTACAGCCCTTATCAGTATTAATGTTGTAAACTTACAAACAATATTAGCACCGCTAATTTAACCATTCATGTCGCTTATACTGAAAACTTTCATCTTAGGTTATTTTTTACTTTCGTTTTGAGTATTTATCAAATAGAATGTCGGATTATTAGCTAGATGAAAACTTTTATACCCTATTACACAGTAATAAATACTAACCAGATCGAACTAAACCACAACTTAAAATTCGTCATACCTTAGGAGTAAAGTCGCTATGACCGCCCAAAAAAACTCAATTGATTTGTCGCAATACGGCATTAGTAATGTTGCAGAAATTGTTTACAATCCATCTTATGAGTTGCTTTTTAGTGAAGAAACCAAAGCAGGCCTCGAAGGCTTTGATAAAGGCGTAGTCACAGAGCTTGGCGCTGTCAATGTTGATACAGGTATTTTTACTGGTCGTTCACCTAAAGATAAGTACATTGTTCGTGATGATGTAACGCGAGATACTGTTTGGTGGTCTGATCAAGGTAAAAATGACAACAAAGCTATGAGCCAAGAAACATGGTCTGAGCTTAAAAGTTTAGTTACTACTCAGCTTTCTGGCAAACGCTTATTTGTTGTTGACACTTATTGTGGCGCAAACGATAACACTCGTTTAAAAGTACGTTTTATCACAGAAGTAGCTTGGCAAGCACACTTTGTAAAAAATATGTTTATTCGCCCAAGTGACGAAGAACTTAAAAGCTATGAACCTGATTTTGTTGTAATGAATGGTGCTAAAGCCACTAACCCTAATTGGGAAGCACAAGGTTTAAACTCTGAAAATTTTGTGGCCTTCAATTTGACTGAAAAAGTACAGTTAATTGGCGGTACATGGTACGGCGGCGAAATGAAAAAAGGTATGTTCTCAATGATGAACTATTACCTTCCATTGCAAGGTATTGCCTCAATGCACTGTAGTGCTAATGTTGGTAAAGATGGTGATACGGCAATTTTCTTTGGCTTATCAGGTACAGGAAAAACAACACTTTCAACAGATCCTAAGCGCCAATTAATTGGTGATGATGAACATGGCTGGGATGATAATGGTGTGTTTAACTTTGAAGGTGGCTGTTATGCGAAAACAATCAATCTAAGTAAAGAAAATGAACCTGATATTTATAATGCTATTCGTCGTGATGCGTTATTAGAAAATGTAACTGTTAATGACGAAGGTAAGATTGATTTTGATGATAACTCAAAAACTGAGAACACTCGTGTATCTTACCCAATTCATCACATTGATAACATTGTAAAACCGGTATCACGTGCTGGTCACGCTAAGAAAGTAATTTTCTTAACAGCTGATGCTTTCGGTGTATTACCACCAGTAGCTAAATTAACACCAGAGCAAACTGAATATTACTTCTTGTCTGGTTTTACTGCTAAGTTAGCAGGTACAGAACGAGGTATTACTGAGCCAACACCTACTTTCTCTAGCTGTTTTGGCGCAGCTTTTTTAAGTTTACATCCTACACAATATGCTGAAGTATTACATAAACGTATGGAAGCTGTTGGCGCAGAAGCTTATCTAGTCAATACCGGCTGGAACGGCACAGGTAAACGTATTTCAATTAAAGCGACTCGTGCGATTATTGACGCTATTTTAGACGGTTCAATTGATGAAGCTGAAACAACAGTAATACCAATGTTCAACTTAGAAGTACCTAACGTTGTTGCAGGTGTAGAAGGTGATATTCTTGATCCAAGAAATACTTATCACGATACTGCTGAATGGCAAAACAAAGCAACTGACTTAGCAGAACGTTTTGTAAATAACTTCAATAAATTTACTGATACAGATAATGGCAAAGCGCTTGTTGCTGCAGGACCTCAACTGTAATAACAGTATAAAGTGATAAAATAAAAAGTCGCTAACAAGTCATTGTTAGCGACTTTTTTTACAAAAATATTCAGCTAAATATTCTTATAACTGACTAAGTTAATAATCAAAAACCACACCAAAAGTAATTAAATCTGCGCCTTTTAATTCAACTGATATTTTTATATTAGCTCGTTCAGCTAAAGTTTTAACAATAGCTAAACCTAAGCCAAAATGGGTTTCAGATGTTCTGGCATTATCTTTTTGCCACAGCGGTTCGAACATATTATTTATATCTGCTGCCGTTAATTGCTGCAGTGGTATGTTAGATATGGTTAGTTTTGGCTTGTCATTAATAATATTCAGTTCAATTGTTACTATACTTGCTTCTGGGCTGTAATGGATCGCATTGTTAATAAGATTTGTTAGTATTGCTTCTAAGGAAAACACATCATTCGTAATAACAATGTTATTGGTAAGCTTGGTGCTAATTCTTTGTTCAAAATTAGGTATTGTTATTGCTAGCCTTTCTAAAATACAGAACACTTTATCTGATAAATCTATATCAACCATGGTTAAGTTAAATTGCTCAGTACTCACTTTATTTAATAGCAATAATGACTCTACAATATTTTTCATACGTGTAGATATAGATAAAACATCATCTTTATAGTTTTCGATAACCTCTTCATTTTCTGGATATTTAATTGCTATTTCACTCACACTCATTAATTCAGTAATAGGTGTTTTTAACTCATGTGCAATATCAGAAGTTAATCGTTTTTCATTTTTAAGTAATGCCCTGTTTTCAATTAAAAATTGATTTAATTCATCAATAATTGTTTTAATTTCACTCGGAGGATGATCAATGAAAAATTTTTCTGATTCATTATTAATGTCAATTTCTCTGATCTGTTTATTAAGTAAGGTGATTGGCTCTACCCCCTTAGAAACAATTTTATTCACTAAATAGCGAACAAAAAATGCAGTACCGATAGCAGTAATTAAAAAAACAATA
Source organism: Colwellia sp. C2M11 (assembly GCF_018860915.1). Classification (GTDB taxonomy): domain Bacteria; phylum Pseudomonadota; class Gammaproteobacteria; order Enterobacterales; family Alteromonadaceae; genus Colwellia. The sequence continues at coordinate 9,855 of NZ_JAHKQD010000036.1, forward strand.
TCAATTAATATTAAAATTTGTTCAAGCGTTGCACTTGACCGAGCAAAAACTAGGTATATAGGAGACTGAATATCTGTGGCGTCATTGTCATTCGTCGGTATAAATTTAAATAAAAAAACACGCCCACTTTCACCATTGGGTAAATCAGCTTGCGTAATCATATGTCCGCCAAGTGACAATGCTACGCGATTAAAGTCAAATTCAGGTGTTTGATTTAATGTCGGTGAATATTTTAATATTTTATCATTTGACCAAATTTGAAAATATTCAGCATGTTCTGTGCGGCTAAACTCCGTCATCACATCAATTAGCATGGTTAATTGTAATGAATTTTCTTTATAACTAATTAAATTAACGAGACTCTTACCTTTCTGTTCTAAAGCATCATCAAATTGTTTATCTACATACGTATCGACACTAATGTCTAAAAATAAGAGAACAATAAATAAAATAAAGGTAATAAGTGTGGTTAGTTGCTTAACTAAAGACTGCTTTATTGACTTCATGTTGAACCTTACAGTTTATTGTTAATAATGTATTGCTCAAGCATTAGTAGCAACATAGCCAAATCCACGTTTATTTTTTACAGGGAATACAGCTGAAAACTTTTTCAATTTTTTACGAATAGATGAGATATGAGCTTCTAATGAGTTTTTATTAATGGCATCGTATTTACCAACAATATACTCCCCCATCTTTTCAGCGCTCACTACTTTCTCTTTATTAATAAATAAACATTCTGTAATTTTATATTCTGTTGGGGTTAAGTCTATCGCTTTACCTGAAAAGCTAAGCACTTTTGCTTGTAAATCGACAACAAAATCATTAATAGTGATTGTGTTTGATGTTCTTAATAACTCACCTCGCCTTGTTAACGCGATAATTCGAGCATGCAACTCATCAAATGAAAAAGGCTTAGTCATATAATCATCGGCACCGGTAAACAAACCATCAATGCGATCTGACAGTTGATCTTTAGCAGAAAGAATAAGTACCTTACTTTGTTTTTTATGCTTTCTTAGCGATTTTAATATTGATAAGCCATCAACACTGGGTAACATTAAATCTAAAATAATAATGTCATAATCATCTGATAATGCCATCGCCAAAGCATCGGCTCCGTCACCTGCTTCATCAACAGCAAATCCTAAGGCAACTAAGCCTATACGCAAACTACGCCTTAATTTATCAGAATCTTCAACAAGTAAAATATTCATATTAATCATCAATAGCATTTTTCTTTAATTTATCACGCTAAACTTAAGATTGGCTGAATTTTATAAAAACCGCGAATAAAAGAGACCTTTTATAATATAAACATCGGTATATTCAGTAAATCTTAAGCTCCCCTTCAGGTGCACTTAAGTTCACTTTGCTAAATTAATGATGAAAGATTATTTATTATTGAGTTAACAATGACAATACAAAAACATAAAGGTGCTAAACGCATTTTTCTAGCCTTAATTAATTCATTACAAGGCTTTAAATGGTTAATAAAAAATGAAACAGCTTTCCAACAAGAGTTAATTATAATCCTTGTATTATCAAGTGCTAGCTGCTTTCTCAATATCAGCTTATTACTGCATTTATTACTAATTGTGTCACTGCTGTTTGTTCTATTAGTTGAAGTTATTAACACCGCAGTAGAAGCCACGATTGATCGCATCGGGTTAGAGCATCATTCATTATCTGGTTTAGCAAAAGACTTAGGATCTCTTGCTGTATTGATTAGTTTAGCAATCGCTATTGCTACCTGGGGAGTAGTTTTATGGGAGCTATAATTTATCCGTAAACAAGAAAATTCAGCAAAAATTCAGTTTACGCTCAGTTTTAATTAAGGTTGAAAAGGCACACTATTATTTTTACTAAAGAGATAAGATTGTGCAAAAAATATTTTCTAAAACGCTATCATTAAATTCAGCAACAATATTGTTAAGCCTTTATTTTTCGCTTGTTTTTAACTTTCCGTTTTTACAAAAAACGTATTATGATTTAATTAAGTTAGATAGCTTTGATTTTGCCTACTTTATATCTCTCCCCTTATTTTTAAGCACTATTTTTGTTCTGCTATTTAGCCTATTGCCGAGAAGGTATGTTTATAAAACAGCGATGACTGTTCTGATCATATTATCAGCCGTATTCTGCTATGCAATGAGTAGTTATGGCATTATTTTTGACTACGGTATGGTTGAAAACATGGTTGAAACATCTACGTCTGAGGCTTTTACCTACCTTAATTTATCAGCTATTTTTTATATAGCATTATTAACAATTACGCCTTTAGTGATATTAAGAAAAATTAATTATCGGTCAAATTCGCTGGGCTTAAGCGTAAAACACCGTTTAAAGCTAATTGTTTCTGCCCTAATCATCTTTATCATTATTTTTTTTAGTCTGTATTCTAGTTACGCATCTGTTAACCGAAATAATAGAGATTTAGCAAAATATATTGTGCCAATACCAACATTAATTGCGAGCTATAAATACATTAAACGAAACCATTTCGCTGAGCCAATAGTATTTAAAGAGTTAGATTCTCATCCTAAAATGCAAACATCACTTAAAGCAGATAAAAATGTCGTGGTAATGATTGTAGGAGAAACAGCAAGAGCAAAAAACTTCTCGTTAAATGGTTATGCTAAACTAACCAACGAATATACAGAGAAGTTTAATATACAGTCTTTTAAGCAAATGTATTCCTGTGGTACAGCAACGGCCGTTTCTGTTCCTTGTATGTTTTCATTATTAAACAAAGACCAGTTTAATAAGCAATCAGCGTCTTCACAACAAAATCTATTAGATATTGCGCAATTAGCAGGTGTCGATGTGTTGTGGGTTGATAATAATGAAGGTTGTAAAGGTGTCTGTAAGCGAGTAAAAACTATTAATATTGACAAAAATAAAAGTAATTCATTATGCGATGGTGACTATTGTTTTGATGAAATATTATTAACGCAATTAGATAATAAACTAACCACGTTAAGCGCTCAAACCACATTAATTGTTCTGCATTTAATGGGTTCACATGGGCCAACATATTATCGTCGTTACCCACAAGAATTTGCTACTTTTCTACCTGACTGTCAGCAAAGTGATATACAAAACTGTACATCAGAGCAACTAGTAAACACTTACGATAATACAATACATTATTCAGATTATGTGATTTCTGAAGTAATAAATAAATTAGCTAAATTTACCAAAAACAATACTCAGACGATAAATGCAAAAATGATTTATGTATCCGACCATGGGGAATCATTAGGTGAAAATGGTCTCTATTTGCATGGTTTTCCATACGCCATTGCGCCTATCGAACAAACCCATATCCCGCTATTATTTTGGTCAAATAACACTCAGGAATACTTCCAAAATAATTGCTTAGAACAGAGTACGCAAACGATATATAATCATGACAATATATTTCATTCCATGCTTGGTGTATTAAATGTAGCGTCATCAACATATCAACCAAAGCTTGATGTTTTTAAACCATGTCGAGATAACACCAACATAATGCGTATCGCTCAAAATTAAATGAACAAAAATCGATAAGCAGTTTAGCCAACGTCGAGCTGATATATAGCAGTAATTTAGATGCCGAAAATGAATAACCTATAATAACATTAGTTTCTTATTATTATTCTACAAACTATGCCAGCCAAACATATCCCGCGACAGGTTTAGAATATATAGATGGATTTAGATTTAACGTTGTTTTCTGGTGCACTTAAATTTCAGCTCCCGTTAAATGATTCAACTATAGGAACATGAGATCTTACCGGTAGCTCAATAGAACAAAAATATAATGTAGATTTCAACTTTACAGAGTTAAACTCGACTAAATCATCAAGCAAACTCTAGCGTGAATTTTACAAACAACAATTCTTATTCTAGTAATTGACAATCAATATATTGTTATAAAAAATCACTAATTCTCGTTAGAACTAAGAATTAGTGATAAGGCTAAGTCTATTATTTAGTCTAGAGATATACCGGTTGGTAAGCTCATACCACGTTGAACAGCAGGACGTGAGCCAACATGCTGGTACCATCTTAAGAGATTTGGATAATCTTCAATATTAAGCGTTGTCCATTCGCTAACGCTAATCCAAGGATAAGCAGCCATATCGGCAATCGAATACTCTCCGGCTAAATATTCATTATCTGCGAGGCGATCATCTAACAGACGATAAACACGTGCGGTAAAATTGGCATGGTAGTCTAATGCTTGAGGTAACTTTTCTACGGCTAAATCAGACCAATAATGTGCAGACGCACTATGTGGCCCTAATCCAGTTAATGCCACCATTAGCCACGACAGTGTTTCGCCACGCTCTTTACTGTCGACAGGAAGAAATTGTTTACCCGCTTCAGCAAATTGTATTAGAATTGCGCCTGATTCAAATAAAAGACGTTGCTCTTCACGCTCTTGCCAAACAACAATTGGCACTTTTCCAAATGGATTCAGATCAGTAATTTCAGTAGCAAATTGTTCTTTCGCTCTGATATTAACAGGGTGAACATCAAAATTAAGACCCAATTCTTCAAAAAGAATTGATATCCGTCGCGAATTGGGCGTTGCCCACATATATAGTTTAATATTATTCATTTGTATAGTATGACTTAATGATATAACAAACAGCACTACCCGAAAGAGTGGATATCAATAAACTACCCCTTTGGGTGGTATAGCGGTTGTTGCTAAGGAGTATCTTAATTTGAGTAAAATAAACTGTTCAACGTATCGACTTTGAATAGTTTAAAGCAAGGCCATCAAACAATAACAATAATTATAAAAAGATCACTATAACAAAAATATATTTAAGGCGAGGTAATTACCCCATGTTCAAATTTAGAATGAAAAACTCATTATCATCTGCGATCACCGCAGCTTTAGCTTTATCATCTTTAGCCCCCGTTTATGCATCTGCACAGTCTACAGCACCTTTACAAGAAGAGGTACCTGCGCAATCAGACATCGAGACTGAAGAAATTGAAAAAATATCTGTTACTGGTTCACGTATCCGTAGTGGTCGACAAGCGGCCTCAATTCCAGTTGATGTCGTTTCGTCAGAACAAATAAAATTATCAGGCTTTCAAAACGTTGAAGAAATTCTAAATAACATGCCACAATTTGTGCCATCTGGTACAGCCTCAACAAACTCTACAGCAAATCCAACAGCCACAGGTGCTGCAACCCTAGATTTACGCGGACTAGGCTCTACTCGTAGCCTAGTATTAGTTAATGGTCGACGATACACTTTTTTCGATTCTAGCCAAACAACCGATATTAATACTATTCCAGCTTCACTAATTGAACGTGTAGAAGTGGTTACCGGTGGCGCGTCAGCGGTTTATGGCTCAGATGCGGTAGCTGGTGTTGTTAACTTTATAATGAAGGATGATTTCGAAGGTGTTGAATTACGTACTCAATTCAACCAAACCGCGGAAGGTGATGGCAATACTAAAGACTTTACCCTAACTATGGGTGGCAATTTTGCTGATGGAAGAGGTAATGCTGTTATTGCCTTAAATTATTTAGATCGCGATGCAATTTATACAACAGATCGTGATTTTTCTTCTTCTGTTTTAACTGATGGTACTGATGCCAACGGCAATAGAGTTTTAGTACCTGGTGGTAGTAGCTTTGTACCAAATGGTCGTTTTACCGGACTACCAAGTTCAGCTGAAGGTATTGCTGCTATTCCTGGCTTAGATAGCGCACTCGCAGCAGCAGGGCTTACCGGTATCGGTGGTGACGGATTCATTCCAGATGCAGATGGTAATGTTCGCCCTTTTTCTCGCCCTGATGATCTATATAACTACACCTTAGATAATTTTCTACGTATACCGCAAGAGCGACACAGCTTAACGCTGTTCGCTGATTATGAGATCAATGATGATTCTAAGTTATATATTGAAGGTGCTTATACTCACAACGAAACCTCTACAGGTTTTGCCCCTTCTTTTATCAGCACATCATTACCTATTGACGTTACCAACCCTTATATCAGCTCAGAATTAAGTGATGTATTACAACTTGTAGATGCTAATGAAGCAGGTGTTGCTCAAAATGATGGTTTAGTTAATCTTGGTGTTAATCGTCGTTTAGTTGAAACTGGCGCTCGCCGTAATAACGATAGCCGTCACTCATTCAGAGCATTAATTGGTGTAGAAGGCGTTATCGATGATTACAACTATGATCTGTATTATTCTTATGCCCGCTCTGACAATACACAAACTCAAATAGGTAATGTATCTAGTTCTGCTTTTGCTGCTGGAATTTTATCCGTTGATGGTGCTGCACCGATAGTGAACCCATTTGGTCCGAATATTTCAGCTGAAGGAGTAGATTATATCAGTATTGATACTATCAATACTGAAGTCACTGAACTCAACGTGTTTGGTGCCAGTATCAGTGGCGATTTATTAGAAGTACCTCATGGCTTTCTATCGGCTTCATTCGGCGTAGAATGGCGCTCAAATAAAGTTGTCTTTGCTGTTGATCAGGCTTTACTTACAGGTGATGTTGCCGGATTTAATGCCGTACAACCAACCGCTGGAGAAATTGAAGTTTGGGAAGTATTTGGTGAAGTCTTTATGCCTATATTAGCAGACGTAGCAGGCATTAAGTCTTTAGATGCTACCGCAGCATACCGTTATTCAGAGTATGATCTTGAACAAACAGATGGCGTAAGTACTTTTCTTGTTGGCTTAGATTGGATGGTGAATGATTCTCTTGCCTTCGGTGCTCAATTCCAAAAAGCAATTCGTGCTCCTAGTCTTGGAGAAGCATTTGGGGGTCAACAGCTGTTCCCAGTTGCCGCAACAGATCCTTGTGCCCTGCCTAGTGCTGCAACGGATGCAACTATTCGCAGCCTTTGTGAAGCAACAGGTGTACCTGCCAGTCTTGTTGGCAGCGCAAACCTTCAGCCAAACAACGAAATACCAGGTGTTTTTGGTGGTAACCCCAACTTAAGCGAAGAAGAATCAGATACTATTACTGTTAGTGCAATTATTACACCTACCAGCATACCTAACCTACGTGTTTTAGTAGATTATTTCGATATTGAAGTTGATAACGCAATTGGCGCGTTTGGTGGTTCAGTAAATAACATACTCGATATTTGTTATAGCCAAGTACAAGATATCAATAGTACTGCATGTCAGGCTGTTAGTCGTAATTCTACTAGCGGAGTTATTGATACTCTTAATCCAGTTACTGCAACCAATGTTAACGTTGGCGGTTTAGCAACATCTGGGGTTGATTTCCAAGTAGACTATAAAGTTGAATTGGATGCTAGCGAGATTAATATTTTATTTAATGCAACCTTACTTAATGACTATGACCTAACCCCTATTGCCGATTTAAATACAGTGAATGACTGTGCTGGCGCATTTGGCACAACCTGTGGCGAGCCTAAATCAGAACTGAAAATGAACACTTCAGTTACATGGACAGATGGTGATTTAACTCTTGGTTTGAGACATCGTTGGTCTGAGGACACTACCCTTGACCAAGTACAATTTGGCGCTGATCCATCAACGTCTGCGGTTCCTGAACTTTCAGGCTACAGCTATCTTGATATTTCTGTTAACTATAATCTTAGTGATAACTCAACTATATGGGGTGGTGTAAATAACGTGTTAGATAAAAACCCTCCGCTATTAGGTTCACGTCAAAGTAGAGCAAATACTAGACCTGATACCTATAATGCAACAGGTGCTGAATTATTTATAGGTGGATCTTACCGATTCTAAGTTAAGGTAGAAGAAAGGAAGGTTTATTAGCCTTACTGGCATTAAACCTTCCTTCCTATAAACATACACCATACTTTAATAGGTAACTTAATGGACAATCAGAATGATAGTCTTTGGGAATGGAGTGTTTTCTGGCACTCTAACCAGTTGCATTCTTGCATGCCAGTTAACAATGAATCTGACGCATTAGCACCGATATGGCGCAATTTTTTTAGTGAGTTACCCTCAGGCGCCAAGATTTTAGATTTAGGAACAGGAAATGGAAGTTTAGCTGTACAAGCCGTTGCAGTTTCCCATAAAAAGCATCCTCCTTTTTCAATTCATGGGGTAGATCTCGCAGATATAGCACCTGCTAAGTATGTTGCCAATGCCAAAGAACAGTTATCAGATGTAATTTTTCACCCCCGAACTCCTATGGAAAAATTACCTTTTGAAGCCGATACATTCGATGCTATTGGCAGTCAATTCGCTATCGAATATTCCACAATTAATGAGAGTTTACGGGAAGCGTGTCGTGTATTAAAACCTGGAGGACGATTACGATTTTTGTTACATGCGAATGACGGCATATTAAAAGAGCGTTGTCGTCAGCAATATGAACAAGCCCAGATAATTTTAGCTAGCGAATTATTTTCAATCACGACTCAATTACTAATAGCACTAAATGAAGCTGAAACTTGCAATACACCACAAGCCATACAAACAGCAGAAAATTTAATATTATCCGTTAAGCAGGTATTTGATGAATTAGAAAAACGCTTTGCTGGAACCGAAGAACGAAGTCTTATCGATAACTTGTTTGCTGCTGTTCGCAACCTTCTAGGATTACGCAAGTCTTACGAAATTCAAGTTATCATAAAAATGAATGAAGATATAAAACTATTATTATTAGCACAATCAAAGCGCCTGCAATCCATGCAAAACGCAGCTTTAGATGACACCACGGTGACTGAAATGGCTGAACAATTGCACCAGCTTAACATTGATAACGTGTCATTAGAATTAGCTACAACAAATACAGGAAACCGTAGCATCGGCTATTGGTTATCCGGAGAAAAGCCCCAGCGAGTGGGTGAGGAAATATTATGAAAAGACGTGAATTTTTAGTAGCTGCTGCTGCCTCGGCTACGGGTATTATGCTCTCTGGTTGTACGCCGCCAGACAGATCAAACGTGTTACGAGCAGTTATGCACGCCGATTTACAATCTTTAGATCCTATTGTGACAACCATTGGTATTGTACAGCGACACGCATTAATGGTTTATGATTTTTTATTCGGTCGTGACACCAATGGCGTTCCACAACCTCAAATGGTTGGGCACTGGAATGTAAGTGAAGACCAACTCAATTGGGAATTCACCTTACGTAATGGACTGTTATTTCACGATGGCAGCCCAGTAACAACAACAGATGTTATTGCTTCACTGAAACGCTGGGGACAACGCGATGTTTACGGCCGACAAATATTTGCTGTAACAGAGCAGCTAGAAGCCATTGATGCGCAAAAATTTGTTTGGAAACTTAATCAGCCATACAGCTTATTATTGCATGCATTATCTAAAACTGGTGGACCGGTTGCTGCCATCATGCCTGCAAGTATTGCAGCAACAGATCCATCAACGTCAATTCAAAGTAGTATCGGCTCAGGTCCTTATGTTTTTGACACCGCAGCCTGGGTTCCAGGTGCAAAAGTTGTTTACCGAAAAAACCAGCATTATATACCACGTAATGAAACCCCAAATGGTACCTCAGGTGGCAAACATGTTTATATAGATACAGTAGAATGGCTGAATATTCGAGACCCTCAGTCTGCAGTCTTAGCCCTTGCTAACGGTGAGATAGACTTTTTTGAAAACCCATCACCTGAATTTTTACCGCTTTTGCGTGATTCAGGTGTTGTTATTCAACGTGCTGATCCACTTGGATTTCAAGGCATGTTACGCATGAATCATTTACACCCTCCATTTGATGATCCACGCGCGCGTCAGGCCTTGTTATACCTAATCGATCAAGATCGCTACTTGCAAGCCATGTTTGGTGATCCTGAAGTCACCAATAACTGTAGCGCATTTTTTGTTTGTGGCTCGCCACATGAAAGCTTAGCAGGTGTACCTAAAGGTCTTGGTAAAAACCGTGAAAAAGCAAAAGCATTAATGGCTGCCTCAGGTTATGATGGCCGTCCAGTCGTCATTTTACACCCCACAGATATTCAGTTTATGAATCTTGCTACCTTAGTGCTTGCTGACGACTTAAGATCAATTGGTGTTAATGTTGACTTACAAGCAATGGATTTTGGTGCTATGGGGTCACGACGTATCAATCGCTCTAGTCCACAAAATGGCGGTTGGGATCTTGGCTTAACTTATTGGCCAGGCGGTAACATTACTGACCCTATTGGTAATGTACCTATGCATGCAAACTGTGAAGATGCTTGGCCTGGCTGGCCATGCGATGCTAAACATCAAGCTTTAATTGAGCAGTACCCTTATGCGCCTAATGAACTTGAACGTAAGAAATTAGCTGACAAAATCCAAACCAGCGCTTATGAATTAGTACCTTATGTGCCAATTGGACAATGGTTTGCTCCCGTTGCTTATAGTCCACGTATAACGGGGATGCTTGAAGTGCCTGGCAGCACTGTTTTTTGGAATATTAAGAAAAAACCTTACCAACCAGCTTAGTTCACCCAGACTCAGTTTAAAGTGTTTTTAATCAGTTGAAATAAAACTATTTCAACTGATTATACTAACTTACCTGAACTCGGTTTAAGATATTTTTAATCCATTGAAATAATTACTAATAAAATTTAACTTATACTCTAGCTTGATAGTTTTTCTTTCTTCAAGGCAAATTTCGCGTTAATAGCTAGTCTATTGAAAGTAAATTTAACGATGAAGCAAGTAAAAGTAGCTGTTAGAGAAGAATATATTAAGCGAGCTCAGGTTAACTTGATAATTGCTCTACTTTGGCAATAACAAATAGCTAAATTTCACCTCAATCACGAGTCTCTGATCAATAAATTAAGGATGAAATCAGCAAAAGCAATCACTAGATAAGCATATGCCCCATCAGACATGCTTTGTGCTTACTCGGTTAGCTAATAAGTATGACTTAACCGATATTCTAGGCTAAGTCATCCTCTTTTCTAAGCTTCTTCTTTCGCGAAATGACAAGCTGTTTTGTGCCCTGGGCCTTGTACTTCTAAGGCTGGCTCTTCACTTGTACAAATAGGTTGAGCGATTGGACAACGAGTACGGAAACGACAACCTGAAGGCGGGTTTGTTGGACTCGGAATATCACCTTTCAAGACAATACGATTATTGATAGCATCTGGGTCACTATTTGGTACTGCGGATAACAATGCTTTGGTATAAGGGTGCTTAGGCGAATTAAAAATACTCTTTTTATCAGCAATCTCAACAACTTTCCCTAAATACATTACAGCAACATGTGTCGATATATGCTCAACAACAGCTAAATCATGGGCAATAAAAAGATATGCAATCCCGAGCTCTTTTTGCAAGTCCACCAGTAGGTTAATCACTTGAGCTTGTACTGAAACATCAAGCGCTGATACTGGTTCATCAAGAATAATCAACTTAGGGTTTGTTGCCAACGCACGAGCAATCCCAATACGTTGTCGTTGACCGCCTGAAAATTCATGCGGAAATCGATCGACCTGATCCGCACGTAAACCAACACGTTCAAATAAGTCTTGTACTCTATTCTTCAATTCGTCGCCGCTTTTTAAGCCATAATTCCCAATAGGCTCTGCAACCGTTTGGCCAACAGTACGACGTGGGTTTAATGATGCAAACGGGTCTTGAAACACTACTTGTAAATGCTTCCTTAATGGGCGTAATACCTGTTCAGAAACATGTGAAATATCCTGCCCGGCTAATTCAATTGTACCTTTTGTTGGTTCAACTAGACGCAAAATAGAGCGTCCTACGGTTGATTTACCACAACCACTTTCCCCAACAAGCCCCAAAGTTTCACCTTCAGCAATACTAAAACTAACGCCATCAACTGAACGTACAACACTCGCTTTTTGACCAAGCATTCGGTCAATAATACCTGTGCCACCAATCTCATAATGTTTAACCAGATCTTTGACAACTAATATATCGCTCATCGCGGTACTCCAACTTTTTCGCTATGCCAGCACGAAGCCAAATGGCCCGTGTTACCAACAGGTTGTAATTCAGGTGCATCTGTTCGGCATTTATCTGTCGCCAATGAACAACGCGGAGCAAAAGCGCAACCTATGATTGGCTCAAGTAATGAAGGAACTGTTCCTGGTATTTCTGTTAGCCGAGCCTGAGAGTTTGTGTCACCTAATCGTGGCATTGCACCAAGCAAACCTAAGGTATAAGGGTGCTTAGGGGTTCGCAATAAATCACGCACAGGTGCTTCTTCAATTTTTCTTCCGGCATAAACCACAATAACGCGATCAGCCATTTCAGCAACAACCCCCAAATCATGCGTGATTAAAAGAATTGCGGTACCTAAACGGTTTTTTAAATCTCGCATTAAATCTAAAATCTGCGCTTGTATTGTTACATCAAGCGCTGTAGTGGGTTCATCCGCGATAAGTATTGAAGGAGTGCAAGCTAACGCCATTGCGATCATTACACGCTGACACATTCCTCCTGACAGTTCATAAGGATATTGATCTAAGCGCTTTTCAGGTTCGGTAAGCTGTACAAATTGCAACATTTCCAACGCACGGGCACGAGCAGCCTTTTTGTCAAGATGCTGATGTAGCTGCACCGCCTCACAAATTTGCTCAGCTATTGTCAGTACAGGGTTAAGACTAGTCATTGGCTCCTGAAATATCATCGCGATTTCATTACCGCGAATTTTTTGCATTTCACTCTCAGTCATACTGAGAATCTCTTTATCGTTGAACTTAATAGAGCCACTATCAATTTTACCCGGCGGATTAGGAATCAAACGCATCAATGCCAACGCACCAACGCTTTTTCCTGAGCCAGATTCACCAACAATCGCCAAGGTTTCACCTTCATTTAAGGAATATGAAAAGTTTTGCACTGCTGGAACATTACCTCGCTCGGTACGAAAAGTAACCGAGAGGTCTTCTACTGTGAGTAAAGGATTTAATTTTTTCATGTGCGACTCACAAAACGAGGGTCAAAGATATCACGTAAGCCATCACCTAGTAGATTTACACCCAGTACAGTAAACGATAACGCTATACCTGGGAACATTACAATGTGCGGCGCGATTGAGAATACGGTGCGACCTTCCGCAATAATATTACCCCAACTCGGTGTTGATGGCGGTGTGCCAGCACCAATAAAGCTCAATATAGCTTCAGTCAATACCGCTGAGGCAAATATATAGGTCGCCTGCACAAGTAAAGGGGCCAAGGTATTAGGCAGTATATGTCGCCATAAAATCAGAATAAAAGGTGTTCCTGCTGTAATAGCCGCCTCAACATAAGGTCGTTCTTTCAATTGCAATACAACACTACGAACTAACCTAGCAACCCTAGGAACTTCCGCAATTGAAATAGCAATAATGACATTTTTCAAACTGGCGCCAGTCAAAGAGATTAATGCCACAGCAAGTAAAATAGAAGGGATTGCCATTAAGCCATCCATTACTCGCATAAGTATCTGGTCAACCCAGCTGACAAAACCACTCAGAATACCAATGAGTAAACCGAAGAAAATACCGATAACGACAACACCAAGCCCTACAGCAAGAGAGATACGTGCTCCGTAAATTGTTCGGCTATATACATCACGGCCAACTAAATCACCACCGAACCAAAATTCAGTACCCGGGACTTCCAGTCGATTAAAAGGCGCAATCGTTTGTGGGTCAATAGTACCTAACCATGGGGCGGCAATAGCAGCGAAAACTGCAATGGCCAACATAGCACCACCAATAATAATATTAGGATATCGCTTCCAAATTCGCATAAGACCGGTGGGCGAAGATGGGGTCTGTGTTATTGCTGAAATACTCAATATTTAATCCTCGGATCAAATAAACTATAACTGAGATCTATAAGTAAATTAACCACAACATAGGTTGCAGAAAATACCAATATAACTCCCTGTATCACGGGATAATCTCGACGAAGAATGGCATCAACCGTTAAACGACCTAGCCCTGGTATATTGAATACAGTTTCTGTCACAACAACACCACTAATCAACAGAGCAAAGCTAATGCCTATAACGGTAACAATAGGAATCGCAGCATTCTTTAATGCATGTCGAATCAACACTCTACGTACCGAAAGACCTTTCGCTCTAGCAGCTCGAATATAATCTTGATTTAGTATTTCAAGCATTGTAGTACGTGTAATTCGGGCAATAAGCGCAGCGTTAATTATACCGAGTGATAACGCAGGTAAAATAAGATGTTCCAAGAAAGGGCCAATACCATAAGCAATGGGTACATAGCCTTGAACGGGCAATAGCTTCAAGTCAACCGAAACGACAGCGATTAGGATATAAGATAAGACAAAGACTGGTATTGAAAAACCAAGTACCGCGAAACTCATCGCCATACGGTCAATCAAGCCACCTGCACGCCACGCAGCAATAACACCAAGAGGTACAGCAATTGTTACCGCAATAAATAACGAAGCGATTGTCAACGCTATTGTTGGCTCTAGTCTTTGAACTATTAATTCCATCACCGGCCGTTGAGAGAAAATAGAGATACCGAGATCTCCTTGAAACACACCACCGATCCATTGACTAAAGCGAACCAGAAAAGGCTGATCCAGACCAAGTGTGCTACGTAAGCGATTAATATCTTCTATAGAAGCTTGTTCTCCTGCTAGTACGGCAGCTGGGTCACCGGGCGTTAAATAAAGCAGTGAAAATACGATAATGGCGACAACTGCCATGACCGGAATTGTTGCTAATATTCGCCTAATTGCAAGCGCTAGCATTTACAGACTCCTAGGCGCAGAACGTTTGTTTTAAAGTAATTTAACATGCGACTCTCGAACAGTAATTTTCAGCTATTATGTCCTTATACTCGATAACTGTACAACTACCCCTTAGGGTGGTTTGCTGTGATACCCTAAAGACTATCCTTTTAATAGGCGCTATGCAGACTTACATCGCGCACCAATAATAGGATAAACAAAACTAATGTGTCGTTGGTTGGCTTATATCGGAGAACCCAGACTTATAGAACAATTTCTATATGATGGTCCACATTCCCTGTGTGAACAGGCTCTACATTCACATAAAGCAAAACTCGGTGTACATGGCGATGGTGGAGGCTTAGGCTGGTATGGTAAACCAAGCGCTCCTGGCTTGTATCGAGATGCTGGCCCTGCATGGGCTGATACGAATTTGCGGGAATTAACCCGTGTCATTGAAAGTGATGTTTTTTTTGCACATGTGCGCGCTTCAACTGGCGCAGGTAACTTATTGGTAAATTGCCATCCATTTCGCGCTGGTCGATTGTTATTTATGCACAATGGCCAAATAGGTGGCTTTCATCTTTTACGGCGACAGCTGTTATCAATGCTATCAGATAAGAGTTTTGACTGTATTGAAGGTGGTACCGATAGTGAATTGTTATTTCAACTCATGATCACTTTTGGCCTTAGAGAAGACCCAGATAACGCGATTAGAAAAACCATTAGCGTGGTCGATGAATTACGACAGAAAGAAAACATTCAAGAAGCTTTTCGCGCAACATTTGCAATAACCGATGGAAAAACTTTACGGGTCGTCAGGTGGGCTTCAGATACATACGCACCGTCTTTATATATAAACCAGACACAAAGCGGTACACTCGTCGTATCAGAGCCATTAGATGAAGATATTTCAAAATGGGTATCCGTATTGCCGAACACTTTAGTACGCCTTGAGTTACAAAACAATAATGAAGTTAAGGTACATAGCGAGTTGTTTTTAATATAACATGATAAATAGTTTACAAAAAAGTTGTCATTGGTATGAAAACTAAATTTATTACCCCTATTAGCCGTTCAAAAATGATGAATCGGCATAAGCTATTAAAATCAAGCAAAAATAAACGAGAACCAAAACTGACATTAGTTGCTGCGCCCGCCGGTTTTGGTAAAACGACATTGCTAACTCAATCACGAGAAAGTTTACTGTCTGATGGTTATTTAGTTCCTTGGATATCTCTCGGTGCCGACGATTGCAGTGTTTCTAATTTGCTAAGAAATATTGTCGAAGCTATTCAATATGCAATCCCAACCTTTGGTGCTCGAACAGCACGAATTATTAGTGCTTGCGCTCGCCTTGATGTCACTCGTACACTGAGCGATTTGGTTGAAGACATACGTGATACAGAAGCTCCATTAATTTTGATTCTTGATGATTATCATTGTGTTAGTGGTGGCGAAACGGATGAGTTGATCGAATTATTGCTAAACCTTGCCCCTGAAAATTTTCAGATGATTGTTGCCTCAAGAACACGACCACAGTTTGGTTTAGCCGCACTGCGTGTTAGAGATGAGCTACGAGAAATAACGCCTACTCAATTACGATTCGACTTATCTGAAGCGTCAGAATTTCTCCTGGAAATTCGTAATTTAGGCTTAAACGACGATCAAATTGAAAAAATTCACCAGCATAGTGAAGGCTGGGTTGCAGGTCTGCAACTTGCTTCCTTATCCCTACGAGATCCTGAACGACGAGACGGATTTATCGAGTCTTTTTCCGGTAGCTTACAGGATATTGCCGAATATTTGGCAAGTGACGTACTAAACCAACAACCCAAAGCAGTACAAGAATTTCTATTGCGAACATCGGTGTCCAATCGTATTAACGGTGAGCTTGCCGCCTACCTAACAGGTAATGATAATGCTCCTACAATGTTGGAAGAGATAGAACGTGATGGATTATTTGTATCGCCGTTAGATCAAAACCGAACATGGTATCGCTACCACCAGCTTTTCCATGAATTCTTGCTTGCTGAGTTACGTCGACGTCACCCTGGCGAACTAGTTTGTTTGTATCGTAAAACAGCTATATGGTTTCAAAAACAAAACTTATCACGTGAAGCTGTTGAGTACGCATTACTCGCCGGCGATTTTAACATTGTAACCACATTAGTAGAGCAGCAATCATGGATAGAGTTAATGGCAGGACGCATGCCGCAAGTTATCACTTCGATTCGTAGAATTCCAGATGACGTGCGTAACGAAAACCCTAAAATACTCTACTTGTTAGGTACAGCACTTTACCATGCGAATAGCGCCGATGAGAGTGACGACGTACTGTCAAAAATGATTTCGCTTGTTGATAAGCAAGAAGCCTCTGCAGCATCAGACGAAAGTAAATACTTAAGTGAGCAAACACGTTTATTGTCGGCTGGTATAGCTATTGCTAGGGACGATCCTCATAAAATAATTGAACTACTCTCAGATGAATTTTATTACTTAAGTGACTTTGAACGTGGGCTTGCCTGTAATTTTCTAGGTTATGCACTATCGGAATTAGGTGAATTCGGGCCAGCAGCAAAAACCTTATCTGATGGTAGACACTATCATTTATTAGCTGGTTCAGAGTTTGGTGCTATTTACTCAGAGTGCTTCTTAGCGTTAACGGACTTTTCTAATGGTAACTTGGATCATTGTTTTGCACGCTTTTCTCCCGAAAGTAGAAGTTTTTCGAAAGAGAAGTACGTGGCACCGATACCGCAAGTAATTCAGGGTATTGTCTTATACCAATGGAATAGAATCGATGAAGCCCTAGAATGTTTACAGCCTAACCTGCCTTTAATTGGCGAAGTTGGTTTTACCAAATTACTCGTGTTTGGCTATACCGCACTGGCTCGAATAAGTGGCTTACACGGTGATCATCGTGCGGCAATGCGTTGTTATGATTTAATTGCCGCTGTAGGCGCTCGCTGGGGTGCTCCTTATGAACGCCATCAAGCACTAGTTGTCGGTGCTCGCATTGCTTACCTTTTACAAGCAGAACGCCTAAATGAAGCCTTAGATCATGCACTAATTAATGACATAGATGTAGACGCCGATACTTTATCACTACCGGCAGAATGGGCTCGTAAACCTTGTCGAAACGCACTCACTTGGGCAAGGCTACAAATAGCCACGGGCCGACCTGAAGTGACACTTCCTGTGTTGGCTGAGTTACGCAAACTTGCCACTGAATCACGTTGGGGAATGCGTGTCCTTGAATGTTATATTCTTGAAGCTCGCGCTCGATTTTTACAAGACAAAATTAAAGCGCGTAGTCTAGTTGATGAGGCACTTGCAATTGCCGCGCCCAACCATTCCGTGCGTTGTTTTGTTGATGAAGGTAGTGAAATTGACTCATTACTACTCGATTTACGACAAAGTGAAATCAAAGGTTGGTCGTCTTCTAAAAGAAGTTTTTTGGAGGATGTTACTCTATCAATCGTAACCGAAGAATCTGAAGAAGCTGAGGTTACTAATAATATAAGCCCTGTTGCTGGTTTAATTGAACCGCTCAGTGATAGGGAGTGCCAAATATTAGGGCTTATTTCCGCCGGTTGTACAAACAATACAATTTCCACAACCTTGTTTATTAGCTTAAATACCGTTAAATGGCATTTGAAAAATATTTTTGGCAAACTTGGCGTGAATAATAGAACTTCTGCAGTAGCTGTCGCTCGACAGCTAGACTTGATACCTATGTAAAAATCGATAATAGCTACTTAAACCTTGAAGTGTCCTATATATAATCTATAGTACACTTCAAGGCGCTACTTTGGAGTTAACTTAATTACTGACACTCATCGGCAGCAAACGGGAAATACCTTCGCCATCCACGCCTAAATAAATATAACCATCACTCCCTTGAATCACATTTCGATATCTACCACCAGTTTCAGTTACTACCTTGGTTTGTTTTACTACTTTGCTATCTTTCACTTCTAATAATACTAGGTGATTAAATTTCAATGATCCAAGCAATATTTTCCCTTGCCATTGTGGATATTTATCACTGGTAATAACTGCCATACCAGACGGTGCAATAGAAGGATCCCAAAAAAGTTTAGGCTGTTCCATCCCAATTTTTTCAGTCAAGTCCGTAAATGCTGAGCCATTATAATTAACACCGTAACTTATTATCGGCCAACCATAGTTTTTCCCTGCTTCAATTAAATTAACTTCGTCTCCGCCCTTTGGTCCATGTTCATGTGACCATATGACTCCTGTATCACCTAATTTAACTAATCCTTGAGGATTACGATGTCCATAAGAAAAAATAGCTTTTTTCGCACTATTACTCTGAACAAATGGATTATCATCCGGAATAGAGCCATCTAAATTTAAGCGATATATTTTACCGCCATCACGCGATAAATCTTGTGGATTTAAATCACGTGCTCCTCTGTCGCCTATTGAAAAATAAATATAATCATCATCTACCACTATTCGGCTACCATAATGTGAGCCTTTGGTGGTATTTCCTTCACCTTTATAAAGAACTTTTTGCTGTGTAAGGCGATTATTTTTTATGTCTAACTTAGCTTGCATTAATGCCGTATGACTGCCTTTACCCTCACCTTCAGGGCTAGCATACGAGAATAATATCAAGTGATTTTTTTCATAATATGGATGCAGAGCAATATCAAGTAAACCACCTTGATTATTTACATGTATTTTCGGTAAACCTTGAATTTCAATGGCGGGTTCATTCTCTGTTAATAAAAACAAGGTACCCGAACGTTCAGTCGCTAGCATTTCTCCACCGGGGAGTTGTACCATACCCCAAGGAATCGATACCTCTGGCCACATTAACTCAGTTTTATAAGTACCTTTATTCTTTTCTAAGTAAATAGAATGCTTTGCGTGTGCTGTTGATGATAAAAAAATCAACACAGTTACTATCAAATATCTCATAGTGTTCCTTATAATTTAACTCGGATTATTTGGCTATGGTGCAAAATTTATAAACCTTACATAAGAAACAGTAGACTTTTATCGTGTTGAAATCAATAAAGCCAATTGACTCATATTTATCGATAACACTACCTGATTTTTTATAAACCAATAAGAAAACAAAAACTTAGCTCAATAGTTTAAATAAAAAAGCATCGTTAAAAACGATGCTTGACACTATTTGACACAATTTTAATCACTGCTAAGCTGACGAAGCTATATCAAAAAAGCTTCAGCCAATCGCGACATTTACACCTTAAATGTACTTGCTATATCTTGTAACGAAGCAGCTAGCCTTGCCTGCTCTTGCGCTGTCAGTAATATTTGGTTTGCACCGGCCGTTGTTTCTATTGATTTTTCTTCAACAGAAACAACATTTTTTGCAACATCTTGAGTGACAAGGGCTTGCTCTTCTATAGCCGTTGCAATTTGATCTGTCATAGCAAAAATATCACCTACTGATACAGTGATTTCTTCTAACATGTGTTCAACATCTTTCGAATTACTCACCGCATCAACCGCTTTTTTCTGACTAGTTTCAATAACATTAAAAGCAGAGTTGGCATCATTTTGTAAGGAGCCAATAAAGCTCTCAATTTCAGCTGTCGACTCTTGAGTACGTTGAGCTAAGGTGCGCACTTCGTCAGCAACAACCGCAAAGCCACGCCCTTGCTCTCCTGCTCTTGCTGCTTCAATTGCAGCATTTAAGGCCAATAAATTTGTTTGTTCCGCAACCGCTTTAATTACATCAACAACACTGGTAATTTTTTGACTACTTTCATGCAACTTATGAATTCGTAGGGCTAAACTATCAATTTCATCTGCTAGTGCTTCAATTGAATGGTAAGCTTTTTGTACTATGCATAAGCCATCTTTCACCTTCTCGTCAGCATTTTTGGCTGAATTAGCAGTGTTTTGCGTATTTTCTGCCACTTCATTTACCGTAGCAGAAAGTTCTTCAATAGCGGCCGCAATTAAGCCAATACCGTTTTGCTGCTCAAATAACGATTGAGAATTATATTCACAAGTTTGTGCCGTCTCTTCTGCTGCTGACGCCAAAGTTAAGCTTGAAGATGATATATCAGTAACAACATGAGAAAAACTATCGATAGTTGCGTTTAACGCAATTGATATCTGTCCTAATTCACTACTACCACCGTAAGGACTATGCACAGTTAAGTCATTTTCAGCTCGTACTTTCGATAAAACATTCGTTAAACTTCTCACCCTGCCGGTAAGCTCATTGATAACATAAATACTAATAACTAACGCCAAAATAATCAAAATAACGCTAGCAATACTATTCACTAGCATGCTGATAAAAGCATCATGCTGCTTTGTTCTAACTAATGCTAATATTCTCTTATCCAACTGATTTTCTATTTTTTTTAGTTGTCCAATACGTTTGGTAGCTTGTTCAAACCAGTATTCAGCATCAACACTAAAATCAACTTGCTTGTCGCGAGCAATGTTTCGCATTTTATTTACGGCTGTTGACGAACTATTCGCTAATTGTTGATCAAAATAGGCCTTGTTATCCGAGTTACTAAAATATTTAAAGTTATCAAAATAGGTATTTTGTTCACTAACTAGCGTAATAAACTTAACAAACATACCTGGACCAAATTGATTTTGGGCAAAGGTATTACTTAATACTGCACGCTCAATTCCGGCACGTTCTTTACCTTGTAAAAAGCTAAAATATGCGATGGTTTCTTTGGTAATAAGAGCATCCGAACTGATTTCAGCGTTTAAAATAGCAACACTTAATAACTTTTTATTCAATTGAGTATAATAAGAAATAGCTGCGGTATTGGATATTAACTGGTTATCAACTTGTTGACGTATAGTGCTTAGCTGTTGAATTAGTTCAGTTATCGAAGAGTTCAACTGTACTATACTAGGTAAGGTAAAATCATGATCTAGCCAAAAACTCTCATATTTAGCACGTTGTTGGTCGGTACTTCGGCGTTGGGCGTTCAAGCTATTAACAAACTTAGCCCCTTTAGAGCCTAAGAAACCAGCTGTCATGCCTCTCTCTTTCTGTAGTTCATGCACTAAATCACTATAAACAACTGATAGTTCAGTTAAAGGTGCAATAGTTTGCATCTCGCTTTCAATTTTTATCGTGTCAAATATAGTGCTAATACTTAACCAAAGAAATCCTAAAGCAGGTAAAGCCAATAAAGTAAAAATTTTATTCTTAAAAGAGAGATCAGAAATATTCATCCATGTTCCAAAGGTTTGTATTAAATTAAAAACCTAATCATTGTATGTTGTAATAAAATGATAATTAAGCTCTAAATTAGATTTTATCTTGATATAAAACAATTAAATAGTAATTGACACACAAGAAAACTAATGGTTTATAATCAATGTATTACACAATTTTAAGGTAAAAAAAAGCCGATAGCAAAGCTATCGGCATATTAGCTATGGGGGAGAGCTAAAATATAAAATTATTACAAAAAGAGTTCATATAAGGAGAACAAAAAGAATTATAGAGTATATACTCTAAAAAGACAAGTTGAATATGTAATTAAATTACAATTATGTTATTTTTATTCTTTATCTACATATAGGTTTTAACTACAACGCATTATCGTGATAATTTTTAACTGATATTCAGCACTAACGAGTGTTTTAAATCAATA
Source organism: Colwellia sp. C2M11 (assembly GCF_018860915.1). Classification (GTDB taxonomy): domain Bacteria; phylum Pseudomonadota; class Gammaproteobacteria; order Enterobacterales; family Alteromonadaceae; genus Colwellia. The sequence goes on from NZ_JAHKQD010000036.1 coordinate 32,181, forward strand.
AAAGACACTTCGATATTTGGTTATCCTACTGACATAAAGTAAACTATTACCAATTTTCGTTATTAGTGAATAAAAGATGCCTGCTCAACAACAAAATCAATCACCAAAGCAACCCGAACCGTCGTCAGATAACACCACTCACTTTGGTTACAAAACCATTGATAAAGAGGATAAAGTGCCTATGGTGGCAGGTGTATTCCATTCGGTTGCAAAGCAATATGACGTAATGAATGATTTAATGTCATTTGGTATTCATCGCCTATGGAAACGCTTTACGATTGATGCAAGTGGTGTACGACCTGGTAATAGCGTTTTAGATTTAGCTGGTGGTACCGGTGATTTAACGGCAAAGTTTTCTCAATTAGTAGGTAAAGACGGTAAGGTTGTACTAGCTGATATTAACAGTTCAATGCTTAATGTTGGCCGCGATAAGTTACGCGATAAAGGTTTAGTACAGAATATAAAGTATGTGCAAGCGAATGCCCAATATTTACCTTTTGAAGATAACACTTTTGATATAGTCACTATCGCTTTTGGTTTACGTAACGTTACTGATCAAGATATGGCTCTGCGCTCTATTTACCGTGTATTAAAGCCAGGTGGTCGTCTATTAATACTAGAGTTTTCTAAACCTGAACATGAATTACTTAATAAAGCTTACGACTTCTACTCATTCAATATCTTACCAAAAATGGGGGAATTAGTAGCAAAAGATGGCGACAGTTATCAATACCTTGCTGAGTCAATTCGCATGCACCCTAATCAAGAAACATTAAAAAGTATGATGGATAACGCTGGTTTTGAGCAAACGAGTTTTAAAAACTTAACCGGTGGTGTAGTCGCTTTACACAAGGGTTATAAATTTTAATCAGGTATTATTAACCGTAAATACAGGGTTATTATCATGTTACAGCAAGTCTTCACTGCGTCAATAGAGTTATTAATTAATAAAGTATTAGCATTAAATACTGAGAAGATTGATCTAAAAAAGTTAGAACAAAAAACCCTCTCAATTTTTTTGTCTGAATTAAAGTTTCCAATTAGTTTAACAATTAATGCTAATAAAATATTGGTCTCTGGACTAACAGAAAATGTTGATTGTACGGTAAAAACAAGCATCAAGACCTTACAAGTATTAAAAGCCGAACAACAGTTAACAGAACTAATTAAACAAAATAAACTTGATTTAACTGGAGATATAAAAGTTGCTCAACAATTCATGCAGCTGGCAGAAAGCCTAAATATTGATTGGCAAAGCGAGTTAGCTAGCCATATTGGTGATGTACCAACACACAAGTTAATGCAACTAGGTAAGCGTGTTGCAGGAAAATTACAATTTGCGAGTAAACAAATTAAAGCAGATGCTAGCGAGTACCTAGTGCATGAACAACGCTTAGTAGTTACTCGCAGCGAACTTGAAGCGTTTAATCAACAAGTCAGCCAAGTGAGTAAACACGTTGATAACATATCAACGCGACTCGATGCATTAACCAAAGGATATTCAAACACGTGAGTAACAAACGACTATATCGCATTGTTAAAACATTTTTAGATTATGGTTTGGACGAGCTGGTACCCAAGAAAATGTTACCGTGGTACGCAAAACTTGGACGTTTATCTTTATTTTGGTTACAAAACAAACACAAAAATAAAACTGTTGCTCAACGTTTCCGCCTAGCAATTGAAGAGCTAGGCCCTGTCTTTATTAAATTTGGACAAATGCTCTCAACCCGTCGTGACTTATTACCACCTGACTTCGCTGATGAATTAGCCTTATTACAAGATCAAGTTACCCCCTTCGATGGTGAGCTGGCAAAAGCAATAATTATTGAAGCCATGGGTACTGAAATATTTGAGCAACATTTTAGTGCTTTTGACGTTAAACCCCTTGCTTCGGCTTCTATTGCCCAAGTTCATACTGCAACCTTAATTGATAATGATAAAGAGCAGAATATCGTTATTAAAGTACTGCGTCCAAATATAGGTGAGACGATTCTAGCCGATATAAAAGTGATGTCACGTATTGCTGCTGTAGTGGCTCGATGGCTACCAGACGGTAAGCGCTTACGACCCGTTGAAGTCGTTGCCGAATATAAGAAAACTATTTTAGATGAACTAGATCTTAATCGAGAAGCGGCAAATGCTATCCAGTTAAGACATAATTTTGAACAGGGACGAAACTATGACAATGTTCTTTATGTCCCTGAAATATACAGTGAATATAGTTACAAAAACATTCTAGTAATGGAACGTATTTACGGGATTGGGGTCGGTGAAATCAACCAATTAAACGACCTAAATGTTGACATGAAATTACTCGCTGAACGTGGTGTAGAAGTATTTTTTACACAAGTTTTTAGAGATAGTTTCTTCCACGCAGATATGCACCCAGGTAATGTTTTTGTTAATGCGACCAACCCAACAGATCCTACTTGGATTGCTATAGATTGCGGTATTGTAGGTACATTAAACCGAGAAGATAAACGTTACTTAGCAGAGAATTTCGTTGCCTTTTTCAATAGAGATTATCGTAAAGTAGCACAACTGCATGTTGATTCTGGCTGGGTACCCGCTAACACGAGTGTTGATGAATTTGAATTTGCAATTCGCGCAGTGTGTGAACCTATCTTCAATAAACCTTTATCTGAAATTTCTTTTGGTCAAGTACTCGTCAACTTATTTAACACCGCACGTCGCTTCAATATGGAAGTGCAACCTCAGCTCGTTTTATTACAAAAAACCTTACTTTATATTGAAGGACTAGGCAGGCAGCTGTATCCACAATTAGATTTATGGCAAACAGCTAAACCGTTTTTAGAAAATTGGGTAAAAGAGCAGATGGGTGTTAAAGCTGTCTTTACAAAAATAAAAGACAACATACCTTTTTGGAATGAAAAACTACCCGAAATGCCTGATCTTATTTATGATTATTTAAAAGCAGGCAAAGAAAGCCAACTTCAACATATGCAATTAATAGAGCAAATAACCCAACAACAACAAACAAACAATCAGCGTTTAATTTTCAGTGTGTTAACGGCAGGTTTATGTATCACTTCAGCCCTGCTATTAGACCAAAGTAACAACATATTTGCGGCTATAAGTGCTGGCGCAGCGGCCATTAGTTTTATTTATTGCATTAAAAAATAAAACACGCTCTCAATTACTTACCTTTAGCTAATTGCGCTCTTAAACTTGCCATTCCTTGTTTATTGGCCTGTTCTTTATGGACTTGTGTTTTCTTCACTTGTCCTAACTCCCAGTTTAAATCATCTTGTGGCAGCTCATGCAAAAAGCGACTGGCTTCAGTGCGTGATACTTCACCAAACTGACGACGTTCACGCGCGTAAGTAAATATTAACTCACGTTGTGCACGCGTTATGCCTACGTAAGCTAAGCGACGTTCTTCTTCAACACTGCCTTCATCAATACTAGTTTGATGAGGTAGTAACCCTTCTTCCATACCAATTAAAAATACATAAGGAAACTCTAAACCTTTTGATGCATGCAAAGTCATTAATTGTACTTGATCACTATCATCTTCATCTTCATTACGCTCCATCATATCGCGCAACGTTAAACGAGTGACAATTTGCGGTAAAGTCATTGGCTCTTCATCATCAGAGCCTTCAAGCATTTGCGTAACCCAGCTAAATAGCTCGGTAACATTCTTCATCCGCATTTCAGCTGCTTTCGCACTAGGCGAAGTGTCATAGAGAAAATCTTCATAATTGATTTCTCGAATCATTGAGCGTAATACTGCCGCTGTATCGCCACGCTCTGCTTGATCTGCAACATCAACTAACCATTGTGTGAAAGCTTGCATTTTCATTAATGCACGCCCTGTTAATGTTTGCTCTAACCCCAATTCAAAACTCGCGGCAAACATACTTATTTGACGCATATTAGCATAATTACCTAACTTTTCTAATGTAGCAGGACCAAGCTCTCGCTTCGGTACATTAACAATACGTAAGAAAGCATTATCATCATCAGGGTTAACCAATACACGTAAATACGCCATAACATCTTTAATTTCAGCACGAGAGAAAAACGATGTGCCGCCACTAATTTTATAAGGGATACGGTTTTGCATTAATGCTTTTTCTAATAATCGAGATTGATGATTACCACGATATAAAATAGCATAATCTTTATGGCGGCTTCGATTCATAAAGCGATGACCAATCAGCTCACCAATAATGCGCGAAACTTCATCTTCTTCATTTTTAGTTTGTACTACACGCAGTTCTGGCCCATACGCTAATTCACTAAATAATGCTTTATCGTAAACATGCGGATTATTCGCAATTAATATATTGGCACATTTTAAAATACGGCCACTTGAACGATAATTTTGCTCCAGTTTAATCAGCTTAAGTTGAGGAAAGTCTTTACCCAACAAGACTAAGTTTTCAGGTTTAGCACCACGCCAAGAATAAATAGATTGATCATCATCCCCTACCACCGTTAAGCGCCCACGTTCACCTGCAATGAGTTTTACTAATTCATATTGACTCGCATTAGTATCTTGATATTCATCGACCAACAGATAACGGATTTTACTGCGCCAGCGTTCACGCACCTCAGGATAGTTTTTCAATAACAGTGTAGGAATAAGAATTAAATCATCAAAATCAAGCGCATTGTACGCCTTCATATGCTGATGATACCGCTGATAAAACTCAGCGAATTCTTGAGAGCTGGCATCATTTGCTATTTTTAAAGCTGCATCGGGTAGTAATAAATCATTTTTCCAGTTAGATATTTTACTTTGTAATTGACTCAATAAATCTTTATCACCATCAAGCTCATCTAAGGTTAATTCTTTTAATAATGAAAGACTATCTTGATCGTCAAACAGTGTAAATCCTGGCTTATAGCCTAGTGTTTTAATTTCTCGACGTACAATATCGAGCCCAAGCGAATGGAAAGTAGAAACCGTTAAGCCACGCGTTGACTCCTTACCGAGCATTTTGATAATACGCTCTTTCATTTCTCGCGCAGCTTTATTGGTGAAGGTTACAGCGGCAATATTACGTGCTTTGTAATCACACTTTTGAATTAAGTAAGCAATTTTTTGACAAATAACTCCCGTTTTACCTGAGCCAGCGCCAGCCAATACAAGGCAAGGACCACTAACATATTTTACGGCTTCGTTTTGTCCGGGGTTAAGTTTCATAATTGCAGAAATGATTAATTTTAAGGACAGTAATTTTACCTGTTTTTACTCGTTAGCAAAACAGTTACAATGTGTTCAAGTGAAATTTTGTGTAATTATTTGGATCGTTATTTTATATAAATAGTAGATAAGAAATTCAAATAAATAATTCGAACCGATAATTTGGACCTATAGTATGATTAATGCAAAAAAAATTGAAGAAATAGCCAAACAAGTAACTGACGCCATACCTCCTGGTTTAAAGAGCATGGCTAATGATTTTGAAGACAAAACCAAAACCGTATTACAACGTAAATTATCACAACTTGACGTAGTAACTCGTGAAGAGTTTGATATACAAACACAAGTATTGATTAAAACACGTACTAAGTTAGCAGAGCTTGAAGCACGATTAACTGAGCTAGAAGCGAGTAATAACAATATCGAATAAAAATGTCGAACAAAAAAATTATAAAATAAGAATAGTCACGCTTACGAACATTACAAATCACCGATTTTATTTATCCGTAAGCATTGTGGTTCATAGGTAGTAAATTAACAGTCGGAACAAATGATTATGTTTAAATATACGCTTATTATCTTAATACTCGTTGGATTTATGACAAAAATTAACGCGAATAACTTTACTACTGAAGCACAACTTGGCAACCGTTATAGCAATGAAATTGCGCAATTTTGGCTTCAAGGTGAGTTTTCAAGTTTTAATGGTGTCAATGATAAGCGCATTGATTATGCAATATTCAATCATAATGAAACTGATCTAAAGACGGCTAATCCCGCCAATAGAAAATGCTTAATTATTTCCTCAGGACGCACTGAAGGTTATTTAAAATATAAAGAGCTAAGCTTCGATTTATTCAATCTGGGTTTCAATGTTTTTCTCGTTGATCACCGTGGCCAAGGTATATCAGCACGTTTATTAGATAACCCACATAAAGGCTATGTAGAAGACTTCCAATATTATGTTGATGACTTTGCTAGTTTTATTGAAAAAGCCGTTAAACCTTATTGTGATGTTAATGGAGAGAGCCAAAAGCCCTATTTATTAGCGCATTCAATGGGGGGGGCCATTGCTGCCAGATACTTACAAGATTATCCTAACAATATACAGGCGGCGGTATTATCTTCACCTATGTTAGGATTTAATAGCGGCCCTATTCCCCGTGTTATCGCTGAATCATTAGTTAAAGTGACCAACCAAATTAATCAAATAGTGTCTGATACACCTTGGTATTTTTTAGGACAAAAAGATTACACGCCAAAAGCAGATGATCCAACTTCATTCACCAATAACCCGCTAATGCATTCAGAATTACGTTTTCAACAATTTATTCAACTTTATCAAACAGAGCCTCAACTACAACTGGGCGGCATTACGGTAAAATGGTTATCTGAATCAATTACCGCACTTGCAACACTATTTAATAATATAGATAAAATAACGACACCGACATTAGTTATTCAAGCAGGTGCAGATACCATAGTATCAAATGAAGCACAGCATGATTTTTGTCAGCAATTACATCAACACTACCCATACTCATGTCCTGGGGGAAAACCCTTAGTAATAGAAGGTGCGTATCATGAACTATTTTTTGAAAGTGATGTTCATCGTGACAAGGCATTAACTGCAGCTGTTGAGTGGTTTAAGCAGCATTAAAACTAAATTTTTCTGATAATAACTAACATTACTTAGTAGCAGAGATTCTGTATTAAATGACCCACGGAATAACGGCAATAAAGCTAGAGATTCTGTATTAAATGACCTACGGAATAACAGCAATAAAGCTAGAGATTACATATTAAGTCCCCTACGGTATAGTGACGTGTGTAACTAACGCTAACCTAGTAACCCCTTAACTATCAAGCTTGATCATTCTATCAGACTCGTCATCCTGAACTTGATTGAGAATATCAATCACTTGACTCAACTTTAAGCTCTTCAGGCACAACTGAATTAGGATCATGGTGAATAAAAACCTCACATGGTGCAAGCGCTTGGCAGATTTCTGCTTCAATTTCGTTACCAATACTATGGGCTTCTAATAACGATAAATTATCTTCTAACTCTAGGTGAAATTGAATAAAACGCTGTGCACCTGACTGTCTTGTTCGTAATTCGTGTAACCCTAAAGCATGCTCATGTGACAAAATAATACTTTTAATTTGTGCTAAATCTTCAGCATTTAACTCATGATCCATCAATTGATAAACACTTTGATAAATAATCTGTCCTGCACCAAAAATTAAATATAAGCCAACAGCAATAGTAAATACACCGTCAGCTTGCAACCAAATGCCCTGACTTAAAAAGATAGCAGCCAAGACACCTAAATTTAATAATAAGTCTGATTGATAGTGCAGTGCATCGGCACTAATCACTATAGATCCTGTACGCTTGATAACATAACGCTGAAAAGCGACTAAAAATAATGTCAGTAATATCGCAATAATAGACACCCAAATAGCAATATCACTATGTACAATAGGGCGTGGATTCATCACTCGCTCAACACCATTAAAGATTAATAATATAGCTGAGCCTAAAACAAAAGCGGCTTGTACCAAGCCCGCTAAACTTTCAGCTTTACCATGACCAAATTTGTGTTCTTCATCAGCTGGAGCCAAAGCAAAACGAAGAATAACAATATTCATTACCGAAGCAAATAAATCTAAAATGGAATCTGTAGTTGATGCTAACATTGCACTAGAATCACTTATTATCCAAGCATATAACTTGATAAGCACTAAGAGCAAAGCAACCGAGGATGCGGTTATAGCGGCCAATCGGACCCAATAAGCATAATCAGTACTATGAGTTAAGTTACTTTGTACGTTACTGTGCGAGTTGTGTGGTGATTTTTGTTCTGACATGAAAAAACAGACTTTATCGAAAGATTGTCGCTATAATAGCAAGAATTATTAAACTTATACCAATTTGATTAAATCATTATGTTAGATGTAGTTCTTTTTCAACCACAAATTCCACCTAATACTGGCAATATAATTCGCTTATGTGCCAACTCAGGATTCCGCTTACACTTAATTGAACCATTAGGATTTGATTTAGAAGATAAGAAACTTCGCCGTGCAGGGCTTGATTATCATGAATTTGCGGCACTGCAACGACATAAAGATTTTAATGCTTTTGTTGAACATGAAAAACCAAAACGTATACTTGCGATTACCACTAAAACTGATAATTTTTATGGTGATGTTACTTTTACCGAAGGTGATTATTTACTGTTTGGATCTGAAACTGCAGGCTTACCTGAAGAAGTGCGTGTACAAATTCCTGATGAGCACAAAATTAGAATTCCGATGTTAAAAGAAAGCCGAAGTATGAATTTATCAAACGCTGCAGCCGTAATCGTTTACGATGCATGGCGACAGCTAGGCTTTATAAATGCTGTGTAGTTATAGTCAATATTTACGACGTCTTCTTAGCAAATCACCATACAATAGCTAAGCTTTGTATGCTATCAAGCGTCGTCATCCTACCAAATCTTGTCATCCTATAAAGCCTCGTCATCCTAAACTTGATTCAGGAACTTAAGCAATTTAGTGCATAACTCTCAAGATTCCGTGCCAAAACACCAACGAAATAATGGTAGTAAAAAAAATGTTTGTAAAAGGTAGGGCTATTCTTGTTTTTGATCACGAGAGAGTAAATCAGCTGCAGCAAGTTTTGCTTCTTTACCTTGATACAACACTTCATATACTTGCTCTACGATAGGCATTTCAACATTCATTCGCTGAGCTAAAGTGTATACTTCTTTGGTATTGCGATAACCTTCAACCACTTGCCCAATATCAGCTATAGCTTGTTCAACACAAGCACCTTGCCCTAAGGCTAAACCAAAACGACGATTTCGTGATTGATTATCAGTACAAGTTAAGACTAAATCGCCTAAACCAGCCATACCCATGAACGTTGCAGGATCAGCACCTAATGCAGCACCTAAACGTGTCATTTCAGCTAATCCACGAGTAATCAAGGCAGTACGAGCATTCGCACCAAAGCCAATACCATCAGCGATACCTGCGCCAATAGCAACAACATTTTTCACGGCCCCACCTAGCTGAATACCAATAAAATCTTTATTTGGATAAACACGGAAGCATTTTTCACAATGTAATAAATCTGAAAGTTCTAAAGCGAAATTTTCATCCGTAGAAGATAAAGAAATAGCCGTTGGCAGCCCTATTGCCATTTCTTTGGCAAATGTAGGTCCAGACAATACCGCTAAAGCAACGTCGTCACCTAAAATCCTATTCGCTACAGTTTGCAGTAGATCTCCCGACTGAGGATCTAAGCCTTTGGTTGCCCAAGCGATTTTTGCACCTGGTTTCAACATTGGCTGAATGCTTTTAAGCATATCGCCAAACGCATGACTAGGTACCACTACTAGAATATTATCACTTGCACTAACAGCGGCGGCCAAATCACTAATAGGTTCTAAGCTATCAGGAAATGGGCAACCCGCTAAATATTTAGTATTTTCTCGCGCACTAATCATGTCGTTCACTTGATTAGCATCACGGCCCCATAATAATGTCTTATGTCCGTTCCTAGCCAAACAAATAGCCAATGCCGTGCCATAAGAGCCAGCACCTAACACTGTGATTTTAGCTGAAATTGTCATAATTACCTTGTTATAGAAGGGAGATAAATAACTTTGTAGTACTAAAGCTTAATCTAGGATTAATGCGTTTCTACACTTTCTGGTGCGTTAACTTTTGCTTCAGCTGCACGTTGTTGTACATAAGATGCAAATAATGCTTCAAAGTTCACTGGCGATAAGTTGAATTGTGGGAATGAACCGCGGTTAACTAAACTTGCTACTGTTTCACGTGCATATGGGAATAACGTTGTTGGGCAAAATGCACCAATCGTATGTGCCAATTGTGCTTCTGGTAAGTTACCAATAGTAAAAATACCCGCTTGCTGTACTTCAGCTAAAAATGCAGTTTGGCCTTCAACTGTTGCAGTTACTGTTACTGCTAAAACAACTTCATACGTATCATCAGCTAATTTATTAGAACGGGTGTCTAAATCTAACTTAATTTCAGGTTTCCATTCTTTTTGAAAGATAGCAGGAGAGTTTGGTGTTTCAAATGAAACATCTTTAGTGTAAACACGTTGAATAGCAAATTGTGGTTGTGCTGGTGCTGCTTCGCCTGCTGGGCTTTGATTTTCATCACTCATGAGTATTTTCCTGTATTTTTATAAATGTAATATTTGTGTATTTTTAAGCGTTAAAAAGTTTTTACTAGTTACTAGCAAGTAACTCATCAAGCTCATTATTTCTGTCTAAAGCGACTAGTTGATCACAACCACCAACATGAACATCATCAATAAATATTTGTGGTACGGTATAACCACCTTTACTGCGTGCAATCATTTTTTCACGTAATGCCATATCACCATCAATACTGATTTCTTCTACTTGTAACGATGGGTAAGTCGTTAATTTTTTCTCAAGCAATGCGAGCGCATGAGAACAAAAAGGACAGTACGCTTTAGTGTAAATTTCTACTTTTGCCATAGTTTTTCCATTATTTTTATTAATGCTAATTCATAAAGCACAGTCGGTATAATGTCACAACTGTATAGCTCAATTATTTACAAGCTACTTTAAGATAGTTCTAGCCTATTTTTTAGTAACAGGTAAGCCTGCGCCTATCCAAGCTCCCATGCCGCCTTTTAATATACTAACGCGAGCAAAACCCGCTTTATGTAAATCGCTCGCCACTTTTGAGGCAACAAGACCAGCACTGCATACAACTATGATGGGATTTTCTTTGTGTTTTTCAAGGCTAGCAAAGCCATTTTTAGTGATTTTATCGTTTGATAAATTGATCGCATCTAAAATATGACTCGTGTTAAATTCTTTTTCTTTACGAATATCAAGTGCAACACCTTGCTCTCTATTCATTAAAAAGGTTAATTCTTGTGTACTGATTTGTTTAATCGGTGATAACTGAATTCTAATTGTTATTACGATAATCATAACAACAAGCGCAACCCAAACCGCACTTAACAAGCCGTTATTGCTGGCAAAAGTAATAAATTGTTCCATAAATGGGGACTCTATTAGTAAATAGTGAAAGTAATGACTTTATTTAATAAATAAAAAAATCGTGACATTATACCCAAGCTGATTGGAATTGCGAGTTTAGTTCTTAGCTTTAGTAACCGCGAATGGATCATTTCTTACTTAATTAAATTGAAATGAATGTGTACAATGCGGATAACTAAATTTGAATACCAATTCTATTAAATTTATTCTCTCTTCAGAGTTAACTTAATATAGTTTGTATAAGCACTAATACAAGGCCAGTAATTATGTCTAATAGAGAAGCATCGACAAAAAAAACAACTGTGTTAATTATTTTAGATGGTTGGGGATATCGTGAAAACAGTGACTCAAATGCTATACAAGCAGCTAATACTCCCATATTAGATAAACTGAAAGTTGATTATCCAAACATGCTCATACAAACCTCGGGCATGGCTGTTGGGCTGCCTGATGGCCAAATGGGTAACTCTGAAGTTGGTCATGTAAATTTAGGCGCTGGACGCATTGTATATCAAGATTTTACTCGCATTACAAAATCAATAGCAGACGGTGAATTTTCACAAACACCAGCATTGTGCCAAGCGGTTGATAAAGCAGTTACGCAAGATAAAGCTGTACATATATTTGGTTTATTATCCCCTGGTGGTGTTCATAGCCATGAAGATCATATTTTTGCCATGATGGAACTGGCCAAAGAGCGCGGTGCAACAAAGGTTTATTTACATGCATTCTTAGATGGTCGAGATACACCACCACGCAGTGCAAAAAGTTCGCTAGAAAAAGCGCAACAAAAATTTGAGCAGCTTTATGCTGATTCGGCTGGCGAAGGACGAATAGCATCTGTTATTGGTCGTTACTATGCAATGGACAGAGATCAGCGCTGGGACCGTGTAGAGGCTGCATACGATGTTATGGTTTCAGGTATTGGTAAGTATCAATATCCAGATGCATTGTCGGCACTAGAAGCTGCATACCAACGTGATGAGAATGATGAATTTGTTAGTGCCAGCGCTATCGTAAACGAACAAGGTGAAGCCGTTGAAATTAATGATGGCGACGCATTAATCTTTATGAATTTCAGAGCTGATCGCGCACGTCAATTTAGTCGCTGCTTTACAGAAAGCGATTTTGATGGTTTTGCCCGTAAAAAAGTGCCTGCTATTAGTGATTTTGTTATGTTAACGCAATATTCGGCTGATATTAAAGCCAGTTGTGCTTTTGGCCCGACACCATTAAATAACGTGATGGGGGAGTGGCTTGCTAAACACAACAAAACTCAACTACGTATTTCTGAAACTGAAAAATATGCCCATGTCACCTTCTTTTTTAGTGGTGGTCAAGAAAAAGAATTCGACGGTGAAAAACGCATATTAGTGCCTTCTCCTGATGTTGCCACCTACGATTTACAACCTGAAATGAATTCAACTTTACTGACAGATAAATTAGTCGCAGCAATTGAAGGCGGTGAATATGACTTTATTGTTTGTAACTACCCTAATGGTGACATGGTTGGTCACACAGGTGATTTTGATGCTGCAGTTAAGGCTTGTGAAGCTGTTGATACCTGTATAGGCCGTGTGGTTACTGCATTAAAAAGTACTGGCGGTGAATGTTTAATTACAGCTGACCATGGTAATGCAGAACAAATGTTAGATGAAGAATCTGGCCAAGCTCACACCGCACATACGTGTGAGCCTGTACCGCTTATTTATGTTGGCAGAAAAGCGACACCGGCAAACACTGGTGCATTAAGTGATATTTCACCAACCCTATTACACTTAATGGCGATGGAGCAACCTGAAGAAATGACAGGTTCGGTATTGATGCAATTAGATTAATGGGGCAAACTGTAGGCTAATTTCAGCCGTCAATTAAGTTGATAATGCAGAATAAGATTATTTCTGCCATTTTCATTTAACATGTCGGGCTAAAGCCCAACCTACAGAAGATAATAACTTATTGATGCACATAATCACTACATACTTCCCAAAGATAATAAGCAACTTAATATTGATAAGTTGCTTATTAATATCTGTTCATTGTGCAGCTAATGACGAAAGTGACAATGAAAAAGCAAAACAGCGCAACAGCGCTCGACTCAACAATGTTCAGCAAGAAATTGCCAAACAAGAATCAAATATTTTTAACACCAACAAAGCAAGAGCGACTTTAGAGAGACAATTAAAAAATGACGATCTAGCAATTGCTAAAGTAGCCAAAGCAATAAATGATACTGAGCAATCATTAAAAAGTACTCAAGAGAAAATAACGTCATTAAGTGAAGAAAAACAACAACTAACCTCACAAAAAATAACACAAGAAAAATTACTCGCCAAACAGCTTCGCTCGGCTTATACCACAGGCCAACATGATTATTTAAAGCTATTATTAAACCAACAACAAAGTGAAAAAATCCAACGTACTATTACTTATTATCAATATATGAATAAAGCTCGGATTAATGAAATTGAAAAGTTTCAAACGACCATCGAGCAGTTAGTACAGGTTACTTCACAACACCAAGCACAAGTAGAAAATTTAAAAACACTCAAAATGAACCAGCAAAAACAACGTGCTATATTAAATGATAATAAAAGCAATCGTAGTAAAACGCTGGAATCTTTAAGCAAAGAACTACTATCAAGTAAACAACAATTGGCCAAATTAAAAACTGATGAAGCTAACTTGGCCGCCGCCCTACAAAAACTCACAGAAATTATTCGTGCCGAAATTGATTTAAACGGATTAAGTAAACTTAAACATAAATTGTCATGGCCGGTTAAAGGCCGATTATTACGTAGTTTTGGTAGTAAAAAACAAGGTTATTTAAAATGGAAAGGTGTTTTACTCGGCGCTTCTATTGGTAGCCAAGTACAAGCGATATATAACGGCACGGTAATCTTTTCTGATTGGTTAAAAGGTTATGGTTTATTAACGGTTATAGATCACGGTAATGGCTATATGAGCCTATACGCCCATAATCAAACATTGTTAAAATCAGTTGGAGACCGAGTAGAAACCGGTGAGCCTATAGCACTTGTAGGGCAAAGTGGTGGGCAAGATCGCCCAGGGCTCTATTTTGAAATTCGTCATCAGGGCAAGGCGGTTAATCCTAAATTATGGTGCCGCTAAACCATACTTCAACTTATATATTACAAAGAACCATAAAAGTTACTACTAAAAAACACAGTCAAATGTTACTCTTTTAAAACCCCTACTATTATAAAAACTTATTAAATGATTTCAGCTGTTTCGAAATTCGCACTCCTTATTATTCTATTTATTATCAGTGTATTACACAGCACATCTATACAAGCCCAAGCTATACGCGTGGCGATTGTTATCGATGACATTGGTTATCGTTATACCGACAAAGATGTTTTATCATTACCTGGCGCTATTACTTTCTCTATTTTACCTCATACCCCTTACGGTAAAAAAATAGCGATTATAGCCAACGAAAAGAATAATGATGTAATGCTGCATATCCCAATGGAAGCTGAAAATGGTAAAAAATTAGGTCCTGGTGGGCTCACTAGCACCATGAATGAAGAAGAAATCTTAGCAAGTTTAGGCAATTCTTTAGCTGATATACCTTTTGCTATTGGTATCAACAATCATATGGGTAGTCATTTAACACAATTAAATAAACCCATGACTTGGACGATGAACTTTTTAAAACAACATCACTTACTTTTTTTAGACAGTAAGACAAGTCCAGATTCAAAAGCAGGAGATATCGCAAAGTTAATTGGAGTGCCTATACGAAACAGACATGTTTTTCTCGATAATCATTTAACCGACAGTTATATTACTCAGCAATTTCAATCTTTAGTGCGTTTTGCTAAGTCACAAAAAACAGCTATTGCTATAGCACACCCGCACCCCGAAACAATTCAAACACTAAAGCGTTTAATTCCAACACTAGCACAAGAAAATATTGAACTAGTACCTTTATCTGCTTTATATAAAACCATAGAAAACGTATCAACAGAAGTAGCAAGCAATGAATAATAATTCACTATTTTTCTTATAATTTAATATTATTTTCTCTTAATATTTGATGTAAGTACTTAACAGGAATGGCATAAGTAATACCACTAGGATTACTAATAACAGCTTCTTTTGTTGCTTGTACAAACACCTTATTGATAACACCCAAGACTTCACCAGTTTTCATGTCGTACATAGCGCTACCACTATTACCAGGGTAAGCCGTTGCATCAAGTTGATACGCCAAATAAGGGTTTCGCATACGTTTAAGCATTTTTAAATTAATTTGTTCTGCTGCTTGTGCTGGCACAACTGTCGGTGTAGTACTAGCGATTATGCCTCGATGAGTCACTGGATATAAACCGAGAACAGTGCCAATAGGAAAGCCTGTAAACGCTACATAAGTACCGTCTCCACGAAATTTTTCATCAGCTAAGTCAATGCTGGTAAAGCCGATCCTGATAGTTTTAAAATGGCTAAATCATATAACTCAGAAGTAACAACAATTTCAGCTTGCCTAACTTTCGCTTTTTTACCTGAGCCAATGAAAACTGCCATTTTTTGCAATAAACTTTCATCTAATTCAGTTGGTAAAACATGAGCATTGGTTACCACATAATGTCCATCACCAATAACAAATCCTGTTCCACGTAAAATATTTTGTGGTCGACTCGTCGGTGTATGAATACCAATACCAACGACTGAGGGTTTGACCTTGGCAACTACATCCACAAATTCTGCTTGTGCTTCCTTTAATGGTGTAAAAGCAACTATCAGCAATACTATAAAAAACATTTTAAACATAACGAGCTCTATCTGAATTAATTTCATCACACTACTCTACGCAATTTTTTATTTAACAACCATAATTAATCATAAGCTAATTTTAATCATTCCCTTTATTGGCAGTTGTACTTCATCTAGAGTAGATAAATGAACGTACAATTATTATTAAATTATTAGCCAAGTGATAAGCACCATTTTATTATATTAGTCTATACTCTACTGATAGCCTAAAACATTAGCATATGGTGTTCATTTGCTATGGTATTATTTTGCTCTATAGTAAGGTTTATATAGGCTATAATAATAAATTAATATTTATTTAGTTAACATTCACTAAATATTTGTTTATATTGGTTAAAGTATAATGATTCAAGTGCCTCTATACAAAATGGTGTTTTAGTATGATATGGAATTCAAAATGGCTCATGAAAACATTAATGTTAACATTTGTATTAACATGAAAACTTGGAAATTAAATGAACTGGAATAAACGCCTACTAAATACACCTATTATTGGTGATATCACCAAAAAAATAGCCTCAATCAAGGTTAGTCGTGATGCTTATAATATTGCTGAGCATTTCACTCAGTTTTTAGAACCCCAAGTTGCCATTAACAATGAATTAAAAGAAGAAGCTTTTAAAATACGTCACAATGTTTACTGTGAAGAATTAGCTTTTGAAGATATAAAAGAAGGTGGACTAGAAAAAGATGAGTTCGACGATCAATCAATTTTTTCTTTAATCAAGCACAAGCCTTCAAATACATATACCAGCTGCGTTCGTATTGTTAATATTCAGCAATCGGATCAGCTTTTGCCAATAGAAAAATTCTGCCTCGACTCCATTACAAACGAAGAACTGCACCCCAAAAACTTTAATCGCTCTGAAATTGCTGAAATTTCACGATTAGCAGTAAAATCTGATTTTAGGCGTCGTAAAACGGATCAATTTAAGGGCTCGGCTACCGGTGCTATTCAAGAAACTACATACTCTGAAGTAGAGTTACGTTGCTTCCCATTTATCGCTATTGGTTTATACATGGCAGCAGCAACCATGGCGATTGATACCGGTGTGAAACATGTTTATGTCATGATGGAGCCAAGGCTTGCTCGAAGCATGAAGTTTGTTGGCATAAAGTTTCAACAGTTAGGCGACCCTATTGAATACCACGGATTAAGAGCACCCTATTATATTAGCCCGGATATCTTTCTTGAAAATTTATCGCCTGGCTTCCAACATTTATATCAATCGATAGAGCATGATATTAGCGGGCAATTAAACAGCATTAGCTTAGCTTAATAAACATTCATACTAACCAAATAAGCGTATAAAAATAAAGGAGCAATATAATGCTCCTTTATTTAGTTGAAGTTATCAGTAAGTTATTTATTATTTTGATAGCTTCTGTTTTTTCTCTTTTTGTGCAGGTGTTATCGCTGTAACTTCCGCTAAAATAAGCTTAGCTTCTTCATTATCATTATTCGCTAATAATGCTTCGGCAAGGTTCAATGCTATATCAATATCCTTACCTTTCGCTAATTCATAAGCTTCTTTTGCTTTCGTTAACGCCTCGGCCTTATTACCTGACTTTAATAAAACTTGAGCATAAGTATCAACCACATTCGGTATTTCGCTCGTAATACCATAAGCTTGCTCTGCGTATTTTAATGCTTGAGTAAACTCTCCTTTGTCCATATAAAGCCATGACAAGTTGTTTAATACCACCACATTATTGGGTGAAACGGTAATAAGACGCTCATACTCACTAATCGCTTTATCTTGATTTTCAGCTAAATACATATTCGCTAAATGTAAACTCACATTAGGATTAACTTTATTGTCTAAAGCTTCCTTCGCGACATGCTGCTCAAGCAACGCTATTGCTTCTGGTTTCTGATTATTTCCTTCAAACGCAAAGGCAAGATGATTAGCGTTATTACCACTAGGCTTTATTTGGTAAAACTGTTGTAGTTTAGGTATTGCTACGGCGAATTTTTTCTCAAGTAAGAGGATTCGTCCTTCGATACCTGCACGTAAATCTTTATTAAGATCAAATTGCTCCAAGCTTTCAAGGAATGATTTAGCCTCATCCACACGCTTGTTATCTAACAAGACCTGCATTTTAACCAGGTGAAGAATTAAATTTTGAGGATGCTTTTTAAAGGCGTCTTGTAATACACTTAGCGCTCTATCAGGCGATCTTTTTTTAATCCAGTAATCAGACAGTAACAAGACAGGCTCAATATGATAAGTATTCGTTTTACGCCACTTTTCTAATATTAAGAAAACATCTTTGCCTTCAGCTTGTCTCGCATTCGAAGCAAGTAATAACTGCCAATAACGCTTAGGCGTTTTAGTCGTTAGCTCGTAGCCGTCTAAAATAGCGCTAGCCTGCTTGAATTTTTCGACTCGCATTAATGCTTCTGATAAAAGTATGCCATATTGAATATCATCAGTATTACGCTCTTGCACTTGTGTAATAACATTTAAGCCTTCCTCACCCTGATGAAATGCTAAATATTGGCGTAGTATTTCAATATTATTTGGATGGGCTTTTAGTGCTTGCTCAGTCAACAATGTTGCTTGTTTTATATCTTTTTGATGGCTAGCAAGCTGTACCATTTGTGTCAGTGCGAAGACATTATTCGGTTCCACTTCTAAACTTTTCGCTAATGCCGCTTTACCCTGCTCTAATTCATTTTTCTTAAAAAAGATGTTTGCTTGTAGATTATAGCCACTCGCCTTATCTGGGTATTCTTTTAGCCACTTATCAGCTATTTTACTCGCTCTTGGCAAATCTCCTAACTTAATGGATGCAAACGCTAAGGCAAGCTCTGCTGATACTAATTCTGGACTTTGCTGTAAAGCTAATTCTAATGTCTCAACACCTGATGGATCGTTCATCATTAATTTCAATATACCCGATCTTGCTGTTTGCTCTGCAGTCATGTCATTAGCACTAGCAGCTTG
Organism: Colwellia sp. C2M11; assembly: GCF_018860915.1. Lineage (GTDB taxonomy): Bacteria > Pseudomonadota > Gammaproteobacteria > Enterobacterales > Alteromonadaceae > Colwellia. Next base: position 51,194 of record NZ_JAHKQD010000036.1, read on the forward strand.
TTCCGCTAGTTTTTGTGCTTCATCAACAGCACCTACTTCTAATAATTCATAACTTAATGTTGATAAAAATTGAGCATTGTCTTTCGATGAAGGATCATAACCTGTTAATGTTTCACTAATATCATCAATAAAGCCCAGCTGTAGTTGGCTTACGGCAAGCATTCTTCTAGCTGGATTATCGATAGGAAGATACTCCACAATATCTTTTAAGTGAAAATTACTTTGTTCATAGTTTTGCAAATAGAACGCACTAGCACCTGCGACCAACTTCAATCTAAAAGTATTAAAGCCTGAGCTTAAAGACTGATTAGCATACTCGCTTGCCGTTTTATAATCTTTATTTTCAAAGCGTGTCACTGCTTTAATGTACTGTAAAAACGGCTGTGTCGGTACGGTAGCCAATATTGCATCAGCAATCTCTTCCGCTTCTTTAAGCTGACCATTTTTCAATAACGCATCAGCAATAAATAATTGCACTTTTCCTGAACTAGGCTGCAGTTGAAAATACTGCTTAAAACTATCTACCGCTAAAGCAAAGTTTTGGTCTGCTATCGCTATTTGCCCTTGTAACATCAAAGCATCCACATTATTAGGTGTTGCTGTAAGAATACGCTGAACTAATGTACTGGCATGAGGAATATCTTGCTCAGAAAATGCTAAATATGCACTTGCTAACATACTGTAACTATCACTTTCTGAAAACGCTAATGCGGCCTCAACTGTTGCTTGTGCTAGCGCTTTATCATTTGTACGTAAAGCTGCCATAGTTTTATATGCAAGGTATTGTGCACTAGGAGCCGAAAGCAGTTTTTCTTGTTCGGTTAATGATAAAATATCTTCATCATATTCCATCAACATATAAGCACGAGCTAGTAAAGGAAGCACTTTATCTATAGTAAATTTTAGCTGGTTAGCACGATTTAATTCTTTAGCTGCATTTTCAGCGTCGCCATCATTTAAATAAAGTTGCCCCAACAAGAATCGTGCTTTAGCATTTTTTGCATCAATTTTAATGGCATTCTTTAATGAAATAATCGCTGTATTGTTTTGTTTTTCTGCAATTAAACTTTCTGCTTTACTGATATACGTTTGTGCCGTTTCATTATCGCCACACGCTGATAGTGCAATAACAATACTTGCACAAACCATTGATTTTAAAAATTTCATTTAACTTCCCTTAAAATAAAAAGACCACTGAGTAGTGGTCTTCTTGCAATTAGGCTCTAGTATTTAACATAGTAGTATTTAGTGATAAATTAGTATAACACTCGTGATCTGTAACTAAAATAATTACATCAGCCCACTCATCCATTTCATCAATTGTTTTTATTCGTGGGCAATCCCAACTTTCAACATAAGGATCATGATAACTAACCTCAACACCAGCTAAATTAAAGTATTCTAAAACAGTTTCAGCTGGAGATTCTCGACAATCATCAACGTTTGCTTTATAGGCAACACCTAGAATACCAACTTTTTTATTTTTAACATCTGCGCCTAATAAATCTAAGGCTTGCTGTGCAACTATACTAGGTCGTTTATCATTAATTGCTCTTGCTAAACGAACCAATTCACCTGACTTAGTATTTTCTACCAAAAACCATGGGTCAATTGGAATACAATGACCACCAACACCTGGGCCTGGTGTTAAAACATTCACACGTGGATGTCTGTTTGCTAAGCGAATAACTTCATAAACATCGACTTTTAGCTCTTTAGCAATTTCAGATAGCTCATTCGCAAAGGCAATTCCCACATCACGAGAAGTGTTTTCAACTAATTTAATACACTCTGCTGTAGTCAAATCGGTTAAGAATACCTCTCCCTTAACAAAACTTTGGTAGATGGTTTTTACTTTTAATTGTGCTACTTCATTACTCGCACCAATTATGCGGTCATTGTGAACCAGTTCATGCAAGGTTTGCCCTGGTATTGCTCTCTCAGGACAATGAATAACATCAATAGATAAACCTACATCTTTAAAGCGTTCTTCAACCATTAAGCTTGTTTGTGGTGAAATAGTTGACTCTACAATAACCGTTTGACCATTTTTAGCTACTTTAGCAATAGCATCAACTGCACTAAAAACATAAGAGCGATCACAACTATTATTTTGATGTGGAGTAGGCACAGCAACTAGATAGGTTTCACTTGAAGGTATTTCTGTACTAGCTGTTAAAAATTTCTGACTAACAACTTGCTTAATTAATTCAGGTAAGCCGGCTTCATCAAATGGGCATTCAGCTCGATTAATAGCATCAACTTTATCACGATTTAAATCTACTCCCGTAACACTATAACCCGCTTGTGCCAACAAGCTTGCGATAGGTAACCCCATATAGCCCATACCAATTACCGCTATAGTTTCATTTTTTGCATCAATAATTTCATCGAATTCATTTGATTCAACATTAGTGATAATATCTAAAATCAATTCAGCGACATGACCATCACCGAATGGGTTTGTCCAACTAAAGTCACCATTTGACTGTGATAACCATTTATCTGCAGCAGCTAAGGCTTTATCAGCATCCCTACCAACAAGTACATTAGCACCAACCTCTATAGACTCTGGACGTTCAGTATTCTCACGTAAAGTAATACACGGCACCCCTAATAAACAGGCCTCTTCTTGAATACCACCAGAATCAGTCAAAATTAACTGAGCATGTTTTTGTAGTTGAATAAAATCTAAATAACCAATAGGTGGGATTAATTTCAAATAGCCAGGTACTTCAATACCAAATTCTTTTAATTTTGCTTGAGTTCTAGGATGTATAGGCCAAACAATTGTTTGACTATATTTTGCATGTAATTTATCAAACAAGGCTAATAGTTCTAATAAATTAGCCATTACATCAACATTAGATGCTCTATGCGCGGTCACTAGAAAAAAGTTACCTGACTTAACAGATAAATCATCCAAAATAGTACTAGAGCTCGCAGAAATATCTAAATGTTGGAATAAAGAGTCTGAAACCGTATTACCAACAGTGAAAATTTTATCAGAATCGATGCCTTCTTTTGCTAATATAGCATGTTGATTTGGCCCTACTGCAAATAAAAAATCACTAATATGATCCGTCATAATGCGATTAGTTTCTTCTGGCATAGCTTTATCATAACTACGAAGGCCAGCCTCGATATGCCCAACTTTAATACCAAGTTTAGAAGCAGCTAATGCACCCGCTAGCACAGTATTGGTATCCCCTTGAACAAGTACTACATCCGGCTTCTCCAGAATAAGAATAGGCTCCATTTTAATTAAAATATTACCCGTTTGATTACTATGTAACCCGGAACCAACACCTAAATTATAATGAGGGGCTGGTAAATGTAATTCTTTAAAAAAGATACTATCCATTTCTTCTGAGTAATGCTGATTCGAATGGATTATAAAATAAGGAATGTCACGCTTCTGACATTCACGAATAACAGGTGCCATTTTGATGATTTCGGGGCGGGTGCCAACGATAATCCCTATTTTCATTTGTAAATCCTTAATTATTTAAAATTTTTTAATATAGTATTCAGTGTACTTTGCTAGCACTATTTTTTCAGCGTTTTTTTAACTATTTACGCAGTAAAACTAATACTTCCTTAACTTTTTCTTTCATTAATTCTATATTACCCTTCGATTCAACATTTAGCCTAACGACTGGCTCAGTATTACTGCTACGTAAGTTAAAACGCCAATAACTAAACTCCATACTAATACCATCTGTATTATCTATCAACTGAGCATCACTTTGATAAAAATTAAATACACGAGTAATCGCTTTTTGAGCATCAGCAACGCGGCTATTAATTTCACCTGAAGTTGGGTAAGCTTTAATACGTGCTTGAACTAAATTTGATAATGGTTCTTGGCGTAAGCACATTAATTCAGCAATTAATAACCAAGGAATCATACCGCTATCACAATAAAAAAAATCTTTAAAGTAATGGTGAGCACTCATCTCTCCCCCATAAATAGCATCTTCACTACGCATACGCTCTTTTATAAATGCATGTCCTGTTTTATTTTGAATCGCTTGACCACCAGCTTGTGCAACTATATCAATGGTATTCCATGTTAAACGAGGGTCATGAATGATTTTTTGTGGTGACGAAGTTACCTGACGATTATTATTTTTAGCTAAAAAATATTCCGCTAATAAACCAACAATGTAATACCCTTCAATAAAATGCCCTTGCTCGTCAAAGAAAAAACAACGATCAAAATCACCATCCCAAGCAATGCCCATATCAGCACTGTGCTCTATTACCGCTTTTTGAGTAACTGATCTATTTTCTACGAGTAAAGGGTTTGGAATGCCGTTAGGAAAGTGACCATCGGGCTGATGGTTCACTTTAATGAATTCAATAGGAACGTTTAATTGTTTGAGAGCAAGCTCAAGTGCATCTATTGTTGGGCCTGCCGTGCCATTTCCGGCATTAACCACTAATTTTAACGGCTTAACTGATTTTGAATGTAATAAAGAAAGATTTTTAACATTAATATAAGTTAACAAATGCTCAGTATAGGACTGACTGATGTCATAAGTTGCATACCTTCCTTTTCGCGCAACGTTAGTAAACTCATTTTGCTCAGCCAACGCCTTAATATCAAAAAGGCCAGTATCACCACTGATAGCCTTAGAGCTTTCTCGTACTAGCTTCATACCATTGTAGTCAATCGGATTATGGCTGGCAGTAACAGCAATGCCCCCTTCGGCCCCGAGGTAACTCGTCGCAAAGTAAATATGTTCAGTGCCACACAAACCTAAATCAATAACGTCACTACCTCCGTCCATCAAACCGTTAGCAAGTGCCAACTTCAATGACTCACTCGTTAAACGTATATCAGCACCTATAACCACTTTATTTGCTCTAGTAAATTGAGCAAAAGCACGTCCAATACGATAGGAAATTTCTGTATTTAATTCTTCGCCAATTTTGCCACGAATATCATAAGCTTTAAAACACGTAAGGTTGGTCACTATTTTATGCGCCCATATTTGTCTTCAAAACGAACAATATCGTCTTCTCCTAAATAGCTTCCCGATTGTACCTCTATCATTTCTAAAGGAAGTAATCCTGGATTTTCTAGCGCATGAACAGCGCCAATAGGAATATAAGTAGATTGGTTTTCTTTTAAAATAATAATTTCATCATTAAGTGTCACTTTAGCTATGCCTGAGACAATAATCCAGTGCTCAGCCCTATGCTGATGAACTTGTAGAGATAATTTAGCGCCAGAGTTTACCGTAATACGCTTTACTTGAAAGCGTTCACCTTGATCAACCAAGTCATACTTCCCCCATGGTCGATATACTGCTCGGTGCAACTGTGTTTCCGGTCGTTGTAGTGCTTTGAGTTCATTTACTATAACGTCGACATTTTGTACTTTATTTTTATCCGCAACCAGAACAGCGTCAGGCGTATCAATAACAACTAAATTATCTACACCTAACGTAGCAATAAGTTTATTTTGGCTATGTAAATAACTATTGTGAGTGTCGTGAGCAATGACATCTCCTTTTAGGACATTATGTTGTGAATCTTGCTGACCTACTTCCCAAAGCGCAGAATATGAGCCAATATCACTCCAACCTGCGTCTAAAGGCACAACCACAGCATCGTCAGTTTTTTCCATAACCGCATAATCAATTGACACATTGGCACATTGTAAAAAAGCATCACGATCGGGACGAATAAAGTCTAAATCTATTGCAACATTAGCCATTGCTTCTTGGCATGCTGTTAAAATATCCGGTCTACACTTTGCTAACTCTTCTAAATAGCGACTTGCTTTAAATAAAAACATGCCGCTATTCCATAAATAATCACCAGACTCTACATAACTTTGTGCTTTATCAATAGTTGGTTTTTCAACAAATCGAGCTACTTGATAAATACCAGCACCTTTTTTGATGCCTTGCTTAATATAGCCATACCCTGTTTCAGCATGTGTAGGCACAATACCAAAAGTAACCAATGCTCCTTGAACAGCCGTAATACACGCAATATCAATGGCTTGATGAAATTTTTTTATATCGTTAATTACATGATCTGCAGCTAAAACAAGCAATAGCGCATCATCACCTTTTGCCAACGCATTTAAAGCCGCAATAGCAACGGCAGGTGCTGTATTCCTTCCTTGTGGCTCAAGCAAAATACTCGCCCCAGAACAATTCACTTGTTTAACTTGCTCTGCCACTAGAAAGCGATGATCTTCATTGCAAATAAAGACCGGTGCTTGGTGCTGCATTGGTAATCGCGTCAAAGTCTCTTGCAACATACTGTTTTCATTAATCAGTGCTAAAAATTGTTTAGGAAATTGCGCACGTGAAAGAGGCCATAAGCGAGTCCCACTACCGCCACACATAATGATAGGTGATACAGATAACTTAGTTGCATTTACTTTGGGCATTTATCTTCCATTTAATTTAGAGTGAGATATTATTAAGGTAGTAATAGAGCATGATAATAGTTTCAAAAAAAACATATAAGCGTTTTAATATTTTATTTGATATAACAGCTATAAATTTAAATTCCATATTGATTTCTATATGAATTATTTTCTATTAAGCACTATACTTTTTCATCTATTTCAAATAACTAGTTTTGCTTTATAAGGGAGTATTAAATGTTCGATTACGAAAAAGCTTTTTCCAGAAACATTGGCTGGGTAACAAAAGAAGAACAACAAATACTTAGAGGTAAAAAAGTCGCCATAGCGGGTGCAGGAGGCGTTGGTGGAGTACACCTTTTAACCCTCGCGCGTTTAGGTGTCGGAAATTTTTACATATCAGATTTTGATGATTTTGAAGTACATAACTTTAACCGACAATCTGGAGCTTTCATATCTACACTCGGGCAGCAAAAAGTTGATGTAATGGAGCGTATGGCTAAAGACATCAACCCAGAAGCAAATATAAAGTCTTTTCCTGAAGGTATCTTTGCACATAATGTAGATGAATTTCTTGAAGGGGTAGATCTATATGTTGATGCCTTAGACTTTTTTGCTCTTCAAGCAAGAAAAATAGTTTTCAAAAAATGTTATGAAAAAAATATTCCCGTAATAACAGCTGCACCATTAGGTATGGGCTGTGCTTTTCTCTGTTTTATGCCTGGAAAAATGAATTACGAAGAATATTTTCGCTTTGAAGACAAAAAAACTGAGGATGATCAACTCATACAATTTTTAATTGGTTTATCGCCAGCCATGCTACAGCGTTCATACCTAGTCGATAAAAGTGCGGTTAATTTTAAAGAGAAGCGAGGCCCTTCAACCTCTATGGCAGTTAACCTTTGTGCTGGAATAGCCGAAACATACGCTCTTAAAATATTATTAGATCGTGGGGAAATAATTTCGGCACCTTACGGACTTCATTTCGATGCTTATCGTAATAAATACAAAAAAACGTGGAGACCATTTGGTAATGCTGGATTAATGCCAAGAATAATGTTTAATATTGCTAAAAGAATAGTTGCCAAATAGCCTTTTACGATAGAAAACAAATCAAAAAAAAGCTATATTCTGTTTAATTATAAATTGATTGCCATCATTGAAGGAAGATAATGAAAGTTACAGTTTTTGGAATTGGATATGTAGGGTTGGTTCAAGCAGCTGTTTTAGCTTCAGTGGGTCATGATGTTGTTTGTGTTGATATAGATCAAACGAAAGTAGATAACCTTAAAAAAGGTATAATTCCAATTTATGAGCCTGGTTTAACTCCACTGGTACAAGAAACACATAAAAATGGTCAACTAAATTTTACCACTGACGCTAAATTAGGTGTAGAACACGGTGAAATTCAATTTATTGCGGTAGGAACACCTCCTGACGAAGATGGTTCTGCTGATTTAAAATATGTTCTTGCTGTTGCTGAAACAATTGCTACTCATATGACAAGCCCAAGAATAATTGTCGATAAATCAACAGTACCTGTTGGCACAGCTGATAAAGTAAAAGCTAAAGTCGTTTCAGTGTTAAATCAACGAAAAATAAACATTGAATTTAATGTCGTGTCAAACCCTGAATTTTTAAAAGAGGGGGCTGCCGTTAGTGATTGCATGAAACCAGATAGAATTGTAATTGGCACTGAATCAGAAACAGCTAAAGCTGCAATGCGCGAGCTTTATGCACCATTTAACCGTAATCATGACCGTATGATATTTATGGACGTACGCTCTGCAGAGTTAACTAAATATGCTGCTAACTGTATGTTAGCAACTAAAATTTCATTTATGAATGAAATGTCTAACTTAGCTGAATTACTGGGCGCTGATATAGAAGCAGTTCGACATGGTATTGGATCCGATTCACGCATTGGTTATCAGTTTATTTACCCTGGTTGCGGTTATGGTGGTTCATGTTTTCCTAAAGATGTACAAGCATTAGTAAGAACAGCTCATGGCATTGAATATAAACCCGCTTTATTAGAGGCTGTTGAAAGTGTTAACTACGCTCAAAAACAAAAACTATTTAACAACCTAAATACCTACTTCAATGGCGATTTAAAAAATAAAACAGTTGCCGTTTGGGGTCTGTCATTCAAACCACAAACAGATGATATGCGAGAAGCATCATCAATGGTGCTGATGGAATCGTTATGGGCCGCTGGAGCCAAAGTACAAGCTTACGATCCGGAAGCCATGGAAGAATGCCAACGTATCTATGGTGTGCGTGATAATTTATCATTGGTTGGAACCAAAGAATCCGCATTAACTGGCGCGGATGCTCTAGTAGTTTGTACTGAATGGAGTCAATTTAGAGCGCCTGATTTTGATTTAATTGAAAAATCATTATCACATAAAGTTATTGTAGATGGTCGTAATTTATACGACCCGGTACTATTGAAAGAACGTGGTTTCTCATACTATGGTATAGGTCGTGGTGACAGTATCAAAAAAATGTAAGTTGTCATTCCTTCTGACATGGGCAATAAATTCTAACCTACATAGGTAAAACCAAGGTAGGTTAGAATTTATTCTGACAACATGGGTAATGAAGTATGCCCTCAAGATAAATAATATTTAGGAAACAATGTGAAATTTTTAGTTACGGGTGCAGCTGGCTTTATTGGTTTTCATGTAGTGCAACGCTTATGTAAACAGGGACATGAAGTTATTGGTATTGATAACCTTAATGATTATTACGATGTTAACTTAAAATTAGCACGTTTAAATGAATTAAAGGCATATAAATCATTTAAATTTATCAAGTTAGATCTTGCTAACCGAGAAGGTATAGCTCAGTTATTTGCAATAGAAAAATTTAACCGTGTTATACATTTAGCCGCACAAGCAGGTGTTCGTTACTCTATTGATAATCCAATGGCTTATGCTGATTCTAACTTGATTGGCCATTTAACTATTTTAGAAGGGTGTCGTCATAATAATGTTGAACACCTTATTTATGCATCATCTAGTTCAGTTTATGGCTTAAACAATAAAACACCATTTGCCACGTCTGATAGTGTTGATCATCCTATTTCATTATACGCTGCTACTAAAAAATCAAACGAATTAATGTCTCATACTTATTCTCATTTATATAACATTCCAACAACCGGCTTAAGGTTTTTCACTGTTTATGGACCTTGGGGTCGTCCAGATATGGCTTTATATAAGTTTACTAAAGCTATAATCAACGGTGATCCAATTGACGTATACAACCAAGGTGATATGCGAAGAGACTTCACTTATATCGACGATATTGTTGAAGGCATTATAAAAATTCAAGACATTATTCCTGAAAAAAACAAAGATTGGCAGGTAGAATCTGGCTCTACAGCTGAGAGTTCAGCACCGTATAAAATCTTTAATATAGGTAATGGTAACCCTGTAAAATTATTAGACTTCATTGACTCATTAGAAAGTTCGCTCGGTATAAAAGCAACGAAGAATTTCATGCCTATGCAAGCAGGGGATGTATACCAAACTTATGCTGATATTGAAGAACTGTTTATAGCTACCGATTATAAACCTTTAGTCGCAGTTAGTGATGGTGTTAAAGAGTTTGTAAATTGGTATAAAGGTTTTTATCAATAGTATGAACTATTCATTAGAGTGCTTTATCACCCAAAAATAATAGTGGTGTGTTCCGAATAAACACAAGATAAGAAACGTGTCAGATTTTTTTACACTATTATTTATGATAAATAGTCACAGTTTATCATCACTACACTTTAACCTTTAACATCAACAGCTTAAAAAAAATAAAAAAGTTGGCACCTTGCTTGCTTATACAGAGTAGAGAATAAAATCTATTACATTGCTTTTAAAAATACTAATGCAGTGTTATTACAATTATTATGTTTAAAGGATAAATCATGAAATTAAAAACTCTATATACAGCATCTGCATTATTATTAGTATCTGGTGCTGCAAGTGCAGACCCAATTAGTATTTCTACTCCGTTTGGAGCAACATCTTTCTTTAATGCTTTAGGTGCGACTAACTTACCAGTAACATCTACATATGTTAATGATGGCACTATTTCTATGGGTTCAGAAGCTAGTGACCTTGTTGGTGCTTCTCTTGCTTTTACTGATATGGGCGTTGGTACTATTGGTCAATTATCACCTTTATTAGGTACAGGCACTACCGCTAGCTACGGTAACGATTGGGTATTAGACTTTACTTATACACTAACTGGTGTTGCAGAATTCATAGATGGTGGTGCTGTTGGTGGCCTTATTACTGATAATACTTTAGATGCAGATGGAAATGGTGTTATCGATTTTGTAGATGCTATTTCTCCTACATATACTGGCGGTACTTTTGAATTTTTCTACAGAAATGTAACTACAGCAAACACAACTAAAGTATTAGAGCTAGACTTAAATAACTTTGATGTGAACGGACCTAATGTTGTATTTAACAGTGTTGTAAATTATGACTGGTATACAGCTGGTAGTGATGCACTAGTAGAGAACTTGTTCATTGATGATTCTGGTTATACATTCTATGAGTTAGCAACTGCTGGTGGCACTATAACTGAAGCTCAAGATATATCTTTCCGTACTGATTTTAACATAGACCCTAATCTATTACCTACTTGTGACGATGCAACTTGTGACACAATATCTCGTACTACAGATATTAATCTTTCAGGTGTATTTGCAGTTCCAGAGCCAACATCAATTGCAATTTTAGGCTTAGGTTTATTAGGTTTAGGTTTAAGAAGAAAAACTAAAGCATAATGACATAACCTTATCTAGTATAGATACCAAAAAAAGTGACCTTTAGGTCACTTTTTTTATGCCTTTAACTTTATCATATGCTAACGTATCACAAATACTTTGAAGGAACTCCAATGATGAAACGTCTCCACATTCTAATAATTGTTATAACATTTACTTTTCTTAGTGGCTGCGAAAACAATAATACTCCAGAACAAGTTTTACTAATCGCTAAGCAAGCCATTGATGATAATAAAAGTAGCGAATTAAATAATGCTATTATTTCACTTAAAAACTCTATTCAACAACATCAAAATAATCCCGAGTTAAGAGCTTCTCTTGGAAAAATATATTTAATGTTAGGTGATTTAGGATCAGCAGCAAAAGAATTAAATAAAGCCGAAAGCCTTGGTGCCCCAGCGGAAAAATGGTTGCTGTCTTTAATGCAAGTAGACTATCTTCAAAATGAGCATGATAGCGTTTCACGTTTATGGAAAAAATATAACAAAGACCTAAACCCCAAAAGTCGCTATAATGCTAACCTTTTCTATGCCTTATCAATATTATCTCAAAAAGAAAGAGCTGAAGGCTTAATAGAATTAGAAAAACTTACCACTGATACAAACAATAATAATCCTAATCAAATATTAGCATTAAACTTATTAAAATTAATGTCGCCAAATATAAAAACTAATGATATTGCTAATAGTATTGCAGAACTAAAAATATTTGCTAATGAAAATAAAAAAAATTGGTTAGCCTGGTTACTACTGTCAAAAGCTCAATTTTCATTCAAAGATTTCGAAGAGGCCGCTGCAAGCTATCAGCACTTAGCTAAATTATTGCCAAAATATAGCGTTGCCAAAATTTATGAAGCAGAAAGCAATATTGAAGCTAGAAATAATGAAGCAGCAAAGGGGGTATTACAAGAGCTCCTAAAACAATACCCTACACAACCTTATATTAACTTTCTATCCGCTAAAAATAGCATAATGATGAAAGATTATACCAACACTAAAGTAGCGATAGAAAAAACCCTTGCATCTAATTACTCAAACGATACCATAAAGCTTATCGCTGGTATTACCTATTACCAATTAGCAGAATACGAAAATGCTCACTCTTATTTAACCTCTATCGCGAAAAACCTTCCTTCCGATCACCCGGCAAGAAAAATTTTAATAGCCACTCAAATTAGACTAGGCTATATCGATAATGCTTACACAGAACTAAACGATGGAACAATTGATAATGATGAAACAGTATTAGTAGCTGCTGTAGCACATTCTTTACTAGCAACAAATAAACCCCAACAAGCATCGCAACTATTAAATCAAATAAATATATCACAAGCCCCTACGCCAGCACTGGCTTTAGAAATAGGTAAATTGAAGTATAGGGTTAATGATCAGGAATCACTTGTTGGTTTAGAAGAAATAATTAAAAATATTACAAATGATATCGCTATATCAGCTACGGATGTCCAGCAAGCCAGAACAATGGAATTAGCTTCTCTAGTTCAAAAAAATCAGCTAGATAGAGCAAAGGAAATGACTCAAAATTGGATAGCACAAGAACCTAACAACATAGGGAATTATCTTCTATTAGTCGAAATAACAAAGAGAACGAAAAATACAAGTGAAATAGCTGGCTTGTATCAAAAAATGCTAAAAATTGACCCTAACTTCATTACAGCAAAACTATATTTTGCTGCAAAAAGTTTAAGTGAAAATAAAAATACACAAGCAATAAAGGCCTATAATGACATCCTCAATACAGAGCCAAAAAACGTCAAAGCAATAATTGGAAAGTATCATGCCTTAGTGGGACTGAAAAAAGATATAGAAGCTAATACCTTTATACAAGAATCGTTAAGTAAAGAAGAAGACCCTACACTTAGCTTAGTTTTAGCAAAAAGTTACTATCAAATGGGAAATATAGATCAAGCATTAAACGTGTTATCTAATAGAACTTACCTATCCAACAGGAACAACATTGAAAAATACAATATTCTTGCTCTTTCTTACTTGAAACAAGAAAACAAACCTAAAGCCATTGCAGCTTATAATTCAATTTTAGAAATAGCCCCTAACAATATCCTCGCTTTTACTAAAAAAATATTAACGATGGAAAGTATCGGGCTATATAAAGAAATATTGATTGATATTGAAAATTTTAAAAGTAATCTACCGACTGAGGATCCCCGTATTAATTTGATGCATGCAGAGTATTTAGTTAATGCAGGTAAAGCCAAGGAAAGTATGGATATTTTAAATAGTTATAAACAAACGAATATTGCTGAAAGCCCAATATACAAAGGTATTTTTGGCAAAACTTTATTTTTGTTAGAAGACTATACTACAGCAAAGCCACTACTTGAAAAAGAATACAAACGGCTAAATAGCTCACGCACAGCAACAATGTTATATAACACGTACATGCTTACTAATGAGCCTGAGCGAGCAATTACACTTGTTCAAAATCATTTGCATAAAGACCCTGATAATTTGTTATTTCTTAACCTCTACGCAGAATATTTATTTAAAACCGATAGAAATAAGTCTATCAACGAATATATCAAGTTACTTGCTCTTGATAAGACAAATGGTATTGCTTTAAATAATTTAGCTTGGATTTATTATGAGAAACAAGAGTACAACAAGGCTAAATCTTATATTGATAAAGCGCTAGAATATTATCCAAATAATAAGAGCATACTAGACACTGCAGCTAAAATTTCAGCCGCAACCAACTAAGAAATAACGAGATAAGAAGATCACACTCCCCTATAATTTCTGGTAAAATCATTTTAAATTATAGGGGATAAAATGCAATTTTTACTAATACAAAAAGCACTATACAGTTATCATCATGCCATTGTAATAATAAGTGCAAGTGTTGATACTATTAATCTACAGTAGGAGGTTTTTTCTTATCGTGTATTTCTCCATATATGCTTTAACCATCTGTTTAACAGCATATTTTTCATAAACTAATGTATATGCTTCATTCGCTTTTAATAGTCGCTTTTCACTGCTATTTTTTACTTCATTTAACTTATTTGTCAAAGCCTCGCAATTGCTAGGCTCTACAAACCAAGCTTGTTCTTCTGTAATAAATTGAGAGATACCGCCAACGTTTGTGCATATAACAGGAGTTTTATTGGCCATAGCCTCTAAAATAGTCATAGGCATAGCTTCATACAACGACGACAATACAAATATGTCAGACTCATCAAGAATGGTTGTTATATCCTCTCTAAAGCCCAATAAATGTATATGGTTTTGCATATTTAATGATTCTATTTGTAATTGTAATTCCGTAAACAAAGGGCCATCACCAACAATGTTTAAAGTACATTGTTCAAAGCTCGGAATAGATTTAACAGATTGAGCAAAGGCGTCAATTAAAAGCTTCTGATTTTTAACTTTATCTAAACGCCCTATCGTTACAAATGTTTTTGGATCATCAATACTACATTTCTTTTCTTGCGGAACTACCACGCCATTAAATAATAATGTTAGTTTAGATGGTTTAACCTTAATATCATTTAAGATCCATTGAAACAAATCATATGAAACAACAACATACTCAGTAATAAATCGAGCAATAAACTTTCTAAATGTATTATGAAGTTTATTCTTACCTAGAGGGTCATCACCACCTCTTCCGTGGTCACTATGAACACGTACAGGAACACCTGCAACTGCCGCTACAAAATGGTACTCTATTGTGCCAAAATTATAAGTATTGATTGCTCGAGGCTTTAGCTTTTTCAATAACGAAAATAATTTAATATGTGTTCTGATATCATTGCCAGACTTTTTATCCAGTACAAATACTTGGATTTTTTTATCAACTTGATCCAACATACTTACATCATCTGTTAATGACACAAGTACATGTTCAACATCATACTCTTCAGAGTTATTTATTAAATTAGCGATTACTTTTTCAAGACCTCCACAGCCAAAACTGTAAACGAGATGCACAACTTTATTTGTCATTTTCAAATATCAGCCCTTTACTTTCCATTGAACTAACAACACAATAAAAAGATAAGATTCATAAGTGTGGTTATATTATCGTAATAGGTATCTAAATTGAATTTAAAAAAAGCACAATTTGAGTTAGATAACATTCATATTACTATCCTACCGCTTATTCCCGAAAAAATTGAGCAACTTAAAAAGAGCTGGCTTCGATTAGAAAGTATTGCTTCACCTTCATTTTTTTTAACATGGCGCTGGATAGGCTCTTGGTTAGAACAAATAAAAAACACATCAAAGTTGATATTAGTAGAAGCTACACAAAATGATCGAACAGTTGCCTTGGGTATTTTTATTGAAAAAGACACAACCAAATATGGCTTATTTAAAAGAAAGCAGTGGTATCTGCATAGAACGGGGAACGATTGTAAAGACCAAATTTGGATTGAAAACAATACATTTCTAACAACGAATGAAAATAAAGATGTTATTATTCAGGCGATATGGCAGACACTACTTTCTCACTACAACCACGTTGATGAATTTATAATTGCAATCAATAATGATCAACCGTCAAAAGAGCAATTATCCTGTACAAACAAATACTCAATAATTAAAAATAATACTGAAAATGGCTACTTCATCACGCTAGATAAAATAAATACTATTGATGATTATTTTTCTTCATTATCTAAAAGTACCCGAAAACAACTCAAACGAAGCCACACGTTACTAACGCAACAAAACGAATTTAAATTTTCAGTCACTATCGCCCCAGAACAACAGACTCAAATCTTGAGCAAATGCCAACAATGGCACATTGATAAATGGAAAGACACCGAGACCCCTAGTGGCTTCACTAATCCTCAATTCACGGGTTTTCATAAAAACTTAATCCATTCTGACCATACTACTTCTAATACCGTTGTCGCCAGCTTAATGATAAACAATGAACTGTACGGTTGTTTATACTGCTTTTTAAACCATAATTGCGCTTATTTCTATCTAAGTGCTTTAAAACCAATAGCAGACAACCGTATAAAATTAGGATTGAGTTTACATGCATTATTTATTCAATGGTTAATTGAAAACAAACCTAATATAAAAAAATATGACTTTTTAGCAGGAGAAGCAAGATATAAACAATCACTATCAAATCAAAAAAATGAACACTGTTATTTAGTAATACAAAAAGAATCAATCAAATTCAAATTGGAAAATTTATTAATTAACCTAAAAAACAAATTGCAAAACGGTGATGATGTCAAGGTAAATTTTTAACTAATAATGGACCTATTGTATTAGCAATAGGTAGTGGCAATTTTTTCCACACTTTAATCGCCAAATCAAATTTAGCATTACTAGGAGATAGGTTCGGTAATTCACCACCTTCAGGAATCCAATGATACCAATAACATTGCTGTGGTTCAGACTTCCATTGCTTTTTAAATCGATACGTTCCCTCGTCGACAGTAGAACGACCAAAGTCGAACTCAGAAAGGCCTTGTTCAATGGCATATGATAGTATTTGCCAATATAAATACATATTCACTGAAATTCGGTTTGCATAACTTAAAGTGCTCGCCCAAGGTATTTCCATACGATCTTTATAACTAATTAAGAAACCAGCTGATACAGGTTTTCCTTGCCAATACACAATACAAATAGAGCAATGCTCTTTAAATGTCTCTAAAATGTTTATAAAAAAAGATTTTCCATAAACAGGTGTACCTAAATCTCTCATATTCTCACAAAACACCTGATAAAAATCATCAAATAATTCGACCTTACCTATTTTGTGACTAACCCCTTCTTTGATTGGCCGCTTAATTTGTGATCTTCTTTTAGAGCCAATTAACTTACCTAACGCTTCAGCTGTTTCAGGTAACTGTAAAACCATATTTACTTTGCCGGTAGAAACAGGTAATACATTATCAATACGTTCAACTGATTCACGGTATTGAATATGGCTTACTTTGTTTATTTCTGCTTGGTTTTGTAAGTGTTGATTTAATTGGTTAGCAATCTCACTTGTATCAGCAATAACGCCACCGTAATTAAAAAAAGGCATGCTTACAATGAAATTACCAAACAACTTACTTTTCAAGTTAACACTTGGTAATACACCACAAATATTACCGTTTTCATTTAACGCATAATAATATAAACATTCATGTCCAAACGTTTTTTCAATAAGTAACTTCCACGCAGATAAATGATATACCGATGCAGATTCATGCTGATTAACATAATCATCCCAACGTGATAAATCATTTGCTGAAATGGAATGAATGGTAATAGTCAATTTTACAACCCTCTAAATTTATTAATACTTTTAAAACACATCATAGTAAACCACCATGCGACATAACTTAAATTATTTTCTACTTCCAACAACGCTTATAGAGTTAATAAGTTGCTTTAACTCTGAAATTTCTGGTAGATAGGGATATGCCTTAAGCCTTGCATCTTCACGACTAATATACCAAGGATTTTTCTTACTAAATTCATTAGGATATAAAAAGTCACCGACAATAGTATTATCATATATTTCAACAGTATTTGCTTGTTTATGCATAATAATCACATTGGCTTTTTCTCTATCTAATAATAGAAGATTATTTCTAATTACTATTCTATTAACCTCAAAATTATTTTTTACTTTTTCTAACCCATAAGAAATCAATTGGCTATTCGAGCTATTATTCCCTTGTTGTAAAATACTATCTTGTATGATTAATTCCCCGTAATTTGCAACATCAATTAATCTACTATCTTTAGCATCGAGTGATGCTAGAATACTATTTTTTACAACTGTTTTTCTAGAACGCGACTTTAAGCCACTTCCTTCTTTACCTGTTGACAATACTTGAGAATAACTAAAATAAAACTCTCCTACATTGGCATAAATAGCATGAGCATACCCTCTACCGGTTGCTTTTCCACCTAATCGCTCAAATTTAGAAAATTCAACATGTAAAAAACCTTCGTAATTATGAGAGGTCATAATGCCTGATTGGCTATCATGAGCATACAAGTTACGAACGGTTAAATTTTTCCCTTCAAAACGAATACAAGCTCCATTATGATCACGCACACTTATATTTTGGCACTCAATACTCTCAACAAGAACATTATCACCGGAAAGAACTAGCGCTGCTTTACCATCAACAGCAGCATCATCAAAAATGACATTATCCTCACCTATTATACTGATATTATCCTCTTTTATATAAACCCCTTGAGTATATATACCTGCTTTTAAGTAAATTTGGCTACCATCAACAATTGCTGATTTAGCTTCCTCTAAAGAAAAAAATTCTTTGCCATCAACAAATACATGCTCTGCATTACAATAATGAACTGTCATAAATAAAAGCATTGCAAAAATATTCTTCATAATTACCTACAGTATTTACATGTAAAAGTATAAAAAGTGAATGCTGACTTAATTTGACTTAACTAAGTTAATAAAGTTAGCTATTCCTTTAATCGCTTGTTCAATTTCATCTTTCGTATTATACAGCCAAAACGACAATCTTATAGAGGCACCTACATTGTAAAAATCATGCAGAGGTTGAGCACAATGAAAACCTGAACGTAAACAAATACCATATCTATCACTCAAACCACGTGCAACAATATGAGGAGAAATACCAGGTGATGTTAAGCTAAATGGACCTTGAATCTTGTCTTTTCCTCCAATAACATTCACCAATGGTAAGTTCTCGCGTAGGCATATGCTTGTATATTCAGATAAGGACTTAAAATGAGATTCGACATTATCCATGCCTAAGTCTAACAAAAATAAAACGGCGGCCTGTAAACCCACAACACTTTCTATTGCTGGCGTACCTGCCTCAAACTTCCACGGCGAGTTCTTAGCTTCAATACTATGTTGAGTGACACTTTCAACAGTAGAGCCACCATGCAGCCAATAGTCCATTTCTTCTAATAGCTCGGCTTTCCCAAAGAGTACTCCAACCCCCGAAGGAGCACCCAATTTATGACCACTAAAGACCAAGAAATCACATTGTATTTTAGCAACATCGATTTGGGTATGAGGAATAGATTGAGCACCATCGATCATTACTTTTGCGCCTGACGCATGACACATATTAACGAGTTTTTCTAAATCAAGCATATAGCCTGTTACATTTGAAGCATGCGTCAGGCTAACTAGCGCTACATCTCCCTTTAACAATTCTTGCTCTAATTCAAACCAGTTAATATCGCCATTGTCATCAAGACTTAACCGATGCACATCATGCCCCTGCCAAGGTAAATAATTTGAATGATGCTCACCAACGCTAGAAATGATTCGTCCTTTACCCGAAAAAGCTTTAGCAACTAGGTTTAGTCCTTCTGTCGTGTTCCTTAAAAACACAATTTCATTGGCTTCTGATCCAATAAAAGCGGCAACAATATCTCTAGTGCTTTCATAAAGTTCAGTTGCTTCATCACCTAAAAAATGAACCGAACGATGTATATTCGCGGTTCTATTCGTTAAAACATCAGTCACCGCATCAATCACACATTGTGGTTTTAATGCCGTGGCTGCGCTATCTAAGTAGATAAGTGGCTTTCCGGTAGGTGTTACTCTTTCCAAAATAGGAAATTGTGCTCTTATTCCATTAATATTTTTCAAAATCATCCTTAATTATCTTTTATTTCTAGTTTTAACCGATAAGAATTTTCCACTTTGCTCTGGCAGAATAAATTCACTAATTTTTATAACAGGAGACTTAGGTAATTCAAGTAAAACTTGAAGTTGTTCTGATAGCTTTTTTGTATCGAAATCATTTAAACATACAATAACAACTTTAAAAATTTTAGGGGTAATAATTTCTAACTGAAAGTTAATAATATCGGGAAATTGAAAAAAAACATTCTGAATCTCAATAGTCGTTAGATATTTTCCTGATGGTAAATTAAAGCACTCCTGTTTTCGTCCTAAAATTTCTATTTTTCGAGGCAAACTATTTTTAGTGTCATATTCAATAACCTTAGCGATATCACCAATCTCATATCGAATAATTGGCATAGCATAATTATTAAGATCGGTAACAATAACTCTACCAGGTGTATTTAATTCAGCATATTCACCTGTGTTATCGAGCACTTCCAAGCATACCATAGCAGAATAAATATCAATTACATGAGAATCAGACATTGTACAGCCAATAGATCCTACTTCACCCGTGCCATATACATTAATATATTTAGCTTGAAAAACACGCGTAATACTTTCAACTAGCGCTTTTCCTGCCAAGCCACCATAAGGTAGAAGAGTTTTAACATCAGGAAATATAAGTTGTCGTTGTTCTGCACGTTTAGCTAGCCACAAAAGAAAATGAGGTAGCGCTCTAATAATTCGTACTTTATTTGCAATTATACTATCTAAATACAGATCTAATTGTTGACACATTTTCTCCCAAGGAGCGGAATCTATAGGCATTAACACTTTACGATTTAACATAATTTGTCGTTCAAACCGACCGCGTAAATCTGACAAGGTAGAAGGTGTAAATAATTTATTATTTTTGAAAGCCCACCAAAAAAAACCACCTATAGGCTCTGGTCCTTGATCAGAGAAACCACAGACAACATTACAAGCACTAGGAGGAATATCAACAGATTTATAACCCAGCGCAGACCCCGTTGCGAGTTTAAGGTTCAAATGCTCTGCTGCCCTTAGATAATCCCTTTTTACAAAGTCGACAACTACAGTCATTCTACCGGTAGTACCTGCTGAAGATAAGTATTGCCAATCCTCAGTACGATTTTTCACAGTAACTTGGTCTGGAAACCCTTGGGCATAAGTACTTTTTTGTGTGATAGGAATAATTCTGAGTAATTGGTAAGTCGTTAAACCTGGTTTTGTTTTGATTTTGTTAGGCCAAAATTCAGTATTATCAACGGCATGGTTTAAGATGTTTTCTAGCTTTAACTCTTCTGCAGTATATGTGTATGTTGAACGAGTAAGGAAATTAAGCATCTCTTTATAAATAGACCAAAAATTAGTTTTTGAGCACTTTTCAAAAAGAGGTATAAAAATCTTAGAGAGAAAAAAAGTCATCATGAAACCTATACCCCTTTATTTATATAATATTTACATCTAGCCAATTGTAAATATTACTCGATAGATTAAACTGAATACTATTAAAAACAAAAACTGTTATTAAAAGGATATAACTTCCTTCATGTTAAACCTACTATTATCGATAATTTATTGCCGCTCACGAACAAAGCTAAAAGAAAATCCCTTGGCAATTTTATATTATCATCATGTTTTTGAAACAAAAAACCAATATCATCCAGATGATATTATTGCAGTTGAATTTGATAAGAAAATAAAGTTTCTTAGTAAGTATTTTACTATATTATCATTACCAGATGCCATGAGGTTGCTAAAAACCAAGCGCCTCCCCCCTAAAGCTTTAGTTATTACCTTTGATGATGGTTATCAAGATAACTTTACCATAGCGGCACCCATATTAAAAAACCATGCATGCCCCGCCACATTTTTTATATCAACTCGTGGTGTTGAACAAGGTTACTTATGGAACGATGAAGTTGAACAGTTAATAAAAAACACGACAAAAAAAGTGATATCAAAAGATATTATTGGTGAAAAAATAACAATTAACAACAATGATGAAAAAAAACAGGCATTTGAGCTATTACTTAGCAAATTAAAATTCTTAAGCGATAATAAAAGAACATTACAATTAAAAAAACTTGCGGATGAACTAGGAAACATTGAATTTAAGCGTACTATGATGACAGAGCAACAAATTAACACATTGCATAATGACGGATTCACGATAGGTGCTCATACCCATAGCCATACCATTGTATCAACTGAAACAAACGAAAATTGCCGAGCTGAATTATTAACCAATAAACAAAAACTTGAAAGCATAATAAAAAGCCCTGTGGACTATTTGGCTTTTCCCAATGGTCTGTATGGTCGAGACTTTCAAAAAAGTCATTGTGACACAGCAAAAGAATTAGGCTTTAAAGCTGCTTTTTCAACCAATGATGGTGGCGCTATAAGCACCAATACAATATGGCAAATCCCTCGATTTATGCCTTATAGAAAACAACATTCTTTATTTTCTCTTTCCATAGCCAAAATAGCAGGCGAACATGTCTAAAACAATATTAATGATTGCATTTGAATTCCCACCAAGTAATGGCGCATCTGTACCGAGAATAGAAAGCTTTTATCGATACTTAAAAGCATGGGGATGGAAAGTTATTGTACTAACCGCCAAACCGCATGCCTACCTCAATAAAAATGAAGATTATATTCAACACAATGATGACTTAGTCTATAGAACTACTGCTTTAGATGTTCAACGTCAATTGTCGTTCAAAGGTAAGTACCTTGAAGTAATGGCAACACCTGATCGTTGGGGCTTAACATGGATCCCTTCAGCAATAGCAAAAGGACGTACATTAATAAAAAAATATCAACCTGATGTCATTTGGTCGTCCTCACCAATACCTAGTACTCACTTCATTGCTAATAAGCTATCAAAAGGATCACACATTCCTTGGGTAGCCGATTACAGAGACCCTTTTCATTATATGAATGGTACCGCTGGCAAGTGGTTAGACAAATTCCATAAACGAATAGACCAAACAACTCTAAACAACGCCTCTCATATAACGTTTGCGACATCAGCGGTTAGAGATCTTTACGAACAACAGTACCAAGAAATAATTACAAAGAAAAACACGGTAATTGAAAATGGTTACGATGAAGCGAATTTTGAAAAGCTGGCGACATTAAAAAATAAAGCAACACCTTTTTCAGAGCAAAAGTTCTCCTTATATTATAGTGGTGTTTTATACGCCAATGGGCGAGATCCTGTGCCTGTTTTTAAGGCACTTTCAGCACTCAAAACATTAGGTCACATTTCAAATGATGATTTTGAATTAGTTTTTCAAGGTGCCGGTAATGGTGAGGATTTTAATGACCTCATATCAGAGCTTAATATACAAAACATGGTTAAGTTTATTAGTCCTGTGCCATTTTTAAACGCCTTAAATAATATGACTAATGCAGATGCATTATTACTTATTCAAGATAAACGCTTTAACAAACAAATACCTGGTAAAATATATGAATACTTAAGAACCAACAAACCGCTGCTAGTAAAAGCAGACACTAATGGAGAAACCTATAAACTAGCTACTCAGTTTCAAAATGTTCATGTAGGGAATACTACTGAAGAAATACAATCATCAGTATTAACCTTAATACTAAAAGACAAAATTATAAGCGAAAGAAACCTTGATAATTATAATAGAAAAGGAAAAGCTAAAATTTTAGAAAGTATTTTGATCAAACAGATTACTTAGTAGGTTATCGTAAATAATAATCAATAATTTTTATGTTATCGGTAGGGGCGTCATGACCGTCCCCTTTATTATATGGCCAACGAGTGCCTATGTGTTTACCTAATTTTGATACATCTTTAACAGCAAAAAATACTTTTTTATAATTATTTTCCACTTCATCTGGTAGCTCAAACCGAGTCCAAACATTAGATGTCCAACCATTAGATCGTCTTAATAAATACTCACTATTCACTCCCGCAACCTCTATGCCACTATAGAACATAGGTTTAATAAGTGTTGCTGCATAGAAATTATCATTGGTAATAGGCGCTGTAGACCAACGAACTTCAAAAGTAGAATTCATGTCGTCATTATATTGTTGATAAGACTCATCATGAAAGCCTATTTCCCATACGTCTTTACTTTTCCAGTAACCTATCCACAATGAAGTGATAGATTCATCATTTTGCTCGGTTTCAACCATATCATTAGAGCTAAAGTAATTTAACTCATCAATATTAAAACTAGTTTTAACGCTTTGCTGCTCTCTGATCTCAAAATAAAAACGGCTAATCTGCTCAAAATAATTTTTTTGATATGACTCCTGTGGAGGATTATTCTGGAGTGTACCTTTACCCCCTCTTATATGTTGAGGATGTTGGTCTAATAAAACATGTATCCAAGCACCAGGATTTATAGCTAAATAATGATAGTAATGCTGATTACCTTTACCTTCATACGGACAACCATCACCAGTGCCATAAGCTGGCTCATTTGCTTCCCAACACAAGTAAGTGCCTATATGGAAATTATTACCAATACTTTCTTTACCGCCATCATCATTTAACTCCTTCATACCTTCGGTTTTCAGATAAAAACTCATTCGATCTGTTTTAGCATTGGTTATACCACGATCCGATAAAGGCTTTCCATCATACCAAACCCACCAAGTACTACGATGATCGGTGCTATTAGCTGTTTCTGTTACTTGTAAGCTACCACCTATACTAGTTGACGGACTAATATCTACAGTATCAATTAAAGCAGTATTGTCTTTACCGTAATCCCCTTTATTAAAAGAACGAGCCCCCCAACCCCATTGATATTGTTCTCCGCCACCAATAGGTCCATCATCGTTTAGTAACCACCCTGGGTTGCCGTAAGCAATATCATTATGCCAAGTCCAGCCATCGAAAAATTTCTGTGAGCCCTCATTCCAATTAAGCAAAGTATTATACTGACTTACGATAGGTATATCATTTTCATAATTAGGAAGAACATCCACTACAAATTTTTTACTGCTTGCTGTGCCATCGGTACTATTCGCTTCTATTTCAATTTCATGAGCTAGTGCCTGTTGTGCATTAAGTATACTGCCATTGGCAACCGTTACTACACCTGAACCATTATCAACCTTAAACCTTCCAGCACCATCTTCTAATAGCTTGTAAGCCACACTATCTTTAACGTCTATTGCATTCGCTGTTATTCCTACCTCTACCCCATTTTCAACACGTTCTGAAATCTCATTTGGTAGAAGATTTATATCAATTATCCCGCTGATAGGTAATTTCTCAGTGCTTACATCGATAGTAAATTCTTGTGTATTCTTTTGACCATCTTGATCAGTTGCTTGTACATTAATAGTGTGATTAGATAACAGAGACCCATTAAACAAAAGATAATCAGATACATATACTACACCACTATTTTCATCAATTGAAAATCGCCCTTCTGCAGAATCAAGCATTTGATAAGTAACTGTCCCAGTACCTTCAGCATATACAGTAATACCAACATTAACCTTATTCACTAATATGGAGTCATTTACTTGATTAGGAGACAAATCTTGATCAACAAGTTGACTTAGCGAATTATTATCGTGACTTACTTTATTTGCCAGCTGAGGTGTATCTTCGCTGCCGCATGCCTGTAAAAACAAGCA
This sequence comes from Colwellia sp. C2M11, assembly GCF_018860915.1. Taxonomy (GTDB): domain Bacteria; phylum Pseudomonadota; class Gammaproteobacteria; order Enterobacterales; family Alteromonadaceae; genus Colwellia. The sequence goes on from NZ_JAHKQD010000036.1 coordinate 76,654, forward strand.
GAGCATTGTGAATAACGCAGTTAAGATAATTTTTAAATTTAGCATCAGGTAATATTTCGTGTGAGTTAAATAGCTTTGCTTTGTTTAGTTTAGTTTAGTACATCCATAACTTCTTTCGCACACCAATCCCAAGTATACTTTTTAAATACTAATGCCTGTTTATTACGATCATGCTCACTAGATAATAAATCAATAAGGCGATTAGTTATTTCATTTTGATTTTCATTCTCTACATAATACCCCAGATTATCTTCACTTGTCATAATTTCAGGCACACTACCTACATTCGTTGCCACAGCTGGCGTACCACAAGCTAATGCTTCGGTTAATACATTGGGACTTCCCTCTCCTCTACTTGACAAACAAAAGACATCCGCAGCATTGTACCAAGTAATCAATTCGCTATTAGCAACAGCACCAACAAAGACCACCTGTTCTTGTAAGTTATGTTGTTCAATAAACTGATTAAGCTCTCTACGGTAATCACCTTCTGGCCCTTGAGACCCTAAAATATAAAACTTAGTGTTTTCTAAACCTTTCGTGGCAATTATTTTCTTTAAGCCTTTAATAACCAAGTCAAAACCCTTACGATAAATAAGTGCACCAACACCTAGAATAATTTTTTCATTTAATGGCAAATTTAATTTTTCACGACATTCTTTTTTATCTAAATAATAAAACTTATTGGTATCAACACCGTTTCTTATGACCGTGGTTTTATTAGCCGTTTCAGCCAACTCATTAGCCGTTTGTGCCATTTCCTCGCTAAGAGAGATAACTTTATCTACTTTTTTAAGATAATAACTAACAATGTGCTTACGTAAGCCGGAATCTTGAAGATGAAATGCCTCCATACCACGTAAAGTAACATTAAAAGGAATATCAAATTTTTTCGATAGCCATGCCCCGGTAGGTAAATCAGGAAAGGTCCAATGTAAATCAATTAAATCAAAATCGGCCGGTAACGTTTTAACTATTGACCATACTGCCCGTCGATAACTAATAACCTCTAATGATTTTAAATGTCCTGGAATTGAAAAAAAACGCGGGTGATAAACATGTACTCCAAGAAGCTCTTCTTGCAACGGAATTTTTTGCAAACCTTTGAATTTATCAATATGCTTATGGACAGGAGAATCAGCAATCGGGTTAATTACCGTAATATCAGCATATTTACTCATCGCTTTTAAACGGTTTAATACAAAAATACCGTGATTCGGTTGTTCACTATTAGGAAATAAATAGCTAATCGCTAATATTTTTTTTCTTTTGTGCATTTATTCTCTCGTAAGTTTTAAAACGTTAAATAGTTTTGGAATTTGATCATTCTCGATTAATTCTTTACCGATTTGCCAAGACGATTGGATTTCAATATGACTCGAATCAAAATATATAGATTTTCCTCTCTTATATGGGCTGCAGCCGCCTTCACATAACACCGCATTAAAGTCAATATATTGAACATGCGATAACGTTTGAGAAAATGTTAATAATCTAGTATTTATAGCATCAATTTCGGCTTTATAGCTCTGTTCTAGATTAGAGCAATCTTTCCAAGGGTAAGTAATACTTTTAGCTAAGCAATGACGATCAAAGTTAATAAAAACAGGTGCTTTACCGATAATTATAACCTGGTGATTCTTTTTAACGAGAAAACTAATCGTTTGCTCAAAATCATCCATAAATCTAGGAGATCTTCTAGCATAATAATTATACGCCGCCGATATAAATATCGTTTTATATTGATCGAGTTTCGACTTGACCAAATCAAGAGAAGCCTGGCAATCATCATACCTTTCTACTTTTACATATGGTTTGGCATCATTGAATATAGGAGGGCATGCAGCATGAGAAACATTTCTAAATGCCCATTTTTGTTCCTTCGCTATACTTCCTAATACTCCTATATAATGAGCCGCATTAGAATCACCCCACAATAATATATTTGTATTTTTGTTACTACCAACAATACAGTCGGGATTAGAAAAATGTTTGTCTTCTAAACGCCAATATTGACAAATGTAGTCATACCGACTTGTTGTTTTAGCATAATTTGTTAATTCTTTTACTTCCGTTACATAGTTAGCGTTATAACTACGTATACCGACTCCCTTTGTAGTAATAACAAAAGCTGCCAATACAAGAATAGCCAAAGAAGGTAGAAATAATTGTTTAATTGTAAGCTGTGCAAAAGATAAATTTACATATCTAAAACGTTCTTCAACAAATTTCCAATTTAGCCACGACAAAAATAAAATACCGATAAATAACGCTATTGAGACAATGGCTGTCGGCTCACCATAGCCATAACGATAAAAAGCTAACAGTGGCCAATGTACTAAGTAGGCTGAATAAGATACTTTACCTAACCATAAAATTGGTTTAGTGGTTAACCAAACGGAAAAAGCAGATGATTGATTAAATCCAGACCAAATAAATAAAGCGGCTGATACCGTTGGAATTAAGTAAAGCCAACCAGGGAAAATCATATCTGGGGTGATAAAAAGACAAGATGCAATAATACAAATGATAGAAGTAATGAACAAAAAGCTATTATTTATAGGTTTTTTTATGACATTAAAATGTAGCAATGCTGCTAAAAGCGCACCAACTAAAAGTTCACCTGCTCTTGTTGGCAACATATAATAAACAAAAGAGTGATGATCTTTCAGTAAAAGTTGAGCAATCGTCGCAGATGCAATAATAGTCAAAATTAAAAGCGCAATAAGAATAAATTTATTGAGCCTGGGCAATAACAATAAAACCATTAATGGCCAAAAAATATAAAACTGCTCTTCTACCCCTAATGACCAATAATGTAAAAGAGGTGTTGTATAGCTTCCTACGGCAAAATAACTTGTATCTTGAAACTTCCAAAAATAAATATTAGATAAAGAAAATGTTGACCAAATACCCGAATTTGCTACTTTTACGGCATCTTCAGGTAAAAACAAAAATTGCGCGAGTAGAATAGTAATAAAAATAACCGAAAAAGCCGCAGGTAAAATGCGTTTTATTCGCTTTGCATAAAAATCTTTTATTGAAAATGTATTTTTCGAAACAGATTTGAAAAGCTGACTAGAAATTAAAAAACCAGAGATTACAAAAAAAATATCAACGCCCACAAAACCACCAGGCAAGTATTCATGGTTTATATGAAAGACAATAACTACAAATACTGCAATAGCTCTTAATGCATCAATATGTGAATAGTAGCCACTTTTATTACTCATTATTAATCCGTATTATTCCTAAGCCATTCTTCTAACACCACTAATTGCCATAATGTTTTATGGTGGTCAAACTTATCACTATTATGTTCTTGAATAAGTTGTTTAATACGCGATTTTTTAAAAAACTGATGTAACTTAGTTTCAGCTGATAACAATAAATTTTCAGCGTAATCTCTCAATTCATTTTGAAACATTAATTTAAGTGGTGTAGGGAAACCCATTTTTTTACGATAAATAATGTCGTTGGGTAAAATACCTTCCATCATTTTCTTTAATGGGTATTTGCCTTCGCCTTTTTTAATTTTATGCTTACTTGGAATAGTCGCCGCAAATTCAACTAAACGATAATCTAAAAATGGAACTCGTAATTCAAGCGATGCGGCCATACTCATTCTGTCAGCTTTAATTAGTAAATCATCAACTAACCAAGTTTTCGTATCAAAATAAAGCATTTTACTTAATGCATCGGCTTTTTTTGTTTTTTCAAAAAGGCTTTTGGTGTAATCACGGCTAGATACTTGTGAGTCTTGTTCAATTTCAGCTTTAAATTCGGGTTTATAAAGCGCTTCTTTTTCATGGTCAGGGTAAGTAGACATACCTTTATAACGTTGTTCTATGGGTAACGTAGCCATGGTTAAGTACTTAGATATTTTATGGCTCTTACCTAACACCTTATTCGACACACCAGCAAAAAAATTACTGCCAGTTTGCCCGACTACGGCACGATATTTATCTAAGACATTCATGTATTGATATAAGTCATAACCTGCAAATATTTCATCTGAACCTTCACCTGACAAGGCAACGGTTACTTTTTCTTTTGCTAACTTAGCAACAAAGAATAATGAAATAGCTGCCGCTTCAGTAACAGGCTCATCCATTAAAGAAATGTATTCAGGAATAAATTCTTTAAATTGAGCCGGTGTTATTTTTATCTCGTGATGATCTGTTTTAAATTTATCGGCAATAATTTGTGCATACGGTGTTTCATCAAAGCCTTTACCAAAGTCATAACCTATAGAAAAAGTTTTTAATGGCTCTGTAACTCTATCAGCAAGTAAACCAACAACTGCACTAGAGTCGATACCACCACTGAGGAAAATACCTAAGGGCACGTCACTGCGTAAACGTAAATCTATAGCGCTGTCTAATAATTTTTTACTACCATCAACATAATAATCAAAACCTTTGTCATCACTATTATTAGCAAACGATAAGTCCCAGTATTGTTTGATAGAAAAACTACCGTCTTTAAAAATACCATAATGTCCTGGCATTAAACGCTTAATACCTTGGTGTAAGGTGTTTTCACCTGGGATATAACCAAAGCTCATGTAACTATCGATTAATTGCACATTGAGTGCAGGCTTTTTATCTAAACCTTTTAAAATAGCTTTGGTTTCAGAAGCAAAAATAAATTCTTCATCACTTTGAAAATAATAAACAGGTTTTATTCCTAAACGATCACGCGCTAGAAATAGCTCTTTTTTATTACCATCCCAAATAGCAATGGCAAACATGCCATTAAAATGTTTTAAGCAATCAACCCCATATTCTAAATACGCTTTAAGAACAACTTCAGTGTCGGCACCGGTTTCAAAGGTGTAACCTTTAGTTTCTAGTTCCGCACGTATTTCAAGATAATTATACACTTCACCATTATAGGAAATAACACAATTATGTGCAGCTTCAACGCGTGGTTGATGACCAGCGGGTGTTGGATCAAGAATACTTAAGCGTAAATGCGCCAAGCCTATTTTTTCAGCCTCATCAAACCAAAGACCGTTACTGTCAGGACCACGATATGGCATAGTATCGCGCATTGATTTAAAACGACTTTTGTCGATTGTCCCATTAAAATGAATTTTTCCTAAAATACCGCACATAATGCTTTCAATTTCCTTTAAAAGAGGCTAGTTTCATTAGTTGTTTTTTGCAAATTCTATTTGTCGTTGTCTCAACATATTTATTAATGATTAATGCTACAAGAACACATGCCACGGTAGTGAGAATAATAGATATAACAATAGAATGCGTATATTTATACATTGACTCTATTATTACATAGCCTACTTCCTGGTGAATTAAGTATAATGAATATGATATTGCACCCAATTTTATCAGAATTCGATTCTTTAAAAATTCCAATTTATTATTTATAAATAAATGGAATAATAAAAAATACAAAGAAACTAATGTGGATGAAATAATATTAACTCTATTAATTTCAAATAGGCACAATATCCATTGAAATAACATGAGAGTATATATAAAGACATACGTAGAAATACTTATATTGTTCAAACTATTAACATCTTTTTTATATTCCCATATTTTATAAAAAACAATACCAGCCCAAAATAAATGTAGATGAGGAAATAGTGATATGTATTGTAGTTTTATATGTACGGGATATAGAATATTGAATATTGTAAAAAACAAAAAGCCTATAAAAGTTATAATTAAAGGTTTTATTGTAATCTTTCCTGATTTACCAAATAAAATGGCAATCATAAAATAAAAAAACAATTCATACATTAAGGTCCAATATGAACCATCAATAGGTTCTCTCCAAAAAAACTGTGGAGCCATTGTTAAATTAAATAAAAATTGGTCCCAATTAATAGTACTCTGCTCACGAAAGAAATAAAGCACTAAACTAGTAAAAATCACACAAAACCAATAAGTAGGAAATAATCTAGAGAATCGTGAGATAGCAAATGCAGTAACATTGCGCCCTTTCTCTAACGTTAATGAAATAACAAAACCACTAATAATAAAAAACAGTTCAACACCATAACGGCCTATACTCAATTCTAACCATTCAGGGGGATACTGCTGAGCTCCATATCCATATTTAATACCATAAACCACAATAAAATGATGCAATACAACAGCTAACGCTGCTAAGCCTCTTAAGCTATCGAGAACCTGTAATCTTTCTTTCATTTATTGAAGTTCCGCTATTTATGCTAAGCATATGAATAAACATTTTTATTAACAAATCAAAATTTTAACTAATTGATTCTACTTGATGAAATAATTTTATATAAGAAGAGAATACTACTTTACTACTAAAGCGCTTATCTATTGTAGTAGAAAAATTTTCAATTAGGCAATTAATTTCATGTTCATTTTTTAAAAACCTCACCAACTGTTGATACCACACCAGTGCGGTATTTTCCGTTATTAGTATGCCATCATAATCAGGTGAAATTATTTCTTTCACTCCTCCTACTGCATGAGCCATTATTGGAATATTTAACAAGCCTGCTTCAAGTAAAGCTAGACCAAAAGGTTCATCCCTAGATGGTAATAAAAACAACTCGGCTTTACTTAAAATTTGCATTACATGCTTATGAGAAAGATCGGTATAAAATACAATACGATCAGATAATCCGAGTTGATTAACCAAATTTTTAAGTTCCATTAAATATTCGGTTTGCCTGCCAATAAATACAAGTTGATGATTATGAACTGGATAATTTTCATTTAATAATTGAAAAGCATGAATCAATATATCCTGTCCTTTTTTAGGTTCAAATGTGCCTATATTAACAAAATAAGGATTTATTAATGATTTATTTTCATTAATAGGGAATGAATAGTTTTTTATTTTCTCGCTATCAATCCCATTAGGTATCACTACTATTTTTTCACTATATAAACTAGATTTTTTAATTAATCTTTCTTTCATTGATAAAGAACAAACAACTATTCGGTAAACAAGTCTAGAAAAATATTTTAGAGCCTTTTCTGTTGTAGTTATATGCAATTGGTCGATATCAGCCCCATGAAAACTAAAAACCAACCTAATTTTAAATAACTTACAAATGTTTAGTAAGCTCAATACATTCGCAGTTGGAAAGTGAACATTAATCACCTGAACATTATGCTTCTTAATTACCATATACCATTGAAAATACATTTTAGGCTTTTGAATAAAAAGGTACTTAATTTTTTTTGCGTAGGTATTACAACAACTTATATCTGTTGTGGGTATTCTGATAACTTCATATTCTTTGTTATCATCGTTAGTCTTCTTTTGCCAATTATTAATATGTAATATGACATTATAAGGGGAGTCTGGTAACACAAACTGACTAATGAGATCTTTAACAACTGTATTTACACCACCTTTTTTATAAAGCTCCCATGGTATAGATAGGACCACAGAGGGCTTATTACTATTTGCCATTTAATTACCCCCCCTACTCCTATAATGCTTATGTAGATTACGTATAGCAAAGTAATTAAACATAAAACAGTTATTTCAAATTTTATTTACAACATCTTGTCTTATAATCTCCCCTAAAGTATTTCCGATATAATATTTAAAATTGATTCTGTCCTCTTTTTCCATGTATTATTTTGCGCTACATTTTTACGAAGTAAAACATTTTCGTCTGTATCTTTACTACTCAATAAATTATTTATTTCGTTCACCCATTCATCAACCTCGTGTCTAATTGCGATAACATTTTCAAATTCGAATGCACTATCAATAGGAGAACAAATAATTGGTTTACCAACAGTTAAATATTCATGTAATTTAAGAGGGTAACCTGCATTTGCAAATGAATCAGGATCTGTGCGGTAGGGAATAATGTTTATATCCATAGCATTCATATAACTAGGTACATCAGCTAACTTCTGATTACCTAAAAAATAAACATTAGAAAGAGCTTTAAGTTTACCCATATCTTCATTTTGAAAGCTATCGATTGTTCCCTCAGAACCTACAACATAAAAATCACAATGACTTAACGATTGAAATAATTGCAACAGAAGTGAAATATCAATTTTTGCATTTATTGATCCTGTATAACCCACTTTAGGACGATTAATTTCACTATTAATGCCTATTACTTTGTTATTTACGTTAGAAAATAGTGTGAAATCTACGCCATTTGGTACGAAATATACCTTTTCAGGCTGATGAAAGCGCTCTATATAATTTTTTTGAAGAAGTTTAGACGTTGTAAACATGACATCTGCTTTTTTTAATAAAAGTTCTTCTCCATTTTTAGCTACATCATCAGAATACAAGCTATTAAAGTCATCATAAGGATGGTAAACAAGAAAATCATGAGGTATCTCATCAATATATTCACCATATATAGGATTGAAAACATACAAGATAGTACGATAATCAGAATCTATACGGCGTTGAATCTGCTTTACAAAATTCTTTTTTACGAGGTTGTCCCAACTCTTCAACTTTGTAATACGTAACATGTACTTAGGGAATTCTATATTATAAACGTTGTTAACCTTAGTATTGGTACCAAAAAAAGGCGCAGCCTTAAACCTCGATAATTTTCTATCCCAGTGCTTAAAAGGTGCGTTCGAATATATTACATTATGCTCTTCACCTATAATCGAAAACAAGTGTTGCCTATTCATCCAAACACCCTCCCACCTATTTGGTGCGAGAACAATAAAATTATATTTTTCCAAAACACATTCCTTTTAAATAATCTTTAATTTACTGAGCATTTGCATTTCTATCCCTTTGGGTTTACCTACAGCCCACCAAAAGAATAATATACAGCTAACGTAAGTGATGACACCAATAACAATCAATAACATCAAATTTAAAAAATCTACATCAATGATATAAAGTGATTTCATTACCCATATCATAATACTCATTATTAATGATGAGAGGACAGGCCTATATAAAATAGCCATCATACTTCTGAAAGAAATATGAATTTCAAATTTTAACCATGAAAATGAAATAAAGAAGTTAATAATTGCACTGCAAAGCAATGCCTGCGCCGGACTTGATATGTTATCAAAGGATATGATGCCAAATAACATAATTAATAAAATAATGATCCTAATACCTGAAATCATAGTGGTTATTTTGGGTTTTCCTATCGCCATAAAGATATAACCATTATTTGATGACAGTGAAGTAACAAAAGCCGCTAACGATAACAACTGAATAACTTCAATAGCCCCTATCCACTTTTCACCTAAAACTACTGGAACAAAGTAATCGGAGACACTAAACAGACCTAAAGCAGCAGGAAGCGCTAATATTGTGATCATCGAACACGTACTATAAAATAATAAAGTTAATTCTTTTAAGTTATCTTTTGCTTTAGAATATGCTGGATATGAAGCCTTATTAATTGGTGCACCTATCTCTGAAACAGGTAAAGTCGCCATTTCTTGACTTATAGAATAGAGCCCTGCAGCTTTTGTAGAAATCATTTTTCCTACAATCAAATCAATACTTTTATTGTTTATATAATAGAAAATATTATTAACCATTAACCATTTAGAGAATCTAAATAGTTCTTTTCCCCCTTTCATAGATAATGATGGAGAATAAGGTTTCATGATATAACTTTGAATTACGTTAAAAAGTGAAAGCGCTAACATACCATAAACTAATGCCAAGTAATTTCGCAAATACCACGCTAAAAATAAAGTAACGAAAAAACTAAATAATTTAGGAACTAACTGTAAGATCAGCTCTTTCTTAAAGTTCATATCCCTCTGAAAGTCTACAACTTTAATATTGATTAATGCATTAAACAAGAACATTAGCGCAACCCATCTAAACACTTCTATTAGTCGTTGATCATCAAAGAATGAAGCTAAGCTGGATGCCATAAAAAACATTAAGCTTGATGCTATTATGCCGAAGCATAAATTAATCGTAAAAGTAGTATCATAATCAGATTTTTGAGGGTCGGTTTTTTGAATAATTGCAGCATTGAAACCAAATAAACCAAATAGCTCGATAAATGAATAAATTGACATAACAATTGCTATAACCCCAAAATCCTCAGGAGTTAAAAGCCTAACTAAAATAAGAGAACTAATTATCCCTAAACTTTTTACTAACAATCTAGTAATAAGCATCCAGATAGCACTAGAGCCTAACTTTCCCGCTAAAGTAGACATTTAGGTTTAACCTTATTTATTTTCCTAAAATGAAAGATTATATAAATTAATATCGGTGTTTTTTTTATGAATTTAAGTATTATCTGCATTTTATTTCTGATTGTTTTCTACTAGGGGTCTATTCAAAATATTACTAGCAATTATTATAAGCGCAATCATCCAAATTGTTATTTCTAACACTTTACTATTGGAAAACTGACTTGCTGCCATAACCCCAATCATTCCGCCAGTTAAACCCAACATGATAAGCCTTAGATCACGATCATATTCTTTATTTTTTGACATTGATAAACCTCTTTTAACCACACCCAAAATAATCAGAAAAAAGAGTCCTCCTCCTATAATTCCATGATCAGCTAACATTGTCATTGTTAAGTTATGCGAGCCACGTAATGCTCCTGCGGTAGTATTCGTTAAGTATTTTTGATCAATATATAACGGACTTAGTAGTAGTGTTGTACGATGACCATTTCCTATTAAAATATCCTCTTTAAACATTTCTATTTGCGCATTAATAATAATCATTCTTGATTGAGCGCTAACATCTATTTCTTCAGAGCTTTCTGCTGATATAATAGATTCTATTCTATTAACAATTAAATCGATCGACACAAACGATAAGGCAATTAATGCAACAGCTCCCCACTTTATTAATGTACCTTTAAATTCTTTTGCCGAGAATAAAACTAAAAACAAGCCGGTTGCAACTAAAGCCCCTATTGCTCCGCGACTACCCGACATAATAATGAGATTACCTGCAAAAGCTAACGGGATAAGTAACCAGTATTTCTTTTTGATTGCATTACTCAGGAATAAGAAAGCTGCTGTTACTACTATAGGAATAACATGTATTGCGAGTAGATTGGAGTCATCTATACTTGGCAAGCCCGCTCGTTCAAACCTACCTCCACTGTGCGTTTGCAAAGCAGTAAAGCCAATATAAGCACAACCGATTAAGTTCGTTAAAATTACAACAATAAGCTTTTGTTTTGTATTAACTATTGTTATTAATAAAAAGTATAGAATGAGCAACTTTACTAATAAAACAAAATATATTTGATGCCATCCGGTACTTAAAACAAAAGGAAATTGAAGTCCAACAAATACTACAAACGCAATCAATAATTTTGTTTCTTTAAACTTAAGCCAGTCCCTTTTGTTTTTTTCATGTATAAATACGCTAATTAGCGTTAATACAGCAACAATCAATGTCCATCTCATTTCCGGCAAAAAAGCCCCCCAATATTTACCAGGAGGATGCATATAAAAACAAAAGAAATATAGCAAAATACCTGCCATGGGCTTTTTTAATGTATATAATGCTCCAACCATAAAAACAAGAACAAAACCAATCGCTGTAATAGGCATAACTTATCTCTTTTGGGTACTATTTTCAGTTTCAAATAGCTTAACAATACGCTTAGCGTTCTCTTGCCAAATAAATTGCTTATCTACCACACTCGATTTAACTGCATTACGAAGAACGTCTAACTCATTAATATGCTCAATAGCATACTCCAATTTTTCAATAAATGATGTTTGATTACCTTTTTCAAAAAACAATGCTGTTTCATCACTTAGTATTTCTCGAATATTTGGGTACTCTGGCGCAATAATTACACTACCGACAGCCATGTATTCAAACATTTTAAGGGGCGATGCATAAGCGGTAACGTCTGGTTGTAAAGCAATGTCAAACTGTTCAACATAATCAAGCACTTTATCGCGAGTGACCAAACCTGCGAATTCAATTTTATCACTAATACCAAGCGCCTCTGCTTGGGCTTTTAATTCTGGCAATATATTACCATCACCCACACAAATTAGTTTTAGCGGTAATGCTTTATATTTTGCTATGGCGTCAATAGCTTTGTCCATGCCATGCCAAGGGTGAATAAAACCCGTAAAACCAATCACAATGTCTTTTTTATCTTGTTGTATTGGTTTAGCAAGCATTTCATCAATAAACGATTGGTTAACTCCATTATGTATAACCGTGATATTGCTTTCTTTTACACCCACAATACGAAGATGCTCTGCTAATACGTTAGTAACTGGCAAAGTGTGTGTTGCATTCTTCCACGTGTAATTTTCAATCCATTTAGCGAACTTTACTAACGACAAACCACTATAACGACTACGCTCCTCAACCAAAGGAGCATTCACCTCTAAAATTAAGGGTATCTTAAATAACTTACTCGCCCATATTCCTGCTGGTTGATAAAGATTATATCGCTCATAAATAAATTCAGGTTTGAATTGTTTTATGGCTATCACTAACTTAACGAATATCCAAAAACTGTATGTGAGCTCTAATAACTCGTATAACGCTCTAGGTAATTGTTTTTTTAGTTTTGTTACAAAGCCACCGTCGTGGCCAAAATCGCTATTTTCATTAAGCGATGGGGCTACAAACTTAAGTTCATGCCCCTGTTCAAGAAGCGCATTAGTTAATTCTTCAACATGCACAAATTGACCATCTTTTGAAGCAATACGATGATGATATAAAATTTTCATAATTTATTATTATTTTTCCTAAAAAAAGCTTCCAAAATAAGAATTGCCCAAATTAACACGCCATTATTTTTTTTTCGTTTATGGTGATCGTTTAGTAACTGCCTAAGGTGTAGTGCATTAAAAATATTTTCTGATAGTAAATGCTCTGATAAAATACGTTTTTCTAATGTATCTAAAGGGATTTGTCTTATCCATTCATCAAGCGGGGCTGTAAACCCCATCTTCTCACGATTAAGAACAAATTTTGGAACAATACATTTGAGCGACTCAGCCAAAGCAGCTTTAACTTTTCTTCCTTTCAAGTTTACGCTAGGCGCTAAACTTAAACCATATTCTACTAGATTATGATCTAAAAACGGCACTCGAGCTTCTAATGAACCGGCCATACTTGCCCTGTCAACCTTAGTTAATATATCGCTTGGTAAGTAGGTTTTAAAATCAATATACTGAACCTGTTTTAATACACCTAGTCCTTTCACTTCACTCGCTAATTTTTGAAAAAGTGATAACGAAGTATAACCATTTAATTTGGAGATAAAATCTAATGAGTACAAATACGTAATTGTTTTATTATCAGCTAACGACATTGAATTATGGTGACTAGTTATCCCATCACTACTTAAGGAGTTGAACGTAGATTTTGCTCTCATGAATCTAGGTAGGCTATTGAAGCGTGGGTATATTTTACCTAGAAATGAAAATATTGGTTTGTTGATACCACCAGGGAAAAACCTTCTAATTTTTTCTTCCATATTAAGCATTTTATAATTCCGATAACCAAAAAAAAGTTCATCGCTACCGTCTCCCGACAGAACGACTTTAACACTTTCTTTAGCGGCTTTGCTTAGTATTAGGGTTGGTATAGCTGAGTTGTCAGCAAAAGGTTCGTCAAATACATCAACAAGTAAATCAACTAGCGATAAATCGTGTACGGACACATTAGTTGTTGAATGCTGAGTTTTAAATTCTTGTGCTACTCTTTCTGCAAAACTTGATTCATCATATTGAGAAAGATCAAAACCTATTGAGCATGTATTAAGATTTGTCGTTATTTGTTCGCTCATTAATGCGACAATAGCAGTTGAATCTAGCCCTCCGGATAAGAATGCCCCCAAGGGCACATCAGCTATCAGACGTTTTTTCACCGACTCATTAAGTAATTTTTGCAAATGTTCATTGTTACATTCTTTATTATCTTCAGAAATGAAGGTCTTAACATCCCAATAACATGTAGTTTCTACATTCTTATCTTGTTCATTAAGTAATATATAATGGCCTGCAGGAATTTTGTGAATACTTTTATAAATCGACTTGGGTTCAATAACATAACCCAGTGTTAGAAAGTCCTCTAAAGCTGCCTCATTAATACTTGAATCTATATCGCAATGTCGTTTTATTGCTTTTAATTCGGATGAAATAACTAGCTGATTTTTGTTTGTTATCGCCCAATGCAAAGGTTTAATGCCTAGTCGATCTCTAACTGCGAATAAAACTCGAGTTGCTTTATCCCACAACACAAATGCAAACATTCCATTAAATTTATCAACACATTTTGTATTCCAAGCCAGCCATGCATTAACAATAACTTCAGTATCACTATTCGTATTAAATGAAAAACCAAGTGCTATTAACTCACGCTTTAGTTCTTTAAAATTATATATTTCACCATTAAAGGTAACCGCTATAGTATTAGTTGCATCAACAAGCGGTTGTTGTCCGGTTGCTAGATCAATAATAGAAAGACGACTATGCCCTAGCCCGACATATTCATTAATATATATACCATTACCATCTGGGCCGCGATGATGTTGACTGGAATTCATGTGCTCTAAAGTATTTTTACCTTTAAAACTATCCCTGTCTAACTCATAAATTGCTACAACACCACACATAAAAACTAACCAAACCTATTTAGTCGTTTATATAGTTTATTTAATCCCCAAAAATAATGGTGTTTATTCATTAAATAAAATAACCCTTTTAAATGGGAGAAGTGAAATTTAGAAAGCTTAAAACCACGAGACAACTCTTGTGCATCATGAATAACTTTTGCGTGTGGAAGATAAGTAATTTTATATCCTTGCTCCCATACTCGTAAGCAGTAATCTACATCTTCTGGTGAATAAAATATTTTTTCATCAAATAAACCTGTCTTTTTAAACGCTTCACGCGAAAGCATCCAACAGGCTGAAATAGCATAATCAACAGTCATTGGCTCAGTAGCTAATTGAAGTGCATGTGGCTTTGCTTCAATATTTTTTAGAAATAAAAAGCGCTTTAACTTATGAATAAGTGTAGGGAAAACATCGCAAGACAACTGAAAATTACCACTATTGTATGAGAGCCTCGGTACAGCCATACCTACATCTTCATTATTTTCCAGATATGATAGTAAACCTTGAATGGCACTATGATTAATATAGGCATCTGAATCAAGTACTAAAATAAACTTACCTTGCGCTTTCTGTAATGCTGCATTTCTAGAATAAGTTGTCCCTGTGTTTTCACTAAAAAAAATAGGTTTTATTAATTCTGGATGTGAGCTTTGATATTTATTTTCATACTCTTTAATTAATTCAACGCTTCCATCTTTGGAGCCGTTATCAACAATGAATATTTCACTTTGCTCGTCAAATTCTAACAACGAGCTTATTAAATCATCTAAACAACGCTTTATTGGAGCAGCAGAGTTGTAAGAAAGAATAACGGTAGAAACTAACATAAATTACTGCATTCCTATTCTATCAAAATGGTATGTTGTTTAATTTTCATAAAACCTTCATACATAAGTTTGTCTAAATTACTATCAGCGTTAGATTGATCAGGAGATGATAATACAATAACCTCTCCACCAAAATCAGTCATCATTATTTTATTAGTGAGTTGCAATAACTTAAACTCAATTTTATTAGCTGACAGCATATTATTAACTTTATACGTAACCCTAATTTTGCGCTCTTTACCTTGTATATTAACTATAGAAAGTGATGTATATGGTATATTGTTATCACTGATATCAGTTATTTCATGAGAAGAAATACTTTTAAGTGACCAAAGATCTTCATCAAAAAATCTGTTTTGATAACTGATTATTTCTTTATCATCTGTTTCAGCATGATACTTAGCTATAAAAATCTCTACGTTGTCTGAAGTTGATTTCGATATGTATATTTCATCTGCTCGAGGGAAACTTGGTATCCAATTATTGTCAAACTTAGGGATATCTTTAAAGTTGGTTGATGTTAGTGAAATTTCATCTATTTGCTCTGTTAATAAACTTACATTTTTTTCATATTTATATTTTAACAAAGGCCCTATAAACAAAACTAATAAAGTAAATATAATAAAGACTAAAGATGGGAATTTTTGTTTTACTTGTTTTTTTTGCTTAGCTTGAGACTCTTCTGATTCAATAAGTGGGTCACTCATATAATGACCAATAACAAATATCAAGCCTAGTATAAAAGCAAAAAATACCCAGCCATAAACTAAGTGGTCAAATCCTACAGCAGCCTTCATATCAGATAAATGACCAATAAGAATAATTAAAAATGCCCTTAAACCGTTACCAATAATAGCAACAGCACAACATATAAATACAAAAAGTATTTGCTTATAAAGTTTAGTAAAGTTTAAGTATGAATATAAAACACCAATAGTAATAGTTGAAATTAAAAATCTGATACCACTACATGCTTCAGCAACAACAAAATTACCGTTTGGTATTTGTATATACATTCCATCCCTATAAACAGGAATACCTAAAATTTTAATCATATATACAGAGATATCAGCTGTAACAAACTGTAAATAGGGAATTAAAAAGTCACCTATAGGAATTGAAAAATATAAAAAAGCTAAAGGAAATCTTAGGAAAAAAACTACTTTCCAACCAAAAAAAGCCCACGTTAAGACTATAAATAAACTAAATAATGCAAACTGCTCTAAGACATTGATATAGGAAACAACACTAACAAACCAGAATAGCGAGGTTAGACCCACCAAAACCAAGCCTAATAAAGATGGTTGTGCCTCAATTAATGCAAGTTCATTCTTTTTACGATGTATTAACCATAACGTAGTAGGTAAGATTAAAAAACCATGTCCGTATGTATTGGAGTATTCCCAAATTAGTGCGAGCTTATTAAAAGAACCATTAAAAGCTAAAAGTAATGAAAAGATTAAGCTACTAATTAATATTATATTTTTTGTATACGTGCTCTGTATGATGGTCATATAACTCCCTTTTTATTTACATCATCTTCATTCAAATAAACATTCTTCATTGTTGACCATTTAAAATCCATTAATAAATGTTCTATTTTATTCTCCATTCTAGACAAATTAATATAGTGTCTAAATTTCGATTTAAGTGAAGCTTCTTTAACCCTAGGTTGTTTAGGATCAATTTCCCATGGATGAAAATAAAAATTATAAGGCTGCTGCTCTTGCTGATGGAACTTATCAATACGATTTTTAGAGAGCCAATAAGGATATAAGCGGAAATAACCTCCACCACCTATCCCTGTATTTTCATCATTTTTTCTAAGTGTAGGAATAGGAATTTCAATTATCCCTTCCTTACGCAGATGTTTGAATCGAGGCCACTTAGGTGTACCATATAGGTCGTGCTCTATTGGGTATGTGCTGGAGCTATATAAAATACCTAATTCATGTAACAACTCAAATACCCATTCATTATTTTCACCTATAGAAAAGCTAGGAGCTCTATACCCTAAAACTTTTTGCCCTGACAACTGCTCCAATAAATCAATACTTTTAACAATGTCAATTTTGAGCTCTTCTCGTGATTGCGTAGAAGCTCTTCTATGGTTATATCCATGACTGGCAATTTCATGGCCTGCATCTGCAATATCCTGCATAAGTTTTGGGAAGGCATTAGCAACCCAGCCTAAAATAAAGAAGGTTCCTTTTACTTCATATTTCGCAAATATATCAAGTATTCTTCTCGTATTATAATCAACCGTAGGCTTACAGTTTGACCAGTCTTGTGGCTGAATAACTTTTTCAAAAGCAGAAACATGAAAATAATCTTCTACATCAACTGTCATCGCATTTATAATGTTGCTCATGAATAAAAACCTTTATAGACTATAAACCAAGTAGCACTGATAAAAAATAAGCAAGATAGCATTAGCGTCCCTTACCAAACAACACAATCTCAACTGTTCTGATCAAAATTAACAGGTCCAGCAAAAAACTGCGATGCTTAATGTAATACAAATCATATTTAAGCTTTTCTAATGAATCCGCTTCCGTAGCACCATAAGGATACTTCAGTTGCGCCCAGCCTGTTAATCCAGGTTTAACATTATGACGTTCATTATAATAAGGAATATTTTTAATTAAACTTTGCACAAATTCTGGTCTTTCAGGTCTAGGGCCAACAAACCCCATATCACCACGAATAACGTTATAAATTTGTGGTAATTCATCAATACGATATTTACGTAAAATATTACCTATTTTGGTGATACGAGGGTCATCTTCCGAAGCCATTTGAGCACCAAATTTTTCGGCATCTAAACGCATACTTCTAAATTTAATTATATTAAAAGGTTCACCGTCTAAACCAACACGTTCTTGGTAGTAAAAAACAGGCGCTTTCAACCCCTCATCTAATTTAATTAACACAGCAGTTAACAGCATTATTGGCCAAGTAACAAATAATAGTATAGAAGCCATTGCCGCATTAAATATCCAATCTAATGTATTACGCAAATGATTTGCTGAAGCAAAACCGTTCGAATAAATAACCCAACTCGGATAAATAAGATTTACTGCTATTTGTCCTGTTTCTCGTTCAATGAAGTCTAAAATTTCAGTAATTTCAATACCACGAATTTTACAAGCAAAAAGCTCATCAATAGGAATGTTATTACGGCGTTCATCACTCGCCACAACGATTTCATCAATTTGATTATTTAACGCATAATTCACTAGTGAACCCTTAAGTTCGATTCTTGTTTCTTGTTTTATACCTTCTTCAGCGTCGCCATTCATAACAACATAACCATGCACTGAAAAACTTTGTCTATCGACATCTCTGCGCATTCGCCTTTCTATTATCGATGCCCTTTCACCTGCACCAAGTACTAAAACAATACGTTTATTAAAACCAAAAAAGTCTATTTGAACCGTTAAGTATCTAAAGAAGCTAATCAATATAAAGCTAACTAATGACGCTATCGCTAATACTTCTATTGGCAGCGCATAAGTACCATAAAGAGGATTAATGATAGTAAGAATAAAAAAGGCAACTGCAACACACATTAATACTCGGCGAATAACGCCTCGAAAGTTAACTCGTAATTTAGAGTTATATAAACCTAACGCGAGTGAAGTTAATTGATTAAGTAGAGCAAAAACTACCGAATAAATCAGTAAGTAATTATCAGGAATAGCAGAAAAGTGACTTTCCATAACAAAGCTACTACCATATATAACAAAAGGCAATGCACTTAAAAACAGTAGAAACTCTATTAATATCAACGATTTGCTTGCAATTGATAAATCTCGAAATTTGGGGCTAGACATAATAGACTAGATTCCTTGATGAATTATATTTGTCGGAATGAATTCCACCCAAAAATAGGGGGCGTAAATAGATGTAATTTAGAATTTATTTTAGCTATTAGGGTAAGGTTAATTTTTGATAGATATATTAAATTTCTATGAAAGACATCACCCAATTAACACAAAAAACTCACACTACAAATCTAAAAGAAATGATTCTATCAAAAATGTAGCTAAAGTTAAGGTTTTATTTACCGTTGTTAAAATGTGGCATCTATGAAAAAAATACCATACAATCAATAATCGAATTACAAATAATTTTTGATGTTGAAGGTATATACCATGGATAAAAAATTTACCAAGTCACTTAAAGTAATCGTTGTTTTACTTTTAGCTCAAATCATTTCAGCCTGTTCTACTAATCAATTACCAACAGCTACACTCCACTCTTCGAATACCGACGATATTAACTCTTATAAATACCTTATTGGTGCTGGAGATGTACTGAATATATTTGTTTGGCGTAATCCTGAGGTTTCAGGATCATTCGTTGTTCGTCCTGACGGCATGATTACTACTTCACTGGTAGAAGATATAAAAGTATCGGGTAAAACGCCTACTGAGCTAGCCCGTTCAATTGAAGAGATATTAGGAACTTATTTAAGAGACCCTATTGTGACTGTTACAGTAAATAGTTTTGTTGGCCCATTTAGCGAACAAATCCGTGTTATTGGTGAGGCAGCACAACCACAAGCGATCAATTATACTCAACACATGACATTATTAGATGTAATGATACAAGTAGGTGGCTTAACGGAATTTGCTAATGGTAATGGTGCTGTATTAGTTAGAATTGAAGATGGTAAGCAACAACAATACGACATCATGATTGACGAATTATTAAAAGATGGGGATATTAGCGCCAACGTTGATATGTTACCTGGTGATATTATCATTATTCCTGAAGCTTGGTTTTAATCAAGTAGCCTTTTAGTCTGATTAGAGAATACTAACTTATCTTCTAAGCATGATTAAACTTAATGTAGGTTGGACTTCTGTCTGACAGCGGAAAAAATATAATTAATGAAGGTTAGTAATTAGAATGCAAGAAATATTTAATGATCTACTCGATTATTTAAAAGGTATTTGGATTAAACGTCGGTATATTATTATATCGACTTGGCTTATCTGCCCGATCGGATGGGGTGTTGTTTCAATGATGCCCAATGTATATGAATCTGAAGCACGTGTATTTGCTGATACTCAATCAATATTAGCACCATTACTGAAAGGCTTAACGGTACAAACCAATCCAGACATTCAAATCAATTTAATGATTAAAACATTACTTAGTCGCCCTAATTTAGAGCGTATTTCACGAATGACTGATTTAGACATTCAAGCTGAAACACCGCAACAATATGAAGCTATTATAAATCGCTTACGAGAAAATATAAAAATAGTAAAAACCCGAGGAAGAGATAATATATTTACTATTTCCTTTGAAGATAAAAGCCCGGAAATGGCTAAAAATGTTGTACAATCAGCATTAACCGTATTTATAGAAAATACTCTTGGCCAAAATCGAACAGATTCAGATTCTGCACAGAAATTCTTAAAAAGCCAGATAGCCGATTATGAGAACAGGTTGACAAGTGCAGAGGGTCGCTTAACAGACTTCAAACAAAAATATAGCACCATGCTACCCGACCAAAATGGTGGTTATTATACTAGGCTTAATCTTGCCAAAGAAAACTTAGAAAAAATTGAACTTGAATTAAAAGAGGCTGAAACACAATTAGCATCTGCTAGAGCTCAATTAGGCACTGTACCTAATGAGTCAAGCTCAAGCCAAAATAAAATACAAACAGCCAACTCTATTAAAACTAATTTTGATGATCGTATTACGGAATTAGAATTATCATTAGACGCTTTGCTCTTAAGATATACTGATAATCATCCTGATGTAGTCGAAGCCAAAAGACGTCTAGAGCACTTAGAGAAAGAACGCAGCAACGAAATTGAAGAATACTTAAATGAAGCAAGTAATAATGATAGCAACTCATTAATCACGAGCCAAAACCCTGTTATTCAAGAATTACAAATTCAAGTTAATCAATTTGAAAATCAAGTAGCCTCAATGAAAGTTAGAGCTAATGATTATCGAAATAAAGTGAGTGAGCTTGAAAGTAAAATTCATGTATTACCTGAAATTGAAGCTGAATTGGTTGCACTAAACCGTGGTTATGAAATTACTAAAAATAAGTATGAACAATTATTGAATCGACAAGAAACCGCTCAGTTAGCACAACAAGCAGATGAAACAACCAATAAAATACAATTTAAAGTGATAGATCCCCCTAGAGCTGCAGATAAACCTTCAGGGCCTAAGCGAATACTATTCTTTATATTCGTAACTTTTTTGGGTTTTGGTGCAGGGATTGGTTTATCATTATTATTCAGTCAATTATCACCGGTAGCAACGTCTACTGCTCAGCTATCAAAAGCAACCGGCGTACCTATATTTGGTGTGGTATCCGCTAATGAAAATTTGGGCCTACAAAAATGGCATAAAAAGAAGACAATTCTTTTTATTATATCCAATCTTTGCCTACTAATTATTCTGATGATGTTTATGAGTTATTTTTTATTTCCTGATGCCATTCAAGCCCCATTGAAAAGGATATTATAAGCCATGAGCACTATAGAAAAGGCATTGGCCAAACAAAAAAAAGCGGCGCAAGACAATAAGAGTAATATTGAAGCGCAAGATATCAGCTTGAAAGAAAGTAATGATGCAACAAGTGCTGAAATATCGCACCAAATAATAGATACCCAAACTGCTTTGAAAAGCTCTACGTCTACTAAAACATCAAGAGCAAATAAAGAAGTAATCACTTTAAATGGTGAGCACCTAACTGAGCGTGGATTTATTTTCAGTGCTAACAGTGCTCATCATATACAAGAAGAATTCCGCCATATTAAACGTAAGTTAATCAACAATGCTTTTGGGCCTACCTCGAAAACATTAAAGCACAGTAACTTAATTATGGTGAGCAGCTCTAACCCTAATGAAGGTAAAACTTTTATCTCAATTAACCTTGCTTTAAGTATTGCACTTGAACAAGATAAAACTGTTTTATTAGTTGATGCTGATGTATTAAGACCAAGCATACACAGAGAGTTAGAATTTGAAAGTAAGCAGGGTTTACTTGAATATCTACTTGACGAAGTACCATCATTATCTGATGTTATTTATAATACCAGCATTGATAATTTAAAATTAATCCCTGCCGGTAAGCCACATCATTTAACCAATGAGTTACTAGCTAGTGCTAAAATGGCTTCATTAGCAGAAGAGCTTGCTCAACGCTATCCAGACCGTATTGTTATATTTGATTGTCCACCTATACTAGGTGTTACTGAGACCCCTGTATTATCAAGCTTAGTGGGACAAGCAGTTGTTGTGGTTGAAGAGTCCAAAACAAAATTAGATAGTGTAAAAAAAGCGGTTGCTCAACTTAACGAAGATATCGCTGTCGGCTTTGTAATGAATAAAACAATCAGATCTAAAAAGGATGAGTATGGCTATTATGGCTATGGCTACGGTAAGAAAAGCTAATAATTTTCACTTAGCCAATGTTTTAACATTATTAACATGCTCAATTTTCGTAACTCCGACCATGGCCGGAGAGTGGCAGTTTGTGCCCACTTTTGGGATAGAAGAAACCTATACCGATAATGTAGAATTAACGATTACTGACCCCACTTCTAGCCTAGTATCTCAAGCGATTTTAGGAGTGGGGGTAGATTACCAATCTCGCTTTGCTAACTTTTCTTTTACTGGCGAGAACAATAACCTCTTCTTTAGTCATGATAGTAGTATTGATGACAATTATTTAACGCTGAATAGTCAGGGAAGTTTATACCTCTGGTCTGATGGACCAGAGATTTTTGCGACAGCTGTCGTCGATAATACCAGTAGAAACTCAGCTAGCAATAGCCTTGCTGATTTAGTCTCTGGCGATACAGTCCAGTCTGAAAGTTATGCTACAGGTCTACGTTATAACGTCAATAACAGCAGTTTCGCTCTACAATCTGCAGTTACATATAGTACCAGTAGGTTTGAAGATAATATTGGTGATTATGATAGTGAATCTATTTATATAAATACCAACAATAATAACAATGCACGTCTCGTTTTTTGGCAGCTAAATAGTAGTTATTCAAAAAGAGAACAGAACTCTTTAGGTATTACTAGAGATGGAAAGCAATATAGTGTCGATGCAAAATTAGGCTTAATAACTCCGATAGATCTCAATCCTTTTATTCGTTTCTATGATGAGGATTTCTCAGGTACTTTTGGCAATCAAAGCCAACCGACGACGTCTTCATGGGGCCCTGGTTTCCGCTGGTTAGTTTCACAACACTTACAATTAGATTTGTCTTATAACTATGTTACCGATGATGAAGTTAGTGATGATTATGTCGCCGCATCAATTCAATGGGATCCTTCAGCAAGAACTTCATTAACAGCAGGCTACAGCCAACGTTTTTTCGGCGATTCATATGACCTCAGTTTTCAACATAGAACAAAACGTTTAACCAACACTATTTCTTATGATGAAACTCTAGAAGTGTTTGATCGAAATAGTTTCCAACAAATAGATCTAGGTGCATTCTGGTGCCCAACAGGCTCTACCATCGCAAATATTGCTAACTGTTTTGCCCAATCAGAGCAACCAGACGATAGTCAATTTCAATTAACAAACTTTTTTTACTTAGAGCCAGTTGAGAGTAACGAATTTTCGTTAAATAAACGCTTTTCTTGGAATTCAACATTACAACTTGCTAGAACCTCTTTTACTTTTAGCGCCTCAGGTACTAGACGTGAAAGTATTGAATCTGAAATAGTAGACGATACCTTGTCAGCCTCGTTCACAATAAATCGTAGAATTAGTGGTAAAAGTAAGTTAACGCTATTAGCTAAGTACGACAACAATATTTATGACAAAAATAATCCCGCAGGGAGTAGACAAGAAGATGATTACAGAACATTATCTGCCACTTACACTAAAAATTTAGCATCATCTTTATCAACTCATTTTACGCTTCAACAAGTCAATAGAGACTCAACGGTTGAGCAGTATACCTACGATGAATTACGCGCAATAATTAACGTAACCAAAGAATTTTAATATGTATGAAAGTTACTATGGTTTTAAAGAAAAACCTTTCCAGTTAAGTCCTGATCCTCGTTTCTTCTTTGCAACCAGCCATCATCAACGTGCATTATCTTATTTACAGTATGGCTTAGACCAAGGTGAAGGCTTTATTGTTATTACAGGTCCTATTGGCACAGGAAAAACGACCATTGCTCGAAATTTATTGGCTTCTATAGGCGATGAAAATATTGTTGCTGCACAACTTGTGACAACAAAGCTATCACCGGATGAATTACTTGAACTAGTCGCTGCCGAGTTTAAAATTCCTTTAAAAAGCAACAGTAGCAAGGCGGAAGTATTACGCAATATAGAAGCTTTTTTAATTCAACTTAATAAGCAAGGAAAGCGCGCCTTACTGTTAGTGGATGAAGCACAAAACCTACCTTCTGAAACGGTTGAAGAATTGAGAATGCTTTCAAATTTTCAACTTGATGATAAACCGCTTATTCAAAGTTTTTTACTCGGTCAAGAAGAGCTTAAAGATATTATTCAAGCGCCTAATATGGAGCAATTTAGACAGCGTATTATTGCCTCTGCACACTTAAAACCATTAAGCATTGAAGAAGTAAAAAGTTATATTAATCACCGATTACAACAAGCGGGTTGTAAAAAAGAAGCACTTTTTTCTGATGATGCGTTTGAATTCATTCACCAAAAAACATTAGGTGTACCACGTAAAATTAATATTTTTGTCGACCGTTTGTTATTGTTTGGTTTTTTAGAAGAAGTATCTCATTTTACAGTTGATAATATTAATGAAGTTGCGCAGGAAATGTCGGTTGAACTAACCGGTTCATTAAGCTCAAAGACTCTTGAGAATACTCAATCACCAAACCAATCCGCCACTCAACAATTTGTCGTTAACTCGAGTGAAAATGTTGAAAATATAAAAGAAGTTTTAAGAGAAGTAGAAGAGATCTTAGAAGCTAACATTAAACAAAAGATAAAAATGGCGCGTTATGTTGATAAACTACTTAAGCAGAAAAATCGCCAATACGCTCAAGAGCAAATAGAAAAAGATATATAGTCAGTACTTACAATGCTTTTAAGATTCAAGTTGTTGTGACTGTAAAAGCTATTGCGGGTTAAAGTGTTATTGATAACCCGCAATTATTAGTAAATTAACTGTTAATACTCAGCTCATATTTTTCAATTAATGAATACAGTGTAGGCCTAGTAACCCCCAAAAGTTCTGATGTTTTAGACATATTCCCCTCAGACAGCGCATATGCCTTTTGAATAGCCAAAGATTCTGCTTGCTCTCTTACCGTACGTAAATTCAATGAAAGCTCATAATTGGTATCACTGTGGTCGAAGAAGCCTAAATCAAAAGCAGTGACCTGCACGCCGGTACTCATGACCACGGCGGATTTAACTTTATTTTGTAATTCTCGAATATTTCCCGGCCATTTATGTGTGTTAATAGCACCGATAGCGTCTTCAGAGAAAGATTTGGCATTACGTTTATACTCAGTAGCATAAAGCTGTAGAAAATATTTAGCGAGAATTAAAACGTCTTCATCGCGATCACGTAATGGCGGAATATTTAACGTTATTTCACTCACACGATAAAATAAATCTTCTCTAAATTCTTTATTGGCAACCATCTCTTCTAAGTTTTGGTTCGTTGCACAAACCACCCTAACATTAACCGGAATCTCTTCTCTACCGCCTAAACGTTCAATAATTTTTTCTTGTAAAAAACGCAGTAATTTAGCTTGTAAATTAAATGGCATATCGCCAATTTCATCTAGAAATAAGGTGCCGCCTTCTGCACATTCTATTTTACCTTTCGTGGTTTTATGGGCGCCAGTAAATGCCCCTTTCTCAAAACCAAATAATTCACTTTCTAATAATGTTTCAGGAATAGAAGCACAGTTAATAGCAATAAAAGGCTTATCTGCACGATCACTAGCCAAGTGTACTGCTTTTGCCGTGACTTCTTTACCAGTACCGCTTTCACCTAATAATAAGGCGGTGATATTCGTTGGTGCAATCCGTTTGACCATAGTACATAAGCGATCAATCGCCTCACTATTACCAATAATACCAATATTACTATCGGTAACCGCCCGCATAGAGCGGTTTTCACTTTCAATATTAGCTAACGTGAAAGCTCGAGAAATAATGACATTAATAACTTCAGCATCAATGGGTTTTTGATAAAAATCATAAGCGCCTGCAGCAATCGCTTCTAGGGCATTAACTCTATCTTCATTGCCTGTAATAACAATAACTTTGGTATGAGGAGCAATAGCAAGAATTTCTTCTAACGCTTTCAAGCCTTCGCTTGCATTGGTTTCATCTGGTGGTAAGCCTAAATCTAAAGTAACTACTTTAGGCTCATGGCGTCTTACGGCAGCAATTGCAGATTCTCTATCTCCAGCTAAAATAGGGCTATAATCAGACAAACTCCATTTCAGCTGTTTTTGAATGCCTTTATCGTCATCAACAATTAATACTTTTTCCATTAGTTCCTTTCCCAATTATTTTTACTAATATACTAATCAAATCACATATTTGTGTTTCATCATAGAATGCAATTACCCTAACGCATACAGCACTAAAGTAAAGCCTGTAGTGTAAATATGCTTTATTTATATAGGTAAAGAAATCATCATTTTGGTTCCTTGCCCTTCAATACTTTCAACCGTTAAGCTACCTGCTACACTTTCAAAAAATTGTTTTGCGTCAAAAACACCTATCCCCATACCAGCATTCCCTTTGGTGGTATCGAAAGGTTTAAACAATCGAGTTTTAATGAAAGTTGCAGACATACCACAGCCATTATCGCTCACGGCTATATTTATTCTCTCTCCCTGCTTCTCTAGAATAACGTCTACCCTGCCATCTGCAGCACTTGCTTCTTGTGCATTTTGAATTAAATGATTCATCACTGAAAAGAACCGCTCGTCATCAAGTGTTGCTAAACAGTTGTCAATTTTTTGCAAGTAAACTCGCGGTTGTATTACATTTCGCTGCTCTATAACACGCTCGATAATGTCACCCAGATCAACTTTTCTACTTGTTGATTGTGCGACCTGCTTATTTCTCAGTTGTGTTAATACCTTCGCTAACCTCTCTGTTGCTGACTCTACTGTTTCAAAGACATCATCCACAAATTCAGGGTTATCCCGATGCTGTATCGCATTAGAGGTAATTAACGCTAATTGGGCTTGAATGTTTTTGAGATCATGCACGAGAAAAGCTGACATTTGATTAAATGCATCAAATTGTTTAGCTTCGGCTAGTTTATCATTGGCCTCATTTAAAGAAATAAAATTACCTAATTGTTTCGAAATAGCAAACAATAAATCTCGGTCTTCCCAATTAAGTTTATTTTCTTCATTGCTATTTGATAACACAAAAAAACCATAAAAAGTTTTTCCGATAAGGATAGGTACTAGGATATTTACCCCCACAGCATGCCAAATTTTAGGCTGAATAAATAACCCAGGATATGACAATGGATTTTCGCTGTATTCATTAATATCGATAATCCATCCTTGACGTTTAGTAAAATTTTCAAGTAGCTCTAGATCTTTGTCGAACGATTCATCTAATTCAATTCCATCACTATGAGGCACAACAAAACGATTATTCTCCATCGCTTTTAAGATAACCCCACCCGTCGCATCTACTTTAGACATCATAATTTGTAATGACATTTGATAGTAGTTTTCAGCTGTAGCCGTTTCAATTTTCTCAATTAACTCTAACCATTCTTCTCGATATTCATATTTATTCGCAAAAAAATGTTTTGAAATAAAAACCTTCACTCGACGACGTACACTTTCTGTAATGAGTAATACTGCAAGCACAATACTGCCGAGGATGAAGAAACCGAAACTAACCAATTCTCCCCACTTTCCACCAAAATAGTTTATCAAATAACCTGCGACAGCCATTGCTAATAAATACAATCCTGCAATCATTAACATTGAACTATAGAAAACGACATTACGCGACACAAATACTCGTACTGTGCCGGCTTTAAAGCGCCTCACACTGACTAATAACAATGGTACGGCTAAAGCGGACAAATACCCTCTTATGTACCAAAATTGAAACTCAATTCCACCAACCATGGTCGCTTGAGCAAAAAGCACAAAATCAAATACAGCTATCCCCCCTAAAGCGAGAACTAGCGGTGTAACAGATTCTTTTGCCTCATCATTCGCTCCCCTATAAATTTGCTCAAGTAATACTAAACTCAATAAATTTAGTATGACAAAAAGCAAAAATAAATATTCATAAGAGTAATCTAAGGTGTAGCTTAATCCCCAACAAACAATAGATGAGCCAAACCAAAACAGTAGATATTTACGTACTGTTTCATTATGTAAAACATCTTTAACATTTCCTTTTTCAATATTAAAGCTAAGGATAAAAACAGAAAAAGCGGCGATTTTAATAGCGTCAGCTAACATTGCCCATTGCAACGAAAAACCCAAGCTAACCTGCAGCGCACCAATAATATTAGCTGTTGCAGCCATTAACGCACTAAATAATAACCATTTAGCGATACTTGACTTATTATGAGCTGCGAGAATAAGCAAAGAAAAAAGAACATAGGCAATGCTCGCAAAACTATAGCCCCATATACCTACCGTATACATTTCCATAAGTTAGTTTTTTATTTCCTGATCAATAAATGATGATACGTTTGAGCGAGTAAATAACTCTGTTAACACGGGTACTAATATAAAACTTGAAATAGCAGATACACAAAGCCCCGAAATAAGGACAACGCCCAATGGTTGCCATAATCCACCACCATATAATGTTAGTGGAATTAATCCTCCAATAGTCGTTAATGTGGTAAGTAATATGGGGGTAAAACGGGTAGCGCTAGCTTTGAGTACAGACTCTTGTTTATTTAACCCCTCTGCTAAGTTTCTATTAGCACTATCAATTAAGATAATGGCATTATTGACCACAATACCAAATAAACTAATGAGACCAATAAAAGCCATCATAGAAAAAGATAACCCGGTTAGGTACAAGCCAATAACAGAGCCTGCCATCGCAAACGGAATTGAACTAAAAATAATTAATGGTTGTAAAAAAGATTTAAATTGCAGCACTAACACTGCAAAAATACCAATAGCAGTGATTAACATGATTTGTGTTAATCCCGAAAAAGATTCTTGTCTAGACTCTTCTTCGCCACCTAAGATGTAATACATACCTAGCGGCAAATCATATTGCTCGATGTATTGCACAAACTCTTCGGTAAGGGCGTTAACTGAGTAACCAGGCGCAGCATCAGCAGATACTTTTGCCATACGTAATTTTTGATAATGAAAATAATCTGTTTGCCCTTTTTGTAACTTGGCATCAACCACCTGCATTAATGGTATCTGTTGTCCTGTTAAGCTAGTGACATAGACATCTGACAAAGTGTTGATATCAGGGTTTTTATTACGCACTAAAATAGGGTAATTTTCACCATTATCATCATTAAAACGACCAACATAAGTACCTGACAATACAGATTGCAGGGTATTATCTAGCGTATTAACATCGATATTTGATAATCCTGCTTTTTCATAATCAATTTGTAAATTAAGCTCGGTATTTGCCACACCGATTGGATTATCAATATTAATAGTACCTTCGGTTTTCGCCATTTTACTTTCTAAATCTTTGGCGACACGCTCTAAGTCGGCTAGAGATTCAGAAATCAAACGAATAGCAATAGGTTGATCGGTCACTGGCCCTTGAGTAAATTCTTTTATGGTGATTTTTGCCTGTTGCCAGCGATCAAACTCAGTACGTAATGTGCTAACAAGGTCTTCAACTGCATCAGGATCAAATTCAGTTAATACAACCAATATTTGCCCATATTTAACCACACCTCGTTTAGGAATTTCATTATAATAAATGCGTGGATTAGAGCTACCGACATTCAATGCTACTTTTTCAACTAACTCTTGATCTTCAATAAAGTGCGTCATTTTTTGCATCACGTTATTGGTATGTTCTAATGATGAGTTAGGCGGTGTTTCCACATCGATTAAAATCATCGGCTTTTCTGCTTTTGGAAATAAACTTAAACCGACCTCAGAAAAAAGTGACAACATAGCGATTAAGCTTGCGATAGCAACTGCAATAACGACTACCTTCAAGTGGAAAAGTTTTTGCAACCAAGTCACATAAAAGTTTTCAGCAAAATTATTTATATAATGTTGTAGTGTTTTAATTTTTCTTTTTGTATTTTCACTAGCAGTTTCATCTTCATGAGGTAATAAAAACTTACTTGCTAGGAGCGGGGTAAACGTGAGTGCAATTAACAATGAAGCCAATAAAACTAGCACTACTGTTACAGGCATAGAACGGATAAAATCACCGGTATCACTTGCGAGCATTAACATAGGTAAAAACGCTAACATAGTAGTAATAGTACCGCTTGAAACTGCCCATCCCACTTTGCTTGCGCCCGCTGCAGCAGCTTGGGTTAGTGATGTATGTTTTTTTCTTTCCCGGTGAATACTTTCTGTTACAACAATGGCGTTATCAACCAAAAGCCCTAACGCAATGATAAGCCCAACAATCGACATTTGCTGTAATCCAAAACCAGCAAAATCCAACCAGCCAATAGCAATAACAAACGAAAGCGGGATAGCAATCATCACCACGAGTGCCTCTCTTAATCCCAGAAACAACAATGATAAAATACCGACCAGCACAAGCCCTTGCCACAAATTTTCAAAAAAGCCGTTAACTCTATTTTCAACACTATGGGCTTGCTCAAATAACACTTCCATTTTCAATTCTGGCGGAACTGTTTCTTTAAATAATGCAATTTCTTGTTGTATGGCTTGTGTTAACGAAAAAATATTCGTGTTCATACGTTGTTCAACGGTAACAAAAATTACCGGTTTATTATCATAATACGCTAAGTAACTTGGATCTTGACTACCAAAGCTAATCTTAGCAATATCTTTAAGACGTAACACAAAATCATCATTAGAAAGAATAATAGTGTCTTCTAGTTGAGATATTTTTTCAAAATTACCACTGGTTTTCACATTAAATCGACGCGTATTAGCATCAACAAAGCCAGGGGTAATATTAATTGCTCGCCCTTGCAATACTTGCATGACTTGCGTGGTAGAGATTTTATGATGTAAAAGAAGATCTAAATTAAGATCAACAGCCATAATTTGCTGGGGATATCCCCATATATCGGCTTTTTTCACACTACTTATTGTTTCTAAGCGCTTTTCTAATAATTTTGCATAAAACTCCATTTGCTTATAATCAGCTGGCTCTGTCCACAAAGCAAGCTGTACAACAGCAACTGCAGTGGGCGTTGCTTTTAATACCAGTAAATCTTGTACTCCCGCAGGCAACGACGGTTTAACCGAAGAAACCGCAAGTTGTATTTTATTGAAGGCCAATTCAGGATCGGCTCCATACTGAAATTTAACTTCAATACGAGCCCCATCATTTTTTATTTGTGCTTCAACTTGTTTGATATTCTCAATATCGGCAAATTCTTCTTCGAGTGGATCTACCACTAAAGTTTCAATATCCGTTGGCGATGCACCGGGATAAATCACTTCAATTAGGGTAATCGGAATATCAAATTGTGGATCTTCACTGCGAGGCATATTCAAATATGACACAATGCCAACAAGTACCAGTAATACCACTATAGTTAAGGTAAACTGTGCATTTTTAATTGCTAGATTAGGTAACTTCATTATGCTTACTTTTTAGTAGAAATCAGGGGGAAATTATTCCACCCTTGAGTAATAACATCTAATGCTGGTGAATTTTCTTGAGCTGTTAAGTAAATAAAATCATTGTCTAATTTATAAATAACAAAAGCCTGCTGCACAGGAGCGTTATCCTTTTCAATAGTAATCAACGCTTGTCCTTGCTCATTAACTGAATTTAGAGCTTCTATAGGTAAACGATAAATATAATTTTCACTTTGTGCATAAATAAGTATTTTAGCTATTTGCCCTACAATCAAAGGCTTCGTTAGATTTGTCTCTTCTAAAGATACCTCGATAGTAAATAAATGATTTCGACTATCGGCTATGGCAGGGATTTTACTTATCCTACCATTCACTAACCCTGCATAAGCTAAATTAACTTTGACCTCTTGATTTAAATGTACTAAAGATATTTCCTCACCCGTTAAAGATACACTCGCAATAAGATTTTTAGATAAGGTTGCCACTTGTAATGCGCCTGCGCCAGGAGCTTGTAACTCACCTAAATCGGTACTACGTTGAATTACAACCCCATCGAAGGGGGCTAATATTTGTGCTTTATTTAAGTTATAAGAAGCGACTTTGTAGGCTGCTCTGGTGGTTTCCACGGCAGTTAAAGCATCATCTAAATCGCGTTGGGAACTAAGGTTTTTTTCTAGTAAAACTTTTACACGATCGATATTACGTTTAGCTTGCAACAAACGTGAATACGTTGCGTTTTTTTCTGCTAATAATTCTGAGGTATCTAAGGCAGCAAGCAATTGATTTTTTTTAAAAACTTCTCCTTCATCAACATTTAATTCAGTTAAAAAACCCGCTGTTTTAAAAGAAAGATTCACCACTCGGGCAAAATCAACCTTACCTGTTCGTTGTATTACTTGGGTGTAAGGCTCTGCTTCAATTGTTGCTACTTGATAACCTTCTGAGGGTGAAGCATACGCAGCAGTAATACAGCAAGAAAATAAAAAAAGACCAAAGACCTTGTTATTCAACGCTTTTAATAACCTACGTTGGAAGAAATAAGATATGTACATTTTCATCATCATAAAATAGTAACTATTCAATAGTGTATTGTAAATATAGTGACTACTTTAGGCATTTTTACCATTAAAGTACATCAATATCGTTGCCTTATACTCGCTAGATAAAACAGTATTGCGTGTAATACAGAAATATTCATGTTCATCTCTAGACAAACTCCCTTATTAGCTATAGTATTTCCGCGCTTATCGTATGCTATCAAAAGCCTAGCGCGATAACCTTTCCTTTAGTGTTTACAACTATATTAAGATGTGAAACTTAGAAGAAATAGTCAAAACTAACAATATGCGCCATTAGCTCAGCTGGATAGAGCGTTGCCCTCCGGAGGCAAAGGTCGCAGGTTCAACTCCTGCATGGCGCGCCATTACCTATCTTATGTAATAATCTAACTCTGAAGTCCACCTTTCATTTCCAATATGAACCTTAGAATATCGATTAAAATATTTACCTAATTATAAGCCTATTACACTTATTAAATTGTCTTGATAATCTTTCAATTTATCATCATTAACATTACTGAATATTTCCAAAAGCATATCAAATACAAAACTCGAAATCTTAGCTGACTTCCTTTTATACCTACCTCAACTCTTCCTGTTTATAAAACATAAGTAGCATGGCAGGCAATACTGTTAAACTCACTAAGGTTGATACGGTAATACCACCTAATACTATAATCCCCACTCCACGATAAAGCTCAGAGCCCTCCCCTGGTAAAAAGACTAAAGGCGCTAAACCACATAAGGTAGTCATAGTCGACATCACAATAGGTTTTAATCGTGTTTCTAGTGCATTAATAACAGCTTTATATGGCTTAAGTCCTGAGGCTAAATTGCGACGACTTTGATCAACGATCAAGATTGGATTATTGACTACAGTGCCTAATAAAATTAAGAAACCTAACATGGTAATCATATCGAATGGTTGATGGAAACCACCAACAACAGAGCCAACACTATTAGTAATTACTAAACCAAGCAACCCGCCTGCCATGCCCAAAGGTACTGTTGCCATAATGAATAGCGGCTGTCCCCAATGCTTAAAAATAGCAACCAATAGTAAATAGCATAATGCTAAAGCGACAATAAAGTTGCCACTTAGTGCATCACGGGTTTTTTCGAGCTGATCGGCTGCACCACCAATAGTAATATTAACATCTGGAAGTAAATCGCCTTGTTTTTGTAGCTGAGGTAATAGCTCCTCTCGAACAATTTGCTGTGCTCGCTCTAATGCCACATCACGCGGTGGAATAATATATACGGTAACTGTTCTACGTCCATCAACACGGCGCAAGCTATCACTATCTGCTTTTTCATTTAAGTTTGCTAACGCATTTAATGGTAATAATCCTTGTTTAGTAACAACAGGTGCTTGTTCTAAGCCTGACAAAGATTGTTTATTGCCTGCTTCTGAGAAAATAAAAATATCGACTTTATCATCATTAATAATTAGCTCATCAACATAGGCTCCATCACTCAGTGCGGCAATGGTATAACCTAGCTCATCAGCCGACATACCAACTTCAGCAAGACGTTGCCAGCGAGGTTGAATTTCAATTAACGGTTGATCTAGTGTTAGTGAAGAAGGCTCAGAGTCCACTTGAGGATTATCAAATACATCACTTGCAAGCCTGTAAATAGCATCGGCCGCACGATATAAGTTAACCTGCTCAGGGCCACTTATATCAATAGCAACGGCTCGTGTTCCCCCATCATTACTTGAGATAATAGAGCCACGAGAAGAGAAAGCGCGCATCCCTGGATAACTCTTAAATTTTTGAGTGATAGCCTTCATCATGGCATCGATGTGTTCAGTATTACTAGGCTCACTTAAAAACCAAATACTTCCTACCCCAATTGACATAGAGTAATACTTTAAGGAAGGTAGATCGGTTTTTCCTTGTTCAAAATCACTACTAGGCGCATTTAAATGCTTATTAAAATAAGGTAATAATTCATCTCCAATTTTTTCCATATAAGTTAAATTATACCCTGGTGGTGCAATCATCATCGAAAAGGCTTTAGGTTCCTCACCTTCAGGTAAATACTCTGCCTCAGGCATAAATAACCAAGCGCCACCAATTAAACCAACAATAGCAAAAACCACACAAACAAATCGTTGACGTGTAGAAGCTAAGAATTTTTTAATAAATGCAGGCAAGTGCATTTGTGTAGTCATTGCTGATGTTTGCGAGTCTTTAGTTGAAAATTTAGCGAAGGCTGCTGGCACAACTAACAACGCGACTAACATTGAGGCAATAATTGCTGCAGAAATAGCAATAGCAACGTCTGAGTATAGCTGCCCTGCTTCTTGAACAATAAATAAGATGGGAGCAAATACCAAAACTGTCGTTAATGTAGAGGCTAATACTGCCGGCCAAACTTCTTGTACTCCGGTAATAGCAGCTTTAAATTTCGATAATCCTCGTCGCTTAGCTTGTTCAATATTTTCCAGTACAACAATTGTGTTATCAACTGTCATACCAATAGCAAAAGCCACCCCTGCCAATGAGATAACATTAATGGTTCGATTAAACAGAAGTAAGCCTAGAAAAGCGGCAATGGTGCAAATAGGTACCCCCATAACTCCTATAATAGTAGAGCGAGGGCTTTTCAAAAACCAAAACATTACCAAGGTTGCTAATAAGGCACCTAATGCTAAGTTAGTCCAAACATTTTCAATCGATCCTTTTACATACCTAACATCGTCACTAAGCAAAGTTAGTTGTAAGCCATTTTTTTCTAATAAATCATGATTTAGTCTTTCAACGACCTGTAACATTTCATCTTTGATCGCAATAACATTTGAGCCACTTTCTCGACGAACCATAAGCATCAAGTTACGTTCACCATCATTGTACGCTACGTCACGTAATTCATAATGATCTAAGGTAACTGTCGCTATATCTTTAAGTTTAACTGTACTATCTTGATCTTGTGCAATAACTAATTCTTCAAGTGCCTGTGCTGATTGAAAACGACCAACCATACGTAATAAATAACGTCTTTTACCGCTATCGATATCACCAGCAGAAGCATCTAAATTACGACTTTTAATGGCATCTCTTACGTCGGTTAAGCTGATATTTCTGCTAGCTAGTTTTTGTTGATCAACCAATATTTGCACTTGATATAACGCACCACCTCGAATACTCACTTGTGATACACCTGTAACACGCTCCATTTCTGGTCTAACATTGTCTTGCGTAAAATCACGCAACATATCAATATCTAGGTTTAATGGATTACCTGCTAAAGGTTTTAACGTGAAAAACATAAAAGCATTAGATGAAAAAGAGCTACTATACAGTACAGGTTGATCAACGTTATCAGGATAGTTAGGTACTTGCGCTAGAGCGTTACTAACATTGATCAGCGCTTCATTCACATCTGCACCAAAGGGAAATTCAAGTTCAACTTCTGCTTCGCCAGTATTGGCATAACTCGACATTCGTTTTAAATTAGGTAACGAACGTAAATAACGCTCTTGTTCTATCAGTATTTCCTTTTCGACATCTTGTGGTGTTGCACCTGGCCATTCTGTTACTACCGTAATAGTTCGTACGTCAAGATCTGGAATCATTTGTACTGGTATTTTAAAGGCCGCCACAATACCTAAAATACAGGAAATCATAACAACTACGGCAACTAAAATACCTTGCTTAACAGCACCTTGTAACATTATTTAATACCTATTTGAGAAACTACATTAACGACTTGTTTGTCTTGAAGTAATTCGTTTCCTTGGGTGACTACCCACTGGCCTGCTTGCAAGCCTTGAGTGATTTCAATCTTACTATTAATTCGTGTACCAAGAGTTACACTTTGTCTATAGGCAATACCGTCTCGAATTATAAACACGCTAAAGCCACCGTCCGGGTGGCGTAATAAAGCATCCCGATCAATCACAACACTTTCCTTAGTTGTTGCTTTTAAAGCAATATCGGCATTAGCTGATAAACCAACTTGCAAATCAGTAGTACTCTCTAATGCTAAACGCACTAAAAAGCTGCGATTACTGGTGTTAATCACGGGAACTTTAGTAATTACTGTCGCATTAAATATTTTTTCCGGTTGGGAAGCTAAGTACACATTAACGCTATTGTTTATATCAATCGCATTGAAATGCTCTTGAGGCATATACAAATCAAGCCATAATTGCTTATTATTAACTAGTTCAAAAACACTTTGTCCTCGAGTAACCCATTCACCCACATCTACCATTCGCTGCGCAATAACCCCGCTAAAAGGTGCTATTAGTTGATGACGATTTAATAATTGCTGTTGATAATATTGATTTGCTTGCTCTTCAAGCAACGTTGCTTCTGCGCTTTTTAAAGTGGCTTCTCGATCAGCAAGCTCAGTTTGGGCAAATAGGTTTTGTTCCGATAAAGATCTTGCTTCAGTGTAGCGGCGTAATGCGTCGTCAACAGCAACTTGTGCTCGTGCTAATGTAGCTTTATTAGCTTGTAGTTGTGCTTTTACTAACGCTGAATCTAAAGCTAATAATGGCGCACCTTGTTCAATTTGATCACCTGTTTCTCGATGAATTTGGGTCACAACACCATCAGTTAGCACGGAAAGATTAGCATGACGCTGCGCTTTTAATGAGCCAGTTAATGTAACGGTAGGAGCAAGCTGCTGTTGCTTCACTTGATCTATAACGACATTTACTTTTTGGTTTGCATTTGCAGAAAAAACACCTAATAAAAGTATAGGGTAACACCAAAACAACTTGTAAAAGCTCAAAATAACTCCCTAATTAACGAGTAAATAACTACAATGAAAGTGACCACTAATATAAATCAGAAAAAGTACTGAGATCAACCTTAATTGATAATAATTCTCATTTATAATCAATTAGAAGGTCGACTGTTTGTTGATAAACAAGCATCACTATCGATAATCCCTCGATAATTAAAATACAGCACCTGTTTAAACTTTGTCATAAGCCATGCTAATTTATCCAACCTTTTCAACAGCTCTCTCCCAGCAGATATAGTAAAGCAATGTAATCATGAAACTAAACTGGCATAAATTTTATACTTTTTATAGAATAATTACTTTTGCAAATAAAAATCATTATCAGTCAATTTAAATTGATAATGATAGTTTTAAGCTTTATTATGCGCGTTTATTGTCCTTTATAAGCTTAATATTTTATGGCTAAAATAAGTAATCGTTTTTGGTTTCAGCTTCACGGCTGGTTTTCATTACCCGTTTGGATCATCTTCTGCTTTGTATGCCTTACTGGTACTATTTCTGTGCTTAGTCATGAAATAACATGGCTTACAAATAATAATGCCCGTGCGACTAACCCTGAAAATCTTGTCGAGAAACCTACTGCTGAGCTTATTTCAATAGTACAAAAAGCCTACCCCAGCGCGAAAATTACAACGGTGATGACTTTTGAACCCTATTTAGTAAATGCTGTAATTTTTACCGATAAAGATAAACCTTATGCTATTGCCTATGTAAATCAATATACTGGCGACATTCAATCAATCAATGAAGGCTTAATCTTTACAGACTTTATGCGTTCATTACATGGCTGGTTACTCTTTCCATGGCATGGCAGCTATAGTGTTGGATATTATTTGGTCTGTGCTATGGCGATAGTTATGTTAGGTGCATTAGTAACAGGGCTAATTATTTATAAAAACTTTTGGCGTGCATTCACTCAGCCTAAACTTCGATTTACTCAAGGAAAAAAAACACTACTCGCTGATTTACATCGTTTAGCTGGAGTTTGGTCAATATGGTTTTTAATGCTAATGAGCCTCACCGGCTTATGGTATTTGGTACAAGCTATTTTATGGCATGCCGATTATGATATTGAACCACATGCTCCTATTGCACAGGTGTCACAGTTACCGTTAAATACAGTAGAGTCTGCTGCTAAGCTTGCCATTAACGATATTCCTCGTCCAAATTACACTTTAGATAATGCGGTAGAAATAGCCAAGCAACAATTTCCTGATTTTCATACTACTTATGTAATGTTACCCGAGCATAATCGAGATACTTTTAAAGTTTATGGTAGCGGAGACTTTATTTTCTATGATCAATATTCTTATGGGCTTGTGATCAATCCATGGACAGGTGCCATCGAAAGTGAAAGAGCACCCGATAAAATGACGTTATTACAAACCTTATCTCATATTGCTGATCCTCTTCATTACGGTACTATTGGTGGAATATGGACAAAAATAATCTGGTTTATTTTTGGCATGATATTAACAGGCATGTCAATTACAGGATTTTTAATGTGGGGAAGCCGTACCATTAAAGCCAGTAAAACGGAGCAAGTAACCATACACCATAAGAAAATAACAGCTCAGGAAATACAATAATGGCAAGAGTTAACAATACTATTTGGAATCGCTATAAATATAAATTGAATGGCTTAGTCTTAATTTTGCCTTTTATTTTTCTTTATCAATCATTAACACCTGGATTTCCACCAACTTGGCAACCTAAAGACGTAGGCAGCTTTTCGGTTACTCCAATGCCTTACAACCTTGATGCTCCCTATTTGCATCATGACACCTATACTAAAGATTTCTTTCTGATATTTACTAAAGGAGATATCAATAATATTCGCCAAGCTTATTTTACCTTAGGAAAGGAGCCTCTTTCGTTAGCAAAGCTTGAAATGGGTGACGAAGGAATATTACACGGTAGTATACATGGACAAGAAGTACATGCTATTAGCCCTAAAAAATTAACCGCTGAGGATAAAGCTTGGTTAACCATTGAAGATTGGCAAGGTGAGGTCATTATCGCTAGCTGGGACTTACCTAAGTCATTACTACAGTATAAATAGCTTACTTATTCAACTAAACTACAGAATTTCAGTGGTAATTAGGCTGGTGAAGCAAAGTATTCGAGGATAATAGATTAGTTCGCTATCAGTTAATAACGTATGCTGAATAGTTATCCCCTCACCAAAAAATGATATTAGCAGTGATTCAACAATATCACTGCTATAGCGATATATTATGTTATTAAAATTAAATGAACCACCTAGGTTCATTTAATTTATCAGTACACTTGCTCTGTTGAGCTGTTGAGCTTAACGTTTAAACTCTGATGTTTTGCTCCACTGAGGCCAAACATTTTCTTTCGATAATTCATAACCAACTTCAAAGAATGCTTGCATGTCTTCTACCGCGCCAGACAGATCCCAAGCGTCGCTATATTCATCACATAAATTATGATAGCACTTACTTAAGCTCTCGCTCAGTTCAGCACGCAAGGCTTTAGTTGCTTCATCTACTGGTGTTTTACCTGTTTTTGCATAAAGAGCAGGAATACCTATATTAGCAAAAGCAAAGTGGTCTGAACGATAGTAAATCCCCGCGGCTGGGCGTGGATCGCCTGCAATGGTGCGCCCTTGTTTCTTGGCTGCAACCGTAAGGAAGTTGTCTAATTCTGATTGCCCTAAACCATAAACAGACACATCACTACTTCGTCCATCAACACCCAAAGCGTCCATATTAATATTAGCTACTGTTTTAGCTGCTGGAATAACTGGATTTGCCGCATAGTATTTAGAACCTAATAAGCCTTGTTCTTCTGCTGTTACAGCCATAATAGTAATTGAACGTTCGGGTGCAACAGGAAGTTTAGCAAAAGCTTCAGCTACTTCAATAAGCGCCCCTGTTCCTGAGGCATTATCAACGGCACCATTATAAACTTGGTCACCGACTAAACTTTCATCTTTACCTAAATGATCCCAGTGTGCTGTATAAATAATGTGTTCATCTGGGGTACTACTCCCCGGTAAAGTCGCGATAAAGTTATATGAAACCGACTGTTTCACTGTATTCTTTACGCTAACTGATGCCGATAGATCGCCCATATCAACATGGTAACTACCCTTTGCAGCTTCTATTTTAGCTTGCTCAAAATTTAAACCGGCACGTTCAAATAACTCGGTAGCAACTTCACTGTTAATCCAACCTTCAACGGCTACACGTCCTTTATTTAGGTCTTCACGCACAAAACCAAATTGTGGCCCACTCCATGAATGCTCCACTACTGACCAACCATATGATGCCGGTGCAGTTTCATGAATAATAATTGCTCCTTCAGCACCTTGACGGCTAGCTTCCTCGTATTTATAAGTCCAACGACCATAATAAGTCATGGCATTGCCATTAAATAAATCAGGGTCTTGAGTCGCAAACCCAGGGTCATTCACTAAAATAACAACTGTTTTACCTTTTACATCTAAACCTTTGTAATCATTCCAGTTATATTCAGGAGCATTAACACCATAACCAACAAAAACTAATTCTGAATTTTTAAGCTGCTCAAAGTCACTAATACGGCTAGTACCCATTACCATTTCTTCACCATACTGATAATCTTTACCATTGATTGATAAAGTCATATCTGGTGAAGCTTCAATAGATACCATAGGCACTTCTTGTAAGAAGCTATCGCCATTACCCGGTTGAAAGCCAATGGCCGTCAATTGCTTTGTTAAATAATCAAGCGTTAACGCTTCACCTTTAGTAGAAGGAGCTCTGCCCTCAAACTCATCAGAAGAAAGCACTTTAATGTGCTCAATTAATTGCTCTTTATTAATACTATTATAACTAGCAGTGACATCCGCCGCCGTATTAGTTGTTGCAATATTATTAGTAACACAACCACTTATTACAGCAGAAACAAGTAAAGTTAAACCGATTGTTTTTTTCATTAAATTGATTCTTTTATTTAAAATGACATAATTGATTATAAACAAATATTTTCATTATTAGGTATATTTACTAACAAATAATATGTTGTTTAAATAGTTAATTGTAAAGACACTCAGACAACAACAATTAATCGTAATCTTCACTACCTGAAACAACAATTTGATTTCGCCCGCGATCCTTAGCCAAATAAAGTGCATTATCTGCATCACTCATTTGTTTTGAAAAACTATCTTGGCTATCAAAAACGACACCAAAACTAACACTAATCGATATTTCAGCATCGCCTGCAGGTATACTAGATACTGCTACTTCACGACGAAAGTCATCTAACTTATTGTACAGTTGATCAGAGTCTAAACCATGCAATAAAATACCAAACGTACCTCCACCTAAACGGGTAGTTAAACCTCCACCAAAATATTTACGCATATATAAAGCTAATACTTTTAACACTTGATCACCCGTGTCATGGCCGTAAGTGTCGTTAACTTTTTTGAAGTGATCGATGTCAAATACCGCTAAGCAATAAGGAACGTTTCGCTTAGCGTATTCAACGATACGCTGCTCTGAATTTTTAATGAATGTTCTGCGGTTTGATAATTCAGTTAAATAGTCTGTATTTGCTGTATGTTGAATTTTTGCAATATTGTTCAAACTCTCAATATTTTGAGTTATCCGACAATAAAACTCTTCTGGACAAAAAGGCTTTCGTAAAAAGTCATCGGCACCATTTTTAATAAATCGTGCTGAATGACTCCCGTTTTCTGCTCCTGAAATACCAACAATTGCTAGTTGCTCTCTCGTATACTTTTTGCGTATTTCATTGGTTAAGGTAATACCATTCATAACTGGCATTTCTAAATCGGTCACCACCAATTTAATATGTTTATGCTCGGCTAACTTTTCTAAGGCTTCTACGCCATTATTTGCAGTGTACACGGTAAAATTACGACGTTTTAATAACTCTACAATGTGAGTGCGGGCAGAGGAGGAATCATCCACCACTAGAATTTCATTATCACTATTAGTCTGTTGCCAATGCAGTATGCGCTTTAAGTATAAAAATGCTTGGCTATTTTCTTTAGTAATATAATCAATAACAGGTTGAGCTAAGATTTTTTGTCTTGTAGCATCATCCATTTTACCAGTCATGACAACGCTAGGAATCTTGTGAGATAGCACATAGGCGATAGCTTCACCGTCTAGCGCATCAGGTAAAGAAAAGTCAATTGTCGCTGCAAAAAAATCGGTATCACCCGATAGAATCTCTTCAACTTGGGCTAACGTCGTAGCCATAACAACTTCATAGTTTAACGATTGCGCTATTTGTTTAATAACGGTTGCAATAGGTTTACTGTCTTCTACTACCAATAATCTTTGTGACATTCTAACGCCCTTCCTAGTTATTTTTAGCTCTTGATACACCCTACTAAACTGCTTGTAAATTAGCATACTCAACGACTAGCCACTTACTCCCAACATCAGTAAAGTTAACCTGAATTCGAGATTGCGCTCCACTTCCTTCATAATTTAGCACAACACCTTCACCAAACTTCGCATGTTTAACTTGTTGCCCTAATTTAAACCCAGTATTCGCAAATGTTTCTAAGGTAAAAGTATTAGAAAATTTACCAACGGCTTTGGGTTTAACCACTTGGTTTTGTAAACGAATTTCGTCAATACAATCTTCAGGTAGTTCACGTAAAAAACGACTGGCTTTATGAAATTTTTCTTGTCCGTAAATCCGACGACTTTCTGCATGACATAAGTATAGCTTACTCATGGCCCTTGTCATGCCGACATAGCATAAACGTCGCTCTTCTTCTAAGCGCCCAATTTCTTCCACTGATTGCTGTGATGGAAACATGCCTTCTTCAAGACCGGCGATAAATACCAACGGAAATTCTAATCCTTTCGCAGAATGCATTGTCATTAATTGTACAGCGGCTTCAAATTCATCAGCCTGAGATTCGCCAGACTCTAACGCTGCATGCGTTAAGAATGCGGTTAATGGCGTTAGCTCTTCAGTTAATTCTGGATCACTATTAAATGTTTGGCAAGCCGTAACTAATTCATTTAAGTTTTCAATACGTTGTTCTGCACGTTCGCCTTTTTCAGCTTGGTACATTGCTTTCAACCCTGAATGCTGAACAACAAAATTAGCCTGCTGATCTAAGTCTAAATCGGTCGAATCATCTTCAAGTTGATTGATTAACTGAATAAAATG
Organism: Colwellia sp. C2M11; assembly: GCF_018860915.1. GTDB lineage: Bacteria > Pseudomonadota > Gammaproteobacteria > Enterobacterales > Alteromonadaceae > Colwellia. The sequence goes on from NZ_JAHKQD010000036.1 coordinate 120,798, forward strand.
AGTGATAGTTTTAGCACTACGACCTTTCAGCTGCTCAGCTTGCAGCATTTGTTGACACGCTTGCCACAAGGTCACTGCTTGGCTTCTTGCCGCATCACGAATTAACGCCACTGTTTGATTACCAATCCCTCGAGTAGGGGTGTTAATAATACGTTCAAAGGCCGCATCATCATCTCTATTATTAATTAATCGCAGATAAGCTAAAGCATCTTTGATTTCTTGACGTTCGAAAAAGCGTTGTCCGCCATAAATACGATACGGCAACTGTCTTTGTAATAACGCTTCTTCCATCAAACGTGATTGCGCATTAGAACGGTATAAAATGGCAACCTCGTCAAGCTTACCGCCATCATCACGCCATTTTTTGATACAGCCAACAATAAAGCGTGCTTCATCTATTTCATTAAAAGCGGTATAAACAGAGATCTTTTCTCCAGCTTTATCATCAGTCCATAACTCTTTGCCTAGGCGATTATTATTGTTACTAATTAACTGATTCGCCGCATTAAGAATATTCGCCGTAGAACGATAGTTTTGCTCCAAACGAATGGTTTGAACATCATCAAACTCATTCGTAAAGCGCTCAATATTTTCAATACGTGCACCGCGCCAGCCATAGATAGATTGATCATCATCACCAACAATCATTACTTTAGATGTCGCACGACCTAACATAGTTAACCATGCATATTGAATAGCATTGGTATCTTGAAATTCATCAACTAATACATGGCTAAAACGTTGTTGATAGTGAGATAATAGTTCTGGATTATTAAGCCAAAGTTCATGGGCGCGTAGTAATAATTCAGCAAAATCAACAAGGCCCGCACGATCACAAGTTTCTTGATAAGCTTTATATACTTTAACAAAAAGCTCTTCACTAGGGTCAAATTGTGCATCAATATGTTGTGGTCTTAACCCTTCGTCTTTTTTTCCATTGATATACCAAACAAATTGTTTAGCTGGCCATTTTTTTTCATCCAATTCTAAAGAGCGAATAATACGTTTAATCAATCGCAGTTGGTCGTCACTATCTAATACTTGAAAGCTTTGTGGTAACTTTGCTTCTTGAAAATGCATACGCAATAATCGATGGGCTAAACCATGAAAAGTGCCTATCCACATACCGTGGGTATTACCACCAGTGACCTCTTCTACCCTAGCACGCATTTCTGCTGCAGCTTTATTGGTGAAAGTTACTGCTAAAATAGAATGTGGGGCTGCTTGCTCAACTTGCATCAACCAAGCTATACGCTGTACTAATACCCGTGTTTTACCCGAACCAGCTCCCGCTAACACCAACATATTTTGTTTTGGCGCTGCAACTACTTCACGCTGTTTATCGTTTAAAGAGTCGAGTAATTCTGAAACATCCATCGAGGAAACCTTTCACTTTTGAAGAGTAATAATAAAAATAACAACAGTATAGCACTGGACTTATATACAGTCAGTTAAATATTTACGTGACTAGCAACGTCTATATTTGATTAAGTTGAGTAATTTTACTCAATTCAATATGGGGTAATACGGTAATAGGCTTACCAACATCATAACAAGATAACCAAGCTGCTTGACAACCAGCCTGAAGTGCTCCTTGAATATCAGCACGACCACAATCACCTACATGCAGCAACTGAGATGATTTAATAGCGAGTTTATGACAAGCTAGCTCAAACATATCACTCATCGGTTTTTGTCTTAATAAAGTGCCGTCAGCTTGCCAGCCCGCATGATAAATATGTTGAAAATAGTCAGCTATACCTAATACCTTGGTATCGACATTACCATTACTAATAGCAACAAGAGGGTATTGTTCACTTAAACTCGCCAAGAGTGCCTTACTTGCTGCCGGTACAATAAAATCGCTACGCAACGCCACAAAGTAATCTAACGCCGTTTGTGCCTCTTGCTCAGCAGCGTTTTCAGTTAAACCAAGTGCCATAAAACCAAGGCGATAAGTCACCAACCTAATTCGAACTACGTCATGGACTAAATCAGGCTGCGCTAACACCGCTCGCTGACGAAATGTGTTCCAAAACCGGTGATCTAACGCTGAATACTGACTTAATGCTGTTTTACTCAGAGCCACTAAATTAGCAAAATAGGCAATCATTTTCTTTTCAATCGCCACCATCACTGGCTTATTACTGTAGAGAGTATCGTCTAAATCAAAACTGATCGCTTTTATGTTAGTTAAACGTCGATAAAACTTCATGCTTTTCCATAGGCAGTAAATCTAATATAAGATCTGCGCGTAAATCTCTTAAATTGCTAAATGCTGTGTTAATAACTTAGCGACTAATCGCTTGAATTGACTTAATAATAAAGTATCCATACGTGGATCAAAATGATGGGCATCATTACTACTGATAGCTAAGAATCCTAACTCTTTTTCTTCATAAGCCAGCTTGACTAACACAACTGAACCCGCACAGTTTTGCGAGAAAATTAACGCTTGCTCACTTTGCTGTAAACGACCAAAATAATAATCGCTATTACTTAAACGATTTTGCATTACACCTGTACAATCATTTTTAGACAAGGTTTCATGTTTAATTGTTGTCGCATCAAGTAAATATAATTTAAAGGCTGATAAAGATAACAATTCCGTTGTTGTTTGTGCTAAACAGTCTAGCAATTCACTCGCAGATTGGCAGTCAATCAAGCGCAGATACAAGTCACTATAAAGCATAAATAAACCTTCATTATGATTTGCTACTGATAGTAACTGAGTAATTTCGTCTTCTAAATTATGTACTTTCTGTCTTAACTGCTGCTGTTGCCTTTCCACTAATGAAACAGTACCTCTATGTGAATCATTTAGTCTTAACCCGGTCATCAAATCATTATTACGATTGAAAAAATCAGGATTATCTTGCAGGTAAGCACTAACTAACTCATCAGTAAGCGGCAGGTCATCGACATTGGTCATTGTTGGTTCATTTTTCATATTAATATCTTATTCATATTATTCATTATTCAGCTTACTCACGTTTTATTCTCTTCATTGAAAGTACACAGCGTATAAATGAACCTGCGATCCTTCAATAACGAAAGTGAAAAAACGTAAAAGATAGATGATTATATCGACAGTTGCCCGTCAAACACGTGTACTGCTGGTCCAGACATTTTTACGGGATGTCCTGGCCCCTTCCAGTAAATTCTTAATTTGCCACCCGGTAATTCAACAGTCACTTGTTTACTTAATTTATTTTGCATTTGCCCGATCACAACAGCTGCACAAGCGCCGCTACCACAAGCCAGTGTTTCTGCTGCGCCTCGCTCATAGACACGCAATTTGATTTGATTAGCCGCAACTACTTCCATAAAGCCAACATTAGCTTGCTCAGGAAAACGTTCATGTAATGACAACTCTTTACCTAAACGCTCTACCGGAGCTGAAAGCACATCATCTACCGTAACAACACAATGAGGATTGCCTAACGAAACCGCCCCGCAAAGTACTGTTTCAGATGCACTACGTAGAATGTAGGTGCCCTCAGCTTTTTGTGCCGTAAATGGAATTTTGGCAGGTTCAAATTGTGGTACAGGCATAGTCACAGAGATATTGCCATCACGCTCTACAAACAATGTGAGTTTACCCGACGCCGTTGAAACTCGAATTTTATTTTTATTACATAAGCCTTTCATACGGACAAATCGCGCAAAACAACGGGCGCCATTTCCACATTGGTTCACCTCACTACCATCCGCATTAAAAATTCGATAATGAAAGTCTAAATCGGGATCATAAGGTGGTTCAACTATCAATAATTGGTCAAAACCTACACCAAAATTTCTGTCCGCTAATTTTGCTATTTGCTCATTAGACAAATAAGCATTTTGCGTAACATTGTCTAACACCAAAAAGTCGTTGCCTAGACCATGCATTTTAGAAAAATTCACTAACATTATGGCTGTTTCTCAAGTTTTTCAGTTACCGGCGTAGATGATTCTTCTACAACTGATTTTACTTCTACATCGGCTGCTTCAACTTGATATAAAGCACCTTTTGAACCACACGCAGCAAGGGTTATGCTTAGTAAAAAACCGAGAAAGAAAAAAGAAAAATGTTTAATTAGATGCATGAGTACCAGTATTTGCCATGAAAGTCGTTTAAATCAAGCTTTTCGACTTAACTTAATGGGTATTTATTTTATCGTATTGCTATTATACTCATATGCTGATTCACCAAACAACAAAAGAAAGCTAATGAACGATAGCCAATATAATTTAATCGCAGAAGATTTGTTACTTGCTGTTGAAGAAGCCATTGAAGAAAGTGGCGTTGATATAGACTATGAAGGTGTTGGTGGTTTGTTAACACTGACCTTTAAAAATAGTACCAAAATCATTATTAATAAACAGGCTCCTTTGCATGAGATCTGGATCGCCACAAAATTTAATGGCCATCATTTCACCTATTCTGACAGCGAAGAAATATGGGTAGATAAACGTGGTGGTGATGAGTTTTGGCAATTTTTGTCAAACGCGGTCAGTATACAAGCCGAAACTGAAGTAACCCTTTCCTCAGAATAATTTAGCCCTTGGGAACAAGAAAAAATGACAACAGTAAGAATAGCAACACGAAATAGCGCCCTAGCTTTATGGCAAGCCGAATATGTAAAAGCACAATTAGAACATTTTCATCAAGACATTAATGTTGAACTTGTCCCTATGACAACTAAGGGCGATATTCTGCTAGATACTCCATTGGCAAAAGTTGGCGGCAAAGGGCTTTTCGTTAAAGAATTAGAAGTTGCTATACTAGAAAACAGAGCAGACATTGCTGTACATTCAATGAAAGACGTTCCAGTCGACTTCCCAGAAGGCTTAGGGTTAGAAGTAATTTGCCCACGAGAAGATCCACGAGATGCTTTTGTTTCTAATACCTTTTCTACGCTAAGTGAATTACCACAAGGTGCAGTTGTTGGCACATCAAGTTTACGCCGTCAATGTCAACTAAAAGCCAAACGTCCTGATTTAGAAATTCACGATTTACGCGGTAATGTTAATACACGCCTTAAAAAACTTGATGAAGGACAGTACGACGCAATTATTTTAGCGGCTGCTGGATTAATTCGTTTAAAAATGAGTGACCGCATTGCTCAATATATAGAACCTGAAGAAATGTTACCCGCCAATGGTCAAGGTGCTGTAGGTATTGAATGTCGCATTAATGACGACACCATTAAAACGTTATTAGCACCGCTTGAATGTTCTACTACTCGTACACGAGTATTAACCGAACGTGCAATGAATAAAGCATTAGAGGGTGGTTGTCAGGTACCCATTGCTAGTTACAGCGTAATTTCTGAAGACGGTAAAGAAGTCTACTTACGTGGTTTAGTTGGCGCTATAGATGGCAGTGAAATAATTGAAAGTGAGATTACAGGGCCTGTAGCGCAAGGCGAAACACTAGGAAATACCTTAGCGCAAGAGTTATTAAGCCGTGGTGCAGATAGAATCCTAAAAGAAGTTTATGCAACAAATAGCAATAACTAACCTGTACTTAAACCTGTAACTCATAAAACACTGCTCAATAAAAGCCATGTTTAATAACGCTATACCCAATAAAAATAATACGCTGAACGTTTTAATAACGCGGCCAACACAGAAAGCGCAAGCACTTGCTAAGTCGCTTGCTAATATTAATATTGCCTGCGTAAACCAACCCTTGTTTGATTATCAGCCCTTAGCTGATCATCAAACAAGTAAACGCTTATTAACAAATAATAATATTATTATTTTTGTTAGTGTTTCTGCTGTTGAATTTGCGACAAAAATGATTTCAGTAAATCAATGGAAATATAAAAAAATTATCGCGGTTGGTCGAGCAACAAAAGAAGCTTTACAGCAGCTTGGCATCAACAATATTCTGTGCCCAGAACAAGAAAACAGCGAAGGTTTATTGACGCTGCCAGTGTTAAGTAAGAAATTTCATCACGAACCTATAACCATAGTACGAGGCGCCAGCGGTAGAGAGCATTTGGCAGAGCAATTAACTAAACAAGGTGCAATAGTCACCTATTTAGAAAGCTATCAATGTGTATGGCGAACATTTACCGAAGACATAAGTAAACAGTGGTTTAAACAGCAAATAAATTGTATTGTCGTTACCAGTAACGCTATATTAGAAAAACTTATTCAGTTAACTATTGTTCAACAAGAGCATCTTGAAGCACAACAGTTAGCAGCATATTGGCGTAGTCAATGTGTGTGGGTTGTCGCTAGCCAACGTATTGCTAACACAGCAAGGCAATTTGGTTTAACTCACGTTATAATAAGCAATGGTGCGAATAAAGACGCAATCATCAACACGTTAAAGCAAGTCGAAAATGCTAAATAACGCTGTAATTATTAAGTAATGGATTAGATTAGGCCTATATTAGGCTTATTTTAGCAAGTGGGATAAATAATGACTGAATCAAAAACGCCGTTAACTTCAGATAAAGTAAACGAAACCACCACTAAAGTCAGTTTAGACAAAGATACTACGAAGCAAAACAAAGTAAACAAAAGTGATACAAAGAAATCACCACCAAATAACAATGCATCTAAAGTATCTAAATTAGCAATATTTGCTCTGCTTATCGCCATTACAGCGCCAGCAGCGCATTATTATTGGCAACAATTACAAACAGAAGAATTAACTCAAACACTTACCAATGAAGTCGTTCAAGAAAATAGTGCCGCGTTAACACGTTATCAGAATAAAACGCAGCAAGCATTAACCAGTCAAGAGCGAAGCTTCACCAAGCAATTACAGCAGGTTGCGGCAAACATTAATAGCGCCAATCAAGCCACAATCGCAGAGCTCAGTACAAAAATACAACAACTTGAAGCAGGCATTAAAGAACGTCAACCTAGTGATTGGTTATTACATGAAGCCGAGTATTTAATTCGTATTTCTTCACGTACCTTATGGTTAGAACATGATACTCGAGCCGCTATTGGTTTATTAAAAGATGCTGACGCTCGTTTAACTGAGTTAAATGATCCTGCTTTTTTACCGGTGCGTGAAGTCATTCGTCAAGACATTAATTCATTAGAGTTAATGCCTACCTTAGACACCGATGAAGTAATATTAACCTTAATGGCAATGAACAAAGAAGTATCTCAGCTGCCATTAGCTATCGTAGATTTAGGTAAAGAAGAAAAAGCAACAGATATTGACCTGTCGGATAATATCAATGACTGGCAAACTAATTTAGCCAAAACGTGGCAAAAATTTTTAAATGACTTTATCAGAGTTCGTCAAAGAACAGGCACTGTAGAAGCATTAATATCACCTAACCAACAAGAAAACCTACAGCAAAATTTAAGTTTAAAAATTCAATTCGCATTATGGGCAGCCAGTGAACGTAAAGGTGATGTTTATCAACGAGCATTAGTTGATATTCAACAATGGCTTAATGAGTTTTTCGATATGGAAAATACTATTAACCAACATTTTTTAGCTTCGTTGAAAAATTTAAAAAACAAACAAGTGTCTTATGATTATCCAAGTGAATTAGGCTCATTAACAGCGATTAGAGCCACACTAAGAAGTCAGCAAAATAAACCATCAATGCCTGCAAAAGCACAACAAGACGATACGGAAACTGAGCCTCAAGCAGAAATAGAAACCGCGCCGGCAAAAGCACCAACACCTGCTAAGCAACAGCAAGAACCACAAAGCGAGGGCAGCATATGATCCGTTTTATCATCATCATTGTACTTTTCTTTGCAATGTTGGCCTTAAGCCCTCTTTTAATTGATGAAAAAGGTTACATTCTAATTGCTATGGGTGAAACCATCATTGAGTTAACCGTACTTTCAGCTTCTATCTTGTTTATGCTGTTCGCTATTAGCGCTTTTGTTATTTTCAAAATGCTACGCGGTGGATTTAACATCAGTTTTAAAGCATGGCGTACCGTTGCTTTCGCTGGCCGTAAACGTGGTATTGCTAACTTCAATAAAGGTTTAACCGCCTACATGCTGGAAGATTATCAAAATGCGGAACAGCTGTTTGCCAAAAGTGCAGAGCCTGCCAAACGCCAACAAAGTGCTTATTTACTTGCCGCGGCCGCCTCGGCAAAACAACAATTAGATGCTAATACTAATCATTATTTAGCTCTGCTCGAAACGGTATCGGCTAAAAATAGTGATTCAGATCTTGCCAGTGTTATTGTAAAAATCAAACTACTCATGAACCAAGATCGTAGCGAAGCTTATGCGAAAGCACGCGCTTTAATTGATGAAAACCATAAACAAATTGGCCACGATGTACGACTACTCGCCTTAGAAATTGATTTATGCTTAATTGAGAAACGTTTTGAAGCCGCCGTAAATTGGTTAACATCAGCCCGTAAGCAGAAAAGTATCGCCAATGATGTACTTCAAGCTTGGGAAGAACAAGCATATTACGGTGCCTTTAACGATATTATTACCAAGCAAAACCAGACAAGTTTACAAACATATTGGCAAGCGCTTGATCGGAAAACCAAACAACGTGAAGCGGTGTTATTTTCCTATTGTCAGGTTTTAGCTGAGCAAAACATTACTGACCCGTTAATTAATATAGTAACACCAATACTCAATAAAAAGCCCAGTATCCGCTTTTTAAAATATTTACGTACTCTACCTATAAAGCAAAGCGAATCACTTCTTGCTATCGCGCAGAAGCATCTACATAGTGATAAGCATAATGCACAGTGGTTAAGTTGTTTAGGCCATCTCGCAGTAATGTGTGAACAATGGTCAATGGCAGAAAAAGCATTTAGGAGCTTACTAAAACTTGAAGCTAATCATCAAGTAAAACAATACGACAAACAAGACTTGCAAGCATTTGCTAAAGCATTGATGGAAGAAGGACAACATAAAGCAGCAAATGAAGTGTGGGTTAAGGTTAACGATTGGCAGAATGATAATAATTAATAAACGTCTCTGATATAGCGCTGTTGCAATTGCAGTGTTTCAAGCATTGATTGACCGAGAATTTCAATCAATGCTTGGTGAACCCCTTCTCCCATTCCTGATAAACATCCGCAAACATAAATCACAGCACCCTCTTCAACCCATTCTTTTAAAGTATGCTGCTCATGTAATAATATATCTTGTACATACTTAGGGTATTTTCTATGGGTTAACCCCCTCTGATGAGCATCCTCTGAGCTCACCTGAGAGTAAGCACAATCAAGTTTAGTTAATTGTGATTCTTGTAAGGTGAATAATTGCTGATTAATCGGTAATACAGGATTACTGTTTCGCTCCCCAAAAATCAACCAACTGTCACCTGTTTTCTTATGTTTAGAAAAAGTACGCGCTGCTAATTGTGCTTTTAATCCAGCTAAACCACTACCAGCACCAATTAGTATAATTGGCTGGCTTTGGTCAATATTATGATGTGAACTAACATCTCTAATTTGGCCTTCAATAATATGACCAATTTCACAATCATGACTTAAAAATCCAGAGGCTAAGCCAAATGTATTTGCTGGCTCATCTTTTTCTACAAGACGCACAATAAGCTGCAATTCACCTTCTTGTGAGACAGAAGCTATGGAATAACTCCGCTTGTGTAAATAAGGTAATTTAATAAGTAATTGATCAAGTGTATATGAACAATTTTTTGGTAATTCCCTGGTAAGCAGCCAAGATCTCAGAGGTTGCTGATGCCCTTGATGTGTTAACCAGGTATTACCATTAAACTTATTTTTAAGTAGCCAACGCTCTACAATATCTGCTGATTGATGTGGTTGTATATCAATCAGATCACCTGCTTGCCACGTAGGAAACGGGCCAATACTTTTAAAGCTTAATTGAAATAACTTTTCATCATTACAATCTGGGTTAAGTAATATACGTTGGGTTAATTGCCAATATTGCAGTGACTTTATTGCTGGATTTAAGGTTAACTCATGATCTATTTTTATCCAGCTAGGTGTGATATCAGCAAGTTTTGTGGTTTGTTCGTTATAATTATCAACCGTGATAACATCACCCAATGATTGGGCGCCTGCACTTAACATGGTTTGATTTATTTGATAACCAAAAGCACAGAATTCAGGGTATGCCCTATCACCTAAAGCGATAACAGAATACTCTAAATGGTTTAATGGATTATTTGCTAAAGCCTTGGCTAGTTTAGTAAATAAACTGCCGTTATCAGGTGCTTCACCATCCCCATAAGTACTGACCACAAACAGTATTTTTTCAATATTACATAAATGTTCAAGTGTTAATGCATTTAGGGCAATAACACTTGAATTTTCAGATAAATTTAACGCCGTTGCACATCGCTTTGCAATTGCTTGCGCATTACCTGTTTGACTTGCATAAGTAATTAATATTGATGCGTCGGGCTCTAGCTTGCGATAAAGCCGTGCACGATGTAAACGCCACATGGCAAAACACAATGCTAGCCATGTAACACTTAAAACAACAATTAAATACAAACTCTGCATAGATAAACTTCGATCGCGCTTTGGTTATAATTTAAAAAAACGTTAAATCAACAAATACTTAATTACAAAGGTAACACAGCAAATGTTGCACCGTAGCTACCCGTACGCATAGTCGCAGGAGCTTTTGCTTTATCGTCTTCATATTCAGCTTCAATTAAATACATTCCTGCTTCTGGCCATGTAATGCTGACATAACCTTTAGCATCAGTAACAACATCTATTTGATTCTGGTCATTACGGTAACGGGTATCACCCTTAACAATAGCGAGTTTAACGCCAGCTGCTGGTTCACCATGAAATAAGAACTTAAACTTAGCCGCTTCGCCCACAAATAAGTCATTTGGGTGAGTAACAGGTATTAGCTCTAGGCCTGAATTAGTCGGTTCGAATACTTTATCCGTTGGCTCACCTGAAGTAACAAATGTTTCCAAACGACGGTAGCTATCAGATACTTTTAATGAATCAGCACTTTTAGGTACTTCCGTGGCAAAATCAGCTGCATTAGCCTCTTTACCACGAGCTGGCCATCTTTTACGTTTACCTTCTTTATCTTTCCATGAAGCACGTAATCCGCCCGAAGCATAACCAATTTTATAAGTACCTTCGGTTACTAAGTTCAAATCAAACGTTGAGCGGTATTTTCCTGTATGTGCATTAACAGCCTCAATTAATTTACCTGTAGGATCTTGAACCATTAACCCTTTCATACGTAGCGGTACATGCTCAGGTACAAATAAAGAATTTGAAACTGCCGCGTCAAATGTTACCCAAGGTGCGTCACCTGATAAATTAGTTGTGCTTGGTACGATCCACGCTCGGTGAGCATTGGCGCTAAAACTTAACCCTACTATCATACCAATCGACAATAGCGCTTTTAATGGTGTATATATTTTCATTGTTTGCTTCCTTTAATAATTACGGTGTATTACTGTGGATTATATAAACTGACGTTAATTTACTTGAATAAGAACATCGCCTAACTCTGAATTACCAGAGGCTTTCAATGGATAATCACTGGCCTTTATTGGCCAAGTTAGTGGAATATTTACCACTTCTTTACCGCCAACTTCCCTAGAGGCTTCAATACGTAATTGATAATCACCAGCCGCTAACGCTTTTAGCTCTTTCGCATTCAAATCAACCGAAATAGTGTGTTTACCCGCACCTTTAGTTGCAGAGGTTAAACCATCAAATGGTTGTTCTGCTTTTCTGCCAATACGTCTCCACCACTGACGAATATCTTTTAACCACTTTGCGCCTTCATTATCTTTCATGTCTAGGTCATACCATAAGGCGATCTGAGTCGCTTTACGGTTGCTATCTTCTAACCATATAGCAACATAAGGTCTGTGGTATTCAGCAACATTCATACGTGGTATTTCAACTTCTATTAGCAATTGATTACTTGCTGCATTTGAAACACCACTAAAAACAGTACTTAAAGCAAGCGTTAACAAAAGCGCTATGCTAAATAAAATATTACGATTCATTGATTTTCCTTTTAAATACGATGATTAGTGTAAACTCATTAAAATAATAATGAGTGGTAAAAGTACGCCTAACGACACCATGGGCCAAGTAGACAAACGAAATCCTGATTGTTTATAAAGCAACCACAAGCCACTTAAACAAAAAACAATAGAAATAACAGCGAATATATCGATAAACCAACGCCAAGCTTCATTGGTATAACGTCCTTTATGTAAATCATTAAAGAAAGAAATCCAGCCTCGATCAGTACGTTCATAAATTAATTCACCACTTTCAATATCAACTGAAAGCCACGCATCTACACCAGGATTTGGCATAGCTAAATAGAACTCTCCATCACTAAGCTCACCTTGTAAGCCGCCTTTAATCGTTAAATTATGCTCACCAGCTAAATATTCACGAACATCATTTGGTAATATATTTTGGTGTTTATCAAGAGAGCGCCAAGCTTGTAATATAGACTCTGGTAGCTCAGTCTCTATGGTGGTAATATCTGAATTCGCAGGAATATCCCCTGCGTGATTCAACGTGATTCCCGTCCATGAAAAAAACAGCATACCAATACTACAAATAGCTGCACTTATCCAATGCCACTGACGTGCGTTACCTAATGCTATTTTCATATGCTGTACTTCACTATTTTAACTAACCTTAAAATCATATTAGCTTGGCATTATACGTATGTATTTAGAAAGATGCGTTAACGCTAACCCAAAAACTACGTGCTTTATCCTTAATGTTATAATCATCTGTAAAGATAACTTCATCATCGTCATACGAATATAAGCCGTCGTTATCTAAATCAACATAACTTGTCGTATACGACGTAAAATCTTCATCAAGTAGATTATTTACACGTAAATTAACGGTTAAGTTATCCGATATTTTATAACGAGCGCCAAGATTTATTGCGCTATAGTTTTTATAATAAAGTGGTTTATCTAAAATACTATTCCAATCTCTGTAACGATCTGAACGTATTTCAATTTGAAGGTACGTGTTCAGTTTTTCAGTAATTGACCAGTCGGTACTAATATTAGCCATATGTTCAGCAGTATTCGTTAAAGGCTGACCAGCATTTGAACCACTTTTTTGTTCACTATCTGTCCATGTGTAGTTGGCACTAACATTCCAGTCATCAGTAATTGAAACTCGACCCGCAACTTCAACACCTTGGATATCCACTTTGTCGATATTAATTTTTTGACTGTAAGTAGTGTAACCTAATGAATCATAGGCACCTAAATTCACACAAGGACGTACATTATTAGTCGTTACACAACTTTGAATGGTATCACCTCGAGCAATTTTATCTTCAAATTTAGTATTGAAATAAGTAATATTGAAATTATGGCCTTTATCGCTATCACTCCAATATAACGCTATTTCACTATTTACACTCGTTTCAGGTGTTAACTCTGGATTTCCGGCAAATGGCGATGTTCCTTGACCACCGAAGCCAGTTATACCGTCATAAAGATCGGTTGTTTGTGGTGTTTTAAAACCAGTACTCACACCACCTTTAATTGTCCAATTATCTGATAATGTATAAACAGAATATAAACGTGGTGACACATTACTACCAAATACATCATGATTATCGTAACGAATACCTGCTGTGATGGTTAACGGCTCAATAATAGTCCAGTTATCTTCAATAAATAATGCATACATATCTTGTTCTTGTACACCATTAACTTGGTCATCTTCCAGACCAAATACACCATCAAGTAGCTCGCCTTGTGTAACTTGAGTACCAATAACAAAAGTGTGGTAGCCTGCCAGGTTTTCTACAGGAATATCTAAACGTGCATCTAAGGTATATTGACTACTTTCTAAAGGGCGTTGATTTCTTGGTAAAAATGTTTCTGCGGCTAATGCTTTTCGATCCTCTTCGGCCATACCAGCGTAATCACCAGTGGCATAAAACATTTCGCCTAACAATTCACGTTCAGATACACTTAACGGCATAGTACGGCCATTATTCTGAGTATCTACATACGCTAAAGAAACAAATGCACGACCAAAGTCAAAATCACCATTATATGTTAATGACCACCACTGGCGATCAAATTCTTGTTCAGCTGCATAGCCCGCACGTGGGTTTACTTGGCCATTTCTCTCTGCCCAAATTGATTCGATATTATCTTTAGTACCTAATGGGTAGCTAATTTCGCCACTGTCAATATCGTAAGTTGGGGTGTTGTCATATTCTTGGTGAGAGTTGTCATAATCAAAACGCACTCGATGATTTTCACCTGGTGTCAACGAGAGTGAAAATCCATATTGTTGATTCGTATTATCAACGGTTTTACCACCACTACCAAAACCTAATGAACGGTAATGTACGTCACCATTTGAATCAGTTGCCGGTTCAAATTCTGGTGAAGAAGCTAAACGTTCATAAATACTACCGCGTAAGCTTAAGTCCAATAGGTCTTTAATTAATGGACCCATCACTGAAAAATCAGTTGTAATATCATCACCAAATTGATCGTCACTTTGCATGCTACGCCCAAAACTTAGCGAGCCTGACCATTTTCCTTGTGATTTTTTAGTAATGATATTAATTGCGCCACCTAAAGCATCGGCACCGTAAAGGGTTGATGCTGGACCACGAATCACTTCAACACGTTCAATAGAATCTAATGGAGGAATATGTCCAAACGCATTACCGCCAAAGTTATTAGGATAAATATCACCATGGTTATTTTGACGTTTGCCATCAACCAATATTAAGGTGTACTCACTAGTTAAACCACGCATACTAATTGAGCCTTGACCACTTTTGTCACGGCTTGTACCAATATCAACACCTTCTTGGTACTTAACTGCATCAAGTAATGTTGTAAATGGACGAGATTGAATATCTTCTGCAGTAATAATTGAAATACTTGCTGGTGCCGCGGTAAGTTTCTGCTCAAAACCTGTTGCAGTAACAACCATGCGTTCCACTGGCTCCGCTGCTTTAGTATTTTTCGTATTATCTTCTTGTCCGTAAGCATTTGCACCACAAACCATAGCGATACATGCTGCCAAGGTTTGATACTTGAATTTATTATTCATTTGAGACCCTTGTTTTATAAGTTGTGTTTTATGTTGGTATTTTTTTATATGTTTTTATTGCGGGGCACTGTACAAAACAACAAGAGCAATGTCAATGATAACTATTACCATTTACATTCACTGAATAACCTATATTACATCTATAACTTTAATTGGAGTTAATGCCTAATTAGATTTTAAAAGTAATAAAAACACCTTAATCAACTTGGAATCATTGTGAGGTTATTTTTCTTATTTTGAGTGAGTTTTATCAAAGAATGAATAACATTTATAACACAGCTACAGAAAGCAAAGACTAAAATGACACGGTTATTTAATAATCGCATGAAATTAAAGAGTTAGAACATTTGATGAAGTATTTTGGGTAGTTTTAGGAAGGAATAAATTGAATCAAATTGTTGATACGCAGTACATCTTAGTACTGCGCTTACAGCTAACAGGTAGTTGCGTTATTTAAATAAAAGCAAATGCATCAGCATGCATATGCGCTAATAATGCACCGCGTTTAACAAAATCATCACGAATAACACCGACCATTTCAAAGCGCCCAGCAAGATAAATATCATAAGACTCTAGATTAATAATATCGTCCATAACTACTTGATGTACTAGGCCTTTTTTACCTTCCCAGCTGTCATTTTCACCAACATTTTCTATCGATATTAGCGCTGACACTGATCAACATGGCTCAACACGATTCATGTTAGATGCAGGTGGCAAACTTACTGAAGAATTAGGTTATCGTGCGGTACTGGTAAAGCAAGATGTTAAATTTGAACGTGAATACCAAAATGGTGAAGAACGTGAACGTGACCGTTTTCTTGGGTCATTAGTACTTGATTACGCTGTCACTGATAACTTATCAGTAAATGTATATTACGACCAAACTGATGACAAAGCTGGTTTAGATACTGGCGCTTGGTTAGACAGTAATGGCGATTTAATTGGTGCTGAAAAAACTATTTATGATTTTTCATGGGCATTTACGGATATTACTGTAAACAATATTGGGGGAAAGGTTACTTACTTCTTCACTCCTCAATGGTCGATAAAAGCTGGCTATAATGAGCAAACCTTTGAACGTCAACGTTTTGAGTCAACACCAATAAAACCGGATGATTATGTTGTAGGCGATAGTTATGAATCAAGACCTTATGATAGATTTGATGATTGGCAGTTTAAAACCGCTTTTGTTGATCTAACGGGTGAGTTTTCTATTGGCTCTACTGATCATCAAATATTAGTTGGTATGAATAAGCTTGATTATTATTATGATCAACTTCGTGTAGCGGTAGATTCTCCTTACGTTGGTTATGCTGATTATATTATAGGCCAAGCAGAGCCTATGATACCCGACGTAAGCTATAAGACAGATGATACCTTATCTGTTACCGAATATGATTATTACGGTTTTTACTTCCAAGATTTAGTAACACTTAATGAACATTGGCAAGTGACTTTTGGTGGTCGTTTTGATCAACAGAGAAGTGAAGGCGCTGACAGTGACTCATTTGTTCCTAAGTTTGGTGTTTTATATCATCCAATTGCCGATGCAACTGTATATGTGAATTATTCTGAAGGTTTTGAGCCAGCGTCTAGTGAGACTCTTGATAATGAAGACGATTTAAACCACGGCATGAAACTTGATGCTGTGACATCAGAGCAAATCGAATTAGGAGGTAAGTGGCAAATATCTGAGCGCCTACTTGTTGAAAGCGCTATCTTTGATATTAAAAAACGTGGAGCTTCAATTACTGAAACAATTACTGGTAACCCTGATTATAACTCGATAACCACTCAAGCTGGCTTGCAACGTCACAAAGGTATTGAGTTATCAGCACAAGGTGCGGTTACAGACACATTATTCGTAATGGCCTCAACCATGTACCTTGATGCTGAATATGAAAAAGACGATAACTACGAAGGTAAAGCTCCTGTTGACGCGCCTAAGTGGTCTGCAAGTTTATGGTCTCGTTATGAGTTGACTGAGTCATTAGCACTAAATGGTGGTATTTTCTTCCAAGGTAAGCGCTTTGCTGACAGCGATAATGAAGTAGAAAAAGATGCTTATACGCGTCTTGATGTAGGTGCAACTTACAGTACTAAGGTATCAGATGTTGGTTTAGACTTCCGTTTTAACATTGAAAACTTACTGGATACTGACTACCTTGCTGGTGGTGGCGTAAGCTCTGTTACCGTGGGCGATGGCAGAACCGCACGCTTTGAAGTTAAAGCCTCTTTTTAAACCTTTTTAACTTTGTTTAAATAACCTGAAAGCTTGATCTATAAGTAACACAATAACACTTATTTTCTAGCTTTCAGGTTACCATTCAAATGATGGCACGCTACAGATTTCACTATTCAATTATCTTATTATAATGCTCTGTAACCCAATTAAATACATTGATGTATTGAAACCATAAAAATTAGTAACGACTACATCTAAGCGTAACAGTACACATAGTACTATCTACATTACACGATGTAGCTTGGTAGCAAGACATTCCATTATCTCTTTCATAGACAGTTTCTAAAAAATTTCGTAAATTCTTATTAAATGCAGCACCGTTATTATGATGTAAATCAAAATTTGCCATGCTATTGCTTGTTGTTGCTGAACCGGCTATTTGGTTGCAAGTTGTTCCCGAGACTGCGCAAACCAGAGTGGTTCCACTAACGGTATTGATAATCTGAAATTGTAATGGCTGAGCCGTGGCGGTTTCCATATCTTGCTTAACTTGCTGGCCATTATCGCTATAACCCAATATATTGGCTATTATGTTTGTAATACCCTCAATTCGATTGATCCCTTTATCAATAATGTCTCCATCTTTATGCTTACCGCCTTTATTTAGAATGAACTGATTGTCAGTGCCGGTATTAACATCTTCAATTAAAACGTTATCGTTTAATGGCTCCACAGCCAATATTTGATTACATCCGGTATTATCACAACAACGTTCTTCTGTAGGATCACATTGATAAATAATTTTTTCATAAAATTTGTTTTCAATGTAAGCATTACGGAATGCCCAGAGAATATCATTGGCTTGTTCATCTAATGAAAGACAATTATTTGTGCAGTTTGACACAAAATCATAATCTGCATGCACTAAAGTCCCTGTTAATTTTTCACGCACTCGTTTTACATGAACCTTATGCTCTTTGTTACTAGCATCCTTAAAATACATAGCCAAAACATCATAAGCGTAACTTTGCTGACAAATTCGATTATTACTTTGCAAGCTATCTAAACAATTATTGGCTTGTGCAAAATGAGGTGTAAATAAAAAAGAGATACTGATAATAAAAAGTAGTTTTTTCAACATATTCATTCCTTAAAATGTCGCTATTTTTAGTTTAACTTTGAATTTAGATACCCCATTTTAAATAGAGCATCAAAGAACCTTACTACAAAGGCGACACAAAGACAATCCAACAAAAAAAGTGAAATTCAATGTAAATCAATAGTAGACCATTACATCTGGTTGACTAGGGCGATTATTAGTCTTCAGAACGCTTTATTAATAAAACAACATAAAGCAAAGGTTAAAGTAACATAGCTATTGAATGATTGTGTAAAATTGAAAATTTAGAACATATGATGAAGTATTTTGGGTAGTTTTAGGAAGGAATAAATTGAATCAAATTGTTGATACGCAGTACATCTTAGTACTGCGCTTACAGCTAACAGGTAGTTGCGTTATTTAAATAAAAGCAAATGCATCAGCATGCATATGCGCTAATAAAGCACCACGTTTAACAAAATCATCACGAATAATACCAACCATTTCAAAGCGCCCTGCCAGGTAAATATCATAATCTTCTAAGTTAGCAATATCGTCCATCGCTGCATTATGCACTAACCCCGTTTTACCTTGCCAGATTTCACTTTCACCAACATTTTCAATAACAGGAATAAACTGCGCTTGTGGTAATTTAGCAATTATTGCCGCTGTTTCATCTAATTCGTATGCCGCTGCTAGTTCACGCAATCCCCAGTAAACAATAACCGGGCGTTGTGATTTTTCTTCCGCTAAATATTCAAACATTGATTTAATATAAGAAAAGCCCGTACCACCTGCTAACAATAATAAAGGTCGCTCACTATCAAGACGTAATTCAGCATTACCTAGTGGAATTTCGATACTTACTGGCTCATTAGCAGCTTGCGCAGCTTGAAGGCGTTCGATCACTTGCATTGGGTAGCTATCGGCAATAAATGCCCCTATTTGTAATTCTATCAATTCATTGTTAGGTGAGCTCGCAATAGAAAAAGGACGTTTATCCTCATGACTCATAACAAAATTTAAATACTGGCCCGCAATAAAATTCACTTTTTCGTTCGGTTTTAATAACACTTTAAATACATGTGGCGTTAACGATGTTAACGATACGATTTGACAATCAACAGTCTTCATTTTAAACCTTCTTCCTAATTAATATCTTCTGATAAAATATTGAGTTCTTCCCAGATTTCATCAACTTGCTGTTTAATATTTTCATCCATAACTATGGGTTCACCCCATTCTCTATTAGTTTCGCCTGGCCACTTATTGGTAGCATCTAAGCCCATTTTTGAGCCTAAGCCCGATACTGGCGAAGCAAAATCTAAATAATCAATAGGGGTATTTTCAATTAAGACAGTGTCTCGACTTGGATCCATGCGTGTAGTCATCGCCCAAATCACATCTTCCCAATTTCTAGCATCCACATCATCATCACATACAATAACAAATTTTGTGTACATAAACTGGCGTAAAAACGACCAAACACCCATCATTACACGCTTTGCATGTCCTGCATATTGCTTTTTGATTGTTACAACGGCTAAACGGTATGAACAACCTTCAGGCGGTAAATAGAAGTCTTGAATCTCGGGGAACTGTTTTTGTAAAATAGGCACGAATACTTCATTTAACGCCACACCTAAAATGGCTGGTTCGTCAGGCGGTCTACCTGTGTAGGTACTATGATAAATAGGATCTTTACGCATAGTGATGTGTGTGACGGTAAAAACAGGAAAATCATCTACTTCATTATAGTAACCGGTGTGATCGCCATAAGGCCCTTCAGGTGCCGTTTCATCAGGATCTAAGTACCCCTCTAAAATAATTTCTGCTGTTGCTGGTACCTCTAAGTCATTACTAATCGACTTAGTTACTTCAGTTTTAGCGCCACGCAACAAACCTGCAAAAGCATATTCAGATAGCGTATCTGGTACTGGTGTAACTGCGCCTAAAATAGTGGCAGGATCAGCACCTAAAGCAACAGAAACAGGATATTTCTCGCCAGGATTAGTTTTTTTAAACTCTTGAAAATCTAACGCACCACCACGATGAGATAACCAGCGCATAATCACTTTGTTTTTAGATAAAACTTGTTGCCGGTAAATACCTAAATTTTGTCGTTCTTTATGCGGCCCTTTAGTGACGGTTAATCCCCATGTTATTAATGGTGCAACATCACCTGGCCAACAGCTTTGAATAGGTAATTTGGATAAATCAACCTCATCACCGGTTAAAACCACTTGCTGGCATAGTGCTTTTTTTATGAGCTTGGTTGGCATATTAAGCACCTGTTTATATACAGGTATTTTTCCTAAAGCATCACGAAAACCAGTTGGCGGCTCAGGCTCTTTAAGCATGGCTAGCAGTTTACCAACATCACGCAAGGCGTTTACATCGGTTTGCCCCATAGCTAATGCTACACGCTCTGGGGTGCCAAATAAATTAGTTAATACTGGTACATTGAAAGACTGGCCATGCTCATCAATGGCGTTTTCAAATAATAGTGCGGGCCCTTTAGCACGTAAAGTACGGTCGCTAATTTCAGTCATTGTTAAATGAGTAGAAACAGGCTGAGTAATACGTTTAAGTTGACCAATTTTTTCTAATTGAGCAATAAAATCTCGTAAGTCACTATATTTCATAATTATATAATCGGAAATTTTCAATGGTATTAATAGAATTGAATTAATTATACCTTGCTACAAAGGTAAGGCATAATTTATCGAAGTAACGGATCACTCATAGCTTGACTTTTAATTTTGTCAAATGCAACTTGAATACGCTTTATTATTTCAATATCCGTTTTTTTACTTGCTGCTAAATATAATGTTACTTCAAGATCTTTTAATGGGAAGATGGGCTTAATTTGACTGCAATCTAAATTTTGTTTTTGGCAAGCTTCATAGAAATATAAATCGCTACCTGTTACTAAATCAACGCGATTGGCCAATAACATTCTTACAGATTGTTCACTGTTATTGATAAGATGAATATTGGTTAGATTTTTATTAGCTAAATAATGGTGAAATGCTGAATTTCGCCCTACCGCCAAACTAAAATTATTAATGGTTTCAAAGGAGTCCGTTGCTGTTAATTTTATGCCCTCAAACCCATACAAAGCATAATTCACTTTTTGTATTGGACCTAACCATGAAAATAAATCTTCACGCTCTTTCGTTCTTGCTAATGAATAAATAAGTACATTGGGCTGTAAAAGAGCTGTATTATAAACTCTTGCCCATGGCTGTATTATTATTTCATAATTAATATTTGCTTCTTTTAATACTTTTTCAATTAACGCAGTAGCAGGCCCAACAATTTTACCATCTTCTTCATATTGTAAGGGATAAGCATCTTCCGTATATACTTCAAGAATGGCTTCTTGTGCCGATAACGAAAAAATACAAAAATATAAAACTAATGAAAAATACAACTTCATAGTATCTATCCCAAAGCATTAATAATGCTAAACATAATAAAAAACCAGTCATGATGACTGGTTTTATAATATGGCTTGTACCGTGTTTATTTACGTTTCATAGAATCAAAGAATTCGTTATTGGTTTTACTCATCGCCAACTTATCGATGAGGAATTCAATAGCGCCAACTTCATCCATTTCATGCACTATTTTACGTAAAATCCACATTTTTTGTAGCTCGTCAGGTTTAGTTATTAACTCTTCACGACGTGTACCACTACGATTAATATGAATAGCAGGGAAAACACGTTTCTCTGACACTTTACGCGATAAATGTAATTCCATATTACCCGTGCCTTTGAATTCTTCATAGATAACTTCATCCATTTTAGAACCCGTATCAACAAGCGCTGTAGCGATAATAGTCAAACTACCACCTTCTTCAATATTACGTGCTGCACCAAAGAAGCGTTTTGGACGATGTAATGCGTTAGCATCAACACCACCGGTTAGTATTTTACCTGACGATGGGATTACCGTGTTATAAGCACGTGCTAAACGGGTAATTGAATCAAGTAAAATAACAACGTCTTTTTTATGCTCAACCAAGCGCTTTGCTTTTTCAATAACCATTTCGGCTACTTGTACATGGCGACTTGCTGGCTCATCAAACGTTGAAGCAATAACTTCGCCTTTTACTAGACGTTGCATCTCAGTTACTTCTTCTGGACGTTCATCAATTAATAGAACCATTAACTCAGCATCAGGATGATTATGCGCAATACTTTGGGCAATATTCTGTAATAGTAATGTTTTACCGGCCTTTGGTGGCGCAACAATTAAGCCACGTTGACCTTTACCAATTGGCGAGGCTAAATCTAATATACGAGCCGTTATATCTTCCGTTGAACCATTACCACGTTCCATGGTAAATCGTTCATTTGGATGAATAGGAGTTAAATTTTCAAATAAAATTTTATTACGAGAGTTTTCTGGGCGGTCAAAGTTTACTTCAGTAACCTTTAATAAGGCAAAATAACGTTCGCCTTTTTTAGGTGAGCGAATCTTTCCTTGAATAGTATCACCCGTACGCATACTAAATCGACGGATTTGACTAGGTGATACATAAATATCATCTGGTCCAGCTAAATAAGAAGAGTCTGCGGAGCGTAAAAAACCAAAGCCATCTTGTAGGATCTCTAAAACACCACCACCGAAAATATCGTTGTCGTTTTCAGCATGTTTTTTTAATATAGCAAAAATTATATCTTGCTTGCGTGTTCTAGCCAGGTTTTCCAGCTTCATCGTTTCAGCTAGTTCAACCAAGTCATTAATGGATTTTTCTTTTAATTCGGTAAGGTTCATAGGGGGTTTCTTAAATTATTTTAAGTGTTTATGTCTGGGGCGATTGCCGACAACAGTATATGTTCAATGTATTTTTATAATCTTCTTATCTAATAATAGCACTTATAATGTAGCAAATTTAGATAATAGAATTGGGATAGTGGGGCGTTAATCTTTACTCAGAATCTAAATTTAGCATTAAAAACCATCTAGGTAAAGGCACTAGTTAAAATGTAAGCAAAATATAACGACATAACTATATTTTTCTGCATAAAAAGACGATTTAACATTACTCATTATCATTCTTTTGCTGCTTCATTTCTCTTAAACGCTCACGGTATTTATTTCTAGCAAATTCTTGCATATCAGTTACCGTATCACTTTCATCAATAATTTCTCGTCCAAGCAAGGTCTCAATTGCATCCTCCAAAGTTACCACCCCAGAAGTTTGTCCATATATATCTTCAACCAAGTATAAATGTATATGATTTTTAATAAACATATCCAATAACTGCTGAACAGGTAACTTCTCAGACACCGAACTTAATGGCAGCACAAAATCAATAAGCGACCTGTCACCATAGCCATTGCGCTCTGCTTGATATAAATCCCCTTTCATCACTTTGCCTTTTATATCATCAATGGTTGTTCCGTAAATAGGAATACGGGTAAATTGAGGGGTTAATTCATGATTTAGCGCCTCAGTTACCGTCACATCTTGATGTAACATATGTACTACTGTACGCGGCGTTGATATCTGCCCGGTACGTAATTCACGTAATGATAAAATATTAGATAAATATTCATTTTCCTGGGCAAACAAACTACCATCTTTATGGCCTAACGAGGCAAGCGCAATAATTTCTTCGCGGGTAATTTCATTTTCTTTATTTTGTTTGAATAAGCGCGTTAAACGCGTTGCAACCCACACCAATGGATAAACAATTCTAACTAACCAAACAATCATATATGCCGAAGGAATTGATAAGCTACGCCAAAAGGTAGCCCCTAAGGTTTTTGGTATAATTTCTGACAAATATAAAATGGCCAATGTCAGTAATAGCGCAATTAAGGTTTCCCAGCGCTCACCAAAAATACTAATAGCTTGGGCTCCAACACCTGCAGCTCCCATGGTATGGGCGAAAGTATTTAAAATTAATATACTAGAAAGTGACTCATCTAAATTACTTTTAGCACGCGCTAATACTGCACCGGCTTCTGGCTTTTCAGTTTGGGTTTGCTCCACAAAACTAGGAGTCACAGACAGTAAAACTGCCTCGAGTACAGAACAGAAAAATGACACACCAATAGCAATGGCGAGATAGATGAAAAGCAGGGTCAAATGTTATTTATTCCTAATGATTCCATTATAAAATAGCATAGCACAACCAAACAAATAATTAAGAAGCCTTAATAGAGTCTTAATATTGTTAATAAGGCCAATTTAATTTCAGCACCCTATTCAACTGAATTAGCTCGCTACACTAGGCAAAAAAATACCGCTTACATACGAGCGGCATTAGATAAATTTAAACGATACTAACTTAGAAACTTAAAGATTTTTATCTAAAAATTCTTTTAATTGAGTTTTTGATAGGGCACCTACTTTAGTATCCGCAATTTCACCATCTTTAAATAATAATAGCGTTGGAATACCTCTTACACCATACTTTGGTGGTGTTCCAGAGTTTTGGTCTATGTTTAGTTTACCTATCGTGACCTTGCCGTCATATTCATTAGCAATATCATCAAGCACTGGGGCTATCATCTTACAAGGGCCACACCATTCAGCCCAGAAATCAACCAATACTAAACCAGGTGCTTTTAAAACATCGGCTTCGAAACTATCATCAGTTAGCTGAATAATTTTCTCGTTCATCTTGTTCTCCGTTAGTTATGGCGCTTACGCCAATCTATTAATTACAATATTAAATGTGTCTATAAAACCTTTATGGGGCTTTATTGTTTAAATATCAAGTTCGTTTTCTTTAATCTTCACTTATCAGCGCTAAAATTAGTCATTAACTAAGTTAGGTGTTAAGCTAGCGCCATGAAAAAAACACACTTAACAGAAACAAAATTCGCTGACTTAAATCTTGCTCCGCAAGTCGTCACTGGATTAGAAGCTATGGG
Organism: Colwellia sp. C2M11; assembly: GCF_018860915.1. Classification (GTDB taxonomy): domain Bacteria; phylum Pseudomonadota; class Gammaproteobacteria; order Enterobacterales; family Alteromonadaceae; genus Colwellia. Next base: position 145,990 of record NZ_JAHKQD010000036.1, read on the forward strand.
CTTCGAATATTGTACGTCTATTCAGGCGAAATCTTTACCCGTGCTACTTCAAAGTACTGATATTGCTGGTCAAGCGCAAACAGGAGAAGGTAAAACTATCGCCTTCTTAGCTGCAACTTTCCATCATTTATTACAAAAAGAAGCACCAACACATAATCAGCCTAGAGCATTGATTATGGCACCAACACGTGAATTAGCAATTCAAATTCACCGTGACGCCATTGAACTCTCTAAAAGTACAGGGTTACGCCTTGGTATTGTATATGGTGGTGAAGGTTATGAAAGTCAACGTTTGGCACTAGAACAAGGTGTCGATATTTTAATTGGTACCTGTGGCCGATTAATTGATTACATGAAGCAAGGCGTATACAACTTAACAAATATTGAAGTAATCGTTTTAGATGAAGCCGACAGAATGTTCGATTTAGGCTTTATTAAAGATATTCGCTATATGTTCAATAAAATGCCTCCCGCTAAACAACGTCTAAGCATGTTATTTTCGGCGACGTTATCATTTAGAGTCAAAGAGCTTGCTTTTGATCACATGAATGACCCAACAAGTGTTGAGGTTGAACCTGAACAAAAAACTAACGTGCGCATTAGTGAAGAGTTATTTTACCCTTCAAATGAAGATAAAATGTCTCTTTTACAAACGCTGATTGAAGAAGATTGGCCTGAAAAAGCGATTATTTTTGCGAACACTAAACACGTTTGTGAAAAAGTTTATGATCACTTGGTTGCCGATGGTCTTCGCGTTGGTTTATTAACAGGTGATGTTCCACAGAAAAAACGCCTAAAAATATTAGAGCAATTTAGTGAAGGTAGTGTAGATTTCTTAGTAGCAACTGATGTTGCCGCGCGAGGCTTACACATTCCAGAAGTAACACACGTATTTAATTTCGATTTACCTGATGATTGTGAAGATTATGTACATCGTATTGGCCGAACTGGTCGTGCTGGCGCAACTGGCCATGCTATCAGTTTAGCTTGTGAACAATATGTATTTAATTTACCTGATATTGAAAACTATATCGAACATGAACTTCCGGTAACAAAATACGATTCAGATGCATTAATTGATGATTTACCTCAACCAAAACCTCGTCAACGTCGCCCTCGACCAAATTCAGGTCGCCCTGGTGGCAACAGGCAAGGTGGTAATAGTAATTATCGTGGCCGTCGTTAGTCAAATATAGTAAGAACATGGAAACTTCCAACACAATACCACAGTACGATGCCAGCCATTACGCTGTGGTTGACTTAGGCTCTAACAGCTTTCATTTATTAATTATCCGTATGCATAATAACCAACGGATAGAGGTAAACAAGGTTAAACGTAAAGTACGTTTAGCTGCTGGCCTTAATCAACAATTAGCGCTTAACCCAGAAACGATCGCTTCTGGTCTTGATTGCTTAAAATTATTCGCTAAACATCTCTCGACTATACCTGTAAGTAATATCAGCATTGTTGCTACCGCAACCTTGAGGATAGCGACTAATAAGGATAAATTTATAAGTCAAGCCAACAAAATTTTGCCTTTAAATATTAAGTTATTAAGTGGTGTTCAAGAAGCAGAAACTATCTATAAAGGCGCAGCTTACTCTTGTACTAATGAGCTTGAGAAAAAACGATTAGTAATTGATATCGGCGGCGCCAGCACAGAATTAATTATAGGCAAAGACTTTAGCACAAGTAAGGTCGTTAGTTTAAATTTAGGTTGTGTTAGTTTTAGAGAGCAATTTTTTACCAATGGACAGTTAACTGAGCAAAATATTACTGCTGCCATTCATGCTGCCAGTGATATTATCACTCCCATCAGTACTGGGTTTATTCAACTAGGCTGGCAATCTGTTTCCGGTAATTCAGGCACGATACAGGCATTAGCTGAAATATTATCTTATCGTCAACAAGAAATAATCATCACCCCTACTTTCTTACAAGAGATCAAACAA
>NZ_JAHKQD010000008.1 GCF_018860915.1 Colwellia sp. C2M11
ACCGGACGTATTTTGCGTGATGATAAACGTGGTGCCATTAACAGCAAAACCGCAAGCATTTTAACAAGACTGTATATCAGTGATGAAAGCTGGTTAAAACTGACCACTAATTTTGAAGGTATCTTTACGGGTGCAGTAGGTACCGTTGAGCACTTATGTGAATTTAGCGAACATGTTGGTTTGCAACGTACACATGGCATAGCCAATGCAAGAGCCTGTTTGAATAGCGCATAACCCACACACTAAAAGCGCTACTAGTTATTTAATTTTATGTTATTTCAAAATAACGGTTTTAACTCGGCTTAAATTCAACCATTTCACCAACATTCATAATATCTCCGAAGATAATCTTAATTCCCTCGACTTAATAGATATTTGAGTAACCCAAAAAAGCTAAAGAGGCTGTCTATTATTGTCTGCCGTTATTGTGGGTGGCATGATTAATTTTTTAGCTAATTAGTTGTCGAAATAGTTACACTTAGATAAGCTAAGGCTTATGTCAGCTTTCCTATCTTTGTTAACATTGGCTAGTGAAAATTAGCGGCTTATTCAGCTAGCCAAAAGGCGACATACCATTAAACTAATTGAGACTCTTCGCTTGCCAATCAGGAATACCGTAACGCTTTAAAATTTTTGATAGTTGACCTGTTGCTCTTAGCTTTATTAAGCCCTGGTCAAATATATTGATGTATTTGACTTTAAATTCAGGAGAATAACCAATATAAAGAGGAACAAAATCACCATCTGTACCAGCATATTTTAAATTGGAAATATTGCTGTTTTGAAGTTCATATTCAATATTAAAGCGCGAATCCAATACCATTGATATTCGTTGCTTACTTAACATCATTAATATATTAGATAATGGACTGTTACCTGAGGCTGAATATATATGTTGCCCTGAAGTTTCTTGGAGCTGAGTTATTCCATCGCTATATTTATAACCTTTAATTATTCCTAGAGTGTTACCCTGTTCAATCTCTTTTTTTAGACTTTCTATAGAGCTAAATTTCCACGGGTTTGTTTTTATGACATAAAAATCATTATACCAACCACCATAAACTTTCAGGCTTCGTTTTAAATGATATTCTTCAATATGTTCAGCGGTTAAAGCTAACACCATATCTAATTTTGATTGTTGCAGCAGTATTAATGAACGTGCGAGGGGGATAATATTAAAATTAATATCTAAACCATTATGTTTAGCAATTTCATTTATGACCTCAATTAATACACCTGGCTTGTGTACTTCATTGCAAATATAAGGACACCACTCGTCCGAACCAACGTTTAGTGTTTCGTTTGCAACTGTATTAAAAGAGACTAAAAGGATAATGACGGAAATGTATTTAAGCAGCATTTGTATTATGCATTCTTTGTAAAAGCCATTCTGTTTATTGAAGGTATTATATTTATAATGAATACGCTACTAAAATAAGATTTATAAACGCTCTTATTTGCCAGTCAGTGAACAACAGTTAACGCCCGCTTTCGTATCAATTAAGATTCCCTAGAGCTATCAATCTACTATAAGTCAGTAAGTATATTGATTAAGCTAAAATGATATCATTTATCAATAAGTAATATCATAAACGGCTTATATAAGTTTTCTTATAGCGATAAAAAGGGATGGTTTTGAGCAGTTCTTCTATTGGTATCATGGCGAATGCCCAAAAAATGGATACCTCAAAATACAAAACTAATACTGCGCATACTGGCAGAGAGATCGCCCATTGTGTTACAAAGTGAATTTTAAGCACCAGATTACTATTTCCCAATGCGCGAAGAATATTTCCGGCAACAGTATTGTAGGCACGAATAATTGGCAGAACGATATAAAGCGGCGCAATAATCATTAGCGCTGTTTGAGTTTCAGGTTCAATATCTGGATAGACCCATCTAATACATTGGCTGAGTATAAAAAATAGTCCCGCAATAATTACCGACAGCGTCATGCCGACTTTTGTACAGCTAGTAACAAAATGCTTTAGGTCGCTGGTTTCTTTTTGCCCGAGCAACTGACTAATACTGATGCCTGAAGCTTGAGCCCAAGCATTCGGAAATTGCGTACCAGCGCGAACCCAAGGAAAAATCAAGGTAATAGCAACAAACGAGAACAGATCCAATTGAGCGAACAATAGTTGGTAAACAGTCGCCCCAACGGATAAAACAAAAAAGTTAGCCGCTATAGGATATATTTCACGGTATTGAGGGCCAATCTCTAACCAAAAGTGTCTATTTTTAGGGTATGTCAAATCGACTTTATTATCAGTGTGCAAAGCCAAGTAAAAAAATATCGCTCTTAAGAATACTGCAATTAAACTGCCCCAAGCTGCTCCTTCGACACCCAGCCCTTGATGTGTTGCAAACCCGTTTATCAGCAAATAGCTAAGTAAGGCATTAACCGGTAATTCAATCATAAAGCCTTTTAATGGTACTTTGGAATTACCTTGACCATTACAAAAAGCCGTACAAACTTGCGTGTATGCTGTTATCACCACGATATATTTAGTGATGGATATATATTTATTCGCCAGCTGTGCTAAATCACTGTCATCAGTAATAAAAGCAACTAAATCAGTACCCCACAAGGATAAAATAAACAGAAAAACAAAGGAGGTTGATATATTGATCAGCAAGCCAGACCAATATGCTACCGCTAAATCAGCCTTATTATCTGAGCCGAAAGCTCTGCCGACCAAAAGTTGAATACCATTACCAATAGCAATTTCAAGACCTAATACAAATGCCACTATCGTTGTGGCAATACCCATCGCGGCAACAGGTAGCTCTCCCAGTGGTGCAACGAGCAATGTATCAATCATTAACATCGATTGTACTAGCAACGCATTAAAAGCGAGTGGCCATGCTAATGCAAAATTACGCCGAACATACGCACTAGAATTCATCAAGAAATAACCTTTATTAAAAAGCCCCCTACAACAGATAAATAGTTGTAGAGGGAAGCGGGTAAACTGTTCTTCAATTTAATCATCGATATAAAAATTCTATAATCGATATCGTCTTCTGATCTTACTAACGGTTATTATGTACCGGAAACTAACTAAAAAAATATAACGGCTACACTTACTATAACTAATAATAAACTATTGAAATAGCATTACTTATTATCGGCCCATCCATCCACCATCCACTAATAAAGTAGTACCATTTACATAGCTTGCGGCGTCAGACGCTAAAAACACAGCAGGTCCTTTAAAGTCTTCTGGTTTACCCCAACGACCTTGTGGAATTCTAGCTAAAATAGAAGCGGAGCGTTCTGGATCATTACGTAAGGCTTCAGTATTGTCTGTATCTATATACCCAGGCGCAATCGCATTCACATTTACGCCTTGCCCAGCCCATTCATTTGATAGTGCCATTACTAACTGCCCTATCGCACCTTTACTAGCTGCATAGCCAGGAACCGTAACCCCACCTTGAAAGGTTAATAACGAAGCAGTAAAAATAATCTTACCCGCGCCACGAGCAACCATTTCTTTACCAATTTCGCGACTAAGAATAAATTGAGAATTTAAGTTCACATCGATAACTTTGTCCCACAACTCATCTCCGTGCTCTACAGCGGGTGCACGTAAAATAGTACCGGCATTATTCACTAAAATATCAATTTTAGGAGAGTCAGCTTTAACCTCTTTAATAAATGAATACAACGCTTGGCGGTCAGAAAAATCACATTGATAACCTTTAAAGCGACGTCCCAGTGCCGTTACTTCTTTTTCAACGCCAGAGCCTTTTGATTCTAAACTGGCTGAAACCCCAATAATATCCGCGCCAGCTTCTGCCAACCCAAGCGCAATAGCTTTACCAATGCCACGTTTACAGCCTGTAACTAAGGCGACTTTACCCGCTAAATTGAATTTTTCTAACATTTACTTTATCTCCTAATCATTATTTATGACTGAGTTATTACTCACTTTTCGATATTCATGATTCATAGCCCAGGAACTAACAATCGCTAATTTAGCGATTGCATTAATGGCTTATTGATTAATTACTTGTCAAAGGCCTACAGCACGCCATCGTAACTTGTCGTTTTAATTACCTTACCCGCTTTATCCTTTAAAACAGAAACCCATTTTGATTCCGCTTGAATGTCTTGATAAGCAATTTTATTTTCATTAGAAAAAATAAAGGTTTCAATATGATCTTTCGAGGTTATTTCAACACCAATACAGTGTTCACCTTTAATCGACGTCACTGAAATGTTATCACTCGCGTCACCTTGAATAGCATCTTTAGGCTGAAGTACATTAAGGAAATAACTATTTTTACTTTTTTCTGGGTTCTCAATTAATAATGTTTTTAAGCTAATGCGACGAATATCATCCGGACGTTGAGGCGTCATTATTTCTTCAACTAAGGTTTCATCAACTTTCGTTGCTCTCACTTCTGGGAATACCGTAAATACGTTAAGCGCGCCAGTCCCATTAACAATTTCAAACTGGTTTTGACTTACTTGATTTGCATATTTTTCTGAATGCATACGCCAAGTATATGTGTGCTCTAGCTCACTCTCTAGTTCGTCTAAAAAGATGAAATAGCCGCATTCGCTATTAATGATATGGCGTGCATTACGTGTTAATTCCATTTCTGGATAATACATTTTACTCGATTCGCCAACCACATAGGTATAGCCATTATCATTAGAAAAAGCTTCAATTTTTGCAATGGCTTCTTCTGGCATATCTCGCCATACGTTATGAATGCCTTTACAGTTTAAATCGAATAATTTTGGATCACTTAAATCCCCTTCATCCCATATTTTCTCACCAACACAACCGGTACCATCAACCGTAATCAAGTTGTGAACTTCCGCTTTAGATGTGCGGTTGTAGCCCTCATCAATCGCTAAGGACGCGCCATTATGTATTAGTATAAAGTGATTAAAATCTACGTGATAATGGGTCAAACTACGGGTTTTCCAATCGTTTTCTTTGTCTAACTTCCAGCTGAGTTCCCATTGCTTATGACCGCCAGCAGGGCTTGATTTAAATGAAAGATGCGTAGCATCTGTGTCCCAGCTAGAACGCATAACCACAAGACCAAGATCTGGGAAGTATTTGGTTAACGGCAGCGCTTCTGGTGACTTTTCTTCTATCTCAGGGTTAAACCAAATTAACTCTAAGAAAGCCTCAGGTAAAATACCTGGAAAAATTTTACTTTGATAAGCTTCCCTAAATAAGAACTTAGTGCGTACCATTTCACCTAACCATTGCGCCTGACCATTATTATATTCTGATGCTATTTTGTAGTAAGCAGAAATGGAATGAGAGCTTCTTCTATCATGCACATCGGCAAAGTTAATGTTCTCTTCCCAGTTAGGCGCAGACTGGTAAATACGATAGTCGAATGAATTTTTTAAAAAGCCTGCATCAAAGTAGTTTGGACCACCGTCTTCACGAATATAATCGGCCGCAGATAAGAAGAAGTTAATCGCGTATCGCCAATATCCTGTTCCTTCGTAGTTAGAGCCATCTTCAGGCAGGTATTCAAATACTTTTTCAAAGTTGTCTTTGATTTCATCAATCCATACTTTAGCACCTTGGTGCTCAGAGCGAATAGCATAAGCTGTAGTTAATAAGCCTGAATAATTAATCCAGTTATGATTTTGCCAATAGTTGGTCGACCAACAATGGCCTAAGTTCTTTTGGCCGTAATCAAAAATCTTATTGCCTTGCAGGATCAATTTATTAAGAAATTGACTACGCTCTTCTTCAGTTAAATATTCTTTTATCCAATCGTAGGAGAGCCCTAAACCATACAGTAACCATGACGCACTAAGATCCACATCGACTAAAAATCCATATCCCCAAACATCATAATTAACCGCAGTAAAAATCCAACGCTTTGCTTCTTGCAAGTAATGGTCTTGTTCAGTTAATAAATAGGCCAAACTTAAGTTTGCCGCAGCCATTCCTATATAAGTAATACTAGTATGCGGATGTTCTACTGATAACACTTCGTTTTCATACGCGCTGCATTGCTCTAAAAGTCGAGTCAAATGTTCTTTACGACAAGTCTTGAGCTCTGCTTTTAAAACATCAAGTTGGTCGTTTATAAGTAAATAATTCATTGTTAATTCCTGTAATAAAAAGTGATAAATAATGAGAATCAGTAAACTCTTGAGAAAATAAGTCTCATTATTTTATTTGTGATTCCGCATCCTTGGTTTTAGTAACGGGCTCCTTCCCCGCGTTGAGCATTAACAAACTAATTACCCCAATTGTCACTGCAAGTACCAGAATAACTATTCTGCCTTCTAGTGGATTTGGAATGATCAGCATCAAGGCAATGAAACCAGCTACTGCCACACCAAAGCGCCCAATAGCGATAAGTTGACTTAAATCATTGCCCTCACCTACTTCTTTTTCAAAATCGATAGGTGTTTTCATATTGGTGAAGAATTTGTCAACCATTTGACGATGCGCGGATCTTTGATTTGGTGCAAAAAGTGTTGAAAATAAAAAGCCAAACGTGCCAGATCCCATCACGCCGAAGAACTGTTGTTGGAAGTTCCATTCGAAACTATCACTATAGGCTTGTGAAAATCCTAAGTAACTTAGTGGCACTTCAAAGTAAGCTAAGCTAGAAAAGATCAACGCACAGGCTATTGAGAACAACGCAGCCCACCAAGGTGTTTGTCGAATAAACATGCCTAAAAGTAACGGAATTGTAATTGGCATAGAAAGTAGTGTTCCGACTTGCAGCATGATTTCAAATATTCCGGAGCCATCTTGCTGGGCAAAATATAGCGCTAGCAATACAATCAAAAAACCCATTACCCACGTTAAGGTACGCCCGTAGTTTAATAGTTCGGATTCTTTTTTAGCTTGCCAACTAAGTTTACGTGATATTTTTGGATAAATATCTTTGATTAATATGGCAACATTGGTATTAAGGCCTGTATCCATAGAGCTCATGGTCGCCGCAAGAATCGCAACAACGATCAAGCCAACAAGCCCTACAGGTAACAAACTAATACTTGCAACAGCGTAACTTGCCTCAGCAGGCTTAGCGATATCAAACGCCATAACAAGATCTGGGTATAATAATCGAGCGGTAATGGGCGGTAAGAACCAAATAACACTACCTACCAACATTAATACTGAACAAAGCAACGCGGCTTTTTTGGCTTCTTTCCCATCTTTAACAGAAAAGTAACGTGGCGCAGCATTCATTGAGTTGAAGACAATAAATTGTTTTGCCATCATGGCACTTGCCCAGCCCCATGTATACGCACCACCAAACAGGGTCGCGGAGTTGATCATACTATATTCTTCGGTTAACCCTTGCTCCTCTATTTTCACAAATAAATTTTCAACTCCGCCCAACGCATCTAAGCAAAGATAGGCAACAATTAAGGTAAGTGGCACTAAAATTAGACCTTGTAAGAAGTCAGTCGCCATAACAGCCCAGCGTCCACCAGTTGCAGAATAAAGTAAAACAACAACACCACAAACAACGATAACGTAATTAATGTCGTAGCCAAATACGGCAGAACAAAAAATACCTAAACCGTAAAGTGCCATAGCGGAATATAAAATACGGATTGGTACTTCATAGTATGCGTAGAAATCACGAGTTTTCTCACCAAAGCGACCAGCAATAGCTTCAGGAAAAGTAGTCACCCTCATTTGGCGTAACCAAGGTCCCATAAAAAGGTAATTGACGAAAAAGCCAAGTACGTTACCAAAGAATATAAACATGGCCGAGAACCCTGACTCGTAGGCGATACCAGCAGCACCGGTAAAAGTCCACGCACTAAATGCACTCATAAAAGCACTACTACCAACTAGCCACCACGTTCCTTTGCTGCCCCCTTTAAAGTAATCGTCGGTATTCGCCGAAAACTTTTTGAAAACAAGACCAACGATAATGATCAGCAGAAGGTATCCAACGATCACTAGATATTCAACATTCGAAATTTCCACTCTTTTTGCCTTTTATTAGGTTGCTAAAGTAATTGATAATGATTAGTAAACCAATTTACTAAACCGATTTAGTTGATTAAGTTATCATAATATTGCAAAATGTCAACATTCAAGTATTTGGACTTTCAAAGAAAATATACATGCAAAAAAAAATAAAGTTAATTGATGTCGCAGAGCTTGCCGGTGTTTCAAAAAGTACGGTATCTCAGTACCTAAACGGCCGTTTTGATTACATGTCAGAAAAGACAAAAGAACGCATAAAGCTGGCTATAGAAGAGCTTGATTATGTACCAAACCCTATTGCTCGTAGTTTAAAAATGAATAAGACTAAAACAATAGGAGTAATAGTAAGGGATATTACCGGCTTCTATACAAGCCGCACCCTTAGAGGGATTGATGACTATTGTAAAAAAAGTGACTACAACGTATTAATATATAATACAGATGTTGATCCCGAGGTTGAAGCAAAGTCGCTAGAGACATTGTACCAATTACGTGTAGACGGAATTATTATTGCGTCTTCAGGTCAAAATACAAAATTAATTGATAAATATATTAATAACGGTCTACCTATTGTTCATTTTCAACTTGAACATGATGGCAATGAAAAAAATATAATTGTTTCTGATTATCGAAAAGCGGCGTTCGACGCAACGGAATACTTAATAGAATTAGGACATAAACGAATCTGTTTTCTTACTCAAGATTTTCAGAGTATGAAATCAAGAAAAGACCGTTACCTTGGCTATACCGATGCTTTAGAAAAACATAACATTCCTGTTGATCAACAATTGGTTCAATATTGGCACCGAAATACCGGTTTTCAACAATCACCAAAAAGTATGCTTGCTGCTGCTAACCCACCAACGGTATTTTTTACACAGCATTTACCTATTACGACTGAATTATTAACAGCGTTTAATAACGAGAATATTTCAATACCTGATGATGTTTCACTATTAGCTTTTGATGAGCTACCAATGGCTGAGTATTTAAAAGTACCTATTACAGTAATAACCCAAAACCCTTATGAAGTAGGTAGAGAGGCAACAAAGTTGTTACTTGATAAAATTAGTGACGATGAAACTCCGCCACAAAAAATTGTCCTTCCTTGTTCTTTTATTAAAAGACAATCTTGTAAAAAAATATAAAAGGAATGCAATTAAGCCCTCTAACAATCATGAAGGCGCTTAACTGAAAACATATTGGAAGCCTCAACGCCTTGTTTACTGCAATAGCAGAGGCTTTACATTTATGATATTTAGCTTTTAGAGCCACTTATATACTTACTTGTACTTTTCAACTTACCAGTCATGTGGGCAAAGTTCGCAACCTTCCATATAAGCCCCCTGAAAAATGGCATAGCGTTTGAATACACCATCCATTACTGCATCTTTAAAATTAGCATCGTAAAACTTGGCTTCTTGCACATTAGCATTTTTTAGATTAGCTCTCGTTAGGTCGGCTTTAGCAAACCAAGCCATTTCAAAATTAGCTGCTCGTAAGTCAGCATCAATTAGCTTAGCACCGCTCAACCGAGCAAATTCAAAACCACCACCGCGTAAATTAGCTTTATTAAGTTTAGCGCCTTGCAAAAATGCCGCCCACGCCTGTACTGATTCTAAGTTTGCTCCTCGAAGATCGGCCCCTTTAAGGTTCGCATGACGCAAGTCTGCACGAACTAAGTTTGCTCCTCGAAGATCAGCACCGGCAAGGTTAGCATTGCCTAATTTAGCATGCCGCAAATCGGCATTACGTAAATCAGCACCGGCACAATTAGTTTTAGGCATAATTACACAGTTGCCTATTCGTCTTTCGGTGACTTCTTCCGCTTGAGCCAACTGACTGCTGACATGTAATAAAATTAGCGTAAAAAATAGTTGTTTCATTATCATCTTCATCTCCCGTGTGGTACAACACAGGTCAACTTTACTGACCTGTGTTAACATTATTTATCGATACGAATCAGTTTACTCAACACGTGCGATACCTTTTGCCCACTTAGGTACTTTAAATACCCAGAAAGATCCACCTTGAGATACTGGTTTAGTTAAATCAGCCATGCCGCCGCCCCATAAAGGTACTGCACCACCATATCCTGACGCTACGCCAACATACTGCTCACCGTCCATTTCCCAAGTAATAGGACTAGAGATTATGCCACTACCGGTTTGGAACTTCCAAAGCTCTTCACCAGTTTTGGCATTAAATGCTTTGAAGAATCCATCACCAGTACCTGTAAATACAAGGTTACCTTTAGTTGCTAAAACACCAGCCCAAAGTGGTAATTCTTCTTTATGTTGCCAAACAATTTCACCACTTACCGGATCAATAGCTCGTAAATTACCAACGTGATCATCAAACATACGTTTAATACTAAACCCTTGTCCAAGATACGCAGAGCCTTTAGTATACTTAACTTGTTCAGTCCAATAATCTTCTTTCCAGTGGTTAGCGCCAATATAGAACAAACCTGTATCTTGGCTATAAGCCATCGGATTCCAGTTTTTAGCACCTAAGAAAGGTGGTGATACTTCAATACTTTTACCACGTTTCTCTCCTGGCTCTGGTTTTGGCGGACGTTGACCTTCTACTTCCACCGGACGGCCAGTGATAGGGTCGATATGAGTTGCCCAGGAAATGTTTTCAACGAATGGGAAAGCTTTAATAAACTTGCCGTCTTCTCGATTAACAACATAAAAAAAGCCATTACGATCGGCATGAGCAGTCGCTTCGACAACTTTGCCATTCTCTTCATATTCAAATAGAACAAGTTCATTGTTACCTGAGAAATCCCAAGCATCGTTAGGTGTATGTTGATAGAACCATTTCACTTCACCAGTAGTAGGATCAACACCTAATTGCCCTGAGGTATAAAGACTATCGTAATCAGCTGGCTTTCCATCTTTACCAGTACGTGCCCAACCGTTCCATGGTGCAGGATTACCGGCACCAATAATAATAGTATTGTTATCTACATCAAAGCTAGCACTTTGCCACGGGGCGCCGCCACCATGATGCCAAGCTTCCACCAATTCACCATTTTCATCACGTGGCCAAGAAGGTGCACGCACATCGCCAGTTGGCGTACTTTCTTTACCATTAAGACGTCCCATATGCCCTTCAACAAAAGGACGCATCCATATTTCTTCACCGGTTTCCGTATCTCGAGCAAACAACTTACCAACAATGCCAAATTCATCACCAGAAGAACCGTGAATGAGCATAACACGTCCAGTTTTCTTATCCTTGATGATAGTCGGAGCACCGGTCATAGTATAACCAGCTTTGTGATCGCCAAATTTCTTATTCCAAACCCTTTTACCTGTTTTTTTATCAAGTGCAACTATTCGCGCATCTAGCGTACCAAAATAAACTTTATCACCATAAATAGCTGCACCACGGTTTACCACGTCACAACAAGGGCGAATATCTTCAGGTAAACGATGACTGTAAGTCCATAGCTTTTTACCTGTTCGCGCATCCATTGCAAAAATTCTAGAGTAAGAAGCCGTCACATAAAGTACACCTTCATGATATAACGCTTGAGTCTCTTGTCCTCGCTGCTTTTCGTCGCCAAATGACATTGTCCACTGTGGAACCATCGCTTTAATCGTGTCCGTATTAATCTGAGTTAAGTCACTATAGCGCTGTGCTTTTACTCCCATACCATAACCTAATACATCTGTGGTTGTTTGTTGATCATTAAGGATATCGTCCCAAGTTACTTTGCTTGAATCGGCTTGCACATTCAAAGCGGCACTTGCCATTACAACAGTCGCAATACCTACAGCAATACGGTGAAGTGCCCATTTTTTTGATCCCGGCGTTTGACGAGAATTATCTATTGGTGTTTGCATATTATTTCCTCTATTAATTGTAGCTATTCAGCTAGGTAAAAAACGATTTATTTAATAAAAACTATGAAGCATCTACTACAAAGATGTATTGCTTGTCACAGTGAAGGATCTCTGATTCTTATTTGTCTACCACTCCAGTTTAACCATCGTGTTCTATCGGTTTATTTAGTAGGAATAGCTCCATGTTTTTACTAAATCGCTAATGATTTTTTAATATCTATCACCCTACTATTTTTAAATCACAATACTTCCTTCGGTTAAATATTAATCGTCTTGTTGGTAATGACGCTATAGGAATAATTCCTTTTAGTAATCTGTTTTCAAGAATGATAAACCCAGGCCTAACATTAAAAATAATTATTATTTATCAATAACTAACACGAACAATACTTTAGTATGAATTAACCTATCCCATAGCATAATTAAAAGGCTTATCCAAAGGTATAGCTCAAATAGTTCTTAAGGTTTGCGTGTTAGTAATAATGTTTTTATCAAATAAATTTACTGATGTTTTTGGTAATTTTTTGCTAAGGAACTACTCCCCCAGCTGACAGTTTGAAGGTTTGGAAATATTGCAATTCTCTTAGCCTTCGGAGGACATTTGACAAAGATCTTCTTGGTAAGAAAATGACATTATTACTCGGTAGTAACCTAACAGAGTGATAGATAGTTAAGACTAAATAATGAGAGAAATAGTCTTATAGTTGCATGGTGATGACCGTAATTTGGGTTTTAAGATGATAATCGAATAAGCAGTTATTGCTGATAACATTGGTGATAAAAAATACAATTTGTATCTCTATTCAAACTATAAAAAGGAACAAATCATGAACTCATCTTTTAGCAAAAAACAAATACAATGAATAGGTTAACACTCTGTAAGTCATTATTATTAATGAGTTTATTTTTTTTGGCATCAACCTTTACTTTTGCATTATCAACCGACTCACCTGATGGCTGGAATGAAATATTCCCTCATGCTACTTCAATAGGTAAAAAAGAATCTTCACCACCTGTTTGGCCTGTATATCAGGTGGGAAATTTGGTTGGCTACCTCTTTCATTCTCAAGACGTTGTTGCGCTACCAGCCTTTTCTGGTGAGCCTGTAGATATGCTAATTGGCATAGACCTAGAAGGAAAGTTAGCTGGTGTTCTCGTTGTCGAACATCAAGAGCCAATATTTTTGCATGGCTTTGGTGAGCAACCACTATTTGATTTTGTTAAACAATATGCTGGTCTATCAGTTTTAGATAGTATTAAGGTTGGTAAGACGTCAAACAGCACTCATGTGGCGATCGATGGAATTACAAAAGCAACAGTTTCAGTGGTTGTAATCAACGAATCAGTATTATTATCTTCATTAGCTATTGCCCGTAAAACCCTCGATGGCTTTACAAGTAATGCCGTTGCCGATATTTTAAACACTTATGAACCTCTTGATATTAAAGCACTGGAAAAGAGAAATTATCTTACTAAGTTAACCCTTACTAATTCTGATGTAGCACAGGCATTTGATGACGATAATATAGTGGAAAAAATAGCCGTCACTAATAAGATAAATAAATCAACGTTCGTAGATTTGCATTTTGCTTATCTTAATTCTCCGATGATAGGTAAAAACCTATTAGGTAATGACTACAAACTGTTAATGCAGCGCTTAAATGAAGGTGAACATGCTATTGGTATTTGGTCTTACGGTGCTTACCACCATGTTGATAAAGATTTTATACCTGCCTCAATTCCAGATCGACTATCAATATTACAAAATGATGTACCGATAGAAATTCGTGATTTAAACTTTTATGATTTATATGAAGGTAAAAAAGAAGCCTATAGAGGAGCGGAAGCCTTAAATATATATAGAATAAAATCACATTCAGGATTTGATCCTGGATCTCCTTGGACCTTATCATTAACCGTTTCTTATGGAAATAATCCTTGGTTAAACCAGGTATCTTCCGTGTTCCCAATAGATTATCAACTCCCGAAGTCTCTTTATAGTTACCCTGAATTAGACAATAATAATACTTCCCTCCCCTTATGGTTAGAGCTTTGGCATAACAGATCTAGTGAGATTACTATACTAGTGTTAAGTCTGTTGATTTTAACTTTTCTTTTTATTTATCAGCATCAACTTTCCCGACGTTTTACATTATTTCATCGTGTCCGTTGGATTTTTTTAATTTATACCATAGTGTTTATTGGCTGGTATGCACAAGGACAATTATCAGTAGTAAACATATTTCCAATTCTGCATTCACTCTTTAACGGCTTTGACATTCAAACCTATCTAATGGATCCAATCATTTTCATTCTCTGGTCATATGTATTTATTAGTCTTTTCCTTGTGGGTCGTGGCTTATTCTGCGGCTGGCTTTGCCCTTTTGGCGCCTTACAGGAAATGCTGGGTTGGTTAGCTAAGAAATGGCGAATACGACAACTTAAAATAACCTATCCACTACATAAAAAACTACAACTGGTAAAGTATGGTGTGTTGTTATTCTTAGTTGGATTATCACTATATGCCAATGTTATGGCTGAAGTAATGGCTGAAGTTGAACCTTTTAAAACAACGTTCACTTTAATGTTTGTTCGTACTTGGCCCTTTGTAATTTATGCTATAGTGATATTAGGTCTAGGATTATATATTAATAAGTTTTACTGTCGTTATCTCTGCCCTCTTGGTGCAGGATTATCACTACTTGGCAGGTTTCATCCAATTAAGTGGCTAAGTAGACGTAAAGAATGCGGCAGTCCATGTACACTTTGTCATCATAAATGTGATATTAAAGCCATTACTCCATCAGGATCTATAGATTATAACGAATGCGTACAATGCTTCGAATGTATCGCCTATTATAATAATGCCAGTTTGTGCCCACCACAAAAACAAGAGAAAAAACGGCTCGAAAAACTTAATTTATCTACAGAGCAAATTGAAATTAAATGTGTTAGTTAAATCATTAGTAATACTAATAACTCTCAAACAGCAAAAAGCCCGTTACCTTCGTAACAGGCTTCCGCTTTTATAATAAGGAGTGCAGGATGCACAGGAACGGTCTCACATAAAGAGAAGAACACCCACACGCTTATACCTTCGAGCGCTACTGCGTTTCACTTCTGAGCGCCGCGGCAGTATGAACGAATTCCCTACATGGATGTAGGAAATTAGAACAACGCAGGAGCAGTTGTCGAGGAGTCAGGTAACTTTATCTCAGAAAGCAAAAAACCCGACTCTTTCGAATCGGGCTTCTCTAAATAGAAGTTTAGCAATGTCCTACTCTCACATGGGAACTCCC
>NZ_JAHKQD010000051.1 GCF_018860915.1 Colwellia sp. C2M11
ACGAGTCAAAGCCAACAAAGATAGTGCAGGTATTGATGGGATGACGATAGATGATTTCCCCGCCTTTGCTAACGCAAACTGGGAACACATCAAAACACAAATAACTCAAGGAACATACCGACCTAGCCCCGTGCTACGGGTCAACATTCCCAAGCCTGATGGTGGCATGCGAAAACTGGGTATTCCTAATGTACTCGATAGGTTTATCCAACAAGCAATCCACCAAGTACTCAATCCACTATTCGACCCACATTTTTCACCTTACAGCTATGGTTTTCGCCCAAACTGCAATGCAGCACAAGCGGTAACACATTTGCAAACAGGTATTAAATCGGGTCGTAAAATAGCTATTGATATTGACTTATCTAAATTCTTTGACCGAGTTAATCATGATTTACTCATGCATAAACTCGGTTTAAAAATAAAAGATAAAGTATTGATGAAACTGATTGGGCGGTACTTACGCGCAAGGATTGTTGAACACGGTAAACGAGTAAAACCAACCCAAGGCGTACCACAAGGAGGGCCATTGTCACCGTTACTCTCTAATATCATGCTTGATGAGCTTGATAAAACGTTAGAAAAACGAGGACATCACTTCGCCCGTTATGCGGACGACTTCACCATTTTGGTGAAAAGTAAACGAGCAGGCGAACGCGTTTTAACGAGTATTAGCGTGTTTATAAAGCAAATCCTTAAACTCATCGTTAACGAGAAGAAAAGTCGTGTAGGCGCGGTAAAAGAAACCAAGTTTTTAGGTTTTGGTTTCAAATACGGGCGCATCAAAATACATGATAATTCATTGCAGCGTTTTAAATACCGTGTGCGAGAGTTAACTAACAGAAATTGGGGAATTGCCATGAGCAGGCAAATTAGTAGCCTTAATCGATACCTGCGAGGATGGGGGAACTACTTCCTCATCGCCAACGGCTATCAGTTATGTGTCGATTTAGAGCAATGGATCCGCCGAAGAATACGGATGTGTTATTGGCGGCAATGGCGAAAGCCTAGATCCAAAGTGAAAAAATCTATTAAAACGAGGTGTTCCATTAGCGCTAGCGGTGAGCTGTGGGTCGACAAGAAAAGGGGTATGGCGAAGTGCGAAAACGAAAGGGATAAATCAGGCATTGAGCAACGAGTATTTAGCCAATGCAGGTTTATTGTCACTTAGGAATATTTGGGTCAAAATCCATCATGGTTAATGAACCGCCCTGTGCGGAGCCGCATGCAGGGTGGTGTGGGGGCTGGAGGGTAGAAACCTCCGGCTACCCGATTTAGAGCACCATTACGCCGCATTTTCAGCCGCTTCTTCTTCAATATTGTCCTTTGCTACACTCTCATAATATTTCTTAGTTAATTCAGATTGTAAGAAATCGTCGTTTAATAGTTTAAGAAATAAATTTTGAGATTTTTTAGTTTTCAAATCAAACTGAGAGCCGTCGGTACTATATTTAAACTTACCTTTTAACGCAGGGTGAGTATTGGTAAAAGATAATATTTCACGATTAGGTATTACTGATAAAACAGGTGATTGACTAGCCGACTTAACCAGCTTTCTCGAAAAAGTTATATCATCAAGACGAGATTCAAATACACCGCAATCCATTACTAAATCAGATGATTTAATATTCTCTATACCCTGTGTAGCAATGTTTTTAATGGCATCATGGAAACCGAAAAATCTCTCTAATGCCTTAATGTCGAGGATGTAATATTTACCATTCAATTTGATAAACTGAAACTTGGGATCAATTTTAAGAATATCTTGATCTAGTTTCTGAAATCTATTTGAACCTCGCATCTTAGTAAGGCTAAAGCCGCTATCTTTTTGTAGTAATGTTATAGGGTAGTGGTGTTTATAAATGGCAAGTTGAACGTCTTGATTACCAATTAAAATAAGCACACCTTCAAGTTGTTTTAATGAGTCATCACTAAATGAAAAAGGATCAAATTTTTCACTTTCAATTATTTTTTTTAAATTCGACAGTTCATCAGGAATATCATCTAAATCATACTCGTATAAAGCATTTTTTCTGTCATCTGCACTTGATATTGGAATCAGTGAAAGATCATCATTAAGGAGAATATTATTACTCAATGACTCCGTAAACATTTCTGCCAATTTAGTCTGATCTTCTTCATTAATATCAACAGACTTAACACACATGCCTTCATCGCCATCTAACAGAAAGAAAAATTCAGCAGAACATCCTTTCGCTGTTATAACCGATGAAATTTCTTCCTTTAAGTTTTCAATAGTCATTCGACTTTCCTCGCAAAATATACTTTATTATCTAAATCTAATGTTTTTAATTGATCAAGTTCACTTAACCTATCTTTTGTAATTACAACAATATTTTCTTTTATGCCGGTTCTTGTCTTAACTGTCACTTTGTATAATCTAAAACCTAAAACGGCAAGAGTCGGGTTGGCATAAAATTTATCTGTTTTTACATAAATAATACCGATGACAATTAATAAAAAGGCTAAAGCTATCAAATACCTTGTACTTGTTAGGTTAAAACAAATTAAAGGGATTATATAAGTAGTTAGAAATGTAAGATGCTCGTAATTCAGGTCTTCAATATCTGTAATTTCAACGGGTAATTTCTTACTACCTGAAACTCTGTAATCAAAGCGATAATAAAAAATAACCCCGAATAAAACCAACAGCAAAGAAATAGCAGGAACTATGTTCTTTTTAATAACGTCCCAAAACCCAATGAATTGGCAGTTATCACCAAAGCACATAGGAATATCTACAGTGATCACAATGATTAAGAAAAACAGGAACCAAAGTGACATTATGTATAATTCGAATTTGTCCCAAATCTCGCCAAACTTCATATGTTCATCCATGCTTGATTACTGGTGCGCTAACGAGCTTGTAGAATA
>NZ_JAHKQD010000024.1 GCF_018860915.1 Colwellia sp. C2M11
ATTAAGCGTTTTTTTGTTCCGCTTTCCTAAGAAAGAAGAACTATGTAAAAACAAGTTAATGTGAGTATTCACACAAATTGCATGATAACTAATTGTTAAAGAAGATATCGAGTAACTGGATTAGTCGATATAGATGAGAGTCGCATTCGCTCTTCACCTAAACGATTTAAGTTGAACTATTAACTAAGTTAATGCCTAACTTTAATCGTGTTGCTCGTTGCTGTTGCCCCGAAGCAGGATGCGTATCATACGCTTCCGAGTTTTAATGTCAACATTTTATTTTGATATTTTTAAAAGTTTTTGCAAACTCTTAAACACTTCATTACTTAAATCAAAAGTAAACGTTAAGTTAACTATTTAGCATCAAATGAAAGTAGATAACTTATTAAAACAGCCCGTTGATGATTCGTTTTGCCTGAACCCCTTGGAACTGGAGCGCATTGTATAGAATTCTCTTACTGGGTCAAGCATAAATATCATTATTTTTGCTTTTATTTATCAATTAATGTTTAAGTGTTTAAAGCTTATTCAATTAAAACAAAAAACACTCAGAATTATGACATTATTGATTTACATTGCCAGCCCACCATCAACTTCTACCACTCTGCCACTGAAAAATTCATTTTCAAAAATGTATTTTGCAGTATGTGCAATCTCCTCTGCTTCGCCTAGACGCCCAACAGGTTTCATTTTTTCTAATCTATCTCGCATTTCCGGTTTCATCGCATCAGTCATAGCTGTACGTATAACACCGGGTGCTATTGCACCAACACGAATACCATGTCGCCCTAACTCTCTTGCCCATGTTGTTGTCATAGCAACCACACCAGCTTTTGCTGCAGCATAATTAGTTTGTCCTATGTTTCCACCACGTGCGATTGATGACATATTAATAATGACACCTTTACGACCAGACTCAATCATATGCACTGCAGCTTCTCTACCACACAGAAAAACACCCGTTAGATTTACATCAATAACAGATTGGAATTGCGCTAATGACATTTTTTTACTTACTACACCATCTTTAGCTTTAACAAACATACCATCTCTCAAGATACCTGCATTGTTAATTAAGCCATCGATACCATTAAAGTCTTCATTAATTTTTTTAAATGTCGATTCAACTTGCTCTTCATTACTTACATTTGCTAAATAGTATTTAACTGTTACGCCTTTTTCTTCAATAAGTGCAACTGTTTCTTGTAATAATGCTTCATTTAAATCAATCAGTGCAATATTGGCTCCATCTTGAGCAAAGTTAATTGCCATTGTACGGCCTAGACCTTGACCACCACCAGTAATGACAATTGTTTTATTCTCTAAGTTCATAATATTCTCTATTTATACTTTATTAATAGTTATTTGTTAAATAGGTTAAATATGCTGGAGAAGTCCTTTCCACCATTACCCGACGCCGCATGCATTACATACAAATTACGTGCTAATGCCCCCATAGGAGTTGATGATTGACTATCAACTGCTGTATCCATAGCTAAACCTAAGTCTTTTGCCATCAAGTCAACCATAAATCCACCTTTATAATCGTTTGATGAGGGAACATTTTCCATTACATCCGGGCACGGATTATAAACATCTAATGTCCAATTACTGCCTGAACTTTCACTCATAATGTTAGATAAAACCTTCGCATCTAGCCCATTTGCTAAACCTAATTGTAATGCTTCACTCGTACCAATCATTAATACAGACAACAACATATTATTACAGGCTTTGGCTATTTGCCCTGAGCCATGATCACCTGCATGGAAAATATTTTTACCCATAGTTTTTAAAATGGGCTCTACTTGGTTAAACTCATCAATAGATCCTCCCACCATAAAGCTTAATGTGCCAGCAACTGCACCGCCAACGCCACCAGATACTGGAGCATCAACAAAATTAATACCTTGGCCTGCTAATGCTGAAGCTACTTTACGTGATGTTGCAGCATCTATAGTTGAAGAATCAATAACTATACTGCCTTTTTCAATATGGTTAATTAACCCGGTTTCAGGTGATAAATAGACCCCATCAACATGCTTTCCTGCAGGTAGCATAGAAACAATAAATTGAGCATTTTTGACACACTCTATTGCACTTGCTTTAGTCGTTGCACCTTCATCAACAACTTGCGCTACAGCAGGCTCAGATAAATCGAAGACACAAACTTGATGTCCTGCTTTAACTAAGTTAATCGCCATAGGGCTCCCCATATTACCTAAACCGATAAATGCTATATTTGCCATTGTTCTTTCCTTATATTTTTATAATGATAGTTTTTGAAATAAACAGTATTTAACATTTTATTCTTTTGAATTTATTCCTAGTAACTAAACCTTAAGTCGTTTATTTCTCAATAACTAAAGGCCTAAATTGACTAGCGGGTGCTCTTCTTTTGCCCACTTAGATTCAAAAAACCAATCCACTACTTTATTATCAACAGTAACAACAGAGTCAAAATGCCATTGAGGGGAATTATCTTTATCAATAAGAAGTGCTCGTACACCTTCAACAAATTCACCAAACTTGCCTGATTTAGCGGACAGGTTTAACTCCATTCGGAAACAGTCAGCCAAAGATAATGATTTACCTACTTGCAGCTGTCTATATGCAATAGAGGCACTCAAAGCGCTACCATGCGCTAATGATTTTTGTGCTCGATTAAACCATTTGTCTTCACATTCAGCAGTTAATATACTTTTGACAATATCATTAAGGTTATCAAAACTAGTCACTTGATTAATTAAGGCCTTGTGCTCCTTAAGTTTACTATCAGGTAAGTAACTCGCTGAGTCTTGCTCGAAACTTAACAAAAGATTAGTAAGACTTTCATGGTTAGCTTTTGAAGACTCTTGCCAATCTAGTTGAGTTAACAGCTTTATAAATGCATCTTTATTATCATTTGCCACAAAATAATCTGCTAAATGACAATATTTAGCGTCGGCTGCATTGATAGAGGCGCCAGTAATGCCTAAAAATAACCCACAGCTATCTGGCATACGATTTAAAAAATAACTTCCTCCCACATCAGGATAAAGACCAATATTGATTTCAGGCATTGCAATGCGAGAACTCTCAGTCACTACGCGATGGCTACCACCAACCATTAGCCCTAGCCCTCCTCCCATAACAATGCCACTTCCCCATACGATAAAAGGTTTATTGAAAGTATGGATAAGGTAATCTAGTTGATATTCTTTGGTAAAATACTCTATTACTTCTGAAGAATAACCATCTGAATTTTCTTGCGTTTCTAGTTTTTTCATCGCTTGATACATATGTACGATGTCACCACCAGCACAAAAAGCTTTTTCTCCTTCACCTTGTAAAAAAATAGCAGCAATATTTTCTTGTGTTTGCCACTGCTTTAATTTTGGATAGAGTAACTCGATCATGTCAGCGCTTAACGCGTTTAATGATTTTGGTGAATTTAAGGTAATTACCGCTA
This sequence comes from Colwellia sp. C2M11, assembly GCF_018860915.1. Taxonomy (GTDB): domain Bacteria; phylum Pseudomonadota; class Gammaproteobacteria; order Enterobacterales; family Alteromonadaceae; genus Colwellia. The sequence goes on from NZ_JAHKQD010000024.1 coordinate 3,452, forward strand.
TTGTCTTACCATTATCACAATTAAGTTCATGAAAATTTACTACTTGAGTCATATAAAATTCCTACTTACTTTTCGATCCCGAGCCATAGCTTATTTTTTAAGTACTATTTAGTCTTAAAAATTCATTAAAGCAGTTGTCCAGCAGCTTCAGCTAATAAGCGACGAGCTATAATGACACGCATGATTTCATTCGTACCTTCAAGAATTTGATGGACACGCACATCTCTAAAATGTCGTTCTAATGGGTATTCTTTAATATAACCATAACCACCATGAATTTGCAGTGCAGCATCGCAAACTTGAAAACCAATATCTGTGGCAAAACGTTTTGCCATGGCACAATAAGCTGTCTTCTCTGGATCATTTTTATCTAATTTATAAGCCGCTAATCTTACCAATTGACGTGCAGCAACTAATTCCGTTGCCATATCCGCTAATTTAAACTGTAAGCCTTGAAAAGCAGCAATAGGTTTACCAAATTGCTCTCTTTCTTTCATATATTCCATTGAAATGTTTAAAGCTTGCTGTGCCGTGCCAATAGAACAAGTTGCAATATTAATACGACCACCATCAAGACCTTTCATTGCCATTGAAAAACCGTCACCTTCATCACCTAACAAATTCTCAATAGGAACTTTTACATTATCAAAGGTAATTTGACGCGTAGGTTGAGCATTCCAGCCAAGCTTGTGTTCAGCTTTACCATAAATAATACCATCTAAATTAGCAGGGATAACAATTGCTGAAATACCTTTAGGACCTTCGCCACCGGTACGTACCATTACAACTAAAACATCTGTAGCGCCGGCCCCCGAAATAAAAACTTTAGAGCCATTGATGATATAATTATCACCCTCTTTTTTTGCTGATGTTCTTAATGAAGCCGAATCAGATCCAGCCCCCGGCTCGGTTAAACAATAAGAAGCAAGCTTTTCACCTGTGACTAATGATGGACACCAGGTATCCTTTATAGAGTCCTTGCCCCAGGTTGCTATCATCCATGTTGCCATATTATGAATAGTCATCATGGCAGTGGTAGCCGTACACCCCATAGCTAATTGTTCAAAAATTATAGAGGAATCTAGACGGCTTAGATTTAACCCCCCTGCTGATTCAGGTGTATATAAAGAGCAGAAGCCTAATTCACCAGCTTTAGCAATAACGTCTTTTGGGAAAATACTTTCTTGATCCCATTTAGCACTATTAGGTAATAATTCACTATCACTAAATTGCTTAGCGGTATCAGAAAACATTTGTTGATCTTCAGTTAAGTCAAAATTCATAATATTTCCTAATTAATTATAACATTTCCAAAGCAATGGCCGTTGCTTCACCACCGCCAATGCATAAAGAAGCAACACCTTTGGATAAGCCTTTATTTTTTAAAGCATGAATCAGAGTAACCATAATGCGTGCCCCACTAGCACCTAGTGGATGACCTAATGCGCATGCTCCACCATGAACATTAACTTTATTAATATCTAAACTCATCTCTTTAACCGCGAGCATAGTTACCATTGCAAACGCTTCATTGATTTCAAATAAATCAACATCATCTGCTGCCCAACCTGCTTTTTCTAATAATTTTGTCATTGCACCTACAGGTGCCGCCGTAAATTCAGCTGGTTTTTGTGCATGAGTAGCGTGGGCCACTATTTTACAAAGCGGCGTTAAACCATGCGCTTGCGCAGTTGATAGCTTCATCATAACTAGTGCTGCACCACCATCAGAAATTGAACTAGAATTCGCCGCAGTTATTGTTCCATCTTTTTTGAAAGCGGCTCTTAATGAAGGTATTTTTTCTGGGCGAGCATTACCCGGTTGTTCATCTGTATCTATGATAGTTTCTTGTCGTCTATTTATAACAGTGACGGGTGCTATTTCATTTTTAAAAGCGCCTGACTCAATCGCTGCGTTAGCACGAGATAAAGAGCGGATAGCAAACTCATCCATCGCTTCACGACTAAAACCTGCCTCATCAGCAGTTTCTTGTGCAAAGCAGCCCATAGAAATACCATCATAGGCATTTTCTAAACCATCAAGCATCATATGATCGATTACTTGACCATGCCCCATTCGCATCCCAGATCTAGCATTGGGTAGAAGATAAGGAGCATTACTCATACTTTCCATCCCGCCAGCAACGGCAACTTCAATTGAGCCCGCAAGTAGCCCATCATGAGCTTGCATAGCTGCTTTCATACCTGAACCACACACTTTATTAATAGTGGTACAAACCGTCGATAAAGATAAATCGGCGGCAATAGCTGCTTGTCTCGCAGGAGCCTGCTTTAAACCTGCGGGTAAAACACACCCCATGATTACCTCATCGACTTGATCATTATTTAATTTCGCTTGAGCTACAGCAGCTTTTATCGCAGTTGCACCAAGCTCTGGTGCTGTAACATTTGAAAAACAGCCGCTAAAACCACCCATAGGCGTTCTTAATGCTGAAACAATTACAATAGGATCACTTTGTGACATGATAATCTCCAAAATAAGAAAGATGATATAAACTTTAATAATATTAAGCTAAATAGCCTACAACAATATAACGTTTACGCCAACGTAAACTTTAGTACTAGTCTTTACTCTTATTTACAATGTCGTATTTATTTCGTTACTGTGTGTAAAACAAAGAGTACAAAAAGCTCAAACCCAAATAACTAAGCTAACATTAAAACTAATTTTAAATATTATGATGACATTACTTAAAAACCCACTTTACGTTAACGTAAACTTCCTGTAGAGTTATTTTAACAATAATTGCAAGTAATCAATACCAGATGAATATAAAAAACAAACCAAATCAGACTAACTACTCGATTGGAGAATTATCAAAAGAGTTTGATATTACTACGCGAAGTATTCGTTTTTATGAGGATCAAGGCTTACTTATGCCTTCACGTAAGGGACAAACTCGCATTTATAACCAAAGAGATAGAGTTAGGCTTAAATTAATATTACGTGGTAAACGCCTAGGCTTCTCATTAGCTGAAACAGGAAAATTATTTGAACTGTATGACGCTGATAAGTCTAGTGCAAAACAGTTATCAAGTATGATGGAATTAATCGCAAGCAAAAAAAAATCATTAGAACAACAACTTGCTGATATTAACGATGTATTAATTGAGCTAAATGATTTAGAAGAAAATTGTCAAAACATTTTAACGAAATTAACAAAATAGAAAAACACTAATAATAAATAAACCACTTTAGTTAACCAAATTAAAAAAGGAAAAATCTATGATCTCTTCATTTAGCTCACTTAATTTTAACTTAGGCGAAACCGTCGATATGATACGCGATCAAGTGAATGCTTTTGCTCGTGATGAAATCGCACCACGCGCCGAACAAATAGACATAGATAATGAATTTCCAAGTGATTTATGGCGAAAATTTGGTGACATGGGGTTATTAGGGATGACCGTTGAAGAAGAATATGGCGGCTCTGGCTTAGGTTACTTAGAGCATATCGTTGCTATGCAAGAAATTAGTAGAGCTTCTGCTTCTGTCGGCTTAAGTTATGGCGCTATGTCTAATTTATGTTTAAACCAACTGCGCAAAAATGGATCCCATGAACAAAAACTAAAGTACCTTCCTAAACTTTGTACTGGCGAACATATCGGCGCATTGGCGATGAGCGAGCCTAACGCGGGTAGTGATGTTGTTAGTATGAAGCTCTCTGCTAGGAAAGATGGTGATAAATATATTCTTAATGGCAATAAAATGTGGATTACCAATGGTCCAGATGCTGATGTTTATGTGATTTACGCTAAAACAGATACTAGTGCAGGTTCAAAAGGAATTACTGCTTTTATCGTTGAACGTGACTACCCAGGATTTTCCCGTCATCAAAAACTCGATAAATTAGGCATGCGTGGCTCTAATACTTGTGAACTCGTATTTCAAGATTGTGAAGTGCCTGCAGAAAACATCTTAGGTCATGAAGGTAAAGGTGTGCGTGTGCTAATGTCAGGTTTAGATTATGAACGTGTTGTTTTATCTGGTGGTTCGTTAGGCATTATGGATGCTTGCATGGATTTAGTCGTACCTTATATCCATGACAGAAAACAATTTGGCCAATCAATTGGAGAATTTCAATTAGTACAAGGTAAAGTGGCTGACATGTATACGCAAATGAATGCCGCAAAATCATACGCTTATATGGTTGCAGCAGCCTGTGATCGCGGTGAAACGACACGTAAGGATTCCGCTGCCGTTATTTTGTATGCAGCAGAGCTAGCCACCAAAATGGCGCTCGATACAATTCAATTACTTGGCGGCAATGGCTATATCAATGAATTTCCTGCAGGACGTTTATTACGTGACGCTAAACTTTATGAAATTGGCGCCGGTACGTCAGAAATTCGAAGAATGCTGATCGGGCGTGAGTTGTTCAACGAATCAAAGTAATCATTTGTTTTATTGTTAATTAATCCAACTACTTCGTTAAATAATAAGGCTTTCCCGTGGCAAAAATAATTTCAAAAATAAACACTCGCAGTCAAGATTTCTTAGATAATGCTGCTCACATGCAAGCACAAATTGATGATTTACGTGCAAAGATTAGTGAAATAAAACTGGGTGGTGGCGAACGTTCTCGCGAGCGCCATCTTAGCCGAGGAAAATTATTACCTCGTGATCGCGTCAATGCATTAATTGATGAGGGCGCTGCCTTTTTAGAGTTCTCACAACTCGCCGCTTACAAAGTTTATGATGATGATGTGCCTAGTGCAGGTATTATCACTGGCATTGGTCGTGTTAGCGGTCAAGAATGTGTAATAGTTGCTAATGACGCCACCGTAAAAGGTGGCACATATTATCCACTAACAGTAAAAAAGCACCTTAGAGCACAGGCTATCGCACAAGAAAATAATCTTCCTTGTATTTATTTAGTAGATTCTGGCGGAGCTAACTTACCAAATCAAGATGATGTTTTTCCAGACAAGGAACATTTTGGACGTATTTTCTTTAATCAAGCCAATATGTCAGCTAAAAACATCCCACAAATTGCGGTTGTTATGGGTTCATGTACTGCAGGGGGTGCTTATGTGCCAGCAATGGCTGATGAATCTATTATTGTTAAAGAACAAGGCACAATATTTTTAGCCGGACCTCCCCTTGTTAAAGCAGCAACAGGCGAAGTTGTTAGTGCTGAAGATTTAGGTGGTGCAGATGTACATTGTCGCACTTCAGGTGTTACCGATCACTATGCACAAAATGATCATCATGCACTTGAGATTGCACGCTCTGCTATTAAAAATTTAAATAACATAAAGCCTATCAATATTGATATACAAGAAGTTGTTGAGCCTGAATACCCTAGCGAAGATATTTACGGCATTATTCCAAAAGATACTCGCCAACCTTATGACGTACGAGAAATTATTGCTCGCCTTGTGGATGCCAGTGAATTCCATGAATTTAAAGCACTCTATGGTAATACCCTAGTATGTGGCTTCGCTAATATATTCGGCTATCCCATTGGAATTGTCGCCAATAATGGAGTGCTCTTTGGTGAATCAGCCGAGAAAGGTGCGCATTTTATTCAATTATGTGCTCAACGAAAAATTCCACTGATATTTTTACAAAACATCACCGGTTTTATGGTAGGTAAACAATATGAGTCAGGTGGTATAGCAAAACATGGTGCCAAAATGGTCACGGCTGTTGCAACAGCACAAGTACCTAAATTTACTATTCTGATAGGTGGCAGCTTTGGTGCCGGTAACTATGGTATGTGTGGTAGAGCTTACGATCCTCGTTTCTTATTTATGTGGCCAAATGCACGCATCTCCGTCATGGGTGGCGAACAAGCTGCGGGTGTTATGGCACAAGTAACACGTGATAAAAAAGAAAAGTTGGGTGAAACTTGGAGTGAATCAGACGAACAAGCCTTTAAACAGCCAATTATTGATAATTATGAACATCAAGGTCACCCTTACTTTGCTTCAGCACGATTATGGGATGATGGCATTATAGATCCTGCTGATACTCGTCAAGTATTAGGCTTAGCTATTTCAGCCGCACTAAACTCCCCAATTGATGATACTAAGTTTGGCATCTTTAGAATGTAATACTGGTGTTAAGAGAAAAATAAGGCGCATTAATATGAACACACCTAATGAAAAAGTTTTATTTGCGGTAGATGAGCAAGGTGTTGCTACCGTTACTTTAAATAATCCAGATAAACACAATGCTTTCGATGATGAAATCATAAAACAATTAACAACTATATTTAATGATATTAGTAAGCGCGAAGACATTAGTATCACGGTCCTAGCATCAAACGGAAAAAGCTTTAGTGCGGGTGCCGACCTAGGTTGGATGAAACGTATGGCCAGCTATTCTTATCAGGATAACTTGAAAGATGCTAACGCCCTAGCCCAAATGTTAAAAGCATTAAATTTCCTACCACAAACAACAATAGCCAAAATTCAGGGTGCAGCTTTTGGTGGTGCAGTAGGTTTAGCAAGTTGTTGCGATATTGTTATTGCGAGCACTAAAGCAAGCTTCTGTTTAAGTGAAGTTAAATTAGGTCTTATTCCTGCAACTATCAGTCCTTATGTTGTCGATGCTATCGGGTTAAAGGCGAGTCGTCGTTACTTTCAAACCGCAGAGCGATTTTTCAGTGAAAAAGCACAACAATTGGGCTTAGTTGATGAAATTGTTGATCCTGATGACTTAACCAATGAAGTCAAAAGAATGATAACAATATTACTTGCTAATGGTAGTCAAGCTAGACGAAAAGCAAAAAAACTCAGTCAAGACGTTGCGTTTAAAACCGTAGATGATGCGTTACTAACAAATACCAGTGAGCGAATAGCTGCGATCAGAGTATCAGAAGAAGGTCAAGAAGGCTTAAATGCTTTTTTTGAAAAACGTTTGCCAAACTGGCAAAAATAAAAAGTATTAATGGCATTTATTTATAGGCCTGAATTCAAGAGGAAATAACATGTTCAATAAAATATTAATTGCTAATCGTGGTGAAATTGCCTGTCGTATTATAAAAACAGCGAAAAGTATGGGCGTTTTAACCGTGGCTATTTATTCAGACGCAGACAAAAATGCCTTACATGTACAAATGGCCGATGAAGCTATTTATATAGGTCCTTCACCATCACGTGAGAGCTACCTTTTAGGCGATAATGTTATTGCTGCTGCAATTCAAACAGGCGCACAGGCAATTCACCCTGGTTATGGTTTCCTCTCTGAAAATGCCGATTTCTGTCGTTCTTGTGCTAAGCAAAACATTACCTTTATTGGTCCACCGGTAGCTGCAATAGAAGCTATGGGGTCAAAGTCAGCCGCTAAAAACATTATGGAAAAAGCCAACGTACCTTTAGTACCTGGCTACCATGGTGACGACCAATCAAATGAAGTAATTAAAAAAGCTGCTGATGATATGGGCTATCCAGTATTATTAAAAGCGACCGCTGGCGGTGGTGGTAAAGGTATGCGCCAAGTATGGAACGAACAAGAGTTTGCAGAAGGCCTCGCGGCAGCAAAACGAGAAGCAATGTCATCTTTTGGTGACGATACTATGTTAGTAGAGAAATATCTAACTCAGCCTCGTCATGTTGAAATTCAAGTTTTTTGTGATAACCACAACAATGCTGTTTACTTATTCGAACGAGATTGTTCGGTACAACGTCGTCACCAAAAAGTGATTGAAGAAGCCCCGGCTTTTGGTATGAGTGAAGAGTTACGTGCACAGATGGGTGAGTCTGCAATAAAGTCAGCTCAAGCGATTGGTTATCAAGGTGCTGGTACGGTTGAGTTTTTACTTGATGTTGATGGTTCTTTCTATTTTATGGAAATGAATACTCGTCTACAGGTTGAGCATCCAGTCACTGAAATGATTAGTGGCCAAGATTTAGTCGAATGGCAATTGCGTGTTGCCGCTGGTGAAATCTTACCTAAAACGCAAGAGCAACTAGTGCTCAATGGACATGCTTTTGAAGCCCGTATTTATGCCGAAGATCCTAATAAAGACTTTCTTCCGGCAACAGGTAAGCTAAGCTTATTGCAAACGCCTGTTGAAAGTAAGCATGTCCGTATTGATACCGGTGTTCGTCAAGGAGATGAGGTAAGTGTTTATTACGATCCTATGATCGCAAAATTAATTGTATGGGATGAGAATCGTGAAAAAGCACTAACACGTTTGAGCAAAGCATTAAGCGAATATCGTATCAATGGTGTAACAACGAATATTGATTTCCTCTATAACTTAGCAACATCGCAACCATTTATAGATGAAGAAATAGACACGAGTTTTATTGAAAAAAATAATGAGCTTATTTTCAAGAATAAACAACAACTATTACAAAACGAATTACCAATCGCCGCTTTATACCTCATCTTAACAAGGCAACACAAAACCCAAAAAGATGCGCTAAAAAGTAGTGATTCAAATTCACCTTGGCACAATGCCAATGCATGGCGTTTAAATGAACCTTATATACATTCGTTCGTGCTAGCGCATAACGAAACGGAGTATAACGTTGAAATTGAACAAAAAAACCACGGCTCTGATGTCAATTATTCACTGAATGTGAATGGTAAGCAATTTAATTGTCAAGGTAGCCTAAATAACGACCTTCTCATTACCACGATCAATGGTCACCGTAGTACAACAACGGTCAGTCTTATTAATAATAATATTAATTTATACAGAGAAAATGGTGTATTCAACTTTATTCATATTTTACCTGATTGTGGCCAACATGATAATGAAAATGGACATGGTGGTTTAACCGCGCCAATGAATGGCACCATGATTAGTGTATTAGTAAAAGCTGGCGATACCGTTAGTAAAAATCAACCGCTAGTTATTATGGAAGCAATGAAAATGGAACATACGATTAAAGCCCCCAGTGACGGTATCATTAATGAAATATTCTTCCAAGCTGGCGATATGGTTGATGGCGGAGCCGAGTTATTGGCATTTAGCGAACAGATAAATGTCAATGATGAAGCATAAGGAGCTAGCATGAATAACATCTTATCCCCTCTTATGCCTACTCAAGTAAAAATAGTGGAAGTAGGACCAAGAGATGGCTTACAAAACGAAGCGAAGCTAATAAGCGCAAGTGATAAAATCAGCTTAATAGAAAAACTTGTTAGTGCAGGAGTTAGTTATGTAGAAAGCGGCAGTTTTGTGTCTCCTAAGTGGGTACCACAAATGGCAACGTCTACTGAAGTATTTAAAACATTGAATCGTAAGAATAATGTCACTTATGCTGCGCTTACACCTAATATACGCGGGTTTGAAAATGCGATGGCAGTCAATGTTAATGAAGTAGCCATTTTTGGTGCTGCGTCAGAAAGCTTTAGCCAAAAAAATATTAACTGCTCAATTAAAGAAAGCTTAGAACGTTTTATTCCTATTATGGATGCAGCGAAACAAGCCAACGTAAAAGTAAGGGGCTACGTTTCATGTGTTTTAGGCTGCCCTTACGAGGGAGATATAGCACCAGAAGACGTTGCTAAAGTTGCTAAAAAACTCTACGAAATGGGCTGCTATGAAATATCTCTTGGCGATACCATAGGTGTTGGTACACCGGCTAAAGTCACACAAATGATACAAGCGGTTAGTGCTCATGTACCAATAAATAAGCTAGCGGTACATTTTCATGATACCTATGGACAAGCGTTAACCAATATTTACGCAGCTCTTCAAATGGGTATTAAGGTCGTCGATAGTGCTATTGCAGGTTTAGGTGGTTGTCCTTATGCTAAAGGTGCATCAGGTAATGTTGCTACTGAAGATGTTGTTTACATGTTAAATGGTTTAGGTATAGAAACAGGAATAGATTTTACCAAATTGCTTGAAGCTGGTTGGTATATCAGCGAAAAACTAGCTAAAGCGCCAATATCAAAAGTATCAAATGCTTATTTAGCGAATAAAAACACTTAGTATGTTAGCAAAAAATATAATAAACGAATAAAGCATCGAGGAGAAAACAATGGCAGGATTTGACAAAGTAGTTGCTAGTTATGAAGAAGCCATGGCAGGCCTAACTGACAACATGACTGTAATTGCAGGTGGTTTTGGCTTATGTGGAATTCCTGAAAACTTAATTCAGGAAATTAAACGCAAAGGTACAAAAGGTTTAACATTAGTTTCTAATAACTGTGGTGTTGATGATTTTGGCTTAGGAATTTTATTGCCTGATCGCCAGATAAAAAAAATCATTGCTTCTTATGTTGGTGAAAATGCTGAATTTGAGCGTCAAATGATGGCCGGCGAGCTCGATGTAGAGTTAACACCACAAGGAACGTTAGCAGAGAAAATGCGTGCTGGTGGTGCAGGAATACCCGCTTTTTTCACCGCCACAGGCTATGGAACACCTGTTGCAGTAGGGAAAGAAGAAAGAAAGTTTAACGGTCGCCATTATATTCTAGAAGAAGCTATCACTGGAGATTTCGCCATTGTAAAAGCATGGAAAGCGGACCGATACGGTAACTTGGTTTTTAGAAAAACAGCACGTAATTTTAATCCAATGGCAGCAACCGCAGGCAAAATAACCGTTGTTGAAGTAGAGGAAATAGTCGAACCTGGTGAGCTAGACCCTGATCAAATTCATACTGCTGGAATTTATGTCGACAGACTAATTTTAGGCACCTTCGAAAAACGGATTGAACAGCGCACTATTCGCTCATAAGAATAAATTAAATAATAATTAACGGGTGAATAGCTAACTATTATTGTCTATACCACAACAATAAGGTTAACGGAAACCCTAGAGGAGATAGATTATGGCTCTTTCAAGAGAACAACTTGCACAACGTGTAGCTCAAGAACTTCAAGATGGTTATTACGTTAATTTAGGCATAGGTATTCCGACCCTTGTCGCTAATTACGTACCTGAAGATATCGAAGTTATGCTACAGTCTGAAAATGGCTTATTAGGGATGGGGCAATTTCCAACTGAAGAAGAAATTGATGCCGATCTTATTAATGCAGGTAAACAAACGGTTACCATGGCGACAGGTGCTTCTCTTTTTGATTCTGCCGAGTCATTTGCCATGATCCGAGGTGGTCATGTTGATTTAACGGTACTAGGAGCATTTGAAGTTGATGTCAATGGCAATATTGCTTCCTATATGATCCCTGGAAAGTTAATTAAAGGTATGGGTGGCGCAATGGATCTAGTGGCTGGTGCCGATAATATTATTGTTACCATGACACATGCATCAAAACATGGCGTATCTAAGTTATTAAATAACTGTACACTACCTTTAACAGGAAAAGGGTGTATAAAAAAAGTATTAACAGACTTAGCATATATAGAAATAAAAGAAGGTAAATTTCATTTATTAGAGCGCGCACCAGGCGTATCGGTAGAGGAAATAATAAAACTAACTGAAGGTGAATTAGTTGTAAATGAAAATACACCTGAAATGCAGTTCTAGCCCTTAGCTTGTATGAATAGCATTCAAAGTATAATTATTTAACCTAAAATAGTTATACTTTGATAAAAAGCATCTGAATTACAAATTCCCTCCTCCCCTTATGTAATAATAATATAGACAAATTGTAAGCAAATTGTAAGCAAATTGTTTCAACTTGAAATAATGAAAATTTTTTCCTAAATAAATATTTTTTCAACAGATTATCTCTTTATATAACAATAAGCTAAATGATATTTGCATTTCCTTAAAATATTAGAGATAATGTTATTTGACAAAGAAAAGGCAAAGCATATGAAAGTATGCGACGCAAAACCACCGGCCTACGGGATTTTCTAATACTGGAGAATCTACGGCAGCGGAGTCACCTCGTTCATAGGTACATCCCGTGGTTTTTTCTTTTAATAATCCATCTATATAAAGGTTACTAAAATGAAAAAATTATTAATAGCTTCAACCATCACTGTTTTAACTTTAACGTCTGTTGTATCGACACCTAAAGCACAAGCTACTAACATAGCACAAAGTATATGTGAGTATGTGGCTGCTGATGACAAGAAACGCATGCGTTCATTTTTGAAAATGAATAAATTAAAGATTCGTCGTATTTTCGACGGCATTCAGTGTAATGGTAAGAACTTATTAGAGTTTGCATCAGCAAGCGGTTCTGTAGAAACAGGATCTTTGATGATTTCAAAATTACCAAAGAGTGTTGTTTCTGCTAACTTAGCAATGTTACAAACTGGATCGAAACCATTGATTGATGTTGCTAACGAACGCGTTAGCAGCTAATAAATTATTATCAGATAAGAAAACTACTTAATTATTCCATCACCTAGGTGAAAATAGTGACAAGTAGAAGATTAATTGTTAATAATTCTATGTCATTTTAAAAAACCAGCTTTAGCTGGTTTTTTTTTATTTAATTTTCCTTACACTAATACTACTGCTTTTTTATAAGTACAATTTATACTAGTTGTGATAGTTGTATGATCTAATACCAAACGGATTAATTAATCGACCAGTTTAGTCCAATCTCTAGTGCATAAACTTTTTACTCTTTCTATATCCCCTATGAAGTTCTTCCATCCCTTTGAACACTGTTCAACAATATTGTAATACCAATTCCGATAATTAGCTGTTCACATTAGCCCACTCCCGATGACAGAGTGATAAGACTCTCTCCTTACTACTTCTAAATCGATTCCAAGCACTTATCAACGATATCTTCATAATCTTTAAAACAACGATTTGCTATTTCATTTTGTCTTATCCATGACCATACTTGCTCTATCGGATTTAGCTCCGGTGAATAAGGCGGAATATGTATGATTGATAAATTATCATAACCGTCACTAAGATGTTCCTGATGCCAACTTGCACCATCCATTAATACAACTG
>NZ_JAHKQD010000016.1 GCF_018860915.1 Colwellia sp. C2M11
CCAGTAGCGATGGACGAAGGTTTACGCTTCGCAATCCGTGAAGGTGGTCGTACTGTTGGTGCTGGTGTTGTATCTGCAATCATCGAGTAATTAACACTTTATTGTAGTTAGCCTATTGGTTAGCGAACACAAAAGGTTAATGAATAAAAAAGGTCGCTTCTGCGGCCTTTTTTATTTAAAAAAAAAAATATAAAAGCTAATAAAGGATCATCATGTCTTGGCAGTCAACTCTCTCTTGGGAGAATGCACAAAAACGTGCAAAGATATTACAGCAAATCAGGAATTTTTTTGCAGAACGTAATGTTCTTGAAGTGGAAACACCTTCTTTATCTCAAGCAACGGTTACTGATGTACATTTAGAGGGATTAAGTTGCCGTTACAACTTCCTTGCTGACAGTCCTATAAATCAAGCAATTCCTTTGTATTTGCAAACGTCTCCAGAGTTTCACATGAAGCGTTTATTAGCTTCTGGTTATGGTTGTATTTTTCAAATAGCTAAAGCATTTCGTCATGAAGCATTTGGTAAATATCATAATCCAGAATTTACTTTACTGGAATGGTATCGAATTAATTTTGATCACTTTGACCTAATGGCTGAAGTAGGAGAGTTGTTAAAAACGACTTTGCACTGTGCTGAGCCTATCAAGAAAACGTATCAAGAGTTATTCATTGAATATACCGCTCTTGACCCATTAACTGCTTCTCGTGATGATTTACTTACGGTCATTAGTCGTAATAATAAATTAAGCGATTGGTTAGTAAATGAAGATGACAATGATATTTTACTACAGTTTATTTTTTGTGAAATAATTGAGCCAGTAATAGGACAAAATGAGCCGTGTTTTGTTTATAATTTTCCAAGCTCACAAGCATCTTTAGCTAAATTATGTCCTGATGATAATAGGGTGGCACAACGTTTTGAATGTTATTATCAAGGGATAGAATTAGTGAACGGTTTTAATGAGTTAACCAGTCATGAAACTCAAGTCCAACGTTTTCAAGAAGATAATAAAAAAAGAGCAGTGTTAAGCTTGCCAGAGAAAGTTATTGATGAAAATTTTATTTCTGCATTATCACATGGTTTACCTCAATGTGCAGGTGTCGCATTAGGTGTTGATCGCTTAATTATGTTGGCTTTGAAGATAGAGCATATTGAACAAGTGATAACTTTTCCCATAGGGAGTGCTTAGTAATTTATCATCAGAGTAATTTTATTAATGTTATAACATATCAATCGTGGTATTATAGTAAAGTGAGTTACCGTATTGTTCATCAGTGTAATATTTGTGGGAAATAGTTTTCTATACCATAGTGTCGTCTGACTCTTATAGACAGCAATGTATGAACGTTAGTATTGTTTATGTTTTATTTGAAAAGTGAAAAACCATGTTAGATCGAATAGGTATTACAGCAACTTCATTATGTGCATTACATTGCATACTTTTGCCTATTTTACTGCCCATTTTACCATTATTAGGTTTGAGCTTTTTAGCTGATCATACTTGGGAGCATGTCTTTTTACTAATGACTGCTGCTTTAGGAACAATAGCCTTGTTTTCGGGGTTTAAACGTTATCATAGACGATTATACCCCTTTTACTTGCTCTATTTAGGTATTGCTCTTTATTGGATAAAACATGATTTTTCGGAAGCATTAGAAATCTATTTTATTACGGGTGGCGCAAGCCTAATCATCGCCGCACATTTTATTAACCTTAAGTTATGTAATAATTGTAAGCAATGTGACGATGAGACATGTAGCCCTCCTTAATTACTTATAAATCTAATTCTTTTAGTTTTCTGGTTAATGTATTTCTTCCCCAACCTAATTTCTTGGCTGCATCTTGTTTGTGGCCTTGAGTAAATATCAACGCACGCTCTAACATTATTTTTTCAAATTCAGGCATAGCTACTTCTAATATTGCATTACTTCCTTGTGCTAATTCTTGATCCATCCAATCGCTAAGTGCTGATTGCCATGATGTGTTATTGCTGTTTGTTGGTACTGTTTTTTCAGTAAGCTCGCTTGGCAAATCTTCTAATAGTATTTCCTGACCACTGGCCATTACCGTAAGAAATCGACAAATATTTTCGAGTTGTCTTACATTGCCAGGCCATTGAAATTGCTCTAAGAATGCTGCTGCTTTCTTGCTGATGGTTTTAGGTTCAACGCTCAGTTCGTTGGCAGCTTGTTTGAGAAAGTGTTGACTTAGTTGGACTATATCTTCCTTTCTTTCTCGTAAGCTAGGAAGCTGAATACGAATTACATTAAGGCGATGAAATAAATCTTCTCTAAATTCATTGCTATTAACACGATCCTCTAAGTTTTGATGAGTTGCGGCGATAATACGTACATCAACCTGGACTGGTGAATGCCCACCAACGCGGTAGAATTGACCATCTGATAGTACGCGTAACAAACGGGTTTGAATTTCCAGTGGCATATCACCAATTTCATCAAGAAATAAAGTCCCACCATGTGCTTGCTCAAACCTTCCTTGACGCACAGAATTGGCTCCGGTGAATGCGCCTTTTTCATGACCAAATAGCTCAGACTCAATAAGATCTTTAGGTATAGCAGCCATATTTAAAGGAATAAAGGGAGCTTGAGAACGAGGGCTATGAGAATGCAAAGCGTGAGCAACTAATTCTTTACCTGTGCCTGACTCACCATTAATTAGCACACTGATACTTGAGCGTGATAAGCGACCAATAGCTCGGAATACTTCCTGCATTGCTGGTGCTTCACCAATTAACCCTGCCGTAAGCGGGGTCACATCATTTTGTTGATTTTTTGCATTTTGCTCTTGTGCATGGGTTAGTGCCCGTTTTGCTAGAGTAACGGCTTCATCCATATCAAAAGGTTTAGGTAAATATTCGAAAGCCCCACCTTGATAGGCATTAACTGCACTATCTAGATCAGAGTGAGCCGTCATGATGATAACCGGGATATGTGGGTGATCCTTACTAATAGTATTAAGTAGGGTCATACCGTCGATATCAGGCATCCTTATATCAGATATAATAACCTCAGGTTGATCATGATCGAGCGCTATTAATAAATTACTAGCGCTTTCAAATGAAGCCGTACTAATATTAGCTTTAGTAAAGGCTTTTTCTAAAACCCAGCGAATTGAGCTGTCGTCATCAACTATCCATACTTGTTCAGTGATCATTGTGTATTCTCTTGCGTTAATTTTTAAAGTTGTGTTAGTAGCGTCCTAATAAAAACTTAGTCTCAGCTTAAGGGGAGAAGAATTATAAACTCTGTATGCCCAGGACGACTTCGGCAAGAGAGCTTGCCTTGGTGTTGATTTATTAAAGTTTGTGAAATAGATAAACCTAAACCGGTTCCATTTGAGCGACCGGATACCATAGGGTAAAATAAAGTGTCTTGTATTTTTTCAGGAATACCTGGCCCATCATCAATAATGCTAATTTTTACCGCTAATTTTATTTGTTTACCATTAATAGTTGCATTACTGGCTATTCGTGTTTTTAGGGTAATTTTATTTTCGGGGCTTATTGCTTGAATAGCATTATTAACAATGTTTAATACTGCTTGCTGTATTTTTTCTTGATCACATTCTATGTTAGGAATTGAGGGATCATAATCACGTTTTAATTCTATTTCTTGCTCACTTGAAAAATTAACCACTTGGCATACTTTCTCTAGCACAGAATGAATATTATAGCTTTTAACTTGTGGTAATTGATTTGGACCTAATAGCCGATCAACTAAGTTAGTTAACCTGTCAGCTTGCTCTATGATCATGGCAGTGTATTCTTGTTGCTCTTCATCAAGCTCTTTATTTAACAGTTGAGCAGCACCACGAAGACCGCCAAGTGGGTTTTTAATTTCATGTGCTAACCCCTTAATTAAGTCACGAGCAGCAATCCATTGCTGCTGTTGAAATATTTCAAGGCTGATTTGTTTTTGTTGGTCAATTTGTTTGAACTCAATCAGAATGTGAGGAATGCGATAAAACTCTACTGACGACGCGGTTACTTCTGCGGTGAAGCGGTGAGTTTTATTAAACTCTATCACTATTTCGCTATCAGTAAATTCTTGCCCTGTCGTGAGCAGCTGTTCTAAACGTGATTTAGTTATTGACGTATTTTCGAAAATTAAATCAAAAGGGCTGCCATATAGTTTATACAAACTTTTTATTAACAAGGCTTCAGCCGCAGGATTTAAGTAACAAATATTTAATTTTTGGTCGAGTATTAGTACCGCAGTCACTAACTGATTCGCGAGTGTTTGTTGGTAACTTAATTTAAGTCGTTGGATATCTTGTCTTGTGTGCAACATAAAGTCTCATACTTATACTGGGGTGCACTGATTTGGTGCTTTAAATTTAGTATATTCTAGAAAGGTTTTATTTGCAGGGCTAAATACGGCTATTTAGTGCTAATTTTCACTAATTAATAGATGCTCGATGCATATAAAACGTTATAGGGTCAGATAATGCAATTACCTTGCCTTCTTCGTTAAATACTTGCATTTTTATTTGGTGTTCACCGCGATCAATATTTCTAAGAGAGAATTGAGTGTGATTTTGGGGAGTTTGATAAGCTTCACCGTCTAAAATTAGTTGTACTTTTAAACCACGTTTAAATCTTGGTTGTATCATAGCGCTAATAAGGATAGAGCCGGTATTATCACGAATTGTGTCATGATTTTTAGGGTGATTAATAATGATTTGATAATCTTCAGGTACTATCTCTTTTTGAATATCAAGTAGTTGTATATCTATCGAACTAGATGATTCAATAACATGGCCTGGATTAGTTTTTACTTCTTCTGCGCCAGGTGAAGGGGTGTCTGAGTAGACTAGTTGGCCAGCTTCATTACGCCAAAGATATATTTTAGTGGTACTCGCGTTTACCGGCGCAATTATGGATATAAGTAATATTAGTAATAAAAATTTAATCATAATTTATCAAGTATATCTTGTTCCTTTAGATATATCCAAACACACGATAATGTGAGGCATCAGTAGTTATAATTTATACAAAAACTTGTAACTTTACTACTATAAATATTTTGAGCACAAAAAAGCTCACCGAAGTGAGCTTTTTGATTTAAAGCCAAGGCTCTAAAAGTATAACTACTAGGGCTTAAACGCTGTAGTACATACCAAATTCTACTGGGTGAGTTGAAGTATTTAATAACTCACAATCAGCACGTTTAAGGTCAATGTAAGCATTGATCATATCGATATCCATAACGCCACCAGCAGTTAAGAATTCGTTATCTTCAGCTAAAGCATCTAATGCTTCAGTTAATGATGTTGCAACTTGTGGTATTGCTGCTGCTTCTTCAGCTGGAAGGTCATACAGATCTTTATCCATAGCATCACCAGGGTGGATCTTGTTTTTGATACCGTCAAGACCAGCCATTAACATAGCAGAGAATGCTAAGTAAGGGTTAGCTGCTGGATCAGGGAAACGAACTTCGATACGTGTTGCTTTTGGTGTTGGAACTACTGGGATACGAATTGAAGCTGAACGGTTAGCCGCTGAGTACGCTAGCATAATAGGTGCTTCAAAATGTGGAACTAAACGTTTGTATGAGTTAGTTGCAGGGTTAGTAAATGCATTAAGTGCTTTAGCATGCTTGATGATACCACCAATGTAGTAAAGAGCCATTTCAGACAATCCACCGTATTTATCACCAGAGAATAAGTTAACACCATCTTTAGCAAGAGATTGATGAACGTGCATACCAGAGCCGTTATCACCAACTAATGGCTTCGGCATAAATGTTGCTGTTTTACCGTAAGCATGAGCAACGTTATGAACAACATACTTATATACTTGTACTTCATCAGCCTTTAATACCATAGTATTAAAACGACAAGCGATTTCGTTTTGACCAGCAGTTGCTACTTCATGGTGATGCGCTTCAACAACTAAGCCCATATCTTCCATTACTAAACACATAGCAGAACGAATATCTTGTGAAGAATCTACTGGAGAAACTGGGAAGTAACCGCCTTTAAGGCCAGGACGATGTCCCATGTTACCTTCTTCATATTCAGTACCTGAATTCCAACATGCTTCTTTATCGTCAACTTTAAAGAAAGAACCACTGATATCAGTGTGGAAACGTACGTCATCAAATAAGAAGAATTCTGGCTCAGGACCAATTAATACAGTATCAGCGATACCGGTAGAACGTAAGTATTCTTCAGCACGTTTCGCTACAGAGCGAGGGTCACGGCTGTAACCTTGCATTGTATCTGGTTCTACTACATCACAACGAATGTTTAATGTAACAGCGTCCGCAAACGGGTCTAACACAGCAGAATCTGCATCAGGCATTAATACCATGTCAGATTTGTTAATTCCTTTCCAACCTTGAATTGAAGAACCATCGAACATTTTACCGTCTTCAAAAAAATCTTCGGTTACTTGATGATGAGGGATAGAAACATGTTGTTCTTTACCTTTAGTATCGGTAAAACGAAGGTCAATAAACTTGACGTCATGTTCTTTAATTAAATCGAATACTGCTTGTGACATTTTGTCTCTCCAGTGAGGGTTAGTTTTAAATTTCTTTTGATGCAAACCAAAGTTTTGACATATACAAGCTAATATTGTGCCAATAATAAATCATAATCAAAACAATGATTTAGAAAGTTTACAAAAAACGCTTTGCACGGTTGTAGTGCGTTGTGGGATCTTTGTGGTGCAAAATACTAGTTCGAAAGCCACTATATCTTATTTTGAGCAATTTTCATGTACTATTTGTACCATTTTGACACAAATCAGTCACAAAGTAGGTTTATCATAAAAAATATCTTTTAATATAAAAAAACTGTATAATACGCGCCCAATTAAAGCCTTAGTTATTTAAGCCCCGCGTATTGTTGTGGTATTAAATAATAATAAAACAGCGAGACGCCTGTGTTAGATAAATTAAGAAATGTGGCAATTATTGCTCACGTTGACCACGGAAAAACGACTTTAGTCGATAAGTTATTAGAGCAATCAGGTACATTAGATGTACGTGGTGGCCTAGAAGAACGTACAATGGATTCAAATGATATCGAAAAAGAACGTGGTATCACAATCTTAGCTAAAAACACGGCTATTAACTGGAACGGTTACCGTGTAAATATCGTTGATACTCCGGGCCATGCCGATTTTGGTGGTGAAGTTGAACGTGTAATGTCAATGGTAGATTCAGTTTTACTTATTGTTGATGCGCAAGAAGGTCCTATGCCACAAACGCGTTTCGTAACGAAAAAAGCGTTTGCTCAAGGTTTAAAACCAATTGTTGTTATCAATAAAGTTGATAAGCCTGGCTCTCGACCTGATTGGGTTATGGATCAAGTTTTTGAATTGTTTGACAACCTTGGTGCTACAGACGAACAATTAGATTTTAAAGTTGTTTATGCTTCAGCAATTAATGGTTGGGCTACACTTGAAGAAGGTGAAACTGGCACAGATATGACGCCATTGTTTGATACTATTCTTAAAGAAGTGCCTTCACCAGAAGTTGATCCTGATGGTCCATTTCAAATGCAAATTTCTCAACTTGATTACAGCTCATATTTAGGTGTAATTGGTGTTGGTCGTATTACGCGTGGTTCTGTTAAACCAAATCAACAAGTAACTATTAAATTGGCAAATGGTGGCGTACATAACGCTAAAGTTGGCAAGGTATTTGGTTACTTAGGACTTGAACGTCTTGATGTTGCAGAAGGTTTTGCAGGTGACATTATTGCGATTACAGGTTTAGGTGAATTAAAAATCTCAGATACGATTTGTTGTCCTACTTCTGTTGAAGGTTTACCAGCATTATCAGTTGATGAACCTACGATCAACATGACTTTCCAAGTTAACACTTCACCATTTTGTGGTAAAGAAGGTAAATTTGTAACGTCACGTAATATTAAAGATCGTTTAGATAAAGAATTAATTCATAACGTTGCATTACGTGTTGAGCAATTAGAAGATGCAGATAAATTTAAAGTATCAGGTCGTGGTGAGCTTCATTTAGGTATTTTAATTGAAAACATGCGCCGTGAAGGTTTTGAGCTAGCAGTGTCTCGTCCAGAAGTTATTATTCGTGAAGTAAATGGTGTATTAGAAGAACCATACGAAACAGTTACTATTGATGTTGAAGAACAGCATCAAGGTCCTATCATGGAAAGAATGGGTGTTCGTAAAGCTGAATTAACGGATATGGCACCAGATGGTACTGGTCGTATTCGTATGGATTTCATTATGCCAAGTCGTGGTTTAATTGGTTTCCAAACTGAATTCATGACATTAACATCGGGTTCAGGTTTAATTTATCATACATTCTTTGAATACGGACCTCATAAAGGTGGCGAAATTGGTCAACGTAAAAATGGTGTAATGATTGCTAATGCTACCGGTAAAGCATTAACTAACGCTATCTTTAACTTACAGTCTCGTGGTCGTATGTTAATTGGTCACGGTATTGATATTTATGAAGGTCAAGTTATTGGTATTCATAGTCGTGATAACGATTTAACTGTAAACGCCCTTAAAGGTAAGCAGTTAACTAACGTTCGTTCTTCAGGTACTGATGAAGCACAAACATTAACGCCGCCTATCATTATGTCGTTAGAGCAAGCATTAGAATTTATCGATAATGATGAATTAGTAGAAGTAACACCAGAAAGCATTCGTATACGTAAAAAGTTCTTAAAAGAGAATGATCGTAAACGTGAAGGTCGTTCAGGTAAGTAATTAATTACTTAAGTTAACCTAAAAAGGCCGATTGATGCTAAATCAATCGGCCTTTTTGTTAGAAAAATATCAATACATTATGAATGCTGATTAACCATTACTGTTAAATGTCGCAGCATCAAGAATAGAGTATAAGTGAAATATAGCGGCTATAATTGCAGGAATAATAAGCCACCACAGCGCATACCCACCAACACAAACAATAGCGAATATAATTGCCGGTAAAAGTCTTCCTTGTACTAATTGGCCTAGACCTGGAAAAAAGATATTACAAATTGCAGCAATAACATTGCCACCAGAACCTTGCTTTGACATAACACACCTTGCTAGTAAATTAGTTACTGATATCATAATATAATATTTACTATTAAAAAATCAGTAAATTAATGAAATATAGAATAACTATGATTAAATGGTTTTGTTTATTTTAAGCTTACTCATATCTACTAAAATGAGTAAAAAATTAGCCTATTGGTATATATATGAGTTCCGTATACATATTTTTTGAAAAAGTAAAACAGTCACTACCTTGGCGATATTATTTATCGTTTTTTAAGTATTTATTAAAGCGTATCAAACAAGCACAATTACCTGTGGTTGCCGGCCATCTTTCTTATGTTAGTTTGATGTCGCTGGTTCCTTTGATGGTGGTTGCCTTATCAGTGGCAACGGCATTTCCTATTTTTGCCGATATTCATAAAAGTGTTGAGCAATTAGTTTTTGACAACTTTGTACCAGCAGCTAGCGGGGTAGTGCAAGAATATTTAGCGTCATTTGTAGCTAATGCTTCTAAAATGTCAGCCGTGGCGATCTCTTTTTTATTTGTTGTTGCCTTATTACTGATTTCTTCTATTGATAAAACGTTCAATAATATTTGGCAAGTAACGCAAAAGCGCCGTGTTATCACCTCCTTTTCTATGTATTGGATGATACTGACATTAGGGCCACTTTTAGTGGGGGCTAGCATTGCTATTTCTTCTTATATTGTATCCTTAGTAGCAATAGGTGTTGAGGATGATTTTGGTATCACTGATCAGCTTTTTAGGTTATTACCTATTTTGTCTTCTATGTCAGCTTTTGTACTTTTATATATGTTAGTGCCTAATAAAGCAGTACCATTTAAATATGCTTTTTTCGGTGCTTTAGTTGCGGCTATTTTATTTGAATTTGCTAAAAAAATATTTGCAGAATATTTAGCTGCATTTCCCTCTTATCAAGCAATATATGGTGCGTTAGCTATAGTACCTATTCTGTTTTTATGGGTATATTTATCTTGGCTAATTGTACTAGGTGGCGCTGTAATTACAGTGTCGTTACAAGAATACGAACTAGAAAATGAATTGGAAAACCCACAAATATGATTGCGCTAATTCAAAGAGTAAGCTCAGCAAGTGTTACCGTTGACAATGAAGTAATAGGTGAAATAGGCCAAGGTTTACTGGTATTTTTAGCTGTTGAGCCTGAAGATTCCCAAGCAAAAGCTAAACGTCTTGCCGAGCGAGTTGCTGGTTATCGGATTTTCAATGATGAAAATGGAAAAATGAACTTGAATGTCAAACAAGCAAATGGCGAGATCTTAGTTGTCTCGCAATTTACTTTAGCGGCAGATACCAGTAGTGGTATGCGACCAAGCTTTACTTCAGCAGCTAAGCCTGACTTTAGTAAGAGCCTTTATCAATTCTTTTGTCAGCAGCTACGTGATAAAGGTTTTAGCGTACCAACAGGTGAATTTGGCGCAGATATGAAAGTGCAATTATTAAATGATGGTCCAGTAACATTTACGTTAACCATTTAATTTTTCATGGTCTTCAGTCATTAATTTTTATAAAAAATGATGAATTTTGATATTTTTTTACGATTTTTAGGAAAATTGTATTTCTCATAAAGGCCTTTTTTAGGCATAACTTTTCTCTAAATTTGATTTCACAATACTCTTGGGTTATTTTGTTCTAAAATAATTACAATAAGTAGTACAAAATGCACTTAAATGATATAGATTTGCGGCTTATTGCTATTCTTCAGCGTGATGTTAGTATTGCGATTGATGAATTAGCTAAGCGTGTTGGATTAACTAAAACTCCATGCTGGCGTCGTCTACAAAAACTAGAGAAAAGTGGAATTATTAAACGTAAAGTCGCCTTGCTTGATGCTAAGTTATTAGATCTAAGCGTGTCGGTTTTTGTGCAAGTAAAAACCAGCAAGCATGATAGCGATTGGTTGGCGCAGTTTTCTAAAACTGTATCAGCTTTTCCCGAAGTGGTTGATTTTTATCGCATGAGTGGTGAATATGATTATTTACTACGTGTCGTGGTTAAAGATATTGCTAGTTATGATGCTTTTTATCAGCGTTTTATTCGAGCGACTAGCTTGACCGATGTTACCTCTAGTTTTGCCATGGAAGAGATTAAGCGCTCTACAGAATTACCATTGGTGATATCTTAAAGATTAGTTTACCAGTCTCTTGCTTATTTATAACTGATTACACTCACTTTAGGTTAATCGAACAGGGGACAATTATGTCGTTAGAACAGCACTTTTCTAAATTTCGTCAACACATTATAGGCCAAAACCTTGAGCATGAAATTAATGGAAAACAGCAAAAAATTATTTATGCTGATTGGACTGCAAGCGGTCGTTTATATCAACCAATAGAAAATTATATTAGCCATACACTTGGGCCTTATGTTGCCAATACTCATACTGAAACTAACTTAACCGGTAGTACGATGACATTGGCGTATCATGACGCACAAAAAGTGATTAAGCGCCATGTAAATGCATGTGATAACGATATCTTAATTACCTCTGGTGCAGGAATGACTGATGTTGTGAATAAGTTTCAGCGTATTCTTGGGTTGAGAATTCCGGAGCGCATGGCTGAGCAAGTCAGTTTTAGTGAGGAAGATAAGCCAGTCGTGTTTATCACTCACATGGAACATCACTCAAATCAAACAACTTGGTATGAATGTGATGTTACGTTAGAAATTGTGGCTAGTGACGAGAATGGTTTACCTTCTTTAGATAATTTAGAAGCGTTATTAGTGCAATATAAGGATCGCAAGGTCAAAATAGGCTCTTTTACTGCTTGTTCAAATGTGACGGGTATAAAAACTCCTTATCATCAGTTAGCTGAGATTATGCATAAGCATGGCGGGCTGTGTTTTGTCGATTTTGCTTGTTCAGCGCCCTATGTAGATATAGATATGCACCCCGTTGATAAGCTACAAACGTTAGATGCAATCTTCTTTTCGCCACATAAATTTTTAGGTGGACCTGGGAGCTCTGGTGTTCTTATTTTTAATAAAAGTTTATATAAAAATAAAATTCCTGATCATCCTGGCGGCGGTACAGTAACTTGGACTAACCCATGGGGCGAGCATAGCTTTTTCAA
The DNA here is from genome assembly GCF_018860915.1 of Colwellia sp. C2M11. Classification (GTDB taxonomy): domain Bacteria; phylum Pseudomonadota; class Gammaproteobacteria; order Enterobacterales; family Alteromonadaceae; genus Colwellia. The sequence continues at coordinate 12,121 of NZ_JAHKQD010000016.1, forward strand.
TAATATTGAAATACGTGAAGATGGTGGAACACCAGGGTTTTTACAATGTATTCGTACCGCGTTAGCTATCAAAGTAAAAGATGCGATGGGGACAGATAATATTGCTAAACGAGAGCAAGAGCTAACAGAATATGTCATGTCAGAGCTAAGCAAGAATGAACAAGTAAATATGCTTGAACCTACAATTACAGATCGTTTAGCCATAGTGTCATTTTATATTACCAATGTGCATTACAATTTAGTTGTACGTTTACTTAATGATAAATTTGGTATTCAAACTCGAGGGGGGTGCTCATGCGCAGGTACTTATGGTCATATTTTACTCAATGTTGATCAAAATACATCACAACAAATTACCCAACAAATTGACGAAGGAAACTATTGTGAGAAGCCAGGTTGGATTAGGGCTTCTTTCCACCCAACAACAAGCAATGAAGAAGCAAAGTTTGTTGTTGAGTCAATTAACAAGTTAACTGACAATATGGCTGAATGGGCGAAAGAATATCGTTTTAACCCTGCAACAGGTGATTTTGAAAAGAATATTACCTCGGAAGGTAAGTTACAAAGTTATGTTGGAATAAATGGTTTTAAACCGTTGTATTGTGGTGAAACTATTGTAGAATCGGGAGTCAATAAATCTATGCTAAAAAGATTCTTCCGATAAATGACAGAAAACACTATTATCTTAAAATTACGGCAATGGTGGAAAACTGAGTGTAAATATTGCAAAAGAGCACGTTTGCTTTTGCTGTGGTTTATCTTAATGTTGATAGTCGACTATTATTGGTTCCATTTATTATTTTAGTATTCGTTTACACGTTAATAACCCATAGGATAAAACATGAATACTTCTGCAGGACTAAAGTGGATTGACTCATTAGAAATTGCGCTTGATTTAATTGAGCTCTATCCTGATGTAGACCCACTAACATTAAATTTTACGGATCTTCGTCAATGGGTGCTTGATCTTGAGCGTTTTAATGATGATCCTGCGCACTGTGGGGAACGTGTACTTGAAGCTATTCAATTAGCTTGGATAGATGAAGCTGATTAATTAGGTAAGTCCAGTTGATTAGTTCAGCGAGCATTAAGTTATATGCTTAATCTAAAGTCATAAGTGGTAAAGGATTCTTGTTATTCCATAATTTAGCATTTTCTTCACTTATTGCTTTTTTATTATCCTTATCTGCTGATTACCTTATCGGCATATAGCGGCAACAATTTTTGAAGTGTTGGTTGTGTCATTTATAATGTTATTGATTTCCCTTTGACGGTACGCTGTCTCTTGTTGAGTATGGTAACTTTTACCCTACTCAGCAATATTTGGGTGAATCAGCAGAGCTCCAACTTAGTTTCGCCATTATACCTATCTCCTAGCTATGTGAGCATTTCTACTCATTAAAATCACCAACTACATCGTTATTTATTTAATAATTATAACAGCTAGTTATTAAATAAATGCCTTGTATTTGGCAATGTTTTCTACGTATAAAATTGTTCACTTAATTAATGAAACTGGTATTATTTATTGTCATCTATGCCGAGCTAAAAATATTCTATATGCTGCAATCAATATCATTTTAGTGTATTTTCAGTATTCATAAAAATAATGCTTTATATCTTAAGCCTTCACACGGTAAAATTTGAATTTAATAAGTATAAACATCAACATAAACCTCAACATAAGCAGTAAGTGAAATGACTCAAAGTAAGCGCTCTTTATATATCCCCTATGCAGGTCCAACATTATTAGAAACACCGCTATTAAATAAAGGCAGTGCTTTTGATCCACAAGAACGTATAAACTTTAATTTAACTGGTTTATTACCGCCGCGCTTTGAAACCATAGATGAGCAAGTTGCTAGAGCGTATCGACAGTATTGTTCTTTCCATACTAATATTAATAAACATATATACCTGCGTGCTATACATGATAATAATGAAACATTATTTTTTAAATTAGTACAAAATCATTTAGCAGAAATGATGCCTATTATATATACACCAACGGTTGGTGACGCTTGTGAACAATTTTCAGATATTTATCGGAGCTCACGTGGTTTATTTATTTCTTATGATGATAGATATCAAATTGATGATATTTTAAGAAATGCGACTAAAAACAAAGTAAAAATAATTGTGGTTACTGATGGAGAGCGAATTTTAGGCTTAGGTGATCAAGGTATTGGCGGAATGGGTATTCCAATTGGTAAACTCTCTTTATATACCGCCTGTGGAGGGATTAGTCCGGCCTACACTTTACCTGTCATGTTAGATGTTGGTACCAATAATCAAAAACTATTAGACGACCCTATGTATATGGGAGCACGTCATAAACGTATTGGTCAAACTGAGTATGATGAGTTTTTATCGTTATTTATAGATGCAGTGAAACGTCGTTGGCCTCAGGTTCTTTTGCAATTTGAAGATTTTGCACAACCGAATGCAATGCCGCTTTTAAGCCGATACCGTGATCAAATATGTTGTTTTAATGATGATATACAAGGTACAGCCTCAGTAACCGTAGGGACTTTACTCGCGGCTTGTCGAAGTAAAGGTGTTAAGTTGTCACAACTTAATGTTGCTTTTGTTGGGGCAGGATCTGCTGGATGTGGTATTGCCGAACAAATTATCAGTCAAATGATCACTGAAGGTATTTCACCATTAGAAGCAAGAAGCCAAGTATATATGGTCGATAGGTTTGGTTTGTTAACGCAAGGTATGGATAACTTACGTGATTTTCAGCAGAAATTAGTGCAGAGTAAAGTTGCTATTGAGCAATGGGATATTGAGGGTGAGTATGCCACGCTTTTAGAAGTGGTGCATGGTGCTAAACCCGATATTTTAATAGGTGTATCAGGACAGGCAGGCTTATTTAGCGAAGAAGTCATTAAAGCGATGAAACAGCACTGTAATAAACCTATTATTTTCCCGTTAAGTAACCCGTCAAGACAAGTTGAAGCAACACCAAGCCAAGTGATTAATTGGACTAATGGCGAAGTTATCATTGCAACAGGTAGTCCTTTTGATCCTGTCGAATATCAAGGCGAGATTTTTCCTGTAGCTCAATGTAACAATAGTTATATTTTTCCTGGTATCGGTTTAGGGGTTGTTTCTGCGAAAATTAGTAGAATTACGGATAAAATGTTGCAAGTAGCCAGTGAAACTTTGGCAGCTGCTTCACCGTTAGCGAACACAGGTAAAGGTGAATTATTACCACCGTTAACTCAAATAGCTCAGTTAAGTAAAGAGATTGCTTTTGCCATTGCTAAAGTTGCTTATGAGCAAGACTTAGCGCTTGAATTATCTGATGCTGATTTATTGGCAAAAATAGAGCAAAACTTTTGGAACCCTGAGTATCGTCAATATAAGCGTATTAGCTTGTAAGTGAAAAAAGTTAGACTTGGCAGCTAGTGGTCTACTGCCAAGTGACTTCTAAGGTAAAGATATAACCAGCACCGTAAACTGTTTTTATGATTTTTGGATGTTTATGATCTTGCTCTATCTTCTTTCTTAATCTCGACATTCTTACGTCTATACTACGATCAAAAGAGGTTGCATCAAGGCTCAGTAAACGCTCTCGTGATAATATCTGTCGAGGTGCTTTAAGCAATATCATCAATATTTCAGCTTCTGCGGCGCTTAACATAAAGCTATCGCCCTTATTATTTTCTAAAGTAAGGGTTGATTGTTCAAAGGTCCAGTCACCAAAGCTGGCGGTTTGCAATGTTGTCTCAGGTAATTCACTTACAACAAGTCGACGAATAATGCTGTTTACCCGCGCTACTAACTCTCGTGGATCAAACGGTTTACCAATATAATCATCTGCGCCTAATTCTAAGCCTAATACTTTATCGGGTAAGCTATTGCGACCGGATAAAATTATCACGCCAATTTTTTTATCATCGAATAGTTCTTTTACTAATGATAAGCCATCCATATCAGGTAAACCAAGGTCAATAATACAGAGCGAAGGTAACTGTTTTCTGATCGCTAATAAGGCTTCTTTTCCAGTACAAAATGCTTGGGTTTTAAAGTTATAACGTTCAAGCTCTTGGCAAACTAAGCTACATATCTCAGGTTCATCATCAATAACATAAATTAATGGTTTGGTGTTCACAAGTGTCATTACCTCGATGCTTTTTATTGTAATGCTTGAAATAATTTATTTGCCACAAAGGGCTTTTTTAACAAAATCGGTATGTCTTTATTTGGCTCAGTTGCTGGGTGAAAATAGCCACTCATCAGAACAATTTTACAGCTAGGTGAGCGAGTTTTTAACAGCGTAGCTAGTTCTAAGCCATCTTTATTGCCCGGCATACTAATATCTGAAACCATACCGTATAAATCATCAATAGTATCAATTAGCTGCTCAGCTTCGTCGCTGTCATTTGCCTCGATAACGTTTAGCCCAAATGCTATTAACTGCTTCCTAATTATAGCACGAACATCATTATCATCTTCGACTAATAAAACAAGCTTATTGGAAAAGTCTGTTGTTATGACGTTTTCATTATCGTCATGGAGAGAGGCAGATGACAGCTTGTCGTCTTGCTGATGAATCAGTAAGGGTAATAAGAGTGATATTTTAGCACCGCTAACTTTTTGATTAGCAATGCGTATATAACCTTTTGATTGTTTAATAAAGCCAAAAACAGTACTTAGGCCAAGACCCGAGCCTTGGTGCGTTTCTTTAGAGGTAAAAAAAGGTTCGAATGCTTTATTTATTGCTTGTTCCGAAAAACCAGAGCCATCATCTGTAATGGTAACTTCAACGTAATCAGCAAAAGTAACTTCTTCATCAAATTGTAAAGGATGCTCTACTGTTTTTTTATTGACTGTTATTGTTATATCACCACCGTTTGGCATAGCATCTTTGGCATTTAATACTAAATTAATTAAGCAATTTTCTAGTTGGTTAGCATCGACATAGACATGCAAATTATTATCTAAATAATGAGTCTTTATGGTAATTTTACTAGGTAATGATCCTTTTAACAGCGTAATGGTTTCATCAATCAGTACGGTAATATCCACTTTACAAGGGCGTAAATACTGTCGTCTTGAAAAAGAGAGTAAACGGTTAGTAATGTCGCTCCCCTTACGTGACGCTTTTATTGCGGGCAGTAAATGCTGTAATAATGCTTCATTTTGTTCATTATCTTGCTTAGCAGCATGTAGATTACCTAAAATAATAGTAAGTATATTATTAAAATCGTGAGCTAAGCCTCCTGCAAGCTGTCCTATTGCATTAATGTGTTGTACTTGGGCTAGTTGTTTTTGTGCTTGTTGGCTTTCACTCATAGCTTGCTGAAGTTGTGCGTTGGTGGTGGATAGGGTTTGGGTGCGTGAGGCTACTTTTAAGTCTAACATCTCGATGTTTTCACGCATTTGTAGCACCATATCGTCAAACGCTTTACCCAAAATGCCTAATTCATCTTTGCGTGATATACCACTGGTGACATTTAAGTCACCTTGACTTACTTTTCTGGCAATTAATGCGAGAGTGTTAATTGGTTTTGTTATCCAGGAAGAAAAAAGGAGCGCTAAAAAAATAGCACACATAAAGGTAATAAAGCCCATGGTTAAAATGCGTTGGCTTAGAAGTTTACCGCTACTTTGCAATTCATCGATATAAACAGAAGAGCAAATATACCAGCCTAACTCAGGTAAATGACGTACTAACGATATTTTATTATGGCTGTAATTATTTGCGTCAGTAGGCTTGTCCCATTTATATTCAAGTTCTTTTCCTGTATCGGCTACAGATATAAGCTCTTGTAAAATATATTTACCATTATGGGTGTTTTTAAGTTTTACTGCGTTGGTACCATTAATGTTGGGGTTAGGGTGGTATAGCATATTGCCTTGTTCATCAAAAATGAAAAGATAGCCGGTTTTCGCTATCACACTTTTTTTTATTATTTGTTGCAGTCTGTCTACTACTTCTTTTTTAGGGGGCTTTAAATCTAATTGCATATTGCTGGCTAATTCAAAAATATTATTTAATACCAGACGACTCGCATTTTTTTCAATTTGGTACACTTCTTTATTAATTAAGGGGACTGAATACCAATAAATGCCAACAAACAACAGCAGTAAGGTAGCGGTGATGGCAGAAAAAAAAGTACGGGATAATTTTTGCTTAAGAAACATTCGTCACCTGTATTTACCGAGTTTTTAAATCGGACAATGGAAGCTACAAAATACTATAAAAAAAGGGCTGGCGTGAAGCCAGCCCAAAATAGTAGCGGAAGGACGGTTGGGTAGCTACTATTGGATAAAGACTTTCTTATTACCTATTCGCCTGCTCACGTAAAATAAATTTTTGTATTTTACCTGTTGACGTTTTCGGTAACTCACCAAAGATAATCGTCTTTGGTGTTTTGAAGTGTGCCATATTATCGCGACAAAAAGTTACTATTTCTTGCTCTGTTATCGCTATATTCGGTATTGGTGTAATGAATGCGCAAGGTGTTTCTCCCCATCTATCATCTTTCTTGGCTACCACGGCAACTTCTTGCACTTTAGGGTGACGATATAAGATATCTTCTACCTCGACGCTTGAAATGTTTTCACCCCCCGAAATAATGACATCTTTTGAGCGATCTTTTATTTCAATATATCCGTCACTGTGCCATACCGCTATATCGCCAGAGTGGAGCCAACCACCTTTGAAAGCAGATTGAGTTGTGGAAGGATTTTTTAAGTAACCTTTCATTACCAAGTTACCGCGCATAAATATTTCTCCAACAGATTTACCATCTTTAGGCATCGGTACTAAAGTGTCAGGGTCTGCTACCATCAGTTGATCAAGCATGGGGGAGCGAACTCCTTGGCGAGATTTCAACTTAGCTTGTTGCTCAGTGCTTTTATCATTCCATTCATCATGCCACGCACAAACAACAGAAGGGCCGTATGTTTCAGTTAACCCATAAGTATGTGTGACTTTAAAGCCCGAAGCTTCTATTCCTTCAATCACGGAAGCCGGTGGTGGCGCACCAGCCGTCATTACTTTCACTGTATGGTTAATGTCGGATTTTAATGAATCATCCGCGCTATTTAGCATATTTAATACAATAGGCGCTCCACAGAAATAGCCGACTTGTTCGGTTTTAATTAACTCAAATATAGGCTCTGCTCGTACATGCCGTAAACTAATACTAGTGCCGGCGGTGGCTGCGATTGACCAAGGGAAACACCAGCCATTACAATGAAACATAGGTAGCGTCCATAAGTACACTGGGTGTTCGCCCATATTCCATGAAATAACATTGCTCACCGCATTAAGATAGGCACCACGGTAGTGATAAACAACCCCTTTAGGATCACCTGTTGTGCCTGAAGTATAATTTAACGAGATTGCATCCCACTCATTGTCAGGTCGTATTGCTTCAAAAGTATTGTCGCCTTCTTCAAGTAATTGATCATAGGTTAACTCGCCAATCAATTGACCTTCATGAAAGTTAGGATCATCAATATCGATCACTAGCGGTTTATGCGGAATCATACGTAATGCTTTTTTGACCAACGAGCTAAACTCCTTGTCGGTAATTAATACTTTGGTTTCGGCATGTGTCAGTATAAAAGCAATTGCTTCAGCGTCTAGGCGTGTATTGATCGAATTAAGCACAGCGCCACACATTGGTACCCCGAAATGTACTTCAAAATGTTCACTAATGTTTGGTGCTATAACCGATACAGTATCACCTCGGCCAATACCACGTTTTGATAACGCACTTGCAAAACGTGTACATCGTTGAAAAACCTCTAGCCATGAATGGCGAATGTCGGCGTTAACGGTTGCTGTTTTATTTGGATAAACAAAGGCTGCTCTTTCTAAAAAAGCAACGGGGCTTAGTGCTGTATAGTTAGCTTCGCTAGGCTCTAAATATTGTTCAAAAATGTTTGCTGTGGTCATTTGTCTGTTCCCCTATTGCTAAGTGTTACTCTTTGGTTTGCTTATTTCTTCCTGCGTTTCGTCAGAAAAAATAATATTGTCTTTACTGTGATGTTTTCCCATAAGCTTCGGGCGCTCAATAAGAAAATATAATACGATGCCGATACACACCGCATACATAGTAGATTTAGGATCTGGCATGGCTAAAGTAACGGCAACAATACCGGCAACACCTCGTTCGGTTGAATTTTTTAGTTGTTCCATGCCAACCATGATACAAATATAGGCTGTGAGTACTAAGGTTAAAGAGAGTGCTATCGGTAAAACAGGTTTAAATAATGTCACTAGAGGTAATGCCAATAGTGCTAATAAGCCGCTTATCCAAAAGGTACCACCGCCACTGTAAATTGATTCCATCGATTTACGTCCCATAGCGTAACGCTCTGCAACTGTTGCATGTGCAGCTGTCCATACTGGCCCTGCTAAACCTGGCCATGGCGCAAAAAACGCATGTAACGCATTTCGAATAGCTGTAACCAAATGGACACGATCAACATTCTCTTCAATTTTTTCATCATCACGCAAGTGATCAACACGTTTAACTAAGGTAAAGCCAACAAGAATGTCGCCAAAAGCGATAACGTAAGCAATGATAGCGGTTGGAATAGCGAGTAAGAATATTTCCCAATCTGGGTAACCAACAGTAAAGGGGAGGTATTGCCACATTAAGCTAAAATCTGGGCTTGTAATGCCCCATTCTATTTCAGGTAACGGATATTCACCTACAAGCCAACCAATAATCATGGCAATGATCATTCCTGGAACCATACCAAAGTTGGCAATTCTTCGGGCGAGGGCATTTTCATTAATGACATTTTTAAAAGATAACGAAAATAATATATAAGCTGAAATGATAGAACCTACAATTAATGAGATGGGGGTGGTATCGATACGGCCACCTATCTTTAATTCTCCCATCATAGCCGCCATACCGGCACCAATGATTACGCCGCACTTGAGAGAATTAGGAATTATATTAACTAAAGTGGAGCCTAGGCGAGTGATGCCCAAAATAAGAAAAATGATTGTCACTTCAATTTGTAATGCAAATAATGCTCTTATCGCTTCAGGGCCAGGTTCAAAACCTTTTAAATAAAGTAATACCACTGGAATAGCTGGTGTTATCCAGCCAGGAACGAGTGGTACACCAAGTAAGCCTGGTAAGATATAGCCAATACCAGCAATAAAAGTAAAAGCTAAAGCGGCTTCATAAGGCATACCTAAATAACTTTCCAGTAAAGGGATCATTGCCAAGCCAACAACGAACATAAAAAAACCTTGTATCATTTCTGGCAATTCCCAGCGGTAATGTACAAAAGGTAATCTAATTTTAAATGGTCCTGCTGGCCAATATGGTTGCTCTTCCCCGTGAATTCTTTTAATTAGTTGCATCAAAATTCCTATTATTGTTTTTTATTTTGATGCGCAGTGAACTATGAAACTATTGCTGAATTTTTTCGACAATGTGACCAAATGTAACAAGCTAAAATGTTATTTGCTTAGCTAAATAGCCTAATTGTTTTTATTTTTATTAAGGATAAATTTTTCCGGTACTGACAGGCTTGGGATACAGCTTGTTTTATGTGCTTTTTTATTTGCATTTAAATACCAAGATAAAAAATGGGGCATATTTTCTGTCTTTACCTTACTTACGACTAAAGGACCAAAAAAAAATTAAACATTTTAGTCGGTCTAAATAATTATTAACGAGTTAATATAGGAATTTACCGTGACTTGGTTTATAATCGCGCCAAAATTTGTAGGTGTCAGTCTATTGTGCCGATATCTATTTAATTACACTAAAATTTAAATCTATTAAAAGGGCTTATCATGGCTATCGAACGTACTTTTTCTATCGTAAAACCAGACGCAGTTGCTAAAAACTATATTGGTCAAATCTACAATCGTTTTGAAACTGCAGGTCTAAAAATTGTTGCTTCAAAAATGTTACACCTAAGCAAAGAGAAAGCTGAAGGCTTCTACGCAGAACATAGCGAACGTCCTTTCTTTGGCGCTTTAGTTGAGTTTATGACTTCTGGTCCTGTAATGGTTCAAGTTTTAGAAGGCGAAAACGCTGTTCTTAAAAACCGTGAAATCATGGGTGCTACTAACCCTGCTGAAGCTTTAGCTGGTACTATCCGTGCTGATCTTGCTGATAGCATTGATGAAAATGCTGCTCACGGTAGTGATGCATTAGAGTCTGCAGCACGTGAAATTGCTTACTTCTTCACTGAAGAAGAGATCTGCCCACGTACTCGTTAATTCATTTTTAATTTTAGCAAAATCAATGTATTTATTGTCGGCTTTACGCTCGTATTAACATACGCATGGTGATGTCTATTAATATTGAGTTTGTTTTCTTGATTAAATAATGAATTAAATTAGAAAGGATTTTACTGAGTAATCAGTAAAATCCTTTTGTGTTTTATCTTTACGGTAAAATTGCGGGTTTCGCGTGAAAAGCGTACAATTCGTAACCTTGTTTTATCTTTTTTCTGTTTTAGTATAAATTGTGAGAGTTTGTTGTATGAGCGACCCTATCGTGAAAGAAAGCGCCAAAGAAAATACCAAAGTAAATTTATTGAATTTGGACCATCAAGGGCTACGTGAATATTTTGCCTCTATTGGCGAAAAACCTTTTCGAGCAGATCAAATAATGAAATGGATTTACCATTTTGGTTATTCTGACTTTGAACAAATGACCAATATAAATAAAAAACTGAGAGAAAAGCTACAACGAAATTGTATTATAAAATCCCCTGAAATTTCTCAAAAACAAGTTTCTAGCGATGGCACTATCAAATATGCGCTTGTGTTAGAAGGCGGTCAAGAAATTGAAACCGTATGGATCCCTGAAAATGATCGTGCTACTTTATGTGTATCATCACAAGTAGGCTGCGCCCTTGAATGTACTTTTTGTTCTACAGCACAACAAGGCTTCAATCGTAATTTATCGATGGCCGAAATTATTGGTCAAGTTTGGCGTGTTGCAAATGATATTGGCGCAACGCGTATTACAGGAAAGCGCCCGATTACCAATATTGTTATGATGGGAATGGGTGAACCGTTACTTAACATGAAGAACCTTATTCCTGCGCTTGATACTATGCTTAATGATTTAGGCTATGGACTTTCCAAACGTAGAGTTACGGTAAGTACCTCGGGTGTTGTACCTGCGCTAGATATGCTTAAAGAAAAAATTGACTGTGCATTAGCTATTTCAGTACATGCCCCAGACAATACTTTACGTGATGAATTGGTGCCAATTAACAAGAAGTACCCATTAGAAGAGTTTATATCTGCGGCCGCTCGTTATATTGAAGGCTCAAAAGCTAACAAACAAGCAACTATTGAATATGTGATGCTTGATCATGTTAATGACTCAACAGAGCAAGCGCATGCTTTGGCACGAGTGTTAAAGGATCTACCGAGCAAAATTAACCTTATTCCTTTTAATCATTACCCTGGTTCTCCTTATAAGCGTCCAAGTAATTCACGTATAGATAGGTTTGATAAAGTACTACAAAGCTATGGTTTAACTGTGATAACGAGAAGACCTCGTGGTGAAGATATTGATGCGGCTTGTGGGCAGTTAGCTGGCGATGTGTTAGACCGAACAAAACGTACTCAAGAGTTGCAAGATGTTCAAATAGAAAAAAAACAAGCTAAAGCTGACGAAATCTCGGTAAAGATAGTCTGAACGCGTTACTATCAAACTTTACTAACATAACAACTAATGAAGTAACTTCACTATATTATGGATAAACATTTGATTAGCAAAAAAGCCGTTATCGCAATTCTGATATTGCTTCCTGCTTTCTTATCAGGTTGCGTAACACAGAACTACGAAAATGATGATACACCTGTGGTCCAAAACCAAGCTAATACGGATGATATGGCTGCAACACGTATTTCGTTAGGTCTAGGTTATCTGAAAATGGGTAATATGCCTCAAGCTAAGCAGAATTTAGAAAAAGCAAAAAACTTTGCTCCTAATATGGTGCAAGTATATACCGCATTTGCGCATTATTATGAAACGGTTGGTGAGCATAAGTTAACCATTTCATCCTATGAAAAGGCATTATCAATAAAAAGTGATGATGCTGATACGCTAAATAACTATGGTGTTTATCTTTGTAGGCAAGATCGGATTGAAGAAGCTGAAAAACAGTTTTTAAAAGCAATTGCCGTACCTAGTTACCTTTTAGTGGCTAAAAGTTATGAAAATTTATCATCATGTTTTTTACAAAATGATGATTTTATTAAAGCTGAAATGTATTTACAAAAAGCAATTTTACACAGCCCTAGTAGCTCATCGATATTATTCCAAATGATACGATTGCAATATGCTATGGGAGACTATAAGCAAGCTAAATCATTTAATCAGCGTTTCGAAAAAGTCACCCGTCGTTTTACTGCTCAGTTTTTAGCCTTGTCTTATAAAGTGCACTATAAACTTGGTGAGCGAAGCACGGCAAAAAATTACGGCACTATGTTAGTAAAAATGTTTCCTCAATCATGGGAAGCACAACAATATTTACTTAATGAGTTAGCATCGATAGAAGCGGATAATCTGGCTAAAAGATATGCAGCCTTAAAAGCAGCTAATATGCTGAATAAGTCTAAGAAACGTATAGTAAAGTTGTCACCTAAAAAAAATAAAAAAAGTGGGACTCAAACACCGCAACAAGTTGTTGCTGAAAAAGAAGTTAATAGAGTACACTTATCTGCACTTACCCCAAATCGGGTAAAAGAATTAAAAACCGCAGAAAATCCTGTTGTCATTCAGGAAGAACCAAAGTCTGCAACACCAGAGCAGTCTAAAAAGTTGCCAAGTTTCCATGTCGTTGAAAAAGGCGATACTTTGTATAGTATTTCAATGAAATATAATATAAAAATTGAAACGTTGCGTCTATGGAATAATATTAGTGAAAAACTTTATATTAAAGATATAATTTTTTTGGAAGATCCAAAGTTGGTAAATCAGTAGATGAGTGAAAAAATAATAGACGCAGTTGATAATAATCAACTTGATGAACTTAATGAAGATATGGAAATGATTGGTCCAGGCCAAATATTGAGTGAAGCAAGAGAAAAAGCATCGTTTACTGTGGAGTATGTTGCTAATACCTTGAATTTCAAGGTTAAGTTAGTAGAGAGTATTGAGCGAGATATATTCGATAATAAATTACCAGCCACTTATAATCGCGGTTACCTGCGAAGTTATGCCAAACTTGTTAATGTTGATGTAAGTGAAGTACTCAGTGCTTATGACATGCTTGGCGTTGCCGAAGTTCAGCGAAGTGAAATGCAAAGTTTTTCTAACTTAACCGAGAAACAAGCAGAGCATAGTCGGATAATGTGGCTGAGTTACATTATTGCTGCGATTTTGTTTGGTTTAATGATAATGTGGTGGTTACAAGAGCCAAAGCAGGGTGTAGACGAAAATATTGTTAATGAAAGCCTTGTCACAATTCCTACTAGCGAAACAGTTAATCAAGACGGTAATATTGAAGAGAGTAATGCTGATAAAGCGAGTGCTGAATTAAATGATGCGTCGAAAAGTGACTCAGTACCAAACGATATTATAGAAATCATCTCCGAAGATGAAAGTATCCCGCAAGAAAATGCAGATTCGATTATAAACAATCCAAGCCCCGTAGAAACTCAAGTTAGCACAGTAGAGGATACCACTTCAGAAGAGTTAACTAATACTGCTCCTGTATTAGCGCTTGATGAAAACCTTGAAGAAAGTGTCGCAATCGACACCGCTATATTTACTTTCTCAGGTGATTGTTGGGTTAATATTTTTGATGCAAATGGCGATCGTATTGCTTGGGGGGTTAAAAAATCCGGTTATGTAATGACGGTTACAGGTCAAGCACCGTTAAAGATTACTTTGGGGAAACCCGAATTAGCTGAGATTGAATTTAATGGTCAGGCTGTCGACTTGTCTGAGTTTAATGCGGGTAATATTGCTAAATTTACCTTACCGCTAACGTTATAAATTGTTTGTTAGATAAGTTTAAAATATGTTTAAAGAATCACCTATTATTCGCCGGAAATCACGTCAAATTATGGTAGGCAATGTACCTGTTGGTGGCGATGCACCAATAACTGTACAGTCTATGACTAATACTGAAACGACTGATGTTACCGCTACCGTAGCTCAGATAAAATCGCTTGAAGCTGTCGGGGCCGATATTGTCCGGGTTAGTGTGCCAACCATGGATGCAGCTGAAGCCTTTCGTGAAATAAAAAAACAAGTGAATGTGCCACTCGTGACAGATATTCACTTTGATTATAGAATTGCATTAAAAGTTGCTGAATATGGCGCAGACTGCCTACGTATTAATCCTGGGAATATAGGTCGAGAAGATCGTGTTCGTAGTGTTGTAGAGTGTGCCCGTGATAATAATATACCAATTCGTATTGGTGTAAATGGCGGCTCTTTAGAAAAAGATATCCAAGAAAAGTACACTGAGCCAACACCTGAAGCACTACTTGAATCGGCCATGCGACATGTCGATATTCTAGACCGACTTAACTTTGATCAGTTTAAAGTGAGTGTGAAGGCTTCAGACGTATTCCTCGCGGTTGAGTCATATAAATTATTAGCTAAACAAATTGATAACCCACTACACCTAGGCATTACTGAAGCTGGCGGTTTACGCTCGGGCTCAGTAAAATCGTCAGTTGGCTTAGGTTTATTATTAGCACAAGGTATCGGTGATACTTTACGTATTTCCTTAGCTGCTGATCCTATTGAAGAGATTAAAGTGGGATTTGATATTTTAAAATCCTTAAAACTACGCAGTAGAGGTATTAATTTAATTGCATGCCCTAGCTGTTCTCGTCAAGAGTTTGATGTAGTTGCTACTGTGAATGCTTTAGAGCAACGTATTGAAGATATTATGACTCCGATGGATGTTTCTATAATCGGCTGTATTGTTAATGGCCCCGGTGAAGCAATGGTATCTGACTTAGGATTAACAGGCAGTAGTAAGAAAAGTGGTTATTATCTTGATGGTATTCGCCAAAAAGAACGCTTTGATAATGGCAACTTAGTTGATCAATTAGAGCAACGTATTCGCGCTAAAGCGAAAGCAATGGATGAACGTTTAGCTCAAAATAATCAAATTGATTTTAAAGCGCTCGATTAAGAGTGTTATTCTTCGATTTGAGAATGAGTATATATTCGAGATTATATATTCGCTATAATGCGCGCTGCGTAAAATTAATGTTTTTTTAAGAATAAAGAGAGATACGATAAGTGGCTAAAAATAAAGCGCTACAAGCAGTTAGAGGTATGAACGATTGCTTGCCAAGTGAAACGAATGTTTGGCAAATGGTAGAGGATATACTGCGCAGAGTCGCGAGTAATTACGGTTTTGCTGAAATTCGTATGCCAATTGTTGAATCAACAGCACTATTTAAACGCTCTATTGGTGAAGTAACCGATATAGTTGAAAAAGAAATGTACACCTTTGAAGACCGTAATGGCGACAGCCTGACACTACGTCCTGAAGGAACAGCAAGTTGTATACGTGCAGCAAATCAACATGGACTTTTATATAACCAAGAGCAACGCTTATGGTATATGGGGCCGATGTTTCGACATGAAAGACCACAAAAAGGGCGTTACCGTCAATTTCATCAATTTGGTCTGGAAGCGTTTGGTATTGCCACTCCTGATATTGACGCAGAAATTATTTTACTAACTTCTCGCTTATGGCGGGAACTTGGCATCAATGAATTTGTCACACTAGAGTTGAATTCATTAGGTAGCAATGACGAACGAGCGAATTATAGAGATGCATTAGTTAGTTATTTAACTGAACGTGAAGAGTTATTAGATGATGACTCGAAACGTCGCATGCACACGAATCCATTAAGAGTATTAGATAGTAAAAATCCACAAGTGCAAGAAGCGTTGGCTGATGCACCTAAATTATCTGATTATTTTGGCGAAGAAACACAGGCACATTTTGACAGCCTTTGCCAAAGATTAGATGCAGCCGGTATTAACTATGTATTGAATGAGCGTTTAGTGCGTGGATTAGATTATTATAATCGTACCGTTTTCGAATGGGTTACCACAAGTTTAGGCGCTCAGGGTACTATTTGTGCCGGTGGACGTTATGATGGTTTAGTAGAACAATTAGGTGGTAAAGCAACACCAGGTTTTGGTTTTGCATTAGGTATTGAACGCTTAGTATTAATGTTAACTAATACAGAAGTTGCCGCTAATGCTCGGCCACAAGTCGATGCATATGTCGTTATTTTAGGTGATGATGCGCAAATTAAAGCAAATGAGCTTGCTGAGCAATGGCGTGATCAAGTGCCAAATATTCGTTTGCAATGTCATTGTGGTGGCGGCAATATGAAGAAACAATTGAAGCGCGCTGATAAATCAGGTGCTCAAATCGCGTTAATTTTAGGTGAAGATGAAATAGCACAACAAAGTGTTATGGTTAAATATTTACGCGGACAACAAGAACAACAAAACGTGGATTTTGAAAAAATTCCTAGTTTGTTAAGTGATCTAATTTAAAAGTTTTAGTCAAGGTGATGTAGTGGAAATTTATCAAACAGAAGAGCAACAAGTAGAAGCTATTAAAGGCTATTGGGAAAAGAACGGCAATATGATTATTGTCGGTATTGCCCTTGGTTTTGCTGGCTTTATTGGTTTTAACTTTTATAAAGATGGCAAGCTTGAAGATGAGCTAGCAACTTCTGATAGCTATCAAGCATTAATGGAAGAAAGCACTAAAGATAAGGCTGCATTTGCAGAAAATGCGACAAAATTTATTAGTGAAAATTCAGCCACAAGCTATGCATCGTTAACTGCTTTAGCATTAGCGAAAGAGGCGGCAGAGCAAAAAGATTGGCAAAGTGCTCAAATTCAACTGTCAATCGCAGTGGATAAAGCACCAAGTGATGGTATCAAAGGTATTGCAAGTGTACGTTTAGCGCGTGTGCAAATTCAACAAGAGCAGTTTGATCAAGCTTTAGCAACCTTAAGTAAGCCTATCCCTGAGTCTTTTACAGCAGCTGTTGAAGAAATAAAGGGCGATATTTATTTATTACAAAATAAAACAGAATTAGCACTTAATGCTTATCAACTTGCTATTGCTTCTGATGGTTTAGCTACGAGTCCAAATTTACAAATGAAAGTAGATGATTTAGCGACAACCGTTAATTTAACCACTACAGTTCCTGTTGCTAAGTAAAATAAGGTCATTTAATGCTTTTTTCTAAAAAACAAACAAGTAATGGTTTACTCGGTAAATACGCAAAAGTATTTTCTGTGTTTTTGCTCTCTAGCACTTTATTTGCATGCTCTTCTACTGATGAAGATACCAGTGATTTACCTGCCGAGTTAACAGAGATCGAACAAAGTTTTGAACCTAACGTGTTGTGGGAAGAAAGTGTTGGTGACGGAAGTGGTGATTACTTTTCACGCCTTAAACCTGTGGTTGCCTATGGCAAAGTCTATAGTGCGAGTCGTGAGGGTGATGTTATTGCTTTCGATCCTAAAACAGGTAAAGAGCTTTGGGAAACTGATTTAAGTGATATTAATAACGAGCGCAGTTTTTGGGATAGTAGAGTCCCAGCGCTACTTTCTGGTGGCCCAGCCGCAGGTTTAGATAAAATCTTTATTGGTAGTGAAAATGGTAAAGTATACGCCTTAGATGCACTAACCGGTAAAGTGTTGTGGGATGCTAATATCAAAGGTGAGGTTATTAATACGCCTGCTGTTGATTCTGGTGTTGTGATTGTTAATACATCTTCAGGTATTTTAAAAGCCTTAAACTCTGATACGGGTGAAGAATTATGGAAAGTGGAGCAAGATGTACCAGCATTAACATTACGTGGTATTAGCGCACCAGTTATTGCTTCTGGTGGAGTATTAATTGGCACCAGTAAAGGTGGTGTAAGTGTTTACTTGTTAGATAATGGTCAACAAGGTTGGTCTACAGAAATAGGTGAAGCAACTGGCTCTACAGAGCTTGAGCGTGTTGTTGATGTTGATTCAACGCCGGTGATTTTTGGTGATAAAGTCTATGCTATATCATCTCGAGGTAACCTAGCAGCAATTGAACTTCAAAGTGGTAGATTACTTTGGAAGCGTCAATATTCATCTTACCGTCAATTGTCTATTTACCGTAATACTATTTTCTTAACAAACTTGCGTGGCCATGTTTATGCTATTGATCGAATTAATGGCATTGAACGTTGGAGTAACTTAGATCTTGAAAACCGTGGTGTAACCGGACCAGCATTCATTGATGACTATGTTATTGTTGGTGATTTTGAAGGTTACTTACATTGGTTAAATCAGGAAACAGGTAAAATTGTTGCTCGTCATAAAGTTGATAGCAGTGGCTTTAACACTTCACCAACAGTATTTGATAATATCTTGTACACTCAATCACGAGATGGTGATTTGCAAGCCATTGAAACACCAAAGATTATAAAGCCGAGCGAGTAAATCAGCTTTAACTAAGCAATCTATTTTAATTAAAGTAGGGTTGTTTATATGTATACGCGGCTCCGGTGCTTTTGCATGTGGGGCCGTTATTTGTTTTTACGCTCTTAGTTTTAATTAGATCGAATCTACTAAAGCTAAGTGACTATTTTTGAATTTTGAGGTTTTCATGCTTCCAGTCGTTGCCCTTGTCGGGCGTCCCAATGTTGGTAAATCAACATTATTTAATCGCTTAACGCGTTCTAGAAATGCTTTGGTTGCAGATTACCCCGGTTTAACCCGAGATCGTCAATACGGTAAAGCTGAAGTTGAAGAGCATCCTTTCATTGTTATTGATACCGGCGGTATTCATGGTGATGAAGAAGGAATTGATGCACTAATGGCTGAGCAGTCATTAATGGCAGTAGAAGAAGCTGATGCTGTATTGTTTTTAGTTGATGCGCGTGCCGGTTTAACATCTGCAGATTATGGTATTGCTGATTATCTACGTAAAAAAGATAAAAAAATATTTTTAGTGGCTAATAAAGTTGATGGTATTGATGCTGACTCTGCTGTAGCAGAGTTTTATGCCTTAAGTTTAGGTGAAGAAGTTCATAAAATTGCCGCTGCTCACGGCCGAGGAGTGACTCAATTATTAACATTGGCACTTACCCCACATATTGAAGAATTAGGTCAACCTAAAGCTGATGGCACAGAGAATGATGAATTTGACAGTTATGCTGATGATGAGTTCGATGTTGAGTTAACAGAAGAAGAACTAGCAAAGCAGGTTGAAGATGCGCCTAAAGAACACGATACCATTAAACTCGCTATTATTGGTAAACCGAACGTAGGTAAGTCAACACTTACTAACCGTATACTCGGTGAAGAACGTGTGGTTGTTTATGATATGCCTGGCACAACACGTGATAGTGTTTATATTCCGATGGAGCATAATGGCCGTCAATATACATTAATTGATACTGCGGGTATTCGCCGTCGTAAAAATGTAACTGACGTCGTTGAAAAGTTTTCAGTAATAAAAACATTACGTGCGATCGAAGATTCTAATGTCTGTTTACTTATTATTGATGCGCGTGAAGGTATTACCGATCAAGATTTAAGTCTGTTAGGCTTTATTTTAGAATCAGGTCGTTCGTTAGTGCTAGCGGTAAATAAATGGGATGGGTTAGACGATCACGTTAAAGATCGTATTAAAACTGAATTAGATCGTCGTTTAGGTTTTATTGATTTTGCTAAAATTCATTTTATTTCCGCATTACATGGTACCGGTGTTGGTCATTTATATGAATCAGTTGAAGAAGCCTTTATTAGTGCGACGAAGCGAATTTCTACAGCGATGGTAACTAAAATTCTTGATATGGCAGTGTTTGATCATCAACCACCAATGCATAATGGTCGTCGTATTAAGTTAAAGTATGCTCATGCCGGTGGCTATAATCCGCCTATTATCGTGATTCATGGAAATTTAGCGAAAAAATTACCAAGTTCATATCGTCGTTATTTAATGAATTATTACCGTAAATCTCTAAAAATAATGGGGACACCTATTCGCATTGAATTTAGAGATACAACAAATCCATTTGCAGGTAAGAAAAAACTTACTTTTACCGAGCAAAAGAAAATGGCTAGAGCGACTCAAGGTTATAATAAAGATAACAAATAATGAGTTAAATAAGGGCGTTTTTCTTTTTTGAAAACCGCCCTTGTTAATACATAATTTAAGAGTTTACTTAAGAATAGTTATCCATTTTCATTGCTTTTAATTTATTCTTTGACTAGGGTGATTAGATACACTAAAAAAATTCACATTTATGTCTAACAAACCTTCAAATATTGATACCAGTACTCGTTTAGATCGGAATTTAGCATTACTTCATGCTGGTTCGACGGTTAATATTGATATTTCTACGCCTGCAGGGCAACGTGCTAAATTTAGAACAACTTTTATTGGTTATCTTCCAGGAAAATATGTATTAATACAATTTCCTGAATCGAGTAAACTTGGAAAGTTTTCTCAGCATATAGTACAAGGTACTGCTGTTACTGTGAGAGGGCTAATTGAAGGTCATGAAGGTGTTGTGGTTGCTTTTCTTAGTACTATTAAACAAACCTTACAAATGCCATCTCGTATTATGGTGTTAGACTTTCCCCGAACAGTGGGTTTACAAAACCTGCGCTCATCTATTCGCATAGAAACCCAAATCCCCGCTAAAGTCAAAATAGATGAAGATTATTGGCAAGCAACGATAGAAAATTTATCTAGCAAAGGTTGTCAGTTAAATATTATGAATGGTGAGAAGTTGGTTTTATCTGATAAAAAAGATATTCAAATTGTCATCGAAGAAGAACAAGCCTTAGATAATTTTAAGTTAAATGGCTCTGTGTGTAATTTGAAACAGCATAATGACGGTATTACTTTTGGGGTAAAATTTGAGGAGAAAAGTGAGGAACAAGTTCGTCAATTATTATTAACCACAATGACCTCATAACACTAACAGCAGAGCTCTTTTAAAATAAAACACACTTTCTTTAAGTGATTTATTTTGTTTAAGCTCATTCGCTTAACTTTTCCCTTCAATTACCTTAGCTTTAATTATACCGTCAGAAATTTGTACACTTATTTCATTGTTAACAGATATTTGTTTAACCGAACTAATCACTTTATCCTCAGTATCTCGAACTACACCGTAGCCTCTGGCAATAGTCGCTAATGGGCTGACCAATTGTAGTTGCTCAATTAAATGCACAAACAACTCACTTTTATGTTGCACATTATTTTGTTGGGCATTAATGAGGCGCTGTTTTAACTGCGTTACTATTGTTTGGTATTCCACTAATTTTCTATTGGGTGATAAACGATTAAGTCGTTGCGCTAATTGCTGTGGTTGTTGCTTAGTTTGTAGCAATATTCGTTTAATTACTTGAGTTAAGCGCAAGTTAAGCTCGTCAGACTTTTGTTGGTGTATTCGCAATTGTTGCTCTGGGTGGGCTTGTGTCAATCTATGCTGTGTATGGCTCAACTTTTGAATTAACACGTTATTATTTCTGGTAATCGCGTTATTTAATCGTAATGTTAGCATAGTGATTTTTTTCATTAGTTCATCACTATCACTTGAAACTAACTCGGCTGCGGCAGAAGGCGTTGGGGCACGTAAATCAGCGACATAATCGCTCAAGGTAGTATCGACTTCATGACCAACTGCACTAATGGTAGGAATTACGGAATCATAAATAGCTTGTACCACTATTTCTTCATTGAAAGGCCAAAGATCTTCTAACGATCCACCTCCGCGCCCAACAATAAGTACATCGCACTCTTGTCGACTATTTGCTTGTGCAATTGCGTGGCAAATATCATTACTGGCATATTGCCCTTGTACTAACGCGGGATATATTGTCACTTGAATATTTGGGTTACGGCGTTTCAATACGGTAAGAATATCTTTTACCGCAGCCCCTGTGGGGGAGGTAACAATACCAACCCGTTGAATAGTCGTTGGAATTTGTTGCTTATGGGCTTGAGAGAATATGCCAAGGGCATTTAACTTATTTTTTAATTGTTCATATTGTTGGCGTAATAAACCTTCACCGGCATCATCAAGCTGTTCAATAATAAGCTGAAAGTCACCTCTAGGTTCGTACAAAGAAACTTTGGCACGCACTAACACTTGTTGTCCATTGCGTGGCTTGGCATTGTTAGCAAGGCGAACTCTTTGGTTGTTGCCTTTAAACATAGCACAACGGACTTGTGATTTATTATCTTTTAATGATAAATACCAGTGACCAGAGCTAGCGGCGACAAAATTAGATATTTCCCCAGTTAACCATACGGTATTTAATTCACTTTCTAGAATAAAACGTACTTTGCGTGTGAGTTCACTGACTTGAAGGATATGTTGTGCTGGCATAACTAATTAATTGCTAATAGTGTAGAACTGGTTTGAGTGACAGTATATCTCGATGGAATTTATTTAGGGCATTTTTTTTCTTTTATTGCATAAAATAATAATGGTTCAAAGGTAAATTTATGTTTACCTAAACAAAGAAAAGAGTTAAAATTCTGCCGCAATATTAGATACTAACTTTTAAATATTTAGTGTCTCCTTTCCCCTTAACTCTGGTGATATTGCGATGTTACGAATTGCCCAAGAAGCATTAACTTTTGATGATGTTTTGTTAGTACCGGCTCACTCTAAAGTACTACCCCACACAGCTAACCTACAAACTCGTTTAACACGAAAGATTAATTTGAACGTACCTATTGTATCTGCGTCTATGGATACAGTAACGGAAGCGCGCTTAGCAATCACTTTAGCACAAGAAGGTGGTTTAGGTTTTATTCATAAAAATATGACCATAGCAGAACAAGCGCGTAATGTTTCTAAAGTTAAAAAATATGAAAGTGGTATAGTGTCAGATCCTGTCACAGTAAGTACTGATTTTACCATTGAAGAAGTCATGCATAAAGCCGATGATCTAGGATTTTCAGGCTTTCCTGTTGTTGATAATCAGAATAATTTAGTGGGTATTATCACTGGCCGTGATTTGCGTTTCGAAACTGATTTAACAAAGTCAGTATCTTCATTGATGACGGCTAAAGAAAACTTAGTAACAGTAAAAGAAGGCGCAGCCCGAAAAGAAATTTTAGGCTTAATGCATAGCAACCGTATTGAAAAAATATTAGTGGTTGACGATGCGTTTAAATTAGTTGGCCTTATCACCGCAAAAGATTATCAAAAAGCTGAAAACAAACCAAATGCTTGTAAAGATGAACTTGGTCGTTTACGTGTGGGTGCTGCTGTTGGCGTTGGTGCAGGTACTGATGAACGTATTGATGCCTTAGTTGCTGCCGGTGTTGATGTACTATTAATTGATACTTCACATGGTCACTCTCAAGGTGTTTTAGACCGAGTAAAAGAAACTCGTGATAAATACCCAGACTTGCAAATAGTTGCAGGTAACGTTGCTACAGGTGCTGGCGCAAAAGCCCTAGCCGATGTAGGTGTAGATGCAGTTAAAGTCGGTATTGGCCCAGGTTCAATTTGTACAACGCGTATTGTTACGGGTGTTGGTGTTCCACAATTAACTGCGATATCAAATGCAGTTGAAGCTTTAAAAGGCACAGATATTCCTGTTATTGCTGAT
The DNA here is from genome assembly GCF_018860915.1 of Colwellia sp. C2M11. GTDB lineage: Bacteria > Pseudomonadota > Gammaproteobacteria > Enterobacterales > Alteromonadaceae > Colwellia. The sequence goes on from NZ_JAHKQD010000016.1 coordinate 35,721, forward strand.
GGTGGCATTCGTTTTTCAGGTGATATTGCTAAAGCACTTGTTGCTGGCGCACATTGCGTTATGGTTGGTAGCTTATTAGCTGGTACAGAAGAAGCACCAGGTGAAGTTGAGCTTTATCAAGGCCGCTATTATAAATCATATCGTGGTATGGGTTCACTAGGTGCTATGGATCAAAAAGAAGGTTCAAGTGATCGTTACTTCCAGAAGTCCGATGGTGAAGCAGACAAATTAGTACCCGAAGGTATTGAGGGCCGTGTTGCTTATAAAGGTCCTGTGGCTGCTATTATTCATCAGCAAATGGGTGGCTTACGTTCATCTATGGGCTTAACGGGTAGTGAAACGATTGAAGTGATGCGAACTAAGCCTGAGTTTATGAAAATAACATCAGCAGGTATGGGCGAGTCGCACGTACATGATGTAACTATCACAAAAGAAGCGCCTAACTATAGAATGGGCTAGTCGAATATTTCATTTCTGTGCTATTTAGCGTGATAGCGGTATCAGAAGTACTCATTGACTAAAGTCAACTCCGTGCTTCTTCTTTGCTCTAACACTAACTAGCTTAGAACTAAAACATTCTTGATTATTTCTTTATTGAAAAACTAAAAAATTCCAACAGGCTGAGCAATAACCCTTAAGTAGGGTGCTCAGCCTTTTTCTTTAATTTACACCGTTCATTTAGAACGTAAAAGTAGGAAAACAAACATGAGTAAAGACATTCATGATCACCGCATACTGATTTTAGATTTTGGTTCACAATATACGCAGCTTATTGCACGTCGTGTACGTGAAATTGGCGTTTACTGTGAACTTTGGTCATGGGACGTGACTGAAGCGCAAATTAAAGACTTTAATCCAACAGGTATCATTCTTGCTGGTGGTCCAGAATCAGTTACGGAAGCTAACTCACCACGTGCTCCTGAATATGTGTTTAATGCTAATGTACCCGTATTAGGTATTTGTTACGGTATGCAAACCATGGCTGAACAGCTAGGTGGTAGTGTTGAGAGCTCTGACCATAAAGAATTTGGTTATGCATCAGTTGAGTTAATTGCAAGCTCAGCATTATTTAATAATGTTGAGGACAACGTGGGTGAAAACGGTAATGGTTTACTTGATGTTTGGATGAGTCATGGTGATAAAGTTGCCAGTATTCCTGAAGGTTTTGTTACTGTTGGCCAAACACCAAGTTGTGCTTTTGGAGCCATGGCACATGAAGAGAAAAAATTCTATGGTGTGCAATTTCATCCAGAAGTTACTCACACTAAACAAGGTTTACGTATTCTAGAAAACTTTGTTGTTGAAATTTGTCAGTGTGAAAAGTTATGGACACCAGCGACAATCATCGATGATGCTATAGCTAAAATGAAAGCACAAATTGGTGATGATGAAGTTATTCTTGGTTTATCTGGTGGTGTAGATTCATCAGTAGTCGCAATGTTATTACATCGTGCTATTGGTAAAAAGCTAACATGTGTCTTTGTTGATAATGGTTTACTTCGTTTAAACGAAGGTCAACAAGTTATGGATATGTTTGGTGATCATTTTGGTTTGAATATTATTAAAATTGATGCTGAAGATCGCTTCCTTGAGCGTTTGGCTGGTGAAAGTGAACCAGAAGCTAAACGTAAAATTATCGGCAATGTATTTATCGATGTATTCGAAGAAGAGTCTAACAAGCTTGAGAATGCAAAATGGTTAGCACAAGGCACTATTTACCCTGATGTTATCGAATCTGCAGCATCAGCAACAGGTAAGGCACATGTTATTAAGTCTCATCATAACGTTGGCGGCTTACCTGACTATATGAAGTTAGGTTTAGTTGAGCCATTACGTGAATTATTTAAAGATGAAGTACGTAAAATTGGTCTTGAACTAGGCTTGCCATACGACATGCTTTACCGTCATCCGTTCCCAGGCCCAGGACTAGGTGTTCGTATTTTAGGTGAAGTGAAAAAAGAATATGCAGACTTACTACGTCGTGCTGATGCTATCTTCATTGAAGAATTACACAAACATGATTTATATACTAAAGTAAGCCAAGCATTCACCGTGTTTTTACCTGTTCGTTCCGTTGGTGTCATGGGCGATGCTCGTAAATATGATTGGGTAGTAAGCTTACGTTGTGTTGAAACAATTGACTTTATGACGGCTCGTTGGTCACACTTACCGTACGACTTCTTAGGTTTAGTGTCTAATCGAATCATCAATGAAATTGATGGTATTTCACGCGTTGTTTACGATATTTCAGGTAAACCGCCTGCTACTATTGAGTGGGAATAACATTGTTGTAAACGGGTTATAACAATCAATTTCGGCGTTGAAGGTACTCACCTATAGTCATAGGCTCCGTACTTCTGCCTTGAATTTGAAGGTTCTACCTGCGTTTTCTAAGCATGTTAGATGAATACTTAAACCTCATTGTTGAAAAACACTGGGGTTTTTTATTGCACGTCAAATAGAGGCAACCTAATAATAACATTAAGTTTTCATACCAGTTTCATTAATTAAGTGAACAATTTTATACGTAGAAAAAATGGCCAAATACAAGGTATTTATTTCAATAACTCGTTGTTCTAATTATTAAATAAATAACGATGTCGTTGGTGATTTTAGCAAGTAGGAATGATCACATAGTTAGTGAGATTGGTATAATATAGAGTAAATCAAGCTGAAGTGAAATGTAGACAATAAAAAAACAACAATAAAAGTGGCTTAATTAATTATTTTAGGAGTATAAGTTGTTTACTGCTGGTTAGGGGTTATAAGCCCGCAGTACGAA
>NZ_JAHKQD010000013.1 GCF_018860915.1 Colwellia sp. C2M11
TTTTACTTAGGTAATAATGGTGAGGTTACACAAACGATTTTTAATTGAAGAGTTTGATCATGGCTCAGATTGAACGCTGGCGGCAGGCTTAACACATGCAAGTCGAGCGGTAACAGAGATAGCTTGCTATCTGCTGACGAGCGGCGGACGGGTGAGTAATGCTTGGGAATATGCCTTATGGTGGGGGACAACAGTTGGAAACGACTGCTAATACCGCATAATGTCTACGGACCAAAGGGGGGGATCTTCGGACCTCTCGCCATTTGATTAGCCCAAGTGAGATTAGCTAGTTGGTAAGGTAATGGCTTACCAAGGCGACGATCTCTAGCTGGTTTGAGAGGATGATCAGCCACACTGGGACTGAGACACGGCCCAGACTCCTACGGGAGGCAGCAGTGGGGAATATTGCACAATGGGCGAAAGCCTGATGCAGCCATGCCGCGTGTGTGAAGAAGGCCTTCGGGTTGTAAAGCACTTTCAGTTGTGAGGAAAGGTTGTTTGTTAATAGCAAGCATCTGTGACGTTAACAACAGAAGAAGCACCGGCTAACTTCGTGCCAGCAGCCGCGGTAATACGAGGGGTGCAAGCGTTAATCGGAATTACTGGGCGTAAAGCGTTCGTAGGCGGTTGAATAAGCAAGATGTGAAAGCCCAGGGCTCAACCTTGGAACTGCATTTTGAACTGTTCGACTAGAGTACTGTAGAGGGTGGTGGAATTTCCAGTGTAGCGGTGAAATGCGTAGAGATTGGAAGGAACATCAGTGGCGAAGGCGGCCACCTGGACAGATACTGACGCTGAGGAACGAAAGCGTGGGGAGCGAACAGGATTAGATACCCTGGTAGTCCACGCCGTAAACGATGTCAACTAGCCGTTTGTGCCCTTGAGGCGTGAGTGGCGCAGCTAACGCACTAAGTTGACCGCCTGGGGAGTACGGCCGCAAGGTTAAAACTCAAATGAATTGACGGGGGCCCGCACAAGCGGTGGAGCATGTGGTTTAATTCGATGCAACGCGAAGAACCTTACCATCCCTTGACATCCAGAGAAGAGACTAGAGATAGACTTGTGCCTTCGGGAACTCTGTGACAGGTGCTGCATGGCTGTCGTCAGCTCGTGTTGTGAAATGTTGGGTTAAGTCCCGCAACGAGCGCAACCCCTATCCTTATTTGCCAGCGAGTTATGTCGGGAACTCTAAGGAGACTGCCGGTGATAAACCGGAGGAAGGTGGGGACGACGTCAAGTCATCATGGCCCTTACGGGATGGGCTACACACGTGCTACAATGGCAGGTACAGAGGGCAGCGAGACCGCGAGGTTGAGCGAATCCCACAAAGCTTGTCGTAGTCCGGATCGGAGTCTGCAACTCGACTCCGTGAAGTCGGAATCGCTAGTAATCGTAGATCAGAATGCTACGGTGAATACGTTCCCGGGCCTTGTACACACCGCCCGTCACACCATGGGAGTGGGATGCAAAAGAAGTGGCTAGTTTAACCTTCGGGAGGACGGTCACCACTTTGTGTTTCATGACTGGGGTGAAGTCGTAACAAGGTAACCCTAGGGGAACCTGGGGTTGGATCACCTCCTTATCTTGAAGTAAAAACGAATAATGGAAGTTCTCTTTTAAGGGTGCTTCAGAGTATTCACACAAATTGTATGATAATGAAATGAAGAAAAAGCTCAGTAGGGCTTGTTGATAAGATAGGTCTGTAGCTCAGC
>NZ_JAHKQD010000009.1:0-61276 GCF_018860915.1 Colwellia sp. C2M11
ATTAAGCGTTTTTTTGTTCCACTTTCCTAAGAAAGAAGAACTATGTAAAAACAAGTTAATGTGAGTATTCACACAAATTGCATGATAACTAATTGTTAAAGAAGATATCGAGTAACTAAGTTAGTCGATATAGATGAGAGTCGCATTCGCTCTTCATCTGAGCAGGTTAAGTCTAACTTAATCTGCATTGCTCGTTGCTGTTGCCCCGAAGCAGGATGCGTATCATACGCTTCCGAGTTTTAATGTCAACATTTTATTTTGATTTTTTTAAAAGTTTTTGCAAACTCTTAAACACTTCATTACTTAAATCAAAAGTAAACGTTAAGTTAACTATTTAGCATTAAATGAAAGTAGATAACTTATTAAAACAGCCCGTTGATGATTCGTTTTGCCTGAACCCCTTGGAACTGGAGCGCATTGTAGAGATTTTATTTCTACCGTCAACTATTATTTATCAAAAAGTTCAATTATTTGTTTAAGTGCTCAACAATGATACAAAGCTTATTGATATTGCCGTTTAAACAAACAATACCTCTGCTCTTCATCAAATAATAAAACCTATACAAGAGCAGCTATTTATCTTCTTCAACCATTTTTTACTTCATTTATTAAGTTACCAATAGTTTTATGCTATTTTGCCTATAGCTTTTACTAAATTTTATTTAAGGTATTTTATGTCTACTGCTAATTTAAGAACATACAATGGGATATCCCCTACTCTAGGCCATACTAATTATATTGACTCTAGCTCAGTACTTGTTGGCGATATAACCTTAGGCGCTGATGTAAGTATTTGGCCATTAGTGGCTGCGCGTGGCGATGTAAACCGAATTACTATAGGCGCCAGAACTAATGTTCAAGATGGTAGCGTTCTGCATGTAACTCGTAAAAGCGAACATAACCCAAATGGAAATCCGCTCATAATTGGTGAAGATGTAACTATTGGCCATAAATGTATGTTGCATGGTTGTACTTTAGGCAATCGTATTTTAGTAGGTATGGGAGCTATCATTATGGATGGTGCTGTTGTGCAAGATGATGTATTTATTGGTGCCGGTAGTTTAGTGCCTCCGAATAAAACCTTAGTTAGTGGTTACCTATATATGGGGAACCCGATAAAGCAGGCAAGAAAATTAAAAGAAAGTGAAGCTGATTTTCTAAAAAAATCAGCTGAAAATTACGTCGAGTTGAAAAATGACTACTTAAATCAAAATAATTAGAGTTTGCTCAATGATTTGATGACTCACTATACTTATAAACAGCGTTTAATGAGTCATCATATTTTAATATGAATATCACTTCCCTCTAGTTCATTTTTCTCTAACCAGAGCTCAGCAACTTCTTCTAAGTCGTACTTTGTACAATCATCAATAGCTTTTAATTTTTCAAGTTCTGCAGAATGAAAATATATTGTCACTTTTTGCCCTGATGCCTGACCCGTAAAACACCATGCACACTCTTCTACACTAAAAGAGAAGTCATCATTAAATAATATTGCTTGGTTCAAAATTTACTCCTATGAAAAAGATGATTTTAATTTCACAATAACAGAATCAACATTTGGCTTTATCCCTCTCCAAATGTAAAAACTTTCCGCAGCTTGGCCTACAAGCATTCCTAATCCATCAATAACTTGCTTAGCCTTTAATTCTGTTGCTTTTTGCAAAAAAGGGGTAAGTTCCTTGCCATAAGTCATATCGTAGCAAACACTATTTTCAGTAATAAGTTTTTCAGCTATCGGCAACCCTGCCCCAGTTAAACCAGCAGACGTCGCATTAATAATGACATCAAACTCTTGTTCATTTGCTTCTTCAAAGGAGCAAGCAGAAAGAGGTTGATTTGTATATTGTTCAACAATCGCTTGAGCTTTAGAAACTGTTCTATTAGCAATAGTTAAACTTTTTGGAATTTGATTCAATAAGGGTAACACTACCCCTTTTGAAGCGCCGCCAGCACCGAGTAATAATATTCGACTATTTTTAAGACACACATTATGAGCTAGTAAGTCATTCACTAAACCAATACCGTCAGTAGTATCTCCATAAATCTTACCGTTTTTAAAGGTTAACGTATTAACCGCACCAGAGAATTTTGCATGCTCAGTTAACTCATCACACATCGCCATTGCTTGTTCTTTGAATGGTGCTGTCACATTAGCGCCCTTACCACCAAGAGCAATGAACTCAGTTACAGCTTGATGAAAACCATCTTGTTCAGCAAATTGAGTTTCATAATTCAGTACTTGGTTAGTTGCTTGTGCGAATGATTGATGAATGAAAGGTGAACGAGATTGTTTAATGGGATTACCAAAAACACGATATTGATCCATAATGTTAGCCCTATAAAAATAATATTCGTAGCCTAACCGAATTGTTATTTTAAGAACACAAAAAAGCAGTAATAAATTACTGCTTTTAAATTATATTCTATTACTAATATGATTAAAATTTATAACCAAGCATCACTGAATATACCATTGGGTTAATATCAACTGCTGCACTACCACTTCCTGATAATCCTGCATCTAATGGATCAGACAAATCAAACTTAGCATCTGTTTCAATATCGATATAGCGCGCTGAAATATTCAGCGACCAATTTTCATCAAGTTCGTAATCCATACCCACTTGAACTGACAAGCCAAAAGAGTTATCTAGTTCGAGTTCACTAAACCCTGCAGCTCTCGGTGTTGATGTGAATTTCTCATCAAAGAAAATAGTATAATTAATACCTGCACCAATATAAGGTTTAAAAGCAGTTCCTGTATCAAAATAATATAATGCACTTAACGTTGGTGGTAAATGAGTAACCTCAGCAAGAGTAGCACCATTAAGATCAATACCATAAACTGAACTTGTAACACCATCAGGATCTTGTAACTTAACATCATGAGTAAATGGTGTAGCCGCAAGTAGCTCAATTGCCCAGTTACTGTCAAAAAAGTAAACTAGGTTCAAACCAAGTTGAGTATTATCATCAACAGTAAGAGATAGTGGTGTAAGTGCGCCATCTAATGCTACACCAGCTGAACCAGAATCTGGAGAAACCATAGTTGCACCACCACGAACGATTATATCGCCAGCTTGGTTAGCTAAAGATGGTAAAGAAAGTGATAATAATGCGATTGCTAATATAGAATGTTTCATGTTTTTATGTCCTTAAATTAATTAGGGACATAATAATCCTACCGCCAACAAAAACCTTGATCTCAGACAATGTTTTTTAGTGAAAAAACAAAAGTGATTTTAAAGTTGATTTCGATCAAGTATTTACTCTAATTATGGCCATTATCTAGGCTAAAAGTTGCTCTTTTTCATTCATTATTAATACCGTTGCTTTTATTAACCTTATTAAATATGGCTTCATTATCAACTCAGGTTATAATACTTGAATATAGTGATATAAAACCTCTTACGTTATTACCCATCAATATGTTTAGTAAACTTAAAAGAATAATTTCCATGGTCACAAAATCAAACAATCATAATGTACAAGAAAATAGCTTATATCAACTTATTGGTGGAGAGTCGGGTACTCGTAATTTGGCTGAAGCATTCTATGATGAAATGGAAACTAATATTCATTTACAAGAATTATTAGCCATTCATAAACAACCGTTAGACAATATCAGACAGAAGTTTTTTGAATTCCTTTCTGGTTGGTTAGGTGGGCCTAGATTATTTGAACAAAAATATGGTCATCCACAGTTAAGAGCAAGACATATGCCTTTTCAGGTAACTAAAAAGCAACGTGATTTGTGGATGCTATGTATGAATAACGCAATGAAAAAAGTGATTGACGATAAAGAAATTGAGCAACACCTAAGACAAGCCTTTGATCAAATGGCGTCACATATGGTCAATTGCTAATAAAATTGTACAGTTCGTTTAATGTGATTATAGATGAAAGGCTACCCCTTTAAAAAATAGCCATAACCATTTAGTGCACTAAAAAAATTAAACACTCTCTCGAGTTCTAACAACTACGCTCTGAATGTTTCACCCGTTAACGCATCAATAATCGTTGACGGTTGTGTAAACCCTAACGTTTTACCTTTAATGATAAAATCTATTTTTGATGCTAATTCTGCATTTTTTTCTAACGCTTGCCACGTCATTGCGGGTTCACTTCCTGAAAGGTTTGCACTGGTTGAAATAATAGGTTTGTTCGTTTGCTTACATAATGCAACAACATCTGGTTGATCTGTCACTCTAACAGCGATGGTATTGAACTTTCCTGTTAGCCAAGTAGCTGTATTATTATTTTTAGGCACAACTTGTGTGATTCCATTAGGCCACCTAGATAAAACGGTATACCTTTTATCAGGAGGGATAAGATCATCATTAATATAAGGTAATAATTGCGAATAATTAGCCGCAAGTAAAATAAGGCCCTTCTCAACAGGTCTATTTTTCAACGCTAATAATTTTTCAACCGCCTGTTCATTGTCGGGATCACAACCCAAACCAAATACAGCTTCAGTTGGATAAGCAATAATACCTCCACTCAAAAACACATCTACAACAGATATTTCGTCCACAATACGCTCTTTCAATAAACTACTATGCTGCAATCTTAACAAAGTGAGCTATAGAACACCTAATAGCAATTTCAATAAATTGAGATTCGGTGTTCACATTATATTGATGAGTTGAGCATAATTAAAATTTGTATGGTGTTACAATAGAATTTGCAAAGAAAACTTCATTATTCCGTATTACGTGAAACAAGGTTATAATAAAAGGCTTCTTTATTAATCTTGTTCATTTAGCTAGAACATTATACTTTTTCAAAAGGCGCAAATTCATGACAGTGGGTATTATCATGGGGTCAAAATCAGATTGGCCAACAATGCAACATGCAGCAGAAATGCTTGATCTATTAGGTGTAAAATATGAAACCAAAGTGGTTTCAGCTCACCGTACTCCTCATTTGTTAGCTGAATACGCTGAAAGTGCTAAAGACAGAGGCATTAAAGTTATTATTGGTGGCGCTGGCGGCGCTGCTCACCTACCAGGCATGACGGCCGCATATACTTGCTTACCAGTGCTTGGAGTTCCAGTTCAATCTAAAGCGCTTAATGGGCAAGACTCATTATTATCTATTGTACAAATGCCTAAAGGTATAGCCGTAGGTACTTTAGCTATAGGTACCGCTGGTGCAGCCAACGCAGGTTTACTTGCAGCTCAAATAATTGGTACGTTTGATGAAAAAATTCAACAAAATATTGAAGAATTTAGAAAAAATCAAACACAAACTATTTTAAATAACCCAAACCCAGCAGAATAAGCATCCATAATGAAAAAAGTTCTTGTACTTGGTGCCGGCCAACTCGCTCGTATGATGGAGTTAGCAGGCACACCTTTAAATTTAGATGTGAAAGCATTTGATGTAAGAAGCCTTAAAGTCGTTCAACCTATTAGCCCCGAGCACATTTATGGAGATTTAGCACAAGGAATTACTAATGCTGAAGTTATCACCGCTGAATTTGAACATGTTGCACATGACACACTCGCTGAATGCGAGCGCTCAAATAAACTATTTCCAAGTAGCAATGCAATAAAAATAGGTGGTGATAGACGCTTAGAAAAAGCACTACTTGAGTCATGCAATGTTGCTAATGCAAAGCATTACTTTATTCAAACGAAAGAAGACTTTACTGCAGCTTTAGCATCATTAACGTTACCAGTTATTTTTAAAAGTGCTTTAGAAGGTTACGACGGTAAAGGTCAATGGCGCTTAAAATCAATAGAAGACGCAGATAATATCTGGCAAGACATGGAGAACTTTCTCAAGTCATCCACAACGTCTGTCAAACAAGGTATTGTTGCGGAACAAATGATCAGCTTTGACCGAGAAGTTTCTCTTATTGGAGTACGCAGCAGAAGTGGTGATGTTGCTGCTTACCCTTTAACGGAGAATCATCATACACAAGGTGTATTGAGTGTATCTGTTGCCGCGAAAGTTGATGAAACATTACAAAATCAAGCCGCGCAGGTTTTTAAAGCCATATCCGATGAACTAAATTATGTTGGTGTGCTAGCTATAGAATTTTTCCAAGTGGGTAATCAACTACTCGTGAATGAAATAGCGCCACGCGTTCATAACTCAGGACATTGGACTCAACAAGGTGCAGATACTTGTCAGTTTGAAAATCACTTAAGAGCAATTTGCGACTTACCATTAGGTAGCACAGCGTTAGTTCGACCAACGGCTATGGTTAACATCATTGGTGAAGATACTGTTTCTAACGAAGTATTATCGATTCCAAGCGTTACTATTCATTGGTATAACAAAGGTAAACGTGCTGGTCGTAAAATGGGTCATATTAACGTAAGTGGTGAGAATGAATTCGTGCTAGCGCAACGCTTAAGCGCGTTATCAAAGCTATTGTCGCCATCAGCATTCCCTGATCTAAATGACTTTTCGACTAGCTACCTTAATAAACATAGTTAAGCACTCATAATTAAACATCAGTATTATTAATGATGTTTAACTAAAAAAGACGCTAATTAGCGTCTTTTTTATGATGTTATCGTTTGCATTGCTGAGCACTTTTTACTAGCGCATTGATACTTGACGCCTGCAGCCATATTTCGTTTTAATAATAGAGGATATTCGCATTGCTGACATGTTCCTACTACTGGTTCAAAATTAACAATAAACTTGCATTTGGGATAAGCATCACACGAATAAAACTTTTTACCAAAGCGGCTCGTCTTTTCTTTAATTAAACCTTTTTTACAGCTAGGACAAGATATATCAGCTAATTCATTAGGTTCATCATGCTCGATATAATCACAATCAGGAAAGTTACTACAGCCGATAAACATGCCATATCGACCTTGTTTTACAGCTAAATTATGATTGCATTTAGGACATTCGCTACCTTGAAGAATTTTATCTTCAACACGTTCATTTTCAACAACGGGCCTAGTGTAAGCACAACTAGGATAATTAACACACCCCAAAAAAGGTCCACTTTTACCATGCTTAATAGAAAGTTCAGAGCCACATTCTGGGCACACTTGATATTCTTTCTCTAAAGCATGTTCGTGATGGGAGAATAAAGGATTATCTGACTTGGACATTGTCTGTTGATCTATAGCCGCTATTTACATAACAAGATAAGCTATTATGTCATAATTGTTGTTTAAACAATATGCCAACATTAACTGACTTAATAAATAAGCCAGTTAATAGTAATAGCATTTAATGTAAAGGGCCTTCCTGCTCTTCAAAAATCAGCTCTTCCATTTGTGAATAAGCATTTTCTTGACCAGGAACATTGAAAAGCACCATTAAAATAACCCATTTCAGATCATCGATAGAGAAATGATTAGTGTCGAGTTCCATAACTCTATCAATCACCATTTCACGTGTTGTAAAATCTAAAACATTTACTTGCTCTAAAAATAAAATAAAGCCTCGACTTTCTGTATCGAGAAATTGCATTTCATCTTCAGTATAAATACGAAAAGATTTATTACCGACACGTGTTAAGTAAGGATATGCATCAGAATCTTGTAAAGCGCTGAGTTTTTCTAACCAATTAAGCGCCTTGTATATCTCATCTTGATGAAAACCTGCTCGAGTCAATTCATCTGTCAATATGTCATGATCAACCATGACTTCGGCTTCACTATGTATATAATTTTCAAACAAATACATTAAAATATCGAACATAACTAGCCCCTTATTCCTTATGATTATTATTTATGTAATCTAAGGTAGCCTCCGGGTACTGCAGCTACCAGACCATTCAACTCTAATATTGTTAACCGAGTTAGCACTTCTTCAACAGGTAGCTTACTTCTTGAAACTACTTTGTCTACAGGCGTAATTTCAAATCCCACACTAGCCAACAATTCATCAACAAACAAGTCCTTATTTAAGCTTTTTCCATCTATTTCTTCATTTATATTTAATTGGGGTTTATGTTGTGGTTTCAATTGTAAATCAAAATTATTAATAAACGCTAACTCATCTATTATATCGGCCGATTCCTCTACAAGTTTAGCGCCTTGTTTAATTAACCAGTGACACCCTTTTGCTTGAGGGTTATTAATGCCACTAGGTATTGAAAAAATATCACGATTTTGCTCTAAAGCACAACGAGCGGTAATAAGTGAACCACTTTGTAAAGCTGCCTCTACAACTAGCACTCCCACACTTAAACCACTAATAATTCTATTTCGTTTGGGAAAGTGCCCAGGCTTAGGTAAAGTTCCTGGTAAAAATTCGCTAATGATAGCCCCATCTTTTTCAAGAATATTAGCAGCGAGATCTCGATGCCTTGAGGGGTAAATATTATCGAGCCCGGTAGCAACTACAGCAATAGTACTTGCACAATTTGTTAACGCGCCTTTATGCGCCGCAGCATCAATACCTAAAGCTAAGCCGCTAGTGATAACTATACCACTTTCAACCAATTGTCGTGCTATTTCAAAAGCCGTCTCTCGACCATTGATACTCGCAGAGCGACTACCAACAATAGCCAATTGAGTTTCGTTTAATAGTTTTGCATTACCTTGTACAAAAAGCACTAAAGGTGGATCGTAAATTTGTTTAAGCAACTGTGGATAGACAGGATCATCAAAGACTATTATTTCGCTGTGACAATTCTTGCTATTACGAATAATATCATCAATTTTGTGCCAATCAGGTTGATAAAACGAAGCGAGTTGCTTTGCTGTTAAACTATTGGCTGATGTGAAACTGGGATTTTTTTTTGCTGAAGATGAAAAAAGCGCAGTTAAACCATAAGATTCAACTAGCGCTAATTTTTTATGAATAGCTAATCGTGGTACCAGCTTTAAAGCTAACCAATAATGAATTTTGCTTTTTTGCATTTGTCTTCTCCCTAAGACACATACCTTTAATACAAAACTTTATAGTGCACCTTATTATGGCGCAGTAATGACATCATTCAAACGAGCTGGTTTTTCTGTTTTCAATATTAATGCCATACTTACTTGTTGATAAACTTTAAAAACCATCAACTCCCCTAAATACTCTTCAGGCATTTTATAGCTTGAACCATTAGGTGTTAACAAACGATCCCACAAAGGCGCTTCATCTGTATATTCAGGTCCTGATCTTGTTTTTACTACACTTGGACTTAAGCGCTTTATCGCCATAACGTCACCAATAGTGACGTTATGCTCAAAGCCACGATTAAGCATCACTACTTCTAACTTGCCAAACTCACGACCATTACTTGTCGCTTTAATAATAGATCCACGAAATGATTCATCAGCAGCTTTCATAGTAAAGACTGAAGGAAACATTTGCCCTTCATGTACCGGAACAACATAATCACCCGAGCGTATTTCACGTTTGGCAGTACTCACTTTAAGTGTTGCTGGCGTGTTATCTTCTATATTACCGCTATCAATTGCCTGGCCTGTAGCAACTAAGTCAACATAAAAGCCTAATAATTTATCAGTTTCAGGATCAATAATCTCTTCACCCTTATTATAAATAGCATATGTTTTTGATAAGGATAGATTTTTATTAACATATACATTAAAGCCATTAATACTTGATCGATAACCTTCATCACTGCCTATCACATAAGGAAATTGCGCTAGCTGCTCTGCACTAAATAAATGGTCATAGTTAATATATGGCGCTATTACTTTTAAAGGCAATAACTGGATAGCAGAGTCTTCTTTATTTATATGCCTGATTTTCGGCGACCATTTATAACTTGGTTTACTTTTATTTGTTTGAAGGAATAACTGCGGTTCACCATTTTCATCAAATATTAACGAGATTATGTCACCAGGATAAATTAAATGCGGATTTTTTATTTCAGGATTTAAACGCCAAAGTTTAGGCCAAAGCCATGGCTGATTGAGAAAAACAGATGAAATATCCCAAAGCGTATCACCCTTCTTTACGACATAAGTCGTTGGTGCATCATCATTAATCTTTAATTTTTCTGCGAGTGAAATAAAAGGACATGCAAACAACGTAAGTATTAACATTATTTTTTTTAGCATGTGACTCGTTCCTTTATTATGGTTTTTCATGCTTTTATAGAAATGCTGTATTATTAATTGCTATAATGTTAAACATAACACTCTAAAAGCATTATCGCTAATTCTTTTATCAAACATTTGTAAGCTTATGACTATTTTAACTGTATTACGTTTTCCAGATCCTCGTTTAAAAACAAAGGCTAAGCCTGTAAGTAAAATTACAGACGAAACTTTAACCATTATAGATAACATGTTAGAAACCATGTATGACGAAAAGGGAGTTGGCTTAGCAGCCACTCAAGTTGATATTCATCAACGTATCGTTGTAATGGATGTTTCTGAAAATGGTGACCAACCCATTGTATTAATAAACCCAGAAATCATCAGTAAAGGCGAAGAAACAATAGTAAATGAAGAGGGCTGCTTATCCGTCCCTGGCATTTATGCAAAAGTTAATCGCCATACAACTTGCACCGTGAAAGCTTTAAATCGCGATGGTGAAGAATTTACACTTGATGGTGAAGAATTATTAAGCATTTGTATTCAGCACGAACTTGATCATCTGAATGGTATTTTATTTGTCGATTATTTATCGCCACTCAAGCGTCAGCGTATCAAATCAAAGCTAGAAAAAGAAGAACGTTTAGATAAAGCCAACGCTTAACTTTTACCTTTAGGAAATACCTTTGTTAAAGCCATTAAATATCATCTTCGCTGGAACACCCGACTTTGCTGCGCAGCACTTAGCTGCTCTCATTAATAGTCCGCATAATGTTGTTGCCGTTTATTGCCCACCTGATAAACCGGCCGGTAGAGGTAAAAAATTAACTGCTTGTGCTACTAAGTTATTAGCTCTTGAAAATAACTTACCCATTGAGCAACCCGTTAATTTCAAAGAACTCAGTTCTCAACAACAATTAGCACAATATAATGCTGATGTTATGGTAGTGGTCGCATATGGCCTATTACTGCCTGAAATAATTCTAACAACACCACATTTAGGTTGTATTAATGTACACGGCTCATTACTACCTAAATGGCGAGGCGCTGCACCTATTCAACGTTCATTAGAGGCTGGCGATCCAAAAACGGGTGTTACCATTATGCAAATGGATAAAGGACTAGATACCGGTGATATGATCTTAACAGCTGAATGTACCATTGAAAATAATGATACCAGTGCGAGCCTTTATGAGAAATTAGCTCAACTTGGCCCAACTGCATTAATTGATACCTTAGCGTTAATGACTACAGGTACGCATAAAGCTATCACGCAAAATAATGCTCTAGCTACCTATGCACATAAATTAGATAAAAACGAAGCAGAAATAAACTGGAATTTAACAGCAGATGAATTAGATCGAAAGATTCGTGCTTATATTCCTTGGCCTGTAGCACAATTTACATTTACTGATAACTCTGAAAGTAACAAACAACATCGCATTCGAATTTGGCAAGCATCTGTTAAAGAAATGAAGGTAACACAACCAGCTGGTAGCATTATATCTGTAGATAAAGAAGGAATTGTTGTCGCCACAGCTAAAGGCGCCATTTGTTTAGAGGTTTTACAGTTACCAAATAAAAAAGCCTTGCCAATTAAAGATATATTAAACGGTCGAGCTGATTGGTTCACCGTAGGTGCTAAGATCAACGGTACTGATACTAACAGTGTTGTGCGCTAAATGACGACTACAGCCCCCAAACAACAGAATCAAAAGCCAGTTAACATTCGAGCATTGGCAGCTAAATGCTGTTATAGCGTTATTGATCAAGGACGTAGTTTAGGTGATGAACTCCCAAAACAGCAAGACAAAGCGTTAGCGAAAGATAAAGGCTTATTACAAGAAATTTGTTATGGCGTAATGCGCTACTTACCTGAGTTAGAAAATGATGTTCGTGGCTTAATGCAAAAACCCTTAACGGGAAAACAACGTGTATTTCATTTTCTATTATTAGTTGGTGTATATCAGATAAAATATATGCGTATTCCCGATCATGCGGCTGTAAGTGAAACTGTAGCAGCAACAGGTACGCTTAAAAATCGTCATATGAAAGCATTAGTAAATGCTGTTTTACGTAATTTTGTTCGTGCTACAGAAAAAAGCACAGCAACTGAATCTACAATACCTGATTCAACACTTCCTATTTCAATACAATACAACCACCCAAGCTGGTTTATTAAAAAAGTACAAAAAGCTTATCCTGATAAGTGGCAACAAATACTTACCTCAAACCAGCAAAAGCCGCCGATGTGGTTGAGAGCAAATCAGCGCTGTCACGATAGTGCAAGTTATCAAAAACTATTAGCCGAGGAAGAAATATCAATTAATTCTGTTGAGCCATTAAGCCAAGGTATCGAACTTACACACCCTATTGATGTGTTAAAGCTACCAGGCTTTGAACAAGGTTGGATATCAGTACAAGATGGCGCGGCTCAGCAAGCTGCACGTTTATTAGACTGTAAACCAGGTGATGTAGTACTCGACTCTTGTGCAGCACCCGGTGGGAAAACTTGCCATATATTAGAGCAATATCCTGAAATAGCGTCAATGACCGCAATTGACATAGAAGCTAGCCGTTTAGTCAGAGTACAAGAAAACCTTGCACGTTTAAACTTAGAAGCGACAGTTATTGCTGCCGATGCTGCCGATGCAAAAACATGGTGGCAAGGACAATATTTTGACCGTATTTTATTAGATGTACCTTGTTCGGCAACAGGTGTAATTCGTCGCCACCCTGATATAAAGTGGTTACGCAAGGCAAGTGACATTGACGCGTTAGTTATTTTACAGCAGCAAATTTTAAAAGAAACATGGTCTTTACTGAAACCTGGTGGTACTTTACTTTATGCTACTTGTAGTATTTTACCGCAAGAAAATAACGAACAGATAGAACACTTTATTAAAAATAATACTGATGCAAAATTAATTCCTATTGATTGTGAGCAAAATCAAGCTAAAGGAACTATCGGTTGGCAATTATTGCCTGGTGAAAATAATATGGATGGTTTTTATTACGCTAAACTATTAAAAGTAGAAGCTTAATAAAATTATTCTATATTTAAAACACACAAGCTAATTTGAGAAAAACAACAATAAATGAAAATAATAATAGTCGGTGCAGGCCAAGTAGGTGGAACTTTAGCGGAAAACCTTGTTGGCGAAAATAACGATATATCTGTTGTTGATGTTGACGGAGAAAAGCTTCGTGAGCTACAAGACAGAATGGATCTTAAAGTTGTCACTGGCCAAGGCTGTCATCCCGACGTATTAAGAAACGCAGGTGCTGAAGATGCTGACATGGTTATCGCTGTTACTTCAGACGATGCCACGAATATGATCACTTGCCAAATTTGTTCTTCTTTATTTAATACTCATAAAAAAATAGCCCGTATTCGCTCAAACCAAATATTAAAACATTCAAAGCAATTATTTCATAAGCTACACATTCCTATTGATCATGTTATTGCACCTGAAGAATTAGTTACCCGTGATATAGCTCGCTTAATTGATTATCCAGGTGCATTACAAGTATTAGAGTTTGCTAGTGGTCGTGTTAGCTTAGTAGCCGTAAAAGCCTATTATGGCGGTTTACTTGTTGGCCATGCACTATCAACATTAAGAGATCATATTCCCAATGTTGATACCCGTGTTGCTGCCATTTATCGAGATGGCAAGCCCATCCGCCCTTTAGGCACTACAGTTATTGAAGCCGATGATGAGGTTTTTTTCATTGCCGCAAGTATTCACATACGCGCCGTAATGAATGAGCTACAAAAGCTAGAGCCCGCCTATAAGCGAATCATGATTGTTGGTGGCGGTAATATAGGTGCTGGCTTAGCCAGTATTTTGGAAGATAATCATCAAGTTAAATTAATAGAGCGCTCTGCAATAAGGGCTGCAGAGCTAACTTCTGAACTTAATAACACCCTAGTATTTCAAGGCGACTCTTCAGATATAGAGTTATTAACAGAAGAAAATATAGACCAATTCGATGTATTTATTGCTGTAACTAATGATGATGAAGCTAATATCATGTCTTCATTACTTGCTAAAAAGCTTGGCGTTCGAAAAACAATGGTACTTATTCAGCGTGATGCCTATGTTGAGTTGGTCCATGGTGGCGCTATTGATATAGCTATTTCACCACAACAAGCTACAATTTCTGCGTTACTCACTCATGTAAGACGAGGTACTATTGATAATGTGTATAGCTTACGTGGTGGTGCAGCTGAAGCGATTGAAATTGTTGCTAAAGGAGATGAGAAGTCTTCAAAAGTAGTTGGCCGAGCAGTTCGTAATATCAAGTTACCACCGGGTACAACTATTGGTGCAATTGTTAGAGGTATAGAAGTGTTAATAGCTCACTCTAATACACTAATAGAAGAAGAAGACCATGTTATCCTCTTCCTCGTTAATAAACGTTACATTGGTGATGTGGAAAGGTTATTCCAAGTTAGTGCAACCTACTTCTAACCCAGCAATTTATTTAACTACTCTGAACTCAGTTGAATATATTTTTAATTGCTTCAAAGAATAGCAATATTATATATACCATACTCTAACGCCAATTAACGCTATTCCTCAACTGATGAATAGCGTTATGTGCGCCAAAATCCAGGAGTAAACAACACTAATAAAGTAAACACTTCTAAGCGGCCAAATAGCATTGCCATAATTAACACCCACTTGCTTGCATCCCCAATACCTGAGAAGTTAGCGGCAACCTCCCCTAATCCTGGACCAAGGTTATTAATGGCAGCAGCAACAGCTGTAAATGCGGTAATGTCATCCATACCGGTTGCTAATAGTAATAACATACAAATAACAAACACTGCGGCATAGGCAGAAAAGAAGCCCCAGACAGCTTCGACAACACGATCTGGCAATACCTTTTTACCCATTTTAATCTTAAAAATAGCCCTAGGATGTACTAACTTATTTAGCTCACGTAAACCTTGTAAATACAGTAGTAAGACCCTCACTACCTTCATACCGCCAGCAGTACTCGCTGCACAACCACCAATAAAACTCGAAAAAATCAGTAACAAAGGTAAAAGTGTTGGCCAATCGGCAAATGAAGTGGTTGAAAAGCCTGCTGTTGTGCTAATTGATACAGATTGAAACAAAGCCTGATCAAATGCTTTATCTGCATCTTGGTAAGTGCCAGAGGTCATTAATACTGTAAAACAAATAAGAGTTAGTACAACTTGTATAGCAAGAAACGCTTTAAATTCTGGATCTGCAAAATAATTTCTAAGGGATTTACTTTGAACTACAGCGTAATGTAGGGCGAAATTTACACTGGCAATAATTAAGAAGAAAACACAAACCAAATTAATCGTTGGGCTGTTAAAATATCCCATGCTGGCATCGTGAGTAGAAAACCCTCCAATGGCAACAGTGGAAAATGAATGACAAATAGCGTCAAATACTGACATACCCGCCAACCAATACGCTGCTGCACAAGCAACTGTTAATGATAAATAAATATACCATAAATGCTTTGCTGTATCGGCTATTCTTGGTGTCATCTTTGAATCTTTTACCGGCCCAGGAATCTCTGCTCGGTATAGCTGCATACCACCAATACCTAACATAGGTAATACTGCAACAGCTAATACAATAATCCCCATACCACCTAACCACTGTAACTGCTGGCGATACCACAACACGGCATGAGGTAAACCATCAATACGATTTAAAATGGTCGCCCCTGTCGTCGTTAAACCTGAGAATGATTCAAAAAATGCATCAGTCACTGACAATGATGGCTGATCTAATAAGATAAGAGGAATAGCGGAGAAGCTAGCAAGTACTAACCAAAATAACACCACAATCAAGAAACCTTCTCGAGATTTTAGATCGGTTTTTTCCCCTCTAAAAGGATACCAAGCTAAAAAACCGGTAAACAGGCAACATAAAAAGCCCATTAAAAAAGGTACACCGCCACCATCACGATAGATCATAGACACCATGGCAGGCGGAAGCATAGTGACACTGAGTAGTGCGACTAACAAACCTAAAATTCTAATAATATTTTTATATTGCACGTTTTGTTTTTTGCATCATTATTTTATTTAATGTTGGTATACAGCCCAACCTACAAGGTATCAGAAGAGTATAATTTTAATTGACCTGCCGACAGTGTTTGCAATTTATGTTCAACCAAAGCTAATTCAGCTTGTGGTAACAAGAGTTTAAACTGCACTGTTTGTAAATATTCTTGCTCAATAACCTGACCTTCTACTTGGCTAATTATATGCAATACATCATCAACTTGGCTATATTGACACGCTAAAGTTTTTGCCGCCATCGCTATTTTAGTTTTCGATTGTAAAAACACAAGCGCTTGGCGAACACTATCACCATAAGCTCGTTGTAAACCACCAGTACCTAGTTTAGTGCCACCAAAATATCGTACAACTACAGCACAAACTTGCCCAATACCACCACCTTGTAAAACCGCCAGCATAGGTTTACCAGCGGTGCCACTTGGTTCGCCATCATCAGAATAACCATAACCTAAGCTATCATCTGCTGCTTTGGTTAAAAAAGCATAGCAATGATGGCTAGCTTGAGGGTGTTCAAATTGCCTTTGCTTAACTTGCGCCTTAGCTTCTTCAATACTAGTACAAGGAGCCAAATAGCAAATAAAGCGACTACGATTAACAAATATTTCATGCTCAACATTGTTAACCGCTATTTGGTAAGGGCTTTTCATAGCTCTAACATCCAAGAAAATTTAGCAAAAGACTAATTTAAACCTAAATCACGGGTCATATTTTCATTATGCGATTGATGAACAATGATGTTATCTTCAATCCGAATTCCGCCAAAATCACGCATACTATCAACTTTTCCCCAGTTCACTTGATCACTATTTTTTGAATCTTTTAAGGTACCCAGTAAAGAATCAATAAAATACAGCCCTGGTTCTATTGTAAAAACCTGCCCAGCTTCAATAACTCTTGAAGTACGTAGAAATGGATGATTATCAGGAGAGTTAATATGAGTACCACGTTCATCAGCCATAAAGCCACCCACATCGTGTACTTGTAAGCCTAAATGATGCCCTAATCCATGAGGGAAGAAAGTACCTACAATACCTGACTCAACAGCGGTATCAGCACTTACTTTAATAAAATCGAACTCGACTAACACCTGGGCAATTTCTCTATAGGTGGCAATATGTAAATCCACATAACTAACACCAGGTTTTAAGCCTTCAACAGCACTAAGCATTAATTGATCCATACGCGCTATTAACTCAGCAAATTTATCTTGCTTGAAAGCATAAGTACGGGTTATATCGGCAGCGTAACCATGAAAGTTAGCGCCAGCATCAATGAGAAATGATTTATGTATTTGCGGTGCTACTTTATCTAACGCCATATAATGTAAAACTGAACAATTTTTATTTAGTGCAACAATGTTGCCATAAGGCGTTTCATTAGTCGTGTAACCTATTGCGCTAAGATAAGCTTGTTGAATTTCATACTCTGTAGCGCCACTAAAAAATGCTTTTTTAGCCGCATTATGTGCTGTTACAGCCAAGCTATTAGACTGACGCAAGCACACTAGTTCATATGATGTTTTATAAGCACGGTAATAATGAAAATAGTTTAATAAAGGCTCTGGATTAATCTCTTCAAATCCTAACGCTTTTGCCACTTCAATATGGCTACCAACATAAGCAAAATCTTTCTTATCATAAGGCAGTAACTTATCTACATCACTTGCTTTAGTCAGCACTTTAATATGAAAAAACTCTCCCCAATAACTTTCAGCTAACGGGACCACTTTATGCCAAAAGTCGACAGGCTGATAATAAATCAGCGTAGGCTTATCTTCGCCATTAACAATAAGCCAGCAATTAGGCACATCAATCAAAGGTAACCAATGTTTAAAATGAGGATTTACTCTAAATGGGTAAGCATTATCATCAAGAAAAGCTTTAATCTCTTGACCTGAATGAATCACCACACCTTCAATTTTTTCACATAACAACGCTTGTTTGGTACGTTGTTGTAAACAGTCAATATGTGCTGAATATTCTTCTTTTAACTTGTTGGTTAATGTACTCATAAACCCTCCCTTAAATTTTTCGGTATAATACCATACCCTTTTATTTTCAAGCTATAACACGACAATAGATCTTCTTTAAATTTGTGCAGCTTATTGTACATTTCGCTAGGTTTAACGCTCTTTTACTTTATTAACAACGAAAGGAGTTAGCCACCTATGGTCATGTTAATCACTTTTTCAAAAAGCTCACTGACTTGTCCTGGTTTATGCTGATATATTTCCTGATAGGCTAAAACACTTTTTACATAGTTACGCGTTTCTTTATAAGGTATGGTTTCAATCCAAATATCAGCAGGAATAGATTTGATGTTATTCACCCAAGTACTTACTCTGTATGGCCCTGCATTATAAGAAGCGGTTGCAAGCAACTGATTACCATTGTTTTTACCCAAAAGAATTTTTAAATATTTGGTGCCTAACTGAATATTGTTTTCAGCATTCAACAAATAACTATTATTGACCCTGCCTTTTTTAAGACTTTTTGCCGTATTAGGCATTAACTGCATTAACCCTTTAGCCCCCACTGGTGAATGAGCATCCTTCATAAAAGAGCTTTCTCTTCTTGCGATTGCAAAAGCCCACGAAGGCGCTATTTTTTCTTCTTTCGCATAAAAATTAATTTCTTTATCAAACGCTTTCGGAAAACGTAAATCAACATCATCTAGGTAGCCAGCATTAACTAAAGTAAAAATTGTTCTATCAAACCATTGGTTTTCATTCGCTATTTTTGCTGCGACTAACTTTTCTCTATTATTTAATTTTTTAAGTAAGTAATTCCATTCTGAACGTGCTTGATGATGACGCCCTAAGGAATGAAACTCAAAAGCGCGCTTAGCAGCAGGATAATTAATTAGCTGTTTCTTTTCTGCTAAAGAAAACTGAAGTGGTTTGTTTTGCAAGTTCACCGGTTTTTTTAAATAACTTGCGGCAAGAAATCCATAATAATGACGTTCATTAGCTAGCTCTTGCAATAAAAGAATGCCTGGTTCATTTGCATTTGTTGCAATTAATGCCCGTGCATACCAATATTTCCACTTCAAATCATTCTTATGTTTTTTAGGTAATTGCGCTAAATCTATAATCAGTTGATCCCAATCATTTTTCTTTAATGCCTGCGATAAGCGTCGCTGCAGAATACTATCACTCAGTACATTAACATCAAGTTTATCAAGCCAAGTTTGTGCTGCACGGTGGTTTTTAGATGATAAGGCTACTGCAAACCTTTCGGTTATTTGCTGCTGTTGATCTTGTGTAAAAGTAAATTTCACCCTTGCCTTATTATAACTACGAATTGCTACATCGGGTGAATGCCATATTAGTCGCTTAAGACCGTATGTTAGTATTTCTACTTCACGTGTTGATTTATTTGGAAAGTTCTTAAACTTACTTGCTATAGAAGGGTCACGTCTAACTTTATGCCATAAGCGTCCTAAATATTGCTGTTTTGGCGGTAGCAACTTAGTTAAATAAGGAATAAGTGTGTGCTTTCCACCATCAGCAGCCAAACCAATACGTTGCCAAATAATATCGTTGGTACGATACCCTGCTTTTTGCCAACGTTCAAATAAAGGATCACACGCCTTATCTTGTGACTTACCAACCACCCACAATTTAGTAACTTTAGGAAGTATCTCACTTTCTGGCACACCTGCCTGTAAACTGAAATCTAACTGATGGCATACTAATTTGGCATTTGAAGTCGGCTTATAATCTTTTAAATACAAAGCACCTTGTTTTTTATTCGCGAGATAAGTTAACCACTTTTTTCGCAAAGGCCAATCAAGAGGTGTACCCTGATACTCTTCTAAAAATGTTGAGATTTCTTGTGCATCTGACAAACTAATTTTATTCATTAAGCGACTTTGATCTAAATAAGGCTGTAATGAATAATAATGAAGTTGGTTATAGAGTAATTGATATTGAGCAGAATCACTTTTACTGACAAGCTTCTCTGCTTTAATAAAGTTTTTTTGCTGTATTTTATCTACTGTTATTTTAAATGGCTCACTCGCCTGTAGGCTAAAGCTATAACTAACTATAGCCAGTGTTAACAATATTTTCGACACTACACGGGTTAGCATTAACTTCTCTTTTCCCAAAACATATCAGATATCTGATGAAAGTATATACCTAAACGGCCTAGACATGCGAGTTGATATATATTTAGTTGGTTGAACTATATACGAGACAGCTCAAATAGAAATGAAGTAGAATAGTAACACTCGATAAATTTAACTACCCAATATCATTTATGCTAAACGAAACATTTAACAAAACAGATCATTCCCTTGATGCTATTGGTCTACGCTGTCCAGAGCCAGTAATGATGGTTCGATTAAAGATAAGAAAAATGGCAAGTAGTGAAACTCTATTAATCACTTGCGATGACCCCTCAACGACACGTGATATACCTAGCTTTTGTCGGTTTATGGAGCATGAGCTTATTGCCAAAAAAGTTGACGAAAAGCCTTACTTATTTGTAATTAAAAAGGGCTAACCTTTATTATTTCAAACAAGTAAGATTAACCCTATTATGACGCTTATTATTTAGCTATGCTGGTAATTCCACTTTTTGAAGCATAACAAACAGTTCGTCTTTTAGTTTTAAACGTACTTTCTTTTTCTTCTCTAAATAGTCATCACTAGTATTCTCTATCCCCTGCTCTATATGACGTATTTCTTGGTCAATTTCATGGTATTCATTAAACAAACGAGTAAAGTGGTTGTCGTTCATTTTTAAATAATGAATTTCCTCATTAAAATCTGGAAATTCGTGATGAAGGTCATGTTTTTCTAACGTCATAATTTTCTCCTACGTTGTTATATTTTAATAATGTACTCTAACTAACACACTACGCTTTTAATTATTTACGTCATTGATCTAACTCAAACTCTAATGATTTTATTTTGTATCACAGCCTTACTAGTAAAGTTGTAAACATATGTGTATTCGCCGAACCTTTTTATTAAAACTATCTCTAACCCAAACTACTACTATGAGGTGAAATATAATGACTTACTTACAAAAATTTCTAAAAGATAACAAACTATTTATACTCTTTGTTTTATTAATGTCCGTATTTAGAAGTGCCGTTGCTGATTGGTACACGGTACCAACAGGCTCAATGCAGCCAACGATTAAAGAGGGCGATAGAATTATTGTTAATAAAATGGCTTATGATTTAAGACTACCTTTTAGCCAACTATCTCTACTATCAACCGGAGAGCCTAAGCGTGGAGAAATAGTTGTGTTTGAATCTAAAACAGCTGATAAACGTTTAATAAAACGTATGGTTGGCTTACCTGGCGATAGAATTTCAATGAAAGAAGAAACGCTTTATATTAATGGTCAAGCTATGCCATATAAAATAACCAAAGAAAACCCTCAGCAACTTGTCGCTATAGAGCAGCTTGGTGCTATTAATCACTCTATTCGTATCGATAAAGAAAGGAGTAATCAACGTAGTACTTTTTCGCCATTAACCGTTCCTGATGGTTATTACTTTGTGTTAGGTGATAACCGTCGTAACAGCGCCGATTCACGAGTTTATGGTTTAGTCCCTCGTCATGAACTTAAAGGTAAAGCTAGTTCAATTGCATTTTCTGTTAACTATGATAATTACTATTTACCAAGAGCAAATCGATTTTTTAAAGACATCTATTCTATTTAACCTGAACTCGGTTTAAGCTGTTTTTAATCAATTGGAATACTTAGGAGTATTGCCTTTACTTTACTCTAGCTTGATAGTTTTTGATTTTAACTCAGAAAAATAGCGGCTAAAGGAATATTTATTAAACCAAGCGCTAGTTATTAAACACAAACTTCACGCACAAAAAAGGGCATATCACTATGCCCTTTTAGTTAATTAACCGAGTTTTCTAACGATACATTGCTACAGTAGTGAAATATCGGCAATAGCAAAGAAACTATTACGAATTTCATTAAGTAATGTTAAGCGGTTAGTTTTAATCGCTTCATCATCGCTCATCACCATTACATTATCAAAGAAAGTATCAATTGGCGCTTTTAATTGTGCTAATTCACTTAAAGCCGCTTGGTAGTTTTTATCCGCCATCAATGGTGCAACTTTTAGACTGATTGCTTGATAAACATCAGCTAAATCACGTTCGGCTTGCTCTGTTGCTAAATCAACATTAAAAGCTTGATAAAGCTCACCATCAAACTTAGCTAAAATATTTCCAACTCGTTTATTTGCAGCAGCTAAGGTCGCAGCTTCTGGTAAGTCACCAAAGAAAGTAACCGCTTTAATGCGTTTATCAAAATCCAATGGTGCACTAGGCTTTTTAGCCAACACTGCTTGAATAACATCAACACTGATCCCTTGCTCTTGATAGAAAGCACGGAAACGACCCATAATGAAATCTAAGACATCATTAGCAGTATTTTCATTAATCAACTTATCACCAAACAACTC
This sequence comes from Colwellia sp. C2M11, assembly GCF_018860915.1. GTDB lineage: Bacteria > Pseudomonadota > Gammaproteobacteria > Enterobacterales > Alteromonadaceae > Colwellia. The sequence goes on from NZ_JAHKQD010000009.1 coordinate 22,510, forward strand.
GATACTTTTGTTAATAAGCTCTGACAGGTCTAAATTAAGCTGTTTTTCAATAATTATACGAATACTACCAATGGCAGCTCTTCGAAGCGCAAATGGGTCTTTATCACCCTTAGGTGCTTGTTTAATACCAAAGATACCAACTAAGGTATCAATCTTATCACTAATAGCAACAGCACAACCTATATTTGCTTCCGGTAAGCTATCACCAGAAAAACGTGGGCGATATTGATCTTCTAATGCCTGGGCAATATTTTCATTTTCACCATCATGTAAAGCATAGTATTTACCCATAGTGCCCTGCACTTGTGGAAATTCTAATACCATTTCAGACATTAAGTCTGTTTTACTGAGTAAGCCAGCACGGTATGCATCGTCTGCATTTTCATTTAACTGCTGTGCAATAAATTGGCTCAGCTGTGCGATACGTTCTGATTTCGCTTTTAGTGTGCCTAACTGTTTTTGAAACAACACAGACTCAAGACTTGTTAAACGTGACTCTAAACTTTGCTTTTTATCTGTTTTAAAGAAAAACTCAGCATCCGCTAAACGTGGACGAATTACTTTTTCATTACCAAAAATAACTGCTTCAGGATCTTTTGACTCAATATTAGAAACAAAAATAAATTTGTTAACTAATTGACCATTTTTATCTGTAACAGGGAAATACTTTTGATGGTCTTTCATTGAATAAATTAATGGTTCAGCAGGCACATTCAAGAATTCTTTATCAAACGTTCCTACCAATGTTACTGGCCATTCAACTAATGCAGTTACTTCGTTAAGTAAATCTTCATCAATTAATGCTACTGCATCAATATTATTCGCCGCTTGTTTTATTTGCTCAACAATTTTATTTTGTCGCTCTGCAAAGTCTACTTCAACATAAGCTTTAGCAAGTTCCGCTTGATAATCATTTGCATGATTAATGGTAACTAAGCCTTGATGATGAAAACGATGACCTTGTACTTGATTACCTGAAGTAACACCAAGCGCTTCGCCAGCAATTAACTCACTACCAAATAACATCGTTAGTGTATGTACAGGACGAATAAATTGAGTACGCTCTGCGCCCCAACGCATTGGTTTAGCGATAGGTAATTTCTTTAACGCTATATTTACCATGTCAGGAATTAATTCAGTGGTGGCTAAGCCAGTTACTGTTGCAGTATGAAGCAACCATTCACCTTTATCAGTTACCAAGCGTTCAGCTTGTTCAACTGTTATACCGTTTGATTTTGCCCAACCTTGAGCAGCTTTACTAGCATTACCCGCTTCATCAAACGCAACATTCACTGCCGGGCCACGTTTTTCTACTGTTTTATCTTGTTGTTTATCAACTAAATCAAAAACTTGTACAGCCATACGGCGAGGTGTAGCAAACCACTTTATATCGTTATATGCTAAATCATGGCTATCAAGTTGACTTTTTATACTATCAAAAAAAGCTGTTGCTAATGTTTTCAATGCTTTAGGTGGTAACTCTTCAGTACCCAATTCAATAAGGAGTGTTTCAGTAGTCATTATTTATCTCCTTTGTTTGAAGCGTCATTTTGATTATTTTTACATAACGGGAAGCCTAGTTCTTCACGCTTTTGGTAATACGCTTCAGCAACCGCTTTTGATAAAGTACGTACACGTAAAATATAACGTTGACGTTCTGTTACTGATATAGCATGACGTGCATCGAGTAAATTGAAAGCATGAGACGCTTTCATCACTTGCTCGTATGCCGGTAATGGTAAATTAGCTTCAATTAGTTTTTGGCTATCTTTTTCGCATTGATCAAACTGCTTAAATAACGCATCAACATCAGCATGTTCAAAGTTATAAGTAGACTGCTCAACTTCATTTTGGTGGAAAACATCACCGTAATATACAGTACCCATTGGACCATCAGCCCAAACAAGATCATAAATGCTATCGACATTTTGAATGTACATTGCCAGACGTTCTAAGCCATAAGTAATTTCACCTGTAACAGGTGTACACTCTAAGCCGCCGACTTGTTGGAAATAAGTAAATTGAGTGATTTCCATACCGTTAAGCCATATTTCCCAGCCTAAGCCCCATGCACCTAACGTTGGTGACTCCCAGTTATCTTCAACAAAACGAATATCATGAACAAGTGGATCAATACCTAGCTCTTTTAATGAATTCAGGTATAGCTCTTGAATGTTCTTTGGAGAAGGCTTTAACATCACTTGAAATTGATAATAATGTTGCAAGCGATTAGGGTTTTCACCGTAGCGACCATCAGTTGGTCGTCGACATGGCTGAACATAAGCGCTGCTAATAGGCTCTGGCCCTATAGATCGTAGAAAGGTCATTGGGTGGAAGGTACCAGCCCCTACTTCTAAGTCTAACGGTTGTACTATTACACAGCCTTGTCTTGACCAATAATCTTGCAACTGCAAGATTAGACCTTGAAACGTTTTACAATTGAAACTAGTCATGTTTTGTCAAATTCACTCTAAGTTATAAATTTACACGCTATACATTCATCAAAAAACATAACGTGCTGTTTTTAAAATAGAAATGCTCAGTTATGATGACCGAGCATATAATATTTATCGATGAAATTCTAAATTTCATCCCTACTGCCTATGTAAAAATATTATTTACATAGGTCATAACACTTAAAAATCTAAGTTTGAAACTTTTAAGGCATTTTCTTCTATAAACTTCCTACGCGGCTCTACATGATCACCCATTAAGGTATTAAACAGTTGATCTGCTGCAATCGCATCATCAATCGTAACTTGTAACATACGACGTGTTTCAGGATCCATGGTAGTTTCCCACAATTGATCAGGGTTCATCTCACCCAATCCTTTATAACGTTGAATATATTGACCACGTTTAGATTCAGCCATTAACCAACTAAGTGCTTCTTCAAAGGTGTCAACAGGTTTAACCTTCTCACCTCGTTTAACATAAGCACCTTCTTCCATTAAATTATTAATCGCATCGTTTAATGAAATAATCGCTGCAAACTCATTAGACTGAGTAAACTCATAGTTACAACTGTAAACCTTATCAATACCATGCTTACGAACAATAAATTCTGGGTAATAAATATTACGCTCAGTATTGTACTCTACAGTCACGGTATATAGAGAGCCGTTACCATCTTGATCATCAAGTTGAGTAATTAAATCTTTAGCCCATGCATCAACTTTATCTTTATCTGCAAAATCTTCTTTCGCGATATTCGTGCTATATACCATTTTTTCTAGGATATCTGCAGGAATTTGTCTAGAGATACGCTTAATAGTTTCCATGGTAGTACGGAATTGATTAACTAACTGTTCTAGTGCTAAACCAGTAATAGCAGGTGCATCTTCATTAACATGAATAGAAGCACTGTCTAATGCTAAAGTAGTGAGGTATTCTGTTAAACCATCATCATCTTTTATGTAACGCTCTTGCTTACCTTTTTTCACTTTATATAACGGTGGTTGTGCAATAAAGATATGGCCACGTTCCATAATTTCAGGCATTTGACGATAAAAGAATGTTAATAACAATGTACGGATATGCGATCCATCAACATCCGCATCCGTCATAATGATAATACTATGATATCTCAATTTTTCTGGGTTGTACTCATCACGACCAATACCACAGCCTAATGCTGTAATGAGTGTACCAACTTCTTGAGAAGAGATCATTTTATCAAAACGTGCTTTCTCTACGTTTAATATTTTACCTTTCAACGGTAAAATAGCTTGGTTTTTACGGTTACGTCCCTGCTTGGCTGAACCGCCAGCAGAGTCCCCTTCCACAATATATAATTCAGATAGTGCAGGATCTTTTTCCTGACAATCAGCTAACTTACCTGGTAAGCCAGCAATATCTAATGCACCTTTACGTCGAGTCATTTCACGTGCTTTACGCGCAGCTTCACGAGCTCTCGCAGCATCAACAATTTTCATAATAATAGTACGAGCAACAGCAGGTTTTTCTAATAAGTACTCACCTAACTTTTCACCCATTGCTTGTTCAACTGCCGTTTTCACTTCAGAAGAAACTAGTTTATCTTTAGTTTGAGAAGAGAATTTAGGATCTGGTACTTTAACCGAAATTACAGCAGTTAAGCCTTCACGTGCATCATCACCTGAAGCGTTCGTTTCTGTACTACCACCTTTTTTGGTCTTATTAAGACCTTCTTTCACCATATAACTATTCAATGTACGAGTTAATGCTGTACGGAAACCACTTAAATGAGTACCACCATCACGCTGTGGAATATTATTAGTAAAACAGTGAATACTTTCTTGGAAACCATCATTCCATTGCATCGCCACTTCAACAACAATGCCATCGTCACGTGCTAAATCAAAATAGAAAATCTCTTCATTTACAGGTGTCTTGTTTGTATTTAAATAATCAACAAACGCTTGAATACCACCATCAAAATGGAAATGATCTTCTTTACCTTCTTCACGTTCATCAATTAAACGAATTGAGACACCTGAGTTTAAGAATGACAATTCACGAATACGTTTAACTAACAATTCATAATGAAATAAAACGTCTGTAAAAGTATCAGTGCTTGGCCAAAAACGTACCTCGGTACCTGTTTTATCACTTTCTCCAACAACAGCCAGAGGTGCTTGTGGTATGCCTATATGGTAATACTGTTCAAATAATTGCCCATCTCTACGAATATTCAACTTTAGTTTACTACTTAAAGCATTTACTACAGAAATACCAACACCATGAAGTCCACCTGAAACTTTGTAACCTGAGTCATCTCCACCAAACTTACCACCAGCATGTAATACTGTCATGATAACTTCAGCTGCAGAAACCCCCTCTTCAGGATGTAATTCTGTTGGTATACCACGGCCATCATCTTTTACAGAAACAGAACCATCTAAATGAATAGTGACGACAATATCTTTACAATGTCCTGCCAAAGCTTCATCAATTGAGTTATCTAACACCTCAAAAACCATGTGGTGTAAACCAGTACCATCATCAGTGTCACCGATGTACATACCGGGTCTTTTTCGTACTGCATCAAGTCCTTTTAGTACTTTAATACTGGCCGAGTCATATTCATTTTCTACAGTCATAGTTTTAGCCTATTCAATTGCTGTTTCTGTTTTTAAGTCAGAATCGTTTGGAGACATCGCTGATATTTCGCCATGTTTCACGTGAAACACTTTATAATTTTCTATTGTTGTAATTGTTTTTTCATTTTCAGAGCAAACATTATTACAAATACCATCATTAAAGCGCTCAAAAAAAGGAGTTAAAACATCATTGCTAATTGCAGTAATTACCACTTGGCAATCTAATATTTCTAACGCCTTTGATAGCGCTTTACGAGAATTAATATCTAATTCTGCACCAATATCATCTATTAATAAAATTGGTTTTACTCGTTCAACTCTAGCTATTAATTTAGCTTGGGTAAAAGTTAACGCGAGTAAAAACAACTTTTGTTGACCTCTAGATAGTTGAGTCTCTAAAGGCTGTTTATCAAGGAGAAATTTTACATCAAATTTATGAGCACCATATAAACTATATCCATATTTAGCTTCACGTTCTTGATTACTAAAAAGTACTTCTTCTAATTCTCTTTTTTGTGGCCATCCTCGTAAGTATTGTACCGTTACTCTGCTCTTCAAACTTGGCAGTAGCAGTGTTAGCCAACCATCTAATTCATTAATCAAGGTTAAGCTATACTCTTCCCTTACACTAGCAACTTCAGCAGACATTTGACAGAACTGCTCAGTCCAATATGACAGCATAGCGTTAGATGCACTTGAATGATGATTTAATCTAATACAAGCATTTCTTTGTTTTAAAACTCGATTAAAGTTTTTCCATTGCTGTGCAAATGAATGTTTCACGTGAAACATGCCTAAATCGACAAACCTTCTGCGTTCCCTAGGTCCACCAAAAAAAAGTTTAAAGCTCTCTGGCGTAACAATTTGTATTGCAATATTTTTAGCTAACACTGATAAGCGATTCTGAAATTCACCATCAATTTTAATAGTTGTTGAGCCTGTACTAATATCACGACTTAATCCTAGTTGGCGATTATTTCCATCTCTAACACTAACAACAAAGTTAGTTGTCTCGTGACAAGCTAGTGCATCAAGTTTACTTGTTCTAAAAGATTTACCATGTCCTAGAAAAAAAAGTGCCTCTAATAAACTACTTTTTCCGCTACCATTATCCCCAACAAAAAAGTTTAATTGTGAGTGAAAATCAATTGTAGCATCATTTAAGTTACGAAAATTTTTGGTAACTAATTTAATAACACTCATTTAGTTAATTTCAATGGTAAACAAACTATAAGCGCATTGGCATAACAACATAAAGCGCTTCACCAGAATCTGCACCTTCAATAACAACGCTTGAATTAGCATCAGCTAAAGTAAACTTAACTTTTTCATCTTTAATCGCATTTAGTACATCAAGTACATAACTAACATTGAAACCTATTTCGAGTTCATCATATGGAAAATCTATTTCTAACTCTTCTTCTGCTTGCTCTTGCTCTGGGTTATTAGCTGTAATTTTTAATAAAGAATTTAAAAAATTTAAACGAACACCTTTAAATTTTTCATTCGATAAAATAGATGCCCGTGACAATACTTGACGTAATTTTTCTTTATCAGTAACAAATATTTTATCACCATTACGAGGTAAAACTCGACGGTAATCAGGAAAACGTCCATCAACTAATTTACTTGTAAACGAAAATTCTGAATCAATAATACGAATATGATTAGAGCCAAGATAAACTTGCACCGCTTCATCAACAGGAGCAAGCAAACGAATTATTTCTAAAATACCTTTTCGAGGAACAATAACTTGTCTTGCTGGTAGTGTTAAAGATTCATTTGAAATTTTACAAATAGCTAATCGGTGACCGTCTGTAGCAACAGATCTAATTTCATTACCTTCACTTTCGATCGACATACCATTTAAGTAATAACGAACATCTTGGTTAGCCATTGAGAAATGCGTACTTTCAATTAAGCGCAATAATTCTGATTTTAATAATTTAAACTCAACATCGCCCTTCCATTCTTCAATATTTGGAAAGTCATCAGCTGATAATGTTGATAGCGAATAGCGACTTCTGCCTGACGTTAATTTAACGCTATCATTTTCAGCATTAAAACTTATCATTGAGTTTTCAGGTAAACTTTTACAAATATCAAGTAATTTACGTGCAGGTATTGTTATTTTTCCATCTTCACCCTGATTATCTATTTCAGCATGAGCTACCATTTCAAGTTCTAAATCGGTAGCAGTCAAGGTTAACAAATGCCCTTTAACATCAAAAAGAATATTTCCTAAAATGGGTAAAGTACTTTTGCGTTCAACTGCACCAGAAACTAACAATAATGGCTTAAGTAATAATTCTCTATTAAGTGAAAATTTCATTTATCATCCTGCATTTGAGCAAATTTCTTATTATTAAATTTTAGTTGGTAAAATAATTCTATAACACTAGTGGAAAACATTAAATATTAAGACGATAAGGTTCTAATCAAATTAGAATAATCTTCTTTAATATCATGCAGTTCCTCTCTAAGAGACTTCACCTTACGACAAGCATGTAACACTGTAGTATGATCTCTTCCACCAAAAGCATCACCTATTTCTGGCAAGCTATGGTTCGTTAATTCTTTAGATAATGCCATTGCTAGCTGTCTAGGTCTAGCGACAGATCTGTTTCTTCGCTTCGAGAGCAAATCCGCTACTTTAATCTTGTAATATTCAGCCACAGTGCGTTGGATATTATCAATAGTAACAAGCTTATCTTGCAAAGCTAATAAATCTCGTAAAGCTTCTCTAACAAAATCTATAGTAATCGCTCTACCCGTGAAATTTGCATTAGCAATAACACGATTAAGCGCTCCCTCTAATTCACGTACATTTGAACGTAAACGTTTAGCAATGAAAAAAGCAACTTCATCCGCTAAGTTGATATTACTTTCTTGTCCCTTTCTTTTTAAGATAGCGACACGTGTTTCTAATTCTGGCGGTTCAATCGCAATAGTTAAGCCCCAACCGAAACGAGATTTTAATCGATCTTCAACGGCAACTTCTTTAGGGTAACGGTCACTAGTTAAGATAATTTGTTGATTGCCTTCAAGTAGCGCATTAAAAGTATGAAAAAACTCTTCTTGAGTTCTATCTTTACCAGCAAAGAATTGAATATCATCAATTAATAAAGCGTCAACACTACGATAATATTGCTTAAACTTTTCCATGGAATTATTTTGCAACGCTTTTACCATATCTTGCACAAAACGTTCTGAGTGCATATAAGCGATTTTAGCATTGGGATTATTTTGTAAAATGCCATTACCAACTGCATGTAATAAATGCGTTTTACCTAAACCAGTACCACCATAAATAAATAATGGATTATAAGCTGCACCGGGATTATCAGCAACTTGTGAAGCGGCGGCTCTTGCTAACTGGTTCGATTTACCTTCAACAAAGTTATCAAAAGTATATTTAACACGAACATTAGCCTTTTTTGGTAAATTTGTTTCCGCTTCAGCAGTGGGAGCTGATTTACTATTTGGACTAAAATTGGCGCCGGCAGAAGTCGCTGCATTTTTTTGTACAGCAGGACTTAGTGGTTTACTACCCACATCAAAACGTAAAAGGTATGAATCCCCACCATCTGTCATTGTTATTAGTTCATTGATTCTATTAACATATTTATCGCGAACCCAATCTAAAACAAAACGATTAGGTGCATATAGTGTTAATATATTATCCGTAACAACACACTGTAGTGGACGAATCCACATACTAAATTGCTGTGCTGGCAATTCTTCTTGAAGAACAGAAAGGCATCGCTGCCAAAGAGAGTGTTCCAACCAAAACTCCAAAGGAAAATATTTCATCCGCTTGTTGTTATTATCTATTTATTAAAAAAGAAGCATTAGAAAATAAACAATAAGATCGTTACTTAAAAGACAAGAAATTTTACGACTTGAAAAAGTAAAACAAACGAAAGTTTTTTATTATGTACTACCATTATCTCTATACTTATCCACAAGTGCAATATTGACAGACAACTATTCGTAATTATTTTTACAATAAACAGCTAAAGACTAGTTTAATTGGCTTATTAGTAAGGTTTTATATTAAAATTACTCAAAAATGGATTACTTACTTTTATTGCTTATACAAATAAAAAAGCAATGAATCAGTAAAAAAATACCATTTAACATCAAACCTGTGGATATTTTTACCCCGTTCGGTGAATAACATTAAAATGCAAGTCACCACAACAGCTAAGATCCTAACGATCATCAAAGGATCTTTTAATAAATATTCAAGATAAAACATTGACAGTGAGCTGAATTAGATTTAGAATTCGGCCTCTTTTTTTAGACCTGTGTGCTCAAATGGCTTTTTTGTCAGGGCAACAACAACCGACGGATTAGCGTAATGAAAAGAACATTTCAACCTAGCGTATTAAAGCGTAAGCGTAACCACGGATTCCGTGCTCGTATGGCAACTAAAAATGGCCGTGCTGTTATAGCTCGTCGCCGTGCCAAAGGCCGTGCAAGCCTTAGTGCTTAATCTTAATTTTATTTCTAAGTTAGAAACTGAATTAAGATGGTAACCAATAAGGTTACTTATGAATTTAATCGGGAGTCACGTCTGTTGACTCCCGGTCACTTTCAATCTGTGTTTAAAAAACCTATCAGATTTGGCTCTCGCCATTTTACTATACTTATTACCCCTACTAATTTATCTGATGATTCATGTAAAAAAAATCGTCTCGGCTTAGCTATTGCTAAAAAACGTGTGAAACTTGCCGTACAACGAAATCGCATGAAAAGAATTATTAGAGAAAGCTTTCGTTTAAATCAACATGATTTACCTGCTATCGACATGGTAGTTATGGTAAAGTCCGGTATTGATCAACTCGACAATAACGAAATCAACCAAGAATTAGAAAAAATATGGCGAAAAATAATTCAGCGCCACAAAAACTAGCAATAGCTTGTATAAAAGGCTATCAGCGTTTTATTAGTCCATTATTGGGCTCTAATTGTCGATTTCAACCAACCTGCTCTACTTATGCAAACCAGGCTATAGAACGCTTTGGTGTAATAAAAGGATGTTGGTTAGCAAGCAAACGAATATTAAAATGTCACCCGTTGAATGAAGGTGGTGAAGATCCAGTTCCCCCCTTAAAAAAAGAAAAATAATATTCCTGCCTTAAAAAGCAGAACAAATTATATACGCTAATACTAAAAGAGTGTTGGTTTGCAGTTAAACCTAGTCTAAAATGCCTTGCTATAAATTACATGCGGGAGGATATAACCTCGTGCCAACCCAAAAACAAGAGAATTAAATCTTATGGAATCTCAACGCAGTCTGCTTTTTATTGCGCTTATGGTTGTTACTTACTTACTTTTTAGTCAGTGGCAAGCAGAAAATTCACCAGCAGTTGAACAACCAACTATTAGTCAAAATGCGAATAATGAACTTGCTGCAGATGCAGAATTTGTTCCTGAATCAACTGACTCATCAGCACCAATGACAAGAGATACAGCTTCAAATGCAAAATTAATTAGTATCGCTACAGATACCTTGCTAGTAAAAATTAATACGCAAGGTGGTGATATTGTTGATGCGAAGCTACTCGATTTTAATACCGAACAAGGTAATAATATTCCATACACCGTAATGCAAAACGGTAATCAAAAATATGTTGCACAATCGGGCTTAACGGGTGCTAACGGCGTAGATAGAGTTATTAAAGGCCGACCTATTTATAGTACGGTTCAAAGTAACTATGAATTAGTTGGTGACAATTTAACTGTAGATCTAACTTTTCAAGATAACAATGGTCTAAGCGTAACAAAACGCTTTTCATTTGTTGCTGGCAGTTACAGTATTGGTGTTGAATACATAATTAATAACAGCACAGCTAACAGTGTTTCAGTTCAAATGTACGGTCAACTTAAACAATCTACATTAAAAGACACTTCATCAGGTATGTTACCTACTTATCGTGGCGCTGCATTCTCTACAAGTGAAGATCGCTATGAAAAATATGATTTTGATGATATTGCAGAAACAAACTTAAATAAAACAACACCTGGTGGTTGGGTTGCAATGCTAGAGCATTACTTTGTTTCAGCTTGGGTACCAAATGCTGAAGATAACAACCAACTGTATACTAACTACAGCAACAACCAGGAAGCTGTTATTGGTTTTAAAGCACCGCCAGTAACAATAGATGCAGGCCAACAAGGCAATACCTCAGCTATTTTTTATGTTGGTCCTAAAGATCAAGCGGTACTAGAGAAAATTGCACCTAACTTAGATTTAACCATTGATTACGGTTTTTTATGGATGATTAGTCAACCATTATTCTGGTTACTATTAACAATTCAAAGCTTTGTAACAAACTGGGGTGTAGCAATTATTATCATCACTTTAATTGTTAAAGGTGGTATGTATCCGTTAACAAAAGCGCAATATACCTCAATGGCTAAAATGCGTGAATTAGCGCCGAAAATGGCACAGCTTAAAGAACGTTTTGGTGATGACAGACAAAAAATGTCTCAAGCTACCATGGAAATGTATCGTAAAGAGAAAGTAAACCCTGCTGGCGGTTGTTTACCATTATTACTACAAATGCCTATTTTCCTTGCGCTTTACTGGGTATTTTTAGAAAGTGTTGAATTACGACATGCACCGTTTGTTTTTTGGATTCAAGATTTGTCAGCAATGGACCCATACTATGTATTGCCAGTATTAATGGGTATTAGTATGTTTGTAATGCAAAAAATGCAACCAATGACTATTCAAGATCCAATGCAACAGAAAATAATGCAATACATGCCTGTTGTTTTCTCAATATTTATGGCTTGGTTCCCATCAGGATTAGTACTTTACTGGTTCGTAAGTAACATGATTTCAATTGCCCAAATGAAAGTCATTTTCAGCGGCATTGAGAAGAAGAAATTAGAAAAAGCAAGTTAACACTTCTTTGTTATAATTTTTAACTTAAGTTCATATTAATAATATAAAAGCGGTTTCTGATAAAGAAATCGCTTTTTTGTTAGTTAAAGATAAATAACGTAAAATAGCTATTATTCAAGCTCTCTATTTTTATAGGTTTAAATCAATGTCATTATTACCTAGTGGTAAATCAACTATTGCAGCACAAGCTACCGCACCTGGCCGTGGTGGTGTTGGTATTATTCGTGTATCTGGGCCTGAAGCAAAAAATGTTGCTCAAGCTATTTTGGGTAAATTGCCTGAAATTAGAAAAGCTGAATACTTACCTTTTTCAAATGCACAAAACGAAATATTAGATCAAGGTATAGCTTTATTTTTTAAAGCCCCTAATTCATTTACGGGTGAAGATGTTATAGAGTTTCAAGGTCACGGTGGTCCTGTTCTTTTAGATATGCTACTTAAAGCTATTCTAGCCTTACCTAATGTTGTTATGGCTAAACCAGGTGAGTTTAGTGAACAAGCTTTTTTAAATGACAAACTTGATTTAACCCAAGCTGAAGCAATTGCAGATTTAATCAATTCAAGTTCAGAACAAGCTGCACGCTCTGCCCTGCACTCACTTCAAGGTAATTTTTCTAAATTAGTTAACGAAATGGTAGAAAGCATTATTCATCTACGTATGTATGTTGAAGCCTCTATCGACTTTCCAGAAGAAGAAATTGACTTTCTTGCTGATAAAAAAATAGTTAACGATCTTAAAGCTATTATCAGCAAAGTTGAAAGCGTAAGAAAACAGGCACAACAAGGCAGTATTATTCGTGAAGGTATGCGTGTCGTTATAGCAGGTAGGCCTAATGCCGGAAAATCAAGTTTACTCAATGCATTGAGCGGTAAAGAAAGTGCCATTGTTACCGATATTGCTGGTACTACACGTGATGTATTAACAGAACAAATTCATATCGATGGTATGCCATTACATATTATAGACACTGCAGGTTTACGTGACAGTGATGATAGAGTTGAACAAATTGGAATTGAACGCGCTTGGCAAGAAATAAAACAAGCTGATCGCGTATTGTTAATGGTTGATGCGAGTACCAACCATAATCTTTTAGAAAGTGAACAAGATATTAAAGATTATTATCCTGAGTTTTTCGAAAAGCTACCTAATAACATCGGCCTGACCTTAGTAAGAAATAAAGCCGATTTAAACCAAGCAATTCTTGAAGATAATATTGGCTTAGCTGAATTTACAGATAAAAATAATAAAAACCATACTTCGGTAACCTTATCAGCAAAAACTGGCGCAGGCGTTGACAGCTTAAAAGAGCACTTAAAAGCGATTATGGGCTACCAAGGTAGTACCGAAGGTGGATTTATGGCTAGAAGACGTCATTTAACCGCTTTAGATAACACTCATCAGCATTTAATTACTGGTTTAGACCAATTAGAGTCTTATGTAGCTGGAGAAATTTTAGCTGAAGAATTAAGAATTTGTCAGTTAGAGCTTGATCAAATCACCGGTGAATTCACCAGTGATGACCTATTAACTAAAATATTTAGCTCTTTCTGTATTGGAAAATAGGTATATAAATAAACGTTTATACGCCATCGATATAACTTAAAAATAGCCCCTATATTAATATTTTCTCTCCCCTACAAGCATATTACCACCTTTTAACTAAGAAGGTTAAAAGGTGGCAATATGCTTGCCGTAGAAATTTCATCACGAAAACCAGCCGTTATTGGGGTTTTGTGCCCATCCCCTCGAAATGAACCTTAAGGTTATTTATTGGCCATTCATAAGTTATGATGGTGTAAAATAACTATAAAGGTCAATTATCATCACTAACCCAACCACTAAACGTATTCAAATACTTACATCGTCTGAAATAAACGAACTTTACGCTCTTCCTAACTTTAATCATACAGACAGAGAAGACTATTTTTCATTGGATAGTGAAACCCAAAAACTGGTTAATGAGCTAAGACGATTAGAAACCAGAGTATATTTTATTCTGCTATTAGGCTACTTTAGATCGCGGCCTATCATTTTTAATTTTTCATTTGAAGACGTTGTTGTTGATCTTGATTATGTCAGAACTAAATACTTTAATGGTAAAGATATGATGTTGACTGACTTACCTCGAACAACAAAAACAAAGTTGTTCAAAAAGTTACTTAGCTATACTGGCTTTTCAAATTATCATAGTAAAGTAGATAAAGAACTACTTCTTAAAAGACTCAATGATGTCGTAAAAATAAACTTAGAGCCTAGGTATGTTTTCGATGAGTGTATTGCTTATTTTGGTCAAAACAGAATAGCGCTTGCTGGTTATACAACACTACAAGACACTATCTCAACCGTTTTATCAAATGAACGAAGCCGTATTGAGCATATTCTCACTGAAAATTTAACTCAATCCACAAAAGCCATATTACTTAAATTACTTGAATCAAATAGTACCTTTACTGACCTAGCCAAATTGAAAAGAATGGCTAAAGATTTTTCGGCTAGTCAAATAGCACAAGAGTTGAAGACACATAAAACTATACGTTTACTTTACCCTGAAATTAAAGTGCTTATTGCTGAACTCAAATTATCCCCTAAAAACCTTGAATACTATGCGTCATTAGTTAAACACAAGACAGTTTATAAACTCAGAAGACACGATGACAGCCAAACTATTTTATATCTTGTTTGTTACTTATTTTTTAGGTACCGAGAAACCAATGACAATTTAGTTTCTGCTTTTATCTATATGATCAGAAAGTTAACAGAATCAGCCAAGGGCTATGCAAAACAACGTATTGTAGAAGATGTAAACATTGTTAGAACTAAATTAAAATCTGCGGGCAGTTTATTGAAGTATTTTATTGATGCTGAAATGGACGATGGTCTTAGTTTTGGTGATGTGCGTAAGAAAGCTTTTAAACTAATTCCTGCCGATAGCATTAAGCTATTAAGTGATCATTTAGATAATAATGACTTTGATGGCCGTCAGTACGAATGGCAATTCATCGATAAACAATCCAGTAAAATTAAAAAGCTTATCCGATCACTTTTTATGTCTATTGATATTGAATTCATTCATCTTAAAGACGAATTGCGTGAACAATACATCAAGGCTCACGAAGAATTAACCGCATTCAAAACAATAAAAACAATTAATCTCGATGTGGTATCTAAAAGTGAACGTGAATATATTGACCTAGTGGTAATTGACCAATCAATTGACACTGCCACTCCCACTGGTCGTTTAATGTTTAACATGCTAGCGGCAATCGCAGAGTTTGAAACAGATTTACGCTCAGAAAGACAATTAGAAGGTATTGCTAAAGCGAAAGAGCACGGAGTTAAGTTTGGTCGGCCAACAAAAAGAACAGCAGAAAGAGATTTAGAAATTTATAATAAAAGGGAAAAAGGCATATCAATTGGTTTTTTAGCAAAAGAGTACGACTTGGGTTCCGCTACTATTTATAGAATATTGAATGATGTTCTTGAAAAAGTATCAACTGAAGCAACAAAATTATCTAGCTAGGCTAGGTCTCATTCATTCGAGATTTAAATGAATACTTAATTATCCTTTATTTAATCGGCAATAGTTTGCCGCTGTAAAAACATACTCCCCCCATTTGCCGTTTTATTGGCTAATATAACTGACATTTCTACCTCAAGGCGTGTTTTCATGTCTGATACTTTAAAAAACCTGTTACAAATAACAGGTACTGATTTATTGGTCTGCTACTTGCTTTAAAATCAGGGTAAGTATTGATGTTGATACACTCATAAAAAATGTAGTTTTTTTAGTAAAAAAAATTAAGGATAATGACATGATAAATTCTATTGGTTCACAGAACTATGCTGTGCAACAAACTTCCGAGGTTAAAAATTCAGTTGTACCTCCAACTGCACAGGAAACGAAAAGTTCAGGATATGTACGACATGGTTGGGATAATTTCATTCCAGATGTCGAATCAGATCCTTTATTCGCTAAAGAAATGGCTGAAGCCGTTGCATTTATACCTGATAAGTTGATGATAAATTTAAATGATGCCCCCCCACTTTCTGATCCTGCAGCGTACAAGAATTGGGCGGATATGTCTGAAGAGTTTGATAAAATCGCATCAAAAGTGACGGGGCAACGAATTGAGTTGTTCAATGAAATGAAATCAAAAGGTTCATCAGATCAAGAAATTTTTAAAGAGTTATTGTCGTTTAATCATTCACTACCAATGGATTATCAAGTTAAGTCCGGAATGACAAAAGTCGACACCTATGCTTAAAGGTTAAGCAGTAAGGTCTTCTATTGAGAAGACCTTAGAAATAGTTAATTGTAATTTACAATAACTTGATTTGTCTGCCCATAAGCGAATGGTGAAATTACACTGCCGCTTCCAGGTACTGCAAAAGCATAAATGAATTTCTTATTCGCATCTAAACCCGAAAAAGCTGTTAAACTTCCTGTTTTACTTGAGCTCACGTCCATACATGACGATGTTGTATCCCAACAAAGATAAACGACAAGACCAGAGGGAATATATGATAGATTCCAAGAGTAATTTACTACGGTAATTTGTGAACCAAAAGGTACAGAACCTACGACAGGTAGATTCAGCGTATATAGAAGGCCTGTATTAGTCAGAGATGGTCCAGTGCCGCTCTTAGCCCAAGCTCCCGAAGCAGCTATGAAGGAACTTCCGACGTTATTGGATGATATTTCATCTGTTGAAACTGATATTGTTGGCGAAGTTATATCATTTCCTCCTTCTGATTTTACAGCTTGTGAAGATTCCAGTTGATCTACAGCCATTGCATTCATAGTGAAAGCACTAGTGATCACAGCTAAAGCTAATAACGTTTTATTCATTTTCATAACAAATATCCTTATATCCATGTTAAATTTTTCCCCTAATTAATTAAGAGAAAATGTATTGAGACACTAATTTTACATCTCAATTTCTAGGGCATGATTTAACGCCCTTGATTTGTATTAAAGCAGATAAGTGTTTTCGCTAATACTGATATTTACAACAGGTATATAGAGGTAACTAGATAATATTTAGCTGAATAGCTTTGACAGCAGCAGCGGTTTTATTTGTTACATTAAGTTTATTTATCGCATTGGCAATATGAAAATTGACAGTACGCTTTGTTAAATTAAGTATTATTGCAATTTCATCAGATGTCTTGCCATCAGCACACCATTTTAACATTTCGGTTTCTCTAGCGGTAAGTGCTAAGTATGTCTCTTTAAGTATGTTTGGTAGTATTATTTCAGCGTATGAGCTTTTAAATACATTATTTAACCATATTAAAAGTGTTTGATTACATGGTGTTTTTTCTAAATATCTATCTTCATTTTCCCGTGCAACAGTGAGCATGCCAATTGAACTAGGGGTTAAAAAAGAAGATTGTGCCCATCCATACTTCAAACCATGTGCAGATGCCTCTTCCCAAAACTCAGGTTGTTCTTGTATTTGTTTATTACCCCAAACAATAGGACGAGTGGAAATCAACCCATGCTTTACCGTGGGATCTATTGCAATATAATTTTTGTCAGCATAGCGTGACTGCCATTTATTGGTGTAATTATTATGGCTTTGTAATGGGTGAGGCTATACGAACACCGTAAGCATAATAATCAAACTCTAATGCCCTAACAGCGATTAAAAGTA
This sequence comes from Colwellia sp. C2M11, assembly GCF_018860915.1. Lineage (GTDB taxonomy): Bacteria > Pseudomonadota > Gammaproteobacteria > Enterobacterales > Alteromonadaceae > Colwellia. Next base: position 40,168 of record NZ_JAHKQD010000009.1, read on the forward strand.
AGTTAAATAACTCTCGCTCGTTTGAACAATAGAGCATACTTTGCATTGTTTTCTCAAATAAATCAGGTACGTTTATTTTCATTAATCATCCTTAAGTTTAACAATCCTTTAGCTTCTTCTACAGCCAGTCGCTTGATCACTAAATCATATCACTAGCAACTGTTATATATAACAGGCTTTTATTTGATTTTTTAGCGTAAAAAGATCCCTCATTTCAAAATATGGGTTATTTTTATGATAAATTTTACTAATGTGCTTGGTCGTCTATTACCAGAAAATCAGAAAAAAGAGTTATTTCAATATAGGTACAAAGTATTTATTGAACAGCTAGGATGGGAGCTTAAAACTAAAGACAATATCGAAATAGATGAATTTGATAATGAACACACTTGTTATGTCATAGCAAAAAATAGTGAGGGTAACATCACAGGTTGCTCAAGGCTTTTACCAACAACACAACCTTACTTACTCGAATGTATTTTCCCCATGCTTTTAGAGGGTACTTCCCCACCAAAAAGCAAAGATATTTGGGAGTTATCACGTTTCACTAGCATGAATGTTAATGGCTTAAAGGACAATAACAATGGTCAAATGACAGGTGAATTGACACAGCGCTTACTTTGGGAGTCATTTGATATTGCTAAACAAAATGGAGCTAGAGGTATCGTAAGTGTATCTCCTTTAGGTATTGAGCGTTTATTGAAATCTATGGGGATCGAAGGACAAAGATTGGGTAAACCAATGAAAGTAAATGGATATAAGCTTTTTGCGTGTTACGTAGATTTTAGAAATATAGAAAACTTTCTAATTTAATGCGTTTGATTGTGGTTAATTTAAGGAAAATTAACCACAACTTGAATAAATCATATGTAACTAACAAAACCATGTGTTGGTTATAAAATAGGCTTAAGGTTCATTTCGAGGGGATGGGCACAAAACCCCTTATTCGTAATACATTTTCAGCTTTTGTTTTTTCTGAAACTAAAGAACTAGCAGTAATGATTGATAAACCAGAATTGAGTTTTAAGAACAGTAAGAAATATATTTTGATAGGTAATAAACACAGATATGAAGAGCGGTCAGGTTTATCTTATGAAATTAAAGCCGCTTAAGTTATTTTAGATCTTTATCTATACTTTATCGCGGCAATATAACTAATTTTTCTGAGGTAAGTTTCTGTTAAAACGAACTATTGTGCAACTTTTACACGAATTCTGTTTTTAGCAACTCTTGTTTCATGAAGAGCCGAAAGTGCCAATTTTGCTTCTTTCTCATCTGGCATTACCACAAAAGCAAAACCTTTTGACTTACCTGTTTCTTGATCTAAAACTAAACTACATTCAGTGACAGAGCCATGAGCAGAAAATAAAATACGAAGTTCTTGCTCTGTGGTTGAACGTGAAAGGTTACGAACTAAAAGTTTCATAATGAACCTTATGACTTGATTAAAATATTGCGTAAGTAATTGTCGCACATATTGCCCGTAGTAAGTAATGATAAATAAAAATATTAAACGGCATATTATTACACTCAGTACCTATTAGCGCTTACTTCACTACTCGCTGTTGGTAGTTTTAGACCTCATGCTACCAGCCGTTATTACATCTAGAATAAGTATATTTTCAATATCTATAAAAATATGGATAAAATTAATAGTGAATACTTACTATATAAATATATTTATAAAAATTATCTCTAACACTACTTATTTATCAATTAGCTTACTCATTACTAACAAACTTTAATAAAACTTAGCCAGTTAAAGTACCTATAAAGAAGCGATCTAAACTTTTGTACTTTGTTATTTGGATCTACTTAAGTAAGTAGTAGATCTTATTCCGGATCAAAACAACCATAAAAGACGATCCTCACAAACGGCAGTTAATTAAAATAGCCGGCCTCAATAAGTTTATCATTTAAGCTAACTCGTTCACCTTGAGCTGGTTTACGTATAAGAATACAATCATTTCATTCTTAATCATTAGATCACCTAACTATGAGCTCATTTCAAATAATTGTTGGCAGTATGCTTGGCGGCACAGAATATGTTGCTGAAGCATGTGAAGAACAGCTAAACAAACTTAACCATGACGTAAATTTACACTTAAATCCTAATTTTAATTCGATCCTTGGATCAACTTTTTCACAAGATCCTGCTAAAAAAACAACTTGGCTCGTTTGTACCTCCACTCATGGAGCTGGTGACTTTCCTGACAATATCCAAGCATTTGTTGAAGATCTTAAAAATTGTGTACAAGATCTATCCTCAATAAATTTAATTGTTATCGCTATTGGTGATTCAAATTATGATACTTTTTGCAAAGCAGGCTTTGAATTAAATAAACTATTAATATCAAAGGGTTGTAATAGTTTGTTAGATGTTAAAACTCTTGATATGAGTGAAGATATTGATCCAGAAGATCTTGCACAGCAATGGTTAAGTGAAAACAAGGATCTTTTATAAGCTACTTACACATAAGTTATCAACAAAACTTAGTGTAAAAAACGCATATTGTGGACAATTCAATGGATAAGCGGTTAATTTCATATTATTATTCCGTGTATATCTTTATGGTTTAATTACTCTGTGGATAACTAGTCCTTTTGATCACCGCTTATATGAGACTTGATCAATGTTTGATCACAAGCTTGTCATTCTCTTAACCATATAAAATAATTGAGAAAAAAACACTTACCCACAGAAAACTCGATCCTTAATAAGTAATAGTAATAAGATCTCTATAAAGATCTTATATATATTAGAGAGATCGAGTTACGATCTTTTTACGCATTTGATCGTTTCACTATTGGAAAAAAAACGGTAAAATACGTCTCCTAATTTCAGTTAAAGAAAATTTCTTTAACAACAGTTTTTTAAGGTTCAAATTTATGTGGTATCAAGAGTCGTATGATGTAATCGTTGTTGGTGGTGGCCATGCAGGCACTGAGGCTGCGCTTGCATCTGCCCGAATGGGATGTAAAACACTTTTGTTAACCCATAACATCGATACTTTAGGACAAATGTCCTGTAATCCAGCCATCGGTGGTATTGGAAAAGGACATTTAGTAAAAGAAATTGATGCTTTAGGTGGTTTAATGGCAACAGCCATTGATCATAGTGCTATTCAATTTAGAACCTTAAATGCAAGCAAAGGCCCAGCAGTAAGAGCAACTAGAGCTCAAGCAGATCGAGCGTTATACCGAACTTTCGTCCGTCAATTCTTAGAAAACCAAGAAAACTTAACTATTTTTCAACAACCTTGTGACGATCTGATCTTAGAAAATGATCGTGTTGCTGGTGTTTCAACTCAAATGGGATTGAAATTTAAAGGAAAAACAGTTGTATTAACCGTAGGAACTTTCCTTGCAGGACAGATTCATATTGGTTTAAACAATTATCAAGGCGGACGTGCAGGAGATCCTGCAAGCGTAAATTTAGCATCAAAAATGCGTGATATGCCTTTTAGAATGGATCGTTTGAAAACAGGTACTCCACCTCGTCTAGATGCAAGATCATTAGATTTTTCAGTTATGGAAGAACAACCTGGAGATTCACCACGCCCAGTGTTTTCATTTATGGGATCTGAAAAGGATCATCCAGAGCAAGTTTCTTGTTTTATTACTCATACAAATGAAAAAACACATCAATATATTCGTGAAGGTTTAGATAGATCGCCAATGTATACTGGTGTTATTGAAGGTATTGGTCCACGCTACTGCCCTTCTATTGAAGATAAAATTACTCGTTTTGCTGATAAAACTTCACATCAAATATTTGTTGAACCTGAAGGGTTAACTACTCATGAAATTTATCCAAATGGTATTTCAACGAGTTTACCTTTTGATGTACAAATGAATTTAGTACGTTCAATTAAAGGTTTTGAGAATGCTTTTATCACACGTCCAGGCTATGCCATTGAATATGATTACTTTGATCCTCGAGATTTAAAACAATCACTAGAAAGTAAGTTTATTGAAAATTTATATTTTGCTGGACAAATAAATGGTACGACAGGATATGAAGAAGCTGGTGCTCAAGGTTTAATTGCAGCAACAAATGCTGCTAATAGAGTAAAAGGTCGTGATGAATTTACCCTAGGTCGAGACCAAGCTTATATGGGCGTATTGATAGATGATTTAGCAACCTTAGGTACAAAAGAACCTTACCGTATGTTTACTTCACGTGCTGAATATCGTTTATTGTTACGTGAAGACAATGCCGATATTCGTTTAACTGAAAAAGGCCGTGAGGTTGGTTTAGTTGATGATCTTCGTTGGAAACGTTTTAACGATAAAATGGAAAATATTGAATTAGAGCGTCAACGTTTAAAAGATACATGGGTACAAAAAGATCAAAGTAATATAGACCAAGTAAATGCATTACTAAAATCGCCAATGAGTAAAGAAGCAAGTCTTGAAGATCTTATTCGTCGTCCTGAAGTACGTTATAGCGATTTAATGAAAATAGAAGGTTTAGGCCCTGCTATTGCAGATACACAAGCAGCAGAGCAAATAGAAATTCAAACTAAATATGCAGGTTATATTGATAGACAACTTGATGAAATAGCCAAGAAAAAACGTAATGAAGATACTGTTATACCTCTTGATTTTGACTATACGCAATTATCAGGATTATCAAACGAAGTTGTCGCTAAATTAAAAGATGCTCGTCCAGAAACCATTGGTAAAGCATCTAGAATTTCTGGTATTACTCCAGCAGCTATTTCGTTATTATTAGTTTACTTAAAAAAACATGGTTTACTTAGTAAAAAAATAGCGTAAGCCAATTAAAAAGTATCATTAAAAAATATGACATTAACTTCAAAACTCGAAAACTTGCTTAGTCAAACAACTTTGCAAGTTTCTCCGCAACAAGTAAACTTACTTATTCAATATGTAGAGCTTTTACATAAATGGAATAAAGCTTACAACTTAACATCAGTAAGAGATCCACAAGAAATGCTAGTTAAGCATATAATGGATAGTTTAATGGTAGGTGAAGTGTTGCATGGCAAAAACTTTATCGATGTTGGCACAGGTCCTGGTTTACCAGGTATTCCTTTAGCTATATTATTTCCTGAGAAAAATTTTGTATTATTAGATAGTTTAGGAAAAAGGATCACTTTTCTTAGACAAGTTGTATTTCAATTAAAATTGACTAATGTTCAACCGGTTAAGTCTCGTGTTGAAGATTATTCTGGTGAAACACCTTTTGATGGTGTATTAAGTAGAGCCTTTTCATCACTTAATGATATGGTGACTTGGTGTTCACATTTAGTGACTAAAGAACAAGGACAATTTTTTGCCTTAAAAGGTCAATATCCCAGTGATGAACTGACTAATTTACCTGAAAATATTAGTTTAGTTGCTAGTCATGAAATAAAGGTACCTGAACTTGTAGGCGAACGGCATGTACTTGTTTTAAAAAAGAACTAAAAAGTGTTAAAAACATTGTTTAAATAATAAATTAAATATAATAGAGGCGCTTGTGGGAAAAATAATAGCTGTTGCAAATCAAAAAGGTGGTGTTGGTAAAACAACAACTGCTGTTAATTTGGCTGCGTCTTTAGCTGCTACTAAGCGAAAAATATTATTAATCGACCTTGATCCTCAAGGCAATGCAACAATGGCCAGCGGTATTAATAAGTATGAAGTACCAGCTACTTGTTACGAATTACTTATTGAAGAAAAATCGGTTGAAGAAGTTGCACAAAAGGAAACAACTGGTTTATATGATTTAATTGCGGCTAATACCGATGTTACTGCAGCTGAAATAAAGTTAATGGAAGTATACTCTCGAGAGCATCGACTAAGAATGGCACTTGAGCCAGTAAAAGATCATTATGATTTTATTATTATTGACTGTCCACCATCATTAAATATGCTGACAGTAAATGCGATGACAGCAGCAGATTCTGTTTTAGTACCAATGCAATGTGAATATTATGCTTTAGAAGGGTTAACAGCGTTAATGGATACCATTTCAAAATTAACTTCTGTTGTTAATGATAAGCTTCATATTGAAGGTATTTTACGTACTATGTATGATCCTCGTAATCGATTAGCAAATGATGTATCTGAACAATTAAAGCGTCACTTTGGTGATAAAGTGTACCGCAGTGTTATTCCACGTAATGTACGTTTAGCCGAGGCACCAAGTTTTGGCTCACCTGTAATGTATTACGATAAGTCATCAACAGGTGCAAAAGCTTATTTAGCTTTAGCTGGTGAAGTACTACGTAAAAATAGTACGGTAAAAAATAATTCAACAAAAGCACCAAATAGCGAGCAAGTGGCTAGCTAGAGTCAAGATACTGCAGAGTAATTTCAAGGAATATTATGAGCCCAACAAAGAAAAGAGGTTTAGGCAGAGGCCTTGACGCATTACTTACGCCACAAGTAAGGCCTTCGGAACAAGAAAATAGCAGTAAAAAAAGTGACAAAAATGATGATACTATACTTAAAGATGGTGATTTAAGTAAAATAGCCATTAATAAGTTATCACCTGGTAAGTATCAGCCACGTAAGGATATGTCCGATTCTGCACTTGAAGAACTTTCATTATCCATTAAATCTCAAGGAATTATCCAACCAATTGTTGTTAGACTTATTAATACCGACAATAATGGTGACCGGTTTTACGAAATAATTGCAGGTGAGCGTCGTTGGCGTGCAGCTAAATTAGCAAAATTGACTGAAGTTCCTTGTTTAATAAAAGATGTACCTGATGAATCAGCGGTTGCAATTGCTTTAATTGAAAACATTCAACGAGAAGATTTAAATGCAATGGAAGAAGCTGTTGCCTTAGATCGTTTATTAACTGAATTTGATTTAACTCATCAAGAAGTGGCTTTAGCCGTAGGTAAATCTAGAACGGCAGTAACAAATCTTTTACGCTTAAATAATTTAAATGATGCTGTAAAAACTTTCTTAGAAAATGGTGATATTGAAATGGGTCATGCTCGTGCATTGTTAGCCCTTGATGATACATTACAAGCTGAAGCAGCAAGAACAGTAGCAACAAAAGAATTAACAGTTAGAGAAACAGAAGCACTAATTAAAAGAATTCAAAACCCGAGTGAAGAAAAGCCTGCGAAAGAAAAAGATCAAAATAGCACTAATATAGAGCAAAACTTAGCAGAAAAAATAGGTTTGAATGTTGCCGTTAGTCATAATAAAAAAGGAAAAGGTAAACTCGTTATCTCATATGCTAATTTAGCTGAATTGAATGACTTTATTTCTAAAATAAAATAATGCTAACGACTATTAACTACGACCATAAAATCTAGCAGATAAAATACTAGCGAATTAAATAATTTAAGCTTGGCTTAATAAGTTTTTCGCTAGTAACTATATTCCCCTTCATTTAAAACTAGCCACTCCAGGCGATATTCTCTAAAAACTCAACCAGATAAATTACACTAAACTTTTCCTCCAAAATAAACATAGAGTAATAGTTTGCTCTTCAAATAGTATTGTAATATTCAGTAACATAAATTTTAATTACACCCCCTTAATATTCAATAAAACTCATCCGAGCAGTGATGGTGTTAAATAGGCTATTTCATCCTTTAGAATCCTTTAGTTAACTATAATTTAGTACTTTAGTTGTATTTCTCAAATCTATATTAATTATTAGCACAAATAAGGGGCGTTCATTGCCCTATTTTCTTGCAATAAAAGACAATTTAAGTATACTTGCGCAAACTTTTTAACATTAAAGTTTTTACTTTAAAAAACTCGTTGGACTACGACTATATTCGTAATGTAACAGAGATTATTGTTGATGATTTTTTAGATGAGTTTTATTAGTATATATGAGTAATAGCTTAACAAAAGCAGGGCGAAAAGTAGCTCGAACACAAATATTATTCACTATTGCTTTAATGTTAATAACAACAGTAATAATTTATTTTATATGGGGAACTGCCCATGCCAAATCAGCGTTAGTTGGTGGTGCAGTCGCAATTATACCCAATATTATTTTTGCCTTGAAAGCATTTAAATATGCAGGGGCACAGTCGTCTAGGAAAGTAGTAGAGTCTTTCTATAGCGGCGTAAAATTAAAAATGCTTTATACCGCGCTATTATTTGCGTTGGTTTTTAAATTTATGGTAATAGTACCGTCAGCATTTTTAAGTACATATTGTGTAGTAGTGTTTTTTCCACTACTACAGCCTCTGTTTTTAACAAAGCGTTGAAACAGAAGCAAAAAAATTTATAAACTTTAACTTTTGGGATAATAAAATGGCAGAAGAAGTTACTCTCTCAGGCCATATTCAGCATCATTTAACTAATGCGAAAATGTGTACAACCGATAGTGGTTTGGCATTTAATAAAGCATGTAGTGACAGTGGTTTCTGGACATGGCATATAGATACCCTAGCTTGGTCAATTGGTTTAGGGATACTGTTTTTATGGATTTTCCGTAGAGCAGCAAACAAAGCAACCACAGGTGTACCTGATAAATTTCAATGTTTCATTGAAATGGTTATTGATTTTGTTGGTGACAACGTATCTAAAACCTTCCAAGGTAAAAGTGCACTGATTGCGCCATTAGCCCTAACGATATTTGTTTGGGTCTTTTTGATGAACTTAATGGATTTAATTCCTGTTGATTTCTTACCTGCATTAGCTGGGTTTGTTGGTGAAACAGCATTCGGTATGGATTCTCATGATGTATACATGAAAATTGTACCAACAACAGATATTAATCTTACTGCGGCATTAGCTGTGGGCGTATTCTTGTTGATGATAGCTTATTCTATAAGAATCAAAGGTGTTGGTGGTTTTATTAAAGAACTTACTTTGCACCCTTTTAGTACAAATAACAAACTTGCAATGGTATTTTTAATCCCTTGTAATTTATTACTGGAAACAATCGCATTAGTCGCTAAGCCATTCTCGTTAGCACTGCGTTTATTCGGTAACTTATATGCTGGTGAGTTGATATTCATCTTAATCGGCGCTGTAGGTTTAATGCAACTTCCGTTGCACTTTGTGTGGGCTGTATTCCATATACTAGTAATTGTATTACAAGCATTCGTATTTATGATGCTAACAATCGTTTACTTAAGCATGGCAAGCTCGGACAATCATTAATTTTTAACTTTAACTTTAACTTTAATTTTTATAATTAAAAACCCTGGAGAAAAAAAATGGAACAACTATTAACAATGCCTGAAGCAATTAAGTTCATCGCTGTTGCTTTACTTATCGGTTTTGGTGCTATTGGTACTGCTATCGGTTTTGGTAACATGGGCGGAAAATTCTTAGAAGCGTGTGCACGCCAACCAGAATTAGCTCCGTCATTACAAGTTAAAATGTTCATTTTAGCTGGTTTAATCGATGCTGTAGCAATGATCGGTGTTGGTATCGCGATGGTATTATTGTTTGTACTTTAATTCCATTCTTTGAACAGCTTACTATTAAGGAGGAGCGGTTGTGAATTTAAACGCCACTCTAATTGGTGAATTAATAGCATTTATCGTTTTTGTTTGGTTCTGCATGAAATATGTATGGCCACCACTAAACAATGCTATTGAAGCTCGCCAGAAAATAATCATAGATGGTTTAGCTGCTTCAGACCGTGCTGAAAAAGACTTGGAATTAGCCCAAGAAAAAGCAACGGCCCAACTAAAAGAAGCGAAGGCGCAAGCTGCTGAAATTATTGAAGTAGCCAAAAAGCGTGAAACGCAGATAGTTGAAGAAGCTGCTGTGAAAGCAGAAGCTGAGAAATTAAAAATCTTAGCTGCTGGTCACACAGAAATTGAAACTGAACGTAACCGTGTAAAAGAAGAATTGCGTAAACAAGTCGCTATTCTAGCTGTTGCCGGTGCCGAGAAAATTCTTGAACGTTCTATCGATGCCGCAGCACATAGCGACATCTTAGATAAATTCGTCGCTGAACTTTAAGAGGATAGAGCTATGTCTGAATTGACAACCATTGCTCGTCCTTACGCTAAAGCAGCGTTTGATTTTGCTGTTGAAGCTAAAGCAATTGATAGCTGGGCAACCCAGCTAGCTTTTGCTGCTGAAGTTGCTAAAGATAAAACTATTGAAGGTTATTTATCTGGCGGGGCTTCAGTTGAGCAAGCACAAACTTTATTTTTAAATGTTTGTGGTGAGCAAGTAAACAGTGAAGGTCAGAACTTTATAAAAGTTATGGCTGAAAACAAACGTTTGTTGGTGCTACCACTGGTTCTTGAACACTTTTTAGCGTTAAAAGCTGAATTTGAACAAGAAATCACAGTAGATGTAACCTCGGCAGTAGAAATTACCGCAGAGCAAAAAACAACACTTAGCGCCGCGCTTGAAAAGCGCTTGGCACGTAAAGTAAAGCTTAATTGTAATATTGATGTAAACATCGTTTCCGGCTTAATTATTAAAGCGGGTGACACAGTTATTGATGGCTCTATCCAAGGTAAACTGAGCCGTTTATCAACAACATTACAATCTTAGATAAGGGAACAGAGCATGCAACTGAATTCCACTGAAATCGCTGAACTGATCAAAAATCGTATTGAACAGTTCAACGTTGTCAGCGAAGCTCGTAACGAAGGTACAATCGTTTCTGTAACAGACGGTATCATTCGTATCCATGGCCTTGCCGATGTAATGCAAGGTGAAATGATCGAACTTCCTGGTAGCCGTTATGCTATCGCCTTAAACCTTGACCGTGATTCGGTAGGTGCGGTAGTTATGGGACCTTATGCTGATTTAGCAGAAGGACAGAAAGTTAAAGGTACTGGCCGTATTTTGGAAGTACCTGTAGGTCGTGGTCTTTTAGGCCGCGTAGTAAATACACTTGGTGAACCAATTGATGGCAAAGGCCCAATTGAAAATGATGGCTTCTCTCCTGTAGAAGTTGTTGCTCCTGGTGTTATTGAACGTAAATCAGTTGACCAACCAGTACAAACTGGTATTAAGTCAATTGATGCTATGATTCCAATTGGTCGTGGTCAACGTGAATTAATCATTGGTGACCGTCAAATCGGTAAATCAGCGATTGCACTTGACGCTATCATTAACCAAAAGAACACTGGTATCAAAAGTATTTATGTAGCTATTGGCCAAAAAGCGTCAACAGTTGCTAATGTTGTACGTAGCTTAGAAGAGCACGGCGCATTATCAAATACTATTGTTGTTGTTGCATCAGCTTCTGAAGCAGCAGCTTTACAATACCTTGCACCATACTCTGGTTGTTCAATGGGTGAATACTTCCGTGACCGCGGTGAAGATGCGTTGATCGTATATGATGATTTGTCTAAGCAAGCTGTTGCTTACCGTCAAATTTCATTACTACTTCGTCGTCCGCCAGGTCGTGAAGCATACCCAGGTGATGTTTTCTATCTTCATAGTCGTTTATTAGAACGTGCTGCTCGTGTAAACGAAGCGTATGTTGAAAAATTCACTAACGGTGAAGTAAAAGGTAAAACAGGTTCTTTAACTGCATTACCAATTATTGAAACACAAGCGGGTGATGTATCTGCTTTCGTACCAACTAACGTAATTTCGATTACAGATGGTCAAATATTCTTAGAGTCTGATTTATTCAACTCTGGTATTCGTCCTGCGGTAAATGCTGGTTTATCAGTATCTCGTGTTGGTGGTGCAGCGCAAACGAAAATCATCAAAAAACTTGGTGGTGGTATCCGTTTAGCACTAGCTCAATACCGTGAATTAGCAGCATTTGCTCAATTTGCATCAGATTTAGATGACGCGACTCGTGCTCAATTAGAGCATGGACAACGTGTAACTGAATTAATGAAGCAAAAGCAATACAGCCCATTATCGGTTGCTGAAACTGCTGTTTCTTTATTTGCTGCAGAAAAAGGCTTTTTGAACGACGTTGCTATTAACAAAATCAATGATTTTGAAGACGCGTTACAAAGCTACATGAACAGTGAAGCATCTGAGCTTATGGCTACTATCAACGATTCAGGTAACTACGATAAAGACATTGAAGCTGGTTTGACTAAAGCACTTGAAACTTTCAAGTCTACCCAAACTTGGTAAGACGTTTTTAATTAAGTAATCTTTTCGGAGAGAGAGTCATGGCCGTTGGTAAAGAAATAAAAACCAAAATTGCGAGTGTGAAAAACACTCAAAAGATCACAAACGCTATGGAAATGGTTGCCGCTTCTAAAATGCGTAGAGCGCAAGAAAGCATGGCAGCTTCTCGTCCATATGCGACAAATATACGTAACGTGATCGGTCATATTGCGCTTGGTAACTTAGAATATCGCCATCCTTATATGGAAGAGCGTGAAGTTAAGCGTGTTGGCTATATTGTTGTATCAACAGACCGTGGTTTGTGTGGTGGTTTAAATATTAATTTATTTAAAGAAGTGCTAGCTGACGCTGCTAAATGGCAGGGTCAAGAAGCTGAAGTTGAATTTGCGGTTGTAGGCTCAAAAGCTACTTCGTTTTTCAATAACATGGGCTCTAAAGTAACCGCACAAATATCTGGCTTAGGCGATAACCCGTCACTTACCGACTTAGTCGGTAGTGTTCAGGTTATGCTAAATGCTTATAATAACGGCGAAATTGATAAGTTGTTTATAGTGTATAACAAGTTCGTTAATACTATGACACAAGCACCAACAGTTGATCAGTTATTGCCTTTACCTAAGTCTGACGATGTAGATATTGAACATCGTTGGGATTACATATACGAACCTGATGCTAACGTGTTGTTAGATCAACTATTAGTTCGTTATGTAGAATCGCAAGTGTACCAAGGCGTGGTTGAAAACCTAGCCTGTGAACAAGCTGCCCGTATGGTAGCCATGAAAGCTGCTACAGATAATGCTGGCGACTTGATTGATGATTTACAACTGGTATACAACAAAGCGCGTCAAGCATCGATTACTCAAGAATTGGGTGAAATCGTTGCAGGTGCAGCTGCGGTTGGTTAAAGAGTAATTAACATATAACGTTTTCGTAATTTAACGACAAGCTAGCTGCGCAAAGCGTTGGTTGGCTTAAATTAAGAGGAATTAACATGAGTACAGGTAAAGTCGTCCAAATAATTGGCGCAGTTGTGGATGTTGAATTTCCACAAGATGCCGTACCTCAGGTATATCACGCAGTAAAAGTAACCGAAGGTGACCTTGCAGGTTTAGTACTTGAAGTTCAACAGCAGCTTGGTGGCGGTGTTGTACGTACTATTGCAATGGGTAGCTCAGACGGTTTGCGTCGTGGCCTGAATGTAGAAAACACAGGTGATGGTATCCAAGTACCTGTTGGTGTTGAGACTTTAGGTCGCATCATGAACGTATTAGGTGAACCTATTGATGAAGCAGGTCCAATCGGCGAGAAAGATCGTTGGGCTATCCATCGTGAAGCGCCTGCATACGCAGATCAAGCCATGTCTAACGAATTGTTAGAAACAGGTATCAAAGTAATCGATTTAGTTTGTCCATTCGCTAAGGGTGGTAAAGTTGGTCTTTTCGGTGGTGCTGGTGTTGGTAAAACAGTAAACATGATGGAACTTATCCGTAACATCGCTATTGAACACAGTGGTTACTCAGTATTTGCTGGTGTTGGTGAGCGTACACGTGAAGGTAACGATTTCTATCACGAAATGAACGATTCTAACGTACTTGATAAAGTATCATTAGTTTACGGTCAGATGAACGAGCCTCCTGGAAACCGTTTACGTGTTGCCATGACTGGTTTAACTATGGCAGAAAAATTCCGTGACGAAGGTCGTGACGTATTATTCTTCGTAGATAACATCTATCGTTATACTCTTGCGGGTACTGAAGTATCAGCGTTACTTGGTCGTATGCCATCAGCGGTTGGTTACCAACCAACACTTGCTGAAGAAATGGGTGTATTACAAGAACGTATCACTTCAACGAATAAAGGCTCTATTACGTCAATTCAAGCGGTATACGTACCTGCGGATGATTTAACGGATCCAAGTCCTGCAACTACCTTTGCTCATTTAGATGCAACAGTTGTACTTTCTCGTTCTATTGCTGAGCTAGGTATTTACCCAGCGATTGACCCACTAGATTCAACTTCTCGTCAACTTGATCCATTAGTAGTTGGTGCAGAACATTATGAAGTTGCTCGTGGTGTTCAAACAGTATTACAACGTTATAAAGAACTAAAAGATATCATCGCTATCTTAGGTATGGATGAGTTATCAGAAGAAGATAAGCAAACTGTGCATCGTGCACGTAAGATTCAACGTTTCTTATCTCAACCGTTCTTTGTTGCTGAAGTATTTACCGGTTCTCCAGGTAAATATGTATCATTAAAAGACACCATTGCAGGATTCAAAGGAATTTTAGCTGGTGAATATGATGATATGCCTGAGCAAGCGTTCTACATGGTTGGTTCTATTGACGAAGCTGTAGAGAAAGCTAATAAGATGTAATCATCTGATAAGCACTTAGGGATAACTTAAGTGCTTATTAATATAGAGGTCGAGTCAAATGGCATTATTAACTGTTAATCTGGATGTAGTAAGCGCACAGGAAAGTTTATTTTCTGGCAGTATTAAATCATTACAGATCACAGGTAGTGAAGGTGAGTTGGGTATTTTACCTGGTCACGCACCTTTACTGACCTCACTAAAACCTGGAATGGCACTTATCACTAAAAAAGATGGTAGCGAAGAAGTTATTTATCTTTCAGGTGGTATGTTAGAAGTTCAACCTAATCACATTACAGTACTTGCTGATGTTGCAACACGTGCTGGTGATTTAGATGAACAAGCAGCCATAGAAGCTAAAAAGCGTGCAGAAGAAAATATGAATGCCACTGGTATTGATGTTGATTATGCTGCAGTAGCTGCTGAATTAGCACGCGCAGTAGCGCAATTACGTGTTATTCAGGTGACTAATAAAAGAAGTTAAGCTTAACTTCCTAATTAACGTCGTAAGCTAAGGTTTAGTGAATTAAATTATAAATGCTCTGTTGCTGTAAAGTAACAGAGCATTTTTTATGTTTGTTATTTTTGAAAAACCTAAATTTTTGACAAAAAAAAGCGTCTATTAAGAAAGACGCAATAAAAACATGAAACACTAAGGGAAATAAAACTTACAACTATTAAGAGTAGTAAAATCATGAAAAGTTCCCATAAGTTAATTAATATATTTAAATCATGCATAATCTACATCTTATTTAAAACCATGGTTGATTAACATTGCTAAACTCACAACAATTACTTCCTACAGAAAGTACTGTTTATTTGTTACGACACGGTGAAATTGATACACCGGGGATTCTGGCTGGAAAAACGGATGTAGCACTTTCAGCATTTGGTTATGAACAACTATCTCTCGCTACTGACTCACTAAAATTTGTTGATCGGTGTATTAGTTCTCCTTTGGTTCGTTGTTATCAATATGCAGACTTATTTTGCCAGCAGCAAAATCTATCATTAGAAGTTGAAAGTAAACTGCAAGAAATGAATTTTGGTGATTGGGATGGTAAAAGCTATCAGTCATTATGGCAAAGAAGCGATCGCGTAGAAACTTGTACAATCGGTGATTTTTGGCAAAACCCTTGGCAGAATCAACCGCCAAATGGTGAAAGCATGACTAGTTTTACTGGGCGTATTGATCATTGGTGGGATAGTTTTTGTAATAAAAATGAGTCAAAAAATACGCTTGTTTTGACACATGCTGGTGTGATCAAACATATACTCGCTCGCGTTTTAAATTTACCTATCCCAGGAAACTCGCATATGGACTCAATAGAGGTACCTTATGCTAGCTTGATAAAAATATCTTTATATCGAGATGAAAGAGGAAAGGTTTGGTCAAAGCTTGTGTTATAAAGAATAAAACAACCTTATTTCATCTTTTCACCAAATTTGTTATTTACAATAATAGTTTACCGTTAAAACTATAAATATACTTATTGAGACTATTATGACATTTACAATTGAACCTATTACTCACCAATTTGATAATAAAATTCAAGCAATAGTTGATGGTAAAACTAAGCCATTAGGTGCGCTGGGCCAGCTCGAAACAACAGCAAAAGCAATCGCACGAGTACAATTAGCACAGTTTGAACAGCTTGAACTATTAGTTATTAACAAGCCAGCTCTTATTATTTTCGCAGGTGACCATGGGGTGGCAGCGGAAGGGGTTTCTATAGCGCCAAGTGAAGTTACCGGTCAAATGGTTGCTAACTTTGCAACTGGTGGAGCAGCGATAAGTGTTTTTTGTCGTCAACTGGGTTGGGATTTGAGTGTCGTTGATGCAGGTATCTTGCATAAACCGTCCCCAGAATTAAATGTTATTGATCAACGTCTAGGCAATATTACACAGCCTTTGCATTTGCAAGCCGCTATGACAGTAGAAACTGTGAAAGAAGGCTTTAGTAAAGCTAAATCGCTGATCAGTAAAACCAAGAAAAATGGCTGCAATTTAATTGCTTTTGGTGAGATGGGCATTGGCAATACGACATCGTCATCTGCAATCATGGCAGCTGTTATGAATATCTCTGCAGTAGAAACGGTCGGAAAGGGTACTGGCGTATCTGACGACGTTGTTAAAAAGAAACAGCAAGTAGTTGAACAAGCACTTAAATTACATGCGGATAAATTATCAGATCCTATACAATTATTAGCGTGTTTAGGTGGCTTCGAAATAGTGCAAATTACAGGAGCAATGTTAGCTGCAGCAGAAGATAATATGCATGTAGTCGTTGATGGGTTCACTTGTACTGCCGCAGCAATGGTTGCCATACAAATAAACCCTGCAGTAAAAGACTATATGATATTTGCTCATTGCTCAGGTGAGCAAGGACATCAGAAAATGCTCACTTGGCTTACTGTAGAGCCTTTATTAAGCCTTGAATTACGTTTAGGTGAAGGTACAGGAGCAGCGTTAGCTTTACCGCTTATTCAAGCTTCTGTGGCTTTTTACAATGATATGGCTAGTTTTGAACAAGCCTCAGTAACAAAGGTAGTTTAGCGTTTATCGCATAAGCTCGAGCATAAAATGACTCAAAATTTACAACAGAAAATAAAACCTCAATTAACGCTATTGTTATTGGCCGTTAGTTTTTTCACGCGCATACCTGTTCGATTACCTGCTGAAATTAGTGCAGAGCAACTTAATCAATCTAGTCGCTATTTTGCCGTAGTTGGTCTTTTGGTTGGTATCCTTTGTTCGTTAATTTATGCTATTTCCGTTGAATATTTACCAAAAGAAATTGCCGTGCTTATTGCTATGGCTGCAAGTTTATTAGTAACTGGCGCTTTTCATGAAGATGGCTGGGCAGATGTTTGGGATGGCTTTGGTGGTGGTTGGAGCATTGAGCAAAAACTGAATATTATGAAAGATAGTCGCTTAGGAACTTATGGTGCCGCAGCGTTATTTATTATTTTATTTCTAAAATATCAAAGTTTAATTTCGCTTGCATCGCCTGTTATTGCGCTTATTTTAGCAAATACCTTAAGTCGCGTAGTTGCCACCAGTTTAATTTATGATATGTCTTATGTCTCCCTTGATGCTACATCAAAAGTTAAACCGCTAGCTCAGTATTTATCGAACACAAGTTTAATGGCGTTGCTTGCCACTGGATTGATAGTGAGTTTATGGTTTCTTCCTTTGGGCGAATGTATTTTATTGTTCGTTATTTTATTTATTTTTAGAGCTTTATTAGCATTTTGGTTTAATAAGCAACTTAGTGGTTATACCGGTGATTGTTTAGGCGCAGCCCAGCAAAGTAGCGAAATTGTTATTTATTTAACGTTATTGGTGTTTGGCTATGGTGATGTCATGTTAAGTACAGGTTCAGGAGTTATTAGCTAATGTCTATTCATTTGATTTTAGGCGGTGCTCGCTCTGGTAAAAGTTCATTTGCCGAAAAGCAAGCTAAGCTCCTTGAAAGTAACACTCAGTCACAGGTTTATTATCTAGCAACAGCTCAGCCGTTAGATGGTGAAATGTTAGCGCGTATCAAGCAACACCAACAACAAAGACCTGCTCATTGGTTGTTAATTGAATCCTCTATTGAACTAGCCAAAGCGATTGAGCAGTTAGTAAAAAAACATAACAGCGAACACAAACATGGGATAACAATATTAGTTGATTGCCTTACCTTATGGTTAACAAATTGCTTATGTTCAGCTGAAAAAGATTGTTTTCAACAAGAAAAACAAGCGTTACTTAAAACTTTATCTCATTATGCACAATCAAGTGAGGTGCATTTACTGCTTGTTAGTAATGAAGTTGGTCATGGCATTGTAC
The DNA here is from genome assembly GCF_018860915.1 of Colwellia sp. C2M11. Taxonomy (GTDB): domain Bacteria; phylum Pseudomonadota; class Gammaproteobacteria; order Enterobacterales; family Alteromonadaceae; genus Colwellia. Next base: position 58,395 of record NZ_JAHKQD010000009.1, read on the forward strand.
CTATGGGAGAGCTTTCACGAAATTTTGTTGATCAAGCGGGTTGGTTACATCAAGAAATCGCTGTAATAGCTGAGCGAGTCGATTTTATTATGGCGGGGATTCCTCTATCGCTTAAGCCGAAGGAGTACAAATGAAAACCTTAATGATACAAGGCACTACTTCTGATGCCGGTAAAAGTACGGTAGTGGCAGGGCTTTGTCGTGTTTTTGTGAATAGAGGTTTTAGTGTTGCGCCTTTTAAACCTCAAAATATGGCGCTAAATAGTGCGGTAACAGAAGATGGCGGCGAAATTGGACGAGCACAAGCATTACAAGCTATTGCTGCTAATATTGCACCGCGTGTTGATTTTAATCCTATTTTATTAAAGCCAAATAGTGATACTGGTGCGCAAGTTATTGTACACGGTAAGGCACTTTCAAATATGGAAGCGACCAGCTATCACGACTATAAAAAAGTGGCGATGAATGCAGTGGTTGAATCTCATTATCGGCTTGCACAAGAGTTTGATGTGTTAATGGTGGAAGGTGCAGGTAGTCCGGCTGAAATTAATTTGCGCGAACATGACATTGCCAATATGGGCTACGCTGAAAAAGTAGATTGTCCTGTTATTTTAGTCGCTGATATTGATCGTGGTGGAGTTTTTGCTCATTTAGTAGGGACGTTAGCATTATTGTCAGCGTCAGAGCAAGCACGGGTAAAAGGTTTTATTATTAATCGTTTTCGCGGTGATATTAAGTTACTAGAATCAGGTTTAACTTGGCTTGAAGAACATACTGGTAAGCCTGTTTTAGGTGTTTTGCCTTATTTACATGATTTAGCGCTTGATGCTGAAGATGCGATTGCTCTTGATAATAAAGTGAGTCAAAGTAAAATTTCTATTGCGGTACCTCTATTGCCGCATATTAGTAATCATACTGATTTTGACCCATTAAGGTTAAACCCTGAAATAGATTTACGTTATGTCAAAATGGGTGAACGGATAGACAATTGCGATTTAGTTATTTTACCGGGCAGTAAAAATGTGATTTCAGACTTAGCATTTTTAAAAGCTCAAGGCTGGCAAGAGGATATTAATCGTCATTTAAGATATGGCGGTAAAGTGCTCGGTATTTGTGGTGGGTTTCAAATGCTAGGTAATAAAATATTGGATCCACTTGCGATTGAATCAACAGCTGAAGAAAATGGCGAAAGAGCTATTTCAGGCTTAGGATTAGCTGATTTTACCACGACGTTAACCGCAGAAAAAACCTTAACACAGGTTTCTGGCACACTCACCCTAGCTGGCGCTTCTTGTGAGGTTTTGGGCTATGAAATTCATTGTGGTCATTCACAAGGTGAAGCACTTAAAAAATCTTTAATAAGTGATTTGTCTGTAGGTGCGCTAAGTACAGATGGTTTTATCTCAACAGATAATCAAATTGTAGCAACCTATTTACATGGCATTTTTGATCACGGAGCAGTAACTAGCGCGATATTGAAGTGGGTTAAACAAGATCATGGTGTACAGTCTGTTATTGATATTAATCAACATAGAGAAACTCAATTAGAACGTTTAGCTGGGATATGCGAGCAATACTTGCATATGGATGATATCGAACAAATTTTAAAAGCGGGTGTTACCACTGGTAATCCCCTATAACAGCTTTCACTATCAACATGAAATTTATAAGAATTAATACGCTTCGTTAAGTGTATTCAGAGACGCCACACTTTGGTGTTATTTGATGATATTCGAGTTGGCTCTGTAACAACTAAGCGTATTCGTTATTTATATTAAGCAAAGCATTAGCCAACCGTGTAAGCTCTTCAATCTTGGCTATACCAAACCTTAATGCCTGTTTATCATCAGTTAACCGCACATAAACACCTTGTTTGCATAAGGCTATATAGTAGCTTTCAGCGCGGCTTTTACCGTTATGATTTTCTTTAAAATAAACCGTTTGAAATAGATCAGTGCCAGAGATAGTCGTTATCTGCTCCATTGGTAAATTGTCAGTGAGTAATGTCCGTAAATGTGTACTTAACGTTTTTAGTGTTTGTTGCTGCTGTGTTTGCCAGTGTTTATCTTCTAATGCTTTTTGCGCTATAAGCTGTGCAGGGCCATTAACTTGCCAAGGGCCAAGTTGTTCGTTAAATTTTGCTAACCAAGGCTCGGCACCAATTAAAAAACCAATACGAATACCGGCTAAACCAAAAAACTTGCCAAATGAGCGTAATATCAACGTGTTTTCATCATATTTACTGCCGGCGCTTGTCATTGATTGAGTGGGGCTTATTACATCAATAAAGGCTTCATCAATAATGAATAAACCATTGCGTTGAGCTAATTTTCTTTGATAGTTGAGTAGCGTAGATTTTGGGTAGAGTTGCCCCGTTGGGTTGTTCGGGTTAATTACCACTAAAACTGAATTTTCTTCAATTGTATTAATTTCAGGTAAAGTGTCTTGATACCAACATAATGTAAAGCCTGCGGTTTGCCAGGCTAAGGCATGTTCTTTATAGCCTTGCTCGGGTAAGTATACGATAGTGGAATGTTTGTTTTCTTCACGCCATAACACAGGTAAAAGTTTTATTATCGCTTGGCTGCCATTGGTTACTAGCAAGCTGTTAGCATTGTAATAACGTTTAGCTGCGTATTCTAAGTTGATATTTGATTGTGGTAATGCCTGATATAGTTGTGCTGGGATTGTTGGAATAGGGTAGCTAAATGGTGCTATACCTGTAGATAAATCTAACCAGCTTTCAGGAGCAATATTAAATTGCTTAGCCACTAATTGTAGCTGTCCACCATGAATAAGAGCCAAAATTGGTTCACCTAAAATTTAATAAATTTGAATATTAAAAGCCATGTTAACTAACCTATTATCTTCTATAAAGTTAAC
>NZ_JAHKQD010000009.1:61454-362729 GCF_018860915.1 Colwellia sp. C2M11
GTTAACTTTATAGAAGATAACAAACTAGTTGATAGAAAAAAGTTAATAAAGCTAATGTAATAGCTGCCCGTTTTACTAGCGTTATACTGCGAGGTATATCCTCGATGCTGACCGAGTTGCCTAAACCTAATGTGGGTGAGGTTATTACTTTTCCATGATAAAAAGCATTACCGCCCAGTGTTATCTTCATCACAGTAGCGCCGGCTGCCATTACCCAGCCACCATTATGACTTTTATATTGATTACCTTGCTGATAGGCATTGGTAACAGATTGTTTAACATCACCTTGTATTGAATACAGTAGGGTACAAATTTTTGCGGAAAAGAATCCGAGTAAGTCATCAAGCTTAGCACTGGCATAGCCAAAATGATTAAAACGAGACGTTTTATAACCCCACATTGCATCGAGTGTATTAGCTAAACGATGCAAAATAACTAATGGCGCACCGCCGATAATATAATAAACCATTGAAGCGATAACTGAATCATGTCCATTTTCGAGCATAGATTCTACCGTTGCTCTAGACATTGCTTGTGGTGAAAGAGCGTTAGTTTCTCTACTAACAATGTAACCGGTAAAGTGGCGAGCTTTTACAATATCTTCTGATTTCAAAGGGATGTAAATCTGCATAGCATGTTGATGTAAACTATTAAGACCAATCGCCAAATAAAGTACACTGGCATCGAGCAATATTTGCCAATACCATGCTAAATCATTAATAAATAGAAAGTAAACAATGGGAAGCGGCAATACCAATAAACACCAAGAAAGCGTACCTAATAGTTTTATTTTTAACGGTGCAGTTTTAGCCGTAGTCAGTGAGTTTTGTTGGATGTTGTTATGATTAAGTACAGACTCTATTTTATCTGCAAGCCAGCCAAAACCAACAAGATAATGGTACTTTTTAGCTTCGCCTAAGATATTATCAAGCAGTAAAGCTAATAAAATAGTTAATGACGTAGCAAAATAAGGCGCTAATAACATTGCTTGGTTATTTATATTTTCTATCCACGACATTGTTATTTTATTTCGCTGTTACTGTTTCAGAGTGAAAATTTTTATCGTTATGATTATAGGTTAAATGAAAGATAGAGCCATTGTCGAATAATTCATAAGCATTTTGTGTTGATTGCTGACCTAGCTTCGCTAAAAAACAGCGCAACGCTTCACCATGAAAAATAACCAATAAATTTTTATTTACATTATGGATCGCGAGTCTTTGTAATGCATTATAAATGCGTGTCCCACAGTCTATGGCGCTTTCACCACCTATAGGTTTCAGTGCGGTAAATTGGTGGAAAATTTCGTCAAAATGTACTTCATTTTTAATGTTGCTTATATAAGCACCTTGCCATTGACCTAAGTTTCGTTCGGTTATGTCATTTAGGTTAATAATAGGGATATTTAATAGCTTTTGACAGCTAATAGCTGTATTAACTGCACGACCAAGGGGGGACGAAATAATAAAGTCTATTTCTTTATTAACAATATTTTGTGCAAGTTTTTTAGACTGTTCCTTACCTAAATGCGTTAGTTCACTGTCTAATTGTCCTTGATAACGCTGGATTTCATTCCATTTCGTTTGTCCGTGACGCGCTAAATATAAGTTTGTTTTCATCTGTTTTTAATACTAATAACATCAATGATGACATTTATCATCATTTGAAAGGGCGCGTAGAGTAACTAAATCACCGTTTAGGTTCAACGCTAATATGTTTGGAACTAGTTTTGTTAGTTATTGAATAGCATGTATTTATGACGTATTATCTGGTTCGATTTAGGTGTCTTCACACGTTATTTTGATGTGTTTAACAAAATAATAACGCTCTGAAGGTGAAACGTGAAACTGGTGAAATACCAGTACTGCCCCCGCAACGGTAACTGTGAGCAGCAACAAAAACCACTGCATTGAATCGCTAAGTAGAATATTACATTAGTGATGTATGGGAAGGTGTTGCAAATGCAATGATCAGAAGTCTGGAGACCGGCCTAATCAATGTTATTTATCACTTATAATATTATATCTGTGTTTACTTATATAAATAGCATACTCGACAACTGCGGTGGGCGGTGATTCAGAGATAAGTATATGTGCTGAAATTTGTAATATTTAACATGATTTTTCTAAATTGCAGCCTAAGGAATCTATTACTGTTTGTTTGAGCTAATCACTTATTTTTACGGATTTTTTTGCTACTAACACAGAATAACTATTCTTTTATCATTTACTGCCTTTGATTTCCAACACTGTTAACTATCTATTTAACGAGATCGTTATGAAGTTAATGAATCAAAAATTCCATTTGAATATATTTATGGCAGTATTTTCAGTATTAACCTTGTTAATGCTTGCTACGCGCACCCATCATTTCTCTAATTTTAATCATTTACCCAGTGCATCAATTGCCTTTTTTACTTCAAATGGTGATTATTACACGTTATCTGGTAAGTTTGCTGAATTATCATGGGCAGAATATGAAACACGGGTTGATAAGTATTATTTTAAGTCCGTCTCTAATCCTGTTTTTTATATTATTTCAGCCATCGTCATTGATTTTACAATAAACCATTTATTTACCAATAAGGAGTTAAATACGAGCGTTATTGCTAACCATAAGCATTAGTGTATTTACCAAGTAACCTGAGTTTATCATTAATTATTCTTGAGAAAACTCGTTACTTTTAAGCGAATCAATAAACTGTTGTAGAAGGAACTCAATCAGTAATGATTAATAATCGTTATATGAAAAATATGCGAAAAATAAACTGTAAGTGAGAAAAACTGTGACAGATATTAATGAAAATCAGCAAAATGATAATAGGCTTCAACAACAAGATGAAGCTGCACAAATTAAAGAGCAAAAACATATTGAACGTCAGAAAAAAATTAAAGCAAAAGTTGATAATCGTATTGCTCAAGCGACCGAAGAACGCGGGGTTTTTGTTGTAATCACAGGTAATGGTAAAGGTAAAAGTACTTCTGGTTTTGGTACTGTATTACGTGCGATTGGTCATGGTCAAAAAGCAGGTGTAGTACAGTTTATTAAAGGCGATAAGTGGGAATGTGGGGAAATGAACATTCTGAAACAATTTCCTGTGCAGCATTATGTTATGGGGACTGGGTTTACGTGGGAAACCCAAAGTACAGAAACGGATACTATCGCAGCAAAAGTAGCTTGGCAAAGAAGTAAAGAAATGTTGAGTGATGAAACCCTTAATATTGTGCTACTCGATGAAATGACCTACATGGTTAAGTATGGCTACATTGAATTAGATGAAATTATTGAAGTACTTAATAACAGGCCTAAAATGCAGCATGTGATTATTACCGGTAGAGCTTGTCATCGTAAACTTATTGAATTAGCTGATACTGTTTCAGAGGTTCAACCTATTAAACATGCCTTTAAAGCAGGGGTAAAGGCTCAGAAAGGACTTGATTGGTAAGGTTTGCTTAATAAAAACGTGTTAATTTATTTAACACGTTTGAGTTATTGCCCATTACTGCTCGTGGGTAAAAACTTATTTACTAGTCACTTTATCAAGTAACGAAAGTAAACTTGTTATATAAGAAACACGTTCATCTACACTTGCTTCATTTGGGCGTATCGCTATTTTCCCGCCAAGAAAATCAAGTTTTTCGTACGGACACTGTTCTAAAGAGCGTTTAATTTCATTAATTGTTAAGGCTGACCCCTTAGCGTAACTTGGTACATCAATCGCCTGCTCATGAGGCATATGAGTATCTCGCCATTGACCATAAGGTCCTTCAACACCTGAAGCGCCAGAAAAAATAATACCTTTTAATAAACCACAATCATAAGCTTGTTTAATATGTTGAATCGGACCTTCAACACTACGTGTTTCAATCGCAGATCGTCCCCAATTTATGCTAATACCAATATCGGTATTATGTTTACTATTAACATTTTGAATAGCTGTAATTTCATCTTCTAGTAACATAAAGCCTTTTTGAGAAGCTTGACCTTCAACGTAAGCATCACAGTGTTCAATTACAAGTTTTGCACCTTGCCAATTCCAAGATTGCATGGTTTCAAGAGATGTTTGTAATGCTTGAATAGAGGATTGTGCATCAGCAGTGATTGTGGGAGCGGTATGAATTTTAATGAAAGGTACTGCTTCCCTGTTCAAATGTGCGTTTAGTTTTACTATGGCTTGTTGTGCTTGTTGATAAAACGCGATGGCAGCTAATCGACCTTCCTCATTATTTGAGGCAATACCGAAATGAGGATTCTTTCCAAGGTTGCCCATTACACCAGGGATAGAAGTAAATACAAATTGCCACTGAGGATCAATATTTGCTAAAAACCAATCATCGTCATGGGTATGTAACTGGCCAGTAAATGGGTGTTCTAGACCTTGAATGCTTTTAATGTTTTTTAATTGTTGGTAGTAATCTGTTTCTTCATTTTTGTCCCAAGCATTGCCCGAAGGAGCGGTAGCATAAGCGCCAATAATATATTTCATATTGATTAATGTAGTCTGTGCATTTTAGAAAAGTTATTCGTTATAGCACTAGGTTTTTTGAATTGCAATCGCAAAAAGCCATTCCGCTTCACATGTAAAAACCAGGCTGTGAAATGGAATGGGTAAGTTACTTATCGATTAAAAAATCCGTTCTTTTATGAAACGTGAATTTGTCCTTCTCCCACTAATACAGCATAACCACCGACACGTATGGTTAAGTCTTTACTCTGCTTATTATCCATCTCAATGAAAAAGTGACTTTGACGACCATTATTGTCACCTCTTTGAATACCAAAAACATGTGTGCCTTTTTGTATATGAGGATGATCACAAATGTGACTAGCAAAAGCGGGAATTACACTGCCAATTGGAGGATCGTCATGGTGAGCAAAAGCAGGGCCTAGCAAACGAGCATGAAAATCAGCTGAGTTATCATCGGTATTATTAGCGAAAAGCAGGATTTCCTGTGCTAACGAACTCGGTGCTGAAGAATTACTCCAAGCGGCCTCATTGAATTTAGCTTCACGTATTGCAGTGTAAGACATAATAGGCACAATTAAATAAGGGATGCCGCAAGAAACAATTAATGGACGATAGTTATCAAAGCCTATATCTGCAGGGTTAAGTGATAACATTTCTGCTAATTCTTCAGTTGTTGGTGTGTAATAATCTATCGCAGCATGTGTGTTATAAGATTGTTGAATAATACCTATATCGCCGTTATCATTTTTCGATACATGACTGTTGATAATTTTTTCATGTCCTTTCATGGTTGAGGAAAAAGAAATAAGGTTATGGTTATCGATTAGTGGTATAGCTGTGCTTGCTAAAACATAACTTGCCGCTTGTATTGCATGAACACTACAAGGTAATTCTTTTTCTTTTGAAAACACGCGAATTTCTCGGCGATTATTTTTATCTGCCGTTTGTAAAAAAATAGTACAACTTGCATTTAGCTCTGTTGAAATTTGTTGCATTTGTCTATCAGACAAACCGCTGGCGTCAGCAAAAACAGGTAAAGGCACGCCATGAAAAGGTTGCTCAGTAAATACATCAACCATGAAGTATTTATAATTATTTAATGTGTTCATCGTTTTTCCTTAAGCGATAAGCAGAACAGCATGGCATACAGACGTATTGTCTACTCCAGTCAATTTACTTCTTAAATTCATATCTTGTTCATCACTCTATATTCAATATTGATAGTGGTGTCGCAAAAAATATACCAAGCTATTAAATAAAGGTTAACTTATTGTTTTATATTACTAATGTTTTCGTATGTTATTATTTTGTTTTCTATAATGCTTACATAGGGGGCGATAAAAAGAAAAGTCGCACATAAGCTGTGCAGGGAGATCACTCTCTGTATTTTAAAAAAAGCACATTAAATAAAATTAATAGCAAAGCGAGTGCAAAGATAGGTACAATAATAAGCATACACAATATATTTACTTGAATGGATTTATCATGTCTCTCTCTGTCGTTATTCTTGCTGCGGGTAAAGGTACTCGTATGCGCTCTTCTTTACCTAAAGTTCTCCATGTTGTCGCTGATAAGCCAATGGTGTCTCATGTTATTGATAGTGCACGCTACTTAGGCGCAAAAAATATTTATGTTGTTTATGGTTTTGGTGGCGAAACACTGAAAGCGACATTAACAGATAATGACTCAGGGAAAGATTTAACCTTCATTGAACAGAAAGAACAGTTAGGCACAGGCCATGCAGTTGATCAGGCTTCGCCATTTTTAACAGACGATGAAGATGTATTAGTCTTATATGGTGATGTACCCCTCACGAAAGTATCAACTTTAGAAAGCCTACTAGCCGCTAAACCTAGTGATGGCATGGCACTGTTAACGGTACACTTAAGTAACCCTACAGGTTATGGTCGTATTGTACGTGTTGATGAGCAAGTGGTTGGTATAGTAGAACAAAAAGATGCAACGTCAGAACAGCTAATGATTAATGAAGCTAATACTGGTATTTTGTTAGCCAATGGTGGAGATTTGAAGCGTTGGTTGAGTGGTCTTTCTAATGAAAATGCTCAAGGTGAATATTACCTAACTGACATTATCGCTGCCGCACATCATGAAGGTAAGTCGATTGCTACCGCTCACCCAGAAACAGAAGTTGAAGTTGAAGGAGCGAACAATCGAGTACAACTAGCTTCTTTAGAGCGTGCCTATCAAGCACGTTTGGCGGAAGAGTTAATGATTGAAGGAGCAAGCTTACGTGATCCTGCTCGTATTGATATTCGCGGCTCTTTAACTGTTGGTAGTGAAGTAAATATTGATATTAACTGTATTTTTGAAGGTGAAGTAAAACTCGCTAATGGTGTGAAAATTGGTGCCAACTGTATTCTTAAAAATTGCACCATTAATGAGAATGCTGAAATTAAACCCAATACCATTATTGAAGATGCTGTTATTGGTGAGAGTTGTTCAGTAGGTCCATTTGCGCGAATTCGTCCAGGCACAATAATGCATAAAGACTCACATGTGGGTAACTTTGTTGAAATGAAGAAAACCACGTTGGGTGAAGGCAGTAAAGCCGGACATTTAACTTATCTTGGCGACACACTTATTGGTAAAAAAGTTAATATAGGTGCAGGTACCATTACTTGTAATTATGACGGTGTAAATAAAGCGCAAACTATTATCAATGATCATGCCTTTATTGGCTCGAATAGTTCTTTAGTTGCCCCTGTTACTATAGGTGAAACTGCAACAGTAGGCGCAGGCTCTGTTATTGCGAAAGAAGTTGATAAAAATGATTTAGCTGTTGCACGTTCTAGACAACGTAATATACAAAACTGGCAGCGACCAGTAAAAAAATAGTTTCTCGTTAGTACTTAATGTAACTAATGACACTTTATAATACTTGAGCAAGGTTATTTATGCCGCGAAAAATTTTCATATGGTTTGTTTTTTTACTTTTTATTCAACCTTTATATTCTGTTGCAAAGGATGATATACCGGTTGAATTGCAGGTTGTTGCTAGTATTAATCCTTTACTTCAATATCCGGATGAAGGCGAAAATAAAGGTCCAACGATTGGAATTCTTAACGCAATTTTAGCCGAAGCACAGCTTGAGGCTAATGTTGCGTTTATGCCATGGGCACGAGCATTCTCAATCGCTGAAAGTAATCCTAATACAATTATCTTAAGTATGATTAGAACACCAGAGCGGGAAGATAACTTTTATTGGATAATTAAAGTGAGTCGTCCTGCGCGTGTATTTATTTCTCTAGAAAGTAATATTGAAAACCATGTTGAGACTATAGAGCAAGCAAAGGAAAAGCTTATTGCGGTAATTTTAAATTCTGCTGAGCACAAAGAGCTTATTGCTGCTGGCTTTTCTGAAAAAAAGAATTTATATATTGTTTCTTCACGTGAACAAATGGTTAAGCTATTAGCCAATGGTCGAGTTGATTTACTTTACACCGATCCAAATAATGCAAGAGTTCAGCTAGAGGCTATAAATAAGCCCAATTTAGCTATTCATTATAAAAAAATTACGATGAAAAATCAGCGTACTAGCTATATTGCTTTGAATAAAGGTACAGACAAGGCAATAGCTAAACGCTTACAACAGGCGGCAGATAAGTTCGTAAAAAAACCCGAATATGCCTATTTATTGGCTAATTAATTTATTTATGGCTGAATAATAGAGTCTGTTGGTAACAAATATTCGCCAATGTAAGTGCTCTTATGTTCAATTGTAAGCCTTGTCATTTAAACTTCTGAAGTACATCTACTCTAGTACAGCATTATATATTTGGGCTGTAGAGAATTTTTGTTCAGTATAGTTTACTTTTACTAATTATACCTATCTCACTAACGATGTAATCATTTCTACTTGTTGAAATCACTAACTACATCGTTATTTATTTAATAATTAGAACAACTAGTTATTGAAATAAAAGCGTTGTATTTGGCAACTTTTTCTACATATAAAATTGTTCATTTAATTAATTAAACTGGTATTAAATCACCCGATCACCACTTCATTATTCATAAAACATTTGTTTTTTATTGCATGTCATGTAAATAATAGGTTGTCTATTTTTTAGGGGATAAATTGCAAAAGGTTTCGAAATGAAAGATAATAGCGTTCAAAGTGAAAGTTAACTGGTAATTTATCTAATACATCATGTCTAAAAGAAATACTCAACAGCGTCGTCATAGCATTATTACCGAACTTAATATCAACGGAGAAGTGAGCGTTGATAGTTTGGCTAAGCAGTTTGATATTTCAGAAGTTTCTATTAGAAAAGATTTGGCTTCACTAGAAAATAGTGGTTTGTTATTAAGGCGTTATGGTGGAGCCATAGCTTTACCTAGAGAGATTACTGAACCGAAAAGTGAAAAACTTTCTCTACAAAAGAAAGCGATTGCTAAATATGCAGCAACACTTGTTCGAGATCATAACCGTATTATTATTGATAGTGGTCAAACTACGTCTGCTCTTGTAGGTGAACTTGAAAGTAAAAAAGGTTTAGTGGTTATGACGAATGCACTTAGCATAGCTAACGAAATTCACGCCTTAGAAAATGAACCTACCTTATTGATGACCGGCGGCACTTGGGACGCCAACTCTGAAGCTTTTCAAGGACAAGTTGCAGAGCAAGTGCTTCGCTCTTATGATTTTGATCAACTATTTATTGGTGCTGATGGCATAGATATAGATCGTGGAACAACAACTTTTAATGAATTAACCGGCTTAAGTCGTGTTATGGCAGAAGTTTCCCGTGAAGTTATTGTTATGATTGAATCATATAAAATAGCAAAAAAAATACCTAACTTAGAATTAGGATGGCAACAAATACACACCCTCATCACTGATGATGATTTATCTGAATCAGTAAGATTGCAGCTAATAGCTCAAGGCGTAAACTTAATATGCGCCAAGTCAGCTAATTAAAAATAAAGGATATAAACTATGTGTGGCATAGTCGGTGCAGTAGCACAACGTGACGTAGCTGATATTTTAGTCGAAGGATTAAAACGTTTAGAGTACAGAGGTTATGATTCAGCAGGAATTGCAACCATAGATCAGCATAACAAATTAACCAGTGTTAAGCGTTTAGGTAAAGTACAGGAATTAGATCAAGCCTTACAAGAAACGCCGTTATCTGGTGGCACAGGTATTGCGCATACCCGTTGGGCAACACATGGCTCTCCAAGCGAAGTAAATGCTCACCCTCACCTTTCTAGTGGCAACATCGCGGTTGTTCATAATGGTATTATTGAAAATCATGACGAATTACGTAAACAACTTCAAGGTTTAGGGTACGAGTTTATTTCTCAAACTGATACTGAAGTTATTGGCCATTTAGTTCATCATGAACTAAAAACGAGTGACACGTTATTAGCAGCAGTACAAAAAGCTGTTCAACAACTTGAAGGTGCCTACGGTACTGTTGTGATGGATAGTACAGATAAAGATCGTATTATTGTTGCACGTTCAGGTAGCCCATTAGTGATAGGTTATGGCTTAGGCGAAAACTTCATTGCTTCAGATATGATGGCCTTATTACCCGTTACTCGAAAATTTGCCTTTTTAGAAGAAGGTGATGTTGCTGAAGTTACTCGTTTTAACGTTAATATATTTGATGCTAATGGCGACCCAATCGAGCGTGAAGCAAAAGAAGCTTCGGTAAACCATGATAGTGGTGATAAAGGTGAATACCGTCACTACATGCTTAAAGAAACTTATGAACAACCTTCAGCGATTAGAAATACGTTAGAAGGGCGTTTACTAGGAACTGAACTTAATATAGAAACTTTTGGTAATGGCGCTGACGACATTTTTAAAAATGTTGAACACGTACAAATAATTGCCTGTGGTACTAGTTACCATTCAGGTATGGTTGCACGTTATTGGTTAGAAGAGCTTGCGGGTATTTCTTGTAATATCGAAATTGCGAGTGAGTTTAGATACCGTAAATCATTTGTGCCTAAAAACTCAATGATTGTAACCTTGTCACAATCAGGTGAAACAGCCGATACGTTAGCGGCTTTACGTTTAGCAAAAGAAATTGGCTACACATCAAGTTTAAGTATTTGTAACGTACCAGGTTCATCGTTAGTTCGAGAATCAGATTTATCATTTATGACAAAAGCTGGCGCTGAAATAGGTGTAGCTTCAACGAAAGCATTTACAACTCAGCTTGTTGGTTTGTTAATGATGACGCTGGCGATAGGTAAACATCACGGTATGCCGGTAGCACAACAAGAAAGTATTGCTAAATCGCTATTAACCTTACCTAACAAACTTGAAGAAGTATTAGCATTAGCGCCTTCAATTGAAGATCTTGCGGAAGATTTTGCAGATAAACAACATGCATTATTCTTAGGTCGTGGTGATCAATACCCAATTGCGATGGAAGGTGCACTTAAACTCAAAGAGATTTCTTATATTCATGCAGAAGCTTATGCCGCTGGTGAACTTAAGCATGGCCCGTTAGCCCTTATTGATGCTGAAATGCCAGTTATTGTTGTTGCACCGAAAAATGATTTAATTGAAAAATTAAAATCAAACGTAGAAGAAGTACGTGCTCGTGGTGGTTTAATGTATGTATTTGCTGATGTCGATGCACATTTTGCTAGTGACGACACGATGAAGGTTATTAACGTACCACATTGTGATGACATAATCGCACCGATTGTTTATACCTTACCACTGCAATTACTTTCATATTATGTTGCTATTATTAAAGGTACTGACGTTGATCAGCCTCGAAATTTAGCGAAATCGGTTACGGTTGAATAAGTTTGAATTTAGGGTGATTTTAACCTTGTAAATCAACAATAAAGTATCATACAGCTTAAGCTATTCTGATAAAGTAGAATAGCTTAAGCTTATTTATGAAAATTCAATATTCCTTCCTAATATTTTCAAAAATTCACATTGAACCTACCACCTATTGTGCTAATTACCAGGCATCGATATATAACCAGGTAACTGCTCTAAACGCTTCATCCATGCTTTAATATGAGTATATTCATCAACTGAAACACCACCTTCGTGTGCAATTGAAATATAAGGATAAATGGCACAATCTGCAATTGTTGGACGATTTACCGCTAACCAATCTTTGTCAGCAAGATGATTGTTGATTAACGTTAATATTCGAGTTGAACGTGCTAACGACAAAGCAAGGTCGCTTTCAACACCAAACTTTTCAATTAATCGAGAGGTATTTGGCCCATGTTGTATTTCGTTAGCTGCAACTGATAGCCATTGCATAACATCAGCTTGTAAATGCGCTTCGCTAGGCCACCATGCTTCACCACCATATTTATTCGCTAAATATACTAATATAGCTTGGCCATCTCTTAATACGACATTACCGTCTTCTAGAATTGGAATTTCGCCCCACGGGTTTAGTTTAAGTAACGTTTCTCCTTTATGCTCTCCTTGAAGATAATCAACAGGTACAATATCTAATGGAGCATTAATAAGTGATGCAAATAATTTTACTTTATAACAGTTGCCTGATAGTTCTAAGTCATATAATTTCATTGTTTTTTTCCTCAGATAGTAGTTGGTTAAATTCCAGTACATTGCCGTCTGGATCACGGATAAACAAAGTCATTCTTCTCGGACCCAGTTTTTTAGGCCCCTCAGTGATTTCTATTCCTTCTTTTAATAACCAGCTTTCAAACTGACTTATGTCATTTATAACGAATGCCGGATGTGTAATCCCTGGTTGTTTAATTGCCTCATCAAGCAGCACATTTTTTCGATCTTTTGTGGTTGCGCCATTAAAAATAAGGTTAATTCTAACGCCAGCCGAGGTCATCATTTCATTGGCTTCAGCCTCTGGAATACGATAAGTTTCTTTGAATCCTAGCGATTCATAAAACTTAATAGATTGTTGTCTGTTGCTCACTCTAATTCCGACATGGTCATAGGCAATAGCAATTTGTGAATTCATCATATGTAAACCGTTTATAAGATTTTTGGTTAATTTTTAATAGATCCACTATGACATTTTGTTATTTAAAAGATAATACTGTAAATTTGACAATGATATTTTCAATAAATGAGATAATGATGGATAGATTACAAGCAATGACAATGTTAATTAAAGTGGTCGAGCTTGGTAGTTTCTCTGCTGCAAGCAAAGCATTGAATGTGCCGTTACCTACATTAAGTCGGAAAGTATCTGAACTTGAAAATCAACTTGGTGTGCGAGTGCTACATAGAACAACTCGAAAGTTGTCATTAACTATTGCTGGCACTGACTATATTAGAGCCTGTAAAAGGATTATTGAACAGGTTGAAGAAGCCGAGCGTGAAGTCAAAGGTGAATATTTGGAGCCAAGAGGTGAGTTGGTTATTACTGCGCCGGTTATGTTTGGAAAAAAATATGTATTGCCTATTGTTACTGAATTTCTGTCTTTATATTCAAATATAAATGTGCAGCTCATTTTATCAGATGGAAATATGAACTTGTTTGAAAATGAAGTTGATATGGCCGTTAGAATTGGCGTTTTACCTGACAGCTCAATGATTGCGACGCAAGTGGGAAAGATTCGGATTGTTACCTGCGCAAATCAGCAAGTTTTAGCGCAACATAATCAATTATCATCGCCTTATGATTTATCTAACTTTGCATGCATCTTACTAAACACAGCAAATACTCCTCCACATTGGCGCTATTACCTTCCTGATGCTCAAATGAATATTAATATAAATATTTCATCTAGACTCACCGTTACAGATAGTGAATCTGCGGTTTCCGCTGCGATAAATGGCGTAGGGATAACGCAACAATTGCATTATCAAGTTAAAGACGCGGTAGATACCGGCGAACTGAGTATTATCTTACCGGAATTTGAACCTGAGACTGTGCCAGTACATTTAATACATAAATCTAAAAAGTATATGCCGCAAAAAATGAAAAGCTTTTTAGCTTTTGCATTACCTAAACTTAAAAGCAAAATTGGTGCGTTAACTGCGTAGTTAATAATTGATTATGTTGTTAACTATTTGAAAAATAGATAATTAATATATTTTAAAAAACCCCCTTTCACAACACTGTGTAAGGGGGGCTTATACCAATTCCAATCAGTTTCTTCTCACTTAGCGAGAGTTAAAGGGTTTAGAGGCACAAGTTATACGTTTCAAACATAACTTAAGTACCGACATCCATGTCGGCAAGGCATTATTGATTGAAGAGAATGGTTATTCCCTTGTCAAAATCATTAGTGCTATTTATTACTGTGTTTATCAAACCACCATTGAATATAAGCTACTTTCGACATTAAGTTAGACGGTCGTTTTGTTATGCCATGTGAAGCATCAGGAATGCGTACCATGGCAGTATCAACGTCTTGTAATTTTAATGCTTGATAAAATTGCTCTGTTTCTGAAATAGGTGTGCGGTAATCGGCCTCACCAGTCAATAACATTGTTGGAGTTTTAACATTCCCTACATAGCTAATAGGTGAGCGTTTCATATAATGTTCAATGTGATCCCATGGTTTACCAGGGAACCAATAATCAGCAAAGAAAGGATAGAAATCAGCCGTTAAGACAAAGCTGATCCAATTGATAACAGGTTTGGCAACCACTGCCGCAGCAAAACGGTCTGTATGACCAACAATCCATGCTGTTAGTACGCCGCCACCAGAGCCACCAGTAACAAACAGGTTAGACTCATCAATAAACCCTTTGGCAATTAAAGCATCAACACCCGTCATTAAGTCATCAAAATCGTTACTTGGGTAATTATGATGAATGGTTTGGGCAAATTCTTTACCGTAAGAATCACTACCGCGTGGGTTCATATATAAAACAACATTACCTTTCGCTGCAAATAATTGTACTTCGGCACTAAAGTGCGGGCCATAATTAGCAACCGGTCCACCATGAATCTCTAATATAAGCGGGTACTTTTTCTTGCTATCAAACCCTGGTGGATACGCAACCCAACCTTGAATAGGCAGGCTGTCATGGCTTGATTTAAGCCAAATTTCTTCAACTTTTGCTAATTGCTTATTTCCTAAGGCATCTTCGTTTAAATGTGTTAAACGTTGGGTTTTACCGCGTTTAACTAAAGCAACATCAGCAGGGCGTTGAGTATCTGCAAAAGTTATTGCCACATCACCATCTTCACTTACATCAAAGTCACCACCTGAATAAGGACGACCAAAAGAAACACTGCCGATTCGCTCAGTAAGCACTTTGCGTTTGCCATTACGTGGTTGATAAGCAAGTACTGTTTGTCCTTCGCTGGCGTAGCTAAAGTAAACCCCCTTGGAATCGTCAGCCCATTTAATTTGGCCAACACTACGGTCAAAATCAGTAGTTAAACTTGTTGTTTTACCTGACTTTAAATCACGAATATAAAGTTGAGTATTTTCATAGTTAGTTCGCTTGTCGTCATAACCTGTATAGGCAAGATAGCGACCATTAGGGGATACTCTCGGTTGGCTATCTGGGCCAACTCTATCTGTTACAGCTGTAATGGTTAAGCTTGTTAAATCCAATGTGTATATTTCAGAGTTCGTTGGTTTAAGTTTATATTCATCGTGACGATTTGCTGAGAAATAAAGACTATTACCATCTTCAGCAAAGCTAATAGCTCCACCGTGATTAAAGTTGCCTGATGTTAATTGACGAGCATTACCGCCATTTGCATCAATGCTAAATAAGTGGCTAAAACCTGCTTTAGTATAGCCTCCGCCATCAGCACGGTAATACACTTCATCGATATATTTGGCTGGATCGGCCCAATCTGCCCCTTCAGGTTTGCCAGGCAAGTTAACTGGCGTAGCAGCTTTAGCAGGTACAAATTGACTGAATATTAGTTGTTTACCATTTGGTGACCAGTGCAAGTTGCTTGGGCTTTGGGTCAAATTACTTATTTTGGCAACAGCGCCCGTTTTTAGCCATTTGATATAAATTTGGCTACTACCGTCTCGTGTGGAAATAAAAGCTAGGCGAGATTCATCAGGAGAAAGTACCGGCGAATAATCCATATGGACGCCAGATGTTAACGGTTGTAATAATGTCGAATCACTATCTACTGACCAGATATTACTGACTTTACGGTCACTTTTAATATCCATACGGTTACGGACAAAATAAACGGTTTTACCGTTATTAGTCATTTCAAGTTGATTGGCATATTCAAGATCAAAGACATTTTCAAGTTGCAGTGTGGACTCAGGTTGGCTAGCAAAGCCAGAAAAACTGACCATAGCTAAAAGCGTTAGAGGAGAGAAGATTTTCATTTTTGTTCCTTGTTATTATACAGTCTTACCATGTTATCAAGTAACAATGATTAAAAAGATACTTAGTTGCGATGAACACACATTTTTAAAAGGTTAATTACTTAGCATGATTAAATTCTCCTTTGTTATGAGAAAAGAGAAAAACATTTCCTTTACACCTCAATGCGTTATTATGATGTTGCGATTTAAATTGATTTATAAATAACAATTAAACCACGTAAGTGCATTTTTATGTAACTACCTCAAAATAGCGCTACCACAGACTAGTCACTATTTAATAACCTTGGTACAATGGCGAAATTCTAGTTTATTACACTTTTATTGATTTATGTCATTAATAATAAGTAAAAACTATAGTAAGGCTTGCTGAATTGTAAGCTAGTTAGATCACCATTAAGGTTATAGGTTTGAGCTGTAAAAACTACCCGCATACAAATACTCAATCGACTGTAAGTCAGTTGCAATTGAGTGTGCCTGTTGTTTTTTTTAGTGCAAGACTATTTACTGCTTTTAGTATTTTAATCATCAGTTCGATGATGTTATTTTGTGGTTTTATTGAAGATCTATCGGAATTAAATTATTTATTCAACGAAGGGGCTTTATCTGAGTCAATTCTTACGAATATTGTTTATTTCTTTATGCAACCAGCTATGAACGGTTGTTTACTCGTTGGTTTATATTGGTTATTTTTTATTATCTTCCCTACACATAGGGCAGGTATTGTTTTACGTAAAACAGCTTTTGCGTTTAGCGAATCTTTACAGTCTTTTATAGGCTTACACACGCACGGTTGTCGTGCACCTCCTTTATATAAATAGTTGATTACGACTTTTATTGGTTAACTGTTTAGCGCTCTAATCTGCAGCAGTATGTCTGTATTTCAACTACTTCATTATATTTTCTCACCTTTTAACAGTGGATTTTCTGCTGCTTAAAATTCGTCGAGAATAAAACTTATGCTGTTGTTTTATTTAATAAAATAACTTGTTTGAATTTAGGTTATACCATTTATATTAAGTTTTTGCTCTTGTTATGCGATGAAAACATAGAACAAGGTAAGGCGTTTGATTTAACGATAGCTAACTATTGTGATTATAAACAACGCAACCTTGGTTTTTTTATCAATACAAGTGGACAATAATTTAATGGCACTGGTGTTAGTAGGATATTCCATTGTTAATTCGAAACCTTTGTAATATAGCTTTAGCTAGTATAGTACTGATATTGTCAGGCTGTGAAGGCGGAGTGCTTGATCCGAAAGGGCAGGTAGGTATTGATGAAAAAAACTTAATCATTATTGCCACTGTTCTTATGTTACTTGTTGTTATCCCCGTTATTGTGATGACTTTATATTTTTCTTGGAAATATAAAGATACACGCACCCATGAAGTTTATGCTCCCAAATGGGCGCACTCTAATAAAATTGAAGCTGTCGTTTGGGCTGTTCCGATTATTATCGTTATTATTTTAGGTGTCATAACCTGGGAATCTACTCATAGGTTAGACCCTTATAAGCCGCTAGATGGTAAACATATTACCATTGAAGTGGTTTCGTTAAACTGGAAATGGTTATTCATTTATCCCGAGCAAGGTATTGCCACGGTGAATGAGTTGGTTTTTCCAGCTAATGTCCCCGTTGAATACAAAATCACGTCAGAAAGCACCATGAATTCTTTCTTTATTCCGCAATTGGGTAGTCAAATTTACTCTATGGCAGGGATGGAAACCAAGCTGCATTTAATTGCTAATGAACCCGGTACTTTTAAAGGGTTTTCTGCAAATTATAGCGGCGCCGGTTTCTCTGGAATGAAGTTTAATGCTATTGCCACACCTACCCAAGCAGATTTTGATAAATGGGTAAGTGATGTTAAAGCACAGAAAAGCACATTAACGAAAGCTGAATATTATGAGTTAGCTAAAGCCAGTGAAAACAACCCTGTAAGCTACTATGGCGATGTCGAAGAAGACTTGTTCCATACCATTATTATGAAATATATGGCTGGCATGTCAGGCATGAAAGACATGGCAAGTATGAAAAAAATGGAGCATAAAATTGATAAAAACACAGTGCAACCATCTCACATTCAAGGCGAGGAATAACTATGCCATTTTTAGGTAATTTAACGTTAGATGCCATTCCATTTCATGAACCCATTATTATGGTGACTATGGCTGTTATTGTATTCGTAGGGCTTGTGCTCTTTGCGCTTATTACAAAGTATAAAAAATGGGGAATATTGTGGCGAGAATGGATCACCTCGGTTGACCATAAACGTTTAGGCGTTATGTATATTTTACTTGCTTTAATCATGCTGTTTCGTGGTTTTAGTGATGCCATTATGATGCGTTCGCAGTTAGCGCTTGCCACTAGTGGTGCGGCAGGTTATCTACCGCCTGAACATTATGACCAAATATTTACGGCACATGGTGTCATTATGATCATCTTTATGGCGATGCCATTTATGGTTGGTTTAATGAACATCGTTTTGCCATTACAAATTGGTGCCCGTGATGTGGCATTTCCCTTCCTTAATAATTTGAGTTTTTGGCTAACCGCTAGTGGCGCAATATTAATTAACCTTTCACTGGTTTTTGGTGAATTTGCTAAAACAGGTTGGGTTGCCTATCCACCATTATCGGAGTTGAGCTTTAGTCCTGGGGTGGGGGTCGATTATTATATTTGGGCCTTGCAGATATCTGGACTGGGAACACTATTAACGGCGGTTAACTTTTTAGTTACCGTGTTTAAAATGCGTGCACCAGGTATGACGCTAATGAAAATGCCTATTTTCACTTGGACCTGTACTTGGGCAAATATCTTAATTGCTGCATCATTCCCAATTTTAACCGCTGTATTAGCGATGTTAACGCTTGATCGTTACATGGACTTTCACTTTTTCACTAATGATGGTGGTGGTAACGCCATGATGTACATCAATTTGTTTTGGGCTTGGGGTCACCCTGAAGTTTATATTCTAGTCTTACCTGCTTTTGGGGTTTTCTCTGAAGTTATCTCTACCTTTACAAGTAAACGTTTATTCGGCTATAAATCAATGATTTATGCAAGTGGTGCGATTTCAATTTTAGGTTTTATTGTTTGGTTACATCATTTCTTTACCATGGGATCAAGCGCCAACGTTAATGCCTTTTTTGGTGTAATGACTATGGTTATTGCCGTACCAACGGGAGTGAAACTCTTCAATTGGTTATTTACCATTTATCGTGGCCGTTTACGTACCACAGTACCTGTATTGTGGACTCTTGGTTTTATGGTGACCTTTACTGTTGGTGGTATGACAGGCGTATTGTTGGCAATTCCTGGTGCAGATTATGTGCTGCATAACAGTTTGTTTCTAATTGCGCATTTCCATAACACTATTATTGGTGGTGCAGTATTTGGTTATCTTGCAGGTTTTGCATTCTGGTTCCCAAAAGCAATGGGCTTTAAGCTCAATGAATATTGGGGAAAAGTGTCATTCTGGTGTTGGATCGTTGGCTTCTTTGTTGCCTTTATGCCGTTATATGTACTTGGCTTCTTAGGTATGACACGTCGTTTAAACCACACAAATAATCCTGATTGGAATATTTGGTTATATATTGCCGCTGTGGGTGCCGTGATTATTATGTTCGGTATTATTGCGCAAGTAATTCAATTATATGTGAGCTTTAGAGATCGTGAAGCATTAGATGACAAAACGGGAGATCCCTGGAATGGCCATACGCTTGAATGGGCAACTTCGTCACCACCACAAGCGTATAACTTTGCTGTTATTCCACATGTTGATGATATTGACGCCTGGACCGATATGAAAGAAAAAGGTCAGTATTATCAAAGTAAAGCAAGTTATAGCCCAATACATATGCCTAAAAACACATCGGCTGGTGTATTTATGGGGGCAACACTATCAGTTTTTTGCTTTGCTATGATTTGGCATATTTGGTGGTTGGCGATTGTTGGGCTTGTTGGTGCTATAGGGGTATTTATTAAACGTTGTTACAGCAATGACGTTGATTATTATGTGCAGCCTGAAGAAATAGCAAAAACAGAAGAGGCCTATAATTTAAGTGGTCGTGAAGGAGTAAAAGCATGAGTACACTTTCTGTAAACGTAGAAGCGATATCAACACACCAAGCACATGAGCATCATGACACTTCGGGTGATACCGTTTTTGGTTTTTGGTTATACCTCATGACTGATTGCCTATTATTTGCTTCATTCTTTGCGACTTATGCCGTGTTATTTATGAACACGGCGGGTGGTGTTTCTGGTAAAGATATTTTTGAATTAGATTTTGTCGCTATTGAAACCGCTGCTTTATTGGTAAGTAGTATTACTTTTGGTTTTGCCATGATTGCAGCTCATAGCCACAAGAAAGCCTTAACATTAGTATTTTTAGCGATTACCTTTTGTTTGGGGGCTGTGTTTATAGGGATGGAAATTTATGAATTTCAGCATTTAATTGCACATGGTAATGGTCCACAGCAAAGTGCTTTTCTTAGTTCATTTTTCGCCTTAGTTGGCTTACATGGTTTACACGTAACCGCTGGGTTAATTTGGATGACCATTATGATGATAGAAGTTGCTCGTCGTGGTTTAGGTAAAGCGACAGTTACCCGTTTAAGTTGTTTAAGCTTATTTTGGCATTTTTTAGATATTGTGTGGATCTGTGTATTTACGGTTGTTTATTTAATGGGGGCAATGTAATGAGCAATAATGAAACACATCATGATGCATCGCACGGTAGTGTTAAAAGTTACCTAATAGGTTTTGTATTATCGATTATTTTAACCGCGATTCCATTTTATCTAGTGATGAGTGGTGATTATTCAAAAGTGACCACACTGTGGAGTATTGTTAGCTTAGCTATCATTCAAATTTGGGTGCATTTAAAGTACTTTTTACACCTTAACTTCATTACTGAAGATGGGCGAGCCAGTAGTTTCTCGTTTTTGTTCAGTGCGCTCATTATCATTATGGTGGTTGGGTTGTCTGTTTGGATTATTTACGCATCAAACGCAATGATGATGTATTAATTGCAGCTAATAAATGCTGTTAAGAGAGGTTAACATGTTTCGTCGGTACTTAAGTGTCACTAAACCAGGCATTATTATGGGTAACTTCATCAGCGTTGCAGGGGGCTTTTTATTGGCTTCTCGTGGTGCTGTTGAACCCTGGTTAATGGCGGCAACCTTAATGGGTTTATCGTTTGTTATTGCTTCAGGTTGTGCCATTAATAACGTGATTGATAGAGATATAGATATCATTATGGCTCGAACTCGTAAGCGCGTGACAGTCACTGGTGAAATGTCTGCTATAACAGCATTAAGTCATGGTGTTATATTAGGGATTATTGGCTTTGGGTTATTAATCGCTTATACAACACCTGTAGCGGTATTTTTTGCGGCTTTTGGTTACTTTATTTATGTAGGTGTTTATAGCCTATATATGAAACGTAACTCTGTTTACGGTACTTTTGTTGGTAGTCTTTCAGGTGCGGTTCCGCCTGTTGTGGGTTACTGTGCGGTAACGGGAACGTTTGATATGCAAGCCTTAATTTTATTAGTGATGTTCTGTTTATGGCAAATGCCACATTCATATGCAATTGCCATCTTTCGCTTTAAAGATTATCAAGCGGCTAATATTCCAGTATTACCTGTGTCACAAGGTATTGATAAAGCGAAGCATCACATTGTGATGTACATTGCAATATATGCACTTGTTGTTATGTTATTGCCTATTGCTGGTTTTACCGGGGCAGCCTTTATGGCTGTTGCCTGTACAACCAGTTTCTGGTGGTTACTTATGGCCTTGCGCGGGTATCGTCGTGATATCGATATTGTTGGTTGGGCGCGTCAGGTATTTGCGTTTTCAATTATTAATATTACGGCATTAAGCATTGCAATGGCGGTTGATTATCAAAGTATTACGCCGTATATAACTTATTAAGTTCTACCAAATAAGTTGAATGATAAGCAAGAATTAAACTTAAATTAATTTATTTCGATCGATTAATTTAAGTTTTTTTGTATAAGAAATAGCGTTTTAGGTAAGGTTAAGCACTATTAATTAAAGCCGTTAGTGGTTTTTGCTCTTCAATATTTTAGCCAGTCATTTTAATCATTTATGATCTATCAAAAATCGAGTACTGACAAATTTATTTAGTAATCTATGCATTAAATAGACTACTAATAATGTTACCCCGACAGAAACAGATACCGACGTAAAACGATAAAGGCTGTTGTACACTAAGTCTTGCTGAGGCGTTAAATATTGACCAAATAGAATCCCCATGGTTGTCATTGCGCCAAAGCCTGCGCCGGAGCCGCCTCCTTCAAGTGCGTGGTAGCGCGCAAATAGCATGATACTAATCCACAGAGCGATGCTAACAAACCATAATATGCCAGAATGTTGAAGTAAGATCAGTTGCCAAGCTAATCCAACATTACATCCTACTAGTGTACCAATTGCTCGGTTTAGTGCCGCACGACCAGCACCGTACCAGTTGAGAGGAAATAAAATTAATACTGAGGACACTTGTGCGGATAGCGAGTCCTGTAAATCGAGCACCTGAAAAACAACAAAAGACAAGGTCGCGACACTTGTGGCCAAAATAACTTCGTGACGACCATTACTTTTAGGTTTATTCGCTATGGGTGGTTTACCTCTTGCTTCTACATCAGGAAATATTGAGTGCATTAAAATTGCTAAAAACACGGTAGTAATGCAGGCGGTAGCGTTTGACATAACGAGATCATTTGCTGACACGTTACTGTAACTAACAAAGTGTAATTGCACAGATAAACTGACGATGCCTAGGGCTCCAAATAAAAAGTAGGGGCCTTGAGACATACATCGAAACATAAAAGCGAACATTAAAAAGACAGCAATAGTCATCGGAATCGGTTGATCACCAAGCATTCCATGTACTAGCAGTATAAATACACTCGCTACGGCCATATTGGCTAAAAACTGACGAATAATATGCGCATTGAGTACAGGTACTAAACCCAATAACAACATCGGATACACAGTAAAAAAGGTGCCGTAATTCCAGTCCATCAATTTACTAATAGTGAAACCTAAAGTCGCACCAAAAGCGACCCGTAAACATTGTTGTATTTCGTTGCCAGTAAGTGCTCTATGGGAAAGTTTCAGTATATTACTTGAGCCAGATAAGGGTTTCATTAGGATACGCTTCATGATGTTGCAGCTAGTAGACGTAATGAATAATGCTGATGATATAAGCTTGCACGTTACCTAACCAATGCGTTAGTCCTTCGCCAGGGTGTAATTGTACCGTGGCTCTGGCACCAGATGGCATCATATCGAGTAAGGCTGGCTTATCAGTGATGGTTATATGAGTACGCATATACTGTGCATCACGCACCCAACGATCTGAATTAACGGGATCAGCAAGCGAGCCGTCAGCATTTAGTTGGCCGTCTTTTATTCCTGCATCAATGGCGATTATTTTTCCATCAAATACTTGGCCAGGAAAAGCGTCAAAGATGATTGACGCTTTATTACCTATCTTTACGTTACTTAATGATTTTTCTCGAAAATCAGCGACGATGTCACCTTGTTTTAGCACTATCGCTGCAACAGGGGTA
The DNA here is from genome assembly GCF_018860915.1 of Colwellia sp. C2M11. Taxonomy (GTDB): domain Bacteria; phylum Pseudomonadota; class Gammaproteobacteria; order Enterobacterales; family Alteromonadaceae; genus Colwellia. The sequence continues at coordinate 84,803 of NZ_JAHKQD010000009.1, forward strand.
CCAGCCTGAGCGTACTTTCCTGGCTGTAATTGTAAATTGGTTATGCGTCCTGACACTTCTGAACGTACGTCTGTATAGCTTAATTGTAGCTCAGCGTTTTGTAAGTTATTTCTGGCTTGACGTAATAGTAAGTTGTCACTGCCAGCGTCCCCTCTTTGAGTTTTAAGTTTTAATACGTCGGCTTTCGATGCTTCTACTTGGGCCAGTGCCGACTGATAATTAGACATAGTTTTATCATACAATTGACGAGAAACCATATTTGATTTAATTAAACGTTCTACTCGCTCAACTTCAATTTTGAGCTCGTCAACATTGGCTTCTGATACTTTTACCATCGCTTGTGCAGCGATAATCGCAGCGTCTAATTGATGGTTAGTTTGGGCAACACTTTCTAAGGCTAATTTTGCTTTATCAACAACAATTTTATAAGGTTCTTTATCTAAACTAAACAGTAGTTGGCCTTGTTGTATGCTTTGATTATTGTTGATGTAGACCTCATTTACTTGGCCATTCACTTTGGCTGAAATATTTGCCACAGGGTGCAATACTCTAGATTGTGTACTAACCGGCATCCATAAATCGGCATATAAAAAATAGACAAAGGAAATAGCAAAGACGACAAGCGCAACATGCACCCAACGTTTAAATATTTGATCTGGAGCCATGGCTATTTCTCACCTTCATGATATTTGTTAAGCATAATAGAAGCGTTTTGTTCTAGTTTTCGAAGTACCTTAAATAGTGCGTTGAGTTCATCGTTAGATATTCCTTTAGTAAGCTCTGCGCGAACCATGTTTACACTGCCGGTTAACATTTCTATGCATTCACTGCCTGCGGGGGTAAACCATAAACAATGGCATCTACCATCGCTTGGATGAGGACGTCGTTCGACTAAGTTTAAATTAACGAGTTGGTTAACCGTACGGGTTAAAGAAGGCATTTCTATACCTAATTCGGTAGCTAACATATGCTGTGAAGTCCCTTCTCCTAACATTTTAAGATTCATCATCGCTGACCATCTCGCTTCTGTCATTTCCATGGGGTTCACTGCTTGAGATATAACGCCGCGCCATAGACGAGTTACTCTACTTAGCAACCAACCTAGGCTTGGGTTATTAACATTTTGTTTATTAGGTAGTGGCTTTGACATAATAATTCTCACAATTTCCATAATGCTTAGCTTGCTAAGTATTATACAGCGTTCAACTTACTTAGCAAGCTAAGTAAAAATTGATGATAAAGATTGATAATTGTGGTCTTAGCTATTTAAGGCGCTAAATAGAATAGTTCTTAATCGTAAATTTGTAGGATATTCACTTTGTTAACTTTTATTTATCTTTAACAAATATATTGATATGTTGTAACATATCAATTATTGTTTTCGGGATTTTTCAACGTATTTTACTTTTAAGTTTATAAATTCGTCTTCTTTTAACCTAATTGCACCGACATTTGTTGGTCAAATTACTATGTAGCAGTAACACAAATGAAAAAATTTATTCCAACTTTACTCTATTTAAGCGCTATTCCTCTGTCAGCTCACGCATCAAGTATCAAACAAGATATTGAACAAATTGTTGTGACCACTAGCTCATCAGAAAAGTTACTTAGTGAAGCGCCAGCAAGCGTTAGCGTTATTAATCAGGCTGATTTGAATCGACGAGTCGTAATGGATTTGTCTGATGCTATCCGTGGACAAACAGGCATAAATCTTAGCGCAGTAGGTTTTGGTCGCAAAGGTATTGAAATTAGAGGGATGGATTCAGATCAAACCTTAGTTTTAATTGATGGTCAGCGCGTTGGTGGTTCAACGGATTTAATAGCTCATTCTAATTTTGAGCTTAGTTCAATACCGGTAAATGATATTGAAAGAATCGAAATTGTTCGTGGCCCAATTTCAGCTTTGTATGGATCGGATGCGTTAGGTGGCGTCATCAATGTTATTACTAAAAAAGTCACTAAAGAATGGCGTAGTTATTTAGCGATAAATGGAGGGCAACAACTATCTGATGAAGAGGCAGAAAGTTATAGTATGAATGCATCTACCTCAGGCTCAGTAACGGACGATTTGACCGTAAGAGTGTCAGCAGTAAGTGAATATCAAGCTGATGTGCCTAGCCGTGATGATCCTAACCAGTCTGATATAGAAGGGCAGAAAACCAAAAACCTTCGATTACGTATGACGTGGGCTGCTGCAGAGAATCAAGTTTTAGATACCTCGGTTGCTGTCGTTAATGATTATCGCTGGCGTGACACCATCTCGGGAAGTACCTATTATACCTTTAAAGATGATATTGACCGTTTGCAGTTATCTCTGCAACATCAAGGTTATTGGTCGTGGGGTGACTCAACAGTGCGTGCTTATCGTACTCAAGTTGACCGTGAAAATACCAGGACTAACGATATTACTTCAACCTCGCCAAGCGATATTACCGAAGACATAGTTGATTTTAAATTAGGCACTGTATTAGGCATGCATCATGTGCAATTTGGCGGACAATGGTTACGTCAGAATCTTCAAGACACGGTAGTGAACGATCGTGGTGAGAGCCAATCTATACAGCAGTCGACATTTATTCAGGATGATTGGGCAATTAATAATGATTTGTCATTGTTGTTAGGTGGCCGGTTAGATCACCATGATATGTATGGTTGGGAGTCAAGTCCTCGTGTTTACTTGGTCTGGAGCCAAGGTAATTGGGTTCTTAAAGGAGGCTATGGTGAGGGTTTTAAAGCGCCGAGCTTAAAGCAACTTTCCAGTGAATATGAAACCTCTGCAGCAGGCGGTTTATTTTATATTGTTGGTAATCCTGACTTACAACCTGAAACAAATAAGTCTTATGAATTATCGGCACGATATGGTAATCAAGATTGGCATATCACGACGACTTTTTTCGAAACTGAAGCTGAAGATCTTATCGAAACTTTTTGTATCTCTGGTTGTGATGGGCGTGGTGCAATACGTAATTATCGCAATGTTGAAAGTGCTACCTTATCAGGAACAGAAATGAGCGCATTTTGGCAAATTTCTAAAGCATTTAGTGTTTCAACTAACTTGAGTTATCTAGATGCACGTAATGATACTGAAGATAAAGCCTTAGAAAATAAACCAAGAACATCAGGTTACGCTGAAGTGGTTTGGCATCCTTTAGAAAATATGGATACGCAATTACGTATAGAACATATTGGCGAGCAATACCTTGATGAGAGCAAATTACCTAGCTATCAGTTATTACACATTAGCACTAACTATCGTATTAATTCACAATGGTCAGTTAGCGCTAGTATTGAAAATATAACAGATGTGTATCTGCTTGATGAATCAAGTGAATTTGAGTTTGTTGAACAAGGAAGAACACTTTATTTAGGTACGCAGGTGAGCTTTTAATGATGCGTATACTGTTAACATTATTGTTATTTGTAACTGCTAATACTGTATTAGCTAGTGCTTCAGCGGGCTCTTTAAAAACAGTACTGGTGATAGCATCTGACTTTGTAGCAGCTGATAAATTTACTCAATTAGCGCTTATTGGCAAAGATTATAGCATTAAAGTTGAGTATGTGAATGCACAAAATGCAGGCAGATTACCTAACAAAATCATCAATAATGCTTCGTTAGTTATTTTAGATGGCCCTAGGCCATCAGATAGAGACGCAGTGGAAGCGGTATTGTCAGAGGGAACGGCTGGCCTTACCGTTCCTTGGATTCAAGTAGGTGGAGGTAGACCTAGGTTTGGACTGCTACCTGCTAATTTTGCACGTAGTTTTATTGGTTATTATGCTAATGGGACGACACAAAATTATCAGTATTTGTTTTCGGCCGTTGAAAAGTTAGCTACAGGTGAAAGCCAAATTATTTTACCTGAGCCTTTGCAATTAACAAAGCAAGGTGTATATACACCAAACGCGGTATTTGGCAGTTTAGCTGAGTTTTTAGCAAGTGATATGTCATTAAAAAATGCACCACTCATTGGTTTTGTTATTTCTAATAGTTTAATTCGTGATATGCAAACAACACTTTTAGATGATTTGTATATACGTACAAAAAAGGCCGGATTAACGCCTGTATTTATGTGGTTTGACAGTACTGATGCTAACGGACTAAGTACTTTTTGGCAGCATACTAAACCCAGTGCTATGGTTAATATGACTCATATGCAAAATGGCGAAGCACGTAAAGCAGAGTTTTTACAGTTAAACGTGCCTGTGTTACAAGCATTTACTTATCGTAATGGTAGTAAAGAAGAGTGGCTCTCGTCGCCAGAAGGACTTTCTGCTAATACTACAGCAACGCTTATGGCTGTGCCTGAAAGTTGGGGTATGACAGATCCATTAGTTATCGCAGCAATTGAAAATGGTGAAGCCAAACTTATTAATGAACAAGTGCCTTTGCTACTTGGTAAGTTAAAGGCTTTAACCCGTTTGCAAACATTAGCTAACAAAGATAAAAAGATCGCCTTAATGTTTTGGAATACTCCATCAGGCGAAGAGAATATATCTGCCTCAAATCTTAATATACCAACAAGCTTATCTTTCGTGATCAATAACTTGCTTGCCGCAGGTTATCAAGTTGAAACTAAAACAAAAGATGACATTATTAACCAAGGTAAGTTGCTACTTAGTGGTTTGTATCACCCAGAAAAATTACTCGATCTATGGCAAAAAGGCATGGCTATTAGTGTGTCTATTGATGACTATTTAGCTTGGTTTAAGCGTTTACCTCAACCTATTCAACAAGAGGTAACAGCCAAGTGGGGTGATCCTAATTCGCACTCGGCCTTACGAACTGTTAATGATATCTCCGCTTTTATAATACCTGCCGCAAGTTGGGGAAATTTATTGGTTATGCCACAACCACCTCGTTCAGGAAAAATAGGAGCTGACACCCATGACACCAAAGTCCCTCCTGATCATTATTATTTAGCCGCTTACCTTGCCTTACAGTTACGCCAAACGGATGCTTTAATTCATTTTGGAACTCATGGCACACAAGAATGGACCCCAGGTAAAGCAAGAGGGCTTAGTGCTAACGATTATCCATTTTTGACTTTGGCTAATATACCTGTCATTTATCCTTATATTCAGGATAACGTCACTGAAGCGCTACAAGCAAGACGTCGTGGCCGAGCAACAACAATTAGTCACCAAACACCGTCATTTGCTCCATCTGGTTTATATAAGGAGTTATTAGATATTCATGGGTTAGTGCATGAATATGAGTTGTTGTCTGAAGGCCAAGTAAAAAATGAAGTACAAGGTAAATTGCTAACACAAGCAAAAAGCATGTCGTTGGATATAGAGCTTGGTTTTAATGATGAGCAAATACAGGCGAACTTTGATAATTTTTATCAAGCATTACATGATCATTTACATGCTTTAGCCGCAACTGTCACTCCATTGGGGTTACATACTTTTGGGCGAAGTGCAGAATCTGAACATTTATTATTAACAGTTTTACAGCAGTTAGGACCTGATTACTTGGTTGCTGCTGGCGAAGATGCTGAGGAATTCTTAGCGACTGGTATTGATAAGATTACACAAAGTCGTGCGATGAAGTTATTAAAAACAGCAGTTATTGAACATGTATTACCTGAAGATAATGAATCACTTATAGCAATATTGAAAACCGCGCAGATTAATTATAAGCATCTTTTAGATAATCATGAAATGCTTGCCTTATTGCAGGCGCTTAATGGTGAGTTTATCGCTGCAGGTTTAGGAGGCGATCCCGTTCGTATACCGGAAACAACCAATGGAACGAACCTTTATGGTTTTGATCCACTTAAAATACCAACGTCTTCGGCATATAAAGCCAGTGAAAAAATGTTTACCCAGTTGGTAGAAAGCTATAACGCTGAGCATCAAGAATACCCAGATAAGCTCGCATTTTCATTATGGTCTAGTGAAGCACAACGTCATATGGGCGTGGTTGAAGGGCAAGTATTACGTGCGTTAGGGTTACAACCTGTATGGGGACGTAATGGCAGGGTTAGTCATTTTGATATTATTCCGCAGGAGAAGCTTCCTTATTCTCGTATTGATGTCGTTATTCAGGTAACCAGTGTTTATCGTGATCAGTTTGATGGCTTTATGGGGTTACTAGCAGATGCTATTGCACGCCTAGCTGCACTCGATGATGGCAATATCATCGCACGAAATGCACAAGCTACTCAGACAGAGTTAATGACCAAAGGCATTCCGCAAATAAAGGCTAAAGCGCTAGCTGAGCTTAGAATTTTTAGTAATCAACCTGGCGACTATGGCACAGGTGTAACTAGTTTAGCGCTAGATTCTACGTCATGGGAAGGTGATGGTGCCTTAGCAGAGCAATATCTTGCTCGATTACAGTATGGCTATGGACGTGATGGCTGGGGAATTACTGCTAGCCAAGATATCAATTTATTTGGGCAACAACTTAAAGGGGTTGATGCTGCAATAATGTCACGGTCAAGCAACCTGCACGGCATGTTATCAACCGATCATCCCTTTGAATTTCTTGGAGGAATGGCAGCAGCGGTTAGGTCAATCAACGGAAAATCACCTGAGTTATATGTAAGCGATTTACGCCAATCAACAGGGCGTGTTGTTAGTGCTGCTGATTTTATTAGTGAAGAAATGCGCGGACGATACCTTAACCCTAATTGGATAACGGCAATGCAAGGAGAAGGTTATGCTGGCGCGTTAGAAATCTTAGATACAGTGAATAATATCTTTGGGTGGCAAGCAACAGCACCAGATGTGATTCGTCATGATCAGTGGGAAGCTATTAGCCAAGTATATGTGGAAGATAAATATGAGCTAGGGCTGAATGAATGGTTTGATGAGCAACAACCCGTAGCACAAATGCAAATTATTGAACGTATGGCGGAGGCTATTCGTAAAGATTATTGGCAAGCAAGTGAGCAAGCAAAAGCAGCACTAGCAATTCGATATGAACAGTTGCTTGAACAGAATCCACAACACCAGGTTGCTATTAAAACGGCGGAATTCTTATCTGAATTAGTCGGTGGATATGGACTTAATGCCGGTGAAAGTGGTGGTAGTACAACCGTTGTCGGTCAAACGTTGCAGCAAGTTACCGAGCAACCAATACAAACCTCATCAAATGTTATTCGTCTATTAATCGCCTTAGTAATGTTGGGGTTGATTATTGTTGGTGTAATACGTCAACAACGAATAAATCAAAATAGAATTAAACTTATAGGATCAAAAAAATGAGCGAATTTGAAAGTGTATTATACGATTTAACACGTTTTTTCTTATTTCCAATCATGTCATTAATATTAATTTCATTAGCCTACTCATTACTTGCATTAGGTGGCTTTATTATGGAATTTTGGCAACGTAAGCGTCAAACCTATGCATCAGAATTAGCAAGCTTTAGCTATACACTTATCGAGTGTACAAGTGATGATTTAGAGCTATGGATATTAAAACGCTTAGAAAATTTACGTATTGTTACTCGAACCTCACCGATGTTAGGACTAGTCGCCACCATGATCTCTATTGGTCCGGCTTTATTGGCGTTAGGTGAAGGGCAAGTGAGTGAAGTATCAAGTAACATGGTTGTTGCGTTTTCTGCCGTTATATTATCTTTAATTGCGGCGAGTATTACCTTTGCGGTACTCACGGTGAAGCGTCGATTTTTATTAGAAGAGCTACGTGGATGGGAGCGCACACGCGAGCTGAAGGAGCACGAACATGCGCTTTCTTGATAGCGATGAAGCAGACGACCCTATTCTATCCGTTGTTAATTTAGTTGATTTGTTTCTGGTAATTATAGGTATTTTACTGACAGTGATTGCCGTTAACCCTTTAAGTCCTTTCTCTAATAACGACGTTGTGGTGATTGAAAACCCGGGTAAAGCGGATATGAAAGTGACAGTTAAGCAGGGGGAAAAGCTTACTCGTTATGAGTCTAATGGCGAAATTGGTGAAGGACAAGGCACCAAAGCGGGAGAAACATATCAAATGGAAGATGGCAGCCTAATTTATGTGCCAAGCCAAGAAGCCGTTAAGTAATATCTCTTACGGAAGTAAGATTTAAGCTTACTTCCGCTCTTTTATCCAATTTTACTTTTACAGACATTAATATTAGTGTTACAAATGTTAATAATTATCATTCATTGTTGTGCCGGATCTATATTGTGTCAAAAATAAAAGTCTTGTTAATTGAAGACGACAGTATTCTAAATAATTACCTCGCCGACTTACTCACTAAAACAGGCTATATCGTCGAGCAATGTTTTGATGGTGTTTCAGGGTTGAAATTGGCTCAAACACAACAGCATCAGCTTATTTTACTTGATAAAATGTTACCTCAATTAGACGGTGTTTCTTTATTAAAAACATTAAGAGAAACGAGTCAACAACCGGTGATTATGATTTCTGCGAAAGGCGCTGAAGAAGAGCGAATTCTGGGTTTAATTCACGGTGCAGATGACTATGTCGCTAAACCATTTAATAGCCAAGAGTTGTTATTAAGAATAGAAGGTTTGCTTAGGCGAAGTCAGCCAAAAATATCGCCAAATAAAGCTACTGAAATAACTATTGATGGCTTAACACTCAATGCTGCTAAGCAGTTCATCAAGGTAAAAGGTGAAGAGGTAGAGTTCACTACCATACAATTTAAGTTGCTGTGGGAGTTAATATCACAGCAGAATCAAATTATTAGTAAAGCTGATTTATATCAAGCGGTATTAAATAAAAAGCTAGGAGTATATGACCGCAGTTTAGATATGCATTTAAGCCGAGTACGCAGGAAACTTAATGAAGCTAATTGGTTAGGTGAACGCTTACAAACAGTGCATGGCAAAGGATATTGCTTTAAATGAATAGACAGTACCTTTGGAAATCATGTTTAATTATTGCTACAGGACTTGTTGCCTTTTTTTATATTTTAAGCGTGTTAACCTCTAAAGCTGAAGAAGGAATGAGCTTTATTGCTGAAAAAGACCGTGTTCAATTAAAAGCGTGGGGAACCGAAGCTGAACGCCTTTATTCATTAGGTGACCAGAAGAGCCTAAATCAATGGTTAGATACCTTACACAAAAAAGAAAATACATGGGTGGCTGTAGCGAGCTTTGATGTTGAGCATATTGCCGGTGAGCAACTTAAAGAGGATTTAATAACAGGTCAGCATTTTGGACGTAATGTTGATTGGAAAATACATCTATATTTTGAACGTAATCCAACAATGGAGTTGCAGTTTTCAGATAGTAACGCCAGTTTTTTAATTGAATTACCAGAGCGAATGAGACCTGGCGCTTACTGGCTAACTACTCGAATCGTTTTACAAATAATTTTACCATTGGCGGTATTAGTTTTACTTTCAACATGGTTATATCGACACATTATCACGCCATTACATCAATTAGACAAAGCGACCTCGGCGTTTAGTAAAGGAAACTTTGATGTTAGAGTGAGAAAGTTACTTGGTAGCAGAAATGACGAACTTGCTCATTTAGCGTCTACTTTTGATCAAATGGCTAGCCGAATTGGCGAATTAATTGCTAATCAACGACAACTTATCTCAGATCTGTCACATGAATTACGTACACCATTAACTCGCTTAGATATTGCAGTAAATAACTTTGAAATTGACAATAGTCATCAACATCTCGAACGAATATCGAGAGAGTCTACCTATATCCGTAAATTAGTAGAAGACGCGTTAACACTTGCTTGGCTAGATAATGAAAAACCTATTATTCAGCGTGAAGCGGTAGATTTAGTGGATTTACTAGATGTTGTTATTGATGATGCTAAATTTGAATTTTCTGACCGAGAATTAATACTTGAAACACCTAACAATGCGGTTATTAGTAATAGTAGTCACCAAGCACTTTGTCCGGCGTTAGAGAATATTATTCGTAATGCGTTGCGTTACACACCTATAGGTAAAAAAGTACAAGTAACACTAAGCCAACACAATAGCCATTATTGTATTGAAGTTACTGATCAAGGACCAGGAGTGCCAATGCAATATTTAGATAAAATATTCAGGCCTTTTTTTCAAGTAGATAATTCACGTGAAGATGGCAGTGACAGTTTTGGCCTTGGGTTGGCATTAGCGAAACGTTTTTTAAATAGTGTTAGGGCAGATATCTTTGCTGACAATCATCGTGTAGGTGGTCTTATTGTAACGATAATGATTCCTATTACGTAAATGTAACAAATGTAAAAGTTGTATTAATAATCAAGCCAAATGGTAATAATTCTCATTAATAAAGCAACTGAGAATTTATCATGTCATTTATATCCAAGCAAAAAAACGTGTTTCGTAAGGCACTTGTAAGTGTAGGTGTTGCCGCAGCTTTTGTGAATACTAACGTATATGCTAATGCACAAGAGAATGTCGCGGAAGTAAAAGCGATTGAAAAAATTGTTGTTGTTGGTGCTACTACCAACACAAAAATAACGCCAGAGCAACTTGAGAAATATCAGGCAAATGATTTAGCAGACATATTTCGTCAAACTCCTTCTGTGACTGTTGGTGGCTCTTTAGGTGTCGCACAAAAAGTTTATGTGCGTGGTTTAGAAGACTCAATGGTCAATGTAACCGTTGATGGTGCCCCACAAACAAGTACGCTATTTCATCATATTGGTCGAGTATCAATTGAACCTGAATTATTACAAAGTGTTGAAGTGCAAGCTGGCGCGGGTGAAGCAACAGCAGGCACAGGAGCTGTTGGCGGTGCTATTCGTTTTAAAACCAAAAGTGCTGATAACTTACTGAGTGAAAGTGAGCAGTTTGGTGGTATTGTTAAGGCTAGCTATTTCTCAAATAGCGGCCATAAAGAAAGTATTTCTTTATACGGTAAAGCGACGGAAAAGGTTGGTATTTTAGCGTCTTTTGTTAATGTTAGCCGAGATAATATGGAAGATGGTGACGGCGAAGAAATTCCTGGCACTGCTGCTGATCAAACACTCGCTTTTGTAAAAGTAAATACTGACTTAACCGAAAATCAAAAGCTTACTGTTAGTTATGAAAGTCGCAAAGAAGAAGGTAAATTCGGCAAGCAAACTAACTGGGCGCCGCTAGCAGATGATCCGTTATATGAATCTTGGGGTGAGCGTGAAACGATTGTCCTCAATCATACTTGGTATCTAAGTGATTTAATTAATCTAGAAACTACGCTATATCAAACTGACTCCTCTTTTAAACGTGAGTTGTACACCTGGGATGCCTCAATAGAAACCACAGGTTTTGACATTCGCAATACTAGTGATTTAGGCGAGCACTCATTAACTTATGGTGTTGAACGCAAAGTTGACAAAGTACATGCGCAATCTTATGAAGACTTTGGTGGTATTTATGATGAAGAAGGGACTGTTACCGGTTTATATGTGCAAGATCATTGGCAATTTAATGATGATTTTCTTGTTAGCTTTGGTATACGTCATGATTCCTATGAACTAGACCATGTTGGCCAGTCAGCTAATTGGATAAAAGTTGATGGTAATTGGATTGTTGAAATTGATACGAGTGGTGAACCAGTAACGATAAACGAAACTTTCTCAACTAAAAAACAAGACGGTTTTAGCAGCAACTTTGGTGTGGTTTATAGTTTAACCGACAACTTAAAACTATCAGCTAGCTATGCTGAAGCATTACGTGGCAGACAAGTTGCCGATGCGTTTACGGTAGGAGAATTAACCCATAACAATAACTTAGAGCCTGAAAACGTTGCCAACCAAGAACTTGGTTTAGAATACAATGATGGTACTTTTATTTTTGAAGCTTCAGCGTATATCAGTGAAATTAGCGATGTTGTTTTTGATAAATTTAAAGGTAGTGAAGGTGTTTTTTATGAAAATATTGGTGATCTAGAGTCGACTGGCTTTGAGTTAGTTGTTGGTTATCAAGCTAATAATTTTGACGTGATCGTTAGCTACAACAGTAATAACGTCGAGTTGAATAATGCCCCATTTGTTTGGCCTGATGCCAATGATGCGTCAGGATTTAGCACAGTTATTTTAGACGGTGTTGATTTAGCGGCATATGAATATGGTGGTTTAGGTAATGCAGTTGGCGATTCATTAAACGTAAATGTTAACTATGAAATGACTGATGAGTTAGAAATGGGCTTTAACATCAACTATGTTGCCAGCTTAAATAACATTGAAGTGTTCCATCGCTCTATTGAGTTAGGTTGGCTTACCGAGCTTGAAACAATTGATAAGCCTAGTTACACAGTAGTTGATGCTTATGTTAAATATTCACCTATAGAAAATTTAACATTCGATTTAGCTGTACAAAACTTGCTTGACGAATCTTACCGAAGTCATGGGAGTGTTGCTGATTATGGACATATTGAAGGCTACGAAAGTATCGTCGGGATTAAAGAAGCAGGACGAGATATTCGATTAACCGCCTCTTACCTGTTTTAAAGGTAATCCTGATTTAACCTCATATATGGAAGTAAATCATATATGAGGTTAACTAAAATTTTTTATCTAACTTATTAATCCTAAATTTAAAAATCCTATTTCTTTACCTGTTTCTCCATATGTAATTACCCATACTAGCGAAATAAACCTAAAAAGATGCGATTAGCCTTTTTATCTTCTAGACGGCTAAACGTCTATTTAAAAATATAAAGTTTACTGATATACTGCTGTTCATTAATAAGCCTTCATCATCAAAATCGGCTTTCACTCATAACTTGCGAAATAATTATGCTAGAAAATGAATCAGAATTAAGAATTAGGTATAACGATAATTCCCGTGGTGTTTACTTTATTGGCACTACACCGCCAAAAAGTGACACTCCTATTGAGCAAGTAGAAGATATTGCGACTAAATTACTTGATCGTGTCAGTGATATAGATTTTGACGGGTTAATTATTTATGACATTCAAGATGAAGATTCAAGAACGAATGTTCCTCGTCCTTTTCCGTTTAAAAGTACACATGATCCACGTTTATATTCGTCATTATTAAACAAAAAATCAAAACGTCCGGTTATTACATACAAAAGTGTAGTGCAGTCAGATACTGCAGCATTTAATACTTGGGCTGATGAAGCATGGGAAAAGTTTGGTGTTCGTGATGTCGTGCTGGTGGGTAGCCCATCAAAGAATAATAAAATTAGCTTACCACTTGGTGAAGCTTACCAAACGCTGGTAGAAAATCAGAATAATTTTTTTATTGGCGGGATAACAATTGCTGAGCGCCATGCTAAAAAAGGTAATGAACACCAACGCTTAATTGAAAAGCATCAACAAGGCTGTAATTTCTTTATATCACAAGCAATTTATGACCCTCAAGCTACTATTGATATGTTGACTCGCTATGCTATCGAATGCCAACAGCAAGGCTTAAAACCACAACGTATTATTTTAACCTTTTCACCTTGTGGTAGTAAAAAAACATTAGAGTTTATTGACTGGTTAGGTGTGCGTGTTCCTGAAGCAACCAGCTTGCGTATACTTAATGCAGAAAAACCTTTATATGAGTCTATTCGCATTTGTTGTAATAGCTTACAGCAAATATTAGATGCGTTAGTCCCGTATGATTTACCACTCGGTTTAAATATTGAAAGTTTAACGAACCGTAAAGAAGAAATTGACGGTTCAATTTTACTATACAAGTTATTGCGCTCAACCATGGACAAGTACTTAGCAAGAAAGGAACTTGATAACCTGATCAAGAGTTAAAGTATCGGTGATTTTCACCCGGATTTAGTTAAATAAAAAAGCGGTTCAATTGATATTGACCGCTTTTTTATGTCTTATATTTTATGCTTAGTGTTTGAATACATTAATACCAAACAATAAATATCTACAGAATGAATATTTACTATTACTTAGTTGCCGCATTCGCTTCTAATTGGTCAACTATTTCCAGTAAATCTTTACCTGTAAGGTCTGGCTTTCCTGCTAGCGGATAAAGCGCTTTACCTGGGCGAAGAATAAAACCTGTGCGCCATCCTGCTTTTTCTGCACCCGCTATATCCCATGCATGAGCAGCAATTAACATGGCATCTTCAGGAGCAACATTCATTTGCTCTTGCGCCCATTGATAAACTTTTAAGTCAGGTTTAAAGGTTTCTAAATTTTGTACTGTTAATGAACCGTCAAAATACTCTGCTAGCTTGGCATTTTTTAGTTGAGCGGCAATACCAGCATCAGATGAGTTGGTTAATGTAATCATGGTATAACCCATTGCACGTAATCTTTTTAAGCCTTCAACTACATCAGGGTGAGGGGCTAGATCTCTAAAAGGGGTAAGTACTGCCTTACGCGCTTCTTCTTTCGTTAGTGGTATATTTTTTTGATTAGCAATCATTTCTAGTGATGCGATGCCAATTTCACCAAAGCTATTGTATTCACCAATCATATTACCCACCAAAGAATAGTGTAGCATTGTGGTAAACCAGTAAGGAACAAGCTCATCTCGTCCGCCCAAGGCTTTAGACACTGATTTACCGACATTACCAAGATCTAATAATGTTTCATTAACATCAAAGAAAATTACTTTGGGTTGTATTTTTACATCGGTGTCTAAATCTTTTGCTAGTGCGGCTTCCGAGATAAAGCTTAGTGAAATTAACAAGCTAATTAGAAAGGGTTTAAAATTTATCATTATAAAAAATGCCTATAAGGTTAAGTAGAAGGGTTATAAAATATTGTTACTGAAAAGACCTTTGGAGCATTAAATAAATTTCATTGTTTGTAGATTAAGACCTGCCTAATTGTTTCTAAATATGTATGTCGGTATGAATTTAGGTTAGAAAACATTTTTCTTCGGATAGTTAAACAAATAATTGTTGTAGGTATACTAGAAAAACATAATGATACGTTGTAACATATCGTAAAATTAGTAGGTGAATCTGAGATAAATTACATATGATTGAATATAAACTCCCCGTTACGGTACTTTCGGGTTTTCTTGGCGCAGGGAAAACAACCGTATTAAGCCATATTCTTAATAATAGAGAAGGGAAGAAAGTCGCTGTTATTGTTAATGACATGAGCGAAATAAATATTGACGCTGCTACCATTAAGAATGAAGTGTCACTTAATCGTAGTAATGAAAAACTCGTTGAAATGAGCAATGGCTGTATTTGTTGCACATTAAGAGAGGATTTATTGCTAGAAGTAAATAAATTAGCAAAAAGTGGCAATTTTGATTACCTTGTTATTGAATCGACAGGAATATCTGAGCCATTACCTGTCGCTGAAACGTTTACATTTGCAGATGAAGATGGCGTGTCATTATCAGATGTAGCCACTTTAGATACGATGGTAACCGTTGTTGATGCTGTTAATTTCTTAAAAGATTACGACCAAGCAACATATCTGCAAGACACTGAAGAGTCTCTTGGCGAGGAAGATGAGCGTAGTGTTGCTGATTTACTTGTTGATCAAGTTGAATTTGCTGATGTCATACTTATTAGTAAAACAGATTTGGTCGATAGTTCAGCTCTCAATCAGCTTATCGCTACAATTAAAGCGCTTAATACTCGCGCCAAAATAATCCCGATATCCTCAGGCAAAGTTGATATAAATGATATTTTGAATACAGGTTTGTTTGACTTTGAATTGGCGCAGCAAGCACCTGGCTGGCTTAAAGAGATGCGTGGCGAACATATACCAGAAACAGAAGAGTATGGTATTGCTAGCTTTAATTACGTCGCCCGCTCTCCATTTCATCCTGAAAAATTCTATCAATTCCTTCATAACACCGAACAATTTGGCAAGCTTATTCGTTCAAAAGGCTACTTTTGGTTGGCAACGCGTCCTCAATTTTGTGGACAATGGAGTCAAGCTGGGGGCATTGCACGATACGGTTTTGCGGGTATGTTTTGGCGGGCAATTCCCAGAGAAAACTGGCCTACAGATGAAGAATCTTTAGATGCAATTAAAGAAAAGTGGATTGAACCTTTTGGTGATATGCGCCAAGAGCTTGTTTTTATTGGTCAAAATTTAGATGAAGCAGCAATGATTACAGCACTAGATAGCTGTTTGTTATCAGAAGAAGAACTATTGAGGGGAAAGATTACTGGTTAACCTTGCATGACCCTTTCCCAGAGTGGGAGGAAGCATAATGAATGCGATAGCCGCTACCACGACTGAATTGACCCCTGATGCGCTTAATGACAATAATGAGAAACAGGTAGTTAACACAATCACACCGAGCTCAGCAACCATCAGCTTAAAAGCAAAGGGCTCAGTAGCAGAATTTAATCCCCAAGTGCTTTCTAAGATATACCAAGAAGACATAAATATTGCTATTTGGAAGCGTGAATTATCGCCAGAGTTAGCGACAGCAGCGGCGATATTTATTAAAGAAAACACAGTGAAATCGACAAGATTAACAGTATCACCTGATGATGCCTTTGACCTGCTATGCAACGCTTTAGGTAGCGATAATGCAGCCGTAACTCTGAGTAAAGATATCGCTTTACTCGTTGATATGTTTTGTTGTTTGTTTGACCTTAAGTATGCAGGGTTACGGTTAACATTATTAGATAAGGCAATGTGTCCACGTTTTCATGTAGATCGTATACCTTGTCGCTTAGTGACAACTTATCAAGGTATTGCAAGCGAATGGCTTGAACATGCTTTGATTGATCGTACAAAACTAGGCGCTGGGAATGAAGGAAAATCAGATGAAGAGTCTGGGCTTTTTCCTGATCTGAACAATATTAATCATCTTAAGCAAGGTGATGTTGCGCTACTAAAAGGCGAAAATTGGGATGAAACCCAAGGATTTGGTTTGGTTCATCGTTCTCCTGCTGTACCAAACGGTGAGCGCCGGTTACTGCTAACACTTGATTTTATTGATTAAAATAATTATTTAATTAAGCATTGCTAGTATATTGGCTCTGTGACCTTAATATTGTTATTGTTGCAACACCATTTGGCCTAAGCGTTAGCCTTGATTTATGTGTATGGGGAATGATGAACCGTATGTGTTTTATCGTAATCCCCTTTCACTAAAACAAATAATTATTGTTTGTGTACTAGAAACATAATGACTAAAAAAATTTATTATTTATTGATTGCTGTAATTATTATCATGCTGACATTCACTGTCGGTGAGCGTTATATTGATTTAGTCGTAAATACACTTCTACCGAATATTAATGACGACAATACTACTAAGGCACTTAATCTTTCAAAAAAACAACAAGTAAAAAGTGCTGCTCAGTTGCACATGCCTGATGTTAATCAACCTCATCAAGACATTGATTCTTTTCAAATAAATCGACCAAGCTCCGTTGAACCACCAAACGTTCAATGTAAAAGACCAGAGAAGCTAGTATTAACAAATCAATACTTTCAGCTTAATACTAATCTCAACACTAAATCTGATAGCTTTACCCTTGAACTAAAAAAGAAGTTGAATACAGCTTTTCAGCATATTGAAAGATCACTTAATACTGAATTGAATCAAACAGTGTTGTTAACTATGCTCTTTAGCAGTACCCGAGCAGATTATGAAGATTTAGCCAGAAAATATAGACGTGAACCTGAAGGAACTCAGGGAATGTACATTTCCTATCATAACGTCTCTCTAATTGACGTGAAAAATTATGAGCAAGGAATTAAAGTCGGTGTTCACGAAGCCATACATGCACTTAATTATGCATATTTTGGCTACACCTTACGTTTTATTAATGAAGGCATGGCAGAGTACTACCAAGCAATATCCGAAAATGGTGATATTCAGTTATTTGATTTTACATGGTTGAAACATCGGCAATACCCCGAGCAGATATCGACCATATTGTTTTCTAAAACTGATTGGCATGGCGTTAAAACACACGAACTTTATCAGCAAAGTAAAGCTTTGTTCTATTTTTTGATGAGTAATGAAAGTGGCAGGCAAGTTCTCAGGGCAATACTAACAAAGGAAATGGAAGACCCTTGTACAGTGTTATCTGAAGATGATATTGAACAACTACTTTTTGAAGTTTACCCTAATCATCAACAAGAATTTGACTACTGGTTTGAAGACGGCCTGAACAACTTTATTAACACCAAAGCTTAATGTGTTAATTTTGCATTGCTTTTAACTTCTTGCTAAGTCCCGTGGAGTAGTAATGGCTCTTACAATAACTAAGCTATTTTTCAGAGCAGCTATTACAAATACAGTTCATTTCTAGTTGCGGGCTAACGAGTTGAAAACCTGCATTCTCAATATTCTGTTTAAGTTCATCAATGGTCGATTTGTTGATAGTAATTTCTTTAACGTCATTACACGTACCACAAATTAAGAACTGCGGTACACCATGGGCGTGATCACAGGTGATATGCGCGCAGGCGATATATTTATTCGCTAAACTTAACTTATGTACTAAGTGTTCTTTTTCAAGAAATTCTAAAATGCGGTATACCGACATCGCAGGTATTTTTTCACCAAAATCTTTCTCAAATAAATCAATTAAATCATAGGCAGAAAGCGCTTTTTCCGATTGAATAAGAGAAAATAATACTTGTTTTCTTTTCGGTGTTAAACGGGTGCCGTGTTTTTTACAATACTGCTCTGCATGTACGATAATTTCGTCAACTTTATTCATTTTTTTATCTCAAACTAATTTCATTTATCGCGTTAAGTGTTGTCGAACCTTGTTCTATTTCTATAATATCATGATCTGCGTTTGGCTAATATTAGAGAATTTAAACACTGTAACAGTAATGACAGAGAACACCTTTATTTTTTTTCAACAGAATGGTGCTTTTTGATAAATTTCTGATGTTTGAGTTAACTTACTGATTATGTGTTTTGATAAAAAATGGTGAGAATAACAGAGAGGTTATCGCTTGTTATTGATTTCATGTAGGTAAGATTTAAATAAAAAGTAGAGACGCCATCATTGTCAGTGCCTCTACTTAACTTAGTATGGTGGATAATACTTAGTGATTAATGATCGTGTGCTTCTTCAGCAATACCTAACCAAGTTATAGCACTCGCAGAAAAACCTATTTCAATATCGTCTTCAATAGTCATTGTTGCTAAGTCTATTTGAAGGATATGTTTTGCAATAGGGTCGGCCACGTATACATGATCACCATTTTGAGCGGCAGTCATACTAAATGACATATCTTCAGGCATAGTAGAAATATCTTCTTCAGAAATATCTATACTAGTTACCAACTCCCAATGTGCTTCGCCATCATGTGAATGTGAATTTAGAATGTTAAGGTAGCCTGCGCTATCTAACACTAAAAAGTATTCTGCTTCATGTGAAAAAGCATAAGAAACTGCACTAACACCCTCAGCAAGTTGCCATTCAAGTTTTTCCATCGTGTTAACTTCAGGATTAATGGCGAATAGCGAACCACCAGCAACACCAATCAATGAGTCACTTTCTTCATGACCGTAGATACTACCTATACGAGAGCTACCTACTGATTCAATATTGGCAATTTTTACAGCTTCAAATTCACCATCATGTTCATGAGCAACTAAAACTCCGTCGGTACAACCAAAAGCAATGTAATCATCGTTTTGTGATGCGCCATGTAAGTCAGGACAAGTAATATCTAAAATTTGTTCTTGTTCATATTCATTGCCATGTAAATGATAAACAGCTACCTGATCAGGTAATGTACCTGCAGACGTAGTCTCAGTATCGTCACGACGAACAGTACTTAATAAATATTCATCATGAGCCAATGCTACACCGTGCATATTGATACTGTAATCAATATGCGGAAGTTCACTTGTTTCACCGCTAATATCAGTATCTTTTAACACTTCTACAGAGGCTGATACACCTGCATCGGCATCACCGTCATTAAATATAATCATTTCATCATCGCTTTTGATGATGTGGGTTGGGCTACTACCGTTTAATTGATAATCACTCATTACCGGTGCTTGTTGGTAATCGTGTAAATGCTCAACGTGATCTTCACGCCATAAGCCACTATCAATAAAGCCAACATAATCGTTATTTCTGCTGGCAATTACGGCAAAACGGTAACCCGCAGAAGCCGTTATAGCATTACCATCATAAATTAATGAAAATGTATCGAGTAGAGCACCGTCGTCTAAATCATATAAGGTTGTTGTATTACTTTCGGCAGATAACACCGCTAGTCGTCCCAATGATTCAATTGTATATTCGTCACCGTGATCATGGTCATCACCATCATCGTCATGATCATGGTCATGGTCATCGTTATCATCAGGTACTTCTATTGGATCTTTCTCAACAATCTTCGTTTCTGCATCGCCACAACCACTGAGAAATATTGCGGCTAAAGAGGCCGCAACTAGGTTAAGTTGAAATGATTTCTTCATAATGTATTTTCCTTAATTAAGTAAGTGTTATATGTTTTTAAACTAGAAGTAACCTCTGATACCGATAGCAAAGCTACGGCCCGGGCGAGGTGCAATATCTTTAATAAATGAAGTGTGCACCCTAGCTTCTGTGTCTGTTAGGTTGGTGCCTTTCAAGTACAGCGCAATATCATGATTCAATACTTCTAAATCGTAAGAAACACTGGCATCTACTAAGGTATAACCATCGGTTGAAGTTTCATTGATAGACGTGTTGTTTTGGTCCTGATAGCGAGTTATATCAAGATGTGCACTGATTTGTTCATTTTGATACTCGAATTGAGTACCAAATCTGAGCGGTGGTGTACGTGGTAAATCATCACCGTCTTTTACCTTAGCGCGAACATAATCTGAAAATGCTGTCGCTTTGAACGTATCATTTACTTGCCAAGCTACTTGTGCTTCGAAACCATGAAGTACTACGTCATCTGTTTGAAATAGGTAAACAGGTAGTTCAGTCTCTTCCTCATCATGATCGTGTCCATCGTCACCATGGTCATGACCACTTTCAGCATAAAGGCCAGTAAAGGTTTGATAATAGTAATTGTCTATTTGGTTGTAGAAAGCATTTAACACAAAGGCAACGTTCCCCTGTGTTTTTCTGAACGTTAAATCAATATTGTTAGCCGTTTCAAGGTCGATCACTTCATTTGATAAGCCAAGGGAAGTATTATCTTCATTAAGTGCAAATAACGACCCTATTTCATACGATCCTGTACCAATATGAGGACCAAATGACAATAACTCTGAAGCCGAAGGAGCACGTTCTGAACGTGAAATCGAAAGGCCTAAGTTATAACCTGGTGTAAATGCCCATACTAAGCCAGCCGATAAGCTTACCGGAGTGAATTTATGCTCTACTGCAAATACTTGTGTGCTGCTTGTTGTTTCATCATCGTGATCATGGTCATGAGCGTCTTCCTCTTCTGATTCATCATGCGAATGAGCGTCTAAACTAGGAAGCAGTACGTTATCAGCGGTTATTTTTACATGTTCAATACGAGCACCAAACTGCAGTAATACGTCACCAAAGTGCTTTTCTTGCATTAAAGCGAGTGCAATAGTTTGTGCTTCTGAAGGCGGAGTAAAAGCTTCTTCTCCTTCGGCTGATACATCACTGTCTTTAAAATGGAAGCTGATACCACCATTCCAGTCGTAGAAAGGGCTTTGAATAATATCAACTTTTACTTCTTGAGTTTGATTTTCAAAGATTGTGCCTATTTGACCCGCTTCTATTTCGGCATGTTCATAGTCAGTAAAGCCACTGGCAAATTTAACTTGTTTGACCCAGTCATTGTCAATATTAAACTCACCTAATAATTGAACGCGAGTTTGCTCTAAATCAGCATAAACATTTTCACTTTCATCGCCATGTGAGTGTCCAGGAACACCGTACTCACGGTTAAATTGCTCTACAGCAACACCAACATAGCCTTGATCAAACAAATAGCTTGTACCTAAGGTGAAACCATTTGATTTTTCAGCGCTGTTTTCAACAGTAAAATCACCGCTGTCATGATCATGATCATGTTCAGCATGCTCTTCTTCAGTTTCTAATTCGGCCTCAACAGGAACTTCATAATCATTTGACTCACGCCAATACCCATCAGCATAAAAACCAAATGAATCTGTCCCAGTTGTTAGGTTAAAAGAGGCTAATTTACGATCATCAGCAGAATTATTTTCAAGTAACCACTCACCTCGAGTAGTTGAGTCAGTAGGTACGCGTCCATCAACAACGTTGATTACACCGCCAACGGCTCCGCTGCCATAAAATAAGGTTGCTGGGCCGCGCAGTACTTCAATTTGTTGTGCAGTAGAAGCTTCTGAAGCAACTGAGTGATCGGGACCAACTCTTGACACATCGCTGGCATCTAAGCCATTTTGTGCAATCATTACGCGTGGACCACTTAAGCCACGAATAATAGGGGTACTAGCAACATTGCCATGAAAGTTACTTTGAACTCCAGGCAGCTTTTCCAGACTATCACCTAATGTTGAAGCTTGTTGACGGCGTAGTGCATCACCGGCAAGTACACTAACGGGGGCTGCTGATTCCATTACTGACATATGAATAGGCGTCGCAACAATGTCTATTACTTCAATGGGAGATCGTGTTAATACAAGTGTTAAAGGGTTGGTTTTATCGTCTGATAATATTATGTCTTGATGAAGATGAGCAAAACCTTCCGCAGATATGTGGATTTCATTTTTACCAGAAGCTAGATCATGAAAAATAAAACGGCCGTTTTTATCAGTGGTCGTTGCAGCGCCAGTTCCTTCAACTCTAACCGTAGCACCAGCGATAGATTTACCATTATCATTTTTTACTTCGCCTTGGATCGTTTGTGCCAACAGACTAGTAGGTAAAAGCAAACCAATAATGGCCGCTATTCCTGAGATTTTAAACATTACATACTCCAGTGTTATTTTTTGATTACCCTTAATTAATGATATGTTATATCATAACTACTACTGGTGCAATATCATTAGATTAAAACCTTATTGGTTATTTTTTTTGTTTTACAAATATGTCATTTCAACTTGGTTGTGATGTTTTAAATATTATGAAGATGATTAGCGTGCTTAATAAAATAAGTGCTATTCTTTGGCTGAAATTTCATAACAAAGAGAAAGCTACATGTTTAGTCATATCATGATAGGTGCAAACGATGTACAAGCATCAAAAGTGTTTTACGATGCAATTTTAGGGGAGTTAGGTCATAAGCCGGGGGTTTTTGACGACTTAGGTAGATGCTTTTACTTTACTGATACAGGGATTTTTGCTTTAACGAAACCTATTGATGGTAATGAAGCTAGCCATGGTAATGGCTCTACCATTGGTTTTGCTGCAACATCTCCTGAACAAGTTAATGCGTGGCATGCCGCTGGCTTAGTTAATGGTGGTGCTGTTTGTGAAGACGCGCCAGGTGTAAGAGAAGGTGGCGTTGGTAAGCTTTATCTTGCTTATCTTAAAGATCCATCAGGCAATAAAGTGTGTGCTTTATACCGAATGGGCTAAGACGGCAGCATAAATTACAAATGTGGCTTACTGCATTAAACAAAAGCCACATTTGTACTGGTTTAATAGTTATCAATAACTATAACTTGAGATAGCTAGCGTGAAAACGCAAATGTTCTTCAATAAAGCTCGCAATAAAATAGTAGCTATGATCATAACCTTCGTGCATGTGTAAATCTAAAGGGTAGCCACTTGCTTTTGCTGCTAGTTCTAACATTTCTGGTTTTAATTGCTCTATTAGAAAATTATCTGCTCCACCTTGATCGACTCTTGCAGGAACAAATTTCTGTGCTTGTCGCATTAACTCGCTAGCGTCATGTTGTTGCCATTTTTCTTTGTTTTTCCCTAAGTAAGCGGTAAAAGCTTTTTGTCCCCACGGACAATTGATAGGATTACAAATAGGGCTAAACGCCGACATTGAACTGTAACGCTCAGGGTTTAGCATTGCGATGGTTAGTGCACCATGTCCACCCATAGAGTGTCCAGCAATTGCACGTTTATGGCTAACAGGAAACGTAGACTCTATCAATGAAGGAAGCTCGTTAACAATATAATCATACATTTGATAATGACTATGCCACGGTGCTTGAGTTGCATTCACATAAAAACCAGCGCCTTGACCTAAATCATAACCTTCATCATCGGCAACATTGTGTCCTCTAGGACTAGTATCAGGAGCAACAATAGCAATACCTAATTCGGCAGCTATACGTTGAGCTCCCGCTTTTTGCATAAAATTTTCATCAGAGCATGTTAGTCCAGAAAGCCAATATAATACGGGAACCTTGTCACCATTTGATGCTTGTGGTGGCAAATAAATTGCAAATCGCATATCACAATTTAATGTTGTTGATGGGTGACTATATTGCTTATGCCAACCGCCAAAGCTTTTGTTTACACTTAAATTTTCAATGGTCATGATAAAACCTTACTAGACCGTTCTTTTATTTTACACAACAAAAGAACGGACAAATGTGACTAAAATAAAACAACTATTTAGCGAAATGAATAACACTGCGAATACTCTCGCCTTTATGCATCAAGTCAAACGAGTCATTAATTTCCTCAAGGCTCATGGTGTGAGTAATAAAATCACTTAATTTGAATTCACCCGCTAAATAACGTTCAACATAGTCAGGTAATTCTGTACGACCTTTAACGCCACCAAAAGCAGTACCACGCCATACACGCCCAGTAACTAATTGGAATGGGCGAGTTGAAATTTCTTGTCCTGCGCCAGCTACACCAATAATAACTGATTCACCCCAACCTTTATGACAACACTCTAATGCAGAACGCATTAAATTCACATTACCTACACATTCAAACGAGTAATCAACACCACCATCGGTTAATTCAACAATAACGTCTTGAATAGGTTGGTCGAAGTTTTTAGGGTTAATACAATCGGTAGCACCTAACTTTTTCGCTAATTCAAATTTACTTTCGTTAATATCAATAACAATAATACGACTGGCTTTTGCCATGGTTGCACCAATAACGGCAGAAAGACCAATACCACCTAGGCCAAAAATAGCGACAGTAGCGCCTTCTTCAACTTTTGCTGTATTCATCACCGCACCCATGCCGGTGGTAACACCACAACCTAATAAGCATACTTCCTCTAATGGTGCTTCTTTATTAACTTTTGCTAATGATATTTCAGGTAATACAGTGTATTCAGAAAAGGTAGAGCAGCCCATATAATGAAAAATTGGTTGTCCGTCTTTATAAAAGCGGGTTGTGCCGTCAGGCATTAAGCCCTTACCTTGAGTTTCTCTTATTTTTTGACAAAGGTTAGTTTTACCAGATAAACAAAACTTACATTCACGACATTCTGGTGTGTATAGCGGAATAACATGATCGCCGACACTAACACTTGTTACGCCTTCACCTACTTGCTCAACAATACCACCGCCCTCATGGCCTAAAACAACAGGAAAAATACCTTCTGGATCTTCGCCTGATAAAGTAAAAGCATCGGTATGACATACGCCAGAGGCTATCACCTTAACTAATACTTCGCCTTTCTTAGGCAGCATTACATCGATTTCTTCAATTGACAGAGCTTGTTTAGGACCCCAGGCAATAGCGGCTTTTGATTTAATAAATTGATCTGACATTTTGATTCTCACAGCTTTGTTGATGATTGTTGAATAGCGAAACTAATAGCTATTATATTTGTTTCTTCAGTGATGATAATATATGTTTTTTGTAAATCACTTTTACATATAGGTAACAATGATGAAGTGGGAAGGCATTAGTGAATTTGTTCATGTTGCAGAAACAGAGAGTTTTACGCAAGCCTCAAAAAAAATGGCTATTTCTACTGCGCAAGTGAGCCGACAAGTGAGTGCGCTAGAAGTGCGCCTTGATACAAAACTATTTTATCGCACCACACGTAAGGTTTCATTAACCGAAGAAGGGCGTATTTTTTATCAGCATTGTCGTAGTGTTCTTGACGGTTTAGATGAAGCCGAACGCGCTATTTCTAACTTGCAATCAAGACCCCATGGAAAAATTAAACTCACAGCGCCAACCACTTATGGCGAACAAAAGATCATGCCCTTGGTAAATGATTTTGTGAAAAAATACGGTGATGTAGAAGTTTATGCAAACCTAAGCAATCAAAAAATAGACTTGGTAGAAGAAGGCTATGATTTGGCCATTCGTCTTGGTAAATTACCTGATTCAACCATGATGGCTAAAAAATTAGGTAAGCGAACAAATTACCTTTGTGCTTCGCCAGCTTACTTGAATCAGTATGGGGTACCACACTCTTTATCTGAGCTTAGTAAGCATAGCTGCTTATTGGGTACGTTAGATTATTGGCACTTTAGTGATGACGGAAAAGAAAAAAATATCCGAGTTACCGGAAGGTTACGTTATAACAGTGGATATAGCCTAGTAGATGCAGCACTAAAAGGATTAGGGATTGTACAGCTCCCCGACTATTACGTGCAGCAGTACTTGCAAAACGGCCAACTTATTTCAGTGCTAGATAATATGAGAGAGCTTGATGAAGGCATATGGGCACTTTATCCTCACAACCGCCATTTATCACCCAAAATTAGGTTACTGGTTGAATACTTGTCAACACATCTAACTTAGTTATAAAATTTGGGCGCTCAGCGGGTATCTCGTTATCTTCTTTTTGGCATATATTTAGGATGCAAAGATAAGTAATCACACCAGGTACTAAAATTACTAAAATTAAAGCGTGGATCTGTTGCGTTATACCAAGTTGAAGGTTGATTAGCTTGTAAGCGAAAATATATTTTATGTCCATCAATAGCAACATAACAAATTAAAGTTTCTAAGGTATTGTTTTTAATTTGTATTTCAGCTAAATTTCGGTCGTTACGTTGATGTATAAGTGAGAATTTAGGTTGGGAAAATGCTGAGGTTGCTAATACTAACATAGTAAAAGAAACCAATATTTTAACTATGTTATTAACCATGATAACCTACCTTAAACATAAATTAGTCCTTATTTTATAATAAGTTTTTTAAATAATTAGTAGAAAATTAAATTTTTAGTAAATTATTTTAAATTTGGCATTGAAAGCTAAAACAGCTGCCTCCATAACTTACTTATACCGAAAAGAACACAGTAATTAAATTCACTGATTCAATTACATTATTACAAACGTGCCCCTATATTTAAACAGTGTATAAATAGTAGCACCAAACAAGAGAATAAATCATGGCGAATTTCGTTCCAGTAAGAAAAGAACAACATCAAAACTTAAAAATTTCTAATACACGCAATATTTCACACGTAGCTGGACAAAATATTATTCCTGTTGCTGCAGCTGAGTATGCACAATCATCTGCAAGCTTCCCTCTTGTTTTTGTTAAAAACCCAGATTCTGAGCGTTTCCGTAGTGTTGCTATGCTAGGTTTAGAAGCAGGCGAGAACTTATTTTTACAAGATGATAAGTGGACAGCTTTATCAATGCCGCAAAGCATTTCAATGGTTCCTTTTTCACTAGGCTTAGATCCTGACAAAGAAAACACATTAACAGCTTGTATTGATGTTGAGAGTGAATTCGTAGGTGAAGATAAAGATTTAGCATTGTTTGAAGAAGATGGTAAAGAGTCTGAAGTACTTGTTAATGTACAAAAAGCATTAGGCCGTTTATACGACAACGAAAGAATGACAGAAAACTTCATCAAAGAATTGCAAGAAAATGACTTACTGCAAGAAATTGAGCTAAACATTACTTTAGCAGCTGGTGAGAAAAAGAAATTAATCGGTATATTTACTATTAATGAAGAAAAAGTTAAAAACTTATCAGATGATAAAGTACTAGATTTCCACAAACGTGGTTTATTTGTACCAATTTATTCAATGTTAGGTTCGTTATCGCAAGTTAACAATTTAGTTAAATTACGTAACCTTTCTTCTGAAGTGAAAGTATCAAACGTACAAATTCTTCCTGTTCAAGAAGCTGCTGCAGAAAGCTAATTTCACATGAATAGTTAATATTAAAAAAGGAGCTTGTGCTCCTTTTTTGCTTCTATTGCTAAAAAATACACCTCCACTAAAGAGGGCAGCTCATTTATAATGGTTGTCTTGCTGTGATCATAAATGAGAAAAAATTTGGCTATACATCTCCCTTTTGAAAAATTAAGTCATTGGCAACAAGTCGCCTTTGCTAGCGCACTATTAGAGCGCATGTTACCCAATTATCAAATGTTCAGTGAAAGTAGTCAGTTTGGTGATTATGCCATTTTGAGAAATCAACTTGATTTAGTTTGGCAGTGGTTAGATAAAAACCACGCAATTAAAATCAATGTTAATGCGCAACTGAATAAATTAGAAGAACAAACGCCTGATCCAGAAGCCTTTGACTTTTTTGGTGTTTTCCCAGCTCTTGATGTTTGTATGGCAATGATGTCTTTATTACAGCTAATACAATCTAATGGTAAAGACAAAGAGCATGAAGATATAACCAGTATTAGTCGTTTATCGCATAACAGCGTCAATTACTACGTTGAGCTGTTACTGCTTGATGAAGGCGTAACTGATGTTCAAGCTGCTGAAGTAAACGAGCATCCTTTATCGGTTTGGGAAAAAGAAACCCAAGATGAACTCTTTGACTTTTTAAAGCTTGCTGCAGAAAACAAACGCTCATGTCAGTTAGCTAAAGAAATGGTTTTATCTGAAGGCTTATCTAACCTTGGTATTGAAATAGTATAATTTAGTCTACAAAAATTTAGGTACACACATGAACTTAATACAGAAAACGCTGACAGTATTAGTGTTGTTTTCATCTTTGACGGCTCAAGCAACTAGCCAGATAGAAAAAATTAACAATATTGAAGCAACAATCAAAAAAGCAATGAAAACCTTTCAAGTGCCTGGTGTTGCGGTCGCAATTATCAAAGACAACAATGTTGTTATGAGCAAGGGCTTTGGTGTTATTGAAGCGGGCGAAAGCGATAAAGTGACACCTGATACTTTATTTGGTATCGCATCAAACACCAAAGCGATGACGGCGGCAATTTTGGCAAGCTTAGTTGATGAAGGTAAGCTAACTTGGAAAACTAAGGTGATTGATATAATCCCTGAATTTCAAATGCCTGATCCTTACGTTACCCGAGAATTCACCATTATCGATTTATTATCACATAACTCTGGTTTAGGTAAAGGTGCTGGCGATTTAATGATTTGGCCACAAACCACCTTAACTAACGCTGATGTAATTAAAGGCTTAAAACACTTACCACAAGTGTCTAGTTTTCGTAGTGAGTTTGCTTACGACAACTTAATGTATGTTATTGCTGGTGAAATTATTGCTAAATTAACTTCAATGACATGGCAAGAAGCTATTCAAGCGCGAATTTTTACACCATTAGGTATGACTAATACTCGACCAACATTTTCTCTCATTCCTAAGAATAACCACAATGTTGCACGAGCTCATGTGCCAATGGAAGGTGAGTTAACTGTTGTTGGCGGTAATTTTTTAGAAAAATTTACTTCTGCTGGTGCAGTTGCCTCAAGTGTTAGCGACATGACCTTATGGTTAAAAGCATTGTTAAACAAAGGCGCATATACAAATAGCGCTAATCAAGAAGCACGTTTATTTTCAGCAGAGCAAAGCACTGCCATGTGGCAAGCGCGTACCATTTTACCTGTGTCTGCCGCTGATACTAAACAAGATAAAACTCACTTTGCTGCTTATGGCTTAGGTTGGTTTTTAAAAGACTATCATGGTGTTAAATTAATCCATCATAGTGGTGGTATCTTGGGTATGGTGTCAAAAGTTGTTGTAGTACCAGAAGAAAACTTAGCCATGGTTATCTTAACTAATCAGCAATCAGGCGATGCATTTAATGCTATTTATTTAGAAATATTAAATGAGTACCTAGAGCTAACACCTAAAGATTGGGTAACCTATTTTCACGATAAACGAGAAGCTCAAAAAGCGAAAGAAACCGTTCGATTAGCCAAAGCAGCAGATGTCGTTAACAAAAACTCGTCTCACTCATTACGATTAAAAGCATACGCACAAATGTATACTGATAATTGGTATGGTGATATTAATGTTACTTATAAAAATAACCAGCTTAATATGCAATTTACTAATACACCTGAATTGAAAGGTAAGTTAGAGCATTATCAGTACAATACCTTTATTGTACGTTGGGATGATAGAAGTCTTGAAGCTGACGCTTTTGTTAATTTTCACTTGAATGAAGTTGGTGAAATTGAATATGTCACAATGAAAGCTGTGTCTAATGCCACAGACTTTAGTTTTGACTTTCATGACCTTAAGCTAAGACCTAACGTTAAAAACTAAAGGCCTTTAGCTGTAATTCAGTAACAAGTGCAATAAAGCACTTGTTACTGCTCAATAAACAATAGTGAATAAAAACTCACTATTGTTTATTTGTTAACTATTTTGATATAAACGATAAGCAACTTGTCCGGCAATTTTTTCTTTTAATAGCTGCCAATTGCTAGGTAATGCTTGATCACTTTCCGCTTCCATTTCTACATAAATAAGCGCTTGTTCGCTCAACCAACCCTGGTTTAATAGCTCACAAGTTTGTGAAATTAAGTTTTGTCGAAAAGGGGGATCAATAAAAACCACATCAAATTTCACCGGTGTTTGAGTTTTTAAAAACGCCAAGGTGTCTGTATTAGATACCACAATATCGTCAGACTTCAGCAATTGCTTATTCGCCGATAATTGTTTAGCTGCCGCTTTGTTCAGTTCCATTAAATGAACGTTAGCAGCTCCACGAGAAAGCGCCTCAAAACCTAGGCTACCTGCACCGGCAAAGCAATCTAAACAGTTTGCACCATGAATATAAGGCATTAACCAATTAAAGAGCGTTTCTTTCACACGGTCTGCTGTTGGCCTTAAGCCCTCTGCTGCTAATACTGGTAATTTTCGACCTTTATGCTTACCAGCAATAATACGAATGCTGCCTGATGCAGCCTTTTTCTTTTGTTGTTTTTTACCTTGACTCATATCGCTGACAGTTATCATTATTAATGCTAATATAGCGGCAATTTTACACCATAATGATATCCAAGCGAACTGAAACCTTTAGTTGAATTCGTTTAGATACAGCAATTACTCTTAGGTCAAATAAAGTGTCTAAAAAGAAAAAAGGTATGTTTGGGTGGCTAGGTTTTGGCCGAAAAGCAAAAGAAGAAACTGTTGATGAAAATAATACGCCTGCAGAACAAGCAGCTATAGAATCAGAAACTATTGATAAAAAAGAAGTTAATGAAGCTGGTGACGTTAGTGTTACTGAGGAAGTTGTTGCTAAGGCAGAAGTAAAGGTTGAAGATATTCTGCCAGAGCCAGAGCCAGAGCCAGAGCCAGAGCCAGAGCCAGAGCCAGAGCCAGAGCCAGAGCCAGAGCCAGAGCCAGAGCCAGAGCCGCTCACACATAAGGAAATAGAGCCAGAGCCGCTCACACCTGCGGAAATAGAGCCACAGTCAGAGTTGCTCACTCCTAAGGAAGTAGTACCAGAGCCTATTACAGCCAAAGCTGTGGAGCTAGAACCGGTCACGCCAAAGGAAGTAGAACCTGAGTCTTTTACACCGGAAGAAGTAGCGGCAGAATTACCAGTCTCTACCGAAGTTGAATTGCCTGTTTCTGAAGAAGTGATAGCAACAACTGAGCCGCTTGATGAATCAGCAGATGAACCTGAAATATTAGAAACGCCTGAGGCAGTTGAAGTTCCAGCTGTTATTGAAGAAGAGAAAACAGAAGAGAAAAAAGAAGAGAAACTTGGCTTTTTTGCTCGACTGAAAAAAGGTTTAAGTAAAACACGCCAAAATTTAGGTGGTGGTTTATTTGACCTGTTCCGAGGCAAGCAAATTGATGATGATTTATTTGAAGAGCTAGAAACTCAATTACTATTGGCTGATATTGGTATTGAAACTACCATGAAAATTATTGACTCGTTAACGCAAAGTGCTAATCGTAAGCAGTTAAAAGATGCTGAAGCGCTTTACGAGTTATTAAAAGTAGAGTTAAAAAAGGTTATTGAAAAAGTTGATCAACCATTAGTTATCCCTGACAGTGATGGACCATTTGTGATGTTAATGGTTGGTGTTAACGGCGTTGGTAAAACAACAACCATTGGTAAGCTAGCAAAACAATTTCAAGCCGAAGGTAAATCGGTTATGTTAGCAGCAGGTGATACTTTTAGAGCTGCCGCAGTAGAACAATTACAAGTATGGGGCGAACGTAATAATATTCCCGTTATTGCTCAACATACCGGTGCTGATAGCGCATCAGTAATTTTTGATGCAATAAGTGCTGCTAAAGCACGTAAAATAGATGTTATTATTGCTGATACAGCAGGGCGTTTACAAAATAAAGCACACCTAATGGAAGAGCTTAAAAAAGTTGTTAGAGTAATGAAAAAACTCGATGTAAATGCTCCTCACGAAGTTATGCTAACCCTTGATGCTGGCACAGGTCAAAATGCCTTAAGTCAAACTAAGTTATTTGATGAAGCCGTTGGTTTAACTGGCTTAACCGTTACTAAATTAGACGGAACAGCTAAAGGTGGTGTGGTCTTTGCCATTGCGGATAAACATAATATTCCAATTCGCTATTTAGGTGTTGGTGAAGGTATTGATGATCTTCGTCCATTTAATGGTAATGATTTTATTGATGCTTTGTTTGTGAAAGAGTAATAAACTAAAACAAGACTTCTTTAAAAATATGCTTAAAAAACAATAATTATGATTAGCTTTAGCCATGTAAACAAAACTTATCCTGGTGGTTTTCTTGCTTTAAAACAAGTGAACTTCGAGCTACAAGCCGGTGAAATGGCCTTTCTAACAGGTCATTCAGGTGCAGGTAAAAGTACGCTCCTAAAGCTAATCTCTATGATGGAAAAACCAAGTTCGGGTAGTATATTGGTTAACAACACCGAACTTGCTAGCATTACTTATAATCAAATTCCTTATGTTCGACGTGGCATAGGCATGATTTTTCAAAGTCATAACCTACTTAAAGACCGAACCGTTTTTGATAATGTAGCCTTACCATTAATTATTGAAGGCGTTAGCCACCGAGAAATTAAAAAACGTGTTGAAACTGCGCTAGATAAAGTACATTTAAGTGCAAAACTAAAGTGTTTTCCTCATATGTTGTCAGGTGGAGAACAACAGCGGGTTGGCATTGCTCGCGCTATTGTTAATAAACCACCCATTCTGCTTGCTGATGAACCTACTGGTAACTTAGATCCAAAATTATCCCTTGATATTATTCGCCTCTTTGAAGAATTTAATGCCGCCGGTGTTACGGTACTTATTGCAACACATGATCTTGGCTTAATTGCTCGCATGAGATATCGCACCTTAACATTAAAAGAAGGTACCATGATTAATGATGGTATTGTTGATGGTTTACAGGCACAAGGAGCGGCTTATGAGTAACAACTTACACTCAAGTGGATTAAGTCAACGAACTTCATTTTTAAGAAGCTTATTAACCTTACCTATTCGTCACTTACAACAAGCTGTGGGCAGTTTAGGTGACTTATGGCGAACACCTTTTACCTCAGTAATGACCGTGTTTGTCTTAGGTATTAGCTTAGCCTTACCAGCAACATTACATTTGTTTGTAAAAAATGCTCAGCAAGTGAGTGAACAATGGGACAGTGCATCACAAATCACGCTTTTTTTAAAATTATCCACCACAGAAAAAAGTGCAGAGAACCTAGTAAAACGTATTAAGTTATATTCGGAAGTGAGTGACGTTCGCTATATTTCTGCTCAGCAAGCGCTGAAAGAGTTTAAAATATTATCTGGTTTTGGCGAATCGTTAGAATATTTGAATGAAAATCCTTTGCCAGCAACTATTTTAGTCTCGCCTACCGAGCGTTCTAGTCAAGCCAGTGCCGCCAATGAATTATTAGCAAAACTAAAACAAGAACGTGAAGTTGATCAAGGTAAACTTGATTTAGAATGGCTAACACGCCTAGAAGCTGTAGCACGTCTTATAGAAGATATTGTGATTGGCGTTGCTTTGCTATTATGTATGTCGGTGGTATTAATTGTAGGTAACACTATTCGCTTAGCAATTTTGAACCAAAAAGATGCGATTGCTGTAATGAAACTTGTTGGCGCAACAGACAGCTTTATCCAAAGACCTTTTCTGTATAGTGGCATGTGGTATGGGGTTTTTGGCGGATTATTATCGTGTTTATCAGTCGCAATATTGGCGCAATATTTAACTGGCTCTATCAGTGAATTAACCGATTTATATCAAAGTAATTTCCAATTACAGGGCTTAGCATTTAATGAAGCTTTATTGCTGATAGCGATAGCGGTTATTTTAGGTTTAGCAGGTAGCTATATCTCTGTACGTAAACATATTCGTGCTATTGAACCTAACGCAGAATAATCTTGATTTCACACATTATTCGTTATTAAGTTATCTTTATGTTTTTTAAATAAAAAACCGATAAAACACACTTTTTAACAAATATTTCATAAAATTAATGAAAGTTCATCTTGTTTTGCCCTATCTATTAAGATAATGTTTATGCTCGCTCAAGGTTGCTAGCAAGGCATCTATAGTTAACTAGCTTCATTTATGTTATAATTTCGAGTGAAGAAATCTTTTTTAAGTAAAAAAATTTGGTAAAAAACAGAGGTTATTTATATGAGTGATACAATGCAACTTACCGTACCACGAAGTGGCAGTATTGAATCTTACATGCAATCAGCATATAGCATTCCTATGCTTACCGCTGAAGAAGAGCAAGATCTCGCGACTCGCCTCTATAATGACAATGATTTACAAGCTGCACAAAAGCTTATTATGTCGCATTTACGTTTTGTTATTCATGTAGCTAAAGGTTATTCAGGCTATGGCTTAGCACAAGCCGATTTGGTACAAGAAGGCAACGTTGGCTTAATGAAAGCTGTTAAACGTTTTAACCCTGAGGTGGGTGTACGTTTAGTGTCATTTGCAGTTCATTGGATCAAAGCAGAAATTCATGAGTTTGTTTTAAAAAACTGGCGCATAGTTAAAGTTGCAACTACAAAAGCACAACGTAAATTATTCTTTAACCTACGTAAAAATAAAAAGCGTTTAGGTTGGTTCAGTAATGATGAAGTAAATACAGTTGCTGAAACATTAGGTGTAAGCACTAAAGATGTGTTGGAAATGGAAAATCGCATGAGCAGCCATGACCAAGCATTTGAATTGTCTTCAGACGAAGATGATGGCGCAAGTGCTGGAAACTTCTCTCCGGCGTTATATCTGGAAGATAAACAATCAGATTTAGCCGTTGAAGTAGAAAATGCTAACTGGGAAGATCATGCAAACACACGTTTATCGACAGCATTAGTTGCGTTAGATGAACGTAGCCAAGACATTATTAAAACGCGTTGGTTAGCAGAAGACAAAACAACGTTGCAAGATTTGGCTGACAAATACCAAATTTCTGCTGAACGTGTTCGTCAATTAGAGAAAAATGCGTTGAACAAGCTTAAAAGCACTATGGTTCTGTAAGCAACCTGTGTAAAACTTGTTTAACATAATAAAAACCGGCATTAGCCGGTTTTTTTGTTTTTATCGTCTGTACTCTTATCAATACTGTTAATACTATCGCGTTAACAGCCGTTTAAGTTGACAATTACTGGTAATATTTATGCTGAGTTGGTTAACAGCATAACTAGGTATAAATAAAGGGTAAGGCATTGTCGTTTGTTTATTCTTGCCGCGTTATTGCTGCTTTGTTATAAGCGGTAACGATGAAAACGTTATAAGGTGGTTAGGTCGCGACCAATGTGCAGATACAAAAAAGGCAAAACAACTGTAATGTTGTTTTGCCTTAGTATTTGTTGTGCTATTTCAGCTAACTTAAGTTGTTATTAAACCCAGGTTATTCAGGCTGTAGCGCTAACACCTTATCAATGTCTTCAGCGTTGTGACGGTTTTCAAGCTGTTCCCACGCTTCTCCCCAAGTTTTATTGACGATACGGCCACGTTGAAAAGCTGGACGAGCTAACATTGCTTTTGCCCAACGTTGAACATGTGTGTAATCATCTACTTGTAGGAATGTTTTAGCGCTGTAAAGCTCTCCTAATACTAGGTTGCCATACCATGGCCACGTTGCAATATCGGCGATACTTAGCTCATCACCCGCAATGAATTCATTTTTGGCTAGCTGCTTATCTAACACATCTAATTGTCGTTTAATTTCCATGGTAAAACGATCAATCGCATATTCAAATTTTTCCGGAGCATAATTATAGAAGTGTCCAAAGCCGCCACCTAAATAAGGTGCAGAGCCATGTAACCAAAATAACCAATTCATCACCTGTGCGCGCTTAACAGTGTCTTTTGGCAACAAAACATCAAACTTCTCTGCTAAGTACACTAAAATTGAGGCCGATTCAAAAACAGGCAGTGGCGTGTCATAACTGTTATCAACTAGCACTGGAATTTTAGAGTTAGGATTAATGGTTACAAAACCCGATGAAAACTGATCACCTTCACCAATTTTAATCATGTGAGCATCATATTGTGCATCTTTACCTAGTGCCAATAGCTCTTCTAGCATGATTGTTATTTTTTGGCCATTTGGCGTACCCATGGAATACAACTGTAACGGATGTTCTCCAATAGGTAAGGCTTTATCATGTGTCGCCCCAGAAACGGGACGATTGATATTGGCCCACTTACCGCCACTTTCAGCGTCATGAGTCCAAATTTCGGGTGGTATATATTGCTCTAACATTATTGTCACTCCTAAACGTAAATATGCGTTGTAGTCTTACTTTTTAGTCCAAGCAAACTGTGCAAATGCATCATCAACAGGTGTATTGCCAATGTGATTTGTGTAGTTACTAATTACTTTTTGAGCAAGGCCTAATATAATTTCTAAAACTTGTTGTTCACCATAACCAGCTTCGTAGAATTTATTCAATTCTTCTTGCGTTACATTACCACGATTACGCACAATAATAAGCGTCATATCTAATAATGCTTGTAACTTAGCTGTTGGCATTGATTCTTGATTACGTAACGCTTCTGTTAACTCAGGATTAACCTTCATTGAATGAGCAATACCTGTATGCGCTGGTACACAATAGTGACAACCGTGCTCAACATTGATTCCTTGCCAAACAACCGTTAACTCTTCTGCATCAAATGAAGTTTCACCAAATAACTTGTGAAGTATTTGATAGCCTTCAAGTGCTTGAGGAGAGCTTGCTAAAACGCCATGTAAGTTTGGTAACATGCCGAACGCCTTTACTGAACCTTCTAATAATGGCTTGCTTGCTGCTGGTGCTGATTCAATTGTGTGCGTAGTTAATGTTGTCATAATATTTTCCTATTTGTATTGATTTATATTAATTTGTACCGATCGGTATCTGTGAATTGAATGTATTGTACCTATCGGTATATTAAAGTCAACTTAGTTTAAAAACTTTTCGTGTTTACATTAGGCCCAGTTAACACTATTTCTTTATTAATTAAGGGATTAGATAATCAGGAATTCTTTATTTAGCGATTAATTTCATGAGCTCGATTTAAGAATTAGTTAAGGTATAGAGAAAATACAAGCAAGAAGCGAAGCAAATTAATATATTGATCTTAATAGCGTTTTAAAGAATTAACTTTGACAATACTGAGAAGGTTTGAGATTCTAACTAACATGGAAGAAAAATTTGTATGTTTCAGTGACACTTAGGGTTAAGTAATTGAACAATCGATTTTATAACGATAATGCTACAGGATTAGCGCAACAATACCTTTCCAAGTCGTTTGAAGAGGTTCACCAAAGTTGGTTGCAGCTTTTGCCATCAATAATTGAAAATCCTAATGCGCGTATTTTAGAGCTTGGAGCAGGCTCAGGCCGTGATGCTAAATACTTTGCTGAACTAGCTGCCCACACTCATCAAACCAACAATAATATTCAAATTTTTGCTGTTGAACCGGCACAATCATTGGCACTTATTGGGCAAAATACGACAAAAGATATCAAGGTAAAATGGCTAGACGATTCATTACCAGCACTCACCAAGGTGACTCAACAAGAAGTTAGTTTTGATTTAATTTTACTCAGTGCTGTTTGGATGCATATTCCACCGAGTGATCGCGCTCGTTCAATACGTAAATTGGCAAACCTACTTAAACCTGGTGGCAAACTCGTTATTTCACTGCGTCATGGACAAACCGCCGACGACTACAAAACCCGAAAAATGTTTGATGTGTGTGCCGATGAATTAAAACAACTGGCTGCCGACGTTGGTTTATTTACCAAGCTAGAAACCGTAAAAGAAACAGATAAACTAGGCCGTAATCATGTTTCTTGGCAAACCGTGGTGCTGCAATTACCAGACGATGGTAGCGGTGCTTTCCCTTTTATTCGCCACGTTGCCTTAAACGACGGTAAATCTGCGACACATAAGCTCGCCTTGTTAAGAGTTTTACTGCGCATTGCTGATGGTCACCCCGGTGCTGTACTTCGTAGAGAAAGCTCACCTTTTGGTGACCGAGTTATTTTACCTGCTGGTTTAGTGGCGCTTTACTGGTGTCATCAATATAAAGATTTAATTGATGACCGGAAGCTTTTTCAAACCCCGAATAAAAACCCTAATATGGGCTTTATGAAAGCCGATGGTTGGCACAAATTAACCCACAGAACCGCATCAGATTATCGTATTGGCAACTTGTTTGTCGGTGATGATGCTATTGCACTACATAAAACATTATCGGCGGCGGTAAGTAATATTAAAAATATGCCGTGTAAATACATTACCTTTCTAAATCAAGAATCTAACAGCGACAAGCCTGTATTTGAAGTAGCCAATAGAACCGTTAAAGCGAAAGACAGCTTGTTTCTTGATTTACAATCACTTGAACAATGGGGTGAATTTTCATTACCAGAATCAACTTGGTTGGCTTTTAATCGCTACGCTTGCTGGATTGAACCTGTTTTAGTCAGCGAATGGGTGAAAACCATGGCGGGTTATGCGGGGAACAGCCAACACGCATCACCTGAAAACCAATACTATTTACATCAAGCGTTAAACTGGTTAGAGCCTGTGCGCACCACCACAGAAGTACGTAAACGTTTTGAGCAAGTAAAGCACAAGTCACCTGAAGTAGCGCAATGTGTTTGGTCGGCTAAATCATTAAACGACAAATACGATATTGACCACAGCATGCCATTTTCGCGCTGGCCAAATAACGATTTATGGAATTTACTGCCCACCGATAGCGTTATCAACAATCAAAAAAGCGACCGTTTACCAACCGAACTCAAGTTAACGCAATCGAAAGAACGTATTCAACATTGGTGGCAAGCAGCATGGCTTAATGATGTGACAACTGACAATAAAAAAGCCGATATAAATACAAAAGCTGCTACAACGGCACAGAAAGATGAAGTAAATGAGATGTCCGCTGGTTATGCAATCAGCACTAAGATGTTTCCTGAAACACCAGAAATCACCGCTGAAACACAAGTTGAAAACCGCCAACTTAAACGCTTTTTTGCCGAAGCGAATATTGCCTTACCGGGGTTAAACTCAGACAATGAATCAATAGATGATTTGTTTGAAGCACTGGTAATGCAGCGCGGGCGATTGAAAGAAATGCAGCAGTTGAGAGAGTGGTAGAATCAACCTCGTAAACAACTAACTTGATGAGTTTTTAATATATAATTAACCCACCGCCAGCTTAGCTGTCTCATGCCACAAATACGCTGGCATGGGATGTTTTAATTTCCATGTAATATTCATTGGTTGGCTACCTTCATATTTTACAAAATCAACAGGGCCAAAGTTAACAAAACCCATAGTTCTACCGCTTTCATCTTTGGCTTGTTCACGTACAAATAAAATGAAAGTTTTGTTGTTTTTCTTTTGCTCGATATAACCTAAACCACGTCCAGATGTAGGTTTGGCGTTATTTTGCGTTTGCCAATGGAATAAAGTCGGACTTATTGCGTAATCGTGATACATGGTGGTTGCTGTGAACTGACTTTCACATTTATTAAGGGTAACAAAAAGCAATTCAGTATTAGCATTGGCTACATTAAGCACACCTTCACGGCTAGATGATTTTTTGCTAAAAGTACTATCACCAAAGGCCACAAGAATATGCTCTTTAGGATAACGAACGTGCATACTTAATGGTGTGCTATCGACAACGGTATTCTTCACTTTTGGCATCGCAAACTCATTTACGTCTAAACGGTCAATTAATAACGCAATAACTTCTGCTAACTCTGCTTGTAGTTCTGGATGTTTTAGCGCGGCTAAACTCTGTTCGATATTATCAAAACCAAGCTTATTACCTGCATTATCCCAAAAATCGTAATGGCACATTAATGAAAGTAACTTTGCATCTTTATTGGTGTTTTCTACTGCACTTAATGAAAAATCAGCTTGTACTAATTTCTGTAAAAAACGCAAATGTGAAATAGAAGTACAGTTTAATAAACGGTTATTAATGGCACGATAGTATGCGGCATAAACTTCTTTTTCTTGTTCTGCTATTTCTTTGTCCTTTGCCTTGTTCACTAAAGTAAACCAACCACCAAACTTGCCGACTTTTACTTTATAAAGGTCTTCAAGCGCATATTGCTCATTAATATGCAAAAAATTAGTTAGCGTTAACGGAAGTGTTGTATCTTCTGAAAATTTATTAATTAAGCTAATAAACCGATTTTGATTTAAAGATGCGCGCCTGATATTACTTAAAATCATCGCTTGTGTTTTTTCTTGTAACTCAATACGACAACCTAAAGGTAGATGAGGGAAACCTTGCTTGATCTCTTTATCAATAGATTGGTTGGTTTTACCTGTTAGTGCTCTGAACTTACTTGAAAAGTCATACTCAGGCCGCGAATTGCCAACAAAATCTAAAATGGTACAACATTCTTTGTTATCGGTTAAACGTAAACCGCGCCCAAGTTGTTGCAAAAATATGGTTAAACTTTCGGTTGGTCGTAAAAACAATAAAGTATCTAGATCTGGAATATCGACACCTTCGTTAAAAATATCAACAACAAACAAAATGTTAATTTGTTTCGATTTTAACGCCTGCTGCATTACCTCGCGATCTTTGCTGTTGTCGCTGGTTAATACGCCACAAGCAATGCCTTTTAACGTGAACTTTTGCGCCATAAATGTGGCGTGTTCTTTACTGACACAAAAAGCTAATGCGCGCATTTGTGTTATGTCGGTTACGACTTCATCAAGGCTTTGTAAAATGCGTAAAACACGTTGATCGTTATGCGTATATAAATTGGTTAACTCAGCAATATCATAACGGCCTCTAGACCATGATATTTTGGTTAGGTCGGTATCATCGTCAATAGCAAAGTATTGAAACGGTGAAAGGTGTCGTTGATTGATCGCTTCTGGTAATCGAATTTCTGCCGCGATGACGTTGCAAAAATCACTTAATATATCTGTACCGTCATGGCGCTCTGGTGTTGCCGTTAAACCGAGTAATATTTTAGGGGTAAAGTGTTTTAATACTGCACGATAGCTGCTGGCAGAAACGTGATGTACTTCATCAATAACAATGTAGTCAAAATAATCTTCACTCAAGTTAAGTGTATCTAATTGATTACTCATTTTTGAATTTAGGCTTTGAATAGAAGCAAACAAGTGTTGGTACTTATTTGGTTTGTTATTGCCAACCCATAATTCACCAAAGCTGCTATTTTTTAAAACGCCACGGTATGCACCTTGCGCTTGTTTTAAAATTTCTTCACGATGTGCAATAAATAGAAAATTAGCTTCTGGGTTATCACGGTAAAAATTGGCAAAATCAAATGCTGAAATAATAGTTTTACCTGTGCCTGTTGCGGCAACTACTAGGTTTCGGTAGCGATTATGTAATTCACGCTCAACTTGTAACTTTTCTAATATGGTTTGCTGGTGTGAATGCGGTTTTATATCAAAGTAGAAGTTAGCTGATGTATTACTAAAACTACCTTTGGCTTCTTGAAGTGCGTTAGTTAATTTTTCACGACTTTCTATTTCACCATCAAAGTATTCAAAGTCAGGTGATTCCCAGTAGGTTTCAAAGGTACTTAACGATTTTTCAATGATATGCGGAATTTCTTTAGAGGTAATTTTCAAGTTCCACTCTAAACCACTAGTTAACGCTGAATGCGATAAATTAGACG
The DNA here is from genome assembly GCF_018860915.1 of Colwellia sp. C2M11. Taxonomy (GTDB): domain Bacteria; phylum Pseudomonadota; class Gammaproteobacteria; order Enterobacterales; family Alteromonadaceae; genus Colwellia. The sequence goes on from NZ_JAHKQD010000009.1 coordinate 126,784, forward strand.
AGCCAATGTAGCCAGTATGAAAGCCCGTATTGCGCATAAACAAATAAGATTTAGCGTGTAACCGTTCGCGGTTGGTGTTGTAACTGAGTTTTACTTCGGTATTAGGAAGAGATGCTAAAAACTCAACCGCTTTGGCGTCCGTTGCACCCATATACGAGGTGGTAATTATTTTTAATTGTTTGCCACTCCGAGTAAAAGATTCTAATTCTTTTTTAAATATACGAATGCCAGCCCACTTAATAAATGATACTAGCCAATAGATTTTGTCAGATGATTGTATTTCTCTTTTAATTTCAGTTTCTAACGAGATGCCTACATTACTGCCACAAAATAACTCACTTTGCGTTAGCCCTGTTATTGGCATGATGGCGTCAACGTATTTTGGGAGATCAGCAGAGATAGGATTAGCTTTATCAAATAGCGCGGTAAGTATTTTTCCTTGGCTGTCTAACAGGTTTTCACTAATGAGTTCTTCATCTTTAATATGAGTGCTTAGCCATTTAACGATAGTATTGGCTAAGTTAATTTGATCATGAATTCGAGTGTCACCACTAGGCACTGAGTCCATAGCTATTTCAATCAAACGGGTTAAGAATCTTGATAACCATGTTGCCGCTTCGCCAGCTTCTAGTTTTCTTTCACCAACATAAAAAGCGTCGCGGTCTAAATTACTTTCAACTAACTGCGTGATTAACTGTTCGTAAATGCCAGTTTGATTCATGAAAATCCTTCTCTATTTAATACTTCTAATTGCTTAAGGCAACGTCTTCGTCTTGTTTTTGCTGCCTTCCTTTATCGTCGGAGAATTGATACTTTGAGCTTTTTTATTTGAAGAGCATGGGCTATAACTTCCTTATTACATCAAGATATCAATATACAATATATTATATGAAGCTAATTAGAACGTTAAGTATTAAATATTATTAAAACCATTAGAATCAGCTTCGTTGAAACCTAACCCTAATATTTTTAACAATTACTAAATTACTGTTTTTTGATCAGTTTAAATTGCTTTTTGCCGCGTTGGATAATCCAAAAACGGTCAAAGAGTGGAAAGTCTAACGATGCCTCTGCATGGTCGATTCGTTCGCCGTTCACTTTAATGGCATTATTGCTTATCAACTCTCTAGCAATACGCTTTGAATTAGCAAGCTTAGCGGTAACTAACAAGTCACATATATTACTATTGTGACCGATAGTGATAACGTCTAACCCGTCTAGTTCAAGTTGTGTTAGCTCTGATAAGCTTAATTGCTGCACATTGCCATTAAATAGCGAAAAACTGATACGCATTGCACTGTTTAAACCTACTTCACCATGCACAAAATGCGTGAGTTGCTCGGCCAATATTTGCTGCGCCTTAGGTTTGCCTTTACTTAATTGATCGGTACGTTGAATGTCATCAATCTCTTCATTAGACAAGAAGGTGTAGTAACGTAGGAAGTGGTATACATCGGCATCGTCGGTGTTTAACCAAAACTGGTAAAAGGCATAAGGTGAGGTTTTGCTTGGGTCAAGCCAGATTGCGCCACCTTCGGTTTTACCAAACTTGGTGCCATCTGATTTAGTAATGAGTGGCAGCGTTAACCCGTACACTTTAGTTTTATTAAGGCGACGAGTTAGATCAATACCACTCACAATATTGCCCCATTGGTCGTTACCGCCTATTTGTAAACAGCAGCCAAAACGTTTATTTAGCTCTGCAAAATCAAAAGACTGTAGTAATGAGTAACTAAATTCAGTAAACGAAAGTCCTTGCTCTGGACGCAGTAATCGTTGTTTGACCGACTCTTTATTTATCATTGCGTTAACAGAGAAATGCTTACCGACATCGCGAAAGAAATCGAGTATATTCACTGAGCCAATCCACTCGGCATTGTTTTGAATGGTTAGCGGTTGTGCTAAATGTGCCGTCATTACCTCTTGTATTTGTGCAGACAATGCATCAACCCATTGTTGAACCGTTTGCTTGGTGTTTAATGACCTTTCTGTGGCTTTAAAGCTTGGATCGCCTATTAAACCCGTTGCGCCACCAATTAAGGCAATACATTGATGGCCAGCATCTTGAAATCGTTTTAGCATCAGCAACGGCACTAAGTGTCCAATATGCAAACTTCCTGCTGTTGGATCAAAGCCACAATAAACCACTTGCGGTGTTTGTAATAGCTTACCAAGTTCTTCTTGCTGGCTGATTTGAGAAAGTAAACCGCGTTGGGATATATCGTTCAATAGTTGAGTGGTCATATTTTCGCTCTAGCTTTAACTGTTTTATTTAAGTAATGAGTAAAGCTAGGTTAAAGAAGTTAATACATCTCAACAATGTCCCTAAAGGGATAGAGAATAGAATTAATTGCGAGCGATATGATTTAAAAACAACTGAAATAATTCACTTAACGAAGCAACGTTGAGCTGTGAATATATGCGTTTTCGATGGTTTTTTACTGTGCCAATGGTTATCGACAAATGCGCGGCAACATCTTTAGAGTCATACCCTTGTACTAATAGCGCTGTTATTTCTTGCTCTCTTAACGTTAGTAGATCTTTACCAAAAGTAGCGACTCCTTCCTTGATCGCTTGGCTGATATTGCTGTGTTTAGAGCTGCCTAAAACAAAGGTGTCATGTGACCAATGCTGATAACATAAAGCTTGTATTAGCGGGTAACGATTTTTTAATTGTTGCTTTTGTTGTTTGGTAAATTTTTTTTCTGTCTGCGTGTAGCCAAAGTAAATAACAACCCATCGTGCTGCATCAATACGCACCGTTAAGCCTAATTCATCTTGCCAATTGGTTTCGTGGTAGAACGCCTGTTGGTAGTTTTTATATTCGCCAATATCTGAGATAACGTCTTGTAAGCTATATACGCCTTCAATATTATTTTGGGTTAAAGCAATATAAAACGGGTCGTAAACAAATGAATTTATTAAATAACGCTGAAAAAGTAACTCTCGTTTAGAATCAATAGAGTCATACAGGTAGATGGGATGTTTGCCCTGTCGATAACCAAGAATAAGCAGACAATCATAGTCGATAAAAGCATCAATAAATTCAACTAGTTGTTGTGAGAAATTAACACTATTAAGCGATGTTATACATTCTGCTAACAGGTTATATTCTTTATTTGTTGAATCTAACGTCATCATTTAATCTCTTGGTATGCAGCAAAGGGTAGTAAACAAGCTTTCAGTATGGGTGTTATGTGCTGTAATTGTATCGTATCTGAGTATATTGATAAGTTTAATACCCGCTTCATTAATTAAGTGAACAATTTTATACGTATAGCGTGTTGAAATATAGCAAGTCACTGAACAGGACAAGGAACAATTGGCTTAGGTGCTTGCTTGTTGATTGATATGTTTACAAACGTGTAACAACTACTTGAATATTCTTAATAATCTCCCCATATATTTTAGATGACCGATTAGGAGAGCAGATGGACTTATTAAATACAATTGATATAGATAGCATTGTTTATTACTGCTTGGTCATTTTTTTTCTTTTATTTATATTTCGAGGAATGTATAGGTTAGTGGTTTGGAGTAAGAGGATGCCCAAAGGAGCCTTTGTATTTCTAGCTATTTTCCCGCTAATATCTATTTTTCCAATTCCAGCCCAAGAAATCAAAAAACTGGAAAGAATAAAGCAGGAAGAAGTACAAAATGAGGATGAAAGCGGTGAACCGCCTAATGACAATAACGGTAATGTTTAACCTGATAATTTAGTAACAATAAGGTTCTTAATACGGAATCTCCAAGGGTAATAGCATAACGATTGAGATCCTGAATCGAGTTCAGTATGCCCAATTATTGAGTCGCAAGTGTAAAGTAGCTATGGTCGTTTAGGGCTTTGCTAATCATCATTGCACCCTCAAGTAAACTTACTGTGGTTATTGCAGCATGAGCGGGGTTAGCTTCGCCATTGGCGGTATGTGCAGCATGTAACCAAGTTAAGTTTTTATCAAAGAAGCGTTTTACTTCAACTTGCACTTTTTCTGGTAAGCTTTCGTTTTGAGCACCTAATAATCCACATAAACACATTTTATCATCAGTTAGTAATGCACCTTTGAAAATTTGAGTGTAAATATCAATAGGGTTTTCGCCTCGTGCTTTAATGTCGTCAACATCACCTAATGCCGCTAAAAAAGCGTCGGTATATTGATGTGCTAGCTCAGCCCCTAAATCAGCTTTTGTAGGAAAGTGATAATGCACACTGGCACTCTTAATGCCTACTTCATTGGCAATTTCTCTAAAACTAAAATTGTTGTAACCGCCTTGGCGTACTTTATTTTCGGCGATTTTTAAGAGCTCTTCTTTTTTACTCATGATCATCTTCCTATGACTTGACGGGCAATTATCTAACAGTAGATTGTCCATTACAAGGCATTTTACTTTGAAGAAATTGCAGTGAATTACATTAACTTTATTAACGTAATCAAGCTAGTCAGGCTTGGTGGCACTACGGATATCCAACCTTAAAAAAACACCTACCTACCAAGTGATAGTTTATGTGCATCGTGAGCTTTGTTTAAGAGAATGTCAATTTTTATTGCTAATTATTAGCCTGTCTAAACCTCTGCTTGAAAGATTTAATAATTATTTGTTTTTTATAAAATAATAAAATTAACTTTTAAATCAAGTTGTTATGTTTTGTCTTACTAGTATTTATAAGTGTTTTTTAAGAACGGATTAAAATAAATCGTTGACTACCTACTGGTAGATAGATAGTATTCCCTCGTTCGAAGCAAAATGTATTTATAAGGCTATTCCACTAACAACTTACAAATATGTTTACTCATTTAACTTATAAAATGAAGGTATTAACAATGATTGGATATACTACTATTGGTTCAAAAGACCTAGACAAAGCTGTTTCTTTTTACGATGCTTTACTTGAGCTAGTTGGCGGTAAAAGAGTAATGGAAATGGATAGAATTAAATTTTATGGAACAGAAGCTGGCGGTGCAATGTTAGCGGTATGTATTCCTCACAATAATGAAGAACAAAGTTGTGGTAATGGACAGCAAGTTGCTATTCCTGGTGGCTCTATTGAAGGTGCAAAAGCGCTTTATAATAAAGCAATTGAATTAGGCGCTACTGATGCTGGTGAACCTGGACAACGTTTTGATTTCTTCTATGGTTCATATGTTTATGATTTAGATGGAAATAAACTTTGTTTCTTCCATATGACTTAATCGTCAATAGTGAAATACACAGCAAAGGTCGATGTTTATCGACCTTTTGTTTTTATTAACTAAGTTGAGCTTAGGTTAAGTTAGGTTAATTAAATTGAGGAACTAAAAATGAAAATTGCTGCAGATTTTAGTCAACGTGTTGTTGTGCATAGCGACTCGCTTGAATGGATTGAATCACCTATGCCGGGTGTGCATAGAAGACCCCTTGATAGAGTAGGCGCTGAAGTTGCTCGTGCGACAACCATAGTACGGTATGCGCCCGGTAGTGAATTTTCACCTCATGTACACACGGGGGGTGAAGAATTTATTGTGCTTGAGGGTATATTTCAAGACGAACATGGCAGTTTTCCTGCTGGCTCTTATATTAGAAACCCACCGCAATCTAAACATCAGCCAAGTTCAGCAACGGGTTGCGTTATATTGGTAAAGTTATGGCAGTTTCAGCCTAATGATAGAACGCATGTATGCTTGCAAACAGATTTTATGGGCAGTGTTCCCCATGCAGATTTTAAGGGAATACATGTTACTCCTTTGTATAAAGACCCTATTGAAGAAGTGAGCTTATTACATTTTGAACCGGGTGCTGAAATAACACTGAATGTAGCAAAGGGCGCTGAATTACTGGTATTGTCAGGCTCATTAAATGAGCAAAAAGATACGTTAACAAAGCATAGCTGGCTACGTGTTCCTGTACATAGTGAAATTCACGCTAAAGCGGGTAAAAAAGGTGCAAAAGTTTGGCTTAAAACCGGTCATTTAATTGATATTGAAAATCAAATTATGCGTGTGCAAAGCGCTTAATTTAACAGGTGTTTTACGATAAATTTTAAGTAAATCTGTCCGTTAGTAATCATTTAAAAATTGTTTTGATATTTAGTTTTTACCCTTGGTAACTAACGTTTTGGCGTATTCTAACATTCGTTATTTACCGGATATTCTTGTTCAGCATAAAAGTATCGTTAATATAAGTTTTATGCAATGCGTGCTAGAATAGTAATAATCTTATTTTTTAGAACCATTAGGCGTATTTCATGTCTGAACACCCAACTTTCGACATTTGTGTTGAACCGATAGAACTTTTTAAACTCCTTAAAATAGCCAATATGGTTGGTGGTGGCGAAGCTAAAACCATGATCAGTGAAGGTAATGTTTTAGTAAATAATAATGTTGTTGTTCAAAAGCGTAAAAAGATTCGTCATGGCGATATTATCGAATATAACGGTAATATTATTGAAATTGCTTATAACCCCGCCAAGAAATCAGCCGAGTTTATAAATACCGTAGTATTAGCGAGTAAAAAAGAGCAAAGAAAAAAAAGAGCTAAAAGTAAAGCACGGGCTCTTTCATCTGAAACTAATACTACCCCGTAATTAGTACGCTAAAATATTACATTCGTAAAACCTATTATCTTATAGATAATTAGGTAAAGTGATAGAAATTGCCTCAAGCACACTGTTAAAGATAGCACTAATTATTGTTAGTTTAGGTTTATAATGGTTTCTATCGCTTCAATCACGGCTGCCGATTTTTTTGGATTTAACCCATCTGGGTGTGGTTGAGAAAACTGTCCAATGTCGTTATCAAAATACTCACCGGTATGTTTAGCAATACCGTCTTCTAGTGCCATACGTACTAATATTTTAGCGCCAATACTTAAATCATGGCCTTCAAAACCAAACCCTTCTTTTACCATTTTTGAGGCAAGTAAAGATCCAGGATTAACGGCAATAACTGTTGGCCCTTCGCCATTAAGTTTTTCGGCAAGCACTTTACTCCACATAGTAATGGCTAACTTGCTTTGGGCATAAGCTTCCATGTCACTTAGTTCGGCCTTGCCAAGTAATGCTTCAATGTATACAGGTGATTGGGCAGCAGAAGAAAGGTTAATAATTCGTCCTGAATTGCCAAGTAAGGATAAAAGCGCTTGAGCAAGGCTATAGGGAGAAATAGTATTAACAACAAATCGAACATCTAATCCTTCGGGTGTTGTTGTATTACTAGCTTTAAACACACCTGCATTATTAATGAGTACATCAAGGTTTTTATGTTCATTTTTAATATCTACTATCAATTTTTTAACATCAGAAAAAGCAGATAAATCAGCTAAGTAACTGTTGATGCTTCCTGCATTGGGTATTGTCGATAATAGTTTTTTAATAGTGTTTAACTTTGCAATACTACGGCCATGTATTAATAAATCATGACCAGCCGCCGCTAAAAGCTTTGCGGTTTCTAGGCCAATACCGTCGGTTGCACCTGTGATTAGAATTACTTTTTTCATGTTGTTGCCCTTAAAATAGTAAAGTTAAGTCATAAATTAAGCAGAAAAATTGGGTAATATTTCATCTGCAATACGTTTTAATGTTGCCGGAATATTCAATTGATTAAATCGTAAGTTCAGTGCAACGTGATTTACGCCAATACTTTCTAACGAGCTTAAATAATTAATAAGATGGCGAGTTCCAATCCTAAAGCCTAGGTGAATAGGCGTTGGGGGAAAGTCTGGATCATCAACTAAATCAATATAAAGTGGCTGCATAATGGGTTGAACCGCTCTACCAGCTTCTTTTACCTTGTGTTGAAAATGATTAATCACATGAGTTTGGTCGTCAAGTTTCCTTGGGTAAGTCATCCAAGCATTACTATTCTCAGCAATCCAACTGATGTTTTGTTGGCTACTTCCCGTAACAATTAAAGGAAGCTTGTTGGAAACGGGTTTAGGTAACATATTGATGTTGCCGTCAAGCTGGCCATAGTGATTATTAAAGGCTGGCTTGTCTTGCCACATTCTTTTTATATAAGAAAAACTTTCTCGAAAACGAATGCTGCGATCGTCATATGATTCATTCAATGCAGGGTATTCTTCGGGTCTATCACCAGAGGCAACGCCTAAAACTAATCGCCCTTTAGATAAAACATCGGCACTTGCCGCTGCCTTAGCAACATGGGCTGGATGCCTTGTCGGTAATACAATACTTGATACGCCAAGGGTAATGTTTTTCGTTATACCGGATAACAATCCTAAATAAACAAAAGGGTCGAATATTTGTCCGGCATCACCAAATGAAGGCACATCAAAAGGCACATCTCGCAACCATATTGATGCAAAACCTAAGTTTTCAGCGAGTTGTACACGTTCAATATGATCTTCCATGGTCGGTACAGAATTATCAGCGTAATTTTCTATAGGAATAACTAAACCAATACTTAACCGATTAGGTTTGAAAATACGATTGTAACCTCGATTAATCGAGTCAAAATCAACTTGTTCTAACGAGGTGTGCATTTCAAACTCCACTTTTGTTCATTTTATTTCTGTCAGTTTCACTTAAGAATATGGGGCAGAATTAAAAGAGTAACCTACTTAATTCTGCCCCAAAACAACTTAGGCTAAGTACCAATGCTTGCTACAAGGAAATGATTACTAATAGAGCCTTTTAGTACGCGCTTTAAGGTGAATAATTTCTTAAACGTCTACGACGACTTTACCCATGCCTTGACCACTTGAAAGGCGATCGTGTGCTTTACCTACTTCTTCTAAACTGAACGTTTGCTCATCTAACACTGGGCGTAACGCGCCAGTTTCAGCTATTCTGGTTAATGCGTTAAGAACTTGAGCATGGTTTTCACGTTTATAGTTGTGCAACATAGGGATCAACATAAATACTACATGTAATGAAAGTCCTTTAAAATGCGCAACACTTAAATCTAATTCCACCATAGCAACCGTTGAAGCAACATGACCGTTTAACGATGCTGCGTTAAATGAATTAGTCATGTTTTCGCCACCAACAGAGTCAAAAACTACATCAAACCCATGGCCGTCGGTATGTTTAGCAACGTACTCTTCAACTGTTTCGTTTTTGTAATTAATACCTTTTGCACCAAGCGTTTCAATTAAAGCGAGTTGTTTATCACCACCACCGGTAGCAAAAACATTAGCGCCCATATAGTTAGCAAGTTGAACAGCAATATGGCCAACACCACCTGAGCCACCATGTACTAAGACATTTTGACCCTTACTTGTATTGGCACGGGTTAATCCTTCGTAGGCAGTAATACCTACCAAAGGAATTGCAGCCGCTTCACGCATAGTTAAATTTTTTGCTTTTCTAGCGATTAAGTTGGCATCAGCAACGATGTATTCTGCCAATGTGCCAGGTAAATCGGCTAATCCACCAGCGCAGCCATAAACTTCATCCCCAACTGAAAATTGAGTAACACCTGCGCCTACTTCTGCAATGATACCGGCAAAGTCCATTCCTAATACTGCAGGTAATGGCGGAGAAAGCGGTAAATCATCGCCCATTTGACGAATCATAGTATCTACTGTATTTACACTGCTTGCTTTAATATTAACGAGAACATGGCCTGCTTTAACGTCAGGTTTTGCGATGTCTGCTACTTCAAACACTTCTGAGCCACCAAAACTTTTTATGATCATTGCTTTCATGAGATTTACCTTTTTTGATTAAGTCGTTAACTAATAGATGTTATTTAATGAAGTCAGTATATTTACTATTAATTGTTTTGATAATAGGCTTAAATAAAGAATCACTTTATAGTTTTTGTTGATAATAATGAATATTGAACATCTTAAACTTTTTATTAGAATTGCCGCGACTCATAATATTAGTCTAGCTGGCAGTGAGTTACGGTTATCTCCAGCCGTTGCTAGTGCGCATATTAATAAACTAGAAGCAGAATTAGGGGTTAGATTAATTCATCGAACCACCCGCAAAGTATCACTTACTGAAGAAGGGAGAGCTTTTTTGCCACATGCAGAAGATGTGATCTCTAGTATTGAAGCCGCGCGCGCTTCAGTTGGTGCGGGTAACGCATTTCCCCGAGGCACATTACGTGTTGCAGCGCCCGCCTCTTTTGGGCGAATGCATATACTGCCGGCGCTAACACAGTTTCTAACCTTATATCCCGATTTACATGTGGATTTAAAACTCTCCGATACCATAGTGGATTTGGTTGAAGGTGGCTTCGATATTGCCATTCGTAATTCTGCATTAAAAGATTCGAGTTTAATTGCTAAAAAACTTGCACCCGACACTAGAATATTATGTTCATCACCTGAGTATTTAGCCAAAAATGGAGAGCCAAAATCTCCGCAAGATTTAAATTTTCATCAATGTATTACATTAATAGGCCTAGACGATTGGGCGTTTCATACACCCAAGGGACAAGTGAACATTAAAGTGAAAGGCGTATTAAGAACCGATAATGGTGAAGCTGTTCGAGATGCTTGTGTTAATGGTTTAGGTCTTACCATTAGTTCTAAATGGAGTGTTTATAAACATCTACAAAGCGGAGAACTTGTTCAAATACTTGATAAATATCCCATTGCGACTGATACAGCAATTTGGGCTGTTTATCCTAGCTCTAGATTGCTTGCTCCAAAAGTTAGAGCTTTTATCGATTATTTTGCTGACTATTTTGGCGATAACCCTTATTGGGACTAAATTATTTGCATTAAATTGTTAAATTTAATGACCGATCATAATTTTTTCTTATTTCCACATTGTTTGCACATTTTATGGTTAGACTTCTTTTAAATTACCTTTATAAATAAATTTTGTATGAAAAAATCAATGTTGATGTTGGCGTTAATTCCTATGTTGGGATTAACCGCCTGTGGTGGTAGTGATTCAAGTGATTCAGATGATTCAACTGCACCAGTGGAAATTATTAATGAAGTGCCTGTCGTAAATGCTGGAGCCGATCAAACGGTTACATCAGCGCAAGAAGTGACTATTACTGCGTCTATCTCAGATGATGACGAAATTGTTGCCACTTGGAGCCAAACCGCTGGCACTACTGTTACGATAACCCAGGTTGATAGTACTACTATTACTTTTACAGCTCCTGAGCTTGAAAGCCAAGAAGTACTTACATTTGAACTAACAGTAGATGACGGCACTAATGCGGTTGTATCTGATAGTATTGAAATTACTGTTAATCCGCAAACCACAACTACTGTACCAAGTTTATCAAGTTGGATAATTAATAATGAACTCAGCTCGGAAAAAATTTCTTCAACCTCAGGTAGTGTTTTAGTAAACGTACAAGTTGCTGAAATGGTTACGGTAGTTGAAGATAGTGTGGATGTTGAATATGCGTATGTTGAAACAACGGGTATTCCTAAGTACGACGTAACGATCACCGAATCTATTGTAGAACAACTTAATCAACGTCCTAAAGCTGCTACCGATTTTAGCTCTGGCAGTACTTCAGCCGTAGCTGGACAAGTAGTTACCTTTGGTGAAGACATTGGTTACAACAGTAGTACTGAAAACTGTTTAGATACAGGTGGAGATGGTTACTGGCCTCCAGGTCCAGGCTGTCCTACTGAACAAACAACTCAAGCTTACTTCCCTGCAGAGCCAACAGTAATAGATGAAACTGAAGAAGCGTGTGAAACCGGTTTAGGTAAAATTGGCTTGATGGTTAATGGCACCAGTATTTATAACTGGGGTGATGGCATGAGCGAAGGCAATAACGTTTGGTATAGCCTAGCACCTGTTGCAGAGCAGTACGATGTTGATATTTGTGGTGGTCATGCGGCACAAGGTGATTATCATCATCATTTTTATACTAGTTGTTTAGCTACCTTAGTAGGTGATAGCAGCGATGCGCATTCTCCTATTTATGGTTTTGCTGCCGACGGTTATCCACTTTATGGACCATATGAAAGTGCTAATACGTTAGCCGTTAGTGGCTGGAAAGTTCGTGATTATGGTGCCGATGCAAGTGAAGGTGGTTGTAGTACCGAAGGGGAAAGAAGCTGTATTTTAGTTGACCCTACTGATATTTCTCAAGGTGTTGAAGCTGTCGACAATGGCCCTGCTATTGGCGAGAGTGTGACTACTTTATCTAGTAACGTGTTAGCAGCAGATAATGGTTATTTTTATGAAGATTATTATTATGCTAATGAAACTGTTACAGGTGCTCAGCTAGACGAGCATAATGGTCACGATACTAACGATGGCAAAGGGTATCACTATCATATTACTCTGACACAAGATGCTGACGGTACATTAATACCTGCTTATCCTTATACGATAGGGCCCGACTTTAAAGGCGAACTTGCCTCTAATTCTATAAGTCAGTGTGGTACTTCTGCTGCAGGTGGTGGTCCTCCGGGTGGCGGTCCTCCAAATGGATAATTTTTGCTGATGCCAAGGTTAACGCAGGGTAATGTCGCTGCGTTAACCTTATTTTTTTGTTGTATTGAAATATTATATGTAAATTTTAGGTGAGATTATCCAAATTATGATGAAAAATTATTTTGTTATTTTAATAATGATATTGGCTGTTGGCATAGGTGAAAGCAAAGCGCAGTCGGTAAGTAATGAACAAACTAAATCGATGCAAATGGATCATTCGCATTTACCTATTGCGGTGCCAACCAATGTAAAAGAGCCAGCATTAAGTTTGGTATTAAATAAAGATGCAATGTCGGGCTATAACCTACACCTTAAAATACAACGCTATCATTTAACACCGCCACCAAATGGCGTTTCTAGTATGGCAGATCTTATGTCTGTATCTATCGATAAACAAAGCGGCTTTGTTGAAGGTCATGCGCATTTATATATAAACGGCATAAAAATTCAGCGTGTATATGGATTAGATGTGCATTTACCTGATGAACACTTTAAAGAAGGGATAAATACAGTATCGGTAACATTGAACAATCATGGTCATATGTATTGGACAGCTCAGGATAAAAAAATTGTCTCGACACTTTATATTGACAGTAATGCACCTGAGAAGGTTAAACATAAATTTGAAAGCTTTCCGGTAAAAGGTGACGATTAATTTTACTAAGATAAATCTCCTTCAATAGGCACAAAGTGGTTATTGATTCACTGTCGTTATGTATTGCTATTGCGATAGAGCTAAAGAACATTTTATATAGTGTGAGTCATCGGTTGGGATACCGCTTTAGGCTTTATAGTTTGCATCAATAAGCATAATGAGACTAACACAAAACCTAGCCAGCCAATTACATTAAACCTTTCACCAATAATGAAAATGGCGAGTACAGTGGCGACCAAGGGTTCAATTAATGTTATTAGTGTCGCTTTACTTGCCTCAATGAAATTCAAGCCAAAACCGAACAGTAGGTAGCCTAAAAACATTGGAATTACCGCTATATACAACGATACCATAGCATTAGTTGTGCTTGAAAATAAGTTATCACCGGTAAACCATAATGAAGGGAGTAACAGTAGCGCCGCACAACCAAACAACCCTGACATTGACGATTGTGAATGAATACCTCTTTCAATTAAACGCTTTGCTGCCCATGAATAACTTGCATAAGCCAATCCTGCAATACAACCTAAAAGAATACCTACACTCTGCTGCTGAAGACTGTAGGTAGCATTATGGTGTTGCTCTGTGCCTAAAGTTAATAACGTAATACCTATAGCGCCAATGAAAAAGCTACACATCCATTGAAATGATATGCTTTTTTTACTAATTATACATTCAAGGATGGCGGCAAAAAAAGGGGCTGTAGCGATAGAAACAACCGTGCCAATAGCAACACCCGACAAACGCATAGAGGTATAAAATGCTAACGGATAGATAGCAACAGCAGCGGCACCAAAAAGTAATACGCTAGGTTGCTTAAGCATAAGTTTATAGTCAATAAGTAACTTTTTGCGCGCGCTGACAACAAGCAGTACACCACCTATCCCCATTGAGAATGCACCAATAGCTAAAGCACTTACATTGGGTGAATAGCTTGCTGCAATACCTGTGGTTCCCCAAAGAAAACTAGCAATAATAATCGCAATAACACCCGTAAAATTTTCGTGATGAATGTCCATAATGAAACCTGTAGATAATAACTTCAAGACAGAAATAGTATGCTAATTATGAAGGTTATTTTTAACAATTAAGACGCAATAGTTAACAATTCAGACTAAGTTTACTTTTTGAATTTGGTAGGCGATAAGCCAAAGTATTGTGAAAATTTCCGGCTAAATGTTGAGGGCTCTTTATAACCGATCTTTTCACCAATAATGTGTAATGGGTAATCTGTGTGGGTAAGCAAAGCTTGGGCTTTTTCCATCCGAAGTTTTGTTACATACTTCATTACGCTCATACCTGTTTGTTGCTTAAATATTTTTTTGAACTGTGTCTCACTTAGAAAAGCTGATTCGGCCAAACGCTTTATTTTAAGGTGATCAGCAATATTATTTTCTATAAAGGATATTGCCATACCAATGCGATTGTCTACTTTTGGCAATAACGCTTGTTCTGCCAGTAGTAAACTAAATAATTCGAACATTGCCTGCTCTAGTTGGGCATTAACTGTGTTTTCTAGTTGGTTTTCAATAAAAGTTAAGTAACTTCTAAGCGATGTATTAATTGTAAAAACCAGGCATTGTGAAGATGAAATATTAAACGGGAGGCTTTCCATGTCTACGACTACAAATCGAGCTTCACTATCGGCTGTGAACAAGTGTTCTTCGTTGGCTTTAACTACGACACACTCACTGGGTGCAACTTTACCACTGAAGTTACCTACAGATATGTTTATCACGCCCCGTAAAGGTAAAACCAATTGATGAAAAGAATGTGAATGCAGGGTTGGTTTTGTACTGTACGAACGAATGGATAATAAGTTTTTCATAATAGTAAATAATGTACGGTCTATTTTATCCTTATTGCAGTTATACATAGTAGAGTAATAGATAATAAAGGGAAGGATTAGTTTTTATCTATAATTGATGGTCCAGTTAATTCATTTTTGTTTTTTGTTGAGACTTCAGTAAAATAGTGAGTCTTTAATAGCTCGGTAAAGGTTAGCGATGAAACGCGTTGTTTTATATATTTCAGATAAATGTCCTCATTGTCGTGAAGCGAAAAAGTATTTAGATGATAATGGCATTAAATACCGATTGACCAATGCAAAAATGCAACGTGGTAGAAAAGAGCTTGATGCTATTGGTGCTCGCTCTGTTCCGGCACTAAAAATTGGCAATGAAGTAATGATTGGTTGGAATTTAGCAAATTTTAAGAAAATTTATGGTGCTGGTTAATACGCAATATTAGATAATTGAGTAATCAATACGAATATAGTTATTGATTACTCTTTAAGCTTATTAGTTATAGCCCTAGCTCAGTCAAACTAGGAAAATCATCTGGGCGAATTTTACCTTGCCAGGTAAATAAACGATCTTTTTCTTCAATAGCTAAATCGTTAATACAAGCATAACGATTTTTCATTAAGCCAAATTCATCAAATTCCCAGTTTTCATTGCCATATGCACGAAACCATTGACCTTCCGAATTTTTATACTCATAAGCGTAACGAACGGCAATACGGTTTTCGGTAAAAGCCCAAAGCTCTTTAATTAATTTATAGTCTATTTCTTTTTGCCATTTTTCAGTTAAGAACTCGACAATTTCATCTCTGCCATTAACAAAACTTGAACGGTTTCTCCATTGACTGTCTACGGTATAAGCCAAAGATACTTTTTGTGGATCTTTATTGTTCCAACCATTTTCTGCAGCTCTTACTTGTTCTACTGCGCTTTTTGCTGTAAATGGTGGTAAAGGTGGGCGTGTATTTTCCATACTAACTCCAATGATTGATTTAATTTGCTTTAATAACCCAATAAACAATGCCGCGAAGTATACAGACTTGTCTACCTGGTTGAGTCATAGTAGACAAGTCTGTATACTTGTGCAATATTTTATTTATCACCAAGTTAATTAGTTAGTTAACTACTTCATTCACAGTAAGAATCTAAAATGAAACAAATAGATAAGCGTCAACAACTAGTAAATACTGCGTTAAAGTTATTTTATAAAAAAGGTATTCATGCGGTAGGAATTAATGAAATTTTGGTAGAATCAGGTGTTGCTAAAAAAACCTTATATCATCACTTTACCAGTAAAGAAGCGTTAATTCAGGCTTGTATTGCTGAGCGAGATCACAGCTTTATGACATGGTTTATCCAAAAGTGTAATGATAACAGCTCAACTGAAATCTTTATTAAGCAAGTATTTGATGCGTTAGATGAGTGGATTAATGATAAATCAGTGGAGTTAGGGTCATTCAGTGGCTGTTTTTTTGTAAATTCTGCAGCAGAATATAGCGATCATCAAAATGAAATCAAAAAATTATGTTTGCAGCACAAAACACATATTAAGCATTTTTTCGAACAACAACTTGAACCATTAATACCCGATAAGAATCAGCTTAATTCGCTGGTAGGGTTATTATTGTTACTCAAAGAGGGTTGTATTAATTGCGCACATGTAATGGGAGACAAACAATCTGCTTTAAAAGCAAAGGCGCTCGCGTTAGTTTTTTAAGGGTTAATCTTTCCAGCGCTGCTTTATTTCAATAACTTTATCTAATTGCTGTATAAATAAGTCGACCAATTCAGGGTCAAAGTGTTTGCCCTTTTGCGCTTGAATAAATTCGACCGCTTTTTCTACTGACCAGGCCTCTTTGTATGGACGAACGCTAGTTAACGCGTCAAATACATCAGCTAAGGCAACAATACGGCCAGAACGTGGGATATCTGTGCCTTTTAATTGATTGGGATAACCAGTACCATCCCACTTTTCGTGATGAGTCATTGACACTATTTTAGCGAGTTCAATTAGATCAGAATCTGATTCACCTAAAATTTCAGCGCCAATTTCAGGATGCTTTTTCATTATCTCAAACTCTTCCTCGGTAAGCTTACCTGGTTTGAGCATGATGCTATCTGGAATACCAATTTTACCAATATCGTGCATTGGTGCCGCATGGAATAAGTTGTCAGCTTCTTTTTCTGTATAACCGTAAGCGAGGGCTATTATTCTTGAGTAATGGCTCATGCGCATAACATGCATGCCAGTTTCGTTATCTTTGTATTCGGATGCACGGCCTAAACGTTGTATTACTTGTAGTCTGGTGCGCTTTAGCTCTTCTGCATCAACTAGTGATAAGTGTGTTTTTACGCGTGCTCTTACGACAGGCGGGCTAACAGGTTTGGCAATGTAGTCTACAGCACCTAGGTTAAGACCTTTTGCTTCGTCTTCAGTGTCGTTTAATGCCGTCACAAAAATGATAGGAATTGATTTATATGAAGGATCACCTTTAAGGGTTTCACAGACTTCATAACCGGTCATTCCTGGCATCATAACGTCGAGTAAAATTAAATCGGGTTTGTCTTTTTTAATTAAACGTAAAGCCTCTTCGCCACTTTTAGCGAAAGTAAGCTTATAAGTATCACTAAGAATATTATTTAATACTTTTAAATTAGTCGGTTCGTCGTCTACCACTAATACATTTTGTTTGCATAATTCCATGTTCTTTCTCTGTAAAATAATTTAAATGGCCGACTTCAAGGTATCGCTTAATACGCTGATTCGATTAGCCGCGACTTCAAAATCAAAGTCATTGCAGGCTGAAATTATGTCTTTTATTTCCTTTGAGTGGGTTGAAGACATGCTTTCTAATGCTTCTAGTAAGCTCTCGTCAAACTCATTGTGTTGTACATGTTGTTCAAGTTGCAATAGCATTGTGTAAAGTTCTTGCAGGGAAACTTCTTCACCACCTGAATCGGTTATTGCATTATTTGCTGTCCCCATTTTATTAGAACAGTCAATTAATGAATTAATTTCAAGCTGAATAGCGTCTGTTGCTGTAGCCGCTTCCTCAGCTAATTCATGTAGACTTGCTTGTTCTAAGTCACTAAACATGGTCATTAACCGATTAAGGGCTAAGTTACCGGTAACTCCTTTGTACTTGTGAGCAATCGCTTTTAGTGCCGGCCAATCGCTGTTATTACGTAGTAGTGTTAGTGCTGCAATATCTTCTTCCGATTGCTGAAGGAAACGTATTATTTCATTAAATAGGGTAGTTTTATTGCCCCATAAAGCAATGCCTTTATCTAAATCAACTCTCAACTGCTCAGTAGGAATAACAACGGCTGGTTCAGGCATTATGTTTTCTGAGTCGAGCGTACGTGCTATTTCGCTGATAAGCTGATTTACATCGATTGGTTTGTTGGCAAAACCATTCATACCTGCTTCTACAGCCGATCTTTTATCTTGCGGTAATACACTGGCAGTTAAGGCAATAATTGGGAGTTTTGGTAAATCATTTGCTTGCTCAAATTCACGTCGTTTTATCGAGGCTGTTAGTCCGTCCATGACAGGCATTTGTATATCCATTAGCACTACATCAAAACAGTCGTTTTCCATTTTCAATAGTGCTTGTTCGCCATTACGCGCAACAGATACAGTATGATGGTGACGTTTTAGCACTAAGCTTAATAGGTCTATATTCTGCTCAATATCATCAACTACCAATATGCTAAGTGGTGGTAATTCAGCATGTGCTTGAACAACTTGTTTTTTAGCTGAAGCTTTAACTACTTTAATTGGAATACTAAACTCAAAGGTTGACCCTTGACCTTCCTCACTTTGTGCTGAAATGGTACCACCCATTAATTCGACAAGTTGTTTACTGATTGTTGTTCCTAAACCTGTACCACCAAAGCGACGACTCATTGATTCATCTGCTTGAGCAAAGGCATCAAAGATTGTTGCTAACTGTGGCGGTGTCATACCAATACCTGTATCTGTGATTGAAAAATGTAGCGTATCGGGCTTGGTATTGTGGATATCAATAGTAATGCTGCCTTGTTCAGTAAACTTAATTGAGTTACCGACAAGATTAGTTAACACTTGTCTTATTCTATCTGGTACACCGTTGTAAAAACGTTGCGCAGTTTTGTCGATATTTAGGTTAATAGCCAAGCCTTTATTTTGTGCTTGTAACCATAATGTTGATACGACAGAATCTACTTCTTCTACTAATGAAAAGTCTCTATATTCTAATTGAAATTTACCTTTGTCTAATTTAGCGCTATCGAGCACATCATTGAGAATATGTAATAGTGATTTCGCTGACTGATTGATGGTATTTAGGTG
Organism: Colwellia sp. C2M11; assembly: GCF_018860915.1. Lineage (GTDB taxonomy): Bacteria > Pseudomonadota > Gammaproteobacteria > Enterobacterales > Alteromonadaceae > Colwellia. The sequence goes on from NZ_JAHKQD010000009.1 coordinate 145,938, forward strand.
CTTACGATGACTTTGTTCAAGCTCTTCATCTAACAAAATATCACTGAAGCCTATAATGGCGTTCATGGGGGTGCGAATTTCATGACTCATGTTGGCTAGGAATGCCGAACGTGTTGCGGCTGCTTGTTCAGCTTTTTCTTTCGAGGCAACAAGGGCTGATTCCATAGTTTTACGTTCGGTAATATCCATGATGAAGCCGTCAAAATACACGTCGTTAGTTACTTCGTCTTTGATGGTTCTGCCATAAGCTAAGACCCATTTTTCTTTTTTATATCGGTCAATAACTCTGATTTCAACTTGGAATCCTTCAGGGTGATATAAGTTAGTATCTTCAATGATCTTCATATCATCTGGGTGTACAAAATCGCCCACACGGCACTTAGGCTCAGGTAGTAAAAAATCTTGTGCGGGGTAACCTAGCAAGTTTTCTATTTCGTCATTAATAAAAAGGCTTGGCCAGTGAATATCATCTTTATTACGATAGACAACACCAGGAATGTTCGATACTAATGAGCGTAATTTAGCTTCTTCTTGACGTAATTTATTTTCCATCGATTTGCGTTCACGTAAGTCGGAAATAAAGGCTACGAACATGTGTTGATTGTTAAGTTCGACATGCCCAATACCGAGTCGCATAGGAATAAGTTCACCACTTTTGGTTAGTGCTTCAACTTCTCGTCCAGAGCCAATAATTTTTTTCTCACGTGTTTTTATATAATTATCAATATAACTATCGTGATGAGCTTGATCAGGCATAGGCACAACCATTTTTACATTTTGACCTATCATCTCTTCTCTAGACCAACCTAACAACGTTGATACCGCATTGTTGACGCTAATAATTATTCCTTTTTCATCTATTGTGATTATGCCATCAATCGCGGTATCCATTGTCGCAATTAGGCGACGTTCATTATTTGCTGCAATGAGTGTTTGGTCTTTGTAGCGCATGATTAAATTTGCTGCGAGCACTGAGAAAATGATAGTTAAAGTAATCGCGGTGATGATCATCGCAAGATAAATAGACACTTCGCTAGTTTGCTTAGAAAGCTCAAAACCAGGCGGTAATACAAAGCGAGCCGCAGCCATACCAGTATAATGCATACTCGAAATTGCAGCGCCCATAACGAAGCTTGAAATGATGGTTTTTATGTAATTATTTAACCAGTGAATTTTAGTGTTTTTTAAGCCAAACCTAACCCATAAAGCTAGAGTTGCTAGCGCTACTGCAACTAAAATAGAGATAGCAAATATAGTGAAGTTGTAGCGTAATAATGGCGCCATTTCCATCGCCGCCATACCAACATAGTGCATGGTTCCAATACCGGAACCCACTAATACACCACCTAAAGCTAACTGCTGAAATTTTACTTCATCACGAATAATAATATTCAGTGCTATCCATGAGGCGGCAATGGCTGGAATGAGGGATAAAACAGTCAGGTTAAATTGATAGGAAACCGTGGTACAGAGCTCTACTGCTAGCATACCAATAAAGTGCATTGACCAAATACCCGCACCTAAGGCAAAGCTACCAATGAATAATGAAAAATGTTTTCGACGTGGGTTGGCATTGGCTGCTTGTGCAGCCACTTGAAACCCCATAAAGGAGGCAATAATAGCGATAGACACAGATAGAATAACTAGCCATGGATTAAACGACGTGGTAACAAAAAGATTGTAATCGTCATATAGAAAGAGCTCAGTAATTTGGTTTGGCATATATGTTTGACTCAACTAGGGAAAAATACAGAGATATCTCTAGATTACCAAGAATTCATTGTCGTTAATAAAGGGGCAATTTTAAATGGCACTGACCTATAACTAACAAGGTTATATCATTGGAATATGATGATTTCGATACTGTTATTTAAATAATGGTTTTTTTGTACGCTTTTTGCAAGTTTTTTGGCATGAAATTGTGAAAGCGCTTACTCGTAAGAAGTAAGTATCGGCAGGTGGTAAGACTTCTTTAGCTCTTTAGGCAATAAAAAATGAGCAATTAGCGATATCTATCTATAGTATTGATTATTCATTGATTAATAACTGAGAGTGACATCAGTTTTGCTATAGATTTTATTATCGCTATATTAAATATTCTATTTATTCTTAGGCTCGTTTATTGTAATTGACATGAAATACTGAACTTTTTATTAGTGCCTGAAAGCATACTGATGTGCCCGTAATCAGCCTTGGTATGCCATTCGTAGGTGATGTTGTTGCTAGATTTATTAATATAGCGAGCGCCAGAGGCAGATACTGCTTGGTAAAAATGTAATGCTTTTTTATCAACCTTAAGCTCAGACAGACTAATGTCTATGGTTGCTTCAGTCCCGTTTTTTGAATACAGCACTTTTATTAAACCTTTATCTGTACAACTAAAAATATAGGACTTAGTCGCTATATCCTTAGGCAGGCTAAGGGTCTTTACTGTACATGCACAAAGCAAAAAAACGAGGGTGGAAATGATAAATGTTTGTTTCATGGTTTTGTTCATTTTTATTATTGCATATTCACTTAAACAGCTTGTCCGCAAGCTACACCACTAGCCCAACAAAATTGGAAGTTATAGCCACCTAAGAATCCAGTGACATCAATGACTTCACCAATAAAAAATAAGCCGGCGCAATGCTTTGCTTCAAAGGTTTTTGACGAGAGTTCGTCAGTGTTCACACCGCCTAAGGTAACTTCTGCTGTTCGATAACCTTCCGTGCCATTCGGTTTTATTTGCCAGTGATGCAAGTACTTACTTAGCGCGTTAATATCAGCATGACTGAGTTGGTTGATAGCTTTGTCAGTAATTATTGTGGCGCAGATATCGTCTTGCATTATTACTTCTACGAAGCGTTTAGGCAGTATCGTCGCCAGTAAATTTTTAACAGATTTTTGCGCTTGGTGTTCACGCCAATCGTTAATGGTATCTGTTAGTTGTTGGTTGGGCAGTAAATCAATTGTAATGGCTTGGCCTGCCCGCCAAAAGGATGAAATTTGTAATATTGCAGGGCCAGATAAACCGCGGTGTGTGAAGAGAATGTTTTCTCTAAAACTGGTGCCATCTTCGCTAGTAACGTTACAGTCAATACTGATGCCAGATAAGCCATCAAAGCGTTTTTTGTCATGTTCATGTAAGGTGAATGGCACTAAGGCTGCCGTAGTTGGTAATACGTTTAAACCAAATTGTTCAGCAATTTTGTAGCCAATGGGTGAAGCACCCAGTTTTGGCATTGTTAAACCGCCTGAGGCCACAACTAAAGATTGGCATTGGTATTCTTTGTCTGACGTTTTTACTAAATAGGTTTTATCGTCATTTTGGCTAACAGAGAGTACTTCAGTACGTAAATTTAGGGTAACACCTGCCCATTCGCATTCTGTAAGCAATACATTAACAATGTCTTGAGCGCTATCATCACAAAAAAGTTGTCCTAAGGTTTTATGATGATAGTTAACGCCATGACGATCGACTAACTCAATAAAATCATCAGCACTATAACGGCTTAAAGCTGATTTAACAAAATGAGGATTTTGGCATATATAATTGCTTGGTGTTGTATTTTGATTGGTAAAATTACAACGGCCACCACCGCTGATTAAAATTTTTCGGCCAGCTTTTTTACCCATATCAACTACGGTAACGGTGCGACCACGGTATCCAGCACTAGCAGCACACATTAAGCCAGCCGCACCAGCGCCAATAATTAAAACATCAGTATGGGTTATAGTCATTTTTAAACTTGCTATTTTAGGGGATATATTTCGATGAAGAAGGGCGATAATAGCACAGAAATGCCATTCTGCGCTGTTCTTGTGTCGTCAGTTTATTGGTGATAAATTAATGGCTAATGACGAAGTTTGGCAAAAGTTATTGAATTTTAATTACATTTTAGTGCATGCCTTGTTTCTTGCCTTTTTGAAAAAACTCAATAGGAATGTTAGATGAATATAAAAACCTTGTATAAAGTTAGTTTGTTGCCGCTTGTTATTGTTGCTAGCCACTCATTGGCGAGTGATATTTCTACAACAACATCAACTGGCTCAGTGGATAATGAACAACTTCATAAAATAGCCAGTGAAGTATCTGCGAATCGTATTGAACAAGATATTAAAAAATTAGTAGGTTTTGGTACTCGCCATACTTTGTCGGAAACAGAGTCAACTACTAGAGGTATTGGCGCAGCACGTCGGTGGATTAAATCTGAGTTTGATAAAATCTCTGCCGAATGTGGTGGGTGTCTTACGGTTTACTATCAATCTGAAACCATTAGCGGTGAAAAGCGGATTCCAGATCCTACTGAGGTTGTGAGTGTTATTGCTATTCAAAAAGGTGTGTCTGATCCTAACCGTTATGTAGTTATGTCGGGTGATATTGATTCTAGAGTGTCTGATGTGATGAATTTTACTTCGGATTCTCCCGGTGCTAATGATAATGCATCAGGCTTAGCTGGAACGATTGAAGCTGCGCGAGTACTGTCGAAATATAAATTTCAGGGTAGTATTATTTATGCTGCTTTAGCGGGCGAAGAGCAAGGGTTATTTGGCGGACAAATAATGGCCAAGCAAGCGTTGAAAGATGGCTGGCGAATTAAAGCTGTTTTAAATAATGACATGATTGGCAATATTGAAGGTGTTAATGGTGTTATAAACAATACGACTGCCCGTATTTTTTCTGAAGGAACTCGCCCAACAGAAACGGCTAGTGAAGCTAAAAGTAGACGATTTACGGGTGGCGAAGTTGACTCACCTAGTCGTAATTTAGCACGTTATATAGATCGTATTGCCGATCAATACATTCCTAATTTAGATACCATGATGATTTACCGATTAGACCGATTTGGCCGCGGAGGACACCATAGACCTTTTAATCAAGTGGGTTTTCCGGCAATAAGAATTATGGAAACTAACGAAAATTATAACCGTCAACATCAAGACTTACGTACTGAAAATGGTATTGTTTATGGTGATACGCTTGATGGCGTTAATTTTGAATATGCGGCAAAATTAACGTCGCTTAACGCTGTTTCTTTAGCCTCAATGGCGATGGCACCAACCCCTCCGGCAGATGTTAAAATAGCGGGTACGGTAAAGCCGGATACAACACTTTCTTGGTCGCTGCCATTAGCTTCAGAAAATCCGCAACTTGTTGGTTTTAAAATTTACTGGCGTTTTACTGATGCTTCACAGTGGCAATTTAGCCGATTCGTGGGTAACGTAAATGAATTTACGTTAAAAAATGTTGTCATTGATAATTATTTCTTTGGTGTGGCGAGTGTTGCTGCAGACGGAACAGAAAGTCCGGTTGTTTTCCCTGGTGCAGCAGGTAGCTTTGGCGACTAGATTGAATAGCTAACTATTTCAAATGTAAAATAATGTTGTTCATGCCAGTCATAGATTTTTTTTTGTAGTAAAACGTGTAAAATGCAGGAAAAGAATTTAATAAATGTAACGGAGTAGGTATATGTTGGCAGCTACAATGGTTGAAAAGCTAAACGAACAAATAAATTTAGAGTTTTTTTCATCGAACCTTTATTTACAAATGAGTGCTTGGTGTGAAGATCGAGGTTTTGAAGGTGCTGCTGAATTTATGCAAAAGCATGCTGATGAAGAAATGGGCCACATGAAACGTTTATTTACTTACGTAAGTGAAACGGGCGCTTTACCTATTATTGGGACTATTGAAGCGCCTAAAGTTGATTTTGACTCGTTAGGTGACGTGTTTCGTGAAACTTATGAACATGAACAATTAGTGACTAAGGCGATTAATGAACTAGCGCACACTGCTTTTACTTCACAAGACTATTCAACATTTAACTTTTTACAGTGGTATGTTTCAGAGCAACATGAAGAAGAAAAGTTGTTCAAAGGCATTTTAGATAAAATTGATATGGTTGGCGAAGATGGTAAAGCTTTATTCTTTATTGACAAAGATTTAGCTGAGCTTGCTAAAGGTGCAGCGCCAAGTATTATGCAAACAGCTTAATAAAGCGCAGTAATCCTTAAATATGCTTTTCTTTAGACGTTGAAGCAGTGGTTTACCACGTTCAACGTCATCATTTTATTATTTATTATAATCACATCATTAAAACACAATTAATTGAAATCTATTTCTGTATTTTTTGCGTATATTAATCACTGTTTTTGTTTTCAAGAGGTTTTTTTCATGCGTTTAGTCATTGGTATAAGCGGCTCAAGTGGTGTGATTTACGGCATTCGCTTATTAGAAATGCTTAAAGAAATTGAGGGGGTAGAAACGCATTTAGTGATGAGCTCATATGCGCGACTTAATATTAGCATTGAAACAGAGCATTCGCTTAAATATGTTGAAGATTTAGCTGATGTTGTGCATAACAATAAGAATCAAGCTGCAAATATTTCTAGTGGTTCATTTAAAGTTGACGGTATGATCGTCGCACCATGTTCGATGAAAACACTCTCAGCCATTGTTAATTCTTATGCGGATAGTTTAATAGTGCGCGCAGCGGATGTAACACTGAAAGAGCGACGGAAATTAGTGTTAATGCCTAGAGAAGTGCCTTTGCATACAGGTCACTGCAAGCTAATGTATGAAGCTTCTCAATTGGGCGCTATTATCGCTCCCCCTATGCCAGCGTTTTATAACAAACCACAAACGGTAGATGATATTATTAACCATAGTGTGTCAAGGGTGCTTGATTTGTTTGATATCGACACAGGTACAACTAAGCGTTGGGCAGGGCAAAAGTCTTAATACGGGATCTTTTACAGCATAACATATGGGATTCTGAGTCAAGCTCAGAATGACGAAACTGCTCTGAAGGATAGGAGCTTCTTATCATGACGGAAGTTTCTCAGCGTGGCTATGTTAGTTTAGGCTAATGGGCTTTAGCTCGGTTAATGAAGGTCCATTATGTTTGGCTAGTAGCATTTCAACTCTCGCTAAAGGCAAAGGTTTATAAAAATAGTAGCCTTGAAATACATGACAACCTAACTCTATTAATGTTGATGCTTGTGATTCAGTTTCTACACCTTCTGCAACAACCGATAATCCCATCACTGAAGCTAAGTGAATAATGGCAGAGCAAATCTCACGATCTTCATCAATATCGCTGCATTCCTGTACGAAAGAACGATCAATTTTCAGGGTGTCTATCGGTAATCGTTTAAGGTAATTTAATGACGAATACCCAGTACCAAAATCATCAATTGATATGGTAACACCAAGTTTTTTGATATCTGAAAGTACACTGACACATTGCTCAATATCATGTATTAATACATGTTCAGTAATTTCAATATCTAACCATTTTCCCTGAATATTATTTTTCTTTAACTGTTGTTCAAGGTAGTGTAAGAAGTTTTCTGAAAGTATATGTCTCTCTGAAATATTAACCGATAAGGGAACAATATTAAGTCCTTCTGATAACCACTTACGCTGTTGTTCTATTGCGGTTTTAAGAACAAACTCACCGAGTTCATTTATCAAATTACTTTCTTCAGCAATGGAAATAAAGTCAGAAGGAAGAATTTCACCTTTTTCAGGATGTTCCCATCGAATAAGGGCTTCTAAACCAATGATATTGTCGGCGTTGATACTAATTTTTGGCTGATAAACTAGGGTAAATTGATTTTTTTCAATACCTTGTTTAATTTCATGCTCATAGTTAAGAGTTTTAGCCGCTTCTTTACCCATACGTTTATCATAAACTTTATAAGTATCTCGGCCGTCATCTTTAGCTTTATACATTGCAATATCAGCATTTTGAATTAAGTCATCTGCGTTGATTAGGCCTTTGGATGATATAGCAACACCAATACTAGTTTGAATTTCATAGCCTTTATTATTGATTTCAATGGGTGTTCTCATTTTTTCCAATATTTGTTTAGCTTTGTTCCTAATAATATTGTCATCAAGTTTGCCTGTTACAATAAAGATAAATTCATCGCCACCCCAACGTGAAATAATGTCGTTGTCTCTAGAGACATCATTTAAACGACGAGCGACCTCACATAATAATTTATCACCAGCCTTATGGCCTAATGTGTCATTAATTTTTTTAAATTTGTCTAAATCTAAAAAATATAAACCGACATCTAGGTTATTTTTTTGTGAAACTTTAATGGCAATGGAAAGCTCTTTCATCATATGAGCGCGATTGGATAAGCCCGTTAACGGGTCTTTATAAGCTAAAAATTGTAACCGTGATTTAAGCTTTAAATCTTTAGCTATGTCGCGAATGTGCAGGGTATATTCTGTTTTATATTTATTACCTAATTTGGCGCTTGTTATGGTTATTTCTGCAGGAAAAACTTCATTAGTAGCGCGTTTAATTTCCATTGTGGTTCGTCGATTTAGTATTAAGCCTTCAGGAGTGGTGAAGGCATGTTCAATACTATCAACTACTCTTTGTTTATCTTTATCTAAAACAAAAAGATCGGCAAAACGCTCGCCTTTAACGTGTTTTTTTAATGCGCCTAGTGTGCGTTCAGCAGAAGGGTTAAATTCGATGATCAAGCCACGCCAATCAATAATGATAATACAATCCATAGAAGAGTCTAAAATGGAGCTTTTACGCTTTTCACTCACTTTAAATTGTCCTATTGCTTCATCGCGACTTGTCATTTCACTGCTTACGCGCTGAATTACTTGATTATACTTACTGGCTATTTGTCCTACTTCGGTGAAGGGTTCTTCTTTGACGGGGCTGGTAAAATCTCCTTTGCTCTGTTGGTGTTCCATATCAGTCAGCAGATCGATTAATTCTGTACTGGCTTTATGTTCAGTAATATTTAATCCTTTGCTTTCATCTGTTAACGAAACTCTTAAAGGAGAATAAAAGTTGATTATTCGAATTAAGGCATAACTTAGCGTAAAGCTATATAAACCAATAACAACAATACCAATAGCTTGCGCAAGTAATTGTGCACCAATACTTAACTCAGTATCTCCAAACAAAGCGACGGCTAAAGTCCCCCAAATACCAGCGAAAAGATGAGCAGGAACAACCCCTAGAGCATCATCTATTTCTAATTTTTCAAACCATAAATTGCCCTGGTACATAATAATGCTGCCAATAACGGCAATGAATGCAGCTTCAGCAGGTTCAACAATATGACATGCAGCGGTCACTGAAACTAACCCAGCAATAATACCGTTTAAGGTAATACTAATATTAAGATATTTATCACGGTAATAACTAATAGCTGTTACCGTAAGTCCTCCCCATACTGCGGCAAGCATAGTATTTAATATGATTTTTGGCACACTCTCATCAAATGTTAATGTGCTACCGCCATTAAAGCCGAACCAACCAAACCAAATAAGAAAAACACCAAAAGCAGCCATGGGTATATTATTGCCAGAAGGGAATAAGTGACCTTTAGTAAAACGACCTGTACGTGGACCAATAACTAATATTGCGGCTAATGCCACCCAACCACCAACAGAATGAACGACTGTAGAGCCGGCAAAATCAATAAAGCCTAATGCCTCTAACCAGCCGGTATTTTTATCATTAAATGCGCTTGCCCATGCCCAATGACCAATAATAGGGTAAATGATAGTACTCAAAATTACGGTAATGTAGGCATAACCAATAAATGTCATACGCTCTGCTACTGCACCAGAGGTTAAAGTTGCTGCTGTTCCGCAAAACATAAGTTGAAAAAGAAAAAATGCAATCTGAAAAGCAGTATGCTCGCTATTAAAAACAAAGCCGCTTAAACCAATAATACCCATGAATGAATCACCAAACATGAAGCCAAAACCAATTAACCAAAATACAGAGGCGGATAAAATAAAATCAATAATGTTTTTTGCCGCGACATTGATATTATTTTTACTGCGGGTGCGACCACTCTCTAAGCAGAGAAAACCTGCTTGCATAGCAAAAACAAATAAGGCAGATATTATCAGCCATAGATTATCAATCATAATATTCCCTTTGTAGTCAGTAACTTTTTATCATAGGGCACAGCGCTATGACTAAATAATTCGGGATGTGGCAATACTTTACGTCGAATCAAAGTATTTTATTTTCACTGTTCTGTTATGGTTAATTAGAACGTTTTGTATTGTGGATAAGGCTGACCAGAGCGTGAAAACCTGGTTACAGTCTACCTTTGCTTTCTCCTTATGACGCCCTATCGCTTAGTCGTAATAGAAATTTTGTTGGAGTTAGTTGGTGAGCAAACAACATATAACCTTATATTTTATGAGTGCTCTCTATGCACTATTTATAGAAAAAGCAATAACAGTGCCATATTTATAAGAGAGATAAAAAACATAAAAGATATGCTTTAAAGCAACTACTTAATTCTGTTTTCTGCTCTTTATTTGAGTGGCAGCAGACAATTTCGTCTAATGCCAAACTTTTATTAATGAGTAACATTAGGCAAACTTTACAAGTTTAGTCGTAGAGTGTTTGTGCTCTAAAATTGAGCGTAATGTATAGTTTTGGTGCACTAAGTTATGATTATCGAGGCTCAGATATTGTTGTGTAGTGACTTGATATGAAATAATTTTATAAGTAAATATTTTGAGTTGATGCACGAATTTAAGCAAGCGATGCAGCTAAAGCACCAATTAATAGATAAAATTGTTTAGCTGTCGCTGTTAAGTGCGAAAGGGTTCTGTTTTTACCACGAACCCTGTAGTCTATTTATTATTCATAATCGGTAGCGTAAGTTTCTTCATATGAGTGTGAGTAAAGCTCAAATAAATTACCAAATGGGTCTTCGAGGTAAACCATTTTAGCCTGTTTGCTATCATCTTCTGGGTGGTATCGCATAATGTCCATTCTCACTTTGCCACCAAATTTTACTGTACGCTCAATCACACTTTGAAAGTCATCACTTTGCAGACAAAAGTGAAAAATTCCCAGTCGAGTAAAATCAACTTCATGACGTTCCTGTCGGTCTTTCATTTCAAATAGCTCTACGCCAATGCCATCAGTTGTTACTAGATGAGCAATGTTAAAGCCTTTGAATCCCTCACCAAAAACAGCAATACACATTTTACCGATAGCCGTTTCACGCTCCTCAAGCACTTTAGTATTATTCATTACAATTTTCAGCTCAAGTGCCTTTGTGTAGAACTCAACAGCCTTATCCATGTCGCCAACCATAATGCCTACGTGATTCATTTTCATCATTTACTCCAAACGTTGTTGTTTATGCGTTACTTAATTTGATAGCGTTATTTTATGATAGGAGGTTTATTATTTAAAATTATCAATTATAATCAAAATGATAATTTTAAATAATGGTGTTTAAGATGCTAAACCCAACTTGGTTGAAGACCTTTGTGACGCTTATTGATACTGGTCACTTTACTAAAACTGCTGATAAGCTATTTATGACACAGCCCGGTGTTAGCCAACACATAAATAAGCTTGAAAAGGCTTGTGGTCAGGCTCTTATTCAGCGAGATAAAAAAAGCTTCGATCTGACCGAGCAAGGGTTATTGGTTTATCAATACGCTGAACAGCTAGTAAAAAATGAACACGAATTACTAGAGCAACTCGGTTTTGATAATCCCTTTGTTGGCCATTGTCGATTAGCTTGCTCAGGTGCGCTAGCTTTGATGCTTTATCCCAAATTATTGGAGATACAAGTAGCACATTCACAGCTGATTGTTCAGTTAAAAGCTGCTCCTAACCATCAAATATTACATGAAATACAAAATGGAATAACTGATCTAGGTATTGTCACCGATGTGCCAAATAGTAGTTTATTCGATATACAAGAAATAGGTCGTGAACAGCTGTGTTTAGTGTTGCCTGCTAATGTTGAAATTGAAGATGATAGTGGTGACTTGTTAACCAAGCTTGGCCTTATTAATCACCCCGATGCCAAACATTATTTATCTTTGTATTTTGAACAAAGTCACGAATCAGATTTTAGTCACTTGAGTATTGAGCAGCTCCCTGTGACCGGTTATGTTAATCAAATTAGCCAAATATTAGAGCCTGTAGCGAAAGGGTTAGGTTTTACCGTATTGCCTAAAAGCGCCGTTGATATGTTCCAAGAGCCTCAGCGTTTAAAGGTATTTCAGCCTCAAAAACCCGTAATAGAAACCCTATACAGGGTAAAAAAGAGAAATAGAGTGTTACCCGCCCGTTTTGAAACCATGATATCAACACTACAAGGGCACTTTGATAACTTGTCTTGTTGAATATTTAGATTTTTAACTAGCTAAACAATAAGATATTAATATAGCTTTATTAAAAACCATGACATTAATATTACGAAGAGGCAGCTATATTAAATGGCTAGTTATATCGGGTGTTGTAGTAAATAACCGATAAATACAGGAAAATTGTCTTTTTTCCTTGTTAGTCGTTATTATATTTTATTCAAGCTCTGACACTTAAATTAATAGCGAAGTATAGGGATAAACTTTATGTATGTTAATAAAGCTATTACAGTACAAAGAACCTTTAGGTTTCCTCAAGTAACTACTGCATTTAAAGTGATTTTTTTCTTATTCTTATGTGTGGCTTTATCGTTAGCTTTTTTAGTGTATAAAAGCGACAATATTGAAGAAGAGCAAACTTTAGCTATTATTTCTAAGCCGAAAATCAATGATATTTACTTCTTAGACTTTAGGTTGTTAAGTGACAAATTGCGACCTAATGAAAAATATAGAATTGCCAAGGTAGTCGATATTGCTGGTGATATAATCACCTTGCTTTATGGTCGTTTTTTCTATCAATATCAGAATGCAGCAGTTAATAGTATTCAATATGGGCAATTAAGATATAAAGATTATTTTGAGTCTAAAAGATATGATATCCCGCTTAGTACAATTAAAACTATGTATAGTAATCAAGCTATTTATTTAGCCAAAAGACCGATAAGAAATAGGTTGTTTGGTAACTTCGTCAGCCCAGATAAGCCAAAAGAAACAAATAATTATTTAATTTATGGCAAAGAAGAAAATAGTAAAGGTGAAGCCTTCTTAATAGAACAGTTTAGCGAAACTAATTTAAAAACTGCTTTTGAGTTTTTTCAGGATTCATCTAAGTTGGGGTATGCGAAAGGGCAGGTTAACCTTGCAGAAATGTATATCAATGGACAGCATGTTGAAAAGGACTTTAATCAAGCCCTTTATTGGCTCAAGCAAGCATCGTTACAAAGTTATAAACCTGCAATTTTAAAATATGGAATAATTTGCAAGCAGATTGAGTCATGTAACATTGTTGACTTTTATCAAGAATTAACGGCTTCTGGTGTTAATATCAAGGTAAGAAAACTAGACTTTAAACTTAGTCAATAAAGTCTAAATTGTCATTTTAAAAGTCATACAATACGTGGTTTTTGTCTTTATCGCTTGCTACTTTATATTTAATGTAAATGCTGTGACTTGTATTCACTTACATAGCGTTGTAATTGTTGTAAATAATCCTCTTTGGTAGCGTCATCTATCCAAGCTACTTTAAATGCGTTACTTACGAGTGTAATTATTTGCTCTTGAGAGAATTTTCCTTCTTTTTGAAGTTCAATCAGGTTCTCATTTAAATAAGCTCTAAAATAGGCTGGATCATCTGAATTAATGGTGACTAACATCTCTTTGGCCAGCATTTGATGTATTTCATCAGAAGTGAGTGATTGCACTACAAATTGGTTCGATACTGGACACACGGTTAGTCCTAAGTCTTTTTCTTTAATGAGATCACATAATTCATTGCTTTCTAAAGAGTTAATTCCATGATCAATACGGTCAACCTGTACTTCATTAATACATTGCTTAATATGTACTAATGTATTTTTTTGATTAACATCGCAGTGCATAGTGAGCTTTAAACCCCATTTTTTTGCTTCAGAAAATACTTCATAAAATTTACTTGGTGGGTTATTTCTTTCATCAGAATCTAAACCGACACCAACTAACCAATCTAGATGTGGTTTTGCTAATACTAAATGCTGCATAGCGGATTCAGCACTCATATCGCGTAAAAAGCACATAATTAACTGACTTTTAATGCCTAAGTTTTTCTCAGCATCAACTTGCGCTTTGTGGATACCGGTAATAATTGTCTCAAAGCTTATCCCTCTCACGGTATGTGCTTGTGGATCGAAGAATATCTCAACATATAAGATTTCTTGGCTTCTCGCTTTACTTAAATATTGATATGTTAATTGATAGAAGTCACTTTCTTCTATCAAGACATTCATGCCAGCATAATAAATAGTTAAGAAAGAAGGGAGGTCATTAAAATCGTAAGCAGAAATTAAGGCTTCAGGTGTTTCATAACTTAATTCAACTTTGTTCTTCTTCGCTAAAGCAAAGCTCAATTCTGGTTCGAGCGTACCCTCAATATGCACATGTAATTCTGCTTTTGGCATGTTTTCAATAAAACGTTGCATGTAATCATTACTCTCTATTCATTTAATTAGTAATGAATAAGCAAACATGATACCAACAGCGCAGCGCTTTAGTTACTAGTATAGCTAGTTTATATTGGTGATTAGTGTGAGAATAAATGCACTAAAAAAGAGTACACGCACTGTGTTAGTGCGATATTTAGGACTAATGTTTAACAGAAATATTTGTCGCTATAACCATAGACTGATGTAACCATACAGTGACAAATAAATTCAATTAAAACGCACGACAAGTTAATCATGTAATAAAATTAAATGATTAAGGGGGAGCTTCAAGTGATTAAATTTATACTTTGGTTTCTAGCCAAAAGCTGACGTTAGCTTTTGTTAAACCATGATCATGTTTAGAGTAATATTAACAGGGATTCTCTGCTCGCTTGTGAGACTGGTTTAAGGCCATTTGAAAATGCTCCTTAGTTAGTGTAATTGGTATTATTGGTTAAACCTAAAATTTTCACATAAAAAATGCCAGTCAAGTTCATTGACTGGCATTTTAGTACTATGATAAATATTATTTACAACAATGGTAAGTACTTATATCAATAATAATCATAAACTTTATTTTTGATAATCAACCTTTTTAGCAACCGTTGCAGCATCTTGAATAACTATTTGATTAGCTAACGTTGCGAAAGGCTTATCTTGATATTTAGTGCCACGTAACTGCACATTCACGCGTGCAGCATTAGGGTTAGCCAATGTAGCTTTATAGAAATTTTTAATATCAGTTAAACTAACGCTTTTTACTTGCTCAATTAATTTAGCTTTTGAGTCATAGTTCCAGTTCTCTTTTTCCCAATCTGAAAACATAGGTGAAATTTCTTGATATAAATTTTTAGGCGCTTGTGTAAGACTCACTAATACGCCATCTTTAATTTTATCAAAGCTCGCTTGCGTTAAAGCATCAAGCAATACTTTATATTCAACATTAAATCTATCGAAGCGCGCTTGTGCTGCCGTTAAATCTAGCACTGGTGACTGTATATAAAGCCCAATACCTGCGTAGTTATCCATCGCCATATCAGTAGCTCCTACCGCATAACCAAGTTGCTCTTCAGTACGTAACTGATTAGAAGCTTCAAAAGTAAAGTGATTAGCTAACACTTTTGCTGTCGCAAGTGATCGGTACCCTGCTTTTGCATGAAAATACACATCAAGTAAAGCAATATCTGCTGCAGCAATATCTTGTTGGTAGCTTAATACTTGCCCTGATTTTGGTTTCAAATACACGTTTTTAGCATAACTTGTGGTTTTTTTATCCGTGCCTAAAGCCTTACTAACAAGTACTGCTACTTGTTTTAAATCTTTTTGACTGTAATTACCAAAAGCAAAAATTCTTGGTTGGTTGTTTTTAGTTACTTGAGCAACTATTTTATTAAAATCAGTTAACGTCATAACATTAGCCGCTTCAATTAATGCGCTATTTTCAAATTGATCTTTCCTAACTACTTTAGTGAAAGCACCACCAATTTGACGAACAGCAAACTGCTTTTGAATGTTAGCAATATCGCGCATATAACGATCTTTTGCTTGTAAGAAACTTTGCTCATCAACATTTGGCGTCAAATCTGTTAATAAGCTATTTAATAACGTACTTTGTTTGTCAGTAAAACCATCAACAAATAATGTCATGCCTTTACCTGCTGAGGCTTTAGTACTAATACCTGCAGCTTGCGCTTCAGACATTAACAAGCTTTGCTTTAAATTATAAACGTCTTGCCAAATAGCTAATGCTACTTGCGTATTTATATTAGCAATGGCTTCACCGCTATTAATATCAACTTTGATAATACCTTTAGGCTGTTCAGCGAATAACTGACTTGGGTAATGCCAAATTTTCACACCATTATGCTCAACTTTTAATTCAGGTTTTTGTTGGTTTGAATTTTGTGGTTTTATATCGAAATTTTCAGGTAATAAGCGATTTACTAACGGTAAAGAAAGTACTGTAGTTACGTTGTTTTTCCAGCTAGCTATTTCATCAGCGCCAATATCTTCAATACGATATTCACCTTGATAAAAGTGTTGTTTTTCAGTTACTTTTTCATTTTTACTCACATACCAAATACGTAATGTTTCTGGCGTTAATTGACTGAGTACATTTTCAATAGCTTGTGCGTCAAATTGCCCGTAATAATAAGGCGCATTAATCGCATAATTGGTTGAGTAATCTTGCATGCTATCAACCAAATTAGCGACATAGTTAAATTCATCACCTTTCTCTAAAAAGCGGAATTCGTTATCTAAAGCTGTTTTTATTTCTTTATAGTATTTTTCATCAACACCTTTCGCTTTTATTAGGTCAATGTATTGCATAATCATAGCTACTATTTCATCACGATTTGCCATACCATCATCTGTTAAATCTAATGTGATACTGAATTCACCATAATTACCGTAATGATTGGCAGAAGCGCCTGCATCTAATGAACTTATCCAACCTTTAGCTTTTAAAATTTGTGCTGGTGTACCCGGCATATCTGAGCCAAGCAAATATGAAATAAAATGATTAGGTTTAACGGTAAACTGACTCATATTATTAGCAATGGTAAAGTCTAATTTTAGTTGCTTAATATCTTGATTCGGTTTGAAATAAACTTTTTTACTACCTACTTTAGTAAAGTCTAGTGTTTGTTTAATTTCTGGTTTTTCAATATTTTTATCAATTATACTACTAAAGTGCTTAGTTGCTAAGGCTTCCATTTCATCTAATGGTAAGTTACTGACCATTGAAACTTTCATAATATTTGATGAATAGTATTTATTATAAAAATCGACAGTTTCTTTATGTAAGTTACTATTTTCTTTATCAGATAGCGTTTCTAAATTACCAATTAAAAATCGGTTAGCTGCATGTTCACCCATCATGCTACGTGACAATTTAAACTGTGCAAAAAAGTCTAACTCACCACGCATAGACCATTCTGAATTAACCGCATTACGCTCTTTGTCTGTATATTCAGGGTAAAACTTTGGTGATTTGAAAAAGTCAGAAAACCTATCAAGAGTTTCATCAAAAGCGTTATTATTCACCTTAAACATATAGTTGGTATAAGTTAACCATGTTGACGCATTTAAAGTTCCGCCATTCTCTTTGAGAAACTCAGAATACTCACTAGTTTCAGGGTATTTTTCAGTACCCAAAAATAGTAAGTGCTCAAGGTAATGCGCTAAACCTTGCTGTTCCATAGGGTCTTGTAATAAGCCTACACCAACATTTAATGCTGCTGCTGATTTTTTAGTTGTAGGGTCTGAAACCAATATCACTTCAATGTTATTACTTAGCTTAACGGTACGATAATCTCGTTGATCATTAGGGCTTACTGCAAGGTTTGTTAATGGCGCTAATACTGTAGTTGCTGCATTATTTTGCGTAGAAGGTGTTTGAGAACACGCGGTCATCATAACAAGCGCAATAGCACTGAGTGTGAATGTTTTTTTCATGTTTTTTCCCTTGAAATATGAATAAATCAAGCTAACTATAGTATTGCTATTTAGCGTACCATTTACTTATTTGTTGTTAGCTTGAATAATTTGACTGATTATAATTATGTTAACAACCGCTATTTTACCAAAAAGATTGACTAAGTCGCTTACCAAAGCATTAGGATTCTATTCATCACTAAAATAAAAAACAACCCTTTGAAAATAAACAGTAAAAACAAACAAGCACAATAAAAACAGTGAATATTGACATCATAGAAGTAAACCTTATCAAAAGCTTATAATTCAATAACATTTCGAATTAACCTATTAATTAATCTATTTTTATTGCGTTATTGTTATTGAAATGTTAATTTTCATTCTTGGTTATTTCTAGTAATAAAATGTGCAATATAAACTTGGTCCTTGGTTACTTTTACCTGCTCGCTGTATAATATCTTCAAAGGTTATTGAAAGAGAGTTAGATCCGCTCAGCTTTAAATTAATAACCTACTTTATCAGTCAGCCTGATCGCATTATTCCTCGCCAAGAGCTAGTAGAGAATGTATGGCAACAGAGTTTTGTTGATGATAATGCAATTAATCGTGCGATATCAGAACTTAGAAAGCAGTTAACTCATCCTGAGCATAAAGCCCCTTTAATCAAAACGCATTACCGTAAAGGCTACTCTCTCACAGTAACACCAAAAAAAGTCATTAATGACGCTGAAAATATCACCGCTCATACCGCGGTAACTACAGACTTAGCTACCGATTTGGATACCACTCAAATCACAACAAATGAAGTGTTAGATAATAGCAATGACATAAAAGAAAAATCGCCTAAAGTAATAAACACTGAAAGTACTATTACGGCGAATACAACTCAAACCAAAACACTAAAACCTGCTATTAAATTTTCTTCTTATCGTTGGTTATTAATATTACTGGTATTGTTACTGACCATTAATCTTTTTATCGACTTTAATATCGACGTTAAGGTAGTTAACGATGAACCTAACACGCCATTGGCAATCACAACGCAGACGAATAAGAGTGATATTGAAACATTACAAAAAATAACGCCTGTTATAGCAAAAAATGTAAATATTACCGCCGCAACATGGAATATAGGCTCTGAAACACATCCTTTAGTTTCGCCAGATAAAAATATTTTTGCATATACAAATAAAAATAACGGCATAACCAGTAGTTATATAAAAAGCTTAAGTAACCAACAAGAAATAAAACTCACTTATAACGATTTGCATATAAGCGCTATGTCGTGGCAGCCTAACAGTCGTATTTTACTGGTCGAAACTACTGATTTAAAATCTCAGTGCCACTACGCAACGTTTGATTTGAGTAATATTAACAATATTCCAGAACCGCGGTTTATCAAAGAGTGTGATAAGCAAGCACGTAGCATGGCGCAGTTAAGTATTGACGGTAATACCATGTTTTATATTGAATTAGATGAAAAAAAGCTAGGACAGGAAATATACCAATATAATATTAAAACCCAAAAAAGCACAGTATTAGTTCCTTCTGGTGATGCTCAATATGGTGTAACTAACATGCTTATTTCACCTAACGGTAAACAATTACTTTACCGTTGGTATGAACGAAATAGTCCCGCAAAGCTTTATTTACTGGATATTGCGACACGTGAGCAACGCGTACTATATGAGCAAGCCGAAGAATTATCGAGTGTAACAATCGCCTGGCTGCCTGACGGCGAACATATTGGGGTATTACAAGAAAAAACATTAAGTTTTATTAATATTCACAATCGAGCTTTGAATTCAATAGAGCTACCAATAAAAAAATATTTAAGTCGAATGAGCTTCCTCGATAGCAATCAACTGTTTTCATCTGAGGCTGCTAGCACACAAGCACAAGTGGCCCAAATTGATAATATATTTTCAAAAGGTGAAAAAAAGGTAACTATGCTCCATCGTTCTGATAGTAACGACTATTACCCTACTTACTCTAGAAAACAGCAAAACTCACATTATTTTATCTCTAGTAGAACAAATCAATATCAAATTTGGCAAGCTGATGACAGTACAGAAAAGCAAATTAGTAATTTTTCAACAGAAGAACAACAGGCTATTTACGTTTTAGTCTTATCAGACAATGAAGAGTACTTATTATTTAATCGTAATAATCAACTTGAATTTATTGATTTAAAAACAGGAGTATTACATAGCATACCTGAATTAGATCAAGCTAAAGTAAGTAGTTATGTATGGTCAAATAACGATAAAACTATTCTTTATTCCACAATAAAAGATAAAGTAAGTCAAATATGGCAATTTAATTTGCTCACAAGAGAAAATACACAGCTAACATTTGAAGGTGGTCAAAAATTACTTAAAAATGAGCGAGGAGAGGTTTTTTATATTAATGATAATACATTATTTAACTTAACGTATGAGCAAGATAAAAATACGCAGAATGCGTTTACCAAGAAAATAACGATTACACTAGCTCAGTGTTGGTGTTCAATTGCTTTGCGCGATGATTATTTTTATAGCCTTGGCGATCCTTTATCATTAGCAAGAATGCATATATTAACAGGTGAAGTAGAAGAAATAGCCTTGCCTCAAGATTCAATGGGCATAGTTCTAAAAGCTGCATCTAACAAGCTTTTAACCACACTAACTAATGAAAGAAGTACACAAGTACAACGCATTTCTTGGTCTGCTACACCGTTGCCCTAACCATAGCCAGTAGCGGCTCTGCGAGCGTATCACCATTCAGGTATAGTGTACCTTTGTGTAAACGATACCTGCGTTCAAGGAGCGCTTAAATTCAACTATCAGCACTATCAGCACTATCTGGGTTCATTAAAGTATTCCATGCGAGTGCTCAACTCTGGTCACACAATACGATGTATCTGATAAGCTGATTTTTTGTGAACGGGCCTTTGCATAACAGTATCTACACTTCGCTAAGTAAGGCTCATTAAAATGTCAGCAAACTATTATGGATGGCCTGATAAACTTGTACCGCTGACATAAATAACATCGCTATTTTTTGAAACTTTCCATACAGAAGACTCTGCGCTAGCGGTATTAGCAAAAGTAATACTTGCACATAAGCTAGCTAGCACCGTCACTTTTTATGGTAAATATTACATAACATTCCCTTTATTTTACGATTTAAAATAGGCTTGCTGCCCTAATTATTGAATTTATTTACTTGAAGTTGGCAATAGCAACGTTGCTAGTGTTTGGCTTTGGCTTGTTGTTATATTCGTTTGATTTTCCGCTACAACATCCGCAATAATTTTAGGCATAGTCGATTCAATATCGACTTTTGCAGACTTAATTAGTTGATATTTTTGTTCATTTGTTATTTGAGCACCAATTGCCGATTGACAAAATGATGCTAATAAAATGGCAAAGCTAACCATTGCTAATTTGTTATGGATTGCTGAATTAATACTATTGATCATGATAAAGTCTTTCTCTATTTAGAGTAATTAAATGATAGAAATATAAGTAGCCATAGCAATTACTCACGAGCCTTTATTACCCAGAAGAGTTAAGTGCTGTTGACGAGTACAAGATTAAATAGATTACTAAAGAATGTCGCTTATCAAAGCCATAGCAATATATTCATGAGATCAATAAAATATAAACGACTGATATTAAACAATTTAAATAAAACCTTATCAAAACATTATTAGAGAAAAATAACTAATCAGTTGAATTACGCAGAAAAAGTAATATGAGGAGACTGTATAATTGAGCTGTTAACACCTCTATATCTGATAAATATACCCAAACCACTTGAATATGCCGTTTCAGAGCTAAGCTAGGAAATTAGCTCAAGGCGCAGTACGAAGACAATGGTTATTCCCTTATCAAAATCAATAACGCAGCATAAAGCGTTTCTAAACCAGCCCTTGCATAAGGTTGAGCAAATCATACTCTGCGTTACATTTCTTTTTCAGGGAACAACCCTTCATAAAAAAATGAGCCTTGATAATGAATCGCTCAGACATACTGAAACGAGCATCTTCAAGTGGAACGGGTATCCATGTGCTCAAGTGTTTTAAACTTTTGGTATCGCTCGCTTAACATAAACATCGAATCTGTTTTTCTTCATTTTGATTGAAGTACTTGGTTTAATATTGTTAAGTGGTGGCGCATAGCTAGGGCGTTTAACTACCACGCGATATTTAGCTAGGGCTAAGGCAGGTTCAAGTAGTGCATCTGCATCGAGGTCTTCACCTACTAATGATTGAAATACGCGCATTTCTTTTTTTACTGCCGCTGATTTTTCACGGTGTGGGTACATAGGATCAAGATAAACCACATCGACTTGCTGTGCTAAGTCCATGTTTTCAATCGATGAAGCATGCACAAGTGTCATGCGGTTAGCTATTTCACTTACTTCGCTGTTGAGTTTTGCGCGTTCTATGCCATCATCGAGTAAAGCTGCCACTATCGGCATACGCTCCATTAAGGTGACTTGGCAACCTAAGCCCGCTAGCACAAAAGCATCTCTGCCAAGGCCAGCAGTGGCATCTAACACATGTGGGGTAAATCCGTGTTTTAAGCCAATTGCTTTGGCAATATCTTGACCTCTGCCGCCGCCAAATTTCCTGCGATGTGCTACAGCACCTTCAACAAAGTCTACTTTAACGCCACCAAGTTTAGGCTCGTCTAATTTTAAAAGCTCTAAGGCTTGTAGATTAAGCTGTAATAGAAAATGTAACTGTGGTTGTTTATTGGCTGCTGCCGCATCGCCTATGTAGTTTAGGTTCCATTTCTTGGCAATACGTTTACATTGATCGCTGTTAACGGCATCACAATACGCTACAGCAACATTTGGGAGGAGTGAATTAGTCATTAAGCTTGTACAACATGAACGTAATTATCGCCACTAGCAAGCGCGATTAAACGGCTTAATTGAGTAAGACTGTAACCCGACTCTTGTTGTAGCTGATTAAAGTAAGTTTGAATGGCCGTTAAGCTTTTTTTACTTTGTAAGCCACCATCAATCACTTTTTGAGCTCTGAGATAAGCTTCAACGTCTGAACTAAGAATAAAAGTGTCTTTGCCTAGCAAGCGTAAAGCATAAGGGCCGGTATTCCCGCCAAGGCGTTGACCGTGTTTTTTCAAAAAAGTCCATAAACCAATGATATCGGTAGTTGGCCACTCGGCAATAAACTGAGCAAAGCTGGTATTATGTTCTGTTTGGTGTTCAAAAATCATTTGCGCATTGGCTTGAATAGTTTTTACTTTGTTGTAATTGCGAATTATTTTAGGATCGGCAGCCTTTTTCTCTAACATTTCTTCAGGCATCATTAACACTTTTTCAATGTTGAAATTGAAAAAGCTGTCTTCAAAGTCTGGCCATTTATTTTCTACCACACGCCAAACAAAACCTGATTTAAAAATTTGTTTGGTAAAAGCCGATAAAATACGGTCATCAGTTAAATTTGACACATTTTCTTGAGCAGCACTATCAGGCAATAATTTTTTGCCAACAATTTTTTGTCCAAGTAATACTTCCAACGCATGCGTGCCACCTTTTCTTTCTGCAGCACGCTGGTATAAATGGCTAAATTTTTCTGTGGTATTAATGTGTGTATCTATAGTCATTATTTTTGTTCAGCTTATATTTCAGTTTATGCTTTAATTTATGTTTTAATACCGCAGTGACGTAGCAAGGCTTCTATTTCTGGCGGTCTACCTCTAAACGCTTTAAATAATTCGCTTGGCTCTTTACTACCGCCTTTTTCAAGAATATTGGTTAAAAAGGCTTGTCCGGTATCTGTATTGAAAATGCCTTGCTCCTCAAATAAACCAAAAGCATCGGCAGATAATACTTCTGCCCATTTATAGCTGTAATAGCCTGCAGCATAACCACCTGCAAATATATGGCTGAAACCGTGTTGGAAACGATTAAATTCAGGTGCTTTAACTACAGCATATTGTTCGCGTACTTTATTTAACGCATCTTGAATGTAGGTGTTGTTATTTTCTGCATCAGGCTGGTAATTAGCATGCATAGTAAAATCAAAAATACTGAATTCTAATTGACGTAGCATTTGCATCGCCGACTGAAAGTTTTTCGCGGCTAACATTTTATCAAGCATTTCTTGTGGTAATGGCTCGCCTGTTTCAAAGTGCCCTGATATAAAAGCAAGTGCTTCTGGCTGCCAGCACCAGTTTTCTAAAAATTGACTTGGTAACTCAACTGCATCCCAAGGAACACCACTAATACCTGAGACACCACTTACATTAATTTGTGTCAGCATATGATGTAAACCGTGACCAAACTCATGGAAAAGAGTAACTACTTCATCATGAGTGAAAAGTGCAGGTGTATCACCAATAGGGCCATTAAAATTACAAGTGAGGTAAGCAACAGGATATTGAATATCGCCGTTAGCTAATTGCTGACGACCAACACATTCATCCATCCACGCACCACCACGCTTTTTAGCACGAGCATATAAGTCTAAGTAGAAGCTGCCGCGTAATTCACCGGCTTTATCGAAAACGTCATAAAAAGACACATCTTTATGCCAGGTATCTACATTTTCACGTACTTTAATTGTTAAACCAAATAGTTTATGAACAACGTCGAATAAGCCATTGACTACTTTGTCTTTCGGGAAATAAGGGCGTAGTTCTTCGTCAGAAATAGCATAACGATTATGTTTTAATTTTTCACTGTAATAAGCTAAATCCCAAGCCTGCAGCTCGGTTTGGTTATATTCACTTTGTGCAAAGTCTGTTAACTCTTGCATGTCTTGTTCGCCTTGATGCTGAGACTTTACTGCTAATCCTTGCAAAAAGCTCATTACTTCATCGGTACTATTCGCCATTTTAGTGGCTAGAGATTTTTCACCGTAGTTAGAGAAACCAAGTAAGTTTGCCAGTTCATGACGTAGTGCTAACGTTTCATTCATGATGGCACTATTATCAAACTCTCCTGCATTAGGTCCTTGATCGGAAGCACGGGTAACAAAGGCGCTGTACATTTTTTCACGTAAATCACGATTATCGCAATAGGTCATAACTGGTAAATAGCTAGGAAAATCTAGCGTAAATGAATAACCTGTTTCGTCTTTGCTTTCTGCTAAGGCTTTAGCAGCAGCTAGCGCACTTTTAGGTAATCCAGACAAATCTTTTTCATCTGTAATATTTACAGTGAAGGCGTGAGTCGCATCTAAAACATTATTACTATAATTTGAGCTTAAGTCTGATAAGCGGCTCACAATTTCGCCGTAACGTTTTTTATCTTCATCATTAAGGGCGATGCCTGATAATTTAAAGTCACGTAGGGCATTAGTGATAACTTTTTGTTGAGCGGTATCTAAATTTTTAAATGATTCACCATCTTTTAAGCTTTGGTAGGCTTGGTATAATTTTTGGTTTTGACCAACAAAAGTACCGTATTCTGATAATAAAGGTAAGCAAGACTCGTAAGCTTCACGCAATTCATCACTGCTTAGTACGGAATTCATATGAGAAACGGGTGACCATAATTTAGATAAAACGTCATCTACCTCGTCTATTGGTAAAACTAAATTTTCCCATGTAAACAATGTGTTATTGCTTAATGTGTCACTAATGACTTTTTTACAATCAGCTATAGCTTGCTCTACCGCAGGCTTAATATGCGCTGGTTTTATTTGTGAGAAGGCAGGTAAATCAAGATTTTTTATAGCTTGCGGTAATAAAGGATTAGTCATAATAGTCAGTATAAATAGATGAACGATACTAAAGTATGTGATGACAAATATTCAATATTCAAGTGAAATTTACTTAGCGATGACAATTGTGCAGCCAATTCATCACAAATTTTTGATTAATTTGTTATTGTTGAGTGAGAAATTCAATTGAATAATTGTGTTTTATCCCCAGATATAACAACATAAGCAATATAAATTAACTTTTTTTGGAACATACAATGACACAACATTTTGATTACTTAGCAATAGGCGCGGGTAGTGGTGGAATCGCATCAGCGAATAGAGCCGCACGATTAGGTAAAAAGGCCGCGGTGATAGAAGCACAATATATAGGTGGCACTTGTGTAAATGTTGGCTGTGTTCCTAAAAAAGCGATGTGGTATGCAGGACAAATTAGTGATGCATTAAAATATGCTCACGATTATGGTTTTAATTTAGGTGATTTTAAAATAGAAAATAACGGCTTTGATTGGGGTCGTTTGGTTAAAAACCGAGAAGCTTACATTGAGCGTATTCATGCTGCTTATCAGCGTGGTTTTGATGCTAATGATGTTACTGTTATTCAAGGTTTTGCTAAATTTGTAGACAAAAATACGGTAGAGGTTGATGGTACTTTATATACTGCAGATCATATCACTATTGCTACTGGAGGCCGTCCGTCAATTCCAAACATTGAAGGTGCTGAATTTGGTCTTAATTCTGATGGATTTTTTGCGCTAACAGAGCAACCTAAATCAGTCGCGGTTATTGGTGCTGGTTATATTGCGGTTGAATTAGCGGGTGTTTTTCATGGTTTGGGTACAGAAACACATTTATTAGTTAGAAATGAGAAACCATTACGTACGTTTGATGAAATGCTAAGTGATACCTTAGTTGAGCAAATGGCAAAACATGGTCCAACGTTACATAATCACAGTACACCTGAACGTATTGAAAAATTAGCTGACGGACAATTGGTAGTACACCTTACCAATGGCAAGTCTATTGGCCCTGTAGAGCAAGTAGTGTGGGCTATTGGTAGAGAGCCAGCAACTGATAATATCAATTTAGACCTTGCAGGCGTAGAGCTTGATAAACGAGGCTTCATCGTAACAGATAAATATCAAAACACTAACGTACCAGGTATTTATGCCGTAGGCGATAATACGGGGCGTGCACAGCTGACTCCCGTTGCAGTGGCAGCAGGCCGACGTTTATGTGAACGTTTGTTTAACAACAAACCTGACCTACATTTAGACTATACAGGTATTGCTACCGTAGTATTCAGTCATCCCGTTATTGGTACGGTTGGTTTAACAGAAAAAGAAGCTATTGAAGAATATGGTGAAGCGAATGTCACTGTGTATAACTCACAGTTTACAGCACTTTACCAAGCAGTGACGGAAGATTATCGTGACCCTACTCGTATGAAACTTATTTGTGCTGGTGCTGAAGAAAAAGTGGTTGGTTTACATAGCATTGGTTTTGGCAGTGATGAGTTACTACAAGGCTTTGCAGTGGCAATGAAAATGGGCGCAACTAAAGCTGATTTTGATAACACCATTGCAATTCATCCTACGTCAGCAGAAGAGTTTGTTACCCTATAGGGTTTATGCTGAAAATAAGTGTTTAAAAAGGATAGTTCGGTTCTCTATTTGAGCTATCCTCAGCTTTTCCCATCATATTGAACCTCCTTTACTCTATACCCCTTTGTTATTCTGAGCCGCACTAGATCATCCTAAAGTCCCACACCGTCATCCTGAACTTGATTCTATCTCTTGATCACAAGTCGAGAGATAGGCTCATTTCATAACCCTCAACAAGCATATCCAATTTTTTCCACCCTTCCCATAATGCTTCCCAACCGACAATATTATTATTTTTACTATTTTGCCAGCCACCTAATTTACCTAATGAGAGGTAAGCCCACTCTACGCTTGGCGTGAAGTTTTTCGCTGCCTTCTTGCTTTCAGTCTTAGCCCATAATAGCCGCCATTGAAGGCTGTTAAATATGCCGGTACACTTTTCTTTTGCAAGCATTCTATCGCGACCAACTTCTCGTAGCTCAAGTCCATAATAGCAGTGCGTTGTTTACGTCCTCCGCGTTGCGCAACAACCACATCATAAGTCCCGCAAGGCGTTATATCTTCAGCATAATCATACAATCGAGCACCATTTTCTAAAGGTCTATTAAACGTGGCTCTAACAAGATATCGTTGATTATTATCAACTTTATATTGAAGGTATTCGATAATATCAGCCTCTCTATCACACAGTGAAATGGTTTTATTGATGGTGTCACCTAGTCGTTAAGACATATTTTCAGAAGCTGTTATCCACTTATAACTTTCTTTCTCTTCAAAGGGGCGGTTAGCTCGCGTTTTTCTACAGCCAAAAGTGTCCGAATCACGCACTCATCTATTTTGCTCAATAAGCCCTAACGTTTTATTTGAATCGGCATCAACCATCAAAATCGAGTGGATAAGCATACCTTTCGCCTTTGCGTTTATTGAATTACCGATATTACTTGCCAACTTTGCACTTAATTAAGCGCTTTGTTCTTCTAGGGTCACCAAGCTCGCTACGGCCAAATGTAAAATTAGCCCATTCATTAACATCTGAAATAAACATACGCATCACCTAAATATATTATTTTTAGATCAGATCAACAAAAAGCTATTTAGTTCCCTTCTTGTGTATAAGAGATAGAACTTGATTCAGGATCTCGAGTATTCATTAAACTGCCATAATTATTATCTATTCTGCAGAATATTAAGTAATATTTTATTAAGCGTAAATACAAGGTTCAACTATGTTTATCTGTTTTCTTAAAAAATACAAATTTGTTCTTTTTTTAGTCGCTTCTTTTGTTTTAGCGGGCTGTAGTCGTCATGTTACCAACTCAATCAATGAAGTAAGCAACAATGTGGTGGATAAAGTTGTTGCTAAAGTTGGGGTAAGGCCCTTATTTTTAATTAACGAAATGCAAGACAGTGAGTTAAAAACCAAATTAGAGCAGTGTAAAAACAATACCTTTTATCGTTCTGATTTTTCAATAGGGCATCGTGGCGCTCCGCTGTTATTTCCAGAGCATACTCGTGAGTCTTATCAAGCCGCGATAGACTCAGGGGCGGGCATAGTAGAGTGTGATGTTACTTTTACTTCAGACCAAGCCTTAGTCTGTCGTCATTCTCAATGCGACTTAGCAACCACAACAAATATATTGGCTATCCCTGAGCTTGCCAAACAATGTTCACAGCCCTTTACTCCAGCCGATCCAATTAATGGTATTGCTGCCAGCGCTATGTGTTGTACTAGTGATATTACACTAGCGCAATTTAAAACACTTAAAGGAAAAATGGATGGTGCCAATACCCAAGCTACCACGGTAGAAGAATACTTGGCGGGTACACCAAATTGGCGAACAGATTTGTACTCGGGCAAAGGCACATTAATGACGCATGCTGAAAGTATCGATATGTTTAAAAAAGCAGGGGTTAAAATGTCACCTGAATTAAAATCTGCCAGTGTAAAAATGCCTTTTAACGGTTTTAGTCAAGCCGATTATGCACAAAAAATGTTAAACGAATATATAGCTGCGGGCGTTCCGGCTGATCAAGTGTACCCACAATCATTTAATCTGGCGGATGTAAAATATTGGATAACGCAGACACCGTTATTTGGTAAACAAGCTATATTTCTTGATGAAAGAAATATAGCGGCTGATTTTGATCCTGATAACCCAAAGACGTGGGTACCTAGTATGCAGGAATTAAAAAATCAAGGTGTTGAATATATAGCACCGCCTTTATGGATGTTAGTAACGTTAGACTCTCAAGGGACAATCATTCCATCACCATATGCCAAGGCCGCTAAAGCTGCAGAGCTTAAGATTATTACGTGGTCACTTGAACGGTCAGGTTTGCTTGCTAATGGTGGAGGTTGGTATTACCAAAGCATAACAGAGGCAATAAGTAGCGAAGCTGATGTACTGGTGTTGTTAGATGTTTTAGCAAAGCAGGTAGGTGTCGTCGGTGTATTTTCGGATTGGCCGGCAACGGTGACTTATTATGCAAATTGTATGGCGATGGATTAGTAGCAATTATAGGTTTGTAGGAATTAAGGTATCATTCCCATTTATTTTTAATGTTGCGATGGAATAACTGAATAAATGATTTCAAAAAAAGTAAGAGAGCTATTTTCCTCACTAATGGAAGCTGGCGATGGCTCACCTGTTTCTTATGATATTGAAACTGAGCAGTACACTGGTTATTTTAATGAATCGGTTGTTAACAAGTTTGTAGATGAAGGTGTGGTAGAGCTTGTACATAATGATGATGGGTTGGTTTGTTTGAGGCTTATTAATAGAGAAGACTTTTTAAGTGGTTTTGCATCAGGTGTTAACGAAGCGCGCTTAGGGCGAGATCAATATTATGCAGATTACAATGCAAGTCCCTTCGCTTTTTCGATAGGCTATGAACATTTTTTATATATGAATAAAAAGCCTAAGTTACTTATTGGTTATATTTGTCACGGATTTATCAATGAGACAACAGGTGAAGTACACAACCAATAGTCTCAAGCTGAAGATAGTTTGATGCTAGGTTAGGTTCGCAAAATTGAATGCGTAAATTATCACGATAAATAAGTATTATGTATAAACAGATTTTATCATGCTGTTATGGGGAAAAATTGCGTGATAAAATATCCAGACTAAGTGGGAAAAATTTATATTCTCACCTATATCATCGTTAATTTTTGAAAATAAAAAATAATTTTTCATCGCTAAAATTTAATAGTTAGTTTGAAAGTCTTGTTACTAAAGGCTTATATTTTTTTGTTATTTTAATTGGTAATAAATCCTTAAAAAAAGTTTAACAATGTACTGGTAAAGCTGTGGAATTCTGATAATCTCTGTTGACGTTAGTTGCTTGGTTGCTGTTTATATAATCAAAAACGTCACGTAGATAAATTTATTTATCCACAAAAATAAAAATAAAAAATATTGTGCATTAAAAAGATCTCGTTCCTATCTTTTTTCAATAAAATCATTAACATGAATATAATCACCAGAATAGTGACAATCACTTTTCTGGCGCTTTTTTATGCTTATTAACAAAGTTATCCACATTCATCTTGTGACAAATGTCATAGTGTAGTAGAGCTATAGCGCGCTTTATGGCATCCTTACGCTATATTATTGTTTAGACAAATTTCTTATGACAACTTCGACAGAAAATTCACCATTATCACCTTTAATTCTAGTGGATGGTTCTTCGTATTTATTCCGCGCTTATCATGTTCCATATTTACAAGCTTTATCAACAGCGAGTGGTCAACCGACGGGAGCGATCACTGGTGTTTTGAATATGATCCGTAGTTTAAAAAAAGACTACCCAAACGGCAATGTAGTCGTAATTTTTGATGCGAAAGGGAAGACTTTTCGTAACGATCTATATCCTGAATATAAAGCAAATCGTCCACCAATGCCGGATGAATTACGTACGCAAATAGCTCCTTTACATAATATTATTAGTGCTATGGGGTTGCCGTTATTGGTTATTCCAGGAGTTGAGGCCGACGATGTTATTGGTACTTTAGCTAAACAAGCGAGTGAGCAAGGTATAGAAACCGTGATCTCAACGGGCGATAAAGACATGGCACAATTAGTCACGCCTCATGTACGTTTGATCAACACAATGACAGCGGTTGAATTAGATGAAGCAGGTGTAAGTGAAAAATTTGGTGTTCGACCGGATCAAATAATCGACTATCTTGCGTTGATGGGGGATAAAG
The DNA here is from genome assembly GCF_018860915.1 of Colwellia sp. C2M11. Taxonomy (GTDB): domain Bacteria; phylum Pseudomonadota; class Gammaproteobacteria; order Enterobacterales; family Alteromonadaceae; genus Colwellia. The sequence goes on from NZ_JAHKQD010000009.1 coordinate 177,216, forward strand.
TTGATAACATTCCCGGCGTAGTTAAGTGTGGCCCTAAAACAGCAGTAAAATGGTTAACTGAACATGGCACACTAGATGAAGTGATCGCTAATGCTGATAAGGTTAAAGGTAAAATAGGTGAAAACTTACGAGAGGCACTTGATCAACTGCCACTTTCATACCTGTTAGCGACAATCAAATGTGATGTGGAATTAGAGCAAAGTGTCGAGCAATTACAACCAACAGAACCAGACGTTGAAGCACTCACTTCACTTTATCAAGAGTTTGAGCTAAAGCGCTTGTTAGCTGATCTAGGTAAAGAAAGCGGTAATAGTAAAAGTGAGCAAGTAGTCAGTAGTTCCATTAATAAAGCTTCTAAAGATAGCGTAATAGATACACCAATTAGTAAAGCAGATCAGGTTGATGTTACTTCAACAGAAGTCTCCGATGCTAAATACGATATTATTTTAGATAAAATCAGCTTTAATGCGTGGTTAGAAAAACTTAAAGGTTGCACTGCTTTTGCTTTTGATACTGAAACGACCAGTGTTGATTATATGAAAGCAGAGTTGGTAGGTTTATCGTTTGCGATAGAATCAGGAATAGCAGCTTATGTACCATTGGCTCATGATTATATCGATGCACCTTACCAATTAGATTTAGATTGGGTGTTAGCACAATTAAAACCTCTACTAGAAAGTACTGAGATTAAAAAAATTGGTCAGAATTTAAAATACGATGCTAATGTTTTAAGCCATTATGATATTCAATTACAAGGTGCGGCATTCGATACTATGTTGGAGTCGTATTGTTATAATAGCGTCGCAACCCGACATAATATGGATGCATTATCACTTAAATATCTAGACTATAAAACGGTATCGTTTGAAGACGTTGCAGGCAAAGGTGCGAAGCAGTTAACCTTCAATCAAATAGATATTGAAAAAGCGGGTTATTACGCTGCAGAAGATGCTGATATTACTTTACGTTTGCATCAAGCTATTTTTCCTGCGCTTGAACAACTACCGGAACAATTAAGTGTTTATAATGAGATTGAAATGCCATTAATGCCTGTGTTGGCAAAAATGGAGCAAACGGGGGTTTTAATAGACTGTGACGTACTTGATCAACAAAGCCACAGTATTGGTCAACGCTTAAATGAGTTAGAGATTGAGGCGCATAACCTAGCAGGAAAAAGTTTTAACTTAGGGTCGCCTAAGCAATTACAACAAATATTATTTGAAGAATTAAAAATACCGGTTATTAAGAAAACGCCTAAAGGCGCGCCTTCTACTGCGGAAGAGGTATTGCAAGAGTTAGCGTTGGATTATCCTTTACCAAAAGTTATCTTAGAAAACCGCGGGTTAAGTAAATTAAAGTCTACTTATACCGATAAGCTACCTTTAATGGTGAGCACTAAAACAGGTCGCGTGCATACTTCGTATCATCAAGCTGTCACTGCAACTGGACGTTTATCGTCAACCGATCCTAATCTACAGAACATTCCTATTCGTAGCGAACAAGGTCGTAAAATTCGCCAAGCGTTTATCGCGCCAACAAACTATAAAATTGTTGCTATTGATTATTCTCAAATTGAATTACGTATTATGGCGCATTTATCTAACGACAAAGGCTTAGTGACTGCCTTTAGCGAAGGTAAAGATATTCATAAAGCAACAGCCGCTGAAATTTTTTCAGTTGAATTAGACGAGGTTACAACGGATCAACGTCGTAGCGCTAAGGCGATTAACTTTGGCTTAATTTATGGCATGTCGGCTTTTGGTTTAGCAAAACAGTTAGGCATAGGCCGTCAACAGGCACAAGAATATCAAGATAAATACTTCCAACGTTACCCTGGTGTTTTAACATATATGGAAGAGACTCGCGAGCAAGCTAGTGAGCAAGGCTATGTTGAAACTTTATATGGTCGCCGTTTATATTTACCTGAGATCAAATCAAAAAATGGTATGCGAAGAAAAGGAGCTGAACGTGCTGCTATTAACGCACCTATGCAAGGCACAGCAGCTGATATCATCAAAAAAGCCATGCTTGATGTTTCTGTGTGGTTGAATGAAAAAAATGATGACCGGGTAAAAATGACGATGCAAGTACACGATGAATTAATTTTTGAAATACATCAAGACATTGTGGAAGAGGTGACTGCTAAATTAGTCGATCTGATGAATAATGCGGTAACATTAAGCGTGCCATTAATTGCTGAAGCAGGGGTAGGTGATAACTGGGATGAAGCGCATTAGTCTTATTTATTTCACATCGCTTTAACTGCTATATTCGTATTCTATGAAAAATCGGCCGCTTGCGGTCGATCATTCTGTGCCGACTCTTAGTAAAAAAATCCTATCTATACTAATAACTAATGCCTATAAAAAATAATCGAAGGCTAAAGCAGGTTAAAAAATATTCAGATGTAAAAATTAGGTTGTTTTAGCAGCAAATTCCTTAGGTACTACGACTAATGATTGAGTTTTTTTGGCTATTGTTGTTAGCAATAATAACCATGTTGATATAGGATATCGGGCTTAAATGCATTAGCACTCTCTCTAGTTCGTGAACAAAGGAAAAACAATGGACCAAACGTCTAAATCCATACCCGATAAGAAAACACAACCCCCAATAAAAGCCGATGAACTGAATTACGAGCAACAACACAAACCTAGTTCGTCATTTAATACTCGAGAAGAATACTTAGAACACGAATTACAAATTATGTCACCTAAACGCTGGCGACCTAATTTGCCTTTTAGAGATTATCGATTTGAATTAGAAGATAGTATACCGGCAATGGCCGCTACTATTGGTAAAGTGGTTATGGTGGGTGCAATTGCTGCAACATTTGCTGCCCCTCTTGGACTTGGTGACGGTTTTGTCTTAGAAAACGTACGTTATGAGTTGTTAATTGCAGCTATTTTTATTGTTCTTTTCTCCGGTTTTTTACTGCCTACGGCTAACTTAGCTGGTACTCATGGCCCTCTTATTCCTCTTATTCCTATTGTGGTTGCTGCTGGTGGTCACCCGATGGCGTTTGGTTTGCTCATTGGTGTATTTGGTTTGATTTTGGCTATTAGTAAAGGCGGCAGTATGCTGGCAAACCTAACGAGTAAAGGGGTTTGTGGTGGTCTATTATTGTATCTTGGGTTTGTAGGCACAATTTCACAAGTGAAGAAAATGTTCGCTTGGGGTGAAGACATTGGTATGACGCACATTCCTTTTGTGGTCATTTTTAGTACTATTCTATTGTATGCATTACTTGAACATAAAGGAAAACGTTGGTTAGCAGTACCATTGAGCTGCATACTAGGTGGCACGCTTGCTTTTGCTTTAGGCGCACCTTTTGAATTTGTCACTAGCCCTGGTTTACCAAACATGAACCCAATGTATTGGTGGGGCGAGAATACCGGTTGGATGCTTGGTTTACCAACGGTAGAAAGCTTTATTGTTGTACTACCATTTGCTATTTTAGCGGTAGCTATGTGGTCTCCTGACTTCTTGGGTCACCAAGTATTCCAAAAAATTAGTTACCCAGAGCGTACTGAAAAAGTACAAATGAATATTGATGATACTATGGTAAGTGCCTCTATTCGCCAAACATTCGGTTCTATTTTAGGTGGCGCTAACTTTGCTTCATCATGGGGTACCTATATGGTACCTGCTGCTATCGCTAAACGCCCAATCCCTGCTGGTGCTTTACTAACCGCTTTGTTCTGTGTAATTGCAGGTGTTTGGGGGTATCCTATGGATTTAGCAATATGGCAACCGGTGCTGTGTGTTGCACTAATTGTAGGAGTATTCATCCCGTTGCTTGAAGCTGGCATGGAAATGACGCGTGAAGGTAAAACGACTCAATCAGCGGCAATCGTTGTATTCTCTTCTGCACTTGTTAACCCTGCTTTTGGTTGGGCACTTACTATATTACTTGATAACCTTGGCTTGATTGGGTGTAAAGAGCGTAGTTCGGAACTAAGTAAAATGAACCGTTGGATTATTCCAGGTGTGATGTTTGTTTTATTAACGACAGTAATGGCTTTGGTAGGCTTGCTACCGGGTATTCCTGCTTTAATTCCTAGTTTCCGCCACTAATTTATTTGAACATTGAAGCACAGCTAAATTTTTTGGCTGTGCTAAAAATTTTTAAATTAATTTGCAAGTTTTTATCATGTGATTATTTTTACTTGTTAAAATTACCAACTATATCGTTATTTATTGAATAATTAGAACAACTAGTTATTGAGAAAATGCCAATCTATTAATAGGTTGGCATTTTTTGTGTTTTAAAACAGCCTTTCTAAGCACTAAGTCTTAAGCTAACGTTGAAGTTAAGGTGAAGTCTTTTTCAATTATGTGTGGCGGGCTCTCTTAGCAGCACTTAGAGTGGGAAATAAATTGATTAAAATGGCGATAAGTAGGTATTTTTAGGCGTTTGAATAACGCTCTTTATTACCAAGCCAACGTTGGATAAGTGCTTGAGCACACTCAGGATTTTGGCGTGATAACAAGTAAGCTTTTTGTTTAATGTCAGGAATCAGGTAGCCATCACGTATTAAATCAGCAATTCTCAATTCAGCTAAGCCTGTTTGACGTGTACCAAGTAATTCTCCGGGCCCTCTAATTTCTAAATCTTTTTCAGCAATAACAAAACCATCATTACTCTCTCTTAGTACGGCTAAACGTTTGGTCGCTGTTTTAGAAAGAGGGGCTTTATAGAGTAATACACAGTGAGAAGCGACAGAGCCACGCCCTACACGCCCTCTTAGTTGGTGTAGTTGTGCTAAACCTAAACGTTCAGGGTTTTCTATCACCATTAAGCTAGCGTTTGGTACATCTACGCCAACTTCAATGACGGTTGTTGCGATAAGGAGGTGGCTTTTACCTGCTTTAAAGTCATCCATCACTGCTTGTTTTTCATCGGCTTTCATTCGGCCATGAACTAAGCCTACTTTTAATTCAGGTAATTGTTCTTGTAAATGAATAGCGGTATCTTCGGCTGCTTGGCATTGTAAAACTTCCGATTCTTCAATTAGTGTACATACCCAATAAGCTTGGCGATTATCGTTAACACAACCTTCGCGTATACGTTCAATTACATTATCTCGCCGTGTGTCGGGTAGAGCAACGGTATTGATAGGAGTACGACCAGGGGGTAATTCATCAATAACTGAGGTATCTAAATCAGCATAAGCAGTCATGGCTAAGGTTCTAGGAATAGGCGTGGCTGTCATGATAAGTTGATGAGGGTAGTTGTTATCAAATACGCCTTTTTCTCGTAAGGATAAGCGTTGATGCACGCCAAATTTGTGTTGTTCATCGATAATAATCAGTACTAGTTTATTAAAAATCACCTCGGCTTGAAAAAGGGCGTGGGTGCCAATCACCATTTGCATTTCACCACTGGCAATTTTTTCTAATGCTAAGCGTCTTGCTTTAGCTTTGGTTTTTCCTGCTAACCAACCGACAGAGACATCTAAGGGGTTAAACCAATTAGCAAAGTTAATGGCGTGTTGCTCGGCTAAAATCTCTGTAGGTGCCATTAAAGCAACCTGGTAGCCTTGTTTGATTGCATCGAGTGCAGCTAACGCTGCAACAAGCGTTTTGCCTGAGCCAACATCACCTTGTACTAACCGCATCATAGGCTGTGCTTTGGCTAAATCATTTTTTATTTCGTTTACTACCCGTGATTGGGCATTAGTCGGTGAAAAAGGCAGGGTTTTTAAGAATGCTTGCGCTATTTTTTTATTATCTTTAATAGCAATTGCTTGATGAACGTCACTGTTTTGTCTTAGCTTTAACATACTCAAATTATGAGCGAGTAATTCTTCTTTAATTAACCTAACCTGTGCCGGATGTTTACCGTTTTCAAGTTCGCTAGTAGAAGCTTCTGGCGGTGGACGATGAATAATGGCGAGTGCTTGTGCGAGAGAATACTTTTCGTCAAACAATGTTGTTGGTAATAACTCTTCTACTTGCCCACGTTGTAAGCGAATAAGTGCCTGATCGGTTAAATTACGAAGTGAAATTTGCTTTAAACCGTCAGTTGTAGGGTAAACCGGTGTTAAGGTTTCCTCTGCTGGGGTTAGCGCTCTATCGTCATCAAGTGATTTGTATTCAGGATGTACTATTTGATAACCGCGTGGCCCTCGTTTTATTTCACCATAGCAGCGAATGGTTCGACCTATACTAAGGCTGTTTTTTAGACTGGCAGAAAAACTGAAAAAACAAAGTTGAATATCACTTGTGCCATCGTTTAAGGTTACCACTAACATACGACGTTTGCCGTGCGTGATTTGGCTATCAGTGATGTCACCAATAATATTGGTATGTGTACCAGGTAAGCAATCTCGAATAGTGCTTATTCTTGTGCGATCTTCATAACGCAGTGGCAAATGAAATAATAGATCTTGCACTGACAGCAAACCGAGTTTTTCAAGTTTAGCTGCCATACTTGGCCCTACACCTTTAAGAGTAGATAGGGCTACTTGTGATAATTGAGTAAGTGCTTCCATTATAGTGACAGTTTCTAGTGTTTAGTCATCAATATGTTGCCAAGCTTTTTTGTTCATTTGCATTTTTTGCCACCAGTCGTCGTCAGCAATAATTTGTCCTTCAATATCTATTTCAGGATAAGGTAAGCCTTTGCGTTGACAAGCTTCAGCAAAAATTGGGTGCCCACCTTCAAACAATGTACGTTGACGTCTTTCATTACTCAACCGAGGTGTATCATACATGCCAGCCATTTGTCTTTGACGTTGGGCTTCATATAAGACAACTGAACAAGCAACAGAAACGTTTAAAGATTGCACCATGCCAACCATTGGAATGACAATATCCTGATCAGCTAAATCAAGCGCAGCTTGTGATGCGCCAAATTTTTCTTGCCCTAAAATAATTGCAGTTGGTTTAGTATAATCAACTTCACGGTAATCAACGGCAGTATCAGACAAATTAGTAACTAGCACTTGCATACCTTGTGCTTTTAAAGCGGCAATAGCTTCTGCGGTTTGATGATAATTATGGACATCAATCCAGTTTTGACTACCAGCGGCGCTACCACCACGGACTTCTGCTTCTTCACTTTTCCATACAGCATGTACATCGCTTACGCCAACGGCGTCACAAGTACGCACAACAGCTGCTAGATTATGGGTTTTATGCACACCTTCCATACAAACAGTAAGGTCTGGTTGGCGTTTATCTAGCATGGTATTAATACGTTGAAGTCTTTCTGGAGTCATAGTTTTTCAAATAATAAAGTGGTAATTCTAAACGGACGATATTTTGTCGGTTAGGTTAAATTTTGATTAATAAATAATATCTTAGCTTAAGCTAGGTAATTCCATAATCCCATCGATTTCAATCTCGACATCTTTTGGTAGTTTTGAAATTTGAATAGCCGCACGTGCTGGGTAAGGCTTTTGAAAATATGTTGCCATAATTTCATTAACCGTCGCAAAGTTACTTAGGTCGGTCATAAAAATATTTACTTTTACCATGTCATTAATAGAGCCGCCTGCTGCTTCGCATACTGCTGACAGGTTTTTAAATACTTGCTCGGTTTGTTCGCTAAAGCCACCTTCTATAACTTCCATGGTTTCAGGGATAAGTGGGATTTGTCCTGATAAATAAACGGTATTGTTGACTTTTACTGCTTGGCTGTAAGTACCAATAGCACTAGGTGCTTGAGTTGTTGAAATGATGCTTTTCATTATATTTCCTTTGCTTATATTTATTTATTTCGAATGACGCGTTGTACGTGCACCATTACTTTTATTTTACGAATAATATCGGCTAAATGGATTCTATCACGACAGGTGATTTCTAGATCCATTACATATAACCCAGCTTCTTTCTCACCTGAATTCAAGCTATTGATATTTGAGCCACATTTAGCAATAACCGTGGTTAGCATTGCTAATGAACCTTGGTGATTAATTATTTCAATTCTTAGTTTAGCGATAAACTCTTTGTCTATATCTTTATCCCACTTCACTGGAAATAAAGCACCTGGCTCGTGCCCTTTAATATTACGACAACCTTGTTGATGTACCATTAAACCTTTACCAGGGCTAAGGTAAGCGAGAATAACGTCGCCAGGAATTGGACGGCAACACTTACCATAGCTAACTAACATACCTTCGGTGCCTTTTATTGGCATTTTGGCTTTGTGTGTTACAGGAGGGAGTTCGCTGTCTTCAGTGAATTCATCTGTTAAGCGTCTAGCAATACCAATACTTAATGCATTACCTAAGCCTATATTAGTGAGTAACTCATCAAAGGATTTATTGCCACTTTGTTTAACAACTTCGGCAATTTTCTCTTTACTAATATCTTCAAGTTTCACTTTACCCAAGGCATGGCTTAATAAGCGGCTACCTAATGTTTTCGATTCAGTTTGTTCTCTGCTACGAAGGTAAGTTCTGATTTGTAATCTTGCTTTGGCAGTAACCACAAAATTGAGCCAGGTGGCATTTGGTCTTGCGGCGGCGGAAGTGATAACTTCAATTGTTTGGCCCGAATCTAAAGGTTGACTCATAGGGTAAGGTTTACGGTCGACTTTAACCCCGACACAAGAGTTACCTATATCAGTATGAACTGCGTAGGCAAAATCAACGGCTGTAGCACCCATTGGAAGTTCGATAATACGGCCTTCTGGGGTGAATACATAAATTTCTTCTGGGAAAAGATCTGATTTAACATTCTCAATAAATTCAAACGAGCTACCGGCGCTTTGCTGAAGTTCTAATAAGCTCTGCATCCAACGACGAGCTTTCATTTGTGCAGTAGTGTCTGATTGATCGCTTCCTTCTTTGTATAACCAGTGTGCAGCTACCCCTTTGTCTGCCATTTGATCCATATCTTTGGTACGAATCTGCACTTCTACTGGAATACCATGTGGGCCTATCAGTGAGGTGTGCAGCGAACGATAACCATTTGTTTTAGGGATAGCGATATAATCTTTAAAACGGCCTTCTATCGGTTTAAATAAGTTATGCATAGCGCCTAAAGCGCGATAACAGTCGTCAATGCTGTCGTCTACAATAACGCGGAAAGCGTATATATCCATCACTTCATTGAACATTAGTTCCTTGTTCAACATTTTACGATAGATAGAATATAAGTGCTTTTCACGCCCTAAAATTTGTGCGGATATATTACTTTCTTTTAAGCGACCAGCAGCTTCTTCTTGTATATTATCAATAATTGCTTTTCGATTACCACGGGCACTTTTTACGGCCGATTTTAGTGCTCTTGAACGCATTGGATAAAGTGCTTGGAAGCCTAAAAGTTCTAACTCATTTTTTATATCGTGAATACCAAGGCGATTGGCTATTGGGGCATATATTTCAAGTGTTTCTCGGGCGATACGACGGCGTTTATCAGGTCTTAGTGAGCCTAATGTACGCATGTTGTGTGTTCGATCCGCTAATTTGATTAAGATAACGCGAATATCTTGCACCATGGCGAGTACCATTTTGCGAAAGTTTTCCGCTTGCATTTCTTCTTTATTATCAAATTTTAATTTGTCTAGTTTACTAACACCTTCAACTAGCTCTGCCACTGTGTGGCCAAATAGCTCGGCTAACTCATCTTTAGTAACGTTGGTATCTTCAATTACATCATGAAGTAGTGCTGCCATTAAGGTTTCATGATCTAAATGCATATGGGCTAAATTTAGCGCGACTGCAACTGGGTGAGTAATATAAGGATCACCGCTAGAGCGCATTTGCCCATCGTGTGCTTCTCTTGCCACTATGTAGGCATGTTTAAGCAGATCAACTTGTACTTTTGATAGATAGGTTGAGCTTAATTCTTTTAATGGTTCAAATAGATACACCTATCACTCCAAATTAATGTTAAAACAACTTGATTTATTAGAATACGTGGCTTTAAGGCAAATGCAAAGCAATAAAAAACGCGTAACTATTAAAGAATAGATTACGCGCTTTCAAGTGGATCAAAAATAAACTAAATAAGTTTTATTTTTAACCTAATTCTTGTGTTTGACTACCCACAATTGCAGCAACAGCATCTAACTCAGCAGTATCTTGCTGAATCTGTTGTTGGCGATCTGAGGAATCCATTACATCAGTGGTGATTAAACCCGCTTCGATTTCACGCAAAGCTAATACCGTTGGTTTGTCATTTTCAATATCAACCAAAGGTGTTTTACCGCCAGTTGCAATTTGACGAGCACGACGTGATGCAACTAACACCAAATCAAAACGATTACCGACTTTTTCTACGGCATCTTCAACAGTTACGCGAGCCATGTGGTCACTCCAACTTAAAATTCATAAAATAGCGCTGCATTTTACGCAGTACGAGGTCATTTAGCAAGCAAAAGCCGTGCTGAGATAGAAAATTTCCAGTTATTCACCTACTAATTCATCAAGTAGTGTTTTATGTTGAACCATTTGTTGGCTGCACTTGAGACGTTGATTATTTACGATAGTGGTGAGATCAGCTAATGCTTGCTGAAAGTCATCATTAATTACAATGTAATCAAATTCTTGAAAATGTGAGCACTCTTGTTGAGCTTGAGCCATACGACTCGCTATTATCTCTTCACTATCTTGACCGCGGCCACGTAAGCGTTTTTCTAATTCTTGTCGAGATGGCGGGCTAATAAATATGGTGGTGACTGATGGCTTTTTCATTCGTACTTGTTGTGCACCTTGCCAGTCAATATCGAGAAATACATCAATACCTTGAGCAAGTTGAGCATCAATAGCGGCTTCTGAAGTGCCATAATAATTACCAAACACTTCTGCATATTCATAGAAAGCATTTTGTTTAATTTGAGTTTTAAAGTTTTCTACAGAAACAAAATGATAATGCTCACCATCGTTTTCACCAGGGCGAGGTGCCCGAGTTGTGTGGGAAACAGAAACTTGCATGGGTCTTGATGGTGTTTCTTTGCCTTGTTCAAGTAGTGCTTTAATTAAGCTCGATTTACCTGCACCACTTGGAGCTGAAAGAATGAATAAGTTACCAGAAGCCGTCACAATGTTTTCCTTTGTTTTATGAGATAGAAGTTAACTGAAAAGTTAAATGAAAAAGTACATTCAAGACTTAATATGCCTTAAATGAAAAAGGCTAAGCTCTATTTTACTCTATTAGAATAAAAAAAACCTAGCCTTGATGATAAATAATAATTTATCGGTTTACTTATAATACCTTAGCAATTGATTGTGCTAAGTAGTCAATATTACTTTTAGCAATACCTGCGATACTCATGCGGCTAGAGCCAACCATATAAATGCTGTATTCATCTTGTAATTGTTGAACTTGCGCTGGTGTTATTCCTAAGAAAGAAAACATACCAGCTTGTTTAGTAATAAAGCTAAAATCACGAGTCACGCCATTTTCAATGAGTTTATCAACAATAAGTTGGCGGTTACCATTTATGCGATTACGCATTTCTGCTAATTCAACATACCATTCATTGCGTAGTTCATCAGAAGTTAAAATAGTTTCAACCAATGCCGCACCGTGAGCTGGAGGCATAGAATAAATCACACGCACCACACTTAACACAACAGAGTAGGCAATGTCTGCTTGTACACTTGATTCACCGATAACAGTACAAGCGCCAATACGCTCACGATATAAACCAAAATTCTTTGAACAAGAGCTACAAACTACCATTTCGTTTACTGATGCTGCCATTAAACGCAAGCCGTAAGCGTCTTCGTCTAAGCCTTGCCCAAATCCTTGGTATGCCATATCGATAACGGGTGTAAAACCTACCGATTTTGCTACCTCAGCCACTTGTTGCCATTGTTCGTTGTTTAAGTCCATACCACTTGGATTATGACAACAGGCATGTAGTAACACGGCATCATCTGCTGAAACTTGCTTAAGGGCAGTTAACATACCATCAAAATCTAGTGTTTTATTGTCGTAATCGTAATAAGGGTAGGTTTTTACCGTTAAACCAGCCGCTTCAAATAACCCAGTATGGTTTGCCCATGTAGGATTACTTACCCAAATAGTCGCACCGGCTTTACATGACTTAATAAACTCAGCAGCGACACGCAATGCACCTGTTCCTCCGGGAGTAGAAACAGTGCGAGCACGGTGTTCATTTAATACTTTATGATCTTCGCCAAAAATAAGCTTACTCATTTCATCATTGAAAAGTGTTGAGCCTGTTGGGCCTAAGTAAACTTTACTGGTTTCGGTATCAGTACGATGTTGCTCTGCTTTTTTCACGCAATTAAGCACAGTGGTTTCACCGGCTTCATTTTTATAAACACCAACACCCAAATCAATTTTTTGAGGATTGGTGTCTTCGCGATATTTAGCTAATAGACCTAAAATAGGATCGGCAGGAGAAGTTTTTAAGCTAGCAAACATGACTGAAATTTACCTTATAAGTACGGGGCTGAATTTGATTATGCAAACCCCAGAAATAGAAAAAGCAGCATAGCTCAAAATCACAGCAAAATTAAGGGTTTTTGTTTAATGTTTAAGACTATTTTTTAACTTTAGATGATAGATCTTTTATAAGGCTTAAAAATTAGTAGTTAGTGCTGCAATTAAACCAATGATACCACCGAAAATACCACCCCAAACGACCAACCAGCCTAGGTGTTTTTTTATCATCGCTTGAATGATTTCTTTCACTAACTGAGGGGTTAATTCATTAAGACGTTTTTCAATTATATCGCTGACTTTAGCTTGTAGGTTTTCAATCATGTCAGGCTGTTCTAATTCTTCACGCAGTAACGTAGTAAATTGTTCACTTTGGCTAATTTCTTGAATTGATACTTTCATCTTCTCTATAAAAGGCGTTTTCATTGGTTGAAGTGCTTCGCTACCGCCAACCATGGCTAACATAGGCGCGAATGATGAATTTTCTATTACGGCAACTAAGTTGTTAAAAGCAGGAGTTAAGTCGATTTTTTCAATAACGTTTGTTAAGTCTATACTGGTAGCCGCTCCAGAGCCGTTTGATAAAAAACGGTCGATATTTTCCTTAGTGAAAAACTGCTCCATCATTAATTGGCGGATAGCGAGTTTAAAATCTTCGAAACGTGCGGGAATTACCCCAGAACCATACAATAATGGCACTTTTTCAAAAAGCATATGTATAGCAAGCCAGTTAGTTATGGCGCCAGATAGAGCAAATAATCCAACGGTATATAAAATATGATTACCGAGATATAAACCTAATAAAGTACTTATTAAGGCAATAAAATTGGTGATAATACTTTTATTCATTGAAGGCTCCATGATTAGGTGTTGGGTTTAGCGTGTTATTCTCACTATTATTTTAGCAAGGTAAATTCGATGCTATGATAGCATTGAATCCTCTTAGCTAGAATAATACCAATAGTAATAATTGAGATAAAATAATGTCTTATTCAATGATTGATAAATCGTTGTCAATGCTAGGTATCTGCTAAGTGCTAATGAGTAGCTGATAAGTAAATTACAAGGTTAGTCCAACGTGAAAACAAATTTAATTACCCGTGAAGGTTTTGAACTACTGCAAAAAGAATTAACACACCTTTGGAAGGTGGAGCGCCCTGAAACAACCAGAAAAGTTTCTTGGGCGGCGAGCTTAGGTGACCGATCAGAAAATGCGGACTATCAATATAATAAAAAGCGCCTAAGAGAGATTGATCGTCGAGTTCGATATTTAACCAAGCGACTCGAAGATATTAAAGTCATTGATTACAATGCACAGCAAGCAGGAAAAGTTTTTTTTGGTGCATGGGTTGAACTGGAAAATGAAGAGGGTGAGCAGCTTAAGTTTAAAATAGTTGGCCCTGATGAAATTTTTGGTCGTAATGATTATATTTCTATTGATTCACCAATGGCACGGGCTTTATTAAAAAAAGAAATAGATGATGAAGCGGTTGTGAGAACGCCTTCTGGGGAAAAATATTGGACGGTATTAAGCATTAATTATTAACATTTAAGCGTTGGTTAAAATCACATCGTTTTCTACTCCACTAAAGTACCATCCAGCTTTTAATCGTTGTTGAGCGTGATTTAGGTTACTTGGTTTTATATTACTTGAGAGTATAACCACACAATAATGTGATGAAGCATAGCAATTGCTTAGTAATTAGTAAGTCGTTCATTTTTGCTGTGTAATAGCTTTAATTGGCTTAGGTACAAGGTTGATTGGTTTGACAGGTTACTATTGTGATTAGCAAGGGAGTTCCGATAGTCCTTGCTAATCTTGGCATAGTCATATTGGTTAAGCTAAATGAGTTTAACGTCTCTGTCTTTAATCCAACTTATTTATATTTCCTGAACTAGTGTAAAACTTCAATTGTTTTACCCAAATGATCGGATTCAAAATTCAGAAACAAGTTTATCAACCATTGCTTCAAGGTAGTTCTCTTGGGCTTTATCAAAACCTAAATTTTTGACCCGAACATTGCCTTTTTTACCTATTAAATAACCTGTGGGCATAGCGAATATGTTATAGATTTGACCAATATTACTATTGTCGCCTTTTAAAACCGGGTATGAAACCGGAAATTGAGCTAAAAACTTTTTTGCATCCTCAGGGGTTTGCTCAAGGTTAATGGCTATAACTTCAAAACCTTTATCTGCATACTGTGCTTGCAATTTATTTAGAAAAGGAAATGATCGGCGGCATGGAATGCACCATGACGCCCAAAAATCAATATATACTACTCTGCCCTTATAGTCAGACAAGGTGACCTTTTCTTTACCTTCTAATAAGGGCAGGGTAAATGCAGGGGCAGCATCATTAACCGCTAATGATTCGGCTATACAAAATGACGATATTAAGTAAAGTAGCATACATATCAGTAGTTTCATCTGTTATTTACTCACTACAGGCGATAACTCTATGAGTAAATAGCCTTTAAATTTAGTCGTTAATGTAGCTGATGATGCGTCAACTGTTCCTAATACTACATTATTTATATAGTCTTTTATTTGATACTTACCAGGCGTTAAGCCACGTAATTCAAGTTCACCTTGCCAGTCATCATAATAGAATGCGTAATACATATTGGCTCCTTTTCTAATGGCATGGGTTTCAGGTATATCAAACCCAATATCATATAATTCACCTAGGTAAACACCTTTAGGTAGCATTTTCTCTTTGTATACCGTTATCCATTTTGTCCATGTTTTTTCTGTTTCGTCATCAAGTGCATATGCTGCACCAGCACCTTTTGAACCAGGCATAGTAAACTTAGTGCCAACAATTGCGCCTATACCAACAGAAGATGCAAAATCATTAGCATTATCACTTAGTTCAACATGATCACCATAGTATGGTGCAGAATCACCCATTAACCCTTTTAAAGTTTTACCTTTATGACGTACTTGCCAAGAAGTAAGAGGATCTGAACTAACTGTTTGGTTCATATAGGGTAAGTTATGGAAAGCATAGGAGGTACCACAAGGGCAAATTTCAATAACTGCTTCAGGGTTTATCTCTTTAGCTGTTTTAAATATTTCTTCCCAATATTCGCCTAACTTTTCTACTGATTCTTCTGGATATGCATGATTATGTGCAGGGTTATAGCAAGGAGCAACACCATTTAAATGCTGACCATCAATTTTTAAACCTTCGTAGCCCCATTCGCCTAACATTTTTCTAACAAGTTGTTTACTGTGTTCAATCGTTCCTTCATAAGCTGGACAAAGGTAAAAACTATTCCACCACGTAATGTCTTGTACAGCACCGTTTTTATCGAGTAGTAACATATCTGAATGTTCATGCAACAAATCTGTGCCTGGATCAACTGCTAAAGGCGCCCACCATAATTTAGCTTTAAGTCCAGCATCATTAATTTTCTTAACGAAGCTTTGCATGTCTTTATCGCCATTTGGGAATTTTTTACGGTCTAAGTACCAATCGCCTTCGGCTGTTTGCCACCCATCATCAAGTACAGCCCATTCTAATCCCATGTTTTTTGCTTTTTTTAAGGTACCGAGTACTTCATCAACATTAAAGTTACGTTCATACCCCCAAGCACACCAAACAGGATCATAAGCAGAGTCTGGTACATCAGCCATTTTTAAGCCTTTATCCGCCATAACCTTACGATAATTTTTAAGCGTTGCGTAATAATCTTTATTATGTATATTGACAAATGTTTGAATGGTCTTGAGCGTTTCGCCTATTTTTAATTCATTACCTTTTTCTAATTCTATATGAATAGTTGCTCCGCGCTTTTCTTGTTTATAACTAAGCGGTAAGGAAACTAATTTTGGTGATGTCTCAGCGTGACCGACTGCAATACCAATATCTTGTCGCCATAAATCTACAACAGCTGTACCTCCACCATAATCTGATGAATTCATGCCCATATAGTTTTGTTGGCTATACCCTGGGTTTATCGCGGTTATCCAATCGCGTCGATCTGCATAGGAAGCACCCTGATATGACCAAAAATCAGGCTGTGTTGTGCTTTTCGTTTTAGGGGCTAATAGTGAGTAATGGTTATTAACCCATTTGGTAATTTTAATGCTGTTTTCACTTGTATTTGTATAACTAACATCAAAAAATACCATGGTAGGGTAACGTTCATATATGCTCACAATTGTTTTCTTTATAAGCCCTTCACTTGATAAACCATTTAATGTTATTTGTGTTCCAGCGCCTAATTCATTGTTGACTTTTTGGACGCTTTTCTCAATAAAATTAAAATCAGAAATGATTTTATTCTCAAGAGTTACTACATATTCACTAGGCTGCATATCGCCTAATGACATCATGTTTCCTTTTATGTTTCCTGAAACTTTACTGTGTAACTGGTTATTAAATGAAATTGTAATATCTTTAGTTTTTACTGAGTATACAATATCTTCTTCTGTATTTGGGGTGCTAGACTGCTTTGCGCAGCTAACAAGAGAGCAAAGACTAATTGCAAAAATGAGTAAGCTGTAAGCATAATTTTTTTTCATTTTTAACCTCTAAAATATTATGTATGTTGAATGTTATTATGTTTTTGGAGCTAGATTGAAAAATCGAATAGCATTTTTAGCATATAAATTATCAATGACATTTTTCGGTAACGCTAAACTTATGATTTCACCGTCGACTTCTGGTACGGAAATAGTTTGGTTACTAGTTAAATATTGCCAATCTTCGAGCCATTTTTTATGTGCTTGTGATTTGAACTGGGCATCACTTACTGTTGGAGAATGGGTTAAATCTGTGGCATATAAAATACGGTTTTGATATTTAATAAAGAAATTACGTACTTTACTTCTATCCAGTGTAGATTGATATTGAATTTGTCCCATTCTTGCGGCTAAATCAACCACGGCATCGGGATAAGTATCTAAAAATATTGAGATTTGGTCGACACTCCACTCTAAACTAGCTAAATGAGCGCCCATAAATTGCAGTGTAGGATGATTGTTAAGCATATTGTTACGTGCTTGCATTTGGTCTTCATAGCTAGGCATCTCAGGGTGAAGATACATATGATATTGTGGATGAGCAGTAAAATATTGTTTATCATTATTTACCGTCATTTGACTAACAGGAAGCCAACAGTTTTTTGGTTCACCTTGATGACCAATAAGTGGTATATGAATATCTGTTAAATGTTTAAAAATAGGCGTAAAAAGAGGATCATCAATCATGATGAGGTTTTGTTTATTGTCTTTTTCTGCCATCCCAATATTTTTCCAAACCTTGACAGCAACCGCACCTTCTCCAATTTCGGCATCTATACGCTTAATAACATTATTTTTCCACTGTCCATTGTTAGACCCTTCCATAGAGAAAGTCGTTGCAAAGTAGAAATTATTTGGATGTTCTTTCGCAAATTGGTGGGCAATATCTGCTTGCTTATCAATATTCGGAAAATCTTGGTAGTCAACATTAATAGAAAGCAATTTCATATTGTCATTTTTTGCTTGCATAATAAATGCAGTAGATGAGTTATTTGCATGTACATGCGCATCAATTTTTTTTACTGCATAGTAATCAACCATGGTGTAATACTGATTATTTAAATTACTATTAGGGGTTGAACAGGCAGCAAGAGCCTGTGTGATAACGGAAATTGCTACTAAGTATTTTTTCATAATAATCTCTTGATATAAATTTAGTACTTTATTCGTTACTAGGTTTTATCTTTATGTTATATAGGCAATAAATGGGCTACAGCAACATGACTGAAAAAAGGTTTTTAGTATAAGAAGAGAATAAAGTCATATATTAGCTTAATGCATGGGATGTACTGCTAATATTGTTGGCTTTATTGTCGCTGTTACTAAAGAATAATATCATACTGAAGGATATTGAAAGCGCTGTCAACAAAAAGAAAGTTACTGAAGGTTTTTTTGCAGGTTGATATAAGATTAATATGAACTTTTATACTTGGATATCATCTATTGAAAGATAATGAAAGCCTAAAGTGATTTACTTTTAAATTTAGTTGTTTCATACTCCTGTTTATATTTCGAAAGCATCCATCTAAATATTTTATCGGGGGATTACTCCGTTACTTCACGAAAGACTAGTGCTTAATTCTTTAAATACAGTTCTTATCACTATATGAGTAGGTTATAGCCCATCATTTAGACATGAATTTTTCAGGATTAACGAATGTTAAATGAATGCAATATATGGTTGTTGTATTCAAGTTTATAATTTTTTGACATGTATTAAATGTCCCTACTATTTTATATCGTAGTAATGAGCATTTTTTAGTATGTAGATATTCATAAGTTTAAAAGATATGAATAATATAAGAGGAGATATATTGTGTATTACTTAGGGGTTGACGGTGGCGGAACCAAAACTGCATTTGTGTTATTGGATCAGCAGCGTAATGTAGTAGCGACCCATGAACTCGGAACCTGTTATCATGTTGAAGTCGGTTTGGAAGGTGCGCAATCGATTCTTCAGTCAGGTGTTTTAGCATTACTTGAACAAGTCTCAGGATCAATTGACGATATTATTTTTGCTTTTTTCGGTTTACCGGCATACGGCGAAGATAGCGAATTAATTAACCAAATAGATGCTTTGCCTTCAAGTTTTATGAGTGCAGAAAAGTATCAATGTGATAATGATATGGTCAATGGTTGGGCTGCAGCCTTTGACTGTGCTGACGGTATTAATATTGTCGCAGGTACTGGCTCTATCGCTTATGGTGTAAACCAAACGAAAACTGCTCGTTGTGGTGGCTGGGGGGAAGTTTTTAGCGATGAAGGCTCTGCTTATTGGGTGGGGCGTAAAGGTTTACAAGTATTTACAAAAATGAGTGATGGTCGGTTAAGTAAAGGTCCTTTGTATGATATTTTAAAATCTACTTTGGATTTTGATTATGATTTAGATATAACGGCGCTTGTTCTTTGTCATTGGAATTCTGAGCGTAGTAAAATAGCTGCTGTTTCGGCGTTAGTCTATCAAGCAGCCTCAGAAGGCGATCAGCATGCCATTGCAATTTTGGCAGAAGCCGCTAATGAATTAGCTGACATAGTAGAAGGCACAACAAAATCATTAGCATTTAAAGACGAAGATATTATCAAAGTGTCATACTCTGGCGGTATCTTTAATGCTGGGAAGTTTGTATTAGACCCTTTTGTTAAAGCTTTAGAGCGCTTGCCAAATCATTATAAAGTTTACGAGCCATTATGCAGTCCAGTTATTGGTGCGGCTCTATATGCAGAAAAGTTATCGACGTTATAAAGTTAAATGTTATTGGTTAACATAAATTAACCTAACGGATAATATCGAAAGTGCTACATAGTAAAATTGAAAATATGTAGCACTGTCTATACTAGTTTAAATCATACACTGGCCTAAATCTTTCGCTCGGTCATATAATATTC
The DNA here is from genome assembly GCF_018860915.1 of Colwellia sp. C2M11. Taxonomy (GTDB): domain Bacteria; phylum Pseudomonadota; class Gammaproteobacteria; order Enterobacterales; family Alteromonadaceae; genus Colwellia. Next base: position 197,004 of record NZ_JAHKQD010000009.1, read on the forward strand.
TATTAACCCTTGAGTTGAGCTATCATGATTTGTATTTACTTCACTCTTTTGTAGCTCAAGTTGTATTTTATTTGCTAAACCTTTTCCTAACTCAACACCCCATTGATCAAATGAACATATTTTAAGGATAATGCCCTGTACAAAAATCTTATGTTCATAGAGTGCAATTAAGCTACCGAGTGTTTTAGGTGATAATTGTTTCATTAAAATAGAATTAGTAGGGCGGTTACCTTGGTGCACTTTATGGGGTGCTACTTTATTAATATATTCTTGTGTTCTACCTTTCGCTTTCAGGTCTTCTCGTACTTGAGCTTCATCAACCCCTTTCATTAATGCTTGGGTTTGTGCAAAAAAGTTAGCCATTAATGTTTCATGGTGACCATCAACAGGTGTTACACTTTCGATAGAGCCTATAAAGTCAGCAGGCACAACATTATTACTTTGATGCAAGTATTGATAAAAAGCATGCTGTCCATTAATTCCTAGTTCACCCCAAATGGTTGGTACGGTAGGGTAGTCAATTTTATCACCATCCCAAGAAACTGATTTACCATTACTTTCCATTTCAGCTTGTTGCATATAAGCTGAAAACATATGTAGATTTTGATCGTAAGGTAAAATAGCTTGTGATTGAGCGCCTAAGAAAGTGCAGTTCCAAATACTTAATAAAGCGAGTAATACTGGTGCATTTTCTTTTAATGGCGCATGATAGAAGTGCTCATCTAGTTCATGAGCGCCAGCAAGTAACTCGGTGAACTTTTCAAAACCTAAATCAATAGCAATAGGTAATCCGATAGCAGACCATAAGGAAAATCTACCACCAACCCAATCCCACATATCAAAAATATTTTCTTCGAGAATACCAAATTCAATGGCATTTACCTTGTTAGAAGACACCGCTATAAAGTGTTTCTCTACAGCGCTAGAGTCAAACGATGATGCTACCAACCACTTCATCGCGGTTTGAGCATTAGTAATGGTTTCAGTTGTGGTAAAGGTTTTACTAGAAACAATAAAAAGTACTTGCTCAGGGTTTAACGGTTTTAAAATATTTGCGATTTGTGTACCGTCAACGTTAGAAACATAATGTGTATTAACACTGTTATCACTATAGCCCTTAAGAGCTTCTGTGACCATTTGTGGACCTAAATTTGAGCCACCAACACCAATGTTTACAACATCAGTGATGCGCTTTCCTGAATAACCTAACCATTCACCCTTGCGCACTTTATCACTAAATTTTTTTATTTTTTCGAGCGATTTTGTTACATTCGACGTAATGTTTTTTTCAAAGGTATCGGTATTTTTAGTTACCGAGCCACGTAATGCCGTATGCAATACCGCGCGCTCTTCTGTTTTGTTAATGGCAGTACCATTAAACATTTTCTCACGCCATTGTTGTACTTCACAATCATCAGCTAACAGTGTTAATAAAGACATAGTCTCTGTTGTTATGATGTTTTTAGAGTAGTCGAGTATAAAAGGGGTTAATTTTATAGAAAATTCATTGAAACGACTGGGATTTTTAGCAAACAAGTCATTCATATGTTGATCTTTCATGTCTTTTGCATGAGCAACCAATTTTTTCCAGCTTTCTAAATTTGTTCTGCTTTTCATTTTTTTACCTTTAAAAATTAGGTGATTATATTGTTGAGTTGATTCTTACATGATCTTTTATTACGCAAAGAAAGGTGGCTACATTGATATACAAGGTCAATTGAAATGTAGCAAAATAGTCACGTTATATAGAGCTTTTCATCGGTACTTCATGTGTATTTTATTTTGTGATGTGTACTTTATTAACTCTCTATAAGTTAGCGTCGAATTGAATAATTTGACCTGGAACTAAACGATCACTTTCAATGGTCAAAATAGGGTTATCACCGCCGATAGCAACATCAAAAACTTTGCTTTCGTTAGGTAATAATCCTTTAAGAGATGCACTTGAACGAACACCGTTTACAGTGGCATAAGCATCATAATATATAGGTGCTATACCTATATTTTTGATAACGACTTTGCTGGCTACACTAGACGAGGCGAATGCCTCAACTTTGAATTTATACCCTGTGGCCATTGCTGCATCTTTGATACGGCTAGGTGTTTGATACGAAGACTGGTTATTACCTATAATATAACTAATATGGTACAGGCTAGCGAAGTACTCGAAGCTTTTTCCATAAGAGCCTTGATTTGGATTTAACACGTTCATTTGGTCATAGTCAGAATAGTAGCTAAATTCTCCACCTGCAGGATTTGTTTTATATCTATTTTCGCCAAAGAATAACCAATTCGCACGGTTATATTCATCATCACTAGTAGAATGCATTTTATGCATAAATGAATCGTCAAATAGGCCAAAATTAAGTGCCTGTAAATCAGGGGCTGCAGCTATAGGCGTGTAATTATGGTCAGCAGCATCAATAGAAAATGACCAAAGCAGTTGCTTGAACTCTTGATGTAAATGCTTCAAAAAGTCAGTTTGAAATGCTTTTGAGGGAAAATTTTGACCTAGATTTACAGGACCATCATATAAATGATATTCAGCATAAGAGCCAAATCCTACTTGTAAGAAAGCAATTCTAGGATCGTTGTCGTATTGCTTAGCAAAGGCACTAAAAAAATCTAATGTAAACTCCTCTAGCCCTTTAAAGCTCCAATCAGGTAAGTATGTGTTGCGTCCTTCTACTAGTGCTATTGTTGAATTATAATCAGGTGTTGTTTCTATATATTTAGGTACTGAGCTTTGTGTTTTTCCAGGGTAAGTATAACGAAAGCGTAATATGGCTTGATGACCCCTTTGCTCTATATTTGTTAACAAATTATCAATGCTTGTCCAATCATACATACCTTTTTCATTAACAACATCGGCGTAAATAACATAAGCATATTCAAGCTGCACGTTATCTCCTAAGTCGTCTAATGTTGTTAAATTATCAGCCCAATACACGATCCCTGTCATCGGTTGTACTCGATCGATGGATGATTGTAATGGTATAGAGCGAAATGAAAGCTCTGTATTATCAATGTGAGTGTTTGCATCACCTGAAGAGGAGTCACCACAAGCATTAAGGAGTAGCAATAAATAAAAAATCGTAAAAAAATGAATTATATTAGTATATTTTTTTTTACTGTAATTTTTAGCTTTCATAAAACTCTCAAAGTAAATGAAATCAACAATATTTGGTGTTGTTACGCTTGGTTATTGTTAACTATAATTTGGCGGTATATATTTTTATGGAAGAGGCTCAATTGTATTTAAACACTTGTACTATAATATTCATTGAAAGAACCATGCGATTTTTCGCATGGTTTAATCGTTAAATAATACTTATTTAGTTGGATAAATTCTCAACACTATGGCTTCGTGAGAAATAACTTCGTCAGTGTAACTTTCTGGAAAATTGCCCATATCTTTGTGTTTCCAAAGATCTCTAACATGGACTTCTTTCCAATCTAGACCAAGTTCTTGTTTCCAATTAATAGAAATATTTTCTGTTTCACTGCCTCTGTTCAGCATAGCTATAGCCCAACTTCCATCTGCCATTGGTTTGGCTAATATATGAATTTTCCCTTCTTTTTTAACCGTTTTTGCTTGTTTACCCAATGGATCTTGATTTAAGGCTATTACTTCCCGGTTAGTCAGTGTTTTTAACGTATAAGTATCAAGATCACGTACATCGGTCCCAGTTAAAAGAGGGGTAGATAAGATTGACCATAAACTGAAGTGGGCACGATATTCAACGTTAGAGGCACCTGCGCCAACAAGCTCTTTACTTTCACCGTTAAGACCTACAATTAACATATCAAAATCATTCCATTGACCTGGCTTATTGTATCCTTCTAACCCTTGGCCTCTATCTAACATATCTAGCACATCAAAATAATAACCCTCTCTATTCTCTGGGTAGTCGAAGTCATCCGAAATGTCTTGGCCAATTCTCCAATGGTTTGCACCTATATCACCAGCCCATTGCCAAATATTTTGCCAACCACAATGACAAGCATGTAATACGATATCTTTAGGGTTTTCAATCAAGGGTTTAGACATTTTGTAAAAAGCTTCTTTTAGTTCTTCTTTACTTGCGTCTTTATGAGAGCAGCAGCTATCATATTTTAGGTGGTCTACACCCCATGATGCGAACATGTCGGCATCTTGTTTTTCATACCCTTCACTACCTGAGTAGCCTGCACATGTGGTTTGTCCAGGACCAGAATAAATTCCTAACTTCATTCCGTTTTCATGAGCGTAATCGGCTAAATATTTTATCCCTCTAGGGAATTTCTCTTTATCAAAATCTAAGGGTTTATTCTTACGGTTCCCCTTATCTTGTTGCCAACCATCATCTAAATTAACGTAAATATAGCCGGCGTCTTTCATACCATTGTTTACCATTGCATCGATAGTTTCGATAATCAATTGTTCATTTATCTCTACGCCAAATTGATTCCAGCTGCTCCACCCCATTGGAGGTGTTTTGGCGAGACCATTATTGAGTTTTTCAAAAATATGGTCACTACTATCCGCTTGAGCATTCACGGTTAGAGTAAATAATATAAAGACAGATATTATAAAAATACGAGATGTTGCCATAAGTTTCATATACTTTCCAAAAATGGTTGATATTAATTTATTTAAGATAAAACATACTAATCGAAAACAAATGAAAGGTAAAGGGCGGGAGTGGTAATATGAAAAATTTACCATTAATGTAAAACTTACAACTAATAAAAGTGACAAGGTTAATTGTATAACCACCTGTTATTATTATAAAAAATTATCTTTGATTTATTGTTTTTTAGCATGTCTTTAATTGTTACTGAAGGGTATTGAAGGCATATGTAAGAAGAAATACTTGATTTATATGGTTAAAATAGAAATTTTGATTAAAATAAGGTCTTCATTATCTTTCGTTGATGCGTTACTCGATTACTGTTAAAATACTAACTATTAAATAAAAAATATAGTAACTTAAATATGCTTAATACTATTGAAAGACGCCAGAAAATTATTGATAAAGTAAATGAGTTAAGCCGTGTCGACGTAGCACAATTGGCTAGTGAGTTTGATGTTTCGACTGTTACGATAAGAACTGACTTAAATGACCTCAGTAAAAGACGATTATTAATTAGATCTCGAGGCGGCGCTGTTGCAATTAGTAAGATAACTAAAGAATTATCAGTAAAAGAAAAGCATTGCAAAAACTCTCACATTAAAGAAAAGTTGGCCGAAGCCGCTGTACAGTTAATAAATAATGATGAGTTAATAATACTTGATTCCGGCACCACTACCGAAGAAATAGCCAAGTTATTGCAGAACCATGAAAATCTAGTTGTAATGACTAATGGTTTAAATATAGCCACTGAGCTTTCTCATTTACAAAACTCAGAAGTGCTAATGACTGGTGGAACGTTAAGACAAAAGTCATTATCGTTTTATGGACGTCAAGCAGAAGCGAGCCTTAATAATCTTCGCTTTGATAAAGTGATTTTAGGTGTGGATGGTGTGGAAATATCTTCAGGTTTCACGACACATTTTGAACATGAAGCAACATTAAATCGTTTAATGTGTAATATTTCAAAAGAAGTTATTGTTGTTACCGATTCTTCTAAGTTCGGGAGAAGTGGATTATATATCATCGATTCGCTTGATTCAATTGATATACTCATCACGGACAATAAGATTCCTTCTCAATATATAGACTATTTTCAATCAAAAAACGTTAAGCTAATTATTATTGATGTTGATTAGCATTTTTATTTTAATAGTGTAAGAATATAAAGGAGCTAATATTTTCATATCAGCTCCTTTTTATTTTTTAGGTCTTAAAACTTATATCTAACGCCTACACTATAACTCCGGCCCCATTCAGAGTAGCCACCAGAGCCTGTTAAGCTTGTTGAGCCGTTGTATCCTTGCCAGCCATCATCTAAAAGATTATCAATTTGAACAAAAGTCTCTAAGCCTTCAGATATATAGAAGGTCGCAGAGGCTGATGCCCAAGTAGAAGCTGTTGCAATCGCTTTATACGTACTTTCAGTTATACCGTCAGCATTAGGAGCATTTAATGATGACCAATGAGAGGTTACAAAGCTTTCGGTGTGATCAGCGGATAAGCTTAAACTCATGTAGTCGTTATTATACATTAAGCTAAGTGAATACGCTGTGTCAGGAATTCCGGCTAATACGCCAATAACATAACCATCTACAATAGACTCTGTATCAATATAGGTATAATTGGCGACAACGCCAAAGCCAGACTCAAAAAAGTGTTGCATGGCAAATTCATAACCTAATACTTTAGCTTGGTCTAAATTTAGCGGTTGATTTACCCCAAATACGACATCTTCAAAACCTTGAGGATCCCATGGTCGAGGGTTATTTACACTGTAAACTGGCGCATCTTCTCTGTTGTTGACGTAAACATCTTGCCCTCCTTGAACGAAACCATCGATATCTTTGTAAAATAATGCCGCTGATAGCGATGAGCCTTTTTGATAATACCATTCAATAGAGACATCGACTTGTTCAGCCGTAACAGGTGTTAAGTCAGGGTTACCAAGCTTGTTAATGGTGTATTCGCCCCAAGTGGAAGGGGATGTATCTATTTGTGTTGACAGTTTATCAATTTCTGCTCTTGCCATTACTTCTGCGTAAGAAAAACGCACAATTAATTCATCAGAAAATTCGAATTGCAAATTAACTGATGGTAATAATTCACTATAGTCATTACTAATTGAAATAGGTGTTCTCTCACCATGGACAACGATATGTGTCCATATATCGGCGGGTGATTGATCAATATAAGCAATTGGCCAATCCCAACCTGTTGAGGTAGTTTCAGTTTGAACGTAGCGAAGCCCAATATTACCTGAAACGTTTACTGAATCGAATTCATGACTAAAATCAGCTTCTAGGTAAAGAGCAATCGTTTCTTCTGCAACTGCACCAGACAAATCTGAATTCCATGTAGGAAAAAGTGCGTCTGAATAATCATCCACATAAGGTACGCCTGTGACAGGATCTATGATATTTGGATTGCCATCAGCGGCTCTAACGCCATTGAAAGCTTGTTCAACATCAAAAATAGCAAACTCTCGAGGGAAATCACCACCTACATTGTCTAAGAAGTTATCGAAAGGAAAAGCTTGAACAACATCAACACCCACATCTGACCATGAAAATGGAGCACCGCTATATAAAGACATAGAAGAAACGTTATCAAGTTGTGTACGTTCTTTTGTACGTTTATTATAAACAATACCGGTATGAATATTATTAATAATAGGCATATCTAAAAAGAGATCATATTTAAGTGAGGCACCAATCACTTCATCTTCTATGTCAACTCCTTCTAGTTTGGTGAAATGAGGACCAAATTGGCTATTCTCTACTAAATCACTAACTTCACTAATGCCTGCTGTATTATCAATGAAATTGAGATCAATACTGGGAAGCTCTCCTGGTGCTAACGTCACTCTGGATGTTGTTGAACCAGCAACGGATGCTAAAGGAACTGAAACAACAAATCTATCCTTACCACCTGCTTCACGTTTTGCATTTGATAAATATAAGTCACCGCTAAGTACTGAGTTTTTTGTTAAGTTATATTTAGCGTTGAGGCCTAAGTTTAAAGTGTCAACCACACGATGTTCTTCTAAAGTCACTAATTGTGGCACTAAGTTATCAACGGTTAACCCTGTGATTAAAATACCGTCAGGATTTAATTCAGTTGTTGGTCCTCCGTATTCTACATCTCTCCAATTTGAAGAGTCGGGAAAATAATAAGACTCTGTATAGCCTTTCACCGGTGTATCTAAGCGAGTGAACAGGGCGTCAACTACAATATCTAAGTCATCATTAGGGCGATATTGAAAAGCTGCTGAAATAGCTGTCCGCTCTTTATTTTCTTCGTATGCTGTGTAAGCGATAGTGCCGGGAAAAACTAATTCTCTATCTGCTGCATCATTCGTGTCGCCATCACCATTACGATCCCAGTTCCAGTTATCTGCTGATGCGGCATTAAAGTTATTATCTGATAATGAATCTGTTCGTGTAGGTGTTCTACTATAAAGGGCAGAGAATAAAATTCCCATGGTGTCGTCAGCAAAGGTGTGCGAGCCTACACCGGTCATTTTATAACCATATTTTTCAGCTTGATCGCCATACTGGCCTGTGAAAGAAGCCGATCCATGTGTGCCTAGATTGTCAAAAGGTCGTGCGGTAACAAGGTTGACTGCACCACCAATACTGCCTTCTAATTGTGAAGCTTTGCTCGACTTTAAAACCCAAGCCTCTGAAATAACTTCTGCTGGCAATACATCAAAAGCAAATTCACGACCACTTGAGTCAGTTGCCATAATGCGTTCATTAATCGTAACAATACTAAATTCGGGCCCTAAACCTCGAATATTAACGCCTTTACCCTCACCACCACTGGTTCTATCGATGGTAACACCGGTTATGTGCGATAATGAGTCAGCAACGTTAGCATCAGGGAATGCACCTAATTCACTTGCGGTAATTCCATCCATTATAGAATCAGCATCACGCTTATAATCTAATGCTTTTATTAAACCTGATTGAGAAGAAGTAACTGTAATTACTTCCATATCGCTTTCAGACTGTTTTTGATTTTCAGCTGAATAAGCGGTATTCGTACAAAAAAACAGGCCAATTGCTACTGTTAACGCATTCTTTACAAATATATCCTTCATGACTTCCTGCCTTAATATTTATTTTAATTCAATGTTTTTTTTGTTTTATTTGTAACATTAAAACAGTAACAAAAGAGAATGTATCTTTCAAGTTCCTTCATAGTGTCTGTTTTTAGTTTTCTTTATTTACGTTTTTTTTGGGGGGATCTCTTTATTACTTGAATAGCTGGGGTCATGTCAAAGTTATAATGAATACTTATCACTATAATATTTTTAATAGTGAAATAACATTTGCTGCTAGAAGCTTTATAAGAAGGAGAAGTAATACAGTATTGTCTCTAATTTATTCAAGCCTCGTTACCTTTCATTTTTTAACTAACAATAATATATGAAGCTTTCGTTTGTTGTCATAAGTCGTAGGGTGATGTAGTATGAAATAATCAGTAAATAATGAAGCGTATAACAAGGTATTTAAATGGCATTGGTTATCGAGTTAAGCCCACTAATGCACAACGATAATGCTTCAAGCCGTTATACATTAGGTTGGTTAAATAGAAAGTAAGTAAAATATAAGTTAAAAGAATGGGTTATCATTTTTGTTAAAAATAATTAACTTATTTTGAAAATTTTACATAATTCATAATAAGAGGTAAATAATGAGTACAACTGATGTCGATAAAGGAAAGCACGTAGGTGTATTAAAAACAAAAAATAGTAAGTATAGCTGGTTGACGTTTTCAATAATCACTATAACGCTATGGGGAACATGGGGAGCATTGATTTCTATTCCTGAGCAGAATAATTTTCCTGCAGAGCTTGGTTTTATAATGTGGGCTTTATCCATGATAGTACCAGCGTTTTTTGCATTAAAAAGTGTGGATTGGAAATTAAATACAGGAAAGTTTTCAATAATATTTGGCAGTATTATTGGCTTACTCGGCGGTGTAGGACAGCTCATTTTATATTCAGGTGCAATTGCCAATGGTCCTGCGTATTTAATCTTTCCAATAATTGCTTTAGCACCTGTTGTCACTATTATTATGTCGCTGATTTTTCTAAAAGAAAGAGCAGGAGTAAAAGGCTGGCTTGGTATTGCGCTAGCAATAATTGCTGTGCCATTCTTAAATTACTCTGAAGCAGGAGCGGGTGGAGAACATTCTGGTTGGTTGATCTTTGCATTATTAGTTTTTCTTGCTTGGGGGGTTCAAGGTTACTTTATAAAGTATGCTAATGAAAAAATAGAAGCCGAAAGCATTTTCTTTTATATGGCACTTACTAGTTTACTGCTTTGCCCGGTTGCGTGGTTAATGGTTGATACGCCAATGGCCGCTAATTGGCATTGGGATGGGGCTGGATTAGCTTTTACTATTGGTTTATTAAACTCTTTTGGAGCATTATTTTTAGTATTCGCTTTTCGATATGGAAAAGCGATTGTTGTTAGCCCTCTTGTGAATTGCTTGCCGCCTATTATTACCAGTATCCTTTCATTAATAATGCTTTCGGTATTACCAACACTTGTTGTGGGGATTGGTATGTTGATTGCGTTGATTTCAGCGTATTTCTTGGCTTTTGATGAGTCATAAAAATACCTAGGTTGTTGGTGAAATTATAGTTAAGCTAGTAACCATTAGCTTATATTAACCTAATGAATATATAGGGTATTTTTTGTTAAATAATGATTTATTTATATTTTAATATTGTTTATTGCAATAAAACTCAACATGCCTAGCTCAATAGGAAATTAGTTAAGTTTCTTGCGTGGTTAATAAAGTAAATGTAAATAAATAGATAAAAAAACAAAAGCATTTGAAAAGATGTGTAAACAATGTTAGATTTCACTTTTTAATAAATGATTATTGGATTACTAGTTTACCTTAAGGCTTTTTATGAATGAAATAACACAGATAATGACAGACAACAAGAATGGTATTCCACGTGGTATTTATTCTGTATGTAGCGCTCATCCGACAGTAATAGAAGCAGCATTGCTTCAAGGCGTTGAAGATAATTCTCCTGTGCTTATAGAAGCGACAGCAAATCAGGTTAATCAATTTGGTGGCTACACCAATATGAAGCCTGCTGACTTTACCGTTTTTGTAAAAAAAATCGCTGAAAAGGTTAAATTTCCGATAGCTAACATCATTTTTGGTGGCGATCATTTAGGGCCAACTTGTTGGACTAGTGATACAGCAACTGATGCGATGGAAAAATCAAAGCAATTGATCGAAAGTTATGTTGCTGCTGGTTTTAAAAAAATTCATTTAGACACCAGCATGCAATGTGTGGATGACTTAGCACCTCTTTCAGATGAGACAGTTGCTAAGCGAGCTGCGATACTTTGTAAAGTAGCTGAAGAAACAGCGATACGTGAATTTGGTAAATCAGATATTTTATATATTGTGGGTACTGAAGTACCTCCACCAGGCGGTGCTAAAGAAGAAATCGATACCTTAGAAGTTACCCCTGTAAGTAATGTTAAAGAAACAATTAGTGTTCATGAAGCTGAGTTTTTAGCAAAAGGCTTAAATGACGCTTGGACACGAGTGATTGGGTTAGTTGTTCAACCCGGTGTAGAGTTTGATAACTTTACTGTCTTTAAATATGACGCAGAAAAAGCTAAACCATTAAAAAGTTTTGGGGCTAGCATGCCAAGACTGGTATTTGAAGCACACTCTACAGATTATCAACCTCCTGAAGCATATAAAGCATTAGTGCAAGATCATTTTGCTATTTTAAAAGTGGGACCTCAACTTACTTTTGCTCTTCGAGAATCGCTTTTTGCATTAAGTTTTATTGAGCAAGAGTTAGTAGATAATGTTTCACTATCAAATCTACGTGAAGTTTGTGAAACCGTTATGTTAGAGAATCCAAATGGCTGGGATAAATTTTATCCACATGACCAAAACAATTTAGCAACTTATAGACGTTATAGTTTTAGTGATCGTATTCGCTATTATTGGAATAATGAAGTCATTGAGAAAGCAATAGATAAGTTATTTGAAAACCTTAAAGGCATTGAGATTCCATTGCCTTTATTGAGTCAATTTATGCCAAAGCAATATGATGCTGTAATAGCTGGCAAGCTTAATAATTCACCTAAAGCTTTAGTGTTAAATAATATTATGCAAGTGACTAAAATATATGCGGATGCATGTCACTTTCAAACAACATCAAGAGTAAAAAAATAATGAATGAGTACTTATCAATATCTACCGAGAGCTTAAAGAAAAACAATGCTTTTTGGACGGCAAAAGAAATAACACAACAACCTGAGTGTTGGTCAATTACCCGTGATTTAGTACGTAATAATGATGAATTAGCACCTTGGTTAGAAAGTGTTTTGGCAAAAGAAAATTTACGTATCATTCTAACGGGTGCCGGTACATCTGCCTATGTTGGTGAGGCATTAGCACCGCATTTAACGAAAGCATGTAACCGTTTAGTTGAGGCTGTAAGTACTACGGATATTGTATCAAGTCCTGATCAGTACCTCATTAGCAGTATTCCCACGTTACTAGTATCATATGGGCGTTCAGGTGATAGCCCTGAAAGTGTTGCTGCGATTAAACTAGCAGATCAAGTACTTGATGATTGTTACCATTTGGTCATCACGTGTAATGAAGATGGCAGTCTTGCTAGGTATGCCAATGAGTCTGAAAAAGCATTCAGTGTTTTAATGCCAAGCCAATCACTTGATCAAAGTTTTGCAATGACCAGTAGTTTTACTTCAATGTATGTTGCGACACTCGCTATTTTTGCTGCAGATGATAAGCAGTTAGCTTTTGCTATTGACGCAGCACAACATGTGATTGAAACATTGTGCCCAACAATACAAGACATTAGTCAGCTGAATAATACCAAACAAATTTTCTTAGGCTCTGCAGCACTTTCTGGAATGGCAAAAGAAGCATCGTTAAAATATTTAGAATTAACTGCCGGTAAAATAGGTTGTTTTTGTGAAAGTTCTTTGGGTTTTCGACACGGACCGAAATCGAACGTTGATGAGAAGAGTATCATCATAATGCTTGACTCAAATGATGAATATATTAGTCATTATGATAATGATATGGTCAATGAGTTAACTGCCAATGCTATTGCGATGAAAGTGGTTACATTAAAGAGCCTTTTACCAGAAGTGCCTGACGATCTTAGTGATGTATGGCTTGGGCTACCTTATATTGTTATTTGCCAAATACTGTCGTTCTATAAATCATTATCTTTAAATTTCACCCCAGACAATCCTTGCCCTACTGGTGAAGTGAATCGTGTTGTTCAAGGTGTAAATCTTTATCCTTTCGGATAAGTAGCATTCACATCAAAATGGTTTTAGCAAACAATGGTACGGCTTTGTTTAAAAGTCTGCCATTAAAATAAAAACATCAATCATCATGATTGGTGTTTTTTTGTATAAAGTCATAATGTAGTGAAGACTACTTTAATTCAAACTCTTGTTTGTTTTGTACTTCCTTTTGTTCTAAATTCAACAGCCAAGCTTTTCTTTCTAAGCCTCCGGCATAACCGGTTAAGCTGCCATCTTTACCTATCACGCGATGGCAAGGAATAATAATAGAAATAGGGTTCGCACCATTGGCAGCACCAACGGCTCGCACTGCTTTAGTATTATCCATTAATTCGGCTTGTTCACTGTAATAACGAGTTTCGCCATAGGGGATCTTTTGTAACGCCTGCCAGGCTTGTTGTCTAAATGACGTTCCTTGAGGGGCTAAAGGTAAGTTAAATGTACTTCTTTTACCGTCAAAATATTGAGAGAGCTGTTTTTTGGCTAATAGTGTTATTTCGTTTTCTTGATAAATATCGGTATTCATTAATTCAATATCTTTAACGCGATCGGTAAATTTAACCCGATAAATAGCATCATGATCGGAAAAAATGGCAAGGTCGCCTAATGGTGTCGGTAAAATACTCAAAAAGAGGTTATTAGTCATAACAATGATATGCCTTAGTAAAGTTGATCTAGTGGTTGTTGAGTATTTCTTTGGCCGCTCGAAAGGCTTCTTGTGCTGCAGGAGCACCGCAATATACGGCACTATGAAGAATTACTTCACGTATTTCTTCCATTGTCGCACCGTTATTTAGCGCGCCTCGAATATGACCTTTTAATTCTTGTGGTGTTCTTAAGGCGGCAAGCATGGCAATGGTAACTAAACTGCGGGTTTTAAGGTCTATACCGCTTCGTTGCCAAGTTGACCCCCAACCATGATCATTAATAAAATCTTGCATAGGTTGAGTGAACTCATCGGCATTATTTAAAGCCCGATCAACAAATTCCTCGCCCATTACTTGTCGACGTATTTTTTCACCTTTAGTTATTGTCATCTTCAATTCTCTTTACATTATTGTGCAGTCCAAGCACCATCCATCGGTAAAGATGAGCCTGTTATACTGCGAGCACTATTACTACATAAGAATAAAATAAATTCACCAATTTGGCGAGGATCCATCATTTCAGGTAATGGTTGCTTTGCCGTGACTAAATTATATTTAGCTTGTTCAAATTCAACATCTTGTTTCTGTGCTATTTCATTAATTTGGTTATTAATTAATGGGGTATCGACCCATCCTGGACAAATAGCATTGACAGTAATACTTTGTTCAGCGCACTCGAGTGCTACTGCTTTTGTTAAACCGACAATACCGTGCTTAGCTGCTACGTAAGCTGATTTATTCAATGATGCAACTAAACCATGAACTGAAGCAATATTAATTATACGGCCCCAGCCATTATTTTTCATGTTAGGTAATGACTGTTGAATAGTATGAAATGCAGCGGTTAAATTAATTGCGATAATAGCATTCCATTTATCTTCAGGAAAGGTAGCTATGCTTTCAGTATGCTGAATACCAGCATTGTTAATTAAAATATCAATTGAACCCATAACCTCTAAAGCATTATGTATAAAAGCTGAAATTTCATGAGAGTCCATGAGATTCGCCTTATCAAACATAGTTTTTATATGATATTTTTTTGAGAATTTTTCTGCTAATTGTTCGCCTTCTGCTTGACTCATTAAACCATGTAAAACTAAGTTGATGCCCTGTTCAGCAAGTGTATGTGCTGTTGCTAAACCAATACCGCTTGTTGATCCTGTGATTAAAGCTGTTTTTCCTTTAAGCATAATGAATTCCTAATTTATTGTAAAAATAACATCTAACAAAAGTCTAAAGTGAGTTTTCTTCTATAAACCATGAGTAAATATCACGAGTAAAAAATTGGTATGTCCATATACCGAAAACGAAGGAAACCAAGGTGATTCTTGTCATTTTAAAGTGTTTATTACTTAGCATATTAACTGGTATAGGTTATTTAATATTTAGCACCATAGTGCTACATACTCTTTTTGATACACTTATATTTTGTTCAAAAGTAGTTAAATGCATATTAGTAGTTATTCGACAAAGCGACTTTCTGGTATGATTTGCCATTATTGGAAAATACTTATTTATTTAACGTTGGAACTGTAAATCAATGTCAGCTATTGCCGAGCAAATTAGTGAGCAAATCGCTCAAGAACTTAAAGTTAAAACCTCTCAAATTAATGCCGCTATTAACTTATTAGATGATGGGTCAACCGTACCTTTTATTGCTCGTTATAGAAAAGAGGCAACAGAAGGTTTGGATGATAATCACTTGCGTGAGCTAGCAACTCGATTGGTTTATCTTCGTGATTTAGAGGCTCGACGCCAAGTTATTTTAACCAGCATAAAGCAACAGGATAAACTAACGGCAGAATTAGCTAAACAGATTAACAGTGCCGATAATAAAACTCGGTTAGAAGATTTATATTTGCCTTATAAGCCTAAGCGTCGCACCAAAGGGCAAATTGCTATTGAAGCAGGCATTGAGCCATTAGCGACTAGTCTTTTTAATAATTGGCAGTTAGATCCTGAACAAGAAGCGCATGCTTACTTAGGTAAGGTCGCTATCAAGAATGCTGGTTTTGATGATGTTGAAGCGATTTTGGCGGGCGCTAGTGCTATTTTAGCCGAGCGTTTTAGTGAAGACGCTAACCTATTACAAAAACTACGTAGCCATATCCTTAAGCAAGCGCATTTAACAAGTAAAGTTGTGAAAGGTAAAGAAAAAGAAGGTACTAAGTTTAGAGATTATTTCGACCATAGTGAAAAATTAAAAACAGTCCCTTCACATCGTATGCTTGCAATGTTGCGTGGCCGTAATGAGGGTTTTTTGCAGTTAAAAATTGATGTTGATCCTAGTCAGGAAAAAAATGCAGTTTCCAGTGCTGAACAAGTTATTAATGATCATTTAACATTGCGTTTAACACAGCAAAAAGCGGCTAGCTTTTTAACCAGTACTGTGCGTTTAGCGTGGAAAAGTAAGTTGAGCGTTAGTTTAAGTAATGAAATTTTAACACAGTTACGTGAGCAAGCTGAGCAACAGGCAATTAAAGTGTTTGCCGAAAATTTATCAGACTTATTAATGGCAGCACCTGCAGGGGCGAAAGTAACACTAGGATTAGATCCCGGTTTACGTACAGGTTGTAAAATTGCCATTGTAGATGCCACGGGTAAATTACTACATACCACCACTATTTTTCCTCACGCTCCACAAAATCATTGGGATAAATCAGTACGTACTTTGGTTAATATATGTCGTCAACATAAGGTTGAATTAATTGCTATTGGTAATGGCACTGGATCCCGTGAGAGTGATAAATTAGTTAGTGATGTTATTGCGCAATTTGACTCTACTACGGGATTAGCGAAACCGAAAAAAATGATAGTAAGCGAAGCCGGGGCGTCGGTTTATTCTGCCTCTGAATTTGCCGCGAAAGAATTTCCAGACCTTGATGTTTCAATACGTGGCGCAGTGTCTATCGCAAGACGTTTACAAGATCCCTTAGCTGAACTAGTTAAGATTGACCCAAAAGCTATTGGTGTAGGTCAATATCAGCATGATGTGAGTCAAAGCCAGTTAAGTAAAAGTTTGGATGATGTTGTAGAAGATTGTGTAAATGCTGTTGGTGTTGATTTAAATTCAGCATCTGTGGCATTGTTAACTCGCGTTGCTGGCTTAAATAAAACGATGGCGAATAATATTGTACAGTTTCGTGATGAACAGGGCGCTTTTAGTAATAGAAAACAATTAAAGAAAGTCGCTCGTTTAGGGCCAAAAGCTTTTGAACAAGCGGCTGGATTTTTACGTATTAGTGGTGGTGACAATCCCCTTGACCAGTGTGCTGTTCATCCAGAAACATACCCTATTGTAGAAAGCATTATTAAGCAGCTTAATATTGATAGTGCCAATTTACTTAATAGCGCAGAGCAATTACAGAAAGTTAATATCAGTGAATTAGCAACTGAGCAATTTGGTGAAGTGACGATTAAAGAAATTATTAAAGAGTTAGTCAAGCCAAACAGAGATCCAAGACCTGAATTTAAAACAGCGACTTTTGTTGATGGTGTTAATAACATAACTGACTTAGAAGTTGGTATGGTGCTTGAAGGGGTTGTTTCCAACGTTGCTAATTTTGGTGCATTTGTTGACGTAGGTGTGCATCAAGATGGTTTAGTACATATTTCGGCAATTACTGATAAATTTATTAGTGATCCACGAGAAATCATCAAAGCTGGTGAAATAGTTAAAGTTAAAGTCGTGGAGGTTGATGCTGCTCGCAAGCGTATTAGCTTAACTATGCGTTTAGATGACAGTGTCAGTAAGAGCGATGGTAGTTCTCAGGCAAAGCATGAAAAGACAAGTAGTCAATATAAGCCTAAAAGTAACAAGTCTCAAGAAGCTGCGCCAAGAAAGCAACATAAGCCTAAAAGTCAAAAAGTAGAAAATGCTGTAATGGGTAATGCTTTTGCCGATGCTTTTGCCAAATTGAAAAAGTAAATTTGTCCTGAATTTAGTTATCTAATTAAGCCATTTAGAATAATCTTTAAGTGGCTTAATACCTTTTTGACGCTGTTAGCGTTGCAACTATTCCCCCAAAAATCGAGTAAAGATAACATTACTAAGAATGGATTATTGCCATTCAATATTTTCGCGCCTAAAAAAATTTAAAATAAATGAAAATAATAGTTGACTATGTAAATGCAAATCATTATCATTTCTATATTGGTTGAGGCAAATGAATGCTCTCTCAGGCGCTTTAACTAATGGAGTAAGGCAGTAGCTTGGTGGTTATGCTTCAGGACACATAATCATCAAGTTTCTTCTTTGCACCTTGATTCAACTTATTCCTTTGGGTCAGTCGATTAAAAATTTTTGATGGTTTTACCAGTACTTACAATTTGTAAGTACTGGTTTTTTTATTTTACCGATTTATTATTTATCTTGTATCAATTAGAACTTAAATCGTCCAACTACCTCTGACATGCTATGGCTACTGGCTCTTAGCTCCGAACTAGCATCTAAAAGTGACTCTGATGTTGCTAGCGATTCATCTGTCATTCCGGCTAAATCATTAATACGTAAATTGACTTCATCAGCGGCTTGAGTTTGTTGCTCTGTTGCACGTGCTATTTGAGTATTCATTTCTGAAATAAGTTCCATTAGTTTATCTATTTCAGATAAAGCATCATTAGCTTTACTCGTTTGTTCTACAGTTTGGTTAGAAATGTCTTGGCTAACTTGTACTGCAGCTACTGCTTCTTGTGCACCTGCCTGCAACTTTTGAATCATTTGCTGAATTTCATTAGTACTTTGTTCTGTTCTATTCGCAAGTGTTCGTACTTCATCAGCAACGACAGCAAAGCCACGACCTTGTTCTCCGGCTCTAGCTGCTTCAATAGCAGCATTGAGTGCTAATAAATTGGTTTGCTCGGCAATACCGCGAATTACATCAAGTACCGAACCAATATTGTCACTTTCAGCCGCAAGGCTAGTTACCACTTGTGAAACACCATCAATATTAGTTGATAAAGACTGCATTTGGGTTATGGTGTTTGCAATGATTTCTTTCCCGTGATTTGTGTTATTTTGTGCGTCATTGGCGGCATTTTCAGCAGCAGATGCATTATTACTTACATCACGTATTTGTGACGTCATTTGCTCCATTGCCGTTGCGACTTGTGTAGTTATATCACTTTGGTTTTGTGTTAATAACTGTGCGCTTTCGCTGGCATCTGCAACTGACTGAGCACGGCTAAGTACAATATTAGCGTTGTTTGCTACATCGGCAAGGGAATCACGCATTTTAGTCGTAAACTCATTAAAATAGTGTGCTAAACGTGAAATCTCATCTTGTGCCTTTTCATCTAACGTGCGGGTTAAGTCGCCATCTCCTTCAGCAATATCTTTCATTAAGTCAGAGGCTTCGTGAGTAGGTGTGATAATACTTTTGCCGATAATATAACCAAGAAGGGTTATCAATAGTATTAAGATGAAGACATAAATCAGTAATGAATTTCGTTGAGTTTCAAATATAGTATCTACATCATCAATATAGGTACCTGAGCCAATAATCCATTGCCAAGGCGTGAATCCTTTAACAAATGATATTTTATTTACTGGCTGGTCGATACCAGGCTTCGGCCATTTGTAAGGGACAAAGCCTTCACCTTTGTCTCGCACAATATTAACCATATTAATAAATAGAAGAGTTCCATCAGGATCTTTTGTGGTACCAACATCTTTGCCATTAAGTGCAGGTGTTATCGGGTGCATAATTATGCGAGGTGTAAAATCATTTATCCAAAAATAATTACCGTCTTCATATCTCAAGCTATTAAGTACTTCCATTGCTTGCTTTTTAGCTTGTTCTTCATTTAATAAGCCATCGTTTTGTTGTTGATGAAAATGTTCTACTACACCATAGGCAGTTTCAACAACTTGCTGATTAGTATTATATTTTTGTTTTAATAATGATTGATATGCTTGAGATAAGCTAATTGAGCTTAGAATGATAAAACCAGATAAAACCAAGGCTATAAGTAATATTAAGCGCTGTTGGATAGTAAATTTACGTAAAAGTCGCATAGAAACCTCTTTTATAGAAAAGCTATTAAGTTTTAGTATAGACCTTTATAGATCTAATCTACATAGAAATAGCAGCGATATCAGTCATTTTCATGATAATTATAGTACTGATTAATAGAGTTGGAGAGATGATTTTGAAGATTGTTATTTTCTGAAAAAGAGGAAGCAAATGCTTCCTCAAAACAACCTCAACTCGAGGTTGATTAACGCAAGTTAATATAGTTATTAGTGGTTAAGCGCTATAAAACGTATTTAGCTGACAGTTGTAGGTATGTTGAATCTCTGTCAACTTCATCCATTTCAAAGTTACCAATTTCAGCACCAAATGAAAGCTGTTTAGTGATATCTTTAAATAAGTTAACAGCCACGTGATTGCGTTTAGTATCAGCTAAATCGGCATCTGTGCTGCCATAAAATACTGTTGAGCGCATATCGTCAGTCCAAAAATGACGGTAAGCCATCATAAATGAAGTGGTTTTTTCAGCTTTCTCGCCGACTAAATCTCTAGCAGCAACTACACCAACGTAACGACCAGTGTTACCACCATGTACTTGAAAACGGAAATCATCTTTACCAACAGTTTTAATGCGACCGGCAATACCGAAACCTAAAGCAGATTCTGTACTACCACCTACGGTATTTAATTGACGTGCCAAACCAGACACTGAAACGTTACCCCAATCACCTTTAAAAGTATATTTAGCAATGAAGTCAGGAATAGAATCTTGGCTGCTATCGCCTTTGTCAGAATGTGGATTTTCTAATGATAATTGTAAACCACCGTTGGTATAACGAATTTGACCTTGTCTGATGAAAGCAGAAGCATTGAGTGGTCCACCGAAATCAGCGGCTTCAGCTAAAGAGCTAGTGTTTTGGAACGTTGTCCAAGTTTGACCTACTAATATGTTTTTATATTGAATAAATGCATGGCGCAAACGCGGATTTGATGAGTTAGATACTATTTCATTACCACCACCTGAAACGGCGTCACCATAAAAGTCCATTTCAATAAAGCCGGTAACATCGCCATGTACATATTTAGTATTAAAGCGAGTTTCATTTACTGCAATACCAAAATTAGAGGTGCCACCTTCTGCGACTGAGCCACTACCGTACCAATAATCTGTTGGAGAAACATCACCATCGGTGTAGCGAGCATCAACTTTAATATAACCGCCAAAAGTCAATTTATCATTGTCAGAAAGATCGAAGGTGTAACCTGCATTTGCAGCGCCCGCCATCGTTAAAAGACCTATTGCTAACAAGGTTTTACTTTTTTGAATTTTAAACATTATGCTTCCCCATTTTATCTGCCTAAGGCAATATTATTTGTTGTATTAATTATTTTTATTATAAAAATAGATTTTTGTCTCTACTTTCCGATATGGCATGGATTAAGTGTTCATTCGAGTCTTAAGGTAAAATTAATATCTACTTAAAGAAATTAGACATAAGTCTAAAGAGAAGATTTTTAACCTTATACTTTAGTCTAGCGTATCAGTATTAAATAAATTATTGTTGCGGTAAAGATAATTATATTACAGCAGTATGTGTTTCTATTTTGATTGGGTTTGATAACTCAAGCATTAATGCTAAGCATGTTATGAGCTATCAATTAATATAGTTACTTACCGGTGGTAAAGTGCATTGGATAGAATAATAAATACCATTTATTATTTTGCTTTAAAACCGATTCTGAAGCCGCCCCAATGTTTGCCATTTATAAAAATAGGCGCGGATACATCATGCATGATTTCACCAGTGTCACGTTTGTAAGTTTGTAATAAAAACTTGTCGGTGTGTTGGCCACAACGTATGCCTGTTGGGTCGGTAAATAATCGTTTGGTTCTATTATTAACCATGTCAGTTTCAGGATTACCGGTTAGCGGCTTAGAGAAACATTTGTTATGCGTTGGAAAATAGCCATTAATATCAACGGCACCGGCATAAATCATATCACTGAATTCTTGCAACAAGGGCTCTTGAATTTGAGGTAGGTATTGATCTGTAAAGCTATCAAAACTTGTTGTGAATTTTTCAGGAACACTATTACCTAGAGGTTTATAATTAAAGTCAAAAAGTTGTTGCTGTGATATTTTATTAGCGGCAATACTTTGTTCAAAAAGTTCGCCGACTTTTTGAGCTGCTAATTCAGCCTGCTTACACATGTTATGGATTGGCGTGTCGTTATCAAATTCTGACAGATATACGAAAATAGATTCCGTACTATTAGACAGTGTTTGGGCTTGTGTTGAAATATGCTGAGTCTCACGGCTTTTATCAACGAGAAAGTCATGTAAACTCACAACAGAGGTGGATATTTCGGCAGCGGCTAAATCTTGTTCTTGGAGTGCATGACTAATTTGGTTACTAGCTGCGGATGAATCAGCCATTAAGTTATCTATATCAGTAAATGATTGTGACAAATCTTGTAAGGTAGTAACTACACTGTCTGTTTGACTCACAATTGTAGTCATAACCGTGGTAGTTTCATTCGTTTCTTGACTAATTTGTTTGAGCATTTCGCCTATTTGCTGAGTAGCATCAGCCGTTTTAGCAGCTAAAGCTCTAACTTCATCGGCTACAACAGCAAACCCTCGACCTTGATCTCCTGCTCTAGCGGCTTCAATTGCTGCATTTAATGCTAATAAATTTGTTTGAGAAGATATACCATCAATTACATCAGTAATACTTTGTATTTCAAGTGCTTTTTGTTCAAGTGATTGAATTTTACTTGAGGCGCTATTGACTGATTCGCTAAGTAAATTAACAACAGAAATATTATCATGTAATTGTTGTGAACTTGATGAACTGGCATTCATGGCTTGGCTTGCTTGTTGTGAAGCGAGCTCAGCATTATCATGTATTTGCTTGCTATTCATTGACATTTCTTCAGCTGCGGTGGCTAGACGGTCAACATCGTCACTGGATTTTTCTATAGCTTCACTTAATTTCGTAAGAAAGAAGCTAATCTCGGCAGAGTTGATTGCCAATTCACTAACTTGGCTTCCCATTTTTTCGCCAATATTTGTGAAGTGATTTGAGGTGTGTTGTGATGTGTCTGTTGAGGTGTTATCTAAAGCAGGTTGGCTTTTTTTGGTGATAATGAATAGTGATATAAAGCTGATACTTGCAATGGCTATTGTCGATAATAATAAGGAGGAAAATATATAGGCACTCAAATAGTGAATAGTTCCGATAGATAGAGATAGCAAAATTGCTAATAGCATGTCAGATATCAATTTATTATTCATTATTATTATCCTTAAGTAACTAAGAAAACTCTATTTCTTTTAGCATAGCAGAATATAATAGAAGAATAACTTTCAGCAATAGGACTTTAGTTGGAATAAATTTAATCAAATTGAGCTAAAGTCATATTGCTGGATTGCTTAGTAAAAATAGTGTGAATAAGTGCTAGTGAACACACTATTTTTACTTGATAGTTAATTGTATTTTATTTGTAAATAGTCAAACACAGCTCGAATACCAAAGGCTTCACCTCCTAGAGGACGACCCGAGAGGGGACGAACATTAAAGGCCATAACGTCAAAATGTACCCAATTAGTTTCTTTACTGATAAATTTTTGTAAATATAACGCAGCCGTAATAGCGCCACCAAAAGGACCTGAAGAGCAGTTGGTCATGTCAGCTATGCTACTTTTAAATAAATCATTATAAGGTTGGTACAAAGGCATACGCCATACAGGATCGTTGATTTTGCTGCCAGCGTTGGTTATACCCTCTGCAATCTCGTCGTTTGTTGAGAAAAATCCTGGTAATTCAGTACCCAAAGCAACACGCATTGCACCAGTTAAGGTAGCAAAATCAATAATTAAGTCAGGCTTATCATTTTCTGCTTCAGCTAAAGCATCACAAAGTACTAATCGCCCTTCAGCATCAGTATTGTCTATTTCAACCGTTAATCCTTTGCGAGTGGTAATAACATCGCCAGGGCGCATGGCATTACTAGAAACTGCATTTTCGACAGCTGGAATAAGGACACGTAAATAAATAGGAAGATCATGAGACATAATTAAGCGTGCTAAGCCTAAAACATGTGCAGCACCGCCCATATCTTTTTTCATATTACGCATACCAGCAGATGGTTTTAAATCTAGGCCACCACTATCAAAACAGACACCTTTACCTACTAGTGTAATTTGTGGGTGCTGCTTATTACCCCATGTGAAGTCAATTAAACGTGGTTGATTGGCGCTTGCTCGACCTACGGCATGTATCGTGGGATAATTTTGAGTCAGTAAATCATCGCCAATAATTTGTGATAGCTTTCCACCAAAGCTATCAACTAATGACTGCGCAGTATCGCCAAGGTTTTCAGGCATCATATCGGCAGCAGGAGTATTTACTAAATCTCTTACTAAGGCTGTGGCTTCAGCGTATTTAATCGCATTACTTACTAATGTCGGTTCTTCGACAGTAAGGCTAGGCAGTTTTTTTTCTTTATGATCTGTTTTATATGAGGAAAATTGATAAGCGCCGATTAACCAAGCAAAGCATATGGCTTGTTGGTGCTCTGGTGTAGCTTCTAGCTTGTATTGGCCTAATGGCAGCTGAGTGATTAAGTTACCACAAGAAAAATAATGGCTGGCATCATCAACGACAAAAATAGCTTGGGATAATGAACCTTCAGTACCAACAGAGAAACTTGGCAATAACGCAAGGCCTTCACCTTGATAGCTGGTTTTTTCTAACCAGTTTTGAGCACTCTGGTTTTGTGATTTTAGCCATTGTGCATAAGTGGATTTTTCTAGAATAGTGAGTGGAGTGCCAGTATTTCCAACGTTAAGTAATGAGTTCATGTGGGTCCTTTAGTGATATCCATCGAAGAGCATTTAAAATTCAAATGGAATTTTGCTGCGTAAGATAAATTGGGTGTATAAGATCAACTCAGCGGTAAGCCTAAGTTATCATCATTAATTGATTGTAACTTATACCGACCATGCTGACTAAGTGATTTTTATCAATGGCTTAAATATCGCATAAAATCGTTAGCGTCAATCTAAATGTTGGTGAAATATCGGTCAATCTTTGAGTAGTTTACACCGCTTTTATTACAAAACTATAAGAGGATGTCTTTTAGCTGTACTGTTGCATTTTTACTGTTGTCATTAATCTGTGCAAGTAACAATTCAGCCGTAGCGATAGCATCATTAAGCGCATTGTGCCCGTGGTGATCAGGCAATTGATATTTTTGACGCAAGTTTGATAAGCGTAGCTCTGATGGGTCATACGATACATCACGTTTATCTAATTTACGTTTAGCTATCACTAAGGTATCTATGATGGGGAAGTCAGGTGCTAACCCATAAAGTTCAAGGCAGGCTTGTTGTAAAAATTGTCGCTCTATTCGAGCGAAATGTACTAACATTACTTTACCTGTTAATGCTGTTAATAGCTTTTTAACGACAAGCTCCAAAGGCTGACCTTGCTCTTTCTGGTCATCGGTAATTTGATGAATAATAACATTACTTTCTTTTAATCTTGTTGTTGTGTTTATGATTTGGTGATAACAGGAGTTCAGTTTTATTTGCTCTTGCTCCATTGCAACGAATCCAATACTAAGCAGTTTATCTTTTTTCGCGTCTAGCCCCGTAGTCTCGAAGTCTACAGCTAAAATCCCTAACTCATGGATAGGTGTCTCTAATGACGGAAAAGGGGTTGATAAAAAGTCTTTTAACGGCCCTTCAGGCGCTTTTTTTAATAACCGTTTCCGTTTTGCTTCATAGCCTGAAATATAGTTGATTAACGCACCTATTGGCATTAGAAGTTTGCCTGTCTTGAATCTTGTAGTGTTTTAATAACTTTAAAAGCGTCTTTTAGGTGCTCACGTTCTAATTTGGATAACTCTTTCGGTGAAAGGTAATTATCAGGTTCAATATCTTTTGTTAATTGATTTGCTTGATGTTTTACACGTAATATTCCTAAAAATTCGTATGCATCTATTAGGTTTTCTGCCGATGATCGAGTTATAGCTGCTGAGCCTGCAGCTTGTTTTATACGCTCAATGGTATTAACAGCACTAATACCCTGAGATAGAGCATAAATACGAGCAAGATCGACAATAGGAGCAATGCCATTATGTTTAAGATCTAACGTGGCTTTGTGCTTGCCATTTTGTTTTAGAACAAAGTCTCTAAAAAAGCCAAGAGGAGGACGTAAAGCTAATGCATTTTTAGATAAATGGGCAATAAACAAACTGCTATTTTGTGTTTTTTTAAGCAAATTAGTGCGAACATTGTCAAGTAAGCTTGTATCACCGCAAATCGTTTCTAAGTCAAAAAAGACACTTGAATTCAATAAGGCTTCTGGACTGGGAGTGTCAATCCAACCATCAAAGTATTTTTGCCAATTTTTTACCGGTTGTCGCCATTTGTCATTGGTTGCCATAATATAACCCGGACAGTAAATAAAGCCACAGTCGGCTAAACCATCACAAACAAAATGAGCCAAACTTTCAAACCAAGCGTCATCGCTTGGCTTCATAGAGTCGCAAATAATGATGGCGTTGTCTTGATCTGAATGGGCGAGTTGTTCTTGTCTTGCTTGTGAGCCAGCAGCCAACCATGCATAGGGAACTGGTGGTGGTCCAAGCTTTGCTTCGGCCATTTCAATAAGGCGTTTGGTAAAGGACATAGTAATAGCGCTAATACTTTTGCCAACATGATCAGCACTGGCCCCTAATTTTGCTAAGCGTATTTGTAATTTAGGTAGTAAAGCACTCACTTCTATTAACTGTTCTAAACTTTTAGCTTTATGAATAATGCTAGAGAAATTAACCGTATTATGACCTTCATTATTCATTAAATCTGTCACCGTTACCATGCCCACGACTTCACCTTGGTTGGTAACTGGTAAGTGTTGTATATGTTTCGCTGTCATGGTCATTAATGCATCGTAAGCATTGTTTTTTATATCAATAGTACTCATTTCTCGAGTCATTATTTCAGCGATACTTGTTGTAATGGGTAAACCTTCTGCAACACAGCGCCGACGTATGTCTTTATCGGTCACTATCCCCACGCAGCTTTTGTTATCTAGTACCACTAAGCAAGTATAACCTTGCTCTGTCATTTGTATGGCGGCTTGTTGGATGCTTTGACTAGCCTCGATACCTGCAACAGGAGAGTGATAGAAGTTGCTTACAGGCATATTCATTAAGGTAGAGGAGATAATGGCTTCTTCATTGATTTTAGACATTTTCTTCTTTAATCGTTCAGCAGAATTGTGGTTAAAATAGTCACTAATACTTGGATATTTTTCACCTATGTCTCTCAATATTTGAGCATCTAAACTATAAACTAAGCTATCTTCATCGGTTTTTACACGCTGCTCTGTTAAGAGCGGAGTATTATTTTCGTTTCCACTAATTTCATCTGTGTTGCTTATCGGTTGCAATTTCTGTTTGCAAAATTCGGTGCATAAATCGCCTTCACCTAAGCGTGAAATTAATTCGTTACTACTGGAAAGGCAGCTTAAGGCACCTTTACGAACAATATACAGACGTGCTTCATTCACGCCTTTTGGAGGAAGGAACTCATCTTTTCGTACATAATTAATAGCTAGTTCTCTAATTAAACGCGCTAAAGCAGGTTGTGGCAAACTGTCAAACGGCGGAATACTTTGGATGAAGCTATAAATTTCAGAAAGTTCAGTGTCCATATTGATTACCTGTATACGCTCTTGTTGGATAGGATTAAGCATTGATATAGCCAAGCAAATTGTAAAAGCGTTTGTCTAATTCGCAAGGTAACCATGATAATTTAGAGTGGTGCTGGTAGCTAGTCAACCATTGAAGTGACAATGTAGACTAAAGTTGCACTTGTACTATTATTCGCTCTTGAAGCCCCTAAAATACTGACCAACATATGTTGTTGATATACCAATTCATTAGCTAAATTATTGATTTAGACTAAAGTTTAATACCCGAAAAAATGAAAGCTTGCTAGATTTGATGATAGTTGAAGTTGAATATGGATTTTTGTCTTTATTAATAATAATGACTACTGACTAAAATCTATATCCATACTTTTACTGAAATTATTACAATAAAAGCCTTATAAAAATACACATTAACGTGAAATAAGGGCTACAACATCGCTAGGAGACTATTGTGGAGAATAAAGAAACTTATTGGTCGGAAAATCTTCGCCTAATCTTTATATGTCTTGCAATCTGGTTTGCAGTTTCATTTGGGTTAGGTTTATTACTGGTAGAGCCGCTTAATGAAATTCGTCTAGGTGGGTACAAACTTGGTTTTTGGTTTGCACAGCAAGGTTCTATTTACTCATTTCTTGCCTTAATTTTTTGGTATGGCGTGAAAATGAATAAGCTTGATAAAAAATATCAGGCGGAGGGTTAGGCATGGAAGAGTTAAAACTATATACATATATTGCTGTATTTGGCACATTTGCCTTATATTTCGGCATCGCTTGGTGGGCACGTGCAGGCTCAACGAGTGACTTCTACGTAGCAGGTGGCGGTATCAGCCCGATGCAAAATGGTATGGCAATTGGTGCCGATTGGATGAGTGCAGCGTCATTTATTTCAATGGCAGGTATGATTGCTTTCATGGGGTATGGTGGTTCAGTTTTCTTAATGGGTTGGACAGGTGGCTATGTACTACTAGCCATGTTACTTGCTCCTTACATGCGTAAGCATGGAAAATTCACAGTACCGGAATTCATCTTCGATCGATATTATTCTAAAACTGCACGTATTGTTGCGGTGGTTTGTTTAATTATTGCTTCGTTGACTTACATTATTGGTCAAATGAAGGGTGTTGGTGTAGCTTTCTCTCGCTTCTTAGAAGTAGATTACGGATTAGGCTTAGGCATCGGTATGGCTGTTGTTTGGGTATATGCAGTACTTGGTGGTATGAAAGGTATTACTTATACACAAATTGCACAATATGTAGTAATGATTTTTGCTTATACGATTCCTGCTGTATTTATTTCATTACAACTAACAGGTAATCCTATTCCACAATTAGGTTTAGGTAGTACATTAGCTGATGGTAGCGGTGTTTACTTATTAGATAAGCTAGACATGGTGGTAACTGATTTAGGCTTTAAAGAATATACAACAAGTAGTTTAGGCGGTACATTAAATATGTTCGCTTACACTATGTCACTTATGATTGGTACTGCGGGTCTTCCTCATGTAATTATGCGCTTCTTTACTGTTCCTTCAGTTAAAGCGGCACGTTCTTCTGCAGGTTACGCACTAATATTTATTGGTTTACTTTATACTGTAGCTCCAGCAGTTGGCGCAATGGCTCGTTTGAACTTAATGAATACTATTGAACCTACAGCAGGTGAAAACCTTGTTTATGATGAACGCCCACAATGGTTTAAAGATTGGGAGCAAACAGGTTTATTGAAATTTGAAGATAAGAATGGCGATGGTAAAATTCAATATTCTGCCGATAAAGTAACAAATGAAATGGTTACTGTTGATAACGATATTATGGTACTAGCTAATCCAGCAATCGCTAATTTACCAAACTGGGTAATTGCTTTGGTAGCCGCAGGTGGTTTAGCTGCTGCACTGTCAACCGCAGCCGGTTTATTACTTGCGATATCATCCTCAATCTCTCATGATTTAATGAAGGGTGTTTTAACTCCTGATTTATCAGAGAAAAATGAGTTATTGGCGGGGCGTATTGTAATGACTATTGCGATACTGGTTTCAGGCTACCTTGGCTTACATCCACCTGGATTTGCCGCGGGTACTGTTGCCTTAGCCTTTGGTTTAGCAGCATCAAGTATTTTCCCAGCATTAATGATGGGTATATTCTCTAAGAAAATGAGTGGTACTGCAGCTGTTTCGGGTATGATTGCAGGTATTGGTGTAACTATGCTGTATGTATTCCAACATAAAGGTATTATGTTTATTCCAGGCACTTCATTCTTAGGTGATATGGGTCCTAATTGGTTCTTTGGTATCTCGCCTAATGCTTTTGGTGCGGTTGGTGCTTTAGTTAACTTTGCAGTGGCTTTTGTTTTACTTAAAGTGACTGGACCAGCGCCAGATCATATTCAAGATATGGTAGAAAACATGCGTATACCAGGCGATGTTAGTGCAGCACACGTTCACTAAAATTAATAACTCGAAATTTAATTATTGAATTTTGAGTTAAGTCTGAATAAATAAAAGGCTAGACGACAATTTTGTACAGAGTCGTCTAGCCTTTTCTGTTAAATTAACCTCCTTGTGAAATTAGAAGAATTAATTAAGAAGAAATAAATATGAATAGACACCTTAAAGTTGCTTTTATGGTCGCCCCTTTTCTTTCTATACTAGGTTATATTGGCGCTGACTATTACAATGAAAGTAAAGCAGCCGTTAATAAAATAATTCAGTTAGTACCGGAAGGTCATTGTGATGTTATTAATCACAGTTGCGTATTAAAGTCAGGCGAATTCAAGGTTAATATTTCGGATAAAGACGGAATAACTGAAGTTAATTCTACTTTCCCTCTAGATAGCGCAACACTTTTTTTAGTGGATGATGCCGAGCAAATCACCCCTTATCTTTTAGGCATGAAAGAGAGCCCTTATTATTGGAAAAATGAAACAGCGTTAAGAAGCTTTACTGCTAATAAAGGAGATAGTTATAAATTGCGTTTAATTGCTAAAATAAAAGGTGGGCAGTATATTGCAGAGTTTTACACGCAAACAGTAAAGTAGGCCATACCTGCTTATAACTATTTTAATCGTAACTTATTTTTGAGTTGGAATGCTTACATTTGCCATTGTTTTTATAAGTAGCTCAACAATGCGATTAAAGTCTCTTTCGTTATAATTCTATTGTATTAAAATTAATCCGAGTATCGCTGGTGTATTTAGCAAAGAGACACTCTACTATAGGTTATTAACCTGTAATATTAATTTAGGTGCCACACAGGCATAAATAATAAGCCAGTTTATGTAAATTAGTTAAACTGGCTGTTTATCTTTTCTTTTAAATAACTTTTAAATATGACTTTATGATTTCAGCGCCATTGTTTGCTTGAATTGGCTTAAAAATAAAACCAGAAACACCATGTTGTTCACACTGCTTAACTAACGTTTGGTCAGTGACAGATGACAGCATGACTACTGGTACGTTATAGCCCTTTTCTCGAATGATTTTTAATGCTTCATCACCATTCATTTCGCCCATAACAACATCCATAAACATAAAGTCGGGCGATTCATTTTCTACCATGGTTAATGCACTAGTACCATCGTTAGCTTCAATGACATTCTCATATCCTAGGCTATTTAGAAAACGTTTTAATGCTTTTCGAATCATAGCACTATCGTCAACTAGTAATATTTTATTGTTTGTTGGTAATGGGGTAGTGTGCGGGTTAGCAATACCTGTACTTTCTTCACGTTTGGTTGTGTTAGTTTGGAAACTTACATCGCGAATGAGCAGGTTGAAATAATATCGGCCAACACCTTCAACAGTTATAGGTACAGTGACAATTTCTTTAACGCCGTCTAAATATTTCTCCATTTCATCAAAGTTATGTAGAAAGTAAGGGCTTGAAAAATTAAACTCTAAATTATGACGACTGAGTAAATCAGTAGAGCGACCAACAATAGTGTTGCCCCATTCAGCTAGAGCATTGCTAAGTTCTTCATTTATTTCGCTATAATCATATTTTTCATTAAACATAGTTTCGCATACTGAGTTGCCTATTGCGATGGCAGTCTCTGGGTAATGATGCATCATAATCACGCCATTAATACAGCCACTCACCTCAGAGCAAACGGCATAGCCTTTGAACCTAAAGTCTTCTACCTTATCCATGAAAGCATCTGCAGAAGATCCTGACAGATGAGCCATTGCCTTTAAGCTTGCAATAGATTCATTGATAAAAGGATGTAAAGCCACCTTGTAAATAGTTTCTACGGACATAAATGAGATCCAATTGTTTGTGTGAAATAGATATAGGGTTACAGTTAAACTACTCGAACTATTGTAGCTTTGCAATGTGTTCATCACATGAGCTTGATGAAGGATTAAATGTTAAAGAAGAGGTTTTGCTGAAAAGGAAGGTGTTGCCATTGTTGTTTGGCTAGGTGAACAAACTGTTCAAGATTAGACTTATTGTATGCTTGCGCATACCAAAGACCATTAATAAAGTAACAAAATTGCAGATAGTCTTTTACTCGTGTTTGATTAATATCACCAGGAATATGCTTTTGGTATAGTTTAATAACTAGGGATAATTTATCTTCATTGAGGTTATTTACTGCAACTAGCATGGCTAGATCATATTCAGCTGGCGCTAAGCACACACATTCATAATCAACTAAATATGCGGTTTGATCTAATGACAGAACTATATTACTAAAATTAATATCGCCATGGCAACAAACGAGGTTTGTGTGACCCTTGCTAGTTGTATCAGCTGTGGCGTTAAGTGAGGTAATTATGTCTTTACTGCAGCGCAGAAGGGCGTTCTGTTGTTGAGTTGAAAATTGTTGCGCTAAAAATGCTTGTTCATTCATGAAAGAACCAATAACACTTTCTGGTACTTGCTTGTTTACATTAACTTTTAATTGATGGCATTGTGCCATTAATTTAGTCGCAAGCATTATTTTTTCATCAAGGGTTTCTTGCGCTAAAGATAAGTTATCTCCAGCGATAAACTCTGTAATGAGCCAATGATTATCGTGATAAATTACGCTTGGGCTGATATTTTTTGACGCAGCATATATATTGACAAGTGGTTCGTCAGTAGTAGTGACCTGTTTAGCAAAAAAACACTTATTATCCGCAAATACTTGGTAGCATTGGCTACTTAACCCTGCTGTGATTGGCACAATAGCATCGACAGTCTTAAAACAGGCTAATGTACTTAGTGGTGGCAGCATAATAATTTAACTATTTACTC
The DNA here is from genome assembly GCF_018860915.1 of Colwellia sp. C2M11. GTDB lineage: Bacteria > Pseudomonadota > Gammaproteobacteria > Enterobacterales > Alteromonadaceae > Colwellia. The sequence continues at coordinate 229,538 of NZ_JAHKQD010000009.1, forward strand.
TGTGTTTTATTGCTATGCGATTGCCCAAATATAGACTGCGCCATTTGAAATAACCCCAGGTGGCAATAAATGTATAAAGGATAAATAAAACAGCGGTTGGCGTTAAATCTTTTTCAATATACAAATAAATTGATGCAGCATCTATTACTATCCAGTAAAGCCAATTCTCGAGTACTTTCTGAGCGACCAAATAGGTAGCAAATACAGCAAATACTGTCGTAAAGGTATCAAGATAGGGGAAATCTGCAGGGGTATAGTTCGCCATGATATACCCTAATGCTAAGGCAATAAAGGTTAATACTAAGCAAGCTTTCACGTGAAAACTAAATTGCCAAGAAACAATGTCTAAAGGGGGCGAACTCTGTTCATTTTTTGTTGGTGTACGTTGTTGCCAAGCCCAATACCCATAAACAGCCATCACTAAATAATAAATACTTAAAGCGCTATCCATCAATAGTAATACGTCATAGAACACATAAGTATAGATTGCGGTGCTGATTAACGCAGCAGGCCAACACCATATTGAACCTGCTGCAGCTAATAAAACATAAGCAAGTGCTAGTAGCATTGCTACTAGCTCAAGCCAAGGTAAACTTTCAGCATAAGTAATAAAACTGATGAGTAAGTCAGACATTAACTTTCAGCTTCCGGCTGTGCATGATGACCACTGATAAATTTACACACAAAAACAGCTGCGCCAGTAGTGCTATGAACTCGTTTGATTTCAGCCATTACTTTATTCATTGCTAAATCATAGTCACCAAATACTTGAGTACTCATGCCATTAGTAACAACCTCTAAACCCTCTGTATCACGAAGACGTCTAATAAAAGCCCAAATTTCGCTTTTATATTGGTCTTCGGCCAATGGATATAAACTTAATTCGATAGAGATATTCATAAAAATCCTATAATTATAAATGGTCGTTCATATGTAATCTGAACGCGGTGTATTTACCCTGTTATCGTTAGTTATTAGAATTGGTAATCGAACGTTATACCAAAAACTAAAGGTTCAGATAGTTGTGTATATGCTTTATCTTTATATCCATCTCGTGGATCATTACCAAAATAGAAACCACGATTAGTATAGTTTTCATCAGCTAAATTACGTGCCCAAATTTTAACTTGGTAGTCATCCTGTAAATAAGTGATAGAAGCATTGATTAACTCAACAGATTTAGATCTTTCATTATGGCTATCAGAGTAATAAAACCCATCTTTACCATCAAGAGAAATATTAACTAACCAGTATTCACTAGGATAAAGGTTCACGCCAAGGTTAAATTGATAATTTGGCGCATGTGCTTGTTGACGACCATCTAAAGATACACCGTCGGCATTGATGAAATCATTAAATTCGGTATCAAGTAAACCTAGCGCACCATAAAGCTCAAACTGTTCGTTAATTTGCCAGTTTGCTTCAATTTCAACACCTATATTTGATCCTGTAGCGGCATTGCCAAGATATGAAATAAACTCAGAGCTGGCATCTTCACGAACTATGGTTTGTGAACTTTTAACTTGAACATCGGTTCTGTCCATATAAAAAACAGCAGTACGAATAAACGCTGAATTATCGAGTAAGGAAAGCTTGTAACCTAATTCATAATTGATTAAATATTCCGGCTCAAAGGTTCGTAAGTCATCAGGCAAGCTACCATCGGTATTTGCACCACCTGCTTTATACCCTCTGTTGATTGAACCATACCAAAAAGCATCATCATTTTGTTGGTAACTAAGGACTACCTTACCTCCAACCATGGTATCGTCAGGACTGTCATTAAAACCATCTGAGTTAAAGTAATCAGCAGTACGCTGTTCAATTCTAATACCTGACGTTAGTTGCCATTGTTCGTTTAATTGAGTATCAAGTTGACCATAAATAGCAATAGATTGGCTGTCAAATGTTGATGTGTAGTCATTTGATAAGTATGTATATTGACGCTTTAAATCTGCATCATCTTGCTTGAAATAGAGACCAGTAACCCAAGATGTTGTACCATTGAATAATGCACTTTCTTTATTTGATAATGCTCGTAATTCAATCGTTTGGGTCGATTTATCACGAAAGTAATAATCGGTAGAAGAATATTCATAATAAGCATAATCTTGATTTTCAATATTTTCAGGTGTGGAAATACCAACATAAGCCCAGTCTTCATCAAAGCCATAGGTTAAATCAGAGTCTGCATGGCTTAATAAGGTAACCAAGGTAAAATTGTCAAAACCTTCATAGGTAAATTTTGCGGCTAAAGCGCTTGTTTCTTGCTGATCAACACCAGGTTGATCAGATAATGTTTGACGATTATTATCTAATGAAAAAGCATCAAAGCCATTGTCAAAGTCAAAATGAAAGGCCGATAAGTCAATGGTTAAGTCATCGCTTGCTTGTATTGATAATTTGCCTCTCAGGCTTAATTCATCTCTGTTATTGGTGTCACTTTTGTTTAAATAAGTATTGTCAATAAAGCCATCACTTTGGTATTTATTTACCGATAAACGATAATTAACTGCATCTGAAGCTGGACCCGAAAGCGCCACGCCTAAACCATAGCTATGATAATTGCCAGCATCTAGTTTTATGTTACCTTCAAATTCATCTGTCGGTGCCTTGGTGGTAATATTAAACATGCCCGCGAGCGCATTTGCACCAAAGCGAGTGCCTTGAGGGCCGCGAAATACTTCGACCTGTTGAACATCAAAAAGGGTTGCAATACTACCAATACCAGTAAAGTCTATGCCGTCAATAATCATGCCCACAGATGGGTTAATAGGTTCATTGTATTGACTACGTTCACCAATGCCACGAATTTGATAATAACGTGCACGTTGAGAGCCACTAGCGAAATTAACGTTGGGAATAATCGCGGCTAATTCTTCAAGATTTTGAGCATTACGTTGCTGTATTTCTAGATCAGTTAACACTGATAATGCGCTAGGAGTATTTAATAAGTTTTGCTGCCTGAAATCACTAGTAACGGTAATCGTTTCTAAGGCTGTTTTTTCTTCTTGAGCATGAACGTGCAAACTCATTAAGGGAGTTGAAAGTACTAAAGAAGCAATTGCTAAAGTAAGCGTGGATTTGGTAAAATTCATAAAGATCTCATAAGTATTAAATCAAGTTATACTATGGGATCCGGCACTGGGAGGTTGTCTAAGGTAGACTGTGATGCGATCACTAACCATTCCTACGCCGGTTATATTAATCGCTAAAGTTATTTTAGTGACTAATTCCCGTCCAGGTTCAAAGGGTTTGTTGAAATCATCAACATCTCAGCAGCTATTTATTTTATTACTATCGAAAGTAAGGAAATAAAACCGCACTCCTTGGTTCGAGGCGCAGTCTAGCAAGATTTTAATAATAATGCTTAGCTATTTAGTAAAAGAGTGCGATAACTTTTTAATTATTTAGCTAAAGGTCGTATTTATTCAGCTGTTACTTTGTCGGTATATTGATAAAGTATCGTATTCAAATCGGATAGAACTATTTCTATCCATTAATATCAGAGAAGCGTAATGTTCCCCAATTGGCAATTAGTTAGTATTAGTTTAATTTACATTTGCTTACTCTTCATCATTGCTTTTTTAGGTGATAAGTACCGTAACCAACTGGCCAAAAAAGGGCAAAGTGCTATTTATGCGCTGACACTCGGTGTTTATTGTACGTCATGGAGCTTTTTAGGTACGGCAGGGCAAGCATCAACAAATTTTTTATCACATATACCGATTTACCTTGGCCCTACCTTGCTTTTTGTTTTTGCTTGGCCGTTTATTCAACGTATTATTCGTATTAGTTTAAAGCTAAACCTCACCTCTATTGCAGATTTGCTCGCTTCTCGATTCGGTAAATCACACAACCTCGCTATTATTGTCACGATTGTTTCCTTCGTTGGAACCATGCCATATATTGCGCTTCAGTTAAAAGCTATGGTGTATACCTTCCAGCAATTACAGGTCGATCAAAGTTTAAGTAGTTGGCATATTGGTTTGGTGATCAGTATTGTCTTGTCTATATTTACTATTTTATTTGGCATCCGAAATATTGATGTAACTGAGCGGCATCCTGGAGTGATGTTGGCGATTGCTTTTGAGTCATTGGTGAAAATTATTGCCTTTTTAGCCGTAAGTTTATTTGTATGCTTTTCATTATTTGATTCGCCACTTGATATTTGGCAGCAGTCTAATGCAACAGTGAAAATGGAGCAGCAAATAAATGTAGGTAATATTAGCTCAATGTTGGCAATGTTGGTGATTGTGATGGCGGCATTTCTTTCGTTACCAAGGCAGTTTCAAGTAATGGTAGTAGAGCTAAGATCTAACAAAGATACTTGGCTAGGCCGACGTGTATTTCCACTATACTTATTAATTTTTGCTTTTTTTGCTGCCCCTCTAGGGCTTGCTGGACAGTTACTATTAGGCGATACAGTTTCTTCTGATATGTATGTATTGTTTTTACCTAGTATTGGTGATCAAACTTGGCTAACACTTTTTACTTTTCTGGGTGCGGTTTCAGCAGCTAGTTCTATGGTGATTATTTCAGCGATTGCTTTGAGTACCATGCTCAGTAATGAAATTATTTTTCCTTTACTTTATCGCAGACAAAAAGTTGCTCAAACTAATTACGATAATTTTAGAAGACGGTTATTAAATATACGTAAATTGCTGATATTATTTGTAATAATGTCTGGATATGGGGTGTTTAGTCTGGCATCGACTGACACATTATCTTCATCAGGTGAAGTGGCTTTTGGGGCGTTCGCACAATTAACACCAGCTCTAGTTGTTGCTTTTTATTGGCGAAGAGCGAGTTTAGTTGGGGTATATGCAGGGATTTTAGTTGGCTTTATATTGTGGTTAACTTTAAACTTTTTGCCTCAGTTTGGTTTATATTCAACTCCTTTTGCTGAAGGACTTTTATCTTCTAAATCAACGGCGACACTTTTTAGTTTATCGGCAAATATTATTGTGATGTGGGCATTGTCACAAATCAGCCGTCAAAGTGTTCAAGAACGCGTTCAGGCCTCATTATTTCTAGAATGGCAATCACCTACATTATTGAAAGTAGAAAAGAAGCGACAATTAGATGTGAGCGAATTAGAATTACTTGCCTCGCGTTTCGTGGGTGAAAGTAAAGCGAAATCAAGTTTTAGTTTGTTCCAATCGTCACACAATAAAAAACAATTAGGTAATGCTAAATATAATCAATTATTACTACAGCAAACTGAAAATACATTAGCGTTGGTGATGGGAGCATCTTCCGCACGCTTAGTATTATCTTCAGCACTTGATGGTCGGGATATTGCTTTAGATGAAATAGCGGTATTGGTAGAAGATGCTTCGAGTCAAAAACAAGAGTTTTCTCAGAATTTACTGCAAAGCGCGATAGAAAATGCCAGTGAAGGTATTTCTATTGTTGATGAAGAGCTAAAACTTGTGGCATGGAACAAAAAGTATTTAGATTTATTCGATTACCCTCCTGAACTTGTCAAAATAGGTAGTCCTATTGAAGCGTTAATTCGTCATAATGTTAAACGTGGTTTGTGTGGCGCGGGAGATATTGATAATCAGGTTTTTAGACGATTAGAGTATTTACGAAAAGGTAGTCCACATAGCTCAGAAAGACAGCACGCTAATGGTCAAACTATTCTTATTGAAGGTAATCCATTACCAGGTGGTGGTTTTGTTATGCTATTTTCTGATATCACAGCGTATCGTCAAGCTGAACAAGTATTAAAAGAAGCTAACTTAGATCTTGAAACACGAGTTTATGAGCGTACATTAACCCTAGCAAAAACCAATGAAGCACTTGCTAAAGCCCATGAAAAAGCTGAACAGGCACATATTAAAAAGAGCCAATATTTAAAAGCATGCAGTCATGATCTTATGCAACCTCTAGAGGCAGCTCGCTTATTTACTTCGGCCTTAACGGAGCAAAAAGACTTAACCTTTGAGCAACAAAGACAAGTGGACAATATTGATAAGTCGCTTAGGGCTGCAAACGATTTATTAGCTGATTTAGCCGAAATTGCTCGTTTAGAAAGTGGCAATATTAAGCCGCATATTGAGGTATTTTCTTTAAATGAATTGTTTGATGACTTAGAGCAAGAATTTGCTGCGTTAGCTATTGAACAAAATGTTGAATTTAGATTGGTGGCAACTAAAACTTGGGTCAAGTCTGATAAGCACTTACTTCGACGTATTATTCAAAACCTTGTCGGTAATGCCTTTAGATATGCGAGCCCAGGTAAGGTGTTGTTAGGGGCGAGAATATCAAATAATGATGTGGTTATTCAAGTGCTTGATAATGGACCTGGTATTCCATTGGAAAAACAAGTCTTAGTATTTGAGCAATTTACTCAATTAGATACACCAACAAGCCAGTCATCTCGAGGCTTGGGGTTAGGATTAAATATTACGCAATCTTTGGTGCAACTACTAGGTCATTCTCTAAGTTTGCAATCAAGGGAGATGCAAGGCTGTAAATTTTCTATTTCGGTTGAAAGATCGAGCCAAGTAATAGCGCAACCGCAGTTAGCTACCCCAATAAAGAATATGGGTTTAAAAGGTATTACCGTATTATGTATAGATAATGATCCCGACGTGTTAAGCGGTATGGTTGAGTTATTGTCTGCGTGGCAATGTAATATACTTGCTGCTGATTCTCGAGAAACAGCATTAATAGAGTTTGCTAATCATCAAAGTGATATTGATATTTTGTTGGTTGATTATCAACTAGGTTACCATGAAGGTTTACCTGTAGGAGAGCAAGCGGATGGCCTAACATTAATTGCTGATATGCGACGTGATTGTAATCACTATATACCAGCAATATTAATTACAGCCACAACAGAGATTGGTATTGAAAATAAAGCAAAAAATGCTGATGTAGGCTTTATGCGAAAACTAGTAAAACCGGCTGCGCTGAGAGCGTTAATGAGTGCCAAACTGGCGCAGAAGTTACAAGTAGATTACGGCGATTAACTTGTTGCTGAAACAACTAATGTTTACTTATTTTGCACGGCTGGTTAATGGTCAATCGGGTATTCGTTATGATTGATCAAAACCTGTTTCAGCTAAATTTAGTTGAGAGATAGCGATAACTGCTTGTGTTCTATTACGCACATCGAGCTTACGAAATATGGCTGTAGCATGCGCTTTGATCGTTGCTTCAGAAACATTAAGATCATAGGCAATTTGTTTATTTAGTAAACCTTGAGCAAACATCATTAAAATACGGTATTGTTGCTGAGTTAAGCTGGCAACGCGTTCCGCTATATCTGTTGTGTCGGTGTTTGCTGAAGTCGCTTGAAATGAAGCAGGTAACCAAATATCACCAGATAAAACGGTCATAATCGCGGTAAAAATATCATCAACGGGTGTTGATTTTGGAATAAAGCCCGCTGCGCCATAACCCATTGCTTTACCAATAGTATTTTGATCTTCATGAGCGGAAACGACAACAACAGGAATTTGCGGAAAATGATTTCTAACGTGAATTAAGGTACTAAAACCGTGAGCACCAGGAATATTTAAATCTAATAGCAACAAGTCACTTTCGTTATTATTTTGTAACTGTTGTTCAAGCTCTGCTATGGTTTCCGCTTCAAGCCAAATTGTTTGACTTAACTTATTCCGTAAGGTTCCCAATAAAGCCTGTCTAAATAAAGGGTGATCATCAGCAATTATTATTTTTTGTGGCTGAATCATAGAAAAGTCCTATTTTAATTGTTCTCCTATTCTAACGGAAAATTGGCTAATGACCAATGTTACTTTTAAGTTAATATGGATAGGGAGAAATCCCACCTATATTAATACCAATCTCACCAACCATGTGATCATTTCTACTTGCTAAAATCACCAACTGAAACGTTATTTATTTAATAATTAGAACAACTAGTTATCGAAATAAATGCCTTATATTTGGCAATTTTTTTTAGGTATAAAATTGTTCACTTAATTAATGAAACTGGTATAACTTAATATTGAAGCCCCAAAGTTAGATCTTTTTTGGGGCGAGTGAATTGCTAAGGTTGATTATTTTTTTGGGGCTTTTGCTAACACAGCGGTTAATAGTTGCCAATATTGTTCAACTGTAGCAATTTCAATTTTCTCATCAGGTGAATGAGGAAATTTAATGGTTGGCCCTATTGATACCATATCCCAATGTGGATAAGGCTTTTTAAATAATCCACACTCTAAACCTGCATGAATTACCATGACAGCTGGCACTTTATTAAATAGCTCTTCATATGTCTCACTGACTGTTTTCATAATGGCTGAATCTGGGTTTGGTTTCCAGCCTGGATATGCACCACTAAATTTAATACTCGCATCAGCTAGCTCAAATACGGATTGCACCGTACGTTGTGTTTCTAAACGACCATCATCATGTAAACTTCGAATAAGTACTAGGGCAGTAAAGTTTTTACCTCGTGTACGTACAACACCTAAATTTAATGACGTTTCAACGATACCTTCAATATCATCACTCATTCGAATAACACCATTAGGGCATGCATTTAACGCACGTAGTATTTGATGTTGTGTTGTGCTACTCCAACATTGTTCAAATTCTTCTGGTGAAATAAGCAGCATATCAATATCCGTTTCAATGACGCTTAAATTGTGTTGAATTGTTGTTAAATATTGAGCTAGTTGCTCTTTTAATGCTGGTACGTCTGTTGTAGGTATAACAAAGCTTGCATTTGCTTCACGCGGAATAGCGTTACGTAAACTGCCACCATTTAGCTCAGTTAAACGTAGCTCGAATCTATTACTTGCTTCAAGTAAAAAGCGTACTAAGAGTTTATTTGCATTTGCTCTGCCGGTATCGATATCAACGCCGGAATGCCCGCCCTTTAAACCAGAGATCGATAAGTTAAATGCTTGATAATTTGCGGGTACGTCATCAAAATCTAATTTAAAAGTTGCTGTACCATCAATACCACCAGCACAGCCCATATAAACTTCGCCCTCTTGCTCAGAATCAGTATTAATTAAAATATCGCCATCTAACCAACCAGACTCAAGACCAAAAGCACCAGACATACCCGCTTCTTCATCAATAGTGACTAAAACTTCAAGTGGGCCATGAGCAATATCATCGCTAGCTAAAATAGCTAAAGCTGATGCTAAGCCAACGCCATTGTCAGCACCTAAAGTAGTGCCTTCAGCTGTAACCCAATCACCACTTTCAATAACATAAGGCTTAATCGGATCGGTTAAAAAATCATGTACGGTATCATTATTTTTTTGTGGCACCATATCCATGTGAGCTTGTAGAATGATGCCTTGGCGATCTTCCATACCTTTTGTAGCTGGTTTTTTAATAAAAAGATTTCCCACGGCATCTTCTTTAATGGATAAATTAAGCTCTGCTGCCCAACTTTGAATCCAAGCCGAAATTTTTTGCTCATGTTTTGATGGGTGAGGGATGCTGCAAATTTTTTCGAATAATTGCCATAAACCTTCAGGTTTAAGATGTGATAATGTAGACATGTTTTTCCTTATTTGCTCGCCATTAAAAATTGCCATTGCTCATTGAAGTTACTGCTAGGTTTTTTGTCAAAGCCAGATCGTACATATTGGCTGATCTTTCCTTCAGCAAAAGCCACTAAAATGTTAGCAAGCGCTTGTTCGTTAATGGTGAATGTTTTACCTTCGCGTAATTTTCGTTCACGCAATATTTGTTTAAATTGTGATTCAAGTTTTTCAAAAAATTGGTGAACTCGAACGCGTAAACGTTCATTTTCACCCATGAGAGCATCACCTGATAAAATGCGGCACATGCCTGGATTTCGCTCAGCAAAAACCAATAACACATGAAGTACATGATGACAGCGCACTAGTGTTTCTTTGTGATCGGTTAAAATTAAGTTAATTCTAGAAAAAACAGATTCTTCAATAAAATCGATTAACCCTTCAAACATACGTGCTTTAGATGGAAAGTGTCGATACAAAGCCGCTTCTGATACGCCTACTTCCGCTGCAAGTTTTGCGGTTGTAATACGTTGACCAGGGCTTGACTGTAACATCAGCGCTAAACACTCTAATATTTGTTGTTTCCGACTAATCTTTTGTGGGCTTTTGGGGCTAGCTGGCATAGTAAGAAGATTCTCTATTATTTATTGTTTTTGTTAGGTATTGTTACTTATTTTTGTTTTGCTAAATAATGCTGATTAATTAAAGAGACTAATTTTTGAGCCACTATTTGTTTGTTGGCTAACGGAATATCTGTTTTATCAATAGTACTATATAGGGTTAACGCATTATCATTACTGTTAAAGCCTTGACCTGATTTTGCTACATCATTAGCAGCTATTAAGTCTAAATTTTTACGTATTAGTTTACCACGAGCGTACTGCTCCACATTTTGTGTTTCAGCTGCGAAACCTACCATAAATGGTTTGTTATCTAAATGCGCTACATCAGCAACAATATCGTGATTTTTCACTAATTCAAGTTGCATAGCATCATTATTTTTTTTGATTTTTTGTGTCGCTATGTGTGCAACTCGGTAATCAGCAACGGCAGCACAAGCAACAAAAGTTGTACATTGGGGAGCAAATTTTAATGCTTGTTCATGCATTTCATCAGCACTGTTTACGTTAATCAACTGGCTTCCAACAGGCGCTTTAATGTTAACGGGTCCTGAAATTAAGGTGACAGTAGCACCTGCACGTAAGGCAGCTTGAGCAATGGCATAACCCATTTTACCTGAACTGTGATTAGAGATATAACGCACAGGATCTATCGCTTCACGTGTTGGACCTGCAGTAATCACCCAATGCTGTCCTTGTAAATATTTATCCGTACAAAAATCACTCGCTAAAGTGACTAATTCATCCACATCAAGCATACGACCTAAGCCGACATCACCACAGGCTTGCTCACCACTACCTGGTCCCCAAATTTGTACATCACGCTCGCTCAAGGTTTTTATATTGGCTTGTGTTGCTAATGCGTGCCACATTTGTTGATTCATCGCCGGGGCAATCGCGATAGGTGCGCTAGTGGCTAAACAAATAGTTGTAAGTAAGTCATTTGCTATACCTGCAGTCATACGTGCAATAATATCTGCAGTTGCAGGGGCTATGATAATTAAGTCAGCCCATTTGGCTAGCTCTATGTGTCCCATGGCTAGTTCGGCTGCTGTATCTAGTAAACTATCTGCAACGGCATTGCCCGAAACAGCTTGTAACGTTAGTGGCGTGATAAATGCTTTTGCACCTTCGGTCATAACAACCCGAATATCAGCACCTTGTTCTTTTAATCGACGGACTAATTCTGGGATTTTATAAGCGGCAATCCCTCCGCTGATACCTAGAACAATTTTTTTGTCCTGTAGAATTTGCATAATCTGCTAATCTTAAACTGATGAATAATATTATTAATACGATAGCATTTATTCGCACTATTTGAAAAATAATCATTAACAAAAACAGCAAGGAAGCCGACTATGTGTAAATTAGATAAAGCATCGTCCCATGACGCAAATGATCGAACACTAAAACATTGGCCAAGTTCAGAGCGGCCTAGAGAAAAACTACTGGCACTTGGTGCAGCGAGTTTAAGTGATGCTGAGTTGCTTGCTATTTTTTTAAGAACAGGTGTTAAAGGGTGTAACGTTGTTGATTTGTCTAGAAACCTGTTAGTCAATTTTGGGAGTTTAGGGAATGTTTTTCGGGCGAATCAAAAAGAATTTTGTCATCACCATGGCTTAGGCAGTGCTAAATACGTACAGCTGCAAGCTTGTTTAGAAATGTCAAAACGATATTTAGCAGAAAAACTAGTACAGCAGGGCAATGCTATAACATCGTCACAAGCAACGAAAGATTATTTAGCAAGTGAACTGAGGAATGAAACAAGGGAAGTTTTTGCTGTTCTTTTTTTGGATAACCAGCACCAGGTCTTGAAATTTGAACGATTATTCTTGGGGACGCTAAATGCCGCAGCAGTTTATCCTAGAGTTGTTGTTGAGCAAGCCTTAGCTCATCATGCCGCAGCGGTTATTTTATGCCATAATCACCCGTCAGGCATTGCTGAGGCGAGTGTTGCCGATAAACAGATAACACAAAAACTTGAACAGGCACTGCAACTAATTGATGTGAAAGTGTTAGATCATATGATTGTTGCAGGAAATCAATGTTATTCATTTGCAGAGCATGGTGAAATTGTTTAATTTTTAGCGATGAAACTTGTATTAATTGGACAATTATTTACTAAAAAATAGCAAGCTAAAAGTAAATTTTAGGTAAATCAGGTGCTAATTAACATCATTTATTTTATAAAAACTATCATTAAAAAGCGTTTATTTTATATTTTTGCATATAAATAGCGCATATTTCGATAGTTGTGTGTATTCTAGCCTATTGATTAATAAGAATTTAAAATATCAAATGCGCTTTTTTATAGCTTTTTATTTTTAGTACTAGTATTAATTATTCAGTTTCTCTATAATATGCCACCTTTTTCAGGATCCCGAGGCGACGGTCTTGGGGAAAATATAGCTCGAGCTGAAATTAATTTTGGAGTGACTCAAATGTCTAAAGTTTGCCAAGTAACAGGCAAGAAACCAGTCGTAGGGAACAACCGTTCTCACGCAAGAAACGCGACTCGTCGTCGTTTTTTACCAAACCTTCAATCTCACCGTTTTTGGGTAGAGAGTGAAAATCGTTTCGTTAAATTACGTTTAACTCCGAAAGGAATGCGTATTATCGATAAGAAAGGTATTGATGCAGTATTAACTGATATCCGTGCCCGTGGCGAAAAAGTTTAAAAACTTTTCTAGGAGAATATTATGCGTGATAAGATTCGTTTAGTTTCTAGTGCCGGTACAGGTCATTTTTATACTACTGATAAGAATAAAAAGACTATGCCAGAGAAAATGGAAATCAAAAAATTTGATCCAAAAGCTCGTAAGCACGTAATCTATAAAGAAGCTAAAATTAAGTAATTAATTTTTACTTTGTTAAAATAAAAAACCCAGTTTAACTGGGTTTTTTTATGCCCGTAATTAATGAAATAGTCATTAAGGTTAGCCTCAATAGTAGCCCTGTTTAATTTATCCTCCGCATATAAAAATAGTCCTAATGTTCTTTTATGGTTATTATTTCAGTATGATGTCAGTCATCTTTATTTTACCAATGTATGAGTAATGAAACTTTCTAAAACGGCATGGAATAATGTCATTATATTTTCAGTAATGATTATTATTTTAATCATTAACACCACCAATAATCGACTATTCCCAGAGACAGACACTAATGATGAATTAATATTACCTGAGCATAGCGTGATATTAACGTTGTCTATTGCCTTTCCCAATAACACATCAGTAGTATTTGAGCGTGTTGCTAGAGCTTGGAAAACAAATAGCCAAGGGGTTTTAGTCGATTTAACTAATCAGCAAATAGACCAAATGATGTTTGCATGGCAGCAAGGTAGCGGCTTAATGCAAGCGTCAGATATTGTTATTGAGGGGCAAGAAAGTATTGAAATAAGCATTGGTATCGCAGGAGTTGAGCAGGAGCAGTTATTCAGGTTGTATCCTTTAGTAGAGCAGCTGTTAGTGTATAATCAACAGAAGAAAATATGGTTAGCTTTACCTGCTACCATGAAGCATCAACTTATACCTCTGTTTTGAGGTAGCCTAAGTATCATGAGAGTATATGCCTGAATTACCTGAAGTAGAAGTGTGCCGTTTAGGGATTAGTCCGCACATTATAAATAATGAAGTGTCTAAGGTGGTTGTTCGTAATGCGAAGTTACGATGGCCTATTCCTGATGATTTACAAAAACTTATAGGATTAAATGTTAAAAGTGTTGACCGACGTGCTAAGTATTTATTACTGCGTTTTGACACGGGAAGTCTACTTTTACATTTGGGTATGTCAGGTACACTTCGTGTGATTGATAAAGAGGTACCTGTTGCTAAGCACGATCACTTCGATCTGGTGTTTGCCAATGGGGTCGTATTACGCTTAAATGATCCTCGGCGTTTTGGCGCCGTTTTGTGGTTTGATGAGCATTATGATTCTCAGGGGCTATTAAGTAAGCTAGGGCCAGAGCCACTCACCGATGATTTTGGTCACGATTATTTATTTAATAAGGCTAAAAAGAGAAAAGTACCCATTAAAACTTTTTTAATGAATAATCATGTAGTGGTGGGCGTTGGTAATATTTATGCTAATGAAGCGTTATTTTTAGCGGGTATTTTACCTACAGCGCTAGCAGGAAGTATTAGCCGACAGCGTTATAATCGGTTAACCGATATTATAAAGCAAGTGCTTGCTGCTGCGATTGAGCAAGGGGGCACTACCTTAAAAGATTTTACTCAAGCTGATGGCCGACCTGGATATTTTGCTCAATCATTATTTGTTTATGGCCGAGCAGGAGAAGCTTGTTTAACTTGTAAAGAAACATTGTTAGAAGTTAGGCAGTCAAATAGAAGCTCGGTATATTGTCCTAATTGTCAGCAAGACTAGACTGTAGTTGATTAGTACATCTTACGGCTTTATGAGTTAGTCTTGAACGGTTAATGGCGGATCGTTTTAGCATAACCAAGTTTATAATAATTTGTTTATTGCAAGGTCTTTGAAAACAGAACTTATTAAGAGATTTCTTAAAAAGTTAGTTATACTGACGACAATTAAGCGCGTCATAATAAGGTATGTGATTGTAAGAATGAGTAAATCAATTCTTTTTCATCGTATTATTCCACATAAAACCAGTAAAATATGGGTTGTTTTTGTCCATGGTGCCGGCGGAAGTTCGGCAATTTGGTTTCGTCAACTTAGAGTTTATCAGAAAGACTATAATGTTCTTTTACTCGATCTTCGTGGCCATGGAAAATCTACCCATTTAGTACAAACTTTTGTCGACAGTAATTACTCTTTTAATAAAGTATCTGAAGATATTATTGATGTATTAGATCATAACAATATCGTTTGTGCACATTTTGTTGGTATCTCATTAGGTACCATTATTATTCGTAATATTGCAGAAATCGCACCTGAATATGTATCAAGTATGGTGTTAGGAGGGGCTATTACTCGCTTTAATACCCGCAGCAATACACTAGTTTACTTAGGAAATATCTTTAAACATTGTTTGCCGTATATGTGGTTGTATCGTTTGTTTGCGTTTATTATGATGCCAAAAAAGCGTCATAAAGAATCTCGTCTGTTATTTGTGCGTGAAGCTAAATTATTGTGTCAAAAAGAATTTATTAGATGGTTTAAACTGGCTATGGATGTAAACCCTTTGATGCGTTACTTTAAGGAAAAAGAGATCGATATACCTATTCTTTATATTATGGGCAAAGAGGATCATATGTTTTTAGGGCCTGTCAAAGAGATGGTAAAGCGCCATAAAAATAGTTTGCTACATACTATCCAACAATGTGGACATGTTTGTAATGTGGAGCAGCCAGATAGCTTTAATCAACATTCATTAGCCTTTATTGCAAAACAAGGTTGTTAGTAAAGCAACATTGTTAGAAACTAGGCAGTCAAATAGAATCTCAGTATATTGCCCTAATTATCAGCCAAACATACCTAAGAGCATAATAGTGTGAAAAGTCAGATCAGTTTAAGATGGCTTTTTTTAATGCATCTTGAACAATAGGGTGAACAAATTGGCTGACATCCCCTTTATGTAAAACGACTTCTTTTACTAATGTTGATGAAATAAAAGAGTTACCTTCTGAAGGTGTTAAAAAGACACTTTCTAAATCAGGTGATAAACGGCGATTCATATTTGCTAATTGGAATTCATATTCAAAATCTGATACTGCACGTAAGCCACGAATTAAAACTTTTGCTTGATGGTGCTTAGCAAAGTCGACCAATAAACCACTAAAGCCAACAACGGTAACATTGTCTAAGTCTTTAGTTATTTGTTGTATCATTTCAACACGTTGTTCAAGTGTAAAGCGTGGCTTTTTACTTGGGCTTGAAGCAACACCAATAATCACCTCACCAAATAACAGGCTAGCACGTAAAATCAAGTCTGAATGCCCATTTGTAACGGGATCGAATGTGCCAGGGTAAATTGCTTTTATGCTCATGTTTTAAGTTTCATTTATTGGTGAATACTAGGCATTGTAATGGTTTAGTTAAGTTTCTTACAAGCATTAACCGTTTAAATATTATAAAACTAATCAATAGTCGTTATGGGGTTTGATATAGGCGCTGTATGCAAGTAGGGTATTAGAGAATATTCTACAGAACAATACTCTCTCCATTAATGCGTCGTCTCTTAAGTTCTTTAACTATTTACATAGATCAAGTTGTTACTTAATACGTAATCTGAACCTTGATTTAGATCGTCTATAAGTTAAAGTATTTACTCAAAAAGGTTTCAAGTTCAATGTATTTTGATAGTATGATAGATATGTAAAACTATTTAAATTACCTTAAATTAGAAGGAAGAAGTAGCCTCTATGAAAACCCGCGATAAGATAATTCAGGCAAGCATTATATTATTTAATAAGCACGGAGAGCGAAATGTCACCACAAATCATATTGCAGCACATTTAGGTATTAGCCCTGGTAATTTGTATTATCATTTTCGGAATAAAGAAGACATTATTTTGTCTATTTATGAGGAATATGCAAGTAATTTACTGCTTGATACTATTCCCAAAGTGAGTAATGAGGTAAAACCACTTGATGCCATCATTCTTTATATGGATGCGGTATTTCAAATGATGATGAAGTTTAGATTCTTCTATAGCAATTTACCCGTATTGTTAGATAAAAATCCAAGTTTACGAGAAAAATATGTTGAGGTTCAACATTCAATCGCTGAACGGGTAAGTCAGTTACTAATGTCTTTAAAAGATGCTGGTATTGTTGATTTTAATGATGATGATTTAACCGACATAGTCAGTATTTTACGTATTATTAATACATTTTGGTTAAGCTTTTATCAAACACAAAATATGGTTAATGAAATAAATGACTCGGTATTCTATCAAGGCGTGCTTAAAATATTAGTTATTTTAAAACCTTATACTACAGAAGCAGCAATGCCTGAGTTAATAAAAGCGAGAGATATGTATCAACAGCGTTGCAAAGATGCCTTGGTTACATTATAAAGACAGTATGTTAGATTTATAATGCTAACGACTAGAATAGGATATTCAAATGTCTTTGGAAACAGTAATTTCAATCAGTATCTTAGGGCTATTATCTTATTTTATTTGGCGCTTAAATAATCCTCGTCGCACTCCTAAAAACAGAGGGAGTGTGACCAAAAATAATATTAACCGAAAACCTTTGTTACCTTCTAGGCAAGATGATCAAGAGCATAGCCTAGAGGGAATAACTAACGTTGCAACAAAGCTTGAATTTGAACTACCAGAGGAGTTTCTAGAATTCGAATTATTGTTTGCTGAAGAACTTACGGCCGAGCAACAGCATACAGCTAAAAATATTACGGAATCATTTCGGAAGCCACACCCATTATTATTGCCATTGATTCAAGGTGGATTTGAGCCAAGTGAACTGTTTGACTTAATAAAAACCGATGCCGAAATGACTGCTAAAATTTTGAATGCTGTTAATTCACCATTATTTTCTTTGCGTCAACCTATTACTAATATTAATCACGCTATTATTTTTTTAGGTATTACACAAGTCAAAAATATCGCAACACAACTCGCTGTGCAGCAAGATTCGCATTTAACTGATAAAGCGCAGAATGCCGCGTATAAAAAACTATGGACTGCAAGCTATTTGGCTAGTGCCTTTGGTTTGATTCTAGCAACAGAAATGAATGTGGAAAATTCAGCAGAGCTATCAACACATTGTTTACTCTCTTATTTAGGTGACCTCGCCATTTTGTCTTATCGCCCAGCGATGGCTGATGTTTACTTAAAGAATTATGGCTTATTTGAGCGTACTAAGGTTTTTCAGCATGTTATTGGTGTTAATAGCGCGGTATTAGGGAAACGTTTAGCTCAACAATGGCAATTACCGCAATCTATTGAAAAAGGTATAGCTTATAGCTTATTACCTTTAGCTAATAATACCGTTGATCTAGCTATATCTAGTGAAGAATTACAGCAGGTTTCTTTGTGTTATATTGCCTGTCGTTTAGCTGATTTAGTGGCATTTGGTGGGTTAAGAAATATATCAGAATATAAAGAATTAAGCTTTGAGGAGATGGGGAAAGTAGAATTTTATTACACCCAAGATATCATTAAAATGGCTCGACTTGATAAAATTAATACCCTGATTACGGATATTAATTTTAGAAAAAAAATCAATAAAGTTATAGAGCAGGCTTATTGATTATAACCTGCTAATAATGCATCCCAATGACTTTCTTGCCAGTAAAAATTAGAAAGTTTTTTTTGCTCTTTGCGGAAAGAGCGCAGTAACCGCTGCATATTATTCTGTTGCCAACGGGTGCTAACTGCTCTTAGCTCACCTTGATCAAAATCGATTAACCAAGCTTTATTATTATTATCAATTAAAATATTGTGCGCATTTAAGTCGTGGTGATATATACCTTGTGAGTGAAAACGACGAATCGTTTCGCCAATATTAAACCATAAATCATCACTTATTACTTTTTGGGTTAAAATGGCCACCAAATCTTGGGCGTTTTCAATGCGACTGCTCAGTAAATCTGCGCGATAAAGTAAACCTTGGCGTATCACCCGGTAAGCAATCGGTTTGGGTGCAGGCAATGCTAATGTTTGCATATGAGCTAATAAAGAAAACTCTCGATCTGCACGGGTATGTTTTAGAGCGGTGAAGAAGTAACTATCATTAACTATTTTACCAATTAAGCCACCACGATAATAATGACGCAAAACCCATTGCTTGTCTTGTATGCTGGATTGATATTGAATAAACCAAGTTGTGCCTCGACCTTGCGCTGATCCGGTAATGGCATTGTTTTCTTGCCAATATTCAGCGGTAAGCATTTCTGGAGTGAAATCTTCAATTTCATTTCGATTAAAAAGACAGTACGTATTTCCGTCTTTAAAAGCTGCTAATTGTATCATGTTACTCATATTACTAATTCCTTCACTTGAGCTAACGTTCGTGTACTCGCTCCTTGATTATTAAGTACTACCTTATGTGCTTGAGATCCGAGTAGTTGAGCTGCTTGTGTATTATTTAGTAGATGTATGACGGCTTGCGCTAATGCTTGTTGATTTTTATTTTCTAGAATAGGTAATTGTATAATTCCGTTATTTTTTTGTAATTGTAGTAAAATATCAGTGAAATTTTTCATGTCGTTACCCACAATAATGGGTTTTTTGAATAACGCTGGCTCTAATGGGTTATGTCCTCCAATATCACTAAAACTGCCACCCATAGTAACAATATCTGCAAGAGCATAAGCAGCCATTAACTCCCCTAAGGTATCGAGTAGCCATATATTATGATTTGTCACTTGTTCACTTTCACTGCGTTTAGCGAGTGAGTAACCTTGATTAATGCAAAGTTTGGCGACTGAACTAAAGCGTTCTGGATGCCTTGGTACAAGCACTAATAATAATTGAGGGAATTTTTCTTTGATTACGTTATATGCGGCCAATGCTATTTCTTCATCACCTTGATGTGTACTTGCCACTAACCAAATGGGTCTATGTGGCGGTAGAAATTGTGCTAGGGTTCTTTGTTTATCTTCAGTTGTTGCATTAAGGCTAATATCAAATTTGAGATTGCCAGATACTTGGCATCGGTCACTCTCTGCTCCTAATTGCAGGAAGTTATCTAAATTGTCATGGCTTTGGCACAATATTTTATCAAAATGGTTTAACGTTGGGGTGATCAGCGTACTAATTTTTTGATAACTTTTCATTGAGTTGGCAGATAATCGCCCATTAATTAGCAAGAGTTTTATTCTTTTGTTGGCGCATTGACTGATTAAATTAGGCCATAATTCTGTTTCCATAAAAATCATTAATTGTGGTTGTAAGCGATTTAAAAATAATGAGGTGCAAGGCAAAATATCAAGCGGTAGAAAAGTATGTTGCACGCGTGAGCCAAAATGTTTTTTTACTTGTGCAGAGCCGGTAGGGGTAAAAGTAGTGATGGTAATAGGGTACGTTGGATATTGCTGTAATAATAGCTCTACAAAAGGAGTTATCGCGATTACTTCTCCAACGCTAGCTGCATGAACGACAATCCCTTTAGTGTTTTGTTTGTTCAATAATATAGCGCTAGAGGTGAAACCGAAACGCTCACTTAAACGTTGGCGATATTGTGAGTTACTAAAGGAGCGAAATAAGAGAGCCAATAATATAATAGGCGTTAGTAATAGTAGTAAGATTCGATAGATTAGTAACGCAAACATAAATTGTTCTACATAAATTGAACGGCAGTAAATTTATGTTTTATTATACCTAAGTTTACTTAAATAAGTTCACTTAAATACTGATGAATATGAAAAGTGTAAGTTTACAAAACAAAAAAAATTATTTTGTATTTACCGGTTTAAATTTAATGTTAGCGGATAGTACGTCGTAATTATAATTTTACATTGCCTCTCTTTTTTACAAAATATTGTTCAGTGGGTGACTCTGTATAAGTTAGCGTAAGTGCGTACAATTAACACATTCATAATTTATCTATCAATGTAGGGTTTTTCGTATGTCTAAAGATAATTCGACAACTTTTTGTAACCATATTCAAGAACAAATTACACAAGTTAAAGCGGAAGGTTTGTACAAAGCAGAGCGTATAATTACTACTGCACAACAGGCTCAAATAGCTGTTAATACCGGTGAAGAGGTTATTAATTTCTGTGCCAATAATTATTTAGGTTTGGCGAACAATGCTACCCTTATTGCGGCTGCAAAAGCAGGGTTAGATGAACACGGTTTTGGTATGGCCTCAGTACGTTTTATTTGTGGTACACAAGATATTCATAAAACATTAGAGCAGGGTATTAGCGAATTTTTAGGCATGGAAGATACTATTCTATATTCTTCTTGTTTTGATGCTAATGCTGGGTTGTTTGAAACATTATTAGGTTCAGAAGATGCCATTATTAGTGATGCGCTTAATCATGCCTCAATTATTGATGGTGTGCGTTTATGTAAAGCAAAACGTTTTCGTTATGCCAATAATGATATGGCGGCATTAGAGCAAAGTTTAATTGAAGCTGATGCGGCTGGCGCACGTTTTAAATTAATTGCTACAGACGGTGTTTTTTCTATGGATGGTGTTATCGCTAACCTTAAGGGTATTTGTGATTTAGCAGACAAATACAATGCTATGGTGATGGTTGATGATTCACATGCTGTTGGTTTTGTTGGTGAAAATGGTCGAGGTAGTCATGAGTATTGTGAGGTAATGGGTCGTGTTGATATTATCACCGGTACATTAGGTAAAGCGATGGGCGGTGCTTCAGGCGGCTATACTTCAGCGAAAAAAGAAGTGATTGAATGGCTACGTCAACGTTCACGTCCCTACTTATTTTCAAACTCTTTGGCTCCTGCCATTGTTAATGCGTCTATACAGGTCTTGCAATTATTGGCACAAGGTGGTGAGTTGCGCAAAACGCTAAAAGAAAATACGGCATATTTTCGCAGCAATATGGAAGCTGCGGGCTTTACTTGTGCAGGTGCCGATCATGCTATTGTCCCGGTAATGTTAGGTGATGCAGCGGTAGCTAGTGAAATGGCAAATAGACTACTCGCAGAGGGTATATATGTGATTGGTTTTTCTTTCCCTGTTGTGCCAAAAGGCCAAGCACGTATTCGTACGCAAATTTCAGCGGCGCACACTAAAGCGCAACTAGATCAAGCTATTTCAGCCTTTACTCGTATTGGTAAAGAAATGAATGTGATTAGTTAAGGAATAAAAATTATGAAATCATTATCAAAATCCAAAGCAGAGCAAGGAATTTGGCTAACAGACACAGATAAGCCTGAAATGGGGCATAATGATCTGTTAATTAAAATTAAAAAAACTGCTATTTGTGGTACCGACATTCATATCTATAATTGGGATGAGTGGGCGCAAGGCACTATTCCTGTACCTATGGTTGTTGGTCATGAATATGCGGGTGAGGTCGTTGGCATTGGACAAGAAGTAAAAGGTTTTGCGTTAGGTGATCGTGTTTCAGGAGAGGGGCATATTACTTGTGGCCATTGTCGAAACTGCCGAGGTGGACGCACACACTTATGTCGTAATACTGTGGGTGTTGGTGTTAATCGTGCAGGCTCTTTTGCGGAATATTTAGTGATTCCTGCTTATAACGCCTTTAAATTACCAGATGAAATTTCTGACGATTTAGCTGCTATTTTTGACCCTTTCGGTAACGCTGTACATACCGCCTTATCATTTGATTTAGTTGGTGAAGATGTCTTAATTACCGGCGCTGGCCCTATTGGTATCATGGCTGCGGCTGTTGCTAAGCATGTTGGTGCGCGTCATGTCGTTATTACTGATATTAATGAATATCGTTTAGAACTGGCTGAAAAAATGGGCGTTACACGTGCTGTTAATGTATCTAAAGAAAACTTAAAAGATGTGATGAATGACTTAGGTATGACAGAAGGTTTTGATGTTGGATTAGAAATGTCAGGTGTACCATCAGCATTTACAAGTATGTTAGACAATATGAATAATGGTGGTAAAATCGCCATGCTAGGCATTCCAGGCAAAGACATGGCGATTGATTGGAGCCAAATAATTTTTAAAGGTTTAACGATTAAAGGAATTTATGGTCGTGAAATGTTTGAAACTTGGTATAAAATGGCTAGTCTTATACAATCTGGTTTAGACTTATCGCCTATTATTACCCATCATTATGCGATTGATGATTTTCAAAAAGGGTTTGATGTGATGCGTTCTGGTAAATCAGGTAAAGTTATTTTAAATTGGGAGTTCTAGTGACAGATAATCAATCAAGTTTTAAACATATGCAAGTTGATGAATTACATGCGGTATTAGAGAGTAAAAGCCATGTTGTGGTAGATATACGAGACGAAACATCATTTTCAAATGGTCGGATAACAGATGCACTTCATTTAACGAATGAAAATTTAGCTGATTTTGTCCGAGATGCTGATCTTGATGCACCTGTTGTTGTATGTTGTTATCACGGACATTCTAGTCAACAAGCTGCACAATTTTTGTTGAGCCAAGATTTTACCGATGTATATTCTCTTGATGGTGGCTTTACGCAGTGGCAATTACAATATCCCGATAATATCGCTCGCTAAGGGTTAATCAATGCTTGAAGATCAAAGCTTAAAGGCTTTAGTTCAGTTAGAACAACATAATGTTGCTTTACTGTTTGCTAATTATTTAGTCACATTAGGCATTGATGCTAAAGTGGTTGCCGAAACGGTTATTACGGATACTGGTGAGAGTAAGCAAGGCTATACCGTATATTGTCAGCAAGATAAAAAAGAGCAAGCGCACATTGAATTTGAGCACTTTATTAAAAAGCCTTTTGATCAAAAATATCAGCAGGCTGCTTGGCATCATGGTGAAACTGTTAGTGTAAAAAGTGGTGATTTGACCCTGCTAAAGAGCTTTCGAGAAAGTTTTCTTGCGCATGCCGGCGTTGTGACCTTAGTAGTATTCATTCTTTGTTGGTTTGTTTATTTAGGGAGCAATTTAGGCTGGGCGCGCGATCTTTTTACCCTACTGCAGTTTTACCCTAAATTATCATTAGATGCTTTTATTACAGAGCCTTGGCGTATTATTGGCCCAGCATTTTTCCACTTTTCATTATTGCACATAGTGTTTAATACTATGTGGTGGTGGCAACTGGGTGGTAGTATTGAAAAAGAATTAGGCAAAGGAACGTTAATTAATTTGTTATTAGTTTCTGCTATTTTTTCTAATTTAGGACAATTTGTTGTTTCAGGTGCCAATTTTGGTGGTTTGTCTGGTGTTGTTTATGCGTTAGTAGGTTTTGTGTGGTGGTATGGTTATTTAGCACCAGAGAGAGGACTGTCGTTATCTAAACCTATTATTGGTTTCTTATTGTTTTGGCTAGTTTTAGGCTTTCTTGACATATTACCAGTGAATGTCGCTAATACAGCGCATTTATTAGGGCTTATTTCAGGGTGTTTGCTAGCGGTTTACAGTGTTAAATTTGTTAAGAATTAGTGTGCATTCCTTAAAAAAACTGTTAAAATGCGCCGAATTATTATACACGCTACATTTAACATGGAAATTAAATTATGAATAAGTTACAAGGCTTAAAAGCAGTACTTCTCTCTTCTCCTCTTCTTCTAACAAATGCATTTGCAGCAGATAAAACTCCACTAGCGGAAGATCTTGTTGGTAAGTTTTATGGTGGTGCGCATTTACTTTATATTGATACTGATGATGGCCGTAAACTTTCTGATCCATTAAAAGCGTCAGACCCGTATGCGACTAAAGGTCACGGTGCTGGTTTTGGTGCTGAGATTGGTTACCGTTTTACTGAGTCTGTAGAAGCTCGATTATCTTTTAGCCAAATTAATATTGATAAAGATAATAGTTTTTATGATAAGCCTTATGTAGCTGATATTTCTGCTTTGTACTTCCCAGAAAAAGAAAGCTTTTATGTTGTAGGCGGATTAGGCTATTTAGATATCGGTCAAGCAAAAGAATCTGTAAATTTAGGTGTTGGTTACCGTCACTACCTTAGTGAAAATACAGCGGTTTATCTTGAAGGTAAAGGCCATTATGAATTTTCAGATCACCATCAAGAAGGTAGTGCTCGTTTAGGTGTTATTTATTTCTTTGGTAGTGATAATAAATCAACACCTGTAAGAAATAAAAAGGCATCAACGACTGCAGCTGTTGCTCCAATTGTTGCTTCAGACACAGACAATGATGGCGTGACAGATAACAATGATCGTTGTCCAAGCACTCCTACTACTGATAAAGTAGATCAATACGGTTGTACTATCTTTACTGAAGAAACAAGCAGAATGAGCTTATTAGTTAATTTTGACAATAATAAGTCTACTGTTAAAGCAGAGTATTTATCAGAAATTAAAAAAATGTCTGATTTCCTAACGACTTACCCTGAAGTTTCTTTAGTAATTGAAGGCCACACTTCAAAAGTAGGTAGTGCTGCGTATAACAAAAAAATCTCACAGCAACGTGCTGATGCAATTGTTGACGTATTAGTTAATCAATTTAATATTGATAGTGATCGTTTATCTGCTGTAGGTTACGGTGAAGAAAACTTGCTTGATTCAGGTGATGATAAAGCAGCACATGCGAAAAACCGTCGCATAGAAGCGAAAGTTTCAGCAACTAAACAAGTTCCTGTTAGTCGCTAAAAACAGGTTGTTTTATTAGGTATTATTATCTAAACAGACAAAAGCCAAAGTGTGAACTTTGGCTTTTTTGCTTGTAGAACTAAGGGTATTTATTAAATTGGGTTAGCTTAACTCGCCTAATTATCTAACCATTGCGTGAATAAAAGCTTTTTAATTAACGGTTGACCTGTTTCTTGTGTTAATAACTCTTTTACTTTTTCTTCGCATTTCAGCAGTATCTCAGCACGGCCTTTAATCGATTTTATTTTTTCTTCAGGCTGTTTGCCGATAATATCAATAATGGCATCGCGTAATAATGCAGAATGATGCTCAACAATTTCTATATTTTGGCTAGGTACCATTAACTCAACAGTTAGGCGTACGTAACCCATTTTTTTCTTTAGAGGGATATAATTGGTGACTATGTCTGGTTCAAAGCCGAAATAGGCATAATCCACTGCCTTAGTGCTTAAAGGCATTAACAAACAAGTTCCAATCAACAAATATTTAAGCATAATGTTTACTTCTTAGAGTACATCAGTAGAAAATTAGAGACATTACTTATCATAACCTGAAATTAAATTTTTTCCTGAAAAAAGTCATTTTTTTTTAATCTTTTACTTTCAAGGTAAAATGAGTTCGGGCAAAAACAATGGTATTATCAATCGGGCTTTCACTTTTAGATTAATTTAGTTTAATTTGGTTTTTAGTTTATGAATTTTAAATCGTTTTTTCCTGTTACCTTGTCGAGTTTTTGGCATGATGCTAATGATAGCTTCATCGATGAAAATTTAAAAAGTTGGTTGCTTGATCCTGCTTCACTCACTTTACGTCTCAAGTCCCATTGTCATCAGTTTAGAGTGGAGCTTCTAGGTCAGAAAGTTGAAAAGTGCCAAGAAAGTGAAGCGGTCGACCTTATTCTTGCTGGAGAAGAAGTGTTAGTGCGAGAAGTTTTACTTTATTGTGATGATAAACCTCAAGTTTTTGCGCGAAGTTTACTACCATTGTCGAGTTTAACGGGGGCGGAGCAGGCCTTAGCTAACTTAGGAACAAAGTCATTAGGACAAGTTATGTTTAATAACCCTTCTCTGAAAAGGAAAACCATTGAAGTTGCAGAGTTTGATGCCACTAGTACCGTTAGTCAGTTAGCTAATAAGTTACCAGGAGCGAGACAACCTTTAATATCGGCAAACAACCTTTGGGGGCGACGTTCAATATTTATTTTAGAAAATAAACCTTTGATGGTATCAGAGGTATTTTTACCTGGCGCATTCGCTTACCAACAAATAGACAAGCCAGGAGATAACTATGTTTAGTAGATCAAAACAAAAGTGGCAAGCAATCAAATTAATTACCCGTATGGATAAGCCTATTGGTACTTATTTATTACTATGGCCAACTTATTGGGCGTTATGGATTGCTAGTGATGGTTGGCCTAACTTCTATTTGTTACTTGTTTTTAGTCTTGGTGTATTTGTTATGCGTAGTGCCGGTTGCGTCATTAATGATATTGCTGATATGAAAATTGATGGTAAGGTTGAACGAACTAAAAATAGACCTTTAATTACAGGGTTAATTAGCAAAGAAGAAGCGATAAGTTTGTTTGGCCTGCTTATTGGTATTGCTTTAGGCTTAGTATTAACTTTAAGTTTACCAACAATTTATTTATCAATAGTGGCGTTGTTGTTAGCTTCTTCATATCCATTTATGAAGCGATATACCCAGTTACCACAAGTTGTTTTAGGTGCTGCTTTTAGTTGGGGAATGATTATGGCTTTTTCCGAGGCGCAAGGAGAGGTTCCGTTAGTTGCATGGCTACTTTTTAGTGCTAATGTTTTATGGACGGTTGCATACGATACTATGTATGCCATGGTAGACAAGGATGATGACTTAAAGATTGGCGTAAAGTCGACTGCTATTTTATTTGGTGAACATGACAAACGTATTATCGCTTTTTTGCAATTACTGGTTTTAGGGCTTTTGTTTACCGTTGGTGAGTTATTAGCATTTGGTTGGCCTTATCAATTAAGTCTGATTATTGCCGCAGGTTTATTTAGCTATCAACAGATGTTAATTAATGATCGTAAGCGTGAGCGATGCTTCCAAGCTTTTCTACATAATCATTGGGTTGGCATGGCGATTTTTATTGGTATTTGTATTGAATATTTATAGGTTTTTTATAATTAAAGACTAAAGTCTTGTTTACTTTTTGAACTCGAGTTGCTATTAAATAGATTCAATAATAAAAAAATGATTCTAATTAATTCGGGGAAGGGAATGAAAAAATCAATATTGTTAACACTACTGCTTGTATTGTCGTTAGGGGTTTCAGGAATAGTAAATGCTGCAGACGGTAAGGTTTATCGTTGGAAATTAGCTGAAACTTGGGGGCCAAACTTTCCTGTTTTTGGTGATACCACTAAAAACTTAGCTAAGATAGTAAAGGAAATGTCAGATGGTCGTTTGATTATCCGTGTTGACTCAGCTAACAAACATAAATCACCATTAGGTGTTTTTGACTTTGTTAAAAGTGGTCAATATCAAATGGCGCATTCTGGCTCTTACTATTGGAAAGGAAAAAACTTCAACACATTATTTTTCACTACAATACCTTTTGGTATGACAGCACCAGAACAATATGCTTGGTTCTATCATGGTGGTGGCATGGAGTTAATGAAAAAAGTTTACGACCAGTATGGTATTCTATCTTTTCCAGGCGGTAATACTGGTAACCAAATGGGGGGCTGGTTTAAAAAAGAAATAAATACTGTTGAAGATCTTAAGGGATTAAAAATGCGTATTCCTGGTTTTGCCGGTGAGGTTTTAGCAAAATTAGGCGCCAAACCAACCAATATTCCTCCAGGTGAGCTTTATACTGCACTTGAGCGTAACACCATTGATGCTCTTGAATGGGTAGGTCCTTCGTTAGACTTACGTATGGGGTTTCATAAAATAGCTCCATATTACTATACCGGTTGGCATGAGCCTGCAACTGAACTGCAGTTTATGGTAAATGAGAAAGCTTATAATTCATTACCAAAAGATTTACAAAAAATCTTAACAATAGCAATGAAGACTGCTGCTTATGATATGTATATTCAGTCATATCACGAGAGTGCAATTAATTTAGCATCACTTAAAAAAGATTACCCTAATGTAAAAATGCGCTCTTTTCCTAAAGATGTCATGAATGCAATTCAGGAAGCAAATAATGAGTTGCTAAATGAATTTGCTGCGAAAGATCCTATGACAGCAGAAATTTTAAAATCTCTAACGGAGTATGAAGATAAAGCAAGGGCATGGACTAATTTGTCTGATCGCGCTTATCTTGACAACTTCGACGCTAAGTAAGTCGTAAATAGTTAAAAATATATTGCAGATGTCTTTACTTAGTATAGTCATCTGCTTTTTTTGTTGGGGTTTACCAACATTAGTTTGTAAATTTGTATGAGTATTAATCATGAGAATTATTAGATGAATTTCACGTTAAAAGTCATAGGTAAAATTATTGATGCACTTGGTAATTTTTGTAGCATATTAATGTTACTCATGATTATGAATGTTTTTTATGATGTGGTTAAACGTTACTTTTTCAATGACGTTAGCATTGGTATGCAAGAATTAGAGTGGCACTTGTTTGCTGCCATGTTTATGTTTGGTATCGCTTACACTTTAAAAGAAGATGCACACGTGCGAGTCGATATTTTTTATGATCGAATGTCTGCGCGTAAGCAAGCAATTATTAATCTTTTTGGCAGTTTATGCCTTGCCTTACCAATCACCATAGTTATTCTCTATTACAGCATAGATTATACGCTAGGCGCCTATCAGATGAATGAAGGTAGTGCTGATCCTGGTGGACTGCCTTATCGATGGATTGTACGTTCTGTTATTCCAATTTCATCAGTTTTTCTTATTATGTCTATTATTTACATGGCATTGAATAGCGTTCGCACCTTAATTACACCTGTGCTAGTCACCTATAAAGAAGGAGATGACTCATGACGGGTTTAGTTCTTTTTGGTATCGCACTAATTTGTTTATTTTTAGGTTACTCGGTTGCTTTTACGTTTGCAGGTGTTTCTCTAATTGTTGGTGTTTATGTTTTAGGGTTTGAGTTATTTGAATTTATGCCGTATCGCATAATGAGCATTATGGAAAACACCATTTTAATGGCCGTCCCTATGTTTATTTTTATGGGTATAGTGCTACAAAAAACTGGCTTAGCTGAACGCTTATTGGAATCAGCTGCGAAATTGTTTGGTGGTATTCCTGGTGGTGTTGCTGTTTCAACTGTTGTTGTTGGTGCTTTACTTGCCGCTTCAACTGGTGTTGTTGGTGCAAGTGTAGTTGCTATGGGCGTTATTTCCTTGCCTGTTATGTTGAAGAACAATTACCATCAACCAACTGCTGCTGGTGTTATTTGTGCGTCTGGTACGTTAGGGCAAATCATTCCTCCTTCAATAATTCTAATTATTCTAGGTGATGTAATGGGGGTGCCGGTAGGCGACTTATTCCGCGCTGCAATAATACCTGGCATGTTATTAGTGGTTTTTTATACTGTATATATTTTAGTTTTAGGTCAGTTTAAGCCTGATTTTATGCCACCTATAGAGGTAAATGAAAGTAAACGCGAATTATTGATGCAAGCATTAAAAGATATTGTGCCACCTATGATACTTATTTTGATTGTGTTGGGTTCAATCTTTGCTGGTATAGCGACACCTACTGAATCGGCTGCTATCGGTGCTGTTGGAGCAATAATATTATCGATATTGTATAGAAGCTTTTCTTTTTCTAAGTTACATGAAGTGTCAAAAGAAACGGTTAAGGTAACCTCAATGGTATTTGCTGTTTTAATTGGTGCAACTGCATTTTCGATGGTATTTAGTTATTCAGGCAGTGAGTATCTTATTGAAGATTTCTTTTTAGAATTGCCTGGTGGAACATGGACTTTTATCGCTTTTGCGATGATTGCCATTTTAATCCTAGGCTTTTTTATTGATTTTATCGAAATTGCTTTTTTAGTGGTGCCAATTTTATTACCAGTGGCTATCGCGTTAGACATTAACTTAGTGTGGTTTGCGATTTTAATATCGATGAATTTACAAACATCCTTCCTAACACCGCCTTTTGGTTTTAGTTTATTCTATTTGAAAGGAGTAGCGCCTAAATGGATGAAAACCACGACTATTTATAAAGGTGTTATTCCTTTTATTCTTATGCAAATTTTAGTGTTGTTATTAGTATTAATCTTTCCTGAGCATTTGATTTTTTCTTAGTGAAGGTAACGATAATAGTGCTAGCAATAAAAAGGTGCCAAAAAATAATTTTTTGGCACCTTTTTATAGATATTTTGGATATGTAAAACATCAGTTTGAATTAATACCGTTATTTAATCGCCGTAACTAAATCGCGCTATTATTGCTTTTGCAGCAGTTTCATCGCGTTTTCTGTCATACCAATAACACCAGTTAAAATAGTTGGTTTTGCATCAGGTGCAAACTTGCCAGAATGAAGAGAAGGTAAAGCATTATTATTTTTCTTGGCCTCTTTATATTGAGTAGGGTTTACCGTACCTAACCATAATAATGTACTTGGTATTTTTTCTTTAGTACGTCCATAACGAGAAAAATCTTCTCCAGCCATAACAGGAGGAACTACAACAATGTTGTCTTTACCTAATACCTGTTCAAGGTTATTGACCACTTGTTGGGTGAATTCTGGTTGATTATAAACGGCAGGAGTATATTCTTCTTTTACAATCACCTTAGGCAGAAGTTCATCTGGTATTCCCGCTGTTTTTGCAATGCCATGGCTTATCTGTTCAATACGTTTAAGTAAAAAGTTACGAGATTCATCGGAATAAGATCGCACTGTTAATTGCAGTTTAACTTCGTTACCAATAATGTTGTGTTTTGTACCGCCATGAATAGACCCAACAGTTATTACGGCAGATTCAAGAGGTGATATTTCACGGCTGACAATGGTTTGAAGTTTAATGACTATTTCTGAAGCCATCACCACAGGATCTATTGTGTTATGAGGATATGCGCCATGGCCACCAATACCTTTAATTAATATATCGACGGAATCAACATTTGCCATCGCATATCCTTTGATGTAACCGATTTTTCCTGCAGGTAAATCAGCGGAAACATGCATAGCGATATTATAATCAGGCAATGGAAACTTTTTATATAAACCTTCAGCCAACATTTGTTTAGCGCCATAGCCTATTTCTTCTCCAGGCTGCGCTATTAGCATTAAAGTACCTTGCCATTGATCTTTATGTTGTACCATTTGTTTTGCGGTACCTAGCAATACCGTCATATGCATGTCATGTCCACAAGCGTGCATTACAGGAATAGATAGACCTGCTGTATCATTAAAAGTAGCGACACTTGCATAAGGGAGCCCTGTTTCTTCTAACACAGGTAGTCCATCAGTATCTGCTCTAAGCATTATTGTTGGCCCCGTGCCATTTTTTAAAATGGCGACTAAACCTGTTCCAGCAATGCCTTCAGTAACGTCATAACCATACTTTTTTAATTCTTTTGCTAAAAAAGTAGCTGTATTTACTTCATGTTTTGAGAGTTCAGGTGTTTGATGTAAATGATGATAAATCTTTTCTAAATTCGGCAATTCATTTTGAATTGATTTGTTTAGAACGTCAGCATTAGCGAAAAATGTTAACTGTGATACGATAAAAATAAAAGTGAACGTATGTTTTTTCAAAATACTGTACCTGCTTTGTTGACTTGGTATAAAGCCTCAATTATGTATTGAGACAATGAATTTAAAGTCTATCAGAAAAGCAATTATTTTTCTGAATGCTCTTTGGGAAGGTATTTATAGCCAGTAACCATGGCAGATACGAGCGCTGTTTTCTCTCTTCTTTCAGCAATGATTACACCTAAGATATGTAAAGGAATCAGAAATAGTAGGCCGTAAAATGCATAAACATGGGCTGTAATAAAAGGGCTGCGTATAGCCCGCATTTCTGTGTAGGCTTTTTCATCAATATTCACTTTTGAATAAGGTTGTATTGCTTCAATGTTTTGTTTATCAATAGCGATACTTTGGGCAAAATACTTGCCAAATGGAGGGTAGTAAATATCTGTTCCTGCAATAACTAAACCTGAAACCATTTGAACAAACATCAATGATAGCAAGGCGAATACCATCAATTTTCCTGCGGGATTATGTCCTTTATAAACAGCTTGTTTATGTTGCTTGAAATCAATTAACTCTTTTGAAAAACCTTTGTTAAAAGGTAATACTTTGCTCCATCGCTCATGTGCTTTACCGATAAAACCAATAATTAATCTAAAAATAAGGTTGATAGCAAAAACATAACCAAGATAAACATGAATTGTTTTTAGTAATATTTTTCCATCAGTAGATACGCCTAACGATTTAGCATTAAAAATGATTAAACCTACAGCGATGAGTAGAGTTATGGAGATCACATTGACCCAATGAAAAAGGCGAACATTTCGACTCCACACAAAAACTGGTTCACGTTTACTATTCATATTAACCTCTCAATATATTGTTTATAATATCCAAAATGATTTTATGCTTTAAGTATCTCTTTTATCCGATTATAAATCATTGGGCATTCGTTAGTTTTTTCTTTTTATAACGCTATAGTACATTTGTCTATTGTATTTTTAGCTATCTGATATTTAGGCTTTTTATGAGAAATATACTCATCACTATAATGTTAATTACTATTATGGTTTTAAATTTTTTTGATGTCCTCTTTGATATTTCCATGGGGGCGCCTAGTTGGCATATTATTTCAGAAAGCTTGATTGTAATAGTGTCAGGCATTGGCGCAATCCTGTTAATTAAAGATATTAATGAAAAAATATCTAATATATCGACATTAAAAAAAGCATTAATGGTTTCCGACGATAAGCTGAAAAACATTTCAGATGAAATGAAAAATGCTCGTTATGAGTACGGTGTTGTTATTCATAATCAATTCAACGAGTGGTCACTCACTCCCAGTGAAAAAGAAGTCGGTATGTTATTACTGAAGGGCTTGAGTTTTAAAGAGATTAGCGCAGTTAGAAATACCAAAGAAAAAACAGTTCGACAACAAGCTTCTATTCTTTATAGTAAAGCTAATGTTGAAGGAAGGCATGAATTTTCAGCATGGTTTTTAGAAGATTTTATTTAATAAAAATATGTTATTTGAGTTATGGCGATTATAGAGTTTTACTAAGCACCACATTAAGTGGTGCATTGATACTTAGCCAACAGTGCTCTCTATAATGATGAGAATAGTTAAATACATCATTTGGTTAATATTGTCGTTATATAAAAATTCCAGTTAGTTATTATACTCGTCACCTTCAAAAACCTTTGGTATTGTGGTGAATGGCTTAATACCAAACTCAGGGTAAACTTCACTAGGAAAATAAATAGCACCATCTTTTGAAACCATGGATACTGTTTTTATCGCGCGTAAGTCAGCAAGAGGATTGCCTGGCACTAAGAAAAAATCGGCTAACTTTCCTACTTCAATGCTACCAAGTTGATCGCCATAGCCTAAATAATTAGCCATATCATACGAGCCTCGGCGTAAAACTTCAGCGTTAGACATACCTATTTTTTTAAAAAGTTCTAGCTCTCTATGCAGCTCAAAAGCACCACCTAAATCGGTGCCAGGTACTAGGAAAATTCCTTTTTTGTGCATTAAGGTCAGTGTTTCAATAATTTTTTCAAAAGCCAGTTGGTAAGCAATATCTTCTGCTTTATCTGCAACATTTAATAGTGCTATTTTGGCATTTCTTTGAACGCCGACAGGCATATTATCGATATAATCTTGAGTGCCAATGCGAGTTTCACCATTTCTCGCTGTTAGGCCAAACTCATGAATGACGATAGTAGGATCAACGGCAATATTTTTTTCGACCATAGTATTTAAGGTTTTTTGTACTTTTTTGCTATTGAGATCTAAGTCGACAAAGCGTTTCATGCCAGTAATGCGATAAAGTGTTCGAGTATCTTCATCCCGCTCTAGTACCCAGCTGAGCATGCCTTGATTGATATGGGTAATTTCATCGTAACCTGCGGCAATCATATCATCAACAGTTGAGAATGCTGGAATATGCCCAGTAACACGCATACCATGATTTTTAGCGGCTTTTGCCATGGCGGGCACCCATTCACCGTTAATTGAACTGTATACTTTTATTTGAAAGTATCCGCCTTTTTCACCATACATGTTTACAAGATCAACCGCTTCTTGTTCAGTTGATGCTATTTCGCCCGTAGCTGCTGAAAATTCGCTTTTACCTTCAATAAAGCCACTTTTAGTAATACGTGGACCAATGATTGTATTGTTTTCAATTTTATTAATTAACGGGTCGAGTATTTCTATTTCGTTCCCCATGTCTCTTACTGATGTTACACCAGCCATAACATTAAGTAGGGCATCGTTATCGCTCATGTGACCATGCATTTCATATAAACCAGGAATTAATGTGCCGCCATTACCATCAATTAATACTTCGCCATCTTTAGCTGCATTAATTGATGACTCAATAGCTATAATTTTGTTATTTTGAATTAACACTGATTGAGAGGATGTGAGTTGCAAGTTAATAGGGTTAAAAATTTTAACATTATTAATACGAACGGGTTTTTTATATTGGTGTGTTGTTTTTTTAGCTATTTTTTCAAATCGATTTGCGTTTAAGCTAGTGGCTAAATCACTTAATACTTTATTTTGTTTTTCAAACCCTTCACGAATAACTACAAAACGCGGAGATAAATAAGCAAGCATATGTTGGTTTTCATCAAGGGCAATATAACTAGGATCGAGTTCAATACCATTGATGGCATAAATCACAGTATTGGCTATGTTGTTATTAATATCGCCAAGTTTAACAGTGTCGACTGGAGTGATGGTTAATTTGCCAGAAGGAAGTGCGGGTAATGATTTACTTGTTTGATTTAGTAATGCTTTAGCATATATGAAAAGTGAATATGGGCTTGAGTTTTGTGCAATATATATTGCAGCATCGTTAAACTCGGTACTACCTTTTTCAGCGGAACTCAGCCAATTTGCCATATTACCTTGTAAGTTAAACTGTTCATTCACTTCATTACCAAAAACCGTTTTTCCTGTAATGCGCCAGTCAGTCGGTAATCCCATATCTGTTAAGGTTAGTGTTTCTTTACTGCTAGCACCACGACCATTATTGCTAAATGAAAAGTCGATATTGATATTTTTTTTATCTCGGTTTACTAATAGTTTGCCAACATCTGTTCCTCCAAATATGACACTAAACTTTTCTTGCTTAGGCAGTGAGTTTGGTACTGTATTTTCTGATTTATATGGTTGAGCGCATCCAGCGATTGTTATCAGCATAATACTACCGATAAATGCTTGGATAGATTTCATTGATATTTGAATATACATAAGAATGTCTATTGTTATGAGGTTCAGAATATTAAGAATAAGCGCTATGAATGCTCTAAGCAACTTAATGTTACAAATGAGCTTGTTACTGTGTTTGTACATAATGACGAGTAAACACTCAATTGGTGTGCAAATTAAGCATTAAAACGTCGTATTAGTTGAAGGAGATCAAACTTAAGCGCTCATTATCTTGCTAGAGTTAATGGCTTAATGCGCTAGTTGATTTTCTATTTTGGTTTACATTGTAATTTTTTGTTTTTGTACAATACTGAATATGTAAGCTAAACAATAAATTGCTTCCTATTAAGACAATACTTGGATATAGCGCTTAATTGAAAGTTAAATTTGCAAAGCTCCTTATAACTGAAATGTATTGCAACTTAAAAAATGGTTAGGTTTCTTATAGTGAAGTATTTGTTACTGATATTTACGTCCTTAATAATGGTCGACTTGTCAGCTATGTTATTTAGGTCATGAATATGAAACAACGACAGATTATGGTAAACCAGACACAACAAAATAAAAGTAGACTAGATCTAGTTTTAGAGCAAAGTGGCATTGGGCGTTGGGAACTTATTCTTAGTGACTTATCTTCTTATCGTTCGTTAAGGCATGACATAATATTTGGTTATAGTTCATTACTGCCAAAGTGGACCTATGGAATGTTTCTTGAGCACATTATTCCGGAAGAAAGGGATTATGTTGATAAAAAATTTCAAGAAGCAAGGGAAAATAAAACAGATTGGTATCTTGAATGCCAAATTATGCGAAAAGATGGTGAAATTCGTAGTATTTTGGTTTCCGGAGGCTATACATTTGATATCAATGGGCAAACCAAAGCGATGTCAGGGATAGTTCAAGATATTACCGAATTAAAACAAGTTGGTATTAATCTATTACGCCAGAGTGCTGAACTAGAAAGTTTATTTAATGCGCTGCCTGACACTTATTTTCGTATGATGTCTGATGGCACTATTCTAGACTGCCGTACACAAAATAAAGATAAATTATATAAAAACCCTCAAAGTTTTATTGGCCAACGAATGCAAGATGTTTTACCTAAAAAAATAGGCAAGATATTTCAAGAAAAAATTGAAAAGCTCTCACAAGTAAACAAATTCACTGCTTTTAAATATGAATTAATGCTCAACAGTCAGGTTATGCATTTTGATGCTCGTATCAATATCATTCCTCATAATGGCCAGCTTATTTGTGTTATTCGTGATGTAACTGAAGAAGTTAAGTCGAAAGAGTCGTTAGCAGATAGTGAACAATTATTTCGTAGTATTTTTGAACAAGCTGCTATTGGAGTCGCTCTGATAAGTGCCAAAGAAGGTAAGTTCATCCGTATTAATCAACGGTTTTGCGACATGCTCGGCTATAGTGTTGATGAGATGGTAAATGAAAAGCACTTTACCGAACTTACCCATCCAGATGACTTACTAAATAGTATTGGTAGTCGGGAAAAAATACTGAATGGTTCACAACGTGAAGTGACGATAGAAAAACGTTATATTCACAAAAATGGTCATATTATTTGGGTGAAGTTGACAATCTCCCCCACTTGGCAAGTTGGGGAACAACCTCATAGTCATATTGTTGTTGTTCAAGATATTACTAAACGTAAGAAAAATGAAGAGAAACTCCAGTTGTTAGCGAGAGTTTTTAGCGATACCCATGAAGGCATTATGATTACCGACGCCAATCAGGTGATTGTTGATGTGAATCCGGCATTCATTAAAATAACTGGCTATAGCCATGAAGATGTTATTGGTAAGTCACCAAGAATTTTAAGCTCGGGAAAGCAAAGTTCGCAGTTTTATGCACAGATGTGGCAGTCAATCATAGAGCATGGACATTGGAAAGGTGAAGTATGGAATAGAAACAAACAGGGGGTGCTATATTCTGAGTTGCTCAATATCTCATCACTAACCAATGATGATGACGAAGTTACGCATTATGTTGCTGTTTTTTCTGATATTACCAGTATTAAACATCAGCAAGATAAACTTAACTTAATGGCGCATTATGATGTACTCACCAATTTACCCAATAGAGCTTTATTTGTTGACCGTTTTCATCAATCGATTGCACATAGCAAAAGAACTGGGCATCAATTGGCTGTTTGTTTTCTTGATCTAGATGACTTTAAGCCTGTAAATGATAATTATGGTCATGAAGCGGGCGATCATTTATTAATTGAGGTTGCAAAGCGCATCACTAGTTGTATTAGGGAAGAGGATACTGTGTCTCGTCAAGGAGGGGATGAATTTGCTATTCTCTTAAATGACATTAAATCAGCGTCACAATATGAATCAACTATGCAGCGTATTCATCAAGCTTTAGCTTTACCTTATTTTATTGATGGTATTCAACATAATATTACTGCTTCGAGTGGGATTACCTTATATCCTTTAGATGATGGTGATATTGATACTTTATTACGACATGCTGATCACGCTATGTATCAATCTAAACTATCGGGTAAGCATCGCTCTGTATTGTACAGCCCAGATTCAGATCAACGTATAATTGAAAAGAACCTACAATTAGAAGAAATAGAGCAGGCTTTAGCTAATGGTGAGTTTCAATTGTACTATCAGCCTAAAGTGAATATGCTAACAGGTGATGTGTTCGGTGTTGAAGCTTTAATACGCTGGTTTCACCCAGAAAAAGGATTAATTCCACCGCTAGACTTTTTACCTGATATTGATGGTACCTCGTTAGAATGCGTTCTTGGCGATTGGGTTATAAATGAGGCACTGCAGCAGCTTGCTAAATGGCAATTACAAGGCATTGAACTTGAAGTAAGTGTTAATATATCATCAAACCATCTGCACTCACCTTCATTTTTTAGTGTGCTTGAAGCATCCTTAGCGGCGTATCCTTCTATACATGCACAATTTTTGCAATTAGAAATATTAGAGAGTTCAGCGTTAGGTGATTTAAATACGATTACAAATATTATTGAGAAGTGCCAAAAAAGATTAGGTGTTGGTGCGTCTTTAGATGATTTTGGTACAGGTTATTCTTCGTTAACTCACCTAAGGAGCCTACCGATTAATACTATTAAAATTGATCAGAGTTTTGTTCGAGATATGCTTGATGATCCAAGTGACTATTCAATTATTGATGGTGTTATTTCCCTAACGAAATCATTTAATCGCCAAGTTATCGCTGAAGGTGTTGAAACAACTAATCATGGCTTAATGTTACTATTAATGGGATGTGAGCAAGCACAAGGTTATGGAATAGCTAAACCTATGCCTGCTGAAGATTTATGTTCGTGGCTTAAAGATTATGTTCCAAATCAGCGTTGGTTGCTTTGTGGAAATAAACAACTTAATAGTAAAGAAAGCAGTATCGAGATATTTACGCTAATTACCTCGCAGTGGCGAAATCGATTTAGAAATAAAATATTATCACCACCTGAAGACGATAAACCTTGGCCAAACCTTAATCTTAAAGAGTGTCACTGTGGGAATTGGATTCGCTTGAAAATTCAAGAACAGTTATTTGATAAGAGGTCATTATTGCAACTTGAGCAAGCTCATGATGATGCTCATGTGATTGCTCAAGAAATACAGCATAAATATCAATCAGGAGATATAAAGTCGGCACGTGCTAATTTAATAGCTTTTGAATTAGCTTTTAATGTGATGGGGGATATTACAAGTATATTAAATACTTAAGTGAAGTTATGATACTGGTTTATATAAATAACCATATACTGTCAATCTCAACCCTGTAACAATCTCTGCCGAAAGTACTCAAAAAGAACAAATATTCATAGTTGTCTTTTATATTAAGCGTTATAAAATCGAACTTAAATCCAACCCTTTTGTTTGGCTATTCTTGCAGCATCAATACGATTCACTGCATTAAGTTTAGATATGGCTTCGGATAAATAGTTTCGAACTGTACCTTCAGATAAAAATAAAGCCTGGGCAATTTCTGCGGTTTTAAGGCCATCTCCGGCTAATTTAATGGCTTTACGCTCTTTATTTGATAGTGGATCGTTGTCGTCTAACGCCATTAATGCTAATTCTGGATCGATGACTCGTTGTCCATTTTGTACTTGTTTGATTGCGTTTACTAAATACTCAGTGGGCGATTCTTTTAGAATGAAGGCTTTTACACCGAGTGCCATAGCACGTTTGATATATCCTGACTTAGAAAACGTTGTCATGATCAAGATATCAATATGTGTATAGTCAGCTTGAACTCTTTCTGCTAATTCCAAACCTGACATTATTGGCATTTCAATATCGCTTAAAATAAAATCGACCTTAATATTTTTTAGCATATCCAGTGCTATTTGGCCGTTTTCAGCTTGGCCAACAATTTCAATATTGTCTTCTAATGCCAATAAGCTGCAAATAGCGCCACGTACTAAGGCTTGATCTTCAACGACGAGTATTTTAATCATATAGAAATTGTGTCCTTGGTTTCTGTGTTTATTTTCATTGTTGCAAGTAATGGAATCACTACAGCAAGTTTAACTCCATCATTATAATTAATGTCCAGAGAGCCTCCTAATTCTGCGACCCGTGAACGCATTCCATCTATTCCATTACCCGGTTTTATTTTTGTTGTTTTACCATTATCGCCAATATTCAATTTTACGTTATTAGCGTCAGCGCTAATAGCAATAGAAACACTATTACCATTACTGTGTCTAAGAATGTTTGTTATCCATTCTTTACTTAGTATTATCAAGGTCGATTCTACCATTGGTGGTAAATTCGAGGCATCAATATAACATTGAGTGTCGAATTTCATGTTTTTTAATTCATTTGTTAATTTTTGAAGCGAAGCACTTAAGCCTTGCAGTTTTAAGCCCGTTACCGCCAAACGAACCTCAGACAATGTTTGTCTAGCAAGGTTTGCAACTTCAGAAATTTCTTTTGTCGCGGCTTCAAAGTGTTGCTTATTTGCTAGTTTTTCAGCAAGTTCAGATTTTAAAGCTAATGATGATAACGAATGGCCTAGTAAGTCGTGCATATCTCGCGCAATCCTTTCTCGTTCAGCAATCGCGGCTAGTTGTTCAATTTGTTGATTTTTCTTTTGCTGTAAACAACTATGTATATATTCTTTTTGGCTAAAAATACCATAGACAAACAGACTAAATGAGCAAGCAAGCGAAGGTCCAAGATAATAAGGGCTCAGTAAATCAAGTATTAACGCGGAAGAAATTTGTGCTGCTAAGTTCAATATTAATAATAGAACCGCATACTTTCTTAAAAAATAGTAACCACTAAAAAAGGCAGCGTATCCAAATAATGCATTAGTTCCTGGGTTTATGGCTGCACCGACAGCTGATAATATAACAATTGCAATAATCGGTTTTAGTACAGCTTTCCCTGTTGACCGTATTGCTTGAAAAAATAAGGCAATAAAGCAAATATAGATAACAAATACGGTAATTAATTGGGTATTTGTATATTGTTCATACTTAGCAATGATATGAAAGAAATAGAATAATGAGAATGTGAGTGAAAAGTAACTCCATTTAGCTGCACCAGTATCGGCAATAGGGTCGATAACAAACGGTTGATCATCTTTTACTTTTAAAGGGTTTTCGGTCATTTTTCATTCCTTTTTGCTCTTGGAAAATAACATTATGTGCTATGGCAAAGTCGCGCTTTTTGAGTGATAGCTCAAAAAGCGTTCAGTGAGTTAGCATAATGCCATTATTACTTATTGATTCTTAGTTATGTTATTGGTTTTGTGCTAATAACATTTTAGCCCAGCCATAATCAGGGGTAATGTTTAATGCTAACTGCCAGTCTTGTTTTGCTAGTTCAACTTCACCTTTTTTCATATGAATAAGTCCACGCCAAGTATAGGTTTCAGCATGACCCCAATTATAGTTAGCATTTTTATCAGCGTTATTATATGCAGTGATAGCTTTGTCAAACGCCTGATAGGCTGCTTCGCGACTACCGCCAAACATTTCTGGCGTATTTAATTTACTAATACCGATAACGAGCTGTACTCTAGGGTTATTAGGCGCCAACGCTTCTGCTTCAGAGATTATGGCATTTGATTTTGGTCCATAATTTACGCCTTTCATCGGCTCTAGTGCAATTTTATAGCCGTAAACCTGTGCTAATAATGCTTTTACTTCTACATT
Organism: Colwellia sp. C2M11; assembly: GCF_018860915.1. Lineage (GTDB taxonomy): Bacteria > Pseudomonadota > Gammaproteobacteria > Enterobacterales > Alteromonadaceae > Colwellia. Next base: position 271,363 of record NZ_JAHKQD010000009.1, read on the forward strand.
ATTAATGAATGATTCATTAAGTTGTTCAAGCAATTTAATTGCTTGATCTATTGCTGTTATCGCTAGTGCATTCTGCCCTTTTAGGTGTGCACTTAAACCAAGACGGTAATAGGCGAGTGCTTGGTCGTAGCCTGACACATTGGTTGCAATAGATTGTAATGTTGGGATATCTAATACGCTAGCAGCCTTTTCAATTTGATCAATGTCAGCCTGTGCTGCAACTGCGCTAAAAGACATTTGTAATGTTACTGCTAAAGTGATTAATGTTTTGTTGATGTTCATGTCATTCTCCTGTTTAGTTGACGTAGATAGTATTGGCTAAACGGTAGAATGATTGTAGAGAGTTTTGTCATCACATTGATGTGACAAATGTCATCAATTTTCAGTTGTGATGTTTCATCGTGATTAAGGTGATTGATTTTAGCTGTTTGTGTAATCTGTTTTATAAAGTATTGTGTAGCTGATAATGTTGTTATTGATCAGCTACACGTTTCTGATAAACCGCTATTAGTATTTTATAAGAATAGATTCTATTATTTGTTAAGATCTACTACGACACGACCACGTACTTTACCTGCTATTAAATCTTCAGCGACAGTAAGCGCTTCTGTTAAGGTGATATCAGTAGAAATATCATCAAAAACTGTCGGGTCTAAAATGTCAGCAAGGCGTTGCCATGCTTCTAGTCTATCTTCAATTGGGCGCATGACGCTATCAATACCGGCTAAAGTGACACCGCGTAAAATGAAAGGAGCCACTGTGGCAGGTAAATCCATACCCTGTGCTAAACCACATGCAGCAACAACACCGCCATATTTTGTGCTAGCGCAAACATTGGCTAAGGTATGACTGCCTGCAGAATCAATAGCTCCAGCCCATCGTTCTTTGGCTAATGGACGACCAGGCTCAGATAACGTATTTCGATCAATAACTTCGGATGCTCCTAGTTTCTCTAAATACTGTGCTTGGTCAACTCGTCCTGTAGAAGCAACCACTTTATAGCCAAGCTTAGCTAATATCGCCACTGAGAAACTACCAACTCCGCCGTTAGCGCCAGTGACCAAAATTTCACCTTTATCAGGTGTTATACCGTGTTTTTCAAGTGCTATAACGCAAAGCATCGCAGTGTAGCCAGCAGTACCAATCGCCATTGCTTGATGCGGTGAAAACGCTTTAGGTAAAGGTATTAACCATTCACTTTTTAAGCGTGCTTTTTGTGCTAAACCGCCACAGTGAGTCTCTCCCACACCAAAACCATTGAGTATAACGGCATCGCCTATCTTGAATTTTTCACTGTCACTGTGCGTGACTGTACCAACTAGATCAACCCCTGGGATCATAGGGAACTTTCTTACTACCGGTGATTTTCCTGTAATGGCTAAAGCATCTTTATAATTAAGGGTGCTGTGTGAAACATTAACAGTAACATCACCTTCAGGTAATATACTCTCATTAATGCTTTTCACTGCTGCTTGATAATTGCCGTCATTCTTTTCAATTAAAATACCGCTGAACATGGTTTTCTCCTTATTTAGACTGATCGTCTATAAAATGGTAAATTTTATCTCGGTAAACTCGAGATAAAACAATTAAAATAGTTATCTAAAGGTTGGGTGCTTTGTACTAGTTTTGATCGGCTGACCGCTCCTTCCCAACCAACCCAAAAAAATTCGGCGAGTAATTCACAATCAGCTGCTGCTGATAGTTGATCTTCTGTTTTCGCTATTGTTAAACATTGTGCTACGCGGTGTTGCCAAGAATGAAGTATGTCAACTAACTGTTCTCTATAGCTTTCGGGTAATAAATCGACTTCTTGACCTAAATTACCAACCAAGCAACCGCGTTTAAAATTATGGCGGATCATGCCTATTTTCGCATCTTCTACAAAATTACTTATGCGCTTTAAAGCCGGGTATGATTCATCTAATAAACAAGTATCGAGCTTGTTGGCAAAATACTTTGCATAGTTATCTATAACAGCCTGACCAAACGCTTCTTTACTGGCAAAATAATGATAAAAAGAGCCTTTAGGTACTTTCACCTTTTTTAAAATTTTATCAATACCAGATGAAGCAAAGCCATTTTCAGTTAATTGCTCAAGTCCACTACGGATTAACTCCGCTTTAGTATCTCTATTTTTATGAGACGCTTTTGGCGGTCTACCACGACGTGGTTTGGTTGTTGGTATATTCATTTATATTGTATTTATCTCGATGTTACTTATTTTTATATAATAGACCGGTCGTCTATTTAATTGCAAGTGATTTACTGTTACTATTTTATTTCAGCTATTTTTTAGTAGTTTTTAATATTTTATAGGATCTTTAATCTGTTTAGTATAAGTTCAGTATCAATGCTAATTACAAACGTATCGGAGAATAACCATGAAAGCCATTGGCTATGAAAAATCTTTACCTATCAGCGAACTTGCTTCTTTAGTCGATATTGAGATGCAACAACCAACGGCTTCAGGGCATGATTTATTGGTACGTGTTAAATCAATTGCAGTTAATCCTGTTGATTGTAAAATTCGTCAAAATGTGTCTCCTGAGGGTAGTGAATATAAAGTTATTGGTTGGGATGCTGTGGGTGAAGTCGTTGGTGTAGGCGAGTTAGTAACTCACTTTAAGCTCGGTGATAGTGTGTTTTATGCAGGCGATTTAAATCGTCAAGGTTGTAATGCAGAATATCAACTAGTTGATGAGCGTATTGTGGGTAATAAACCTAAAAGTTTATCTGATAGTGAAGCTGCCGCCTTACCATTAACATCTATTACTGCTTGGGAGTTATTATTTGAGCGTTTAGCAATTAAACAGCAACAACCTGATAATAAAGATAAATCTAAGGATGTTCTTCTGATTGTTGGTGCTGCAGGTGGTGTTGGCTCGATTTTAGTACAATTAGCGAGTGTTTTAACTGGCGCTACTGTAATTGCTACGGCTTCTCGTGATAGCTCTGCAGAATGGGTGAAAAAACTGGGAGCTGATCATGTTGTTGACCACTCAAAACCGTTAGTTGCACAAATTGAACAATTGAATATTGGGCAAGTAACCCATGTTGCTAGCTTAACTCATACGGATTCATACATGGATAGTTATGTAGAAATGTTAGCGCCAATGGGAAGAATAGCTTTAATTGATGATCCACAATCTGTCGATATTAAAAAACTTAAACCGAAAAGCTTGTCATTACACTGGGAATTTATGTTTACTCGTTCTATGTTTCAAACAGAGGATATCAATGAGCAACATAATTTACTGAATAGTATTGCTGAGTTAATTGATCAAGGCTATCTCCAAACTACAGTAGGTAAGCACCTAGGCGGGATTAATGCGACAAATTTACGTGCTGCGCATGCAGATATTGAATCAGGAAAATCAATAGGGAAGATAGTGCTAGAAGGTTTTTAGTTCTTGACGATGGCATTCTAGTTTGGCTAGCTTTCCATCTTTAACAATATTCATTAATGATGTTAAAGTCTTGAATAAACTCATTAAATGCTAGGTGATCTAAAGGTTTTGATAGTAAATACCCTTGAATGAAATCGCAATGTAGCTCTTTTAATATATTTAATTGGGCCATTGTTTCAACACCTTCGGCTACGACTTTATAGCCCAATTTGTGCGACATAGAGATAATAGATTCAACAATTATTCTGTTGGATTTGTCTTTTGTATCTATAAGATTAATAAAAGTTCTATCAATTTTAATCGTGTCTATTTCAAGTTGCGTTAAATAATTTAATGAAGCAAAGCCTGTTCCAAAGTCATCAATAGCTATCTGTATTCCCATACGTCTTAAACTAGATAAAACATTTTTAACTTTTTCAAAATCTTCAATCAAGCAAGTTTCCGTAATTTCTATTTCAATCTGGTTTAGCGATAGGCTAGATGAAGTAATGTAATTGATGAAATCACTTTGAAAGTTATCGTCTAGCAAAACCATTGGTGAGACATTAACTGAAATTATGAAGTTGCTAGGGAGTTGCATGCTGGCTATTGACTTGAATGTAGTCAAAAATAAATGAGATGAGAGTTGATTAATTCGATATTTTTTTTCTGCTATTTCAATGAAAATTTCAGGTGATACATATTCTCCACTAGATCGTTGCCAGCGAGCGAGAGACTCACAGCCAACAATATGACCTGAAGATAAATCTAACTTGGCTTGAAAATAAGGAATAATTTTTCTTTCGTTGATGGCACTAATAAATTCTTCTTCTAATTCATTGTTTTCTTGGAAGGTTTTTCCTAGGCGATCATTATATAGTGCGTAATCTGTACCGCCGTTTTGTTTCACATGATACATGGCGATATCTGCATTTGCGATTAATGTACTAACATCCATACCATCGCTTGGAAAAGAACTAATTCCGGCACTCAACGTAACAAAAAAATCATTTGAATCAATTTCAATAGCGAAATCAGAAAGCGTGATAATTCGTTGAATTTTATTTTTAATCATCGTAAGTGTTTGGTTAGTATCAAAAATAATTAAAAATTCATCGCCACTCATCCTACCTAAAATATCTTTATCATCAATACAGTTTCTAACACATTGAATTATTTTAATAATTATTTGATCGCCAAAAGCGTGTCCTTTGGTGTCATTTATTATTTTGAAATTATCAATATCAATAAAGGCAAGTGAAAAAGTACTATTTTCACTTGTAGCAGTCAGAATTTTATCTTCCAGTAAATTTAGTAAAAAACTACGATTAGGAAAGCCTGTTAAGGAGTCAAAATTGGCTTGTTTTTGAATGGTATCTTCATACTCTAATAGTGCAGTTGAGTCCGAAAATAATCCTATAAAGTTTACTATTTCATTATTTTCATTCTTAATAACACTTATACTTAGTGTTTTTGAATAATAGTCACCAGACTTTTTCTTATCCCAAATATTGCCACGCCAAAAGCCTTTATCGTTTATAGATCGCCACATTTGTTGATAAAAGCTTTTACCTTGAATGCCTGATTTCATAAAACCTGAATTTTGCCCAATAGCTTCTTTTTTTGTATACCCGGTAATTTTGCAAAAAGCAGGATTCACATCAATAATAATATTCTTATGGTCTGTAATCATAATTGCGTCAGTTGTATTATGCTGAACCGACTCTGCTACTTTTAGCTTTTTATATTGATTATAGTGTGTTGGAATACTTCTCCAGAGTACATGTAAAAACCGCTCGTTATTGTGGTAAATAGCGGTTAATTTAACTTCTACAGGAAATACTTCTTTATTTGCGTTTATATGCCACCAATCGAATTTATGCTCTTCATTATCATAAGCTTTTTCTATAATGCTTTTAGACTTTTCGGTTGATCTCATTCCACAAGGCTGTGTTTTAGGTGAAATGTCGGCAGGAGATATTGGAAAAATATTATCAGTATTTACCCAGCCAAGCATTTGTTGAGAGGCTTTATTACAGGCGATAAAATGATTATCTTTGATTAACAGCATCGCATCTGATGATTGTTCAAATAATTGTTTATATAGACTGGTATCGTTCAATAATTTTTTACCATTGAATAACATTTCATTGCCCCATTTTAAATGTACTTCATATGCGACCGACTATTCATATTTATTCCATTAACTATTTGTCATTTGAAATATTTTTTGATGTGCAAGGAGCTAAACATGAGTTGAACAGAAAATCACAACATCTAAATCTTCTTGATTTCTATCATCAAGTTATCAAGCATAAATCTATAAATCATTGTTTTTTTTGTGGTTTAATTTTTGTTTTCGTATTGTGGATATACAAAATTGGTTATGTTTTCAATGAAGGTGATGTGGGTTGTATAATTTTATTGGGATAACAGTAGTTTTGTGCTGAGGAGCACCTTATTTATTCTTATTAAACCTTATAATTTGTCAAGGTATTGTGCGTAAAATGTATACTGGCTGCTGTTGACTTAGTTAGGCTATATGGATAGTTTCTTAGTACAAAATTTAAGTAACTATAATTAACCAATGTGACAGATTTAGAGTTTTATTCCATCGATGAGTACCGTAAAGTACTTATAAATATGGACGTATATGCCACCCAACTATCCCCAGGAATTTTTTCGTGTCAGCAGCGACAATTTGAATTACCTAAAGTAATAATAAGTGATAAGTTTATTAACACTTCTGTACAATTTCATGCTCGAATAACAGAAGATTGTTTTTATATTGTTATCCCCTATAAAGGAGCTACTGGCCTACTTGTAAATGGTAAAGGTTTTTTAGCTAATCAACCTTTAGTTTTTAAACAGGGTCAAGAAATCTTGACTAGGATTCCTAAGCATTATCCTAAATATTATGTGGTTATTATCTCTTCAGAAGAATTGGCTAGTTATTACGGTAGTGAAAATTTAAGTATTTTAAAAGAGGTACTTGACTATCAGTATTTTGATAGCCAAGGTTTTTCTAGTAATATCAATACATTAAATAATTTAAGTCATACAATTGATAGTTTACTTAATAATAGACATATACTCAATTATCAATCGGTTATAGATGCACAAGAAACTATTATTCACTTATTATGTGATTTATTATCACTAAGCTCAACCAATCTGACTATCTCTAGTATCAGGAAACCCCGACAATTTGAAATTGTTAGTCGAGCATTAAATTATATGCACAAAACTAATGATTTTAAGATGACAATTCCTGAGTTGGCAAAAGCCAGTTTTTGTTGCGTTCGCACCTTGGAGTATAGTTTTAAGCAAATTATTGGTATGACACCGAAACAATATATAATTACACGTAGGCTACAGCAAATTCATATAACGTTAAAAGAAGATAAAACAAAAACGATTGCTGAGTTGACCAAAAGTTATGGGATTGTCAATCAAGGTCGATTTGCACAAGACTATTTTAAATTTTTTAATGAATATCCCAGTGATACTAAAAAGCAATCACAGGTCGTTGATTATTCTGGACAGTAAAACTGAAAAATATGGCTTTTACATAATGAGTACAAAAGGTATCTTCAAAGAATAAAGTAGGCACAGTTAAGTGCTATTAGCATTGTTAATATTAAATTTGGCGTATTTACAACTAGTTTTTAATTGCTGTATTTACGATAAAAGTAATTTTATTTAGTAAAATAAGAATTAGTATTACTCATTTTTCTTCTGTAAGAGCAAGCACAATCCGTTAAAATAAAGTTTAACGGATTGTTAAAAACTCTTTATAAGTTTAATAAATAAGATTGAATAAATTGACGTTGATTAGGGGCTTTAGGTGCTGTTTTGAATGTTAGAGTCTTACCGTTTTGACGCAGTTTTAACTGATCAGTAAATTGACATTCAATAGCATCAATATGAGCGATATCATTTTTAAAGCCTTGATTGTTTTCACACATATCTGCCATTTCAGTAGCTACCTGTGCGCAAAATGAACCTACAGCGTAATCTTTTAATGTATCATCATTAATGGCTTTCCAATCAACAGCTGTTTCTATTTTTAAGCCGCACTGTTTAACAATTTCGTTATTAGCCGCAGCGATTTTTTTCTGTTGATAACCTAAGTGTTTTTCGCGATTAAAATTAGCTAACGTAGCTTGAATATTTTGGCTTAATTGTTGTTCATATTGGGCTTTTAAACCTGCAACTATGCCAGGATCTGACTTTTCTTTTTGTGATAAGTAGGTGCCATCTCGTGTTTCTGGTATATAAAGAGTATAAGAGCAACAACGATAGCCTTCACTCACAGTGACTAAGCTACGCTCAGAACCGTCATAAGTATATTTGTATGCCTTGTTGCTACCATGAGGTTTAAAATCGGTTAAAAATGTAATGTCATCAATTTCATGATTAATACCAGTTACTTTTATTAGCGCTTGTTTGTTGTCTTTTGTCGGTGCAATAATAACATTAACACCATCACCCGAGCTAAGTTCTATTGGATATTTAGCAAGCTCTAATGCAAAGCTGTTAGATGACAAAAGTAGGCAGGTTATCAATAGTATTTTTTTCACAATTAATCCTTTAAGTATATATTTTGTCAGTTTATAACATTGATAATAAGAGATTAAAAGCGCTATATGCTCTGCAACTTGATATATTTTTAATACTTGTGTTTTATTGGTAAAACTCTGATTTTGTCGTAGTACTGTGAACTTCTCCAACTAATATCATAGTTTTCTATCATTCTAAAAAATAACTACCGTATTACATCTTTCTTGCAACAGACCAATCGGTTTGTTAATATCCAGTGGTTAACAAATTATCAATATTAAGAGCCGTAATCATGAGCGATGCTGAACAAACACGTGAAAAAATACTTACTGTAGCTGCTGATGAAATTCACCTACATGGCTTTCAAGCAACTGGCTTGTCTACCATCATTAATCGTTGTGGGATATCGAAAGGTGCTTTGTATTATCATTTCACTAATAAGCTTGAATTGGGTTATGCCGTTTTTGAAGAGAAATATATACCTATTTTTTTAGATACTTGGCAACCGGCATTGAGTCATGAAGACCCAATTGAAGGTTTGTGTGATTTTTTTATGTCAATGTGTGATGCTATGGTGTGTAGTGAAGCTGTTTGCGGTTGCCCATTGAATAACCTTTGTGAAGAAATGGCAAATGTTGATGAAGGTTTTCGTTTACGCATATTAACAATGCAAGAAAAGCTCAATCAACTAATGGTTGAGTCTTTAGGGCGAGTAAAAAGTGATTTGCGCGATAATATAACATTAACCCAAGTTGCTTATTTTATTGTCGCCACTTTTTATGGTGCGACAACCTTATGTAAAGGTTCACGCAATAAATCTTTATTTCAACAAGTGATGTTAGAACTTTGTGTTTATATTCGTGCGTTGAGAAAGTAGTTCAACGCTCAACATGTTTAGACATTAATAATATTTTTCATCTTTTCTCGCATAAATTTCAAAAATAGTACAAATAAATAGTTACAAACCGATCGGTCGGTGATATTCTTCGCTCATTGAATATACCGAACGGTCGGTTTGTGGTTGAGTGTAGCTACAAAATTAAATTAATAGAGTTTTTCAGGAGCAGAAAATGCAACGTATAGTAAATTCCATAGTGATTTTTTTAGTAATATTTTCTATGTCAACCTTATCTTATGGAATGGATCAATCTTCACCTTATGTTATTTTGGAGAAGGTGGGCGATAAACTATTTAATCGCATTGCGGCTAGCCAGCAGGAAATTATAAAGTCGCCTGAAGTAATGCAAAATATTGTTGAAGAAGAGTTGATGCCATCAATAGATTATAGATATGCGTCATATCGTATTTTGGGCAAGCATTTGAAGAACACCACTAAAGAGCAGAGAGAGCAATTCGTTGATTCTATGCGTAGCTATTTATCAAGAACTTATGCAACAGCTTTGATGCAATATAAAAATCAAGAAATTGTATTTGAACCTGAAAAGTCAGTTGTAGGGAAAAAAATTGTAGGGATTAAAGTGCAAATAGTTGAGTTAAATAGTCCGACAATTGATGTTATTTTTAAAATGCGAAAAAATAAAAAAACAGGTGAATGGAAAGCATTTGATATGGTAGTTGAGGGTATTTCTCTGTTAAGCAGTAAACAAGCAGAATTAAGTAATAAGATTGCTAAAGAAGGTATAGAACAAGTATCAACAGAGCTAGGGACAATTGCCGAGTAAAATTAAAGGGTGCTAACCGAACTCTATTTTGCATAGGCTGTTAACTAAACTTTATATAGTTAGATTAACTTTCACTCCTAACCAGCACTAGGTCTGTACTGCTAAGCTAAATAACTCAATTAAGTTATTTAGCTTAAGATCATTTATGATTATCTCGCAATACTCTGTAAAACTTCAATCGAGACTAAATTAGTAATTGACGTTTTAAGTTCTGTCATATTAGGACATACAACGAGTAATCCATCATCATTTAATGCTAAATAACCTTGCTCACGCAAAGTATTTATTAAGGTTGATTGAGACTTTTTATCAATAAATTCAGGTGCTGTAATATTATTTAAAACGGCTAAACGTTTGGCAATAGCGACAACTTTTTCTTCTAATTCTCGTCTTGTTAATGGCGCTAATCGTGTTGCTAAAGAAGTAATGATCGCGAGGCGTTGTATGCTTTCATCAATACATTCAGCCATTAAGTGAATTTGATTTAGTAACTCTGTATCTTCTGTTAATGCCCAAAAATTTGATTCTGTGTGCTTAATTACACCATTACTTTCTAGAGTGGTTAGCAGCTCTTTAACTTGTACGGTAATTTGTTCAGGTGTTTGCCATAAGAACAAATCTTCTTTCAATGTTGTTAATAAGTTGATGCTTTGGCTAACTATTTGCTCGTTAGATATTCTACTATTATGCGTTAGTAATCGGCATATTAACGAACTTAGTGCGTAGGTGTGTAAAATATTATTGCGGTAATAGCGCATTTCTAGGCTGGCAGAGCTGTCTAAAGAAATAATCGTACCAAAGCTATCTTCAGAAATAGTTACTTTATTGAGCGATATTACATGGGCAAGTAAGTCGGCTCCATTTTCTTCTGGTATGGTCAGTTCTTTACTAAAAGGCGCTTCTCGTTGAATCTTGAGAAAGAAATCTAAGTGTTTTTCTAAATCATGTTTTGCAAGCGCTTTGTTCTCACTGGCATGCAAAATTAATGCGACTAGGGCAACACCATTAAGTGCAGCACACTGGTTAATGTTAGTCATTAACTGGTTTGAAATATCGTTTACCGTTGGCGTTAACCAATTGGGTTTCTGTGGATCGATAGGATCTATCGCATCTTTCCAGTGCGGTACTTGTTCCGTTAAATAATTATTAATATTAATGGGTTCGCCAAAATTAACATAGCCATTACCGTAATTTCGTAAATTTTTAATGGCTTTAAGTACACCTAAGATCGATTCATTTTTCTTTTCACTACCACTTAATTCCTTATGGTAAGTACCAACTTCCATGACATGTTCATAACCTAAATAGACCGGCACTAACGTTAATGGGCGATCAATACCGCGTAATAAGCTTTGAATGGTCATGGCTAACATACCTGTTTTAGGTGGTAATAGTCGTCCTGTACGACTACGGCCGCCTTCGGTGTAATATTTAACAGCATAACCTCGTTCAAAAAGTAAGCCTAAATATTCACGGAAAATAGTGGAATACAAACGGTTGCCAGCAAAACTTCTGCGAATAAAGAATGCACCACCTTTTCTGAAAATAGCGCCAGCTGGCCAGAAATTTAGATTAATACCTGCCGCAATACGTGGCATTACTAAGCCTTCTTGAATAATAACGTAAGAAAGTAGTAGGTAATCCATATGACTGCGATGACAGGGAACATAAATAATCTCATGACCGTCTTGTGCTAATTTTCTTAAGACTTGGGAATTATTTACTTTTATATCTGTATATAATCGGCCCCATAACCAACGTAAGATTCTTTCGCCTAGGCGTACTAATGACACACTATAATCGCCAGCTATTTCTTCCATCATAGCCAAAGCTTGTTTTTTTACTTTTTCAGGGCTGATGTTTTTATTTTTTGCTTCGTCTTTAATTATTCGTTTTATTGAGGGATTAGCGAATAAAGCAGTAAACATTTGCTCGCGATGAATCAGTCTTGGGCCTTTAGCTGCTATGTTTTGACGATGGAAGTGGAAACGGGCAACACGTAGTAATTTATGGGCGGTATCTTTATCGTTTCCGTGGTTGTCAGACATATTTCGTAAAGACAGTACTTCACTAAAGCGTATTAAATTATCACGACCTAAAAATAGCACGATAAAAAACTTTCTCAGCCAAGTTGGAGAAGCTTGCTCTGCCAATAATGAAGACACATTCGCATTATTTTTTTCTTTGGTAGGAATACGTCCCCAAATAAGATTTACTGGAATAAGCTGACCATCAAGGGTTTTATCAATGTGGTGTTCATTTAATATGGCTAACCCTTGCTGTAATGCTTGCGTTTTTCTACGTTTGAATCCGAAAAGTGACGTAGGTTTTGCCAAACATATAGTACGTTCGAAGAGCTTATTGTTTATTTTTATTTTGCTTAAAGGATCAGGTAAGTTTTGATCTTTACATGCTTTTTGTAGTGCTAATAAATCACTAGCAGATTGATGGCTAACAATATAAAAAATAGGCTGAGTAGGTGTTTCAACGGCTGTTTCGGCATCTAATACAATTTTGCTGCGTAAGAATAAACGAAGGGGAAACTTTAATAATAAATAAAAAAAAGAACGTAAAACAGATGTCATGACTGCTACTATTAATTGTGTAGGAAATTCAGAGGCGCCAGTTTAACATTTATACTTAAACCAGTTCAAGATAACGCTGATGAACTCGTAGTTTTATGCGCAAATACAGCGATTTCTTCCTGATTTTTTAGCTTGATAAAGAGCATTATCAGCTTCTTTAAATAGGCTTGACCAATCGGAGGCATTATTATTTTGTGCGATACCGATAGAAACAGAAATTGGGGGGAGGGGCTCGTTTGTTTCTCGGTGAATTAATTTTACTTTCTCAATGGAAATACGAATTTTTTCTGCTACGTCTTCTGCTTCAATAATCGATTTGTTAGTCATCACTACTAAGAACTCTTCTCCGCCAAAACGTACAGCAAGATCTTCTTCAGTAAGGTTATTTTTAATAATTTTAGCGATGCGCTGTATAACTTTATCACCGATAAAATGACCAAAATTATCATTTATCTTTTTAAAGTGATCTATGTCGATAACAAGTGATGAATGTGTTTGAGCAAAATCCAAGGCTTGTAGTTTATCATCACAACCACGGCGATTTAATAAACCAGTTAAGGAATCTATTAATGCTTCCTGCCTTGATGATTCAAGCTTTTGTTTTAATTGGTTAATTTCTTGCTGAGTTGTTGATAGTTTCTTTGACAATTCGTGGTGTTGCTCTTTGGTATTATTAATTGTGTCAGATAGATAACTCACTATGTTTTTAAGTGATTTATGATGTTTATTTTCCGACAAAATAATTTTTAGTTTATGTAGGCTGGTGGTTACTTTATCTTCATTGCCTACCTGTAAACTTATCTGTTCTAAGGTACTGCTTAATACTTCTTCAAAAGGCGATATTACCGTACTATCAATTTGCTCGCTAAAAGAAACAAAACGTTTAAATAAATCTGCTAGAAAGTCAGCCATGATAGGTGTATTTTGCTTGATTTTTTGATCTATTGCTGCCGTTAATAGTTCATTTTCATTACTAATATAAAGGTAGATTACGGCATAATTTGCTGGTGTAGGTGGAATTAAATGGTTTGAAAGAAAGTCATGAGTAAGTTCACTAAAATTAGATGAAACTTGATAGTTATTGTCGAAAGGCATACCTTATTCCTAAACCATGTGCTAATTTGTTGTAACCTTGTTTGTACTTTAACGTTATATTGTAACAGTAACAAGTGTTTATGTTATTTTACTGGTTGATTTGTAAACTAATTTAATTAACGCCTTAAAGGAAATGTTTTGCAAAAAATTGCTATTTTTGTTGATGTACAAAATATTTATTATACCACTAGAGATAGCTATCATCGGCAATTTAACTACCGATTACTATGGCAAGAATTAATGGCGCAAGGGGATATAGTGCAAGCAAGTGCTTATGCTATTCAACGTAGCGACGATCAACAGCATAAATTTCAAAAAGCGCTAAAACATATTGGCTTTGATGTAAAACTAAAGCCCTTTATTCAACGTAGTGATGGCTCAGCTAAAGGGGATTGGGATGTTGGTATTACGATTGACGTCTTGATGGCAGCGGCAAGCGGAGGTATTGATACGGTGGTGTTATTATCTGGCGATGGTGATTTTGATTTGCTATTAAAACATATTAGAACAGAATTTTCTGTTAAAACAATTGTCTATGGTGTGCCTAATTTAACCGCTAATTCACTAATTAATGCTGCAGATGCATACCATGAAATAGATCAAAGTTTGTTACTATAGCGTGTAAGTAAAGTGAAATCTCCCTGATATAAAAACTATTAATTAACTTAATCAAATTAAACTAAAATAAAATCAATTATATATGACTGAATTAACTAACTTCCTTGGCAATGTTGCAGCTTTTATGTGGGGGTTGCCCCTTGTTATTTTACTCGTGGGAGGTGGCATTTTTTTTGTATTTCATAGTCGCTTTTTACCTTATCGGTATTTAAAGCACGCTGTTGAAATAACATCAGGTAAATTCTCAACCGAAGAAAAAGCACCTGGCGATTTAACACACTTTCAAGCGTTAACAGTTGCCTTATCAGGTACTTTGGGATTAGGAAATATTGCTGGTGTGGCTGTTGCTATTACTATTGGTGGTGCAGGCGCGATTTTTTGGATGTGGATAACCGCGCTTGTTGGCATAGCAACAAAATTTTATACCGCAACTTTAGCGGTAAAGTATAGAGGATTAGATCGCAGTGGTCGCATTCAGGGTGGCCCTATGTATGTCATTCGGGAAGGGTTAGGCAAAAAATGGTTACCTTTAGCTTGGTTGTTTTGCTTAGGAGGAATGTTTGGTGCTTTACCTATTTTTCAAATAAACCAGTTGGTACAAGTGCTACGCGATGTTGTCGCTATTCCTCATGGCTTTGCTAGTGCGAATGAACATTTTACTTTTGATTTAGTAACAGGATTATTTCTTTGTATTTTAATTACTTATATTGTTATGGGGAAGTTACAACGGTTAGCTAAAATTACCAGTAGTGTCATCCCAACTATGGTTATTTGTTATTTTATTTTAACATTAGGGGTATTAGTTATGAACTTCTCTGCTATTCCTAGTGCGTTTGCTTCGATCTTTGTCGGTGCTTTTAGTGGCTCATCAGTGGCCGGTGGCTTTATTGGCTCAGTGGTTTTAATTGGAGTGCAGCGAGGTGCTTTTTCTAATGAAGCGGGTATCGGTACTGAATCAATGGCGCATGGTGCTGCCAAAACAAATGAACCAACACGTGAAGGGCTAGTTGCTACACTTGGACCAATAGTTGATACCTTAATTGTCTGTACTTGTACTGCTTTAGCTATTTTAGTTACAGATATTGGAGATTTACAACTAACAGGTGTGAGTTTAACAGCACACGTATTTGAACAAGCATTTCCAAATATTGGCGGTTATCTATTAACGTTAGTGGTATTTTTTCTGAGTACAAGTACGGTGTTAACCTTTTGGTATTACGGCAGTAAATGTGCAGAGTTTTTATTGGGTAAACGCTTTGAGCAAGCTTATGTGTGGTTTTATCTTTGTTTAATTATTGTTGGTGCAGTGTCTTCACTCGCATTAGTTATTAATTTAATTGATATCATGTATGCGTTAATGGCTATTCCAACAATGATATCTACGGTGTTATTAGCACCTAAAGTTACTGAGCAAGCTAAAATTTATTTCGCAAAAAATATCAAAGAATAATTATTAGCTAACGTTTATGTTAACAGCGAATATTGTTCATTTTCTCTAAAAGCACTAGGCGTTAACCCGGTCCAGCGTTTAAAAGCTCTTCTAAAGTTTGGTATGTCATTAAACTTTAAGCTTGAGGCAATGCACTCATTACTTTGCTGGTTTTCTATTATTGCAAATACAGCATGTTGGCGGCGCATCTTATCTAGTAATTGTTGGAAATTGGTGTGATGTTGAGCAAGTTTACGCTTTAATGTAGCAGGACTCACTGAAAAGTATTGTGCGCAGCTTTGTAAACTAATATCTGTAGTAGCACTACATGACTTGCATGTATTATAAGTTAAATTACTATGGATAAACTGACATACAGCTTGTGTAAAACCTATATATACCTTATTTTTTTGATTGTTTTTTACTTCGGTTATAGCAAGTTTTTTTAATGATAAACTACAGTCATCAATAGAATGATAAAGCCATTTATCATCGATACTTAACATGGCAAGTGGTTGGTTGAAATAAGGTTTACTGCCAATATTTACATGATATTGCTCTATATGCTCAACTGTTTCATAAGGTAATCGGATGGTGACTGGAATTGATTCTCCGAAACGATACTTTAGTGCGCCCGTACAGGCACTCAATACAAATTCATAAAGAAAACGTTCTTGGTTATCGGTTAAAGAACCGATAGCGCTATTGAGTAGTAAATGTGTTTTTATTTCGTTGTTTCTACGACTTTTAATCAGTGTAAAAAATAAAAAGGGGAATAGTTGAAATTGGAATAACTGACACAGCTTTATCATGTGAGCAATGTTTTTACAGTTGAGTAAAGCTTGAGACAAAGCGCCCAATTGGCTGGAAAAATATTTACGCCCTAAAATAAAACTTAAATCGTCACGTTTGGTCAATTTTACAGCATTGTCGATAATAGTAAGAAATTCTTTCGTTGAAATTAGTGTGTTACTCATCGTTAAATCTGAATAGAAGCACTGAGTACCTTTTAATACTCTATCAGGGTGTACGCCGCTTTGTTTGGCTAAATCAACTAAAGCTACCACAAATTGACGACAGAGAATAACATCATCATCTCGGTCGAAAGTTTTCATTAATTAACCATACACTTATTGGTCTGTTGTTTTAATTGAACCGGGTCTAAACCAATTATAGTATTTTGGGTTGCAGCGTTATCTCGTTGTGTTATTACATCTTCCTTAATTAGCTGTTGCTGGTGTAATCTTTGTTTAGTTATTCTCATACGCTCGTTCAACTGCTCTAAAGTCGTTAGGTGATCTTCCTTACCATTAAAGCTCATCACACAACTAGCGACATGCTGATAATTAGCTGTAGTAGAGGAGCCGACTTTAAAGGCTAAGTGCTCAATAGATTTTTCAATATGATGAGCAACTTGCTCAGCAGTTTTCGTGTCAGTATTTGGCATTAATACAATAAAACAATCACTTGCATATCTACAGGCTAAGTCATTATCTCGTAAGTTCATGAGAATAATTTGTGCAATTTCACGTAACAATATATTGCCTTGGTTATCACCATGTTTACGATTAAATTGATCAAATTGACGGATATCAATAAGCATTAAAGTGAATGTGAGCATTTGCTTTTGCGCATTTTTATCTAGGTTGTAGTCATTGAAATTTACATTTTTTGCGTTCACTATTTCGCGCTGCAATTGCGTTTTCATATATTTAGCGCTGTATAAACCGGTAACAAAATCAGTCAGGCTGTGGTCGCGATAATACCGCTCAGTTTTTCGCAGTTGTGTGTTAATGCTTACTTGTTCTAGGTGCCATTGGTATAGTGCGATAGACATAATTAGCATACCAATAGGCGCTGGCAGTGATTCAATAGTTGTTAGCCAAGTATTATCTTCAGGATAAAGTAAAAATTCATCAAGAAAGTCGAGTAACATCGAGATATGGGTGAGTGTTAATCCGGTGAAAAGTAAGTTAGTAACCTTTCCTGATGGACGACTAATTAATATAAAAAACACCCAAACAAGTGTTATTAAGGTTATACCTCCCTCGCCAAGTACATCAAAAAAATCAATGTTGGCATATTCTTTTAGTTCACCTAGTTGAAAAGTAAATGTGGCAACGCTAGCAATAGCCAAAAGCAAGACAATGAACAAGTAACGATGAAAGCTAAACAAATCTAAGTTCATAATCTTAGTGCTTTATGAGTTGTGATGAAGTGATTGTGTACACAAATATATCTACTTTTAACCAGAGTAGGGTCATTTTAGCTCAAACAAGTGACACTTTTATGACCGTTATTATGTTTATGGCACGAAAATAAGGGTATTTAAGTCGTTCTTGTGATGATGTACTTTTCGTTTAGTAAGCAGAACTCGATTTTCTTAAATACTGATGGGGGTCATTTCAGCTCATTTTGTTATTTTTTCATTAAGAAATAGGAGAAAATTCGCGATATTTTGTGGGTTCGCTTGTTTTAAAAGTTGAGTGAAATATTTATGTCATTTTTTTTGTTTACCGTAGCGTCATTAAAAAGTAGCACCATCAAAAAAATAACACTATAACCATGAGACAAAAAACATGAAATATACCGATAAAAAATTCCAATTATCCACCCTTAATAAAGCAATATTAAGTACTGTATTAGCGAGTACTATGGCGATTTCTTCAGGATCAGTCTTCGCTGAAACTGATTTTTCAGGCCGTATTACTGATGCTAAGAACAGTGTTTATTTTGAAGGTGCCTCAATAAAAATTGAAGAATTAAACTTATCCACAGTAAGTAAGCGTGATGGTTCATTCAAATTTTCTAACTTACCTGAAGGTCAGTATACTTTAGTGATTAATTATCTTGGTACAGCAGAGATACGAAAAACACTAACGATAACGGCAGAACAAGCAGCAAGTCAAAATTATATTATTGGTGCAACGGACAGTAATATAGATAATATGATTGTTTATGGTCAACGTGCTGGTCAAGCTGGTGCATTAAACCGAAAGAAAAATGCAAATCGCCAACTATCAGTTGTGAGCTCTGATGGTATTGGCCAATTACCTGATCAAAATGCTGCTGAAGCATTACAACGTTTACCGGGTTTATCAATTCAGCGTGACCAAGGAGAAGGTCGTTTTGTTGCTATTCGAGGAATTGATCCTAATTTAAATAATGTCACCATTAATGGTTTAAATGTACCGTCACCTGAAGCAGGTGTACGTAGTGTTGCTATGGATGTCATTCCTAGTGAATTAATTGCTAGCTTAGAAGTTAGTAAAACAGTAACACCAGACATGGATGCTAATGCTGTTGGTGGCTCAATTGAAGTAAAAAGTTTAAGCGCATTTGATCGTGAAGGTCAATATTATAGCTTAACAGCTCAAGGCTCATACAATGAGCAAGTCAGTGAGGCGAGCCCTAAACTTTCTGGAAGTTATTCTGATGTTTATCAACTTAATGATGGTATGCAGCTAGGTGTTGCTGGTGCATTATCATGGTTCAAACGTTCTTTTGGCTCTGAAAACAGTGAAACTGATGGTGGCTGGAATATCATTGAAGTTGAAGATATTAATGGTGACGATATAGAAATATTTGGTGCAGAAGAAATAGAGCAGCGTTCTTATACTATTGAGCGTGAACGTTTTGGTGCAGCATTAAATCTTGATTTATACGCCTCAGCCACAGACAAATATTACCTACGCAGCTTTTATAGTGAGTTCTCGGATAATGAATATCGACTACGTAAAGAATTTAAGCTCGATAAAGGGGTTTTGAATTCATACACAAGTAATTCTGCGCAATACAGTAATGCTGAATTAGAGCGAGACACTAAAGATCGATATGAAACGCAAGAAATCCTTTCAATGGTTGCTGGCGGTGAAAATCAACTAAATGACTGGTTAGTTGAGTATCAATTAGGTTATTCAAAATCGAGTGAAAATGAACCCGATAGAATGGATGTCACGTTTGTTGGTGAAGATATTGATTTGGGTTATACCACTTCAAATGATAGCCCAGTATTAACACAATCCGCTAATGCTCATGATTTAAATATTTTTGAAATGGATGAAGTTGTTTATGAAAATAACAACTCAGAAGATGAAGAAGTTAGTATAGGTCTAGATCTAACGAAAGACTTTGTTTGGCAAAATAATAATGGTGCTTTCAAGTTGGGTGGTAAATATCGCAGTCGTGAAAAAGAGAAAAGTGCTAACTCAATACTTTACGATGGTGATTTTGGTGATATAACGGCTGAAAACTTTAACAGTGGTACAGTTGATTACAGCCTAGGTGATTTTGGTCCAGGCCTATCTCAACAAAGTATACAAGATTATGTTAAAGCCAATAGAAGTAGTTTCGCACTGAATCAAACTGAATCTGACATCGAAACACGTGCTAACTCATATACGAGTAGCGAAGATGTTTTTGCGTTATATGCCATGATGACTTTGGATATTGAAAAATGGCAAATAGTGACAG
This sequence comes from Colwellia sp. C2M11, assembly GCF_018860915.1. Lineage (GTDB taxonomy): Bacteria > Pseudomonadota > Gammaproteobacteria > Enterobacterales > Alteromonadaceae > Colwellia. The sequence goes on from NZ_JAHKQD010000009.1 coordinate 291,197, forward strand.
GGTTACGTTATGAAAGTACTGATTTTGAAACGACAGGTAACCGGGTTGAATTAGTGGTTGATGACGTTAACGATACTGAAATTCCAAATATTGAAACATGGAATGTATCAAAAGATTATGATTATTTACTACCGAGTTTGAACGTTAAGTACAGCATACGTGATAACTTAATTGCACGTTTTGCTTATACTCAGACTATTGCGCGCCCAACGTTTGGTGATTCAGCTGCGTATCAATTAATTGAAACTGAAATTACGGAAGAGGATGGCGTAACTGAAATAGAACGCAAAGCAGAAGTAGGTAACCCTGATTTAGCGCCTTATGAGTCACAAAATATTGACGCATCGATTGAATATTATCCAGAAAATATAGGGGTAATTTCTGCAGGTGTTTTTTATAAAGATATTGGTAACTTTATTGTATTAAGTGAAGTTGAAGACAATGGTAGTTGGGATGGATTTGAAGAAGTCATTCAGCCAATTAATGGTGGAGAAGCTTCATTAATTGGGTTGGAGCTAGCATGGAATAAGAGCTTTGATTCAGGTCTTTTATTGGGTGCTAATGGTACTCTGGTTGACGCTGATGATGCTTTACCAAATCAGTCAGATGTTATCGGGAATATTACGCTGGGTTATGAAAATAACAAAATTAGTACACGTTTAAGTACGAGTTATAAAAGTAAAACATTTCAATTCAATGAAAATGATGTTGCCGTATATGAAGCCGCGCATACACAAGTGGATTTTAGCAGCAAATATTATTTCTCTGATACCGTTCAATTTTACTTTAATGCCTCAAATTTAACAGATGAACCAATGTATATTTACCATGGTGCGAAACAATATAATTATCAATATGAGCAATATGGCCGTACCTTTGAATTGGGTATCACTATTTCATCGCTTTAATTTAAAAACACTTTTAAAACAACCGTTATCCATAATAGCCGAGTATTAGCGCTCGGCTATTATATTTTATAATCGAAAGGCATACATATGTTAAATAGAATCACTTATTTCGTTAGAAAAACGTGTATAAGAAATGTAAAGCTTACTAAAGCATTGGCGATAACAGTAATGACGGGTTCATTAATCGTCGGTTGCGCTGAAAGCCGTACTAATTTATCAGAAGTTAATATACAAAATAATAGCGTTGAAGATAAGGCTAACCAAAATCAAAATATTTCATTCTTAGCCTTTGGTGATGGTGGTTATCATCATGACTATCCGAAAATTAAGCATATTAAAAATCCAAGAAATAAAGCAGAGTTTATTGCCAAAGAAAGAGACGATTGGTTGGAAGACTACCGTCCGCTAGCAGAATTTAACCACGCCCCTTTATATGTTTATCCGAATACTGAAATAACAACGGAGCTTGGTGGTGCATTAGCCGTGGGTAAAGCAATGACTGAAACTTGTAGAACTCGAAAGTGTGATTTTGCCATTCAGCTTGGTGATAATATCTACCCTGATGGCGCTGATGCTGATGATGGTAAAGACGATGAAAAACGTATGAATGATCTTATTTTAAAACCTTTACAGCCATTAATTGATGAAAATCCAGAAATGATAATTTATTCAGCTCTAGGTAATCATGATTGGAAAACATCACGTAAAGGTGTTGCGCTTCAAACTGAGTGGATGGAGGAACAGGCTAATTTCCATTTAGATGAAAAGGGTTATTATCAATACAAAATGGGCACGCCAGGTAATGATGTTGAGTTTTTTGTTTTAGATACCAATATGCTATTAGCTGCGAATCCTATTTTTGAAATTCCATTAAAGCCTGATGGCAGTGAAATGAGTATGGCAGAAGCTAAAGCTAAAGGATTAGGTGAATTCGATATCGCAGAGCCACATGAGAGCCCTGTTAATGGCGAAGACAAAGTACAACTTCAGTGGTTAAAAGAAGGATTAGAGAAATCAAGCGCTAAGTGGAAGGTGGTATATGGGCACCATATTCTTTGGTCGATTGGTGGCACAAAGTATAGTGAAGGTCATGTTTTGCGCGAACTACTTTTACCAACATTATGTAAAAATGCTGATGCATATATTGCAGGTCATGAGCATGACTTAGAACTTTTAACTGATGACTGTTCAAAATATACTGATAAAACTATGGAGCCACTACCCTTAATCATTAGTGGTGCAGCTTCTAAAATGCGTGGTAAACATACCCCGTTTGCCGAGCAACAAGAAAAGCGTTATCCCGAGTATGAATTATTATGGTCGAAAAGCTTTGTTTGGGGATACGCGCACATCACGCTTGATAATGATAAGGACAAACTTAATGTTGAGTTCTTTACGACACCAGTTGATGAGTCAGGTAAAGTGATTAAAGAGGCGAGTTTTAGCTTTAATCGCAGATAGTTAATTTGGCTAGCTTTTATTGTTTTTTATTTGTCAGTTTTACTAAACGACCTTTTAATTCAACATTCGTCATAATGCCACCAGTATCATATGCAAATCAGCATTTGTGGATATTTTTATGTAGAGCAGTATTTATGATCGTCAATATTGCTCTTCAATTATCTTTGCTGCTTAGCTGGCAGTTTTCACAATAAAAAAAAGAGCTAGCCAAATTAATGGTATAGCTCTTTTAAGCAGGTTGTAGATAATTATTTTATATAGTGTTGTTCGTCGCTATATTAGTTATCTATTAATCATTTTTATGAATGTGAACATCCATTTGTGGGTAAGGAATATTTAGCCCTTCGCTTTCAAAAGTTTTATATACTTTTTCATTTAATTCAAAGTGTACGCCCCAATAGTCAGGCGCATTAACCCATGCTCTAACAGCAAAGTTAACAGAGCTGTCTGCTAATGCTGAAACAGCAATAAATACAGCAGGATCTTTTAATATACGTGAATCTTCATCACATAATCTCTTGATTACTTCTTTGGCTTTATCTACGTCATCACCATAAGCAATACCAATAGTCCAATCAACACGTCTTTTTTCTTCTGTTGAATAGTTAATCATTGATGAAGTTGATAAACCACCATTAGGGATAATAATTGTTTTATTATCAGGGGTTTTCATAATAGTATTAAAAATTTGTATTTCAGATACAGAGCCTGAATAACCTTGAGCTTCGATAAAGTCACCCACTTTAAATGGCTTGAAGATAAGAATCATCACACCACCAGCAAAGTTCTGTAATGTACCAGATAATGCCATACCCACAGCTAAACCAGCAGCACCAAGAATAGCAATAAACGAAGTCATTTCTATGCCTAACATGCCTAGGACAGTGATAACTAACATTACTTTTAACAGGCCATTAACAATACCTGTTAAGAAAGGTATTAATGATGGATCAGTTTTACTTTTGCTTAATGTGCTTTTAAATGCGCCACCAATACCTTTTACTATCCATCCACCGATGATCCATACCGCGATAGCGCCCAATAATTTTGGACCGTAAAGTAAAGTCATTTGCGTCATTTGTTCAATTATTTCTTCTGCATTCATAATTTTCATCCTAGTTTATTCATAGTGTTTTAAAAGTGCAGCCAAGGCTCATTTATTTCACTTTTTTAGCTTTCCTAATAAAATTTGTAGGGCTTAACGTGAGCGATGACATACGTTAATCTCTACAATGTTGAATATACGACAAAAATTAAAATTATGCTTTAAAAATTGCATTATTATGTAAATAAAACGTTAATTTTTTGCTTTAAAGAGAAAAGTGAATCATTTTTTATGTATTGAAAGCGTTAAATATAGCAATAAGTAATAATCCATTATTCGAAACTAGCATCTTCAAATAGAAGCGGTATACTAATATTCACATTGGCAAGGTAAACTAAATTTACGAATGAAAATATCACCATTTATTTTATATATATTACTGTTTTTAATTATTTTTTCGGCTAAGGCAGAGCAAGATGATGTAGCAGAAAAAAACGCTGTAGCCGAGCATAATACTTGGTTAAAGGACACCTTTAGCGAGCAGCATCAACAATTAATGCCAATTGTGGCGGTAGCTGATATGTTATATGCCTGTAATCAAGCACGTAAAGTTGAGCCGGTTAATTATAAACTTAATGATCTTATTTTAAATATGGATAAAAATCGCTTGGCAGAGAAGTTAGTGCTGTGTCTTAATGAAGATAATATGCAGTCTGAAGTCGCTTTGAATTTTGGGCTTTTGGGTTGTTTTCATGAACAGTTGGCACATTTACCTGATGTTGAACGGCAACAGAAAATGGCGTTAGTGGAAAAAACTATCAAATCTTTATCTCGAAGTGAACGCCAAAAAAGTTTTACTCAATGTGTTTCTGCGCAGGCAATCAATTACTTACAATAATGACTAAAAGAATAAAAAACCAGAGACTGGCTTGAAGTGGTTTCAACATAGTCATAAATTGTAACAAATGCCCTGAAACATTTACTAATCCTTCTTTTTAATTTGTTGCTATATCGCTTATAGTCATTTTAATAGAAAGCAAATATTTTTGTGAGAATAAAATGTCCCAAGAAACCCAAAAAATTTTAGTGGTCGATGATGATATGCGCTTGCGCTCATTATTGGAACGTTATTTAGTTGAACAGGGCTATGTTGTTCGTAGTGCTGCTAATTCTGAACAGATGGATAGATTGCTTGAGCGAGAGAATTTTCATTTGTTAGTGTTAGATTTAATGCTACCAGGTGAAGATGGTTTATCAATTTGTCGTCGTTTACGTCAACAGAATAATAATATTCCAATTGTCATGCTTACGGCAAAAGGTGATGAGGTTGATCGCATTATTGGTTTAGAAATTGGTGCTGATGATTACATGCCCAAGCCCTTTAATCCGAGAGAGCTCTTAGCTAGAATCAAAGCGGTATTACGTCGTAGAATACAAGAAGCGCCAGGTGCTCCTTCTATGGCTGAAAATAATATTGTTTTTGGAGAATATGAGCTCAACCTAGCCACTCGTGAAATGGTAAAAGGTGATGTTAGTATGCCATTAACAAGTGGTGAATTTGCGGTATTGAAGGCTTTGGTTACCCACCCAAGAGAACCATTATCTCGTGATAAATTAATGAATTTAGCGCGTGGACGTGATTACTCAGCACTTGAACGTAGTATTGATGTGCAAGTGTCACGATTACGTCGTATGTTAGAGCAAGATCCAGCTAAACCGAGATATTTACAAACAGTTTGGGGTTTAGGTTATGTTTTCGTGCCTGATGGTACGTCAGCTTAGTATTTTTATAGCCACATACTAAAGGCTAGTTGTTGTAAGTGAGATTTTAGTTGCGCATTGAAGGTTTTTCATGAAGGTATTGCCCCGTAGCGCTTTTGGCCAAACTGTTTTATTAATTGGCTTTTTATTATTTATAAACCAAGTTGTTTCTTATATCTCTTTTGCCTTGTATGTAATAGAGCCTAATCAACAGCAAATAAATCAGTTATTAGCGAAACAAATTCGGGTTGTGTTTATCGATTTGAATGATGCAAGTCTAAGCCCTAAAATGGCTGAAGCTTTTCATCATGAAACGGGCATAGGGGTTTACCGGGAAGAAGATGCGTTAAGATTAGGCTTAGCATCTGCTGGTTATTACCCTTATCGCAGTGAGCAAATGTCAGCATTACTCGGTGGTCCTGCTGAAGTAAGAATATCTCAAGGGGACGAATATCTATTTTGGATTCGTCCACCTCAAGCTCCTAACCTATGGGTTAAAATTCCATTAATGGGGTTAGAAGAAGCTAACTTTTCTCCACTGGTCTTTTTTCTCGGTATTATTGGCGTACTCAGTGTCGCAGGTGGCTGGGTATTTGTAAGGCAACTTAATAGACCTCTAAAGTCACTACAAAGAGCGGCTGTAGAAGTTGGTCGAGGTAATTTTCCTGAGCCGTTAACCGAGCATGGTACTACAGAGATTATGGCTGTAACGCAAGCCTTTAATCATATGTCTAAAGGAATCAAACAATTAGAGAACGATCGTAACTTATTGATGGCTGGTATTTCTCACGATCTACGTACACCGTTAACCCGAATTAGGTTGGCAACAGAAATGATGTCGGAGCTTGATGATTTTCTCAAAGAAGGTATTGAAAATGATATTGATGATATGAATAATATTATCGATCAATTTATTGATTATCTTCGCCATGGCTCCAAAGATAAGGCGGAGCTAGGTGATTTAAATCTTTTAGTCGCTGAAGTATTAAATGTTGAAACACCAGCCGATCGACACATTGTTTTTACTGCTAATGATTGTCCTGAAATACCATTACGTCATGTCGCCATTAAACGCGCGTTAGCAAATTTAGTTCAAAATGCACTTCGCTATACTCAAGGTGATATTGAAGTTATTACCGGACATGATAAAAGTTATGCGTATTTTATAGTAAGTGATGAAGGTGAAGGAATTCCAGATAGTGATATTGATCGTTTATTCCAGCCATTTACGCAAGGGGATAAAGCTCGTGGTACAGAAGGAAGTGGTTTGGGGTTAGCGATTATTAAACGTATTGTTGATACACATGGCGGAAGAGTTGAATTATCTAATAAAGAGACGGGCGGCTTACAAGCGAAAGTTTATTTACCGTTGAAGTCATAAACCTTTTTATTCATTTAAAGACAGCTATTATAAGAATATTGGCGGTAGTGTTCAGCTCTATATATAAATCTTTGCTGTAGTTGATAATTTGATGGGTATTGCTTGAGTTAGATTGTATAAATTAATGTATTAAGTATAAATTTATTTTAGCTCAATTGGTTATGTTATTTTCATTGTGATACAAAGGATAAAGCCACTGTTTAAAGTGGCTTTAAAAGATCTAGCTAGCCATATTCAAAAGCACATTACGATAGTTAACTATGTCTTCAATACTCAAAACTATCATTTCATGTTTTAAAGCAAACTGACATATTTCAGGTAACCTTGCCATTGTTCCATCTTCATTAGTTAATTCACATAAAACTCCTTTCGAATGTAATCCTGACAGTTTAATTAGATCAATAGTCCCTTCTGTATGGCCTCTTCTAGCAAGAACACCCGCTGAATCAGCAAGTAGAGGGAATACATGACCAGGAGTATTCAGATCATCCGCAGTACTATCTGGATCGGCGGCTGTTTGAATAGTTCGAACTCTATCAGCTGCCGACACGCCTGTTGTAACACCTTGTTTTGCTTCAATTGAAACTGTATATGCGGTTTTATTACGGCTGGTATTATTTAATACCATTTGCGGTAGCTTCAGTCGCTTGACATCATCCTGCTCTAAAACTAAGCAAACTATACCGCTACATTCACGGATCATCATCGCCATTTGTTGTTGAGTGAGATGTTGAGTTGAAAAAATAAGATCGCCTTCGTTTTCTCGATCTTCATCGTCTACTAACAACAAACCTTTACCGGATTGAAGTGCGGAGATTGCAGACTCAACCCTTTCATGGGATGTGCCAAATTGACTAAGTAGTGACTGACTCATGGTAAATTTCCTCTTTTAGTTACCAGAATCAGGGCGCAAAGAGATACAGAAATAATTTTCTGTAAACAAACGATTCGTCTAACCCTCAGTAATCATGCGAGCAAGCGCATTAACTGATGGTTAAAAAAATGGATTGTCTTAAACTCTCTCATCCGGACTATAACCGTCGGCTCTGGAATTACACCAGATCTGCTGACCTCCTATCACTAAATAAAACGAATAAGAGCGCTCGCGGGCTATCTTAAAATAAATCAGGAGTGATTTTTTGTAAGTTACCGCCGGTGGGGAATTTCGCCCCGCCCTGAGATTAAAACATTATGTATGCGGCTAATATAACCGCGTGGCAGATTCTACGGAAGAACTATTCAGCGTGCAATCATTCTCCTTAGCTAATGCCTAAGAGCCTAATGTTTGTGCGTAGGGCGCAATAAAATTCAGTTATGGCAGCGCAGATAGCATAACTATTTTGTATTAAATTTATACAAATAAAAATAGAGTATTTATACTATTAATACTTTACATTTATAGAGTGGATACTCTATAATAATTTATGTTCCTAGCGGACACTTATTGTAATAATTTTATTCTAGCTTCCCCATAGCTTACATATGCCAGTAGCATTGCTACTGGTTTTTTTTGTCTAAAATATGACAACAGTATTTAATTGAATATCAAATACCTGCCTGTATCCCTAACTAATTAGCACTCACTTACTTATTGTATATTATGATTTTATTGATTATATTATTTTTTAGATACTTTAAGAATATGTGTACAAGATACTATGTCAGGTCTCAATATAAATAGTAAGCCTCAAATATTTGAATTGCAGCCAGGTAAAACTATGGATTTGCAAATAAACCACCCTGTATCTGTTCGTTTGAAATTGACTTTAGTCGGTTATGAATTTGGTAAATATATTTTATTGAAATACCCGAAAGTCATTAGTACTTCGCAATATAAAGATGTGTTGGTTGAGGGCAATGTTGTTATTGTGCGTTACCTATTAGAAGGTGACAAAGGAGAGTGCTGTGCTTTTAAGTCAGTGATTAAAAACATTTCAACGTTTCCTGAAAAACTCTTATTTATCGCTTACCCTAACAAGATAGAAAATCGTCAGTTAAGAGTGCAGCAAAGAACAAGTATTCATATTCCTGCAGCTATTATGATCGAAGAAGATAATATTAATAAAGAAATGAAAATACTTGGCGCTATCGCGGATATATCTCTTAAAGGCTGTTGTTTTTTATTTAAGAGTACTAGCTTGGCGACTAATGTGAATCAACGGAAAATATTTGTTTGTTTACAAGATCAAACAGGAGCTGAAATAAAAATATCAGCTCGGGTATGTAATAGTCGAAACGATCAAGGTGTTGTGAGTGTTGGTATTCAGTTTTTAGAAGATAATGATTTACTACCCAAATTATTAGAACAATTATTTATCAATATTGATAATAGCTAATTTTTTAGGTTAGTTTATTCTTCTGGCTCTTCAAGAAACCAATCGCAAATAATACTATTTGCTTGTTCTTCACCGGTACGTTTTAATGATGAAAATGCTTGAACCTTAATATCAGCATTTAGTGGTGCTAAGGCTTTTTTTACTTTTAGCACTTCAGCACTACGCTTACCTTGAGACAATTTATCACTTTTAGTTAACAAAGCTAAAACAGGTAAGTCGCTATCAGCAGCCCACTGAATTAAGTCCATATCCAAGTCTTTTAATGGATGGCGTATATCCATTAGTACAACTAGGCCTTTAAGGCTTTCGCGTTTTTCTAAATATTCGCCCAATGCTTTTTGCCATTTCTTCTTCATTTCTAAAGGGACTTTAGCAAAACCGTAACCGGGTAAATCAATTAAACGTTTATTGTCGCCAATTTCAAAAACGTTAATCAGTTGAGTACGACCAGGGGTTTTACTGATTCGTGCTAAACCTTTTTGATTAGTTAGCGTATTTAATGCGCTTGATTTGCCTGCATTTGAGCGGCCTGCAAAAGCAACTTCAATACCACTATCTTCAGGTAATCTTCGAATATCTGGCGCACTGATGGTAAAGGTAGCTTTGCTTAAATGTATAGTGGTAGAAGACAAGGACTTAACTCTTAATAAAAAATCTGACACTATTATAACGTTATTCTTATAAAAATGATGAACAAATATGCTAAATAGTACGTTTTTTCAAGGAATTTTTATCAGATGGTGTTACACACAGGATAGATTAGTGTAAAATGCCGTCACTTTTTAAGATTTATTGTAAAAATAAACTCAATCATAATTTAACATTAAAAGTTTAGTTAACGACAAGCAGAGAGCAATTCAATGAAAAAAATATTATTTTCACTTTTGTTAGGAGCGAGTATGCTCAATACAGCAATGGCTGTAGAAGGCGATGCTGAAGCAGGTAAAGGTAAATCAGCTATCTGTGCCACATGTCATGGTGCTACCGGTATCAGTATAGCGCCTATTTATCCAAACCTTGCTGGACAAAAAGCTCCTTACATAGTTAAACAATTAACTGACTTTAAGGCTGGCACCAGAACGGATATGATGATGGCACCAATGGCTGTTAATCTATCTGAGCAAGATATGGCTGACTTAGCTGCATACTTTTCAAGTCAACCACGTAGTGGTAAAGCAGCTGCTGCAGCAACAACGGATACATCTGCTGTAGCACCAACTGCAGCAGGTAACGTAGAAGTTGTAACTTCAACCTCTGCTAAAGCTATTTATGCTGGTGATGTGAAAGCAGGACAAGAAAAGTCAGGAATGTGTGTTGCTTGTCATGGTACTGATGGTAATAGTGCGATAGCAATTTATCCTAAACTTGCAGGTCAAAGTGCTAATTATTTAGCTAAACAGTTAGCTGATTTTAAATCAGGTGCACGTGTTGATCCTGTAATGGCGGGTATGGTTGCGGGCTTAAGTTCAACAGATATGGATGATTTAGCTGCATACTTTGCCGTTCAAACAATGAGTGATGGTACTGGTGAGACAAGTGCTAAAGGTAAAAAACTCTATTTTGGTGGTGATGTTGAAAAGGGTGTTACAGCCTGTATCGCTTGTCATGGTATTGAAGGTAAAGGTATGGCACAAGCTGGTTTTCCTGCTATTGCGGGTCAAAATGCAGATTACTTGAAAAAGCAATTACTAACCTTTAGAGAAGGTAGTCGTAGTAACGATAGAAATAACATGATGCGTAATATTGCAATAAAACTATCAGAAAGCGATATTGAAGAGCTAGTGAAGTACATGTCTTCTCTTAAATAAGCTAAAATATTTTATTAGTAATGTACTAATACTCTGAAAAAAAGCAGCATTTATTGCTGCTTTTTTGTTTTATCACATAAAATAATTGCTATGATTGGTGATATAACTAGGTGAGACACTTGAGCAATAATATCGATACTAAGCAACTAATAGCTTGCCAATTGTGTGATGCGCTATATGAAAAGCCGCAATTAAAACAAGGCCAAATAGTTAAGTGCACGCGTTGTGGTAGCACAATGGCTGAACGAAAAGTAAATTCAATTGAACGGAGCTTTTATTGGTCAATGGCCGGTCTTTTGTTGTTAATACCTGCTGTACTACTTCCTCTTATGGGAGTCACATTAGCGGGTCAGTATCATCATGCATCACTACTTGATTGTATTATTGCCCTGATAGACCGAGGCTTCTTTATGATTGCAACGTTAGTCTTTTTGTTTGCTATTGCTGTGCCTACTATTCGTTTATTAGGATCTTTTTATATTACCTATAGCTTCAAATATAATAAGTTAAAACCTTCATTATTGTATTTTTTTCGTGCGTTTCATCACTTAGATAATTGGGCAATGCTCAATGTATTTATGCTTGGTATCGTTGTGTCTATGTATAAATTACTCGACGATACTGAGTTATCTATTAACATGGGATTACTGGCTTTTATTTTGTGGCTGATTAGTTCAACAATGGCTGCGTCGACATTAGATCAAGATTATATTTGGCAAAAATTAGAGGATGAATTTGTTGATTAATACTGCAAAAAACAACAATCTTGCTCTTTGTCCTCAATGCCATAAAGTTAACGTACTTGGTGATGCCGCTAGTGATGAAAAAATACAATGTGTACGTTGTAAAGGGATGTTTTATCAACGGAACTCTCGCAGTTTACAATATACTTTAGCGTGGAGTATTGCAGCATTAATAGCTTTTATTCCTGCAAACCTTTACCCTATTATGATTATATATTCTTTAGGTATTGGTGAGCCATCAACGATACTTTCAGGTATTGGACAGTTTATTGATCATGGCTTGTACCCTATCGCTATCATTATTTTTACAGCAAGTATCATTGTACCATTACTTAAAATAGCGGGTTTGTTTGTACTAGTTTACCGTGCACATACTGGGATAAGATTACGACCAGATAAACACAGTAAATTTTATCATCTGTTAGAGTTTTTGGGCCCTTGGTCAATGCTGGATGTCTTTGTCGTTGCCTTACTAGTGGCTGTGGTCGAATTAGGGTTTATAACGACAATTGCAGCAGGACCAGCAATAAATTACTTTACCTTAACGGTAATTTTTACCATGATCGCAGCCAATAGCTTTGATTCTAGACTGCTGTGGGATAAACAACAAAATAGTGACGAAAATTTTTAGGTAAAGGAACAAAATGACTATTGATAAATCGTTGAATAATAATGATTTGAAAACTAATGTAGCTTCTGCTGATGTTGTGCCTAGACAAGGTATTTCAGCTATATGGTTTATCCCTTTTATTGCGCTAATTTTTGGCGGTTGGTTAGCTATTAAGGCGATATCTGAACAAGGTGTTTTCATTACGATTGAATTTGAAAATGGTTCAGGTATTGTCCCGAAAAAAACAGAAGTACGTTATAAAGGTCTTGTCACTGGTTTAGTCAGTAAAGTAGAGCCCTCAGATGACTTACAATCAGTGATTGCAGAAGTAGAAATGACACAATCTTTTACTGATTACCTTACTAACAAAACAAAGTTTTGGTTGGTAAGCGCGGATATTTCTTTACAAGGTGTTTCTGGGTTAGAAACGTTAGTATCGGGTAGTTATATTAATATTATTCCAGACACTGATAAACAGTCTCGCAGCCAAGACCACTTTATTGCATTAAATGAAGCGCCAGAGTTAGATATGGCAACGCCTGGTCTGCACTTAACCTTGAAGGCCAGTGTGTTAGGTTCAATTAGTGAAGACTCACCTATTACCTTTAAACAAATACCTATTGGTTATGTTACGGGTTACCACTATGTTGAAGAAAGCCAAGACATTAATATCAATATCTTTATTGAACAAGAATATGCGCATTTAATTAAAGAAAATTCACTCTTTTGGAATATGAGTGGCATACAAATCAACGCTTCTATTGCTGCAGGTGTAAAAATAAATACTGGTTCATTAGGCTCTATTCTTGGTGGTGGCATTGCGGTTGATACTTTGAGTTATCACGAAAAGTTACCTTCAGCTAAAAACGGACAAGTTTTTCCATTACATGCAGATTTTCAAGCCGCAGAGATGGGCCATAGCATTGAGCTTACATTAGATTGGAATTCAGATGTGAATCATAATGCAGCGATTTTATATCAAGGTGTAACCATAGGGAGTATTGAATCTTTTAGTAAAATAGACCCTAAGACTAGAAAAATTACTGCTCAAGCGAAAGTGAACCCACGTATTGTTCCTTACTTAACCGATCAATCACAGTTTTATCTGGTCTCGCCTAAAATTGAACTTTCGGGGGTGTCAAACGCAAAAGCTTTATTAACCGGTACCTATATTAATATACGTCCTTCATTACAAGGTAAGCCAATAAATAAATTTCATGTTTTCAACGTTAAACCGCCTTATTTGTATGCTGAACCAGGATTACATTTAATTATTGAGTCTAATAATAGGCACTCCTTACAAGCAGGCAATAATATTTATTTTAAACAGCAAGTTATTGGTAGCATTCAGGCGGTTGATACAGTGGGAGCCGATCAGCATTTAATCCACATTCATATTCAAGATAAATACCAACACTATGTTAATTCTACTAGCCGTTTTTATAATAATTCTGGGCTTAAAATTAAGGCCAACCTTTTGGGGGTAGATGTTGAAGCACAGTCACTGCAGAGTATTTTAACCGGTGGGATTTCAATGATAAATATTGACAGTTCTGATGATGCTTTGGCAGAAAATTCAGTAGTTAATGGCGACAAATTTACATTATTTGCTAACCAAAAAATAGCAGAGCAACGGGTCAGTTTTACGTTAACTGCGCCTGCTAATGAACAGATTAAGGTTAGCACACGTGTGTTACATCGTGGCATAGAAATAGGTGCCATTCATACTATTGAAGCTGATGGCGATAGCAGTAAATTATTCCTTGGCTTATTACCTGAATATGAGCATATTTTGCGTGAAGGTACTCAATTTTGGTTGGCTAAACCAAGCTTTACTTTGTCTGGTGCAACAGATCCTGAAGCATTACTCGGTGGTGCTTATATCACGTTTGATTTTAATAACGAAAGTGAAGTAGCTAAAACTAACTTTACCTTATTGACGTCACCGCCAGCTAAATCAGCTAGTGCACCAGGCTTACAATTAAGTTTATTAACAAATAGTGCAACGGTAGCTACCGCGGGAAGTAGTATTAGCTATCGCGGTATTGTGGTTGGGCAAGTTGATAATGTGGCCTTAGACAAGAAAGCAGATAAGGTACATATTAATGTAACGATTGATGAAGAGTATCAAGCGTTAATTCAGGCTGATACCAGGTTTTATAATGCGAGCGGTGTCACACTTAGCGGTGGTTTGGGTGATTTTGTACTAAAAACTGAATCTATAGATGCGATGCTACGTGGTGGAATTAGCTTTTATAATCCTGTCGTTATTGAGAAAACACAAGTTCAAGTACAAGAGTTAGATACTTTTGAGTTATTTGATAATATTGAACAAGCAGAAAATGCAGGTCTGGCTATTAGTATTTATTTCAAGGACTACTCGGGCTTAAAAGTAAATACACATGTTGTTTATCAAGGACAACAAGTGGGCTCAGTAACACGTTTAATTTTTAATCCTGATGAAATTGGTGTGACAGCTTTAGTACTGTTAAATGATCTAGGTGCTAAATTTGCACAAAAAGGTACTAATTTTTGGGTCGTTGAGCCAGAGATTGGTTTAGTAGGATCGAAAAATGTTTCATCTTTACTTGATGGTGCGTTTATTTCACTTTTACCAAGTAATCAATCAAGCGAACAACAAACAGTATTTGAAGCGCTTGAATTACCTCCTACGGTGAAACAATTACCTTATGGCTTAAATATTAAATTAGTGACTCAGCGCTTAGGGTCGGTACGTATTGGTAATCCAGTGTTATACCGCCAGGTGAAAGTTGGTAAGGTTATTGGTATTGATTTATCACCAACGGCTGATACCGTTGACGTTTATATCAATATTGCCAAGCGCTATGCACCTTTAGTTAATCGTGGTAGCAAGTTCTGGAATACAAGTGGTATTAATATTGATGCTGGTATTTTTTCAGGCATTAATATTGATTCAGAGTCTATTGAAACCTTAATTTCTGGTGGTATTGCCTTTGCTAGTCCAGCATTATCAGCAGATGAGCCAGAAAGTGCTCCGCGAGTAAATAGCTTTTTGTTACATCAAACCCTTGATAAAGATTGGTTAGAGTGGCAGCCTAAAATAGCAATAGACCAATAACATTATTGAAACCGTTCTTTACAGTGAATCTGAATTCAGTTTAGGATGTTTAGTTAAAGCAACAAATTCAGTAACTGCTTGTTCTGGATTGCTTGCTTCAGTGATTGCAGTAACGACAGCGATACTGTCAACAGTCGTTGCTAGTACTTGAGGTGCTCGTGCTAAATTAATACCGCCTATGGCCACGACGGGAATAGATGGTTTTTTAGATCTTAATGCTAATAACTGGCGTAAATTATCTACCCCTTGAATTTGTCCTGTCATATCTTTAGTTTTTGTTGGAAAAATGGCGCCAATAGCTAAATACGAAGGTTGTAACTGTTGTGCGAGTAAAAACTCATAACAGCCATGTGTGCTGATACCAAGCTTAAGCCCTGCCTGTTGAATTTTTTTTAAGTCGGCTTTATTTAAATCTTCTTGCCCAATATGAACGCCATAAGCATTATATTTTATAGCTAATTCCCAATAATCATTAATAAATAGTCGAGTTTTATATTTTTGGGCTAAATTAATCGCTTCAATAATAATATTTTTAAGCTCAGTTTCGGCTAAATTTTTAACTCTTAGTTGGATAATGTTTAATCCTAAAGGTAATAAACGCTTTAACCACGCTATTGAGTCTACTACTGGGTATAACCCGAGCTTCTCACCT
The DNA here is from genome assembly GCF_018860915.1 of Colwellia sp. C2M11. GTDB lineage: Bacteria > Pseudomonadota > Gammaproteobacteria > Enterobacterales > Alteromonadaceae > Colwellia. The sequence continues at coordinate 307,002 of NZ_JAHKQD010000009.1, forward strand.
TGTAAATTTAGCGATGCAAACGCAGGTAAGTTTTGATGTTGTTGATTGAGTGTATCTATTACCGTTGGAAATAATTCATTTAAACAAACCTGTGACTCCACCTCTGATGGTAATATTGCCGGCCAGGCGAGTTGTTCAAAAGCGCCATAATATTGATGCTGTTGTTTAGCACTAATGCTTTGTGTTGCAGCTAGCCCATGGTTGATAAATGCTTTAGCTAAGGTGAAAGCATCTCGTACTAAATACCCTTTCGCTAAACACGATGCTAAGGCACTTGCGAAACTACAGCCGCCGCCATGACTATAATGAGTTTTAAGTCGAGGTGAGCTGAGTTGATATTCGATTGCTTGAAAGCACTTATCTTGATTATCCTGTTTTATTTGATTAAGTTGGTGGTAACAGTAATCAATGCACTGGTGATTATTTTTGCTGTGACCACCTTTAATAATGATACTTTTTATGGCAAATCTTTGATGAATTATTTTCGCAAGTTGTTTGACGCTAAGCTGACTTATATTAGGTTGAGCTATACTAAGTGAGTCAATTTCTTTTTTTATCATTGAACTTACAAAAAAATGGGCTTCATTTATATTAGGGGTAAGCACATCAATTTGTTGTAATAAAGGAGCTAGGTCAAGCACTGATAATTGATTGAAATTACCACCAACACTGGCTTGTCCTACCGGATCATAAACAGTAATTAATTGTGGTAGTTTTCTTTTTAGTTGCTTTAGTGTCGACGCTAACCATAAAACTTGTATATTACCGGCTAGTAAACCAATTTTTATTACTGCTGGCGGTTTGTCCTCAATCAGGGTCGTTACTTGTTGTTGTAAAATATCGACAGCAACAGGGTTCACCGAGATTAGCTGATCTGAATTTTGTACCGTATTGGCGGTAATTAATGTACACACTTCCACACCCAAGCTATGGCCTGTTTTTATATCGGCAGCAATACCTGCACCACCAGAGCAATCACTGCCTGAAATACTCCAGATTATTGGCTTTTTTTGACGATTATTTATCATTGTTGATGCCAAAATGGCGTATCTAAGGTGGGAGTTGATGGATGAGCTGTTTGTCGTTGTTCCATTATTCCGGCAATGTACCCTTGTTCGCCAGCTTGTAAAGCTTGGCTAAATGCTTTTGCCATAAGAATAGGGTTATCAGCTAAGGCAATTGCACTGTTTAATAATACGCCGTCATAGCCCATTTCCATTGCTAAGCAAGCGTCCGAGGGCTTACCTATACCGGCATCTAAAATAAGCGTTGCTTGAGGTAAGCGTAGGCGAATAGTTTCTAAATTATAAGGATTCATTAAACCTTTGCCTGTACCAATAGGTGATGCCCAAGGCATAATCACTTGGCAGCCTAAGTCGTATAAACGCTGACATAAAACTAAGTCATCAGTGCAATAGGGCAGCACTTTAAAACCGTCGTTTAGTAATTGCTCTGTAGCGTTAAGTAACTCGATAGGGTCAGGCTGTAAATTATAATCATCGCCGATAACTTCTAATTTTATCCAATCTGTTTGGAAAATTTCTTTACTCATTTTAGCAAGTGTTACTGCTTCTTTGGCTGTTTTACAACCGGCAGTGTTTGGTAGTAAGTAACCATCTACCTGTTTTACTATAGACTGTAAATATTGCCATATTTTTTGTCCTGATTTTTCCGCTGGGTTTTGTCTCTTTAATGACAAGGTAATGACTTGCGAACCACTGGCAATGATGGCCTGTTTCATAATTTCAGGGGAAGGGTAGAGCGCACTACCAATTAATAAGCGACTATCGAGTTTTTGCCCATAAAGCGTTAATGACATTGCTATTAACCTCCTTGAATGGGTAAAAGTACATCGATACTATCGCCATTAATAACATGAGTATTTTCATAGTCTTCTCGACTAACAAAGTCACCATTAACAGCTACGGCAAAGGTACTTTGTTGTGGCTCTATAAAATACAAGGCTAATGCGGCACTGACTGTTATTTTTGATTCGTGATTAAGTGAATATGATTGGCCATTAATATGTATATTCATGATATTGCCTTTTATGTGTTGTACGGTTGTAGCGTATTTTGCGGCGTAAGTGTTTGCACCGCTAATAAATGCTCATAAGGTAACGTTTGTACTTTACCCGACACTTTGTTGCTTACTACTGCGAGTACTTGTTGCAAAACTACAGGCGAAATTAAAAAGCCGTGGCGGAACAACCCATTTATTTGTATTAACGTGTCTTGCACAATAATTTGGGGCTGGTTATCGCTAAAAGCAGGGCGAGATTGGCTAATATGTTGACGAATGTTAGCTTCAGCAAACCCTGGGTGAACACTATAAGCTGCGCTTAATAATTCCATTGCTGAGCGTACGGTCATATTTCCGCTATCATCACTTTCAATTTCAGTGGCACCAACGACATAAAAACCTTTTTCTTTGGGCGCAATATAAAGTTGATAGCGTGGATGCATTAAGCGAATAGGACGTGATAAATGGACATCGGGTGCGAATAACTGAAATAACTCACCACGCACAGAGCGTAAATCAGTTAAGGGAGCACAGTGATAATTCGCGTTTTTAATATTAGCGCCAGTTCCCCGACAATCAAGGACTAGATCAAAGGTTTGGCTTTGTTGGTCAGCACCTTTGGCTGTATAAGAAATAGAGCTTTCGTGGGTAGACGTTTTTATTTCGGTCACTAATGTTTCACTGAGCCAATCTATACCTTCTTGCTCAAGTTGCTTACGTAAAGCAACGAGTAATCGACGATTACCAATTTGCCCTTCTTGGGGTAGATACAAGCCTTGGGTAAAGCTACGGCCAAGCTCGGGCTCTAACTCAGTTAGTTGGGTACGATTTAATGAGTGCTGCTTTTGATCTGGATAATGGTGCTGTAAATGGCGAGTAAATCGTAGGTAATCTCCTTTGTCTTGTTCGTGACTCACCATAATGGTGCCAGTTTGCTGAAAGAAGGTATGCTCATCTAAGCTTGCAAGTAGGCTGGGCCACAAAGATAAGGATTCAAACCCCATGGCGACAATATTCTCTTCGCAATGGAGTGATTCACCTAAAGGCGTTAATAAACCTGCTGCCGCATAAGCGGCGCTGTTATGTGCGAGCTTAGTGTCTTTATCAAATAAAGACACCTTAAATTCAGCTTGGCGATGTAAAGATAAGGCTAGCAAGCGGCCTATCAACCCTGCACCTACAATCGCAATCTTCATTACTTAGCACTATGGTAGATTTCACTACCCGTTGCTTTAAATTCAGCGGATTTTTCCGCCATCCCTTTTTCTACCTCAGCTTGTTCAAGGTTGATTTTTTCGTTATTCGTTTGGGATGAATCTAATACAATAGTTTCATCTAGTAATTGAATTTCAATTTTACGACCTGATTCAAGATCGGCAGCATAATCACGAACTTCTTGAGAAATTTTCATTGAACAAAACTTGGGACCACACATCGAACAAAAGTGAGCAACTTTCCCCGACTCTTGCGGTAATGTTTCATCGTGGTAAGCTTTGGCTGTTTCAGGATCTAACCCTATATTAAATTGATCGTACCAACGAAACTCAAAACGCGCCTTGCTCATTGCATTATCGCGAATTTGAGCACCTGGGTGACCTTTGGCTAAATCCCCTGCATGAGCAGCAATTTTATAGGTGATTAAACCTTCTTTTACATCTTCTTTATTGGGTAAACCCAAATGTTCTTTTGGCGTTACATAACAAAGCATTGCGCAACCGTACCAACCAATATTGGCAGCACCAATACCTGATGTAATGTGGTCATAACCCGGTGCAATATCTGTCGTTAATGGTCCTAACGTATAGAAAGGGGCTTCACCACAATGCTTAAGTTGCTCATCCATATTGGCTTTAATCATATGCAGTGGCACATGCCCTGGGCCTTCAATAATAGTTTGTACATCATGCTGCCATGCTATTTTTGTTAACTCGCCTAAGGTGTGTAATTCAGCAAATTGTGCTTCATCGTTAGCGTCTGCAACTGAACCTGGGCGTAAACCATCACCTAATGAAAATGAAACATCATACTGTTTTAAAATTTCACAAATGTCTTCAAAGTGTGTGTATAAAAAGTTTTCTTTGTGATGTGCTAAACACCATTTCGCCATGATTGAACCACCGCGAGAAACTATACCTGTTACTCGCTTCGCTGTCATAGGTACATAACGCAATAAAACACCAGCATGAATCGTAAAATAATCGACGCCTTGTTCAGCTTGTTCAATTAAGGTATCGCGGAAAATTTCCCAGGTTAAATCTTCAGCCACACCATTAACTTTTTCTAAGGCTTGATAAATAGGTACAGTGCCAATTGGTACTGGTGAATTACGTAAAATCCATTCACGAGTTTCATGAATGTTGCGACCTGTCGATAAATCCATTACTGTATCAGCCCCCCATTTAGTGGACCAAACCAGTTTTTCCACTTCTTCTTCAATGGAAGAGGTGACTGCTGAATTACCAATATTGGCATTAACCTTGATTAAAAAGTTACGACCAATAATCATAGGTTCACATTCAGGGTGATTGATATTGACTGGAATAATCGCGCGACCGCGAGCAACTTCGTCGCGAACAAATTCAGGGGTTATTTTCTCAGGGATACTGGCACCAAAAGATTGCCCTTTGTGTTGTTGTAATAAAATGCTGTCTTTTACGTCTTCGCGCTTTAAGTTTTCACGAATGGCGATATATTCCATTTCTGGCGTGATAATACCTTGGCGGGCGTAATGCATTTGCGTTACATTTTTGCCTTTTTTAGCGATGCGCATGGTAGGTAATTTTTCAAAACGAATTTCGTCTACAGCTTCATCATCTAGACGTTGCTGGGCAAACTCTGAATGGGTTTTGGAGAATAACTCAGTGTCATTACGAGCATCAATCCATGATTCACGTAAACGAGGAATACCCTTGTGTACGTCAATATTAACATTTTCATCGGTATAAAACCCAGAGGTATCGTAAACACACAGAGGTTCATTTTTTTCGTAAACAGGCTTGTCCTTGTCACCGCTTACTAAAGTATCGGTTAAGGTGATTTCACGCATAGCAACTTTAATGTCGTGTATTTTACCTTGAACATAAACTTTTTTAGAATTAGGGAAAGACTGGTCTGAAACATTTTTCAAAAATGCAGCTGCCGCCTCACGCTTTTCACGTCTGCTTGGTTTATTTTTAGGGGGTATATTTTTTTTACGTATGTTTTCTGATTGATCGTTCATGGTCGCTACCTATTTTAATACATTAAAAAAGAAGCGGAATGACAACAATAAAGGTGTGTAATGAAGGAAGCTAGGCGCTAATAGCGCTAACTTTCTCTTGTTCCCTACGCAGATACTAATCTGTTCAGGTATTACGGATCCCGCTTACGCGATCTCAGCCTTTGGCACTCCGACAAGTTGCGTTATTAGCTATGCTAGTAACGCGGAAAGATTCTAACGCGATGCGAATGTAGTAAGCAAGTAAAAGTTGAAAAGCAATGTAAAGGTACAGGTGTTAGTTCTTGCTTTGAAAAAATTTATCTCTAAATGATTTTTCTTGTCGGTTGTTACGACACTATTTTTATAAATTAAATTTTTAACAAGTACTTAGGTAGTTACTTGGTTATTTGGTTCGGTATGTATCCTTGCCTGCATAAAAAAGTTAAGATTTAGCGGTTTTTACTTTTAACGATTTTCTAAGCGATTAAAGTCTAATAAACCCGCTGAATTAGCTTGATTTTTTTTATACCAAATATGTAATTTATCAGCGTATTGCCAAAAGTTAGGGTCAGTACGTCGTATAGCAAATTTATCTTTAAGTTGGCTATAATCTTGCTCAGTTTTTATATTTTTTAGTTCATCAATAAATGTATTTAACTGCTGCTCACTGACCTGAAAGAATGCGTTTGGATACGTACCAACGACACCTGAAAGTACCGTTAAAGTATCTTCTGCAGGTATGCGTCGTTCATCTTCAGAAAATAAGTGAGCAACGTTGGTATGAGCACTATTATTGATTAATGTGTAAACACTGTTACCATGCGCTCCATTAACCATTAAATAACTAACTTGTGGTAAAATTGATACCGCTGAACCAGTCATTTTATTAAGGCGATTTAACTTGTATTCATTAGTATTACTGTTGTCGGTCTGAGGTAAGTTATAGTTATTAACCTGACTATTGTTGGTGTATTTCGCGACTTTATCCAATAACTCTTTTTTTGAATCTTTGGTTATATAGTTAATGTTCGTTTCTGGTAATTGATAAAAGTCATCTGAAAATATGTAATCTTGAATGTCTTTCGAGGTGTTTCTATACCAATGTTCATGCACTTTTCTGCGATCCTTTTTAGGTAAGAAAGCAATAAAATTACTTTCGGCTTCCATACGTAAGAAGTCCATATATAAACGTGTTTTCAACTGATGACTTACATTGCCATAAACATCAAAGCCAGCGACTAATAAATAGTGAATACGCTCTAATATTGGGTAGGTAATAAACCAGGCTGTTTTTGGTGTTTGCCCAATAAAGCCTTGTAAAACCGAGGCACTATCAAAATGTCTAAAGATTGTTAAGGTAGCATTTGGGTTACCATCTCCTGACCAAATTAAATTAAGATCAACATCATTTTGTTTAAAGTTAATTGCTTTCATATGATCAAGTTTACTTTTTACATAAGCTTTTTCACGGTTAGCATAAGAACGCCAATATAATAATGAGAAAGCTTTATCGCTAGTTGAAGCGGGTAATTGCAATAAGTCACTTTTGTTATCAAGGAAGCTATCGGAGTGGAAATCGTTAATATAGTTTGGATCTGCGAATAACACCCAAAAGTGATCTTCTATTACATTTAAGGCAACCTGCCCTCGGCAAACAGGACCTTTAATAAAGTTCATAATTGAGAACTGCGCCTGCTCTAGCAAGAAGGTATAACGTGATTTTGTTGGTATATCTCGAAACGTGATAAAAGGATTAGATGCGTTTGCTAACTGGTAATCAGGTAGTTTAGTTACTTGATATTGAGGCGAAATAAATAGTGTGTTTAACGAATTTAATTTTGCTAAATCGAAGCGGTAAGGCATATGACGTTTAGCGATAATAGTGTCGTGTTGTTTAAGTATTCGATAATAAACTTGTTGTTGCACTGAGTTTTCGGTTAATTCTGTTTCCCCGATTATATTCTTATTACCAGTAAAGGGCGGATCAAAAGGTCGGCGAGTATCAATAATGACTGCAGGCTCACCAGGTGGAGTATTTGAACGGACTATTTTGAAATAACGTTGACTATTTTCTTTAAAATATAAATTGGCAAGATACAAATGCTCAAATAAATAACGTGAAACAAGTTGTTGTTTATTATTAGTGCGATTTAACCACCTTTCCCATTTATTGATAATATCTTGTTCGTATTTTGTTACTGGTTCAGGTGTTGGCGCTTGTGCGCCATTTGTTATCCAGCTGGTTAGTTGTTGATGCTGTGTTTTATTTAATCCAGGCAGTCCGTAAGGCATGCCTCCTAAAGGGTAATTCTTTTTATAGTGTTCAAACTCTTCTATTGTAGGGCATTGCTGTTCTCTATTGAGAGAAACATCAAAGCTGTTATCTAATAATCTTTTGTTAGGCAAAGGGTGTTGTTGTTTGAGTTGTAACATTTGATACATTAAACCGGCATTAGCATTAGCGATAGGTGTTTGATTACGTTCATTTAAGACTGGGAAGAAGCCTTCTTGACGCAAAAAACTTAATTGTTTTTTATCCTGTGTGGTTAAAGTGCTTATGCTGTGTGATTTTTTAACTGTCAGTAGGCGTTCACCGTTATAGACTAGTTCCTTGTTAGCGCCACGTTCTATACCTACAATATTTTCCATTTTTAATTGGCATGGCGCATCGAAGCAGCCATGACAAACAACACATCGATTTTCGATGATAGGTTTAATTACTTGGTTAAAATGTATGTTTTCTTTGGCTGGTATTTTCTGAATAGGCAAACGATTTTCTATCCTGGCAGAGCCATAGAGGTTATCGTATTCAATAATACTTATGGTAGCGCAGCCGCACAGAACAGAGAGTACAAACAACCAATGATATAGGCGCATAAAAATCCTTGGCAAGTTGCCGTTTAAGAAAAGCTAATGATTTAGCTATTAAATTTTAAGCGGGGTAAGGTCATCTGTAAAGGTAGATGTTGTTATGACACAAAGAAAGGTATAGTTTAGTGACGGTTAGTACAGCATAAATCTTTGCTACAAAGTTAACAAAGATTTATGATGAAGAAGCAATTAACACGAAGGCAATATTTCTAAAAGGACAGTTATGCACAATCGATTTTTAGTAGGTTTTATATTTTGTTTTTTCCTTATTACTGCCACCACTACATTTGCGAACTCAACAAAGTCAGTCAGTACTAAGTTAGACTTTAAACATTATAGTATTACAGCGCCATTTAAAGTTAACTTACCTATTATCCCTTTAGATCTAATGGACGAAAAAAACTCTTCGGATGAATTAGTACTTATTGGCGTCGATGAACAGGGTCAAACTTGGTTAGCCGTTTATACTTATAGTGAAAAGTTAGATGAATTTGTTTTATTAGAACAAATAGGAATTACAGATGAGTATTTTGCTTTTGATGTAAGTGACGATAGAAAAGGGTTCTATTTGTTAGCGAAAAACAAGGTAGTGGTTCTTAGGTATGATAGCGAACGTAAAGAAGAGCCTACTTTAAAATCTGGTTTGTATTTTGCTTTGAAACAAGAGGTTAGCTCTATTTTCTTATTACCTAAATCACCGTTTATTTCCAAGAAGGATTTCATTCAAGATGTTAATGAAGATGGTTATGATGATATTGTTTTGCCAGATTTCGAAAAAACAAACTTATGGCTGTTTGCTAAAAATGATATAGAGTCTGAGTATCAATATTTAGCAATTAATACACAAATAGAACTAGAAAGAGGCGGAGTAAAGTTTACACCAACAGCGTTATTTTTTGCTGATTTCAACCTTGATGATCGTCAAGATATTGCCTGGGTCTCTAAAGGACATATCAATTATTTTAGTCAAAATGAAAATGGAACTTTTGCCTCAACTGCAGCGAAAATTGCTTTAGCCGATACTATTTACGGTGTAAATTGGTGGCACATTAAAGAGGCGGATGGCGAAAACCTCGACCAAAGTAATTTAATACATCGGGCTGTTGAAGAGATTAAGGATATTAATGGCGATGGTTTAACCGATGTTGTTGTTCGTTTTACTCAAAGTTCAGGAGTGTTAGATAGAACCAATGATTATGAGTTTTATTTAGGCTATATAAATCAAGAGCATCAGTTAGCTTATTCTACAATTCCCACTACGGTTATTAAGGCAGAAGGGACCTTAACTGACTTGAAAATAATAGATATGAATCAGGACGAAAAATATGAAGTGTTAGTTTCTTCATTCCAGTTAAGTGTTGGCAATATTATTGGTGCTTTACTGTCTGGTGGCATAGATCAAAATGTTTTAGTGTTTGCTTTGGATGATGAAAATAGTTATGAAGAAGATGCCCTTATAAGCAAGGAAGTTGAATTAAACTTTAGTTTAACATCAGGGCAGAGTGGTGAACCTATTGTACGCTTAAGTGATGTTAACGGTGATGGTTTACAAGATTTAGTGTTATCTTCTGGGCAAGACCGTTTAGTTATATTTTTAGGTAACCAGAGTGCAAAATTGTTCGCTCGTAAAAGTAAAAAGTTTACAGCAGTATTGCCTGAAAATGGTAAATTGTTTGAGCATTATGATATTAATCATGACGGTAAAGAAGACTTTATTATGCGTTATGGGCGCTTAGATGATGAAAGCTTAGCTAACAAAGTGACTATATTAATGGTTAAATAGTATGCGTATAGGAAGTAATATAGCCCATTGAAACTAAGTTACTGAGTAGGCCTAGCTGTCATTTTCTATTACAGCAGAGGCCAATAACTGGATTTATGTACTGGTTGTAAAGTGATAAGTAAAGCCTGCTCCTGTATCAATATTATCAATTAAAATATCCCCTTTTAATGTTTGAGTAATCAGGTTATAAATTATCGACATTCCTAAGCCAACCCCCCCATCTTGTCGCGCTGTGGTAAAAAATGGATCGAAGATATGCTTTTTTACTTCCTCAGATAAACCAATACCATTGTCATGATAATTTATTTCAACCGTGTCATGTTTTTTACTAATATCAATTACAATACGATTGTTTTCTTTATTATTAAATCCATGACGAACGCTGTTGGTAATTAAGTTAGTTAATATTTGAGCATGTATACCCGGGTAAGTAGCTATATTAATGTCATCATCTCCCGTGATAGTTAATGTGACATTTTTGGTTCTTAATATTGAATTTAATGTGGTGATTAACTTTTTGTAATAATTTTTAATATTAATCGTATCGATTTCTAAGTGGTGTTGGTCAACTGCCGTTTGTTTAAAGTTCTCAATGAGTCTTTTTGCACGAAACAAATTATCTTCTTGCATGTTTAACGCGCGACTAACGGACTCACAGTAATCATTCATGTTTTTTATACTGAGAGACTTTTTAGCCACTTTTTCTAATAACTTTTTATGTTTTTCAGCAATAATACTATGTGTGGTGATCGCAATACCTAATGGAGTATTCACTTCGTGGGATATGCCGGCAACTAAGCCACCTAAAGCCGCCATCTTATCGGATTCAACTAACTGCTTTTGCGCGTTTTTCAGCTTATCAACCGTTTGGGATAGCTCTAATGTACGAGATAAAATGGTATTTTCTAATTCATCTTCATAGTTTTTCCGTTCTAATTCGGCAGCAATTCGTCCTGAAAATACTTTGAATAGGGTGAGGACATCTTGCTCATTTTCGAGTGATTTTTCATATAAAGAAACAATAATACCAATTGTTCTCTGCTTTGAATCGTATAAAGGAGAGCCTATATAAGCATCTATATTCATCTCTTTTAAGAGTTTGTCCTGTGGAAACAGCTCACAAACACCACCACGATAATAGCAAACGGAATTATCTGCTACATCAGCACAAGGAGTATCTTTTAAAGTATATTCAAAGTTATTTGCTATTTCACCTTTTGAGACTAAAGCGATTGTTCTTGACGTTGATTTTTTAGGGTCAAGTACGGCAATAAAGGTGTGATCAGCATTTATTACCTCATGTAAGGCTAGCGTAATTGAGTTAAAAAAATCATCACCATAAGTATTGGATACCGCTTCAATAACAGTACGAATTCTACTTTCCATCATCTACCTTAGTGATTTTTATTCTTTTTATTATTATGGCACAAGATTTTTTTTTGTGCGAATAGAGAAATATTGACAATCACCTTTATGAAGATAAATGGTTATACAAATGAAAGGGGTGTTGAAAAACGAGTGAAACTGATGCGCTTTTTACTGTTAGTAAAGTGTCAATGCTTATTATTTTTATCGGGAAAATAAGCTGATAGCATGATATAAATGACATTAATTTTTTAGGCTAGTTATAGCGATAACTCTTTTGTAAATTATATGATGCAAATTATAAATAATTCAATATATTCAGCGATTATACTTTTATTTTTATGCTTAAGTTTTCCGCTTAATGCCAAAGATAATACCATGACTAAAATGGTACGAATTAGTATTCCGTTGTCTGACAACATCAGTAATCGTTATGAAAAATATCATTTATTTGCTTATAACTATTTAGGTTATCAGGTTATTTTTGATCGTATACTGATTGGTAGAGCTAGAGAGTTAGTTAACAAAGGCGAGCTAGACGGTATGATGATTGCCGAAAGAGAAATCGAACAAACTTTTGCGAATTTACTACGTGTTCCTGTGGTCTTAGCAAAAGGCGCGCTAGTGCTTTATTGTAATAAGAGTGTTGTCTGTGACAAATCAGTATTTAACGATGCTGATAATGTTATAGGGGTAACGTCAGGCAAGTCTATATCGTCTAATTTTATAGATACGGTTGCGGCGTCGAGCTATGCCATTAAAAGTGATGAAGATCTAGGTTCTATGTTAACAAAAGGTCGATTGTATTATGTATTACTTATTGATGAAGTGGAGTTGGGTAATCTTGGTAGCTTAGATGAAAGCCTATTTAATACAGCGGTTGTTTACCACTCAGAAGGTTTTCATTATATTAATAAAAAGCATAAAAATTTATTACCAGGTTTGACTCAAGGGTTTAAGTTAGCAATTGAACACTATGGGCCGTTAGTTAGCCCTAAAAAATAACTACTTGATACTTTACACAATCATTTATTTTTGTAAATAGGGCAATATAACTAACTTAAGCAGCGGGTTAACTAGTTGAGAAATACTTGATAAGCGAGATTTTCAGTCGCTTCTTCAAATTGATAACCCAAAGCATTCAAATGCTCAAAGAAGTCATTTTCTTTACTAGGATCAAGCTCAAAGCCTGCAAGCACTTGTCCAAAAGCAGCACCGTGATTGCGGTAATGAAATAATGTGATATTCCAATGTTCACCCATCGCATCTAGAAATTTTTCTAATGCGCCAGGGTGTTCTGGAAATTCAAAGCTAAAGATACGCTCGTTATCATTATCAGCACTACTTTTACCGCCTATCATATAGCGAACATGTAATTTTGCTAGCTCATTATCGGTAAAGTCGTTTACTTGATAATTTGCCTGTGCTAACTCGCCAAGAAGTTGTTGGCGCTCTGTGTCATTACCACCTAAGCGTACACCAACGAAAACATTAGCATCTTGTTGGCCGTTATAGCGATAATTAAATTCAGTAATTGCTCTATTACCTAATGTTTGGCAAAAACGTTTAAAGCTACCCTTTTCTTCTGGGATAGTAACAGCAAGCACTGCTTCTTTATTCTCACCTAACTCACAGCGCTCTGAAACATAACGTAACGTATGAAAATTCATATTAGCACCAGATAAAATGGCAGCTAGAGATTCTTCACCTTTACTTGTTGCACAGTACTTCTGTAAACCAGCTAAAGAAAGTGCACCAGCGGGCTCTGCAATTACTCGTGTTTGTTCGAAAATGTCTTTTATTGAAGCACAAATCTCATCAGTATTGACCGTAATTACATCATCACAGTAGCGTTTAATTAAATTAAAAGTATGCTCACCAATACGCTTAACTGCAACGCCATCCGCAAATAAACCTACCTGCTCTAGATCAACAGGAGTACCTGCGCTAAGTGCAGCTTTCAAACAGGCTGAATCCTCGGCTTCAACACCAATAATTTTAGTATTTGGGCTCAGTTGTTTTAAATACACTGACATACCAGCAAGTAGGCCACCACCACCAACAGGTATAAAAACTACGTCGGCATGAGGTAATTGTTGCAACAGCTCTTTAGCAACAGTACCTTGGCCAGCAATCACATCAACATCATCAAAAGGATGAATAACGGTTTTCTTTTCAGCTTGAGCATATTCGACAGAAGCTAATTGCGCTTCATTGAAGCTGTTACCGACTAAACGAACTTCACCGCCAAAACGTCTAACATTATCAACTTTAATGTCAGGGGTGGTTTTAGGCATGACAATAGTCGCTTTTATGCCTAATTTATTTGCTGCTAAGGCTAAACCTTGCGCATGGTTTCCTGCTGATGCGGCAATAACGCCATGAATACATTGCTCTTCGCTTAGGCTGGACAGCTTATTATAAGCGCCACGTAATTTAAAAGAATGTACCGGCTGTTGGTCTTCACGTTTTAAATATATTTGATTATTTAAACGAGCAGACAACTTTGTTAACGGTGTTAACTCAGTTTCTACCGCAACATCATAAATTGGGGCAAGTAAGATACGTCTTAAATAATCTAGTTGTTCTGCGTGCTCTGATAATAGCGCTTGGCTTTGTTTTTCGGTCATTGGATCTATACTTCACTTGCTGAGTTAAGTAAAAAAACGCCATCATTAATATCAGGCGCTTTTTACTTTAGTACTTAAAAATTAATCGTTATTTATTATCTAAACCATCTAAAAGTGCACGATTTCGTACCGCACCTTTATCAGCGCTAGTTGCTAACATGGCATAATTTTTTAATGCGTAGCTGATAGGACGAATACGATCTACAGGTTTCCAAGCGTCTCTGCCTTTTGCTTCCATCGCTGCACGACGAGCATTAAGCTCTGCTTCAGGTACTTGTAAGGTGATTTCACGTGTAGGGATATCGATATGGATAATGTCCCCCTGCTCTACTAATGCAATTGCACCACCATCAGCAGCTTCCGGAGATACATGGCCAATTGATAAACCTGAAGTACCACCAGAAAAGCGACCATCAGTAAGTAAAGCACATTCCTTGCCTAAGCCCATCGACTTCAAATAAGTGGTTGGGTAAAGCATTTCTTGCATGCCTGGGCCACCTTTAGGACCCTCATAGCGAATAACAACAACTTCTCCGGCAACAACTTTGCCATCAAGAATACCGGCTACCGCATCATCTTGGCTTTCAAAAATATGAGCAGGTCCAGTAAATACTAAGTTGTCGTCACTTACGCCAGCTGTTTTAACTACACAACCATCTACAGCGATGTTACCTGAAAGTACCGCTAAGCCACCTTCAGTAGAAAAAGCATTATCAATACTACGAATACAACCACTTACTCTATTGTCGTCTAAAGTATCCCAGCGACAATCTTGACTAAAGGCTTTGGTTGTACGGATACCAGCAGGGCCTGCACGATAGAATTTTTTAACGTCTTCATCGTCTGTTACTTTAATGTCGTACTTAGCAATAACATCCGCTAAGCTTGTACCTAAAATATTTGGTACATCTGTTTTTAATAAACCTGCACGTGCTAATTCACCTAAAATTGCAATTACACCACCAGCGCGATGCACATCTTCCATATGATATTCAGGTGTTGATGGTGCAACTTTACATAGTTGTGGAACAAGACGTGATAACTTGTCCATATCTTCCATGGTGTAATCAATTTCAGCTTCTTGTGCTATTGCAAGTAGATGTAGAATAGTATTGGTTGAGCCACCCATAGCAATATCTAAGCACATAGCATTTGAAAAAGAATCTTTGTTAGCAATATTATGTGGTAGTGCAGACTCATCGTTATCGTGATAATAACGTTTAGTTAGTTCAACAATTTGCTTACCCGCATTTAAAAATAATTGCTCACGGTCAGCATGAGTCGCTAGCATTGAACCGTTACCTGGTAAGGCTAAACCTAGTGCTTCAGCTAAACAGTTCATGGAGTTCGCGGTAAACATGCCAGAACATGAACCACAAGTAGGGCATGCAGAACGTTCGATTTTATCGCTTTGTTCGTCACTTACTTTGGGGTCTGCACCTTGAATCATGGCATCAACTAAATCAAGTTTAATAATTTGATCGGAAAGTTTAGTTTTACCTGCTTCCATTGGACCACCAGAAACAAAAATTACTGGGATGTTTAAGCGCATTGCTGCCATCATCATTCCTGGAGTAATTTTGTCACAGTTTGAAATACATACCATGGCATCAACACAATGCGCATTAACCATATATTCAACTGAATCGGCAATAAGATCACGTGACGGTAAGCTATACAACATACCTGAATGTCCCATGGCAATACCGTCATCAACAGCGATAGTATTAAACTCTTTCGCAACACCACCAGCCTCTTCAATAGCGCCAGCAACTAGCTGCCCCATGTCTTTTAAATGTACATGACCTGGTACAAATTGCGTAAATGAATTAACAACAGCAATAATCGGCTTGCCGAAATCACCGTCAGTCATTCCTGTTGCACGCCAAAGCGCACGAGCACCAGCCATATTACGGCCTTGAGTTGAAGTTGCAGATCTTAATTTAGGCATGATGTTATGTTCCGTTTGAAAATAGTGAAGTAAACCTTATTTTGAAAACATATTAAAAGAATAATGTCCGATAATAGGCTTTTAAATTTAAATTTTTGTGTATGTATAAGTTTTTATGTTTCATATGTGACAATTTAGCTTGCCATCATTGAAATACAGTAGCAGTAAAGGAAGCACAGCGTTTATTACTATAAGTGAGTCTTTCCAATGCCGCTACTATAGAAAATATCAATGAATAGCGTTGTTATTTTGCTATTTTACAGGGTCTAACCAACCGTCAGGTATTGTTGTAGTACCATTAAACATACCAAAGAAAGCATCTTGAATAGCTTTAGTAATAGGACCACGAGAACCTGTGCCAACAGCAATGCCATCAACTGATTTAACGGGTACTATTTCAGTTGCAGTACCAGTCATAAAGAATTCATCGGCAAGGTATAAGCCTTCACGAGCAATGGTTTCTTCACGTACTTCGTAACCTAATTGTTTAGCAAGTACAAATACAGTATCACGTGTTAAACCTTGCAAAATTGAAGCAGTGCCTGGTGGGGTAAAAATAATACCATTACGTACTAAAAATAAGTTTTGACCCGCGCCTTCACTAACTTGGTTATTTACATCCAGAGCAATCCCTTCAGTGTAACCATGACGACCAGCTTCCATTGATATTAATTGCGAAGAAAGGTAGTTACCACCAGCTTTAGCCGCAGTAGGCATAGTATTAGGGGCTAACCTGTTCCAAGTTGAAACACCTACATCAACACCATTTTCGATCGCTTCAGCACCTAAGTAGGCTTCCCAACTAAATGCCGCTATCATTAAATCAGCTATCGCATCAGCAGGCGGACGTAATCCCATGCCAACATCACCTAAAAAGGCTAAAGGACGTAAATAAGCTGCTGTTAGATTGTTATCTTTTACGGCATCCTTACAGGCTTGCATTACTTCTTCTTGAGTATAAGGTATGTTCATACGATAAATTTTAGCGGAATCAAATAAGCGCTCAATATGCTCTTTCAAACGGAAAATACACGTACCTTGGTGAGTATCATAAGCACGAATACCTTCAAATACTGATGAACCATAGTGTAAAGCGTGACTCATTACATGAACGGTAGCATTTTGCCACGGCATGAGTTCACCATTGAACCAAATTAGATCTGCATTTACTTTTGCCATTATATGTTCCTATGTTTTCTGTCACCTTATTTACATTGAATAAAGTGACCTAAATAATAATTAAACTTTTTGTAAGTTAGTGCTTAGCTAATAATAGGCTAAACACTATAACGTTAAGCGTTAGATAGCTGTGTCGCGTTATTGTCTACCTTGACACTCTTGATGTCGACCAGTTTATTAATTTGATCAATTAATAGTGTAATAGGGCGATCACTACTCACTAATAACTCAATGGTGGCAATATTATTCGTGTTATTAACGCTGGCGGTAATACCATCAATTAAAAAGCCACGATAACGAGTCACTTGTAAAATCCGCTCAAGTACAACCTGTTTATCGTCGGTCATGATGATTAGTGTATAATTGTTCATGTTAAGCGCTCTCCATCATTTCGTTGTTAGCACTGTTTGGCGGTACTAAAGGCCATACATTATCTTTGGCGTCAATTTTTACTTGTAAAAAATAAGGACCATCGTGATCTAGCATTTCATTGATTGCATCAGTCACTTCACTTTTTTGCGTAATTTGCTTGGCTTTTATATCGAAAGAGCGAGCTAGCATACAAAAATCAGGGTTGTCAGCTAAATCCGTTTCACTTAGTCGCCCTTCAAAGAATAAATCTTGCCATTGACGAACCATGCCTAGCTTTGCATTATCTATTAACAAAACTTTTACTGGAATTTGATAACGTTTAATTGTTGCTAGTTCTTGTATGTTCATCATGATAGAACCATCACCAGATACTGTGATAACTGTATCGTGCGGGCGACTTATCTGTGCACCAATCGCGGCTGGTAAACCAAAGCCCATGGTACCCATACTACCACTGGTTAAAAAGTTACTTGGCTCATCAAAAACCATATGCTGAGCTGCCCACATTTGATGTTGACCAACATCGGTAGTAACACAGGTGTTTTTAGGCATTAAATCACTAACTTCTTTTAATACTGCTGGGGCAAAAATACTGTCACCAGGGTGATCGTAGCGCCAAGCACAATCAGCTTTCATTTTTTGAATGTTTGCTTGCCATTCTGTAATGTTTAGCGACATAGTTAATAAAGGTAAATTTTCCTTTAAGTCACCTAAAATAGGGGCGTCAGCTTCTCTACGTTTATTAATTTCAGCAGTGTCTATATCAAAATGAATCACTTTCGCGTCAGGTGCAAATTGGTCAAGTTTACCAGTTACCCTATCATCAAAACGTGCACCAACAGCGATAAGTAAATCACAGTCATGAACAGCTAAATTAGCTGCTCGTGTACCGTGCATACCTAGCATACCTAAATAGTTTTCATCTGTTGCATCTAAGGCGCCTAGCCCTTTTAACGTTGAAACCGAAGGGATGCCAGTTTCACGCGCAAATGCTCTCACTTCTTCAATAGCATTTGCCATACCTACACCACCACCCACATATAGAATAGGTTGTTTAGCATTGGTAAGTAAATCAAGAGCTTTGCTGATATCAGCAAGTGGTAACTTCACTTTATTTTTAAGTGGTGCTGCTGATTTAAAGTTTTGCTCTACTGCCGCCA
Organism: Colwellia sp. C2M11; assembly: GCF_018860915.1. Lineage (GTDB taxonomy): Bacteria > Pseudomonadota > Gammaproteobacteria > Enterobacterales > Alteromonadaceae > Colwellia. Next base: position 325,534 of record NZ_JAHKQD010000009.1, read on the forward strand.
TTTGTACATCTTTAGGAATATCTACAAGTACAGGCCCTTGTCTACCTTCTAAAGCAATTTCAAAGGCTTGGTGTAAAACTTTCTCTAATTCATCTACATGATTAACTTGGAAAGAGTGTTTAGTACAAGCGAGTGATAAACCGAAAATATCTGTTTCTTGGAAAGCATCACTACCCATTGCGGCGGTAGGCACTTGGCCTGTAATTGCAATTAGGGGAATTGAGTCAGCAAGCGCATCAGCAAGACCAGTAATTAGGTTTGTGGCACCTGGTCCAGAGGTTGCCATACAAACACCAATTTTACCTGAAGCTCGGGCATAACCGACAGCTGAAAATGCAGCGCCTTGCTCATGTCTACAAAGAAAATGCTGAACATTGCTATCATACAATGCATCATAAATAGGCATAATAGCGCCGCCCGGATACCCAAAAACATGATTAACGCCATGCTGTTCAACTACATTAAATAGTAATCCGCCGCCAGTTAACGGTTTGCTGTCAGTCATGATAATTCCAAAGTTGTTTAGTGTTTTAAATTTTTCCCTAAAAACACAAAACCCTCGGTTCTTTCGAAGCGAGGGCTTATGTTTCTGTATTGCTTTTCTTTAGCTCAACGAAAACCCCCGAGATGATTCAATCACCACGACGAGCACGTTTATAATAATTAATAAGTTAAAGTGTTGCATTGTTGTCTAGTTTACTTTTTTTTAGGTTAAATATAAAGCTCATTTAGCTAAGAAGTGATAATTTATATTCTTATAGTGAATTTTTATTCACGTCTTTTTTATCTTCTATTTAAATTAGTACCATAGCACTAATGTTTGGAGCAAGCTTTTTTTCTCAGTTTTTAGCTCTATCGAAAGAAGTAAAAGTTATATGAAAAAACTGAGGTAATAGCCGAGTAAAAAATATGAAGTAAAAATTTTGTGATTAAAATTAGAATAACAAAGAATATTTTCCTACACTGAACAAGAAGAATGAATAAATGGAATTAATATGTCTCTTGCCTGTGTTTATAGTCGAGCGCGTGTTGGTTTAGAATCACCGCTTGTTACTGTTGAAGTTCATCTTGCTAATGGTTTGCCTGCTTTTCATATTGTTGGCTTACCTGAAGCTTCAGTTAAAGAATCAAAAGACCGTGTTCGTAGCGCTATTATTAATTGTGGTTACGAGTTTCCCGCAAAAAGAATAACCATTAATCTTGCCCCAGCAGATTTACCAAAGGAAGGTGGTCGTTTTGATCTACCTATTGCTGTTGGAATTTTAGCGGCTTCTGAACAGATTCCTCAAGTTGATTTAGCACAATATGAATTTGCCGGTGAATTGGCTTTGTCAGGTGAGTTGAGAGCCATTATCGGCGAAATACCTATGGCTATGGCTTGTAGTGAAAGTAAGCGAACATTAATTGTTCCACGCGAAAATAGTGAGCAGGCGAGTTGGGTTAAAGAGGCTAAAATTCATGCTGTGGAACATTTAAGCCAGCTTTACGCGCATTTTTCGAGACAAATGATTTTACCTTTTGTGGAGGAAAAGGCACTTGAGCAGTTTACTGATATCAATGAACTCGATATTAGTGATGTTATTGGACAGCCACTTGCTAAACGTGCTTTAGAGCTAGCCGCAAGTGGTAATCACAATTTACTTTTTATTGGCCCGCCTGGCACAGGCAAAACCATGTTAGCAAGTCGGTTAGCCGGAATTTTACCTAAGATGACTGAGCAAGAAGCGCTAGAAGTTGCTGCTATTCAATCGATAACAAACCAAAAGATAAACGCCAAGTCTTGGTTAACACGGCCTTTTCGTGCGCCTCACCATACTGCATCATCAGCTGCTCTAGTGGGTGGTGGAGGACAACCTCAACCAGGGGAGATCTCGTTAGCACACAATGGCGTTTTATTTCTTGATGAACTTCCTGAATTTGAACGCAAAGTACTTGATGTACTGCGTGAACCGATGGAATCCGGAGAAGTGACTATCTCTAGAGCGATGCACAAACAAAGTTTTCCTGCCAGATTCCAGCTTATTGCGGCCATGAACCCTAGCCCAACTGGCTTTTACAATGATAATCGTAGTACTCCCGAACAAGTATTACGTTATTTGAATCGCTTGTCTGGTCCTTTTTTAGATCGAATTGATATTCAGATAGAAGTTGCGCGTTTACCTAGAGGCACTTGGGCTGGAGATACTGATATGAATGAAACCAATGAGATTGTTCAGGCGCGTGTGCAGGCTTGTAGAATGAAACAATTAGCACGGCAAAACAAGGCCAACGCGCATTTAGGCACCAGTGAGTTAAAAAGTTATTGTCACTTATCCGCTGAAAATAATGAGTTTCTCGAACTAGCGGTAGAAAAGTTGGGACTTTCTACTAGGGCTCATCATAAGATTTTAAAAATAGCTCGAACCTTGGCAGATATGGCCGATGAGAATGATATTACTCATGCACATATTACAGAAGCATTGTCATACCGGGCAATGGATCGCCTATTGCGTCATTTAACTAGTTCGGTATCGGTATGATGAACAGGATAGCAATATTTTTTGTCATTCCGTTTGTGATTTAATACGGAATTTTATGAGTTGTGTACTTAGAGTTTGATAAGGCATTTAGCTGATCGAAGCAAAGAAAGCCTTAATTAATGGCTGTGATTTAGATTGATTTAAACAACATACCCCTAAGTCAAATGGTTCTATCTCGCCGACATCAGCTAAGTATTGAACGCGATCTTTTACAGGACTATTTTCAACGACCACTTGGGGCACTATGCCAACGCCACAGCCTAAAGCAACCATACTCACCAAAGCCTCATGTCCAGAAACTGTTGCGTAAATATTGGCTTTACCTTGTTGTTTTTTTCTATACCAATATTCAAAACGTTTACGAGCTGTACCATGTTCTGGCAGTATAATGGGCACTTCTGACCAAGGTATTGTTTTGTTTTTTTGTCGGTCTATTTGTAATAACTGTAACACTCTGCATTGCATAGTTGGTGCAATAACAGCTAACGGAATGGTGGCAAGATGATGAAAATAAACACTTCTCGGTATATGCTCAGGATATGCAGCAATGGCAAAGTCGACCGATTTATTTTGCACAAACTCTAAGCCGTCGGCAGCATCACCTGTTGTTAGCATAATTTCAACTAACGGATGTTGACTTCTAAAGCGTTCAAGTAAAGGAGGTAAATGGCTGTATGCGGCGGTAACCGAGCAGTAAATATGTAATTTTCCGGTTAATAGTTCCTTTTTTTCATCTAAAGAATTTTTGAAAAATTGCCATTGCTCTAATTGTTGCTCAGCATAAAGTTTAAATTTCTTTCCTGCATCAGTTAGCTCAACACTACGATTATCTCTATGAAGCAAATCACTGTTAACTTCTTGCTCTAAGCGTTGAATTACCCTGCTTAACGTTGAAGGACTGACATGAAATGCTAGTGCAGTTTTCCCAAAATGTAATGTTTGGCTCAAATGTACAAACATAGATAATGTTTTTTGTTCCATCTTTTTCCTTTAAGAAATAATAATGTTGGCGTCTATAACGTCTATTATTGCATAATATGAAACGTATGGATGCAAATATATCATTTTATGCAATGCTGTTTTTGCGTTATGCTCTATTCAACTTAATACTATCGCTTAGCAATCTGACGATAGCCGACCATTATTTAGCAATACGAATAGGAAATATCATGAGCAATTATTTTAACACCTTAAGCCTACGTGAAAAACTTGGCCAATTAGGCAAGTGTCGTTTTATGAAGCGTGAAGAGTTCAGCGATGGTTGTAACTTTATTAAAGATTGGAACATTGTTATCGTTGGTTGTGGCGCACAAGGTTTAAACCAAGGTTTGAACATGCGTGATTCTGGCTTAAATATTTCTTATGCATTACGTGATGAAGCGATTGCAACAAAACGTCAATCTTGGCAGTGGGCTACTGAAAATGGTTTTACAGTAGGGACTTATGAAGAATTAATTCCTCAAGCTGATTTAGTATTAAACCTAACGCCTGATAAGCAACATACAGCAGCAGTAACTGCAGTAATGCCACATATGAAACAGGGTTCAACGTTAGCTTATTCACATGGTTTCAATATTGTTGAAGAAGGAATGCAAATTCGTCCTGATATCACCGTAGTAATGGTTGCACCTAAATGTCCAGGTACTGAAGTACGTGAAGAATACAAACGTGGTTTTGGTGTACCAACACTTATTGCTGTTCACCCAGAAAATGATCCGCAAGGTAACGGTTTAGCTATTGCTAAAGCTTATGCAAGTGCTACTGGTGGTGATAGAGCGGGTGTTCTAGAGTCTTCATTTATTGCTGAAGTTAAGTCTGATTTAATGGGTGAGCAAACTATTCTATGTGGTATGTTACAAACAGCAGCAGTATTAGGTCACAAACAATTATTAGAGCAAGGTGTTGATGCAGGATATGCACGTAAACTACTACAATATGGTTTAGAAACTACCACTGAAGGACTGAAACACGGCGGCATCACTAATATGATGGATCGTTTATCAAACCCAGCTAAAATTAAAGCGTTTGATATGTCTGAAGAGTTAAAAGTTATCTTACGTCCATTATTTGAAAAGCATATGGATGACATCATTGAAGGCCGTTTCTCAGAAACTATGATGGCTGATTGGGCAAATGATGATGCTAACTTATTGAAATGGCGCGCAGAAACTGCTGAAACGTCTTTTGAATTAGCACCTGATTGCGATACAGAAATTACGGAACAAGAATATTACGATAAAGGTATCTTTGTTGTAGCAATGATTAAAGCTGGTGTAGAGCTAGCATTTGAAGCAATGGTTGCTGCTGGTATCATTGATGAATCTGCGTATTATGAGTCATTACATGAAACACCATTAATTGCTAACTGTATTGCACGTAACAAATTATATGAAATGAACGTAGTAATTTCTGATACTGCCGAGTACGGTAACTACTTATTTACACATGCAGCAGTACCTCTATTGGCTGACTTTACTAGCAAATTAACACTAGAAGAGTTGGGTGGTGGTATTACTGATAGCTCAAATGGCGTTGATAACGTACGTTTAATTGAAGTAAATGAAGCTATTCGCAGCCATGGCGTTGAAGTAATTGGTAAAGAGCTTCGTGGCTACATGACTGATATGAAAAAAATAGTTGAAGCGAACTAATCACTGATTCACTCAGCTTAATTAGTTCAACAGTGCTAGGTTAATCTATATTTGGTTAACTTGAGCAGACTAGAAACGGCATATAATTTTCAACAAGTTAGTGCCGTTTTTTATTTATAGCCTTTTCACTTTATTTAACAATTAACAAATTTAATAAGGAAGACATCATGTCTGATTTTAAAGAAGTAAGTATTAACAGAGCAGCAAATGTATATTTCGACGGTAAAGTTGTAAGCCGCACTATCACTTTTAAAGATGATAGCTTCAAAACATTAGGTGTTATGCAAGCCGGGGATTACCGTTTTGATACTAAAGAAGCCGAGTTAATGGAAATTACTGCAGGTGATTGTGAAATTTTACTTGAAGGCGCTACACAGTGGCAAACAATCAAAGGTGGTGAATCATTTAACGTTGATGCGAATAGCTATTTCGACATAAAAGCAAAAACGATCATTGATTACTGCTGTACTTATATCAGCGAGTAAGTATGAGCCATTATGTTCAATAGCATCGAATTATATCAAGCCATTATTCTTATTGTTATAGGGTTAATGGCTGGTGTCATTAATACGCTAGCTGGCGGAGGATCGAACTTATCTTTGCCAGCGCTAATGATGTATGGTTTACCAGCCGATGTTGCTAATGCGACGAATAGAGTTGCAGTTTTAATGCAGTCGATAACCGCTTCTCGTGGTTTTTATAAGCATGATAAAATTGATTCAGATTCTATTAAAGACAGTTTTATTCCGTTATTTTTGGGTGGTTTAGTTGGCGCAGTTACTGCTTCTTATCTTAATGTAGAGTTACTTAAGCCTTTATTGCTCGGCACTATGATTGTTGTTTCAATATGGGTAATTTTTAAAAGTGATACCAGTCCTAAAGATAACGACAAAAGAAAGAGTTGTTTTGAGAGTAAGTTAACTCTATTAACGACTTTCGCCGCAGGTTTTTATGGTGGATTTATTCAGGCCGGTGTTGGTTTTGTTTTAATTGCCGCGTTTGTTGGCGTTTTAAATTATGATTTATTACGTGCTAATGCAATGAAAGTAGTTGCTACCGTTATTTTTACCAGTATTGCCTTACTTGTTTTTATTGTTAGAGATCAAATTGCTTGGCTTCCTGGAGTATTATTAGGTGTAGGCAGTATTATTGGTGCGCAAATCGGTGTTAAGTTTGCTATTGAAGTGAAAGCGAAAACATTAAAAATTATGGTTTTAGTGATGACTGTTTTTGCTAGTGTCGCTGCATTCATGCAGTAGTCTTTCTGCAATGATATTTTTCAATAATATTATCAATATTATTCTCATAAATTATCGCGTGCCTGCGCTAAATAATACGTTTATTATATAGCCTCTATCTATTATCTATTATCTATTACCTTCCTCTCTAGACAAGCTACGCTCAAGTGATATCTGTTATTAATATTCAGCATGGGTAAAAATAGCTGACAGTGATCCAGCTTGATGTTCTAATGGGCTTCTGATTTATTTTATTTCAATTGGAATGCTATTAATACTAATGTTGGTAGCGTAAATAATAAAAGGACTACATTTGCATGCCTATATTTGAACAACTACTTACTAATCCTATACTTTGGCTTACCATCGTTATTTTATATACCTTAAAGAAGGGCATATATTTTGTTCCGCAAAACCGTGGTTATGTTATTTACACGTTAGGGAAATACAATAAAACGCTTTCAGCAGGATTAAACTTTATTATTCCTTTCGTACAATCAGTCGCTGCTGATCGTAATTTGAAAGAACAATCATTAGAAATTATTTCGCAAGCAGCGATTACCAAAGATAATATCACCTTAGAAATTGATGGTATTTTATTTTTAAAAGTAATCGATGCTGCCGCCGCAACGAACAACATTACCGACTATAAATTATCAGTTACACAACTAGCCATGACAACTATGCGTAATGCTATTGGATCAATGGAATTAGATGAGTGTTTTCAAAATCGGGATATGATTAATGCGCAAATTTTAAATGCGATGACCGAAGCGACAGCACCATGGGGTGTTATGGTTACTCGTTACGAAATCAAAGATATTATGCCGCCACAAACAATCCGTGAAGATATGGAAAAACAAATGACAGCTGAACGTGAAAAACGTTCTGTTATTTTAACTGCTGAAGGGGTGAAAACGGCAGCAATTACTGAAGCTGAAGGGCATAAACAAGCGAGAGTATTAGATGCAGAAGCCGCTAAGGCTGAGCAAGTATTAGCAGCAGAAGCTTCGAAAGAGTCACAAGTTCTTATGGCAACAGGTAAAGCGGAAGCCATTCGTTTAGTTGCAGAAGCTGATGCTAGTGCATTAGAAGTGGTGGGTAGTGCAGCTAATACAGATCAAGGTAAGGCCGCAGTAACTTTAACCTTAGCCCAAGACGCTATCTCTGCCCATCAAGCCATTGCGAGTGAAAGTACAGTAGTACTGACCGACGGTAAAACAGGTGATAATATTGCGAATACGGTTGCACAAGCTATTGCTGTTTCAAGTAGTTTGAAGTTAACGAGTTAGTTATATATTTTAGCCTAACATTGAAAATATTAGGCTTACTCTTTCTATATTAAAGAGGCATTATGGAATATTTTTTAGAAAATCCCGACCACTTATGGTATTTAATTGCGGGTCTAAGCTTTGTTATTGAGCTGAGTATTATGGGGCTGAGTGGTCCGTTATTATTTTTCGCTATAGCAAGTTTACTCACTGGTATTCTAGTTAGCATAGGGGTTATTGATGGCTGGCAAAGTGAAGTTTTTAGTGTTGGTTTATTAACAGCATTAATCGCTTTTATTCTGTGGAAGCCATTAAAGAGATTTCAAAATACAAAAAGCAAAACCGATAACTCTAGTGATATGATTGGTTTGAAAGTACCTGCAAGTAGTGAAATAAATGCTAGTGGCGGTACTATTCGATATTCAGGTATCAACTGGCCGGCACGTTTAGCTGATGAAGCAGATGTTGAATTCATTAGCGAGAAAAGCCTTTGTCAAATTGTTGCTATTACCGGTAATACTATGTTGGTTAAGCCGATATAATTGATCAATAAACATTGATATTAGTGCTAACAAAAACGACGCATAAGCGTCGTTTTTTATCGGTAAAATATTTTACTATATATACCCGTAATCAATGAAGATGCAGGTTTTATGTTGGGCTAAAAAGTCAGTTACTGCGTTGTGCTCAATCCCAATAGCAAGCTATTAGTCAATCACACGCCTTGTCTCTAACATTTTATCCTCATCCTAAATTCCAGCACTTTCAATGGTCACGGGTATAAGCCGTTGTAGCGTAGGCGAATAACCTATGCACTTATAGCAATTTCATTAGTTGGTTACTTAAAAATCTTATCCGCCCAACGGGCTAATCCTGACGTTACACTGCCAAAATGGTCACCGACAATAATAGGAATATTTGGCATTTGTGCTTGGATAAACTCACTTAATACGGGCGATTTTGCGGTACCACCGGTCACAAAAATGACTTCAGGTTGACACTGTGCTTGATCAACGGCTGATTTCATTAACTCACCAATACTTTCTAATGTGCGATTATTTGCTAAGCGTAAAGTTTCTTTCGTCACTTCAGCAGACAGGCCATCGGTAATATCGTCTAAGTTAATGCTTTGTTTGTCTTGCTCAGACAAGGCTATTTTTGCTTGTTCAGCCGCATTAACTAACTGATAACTTAGTTTATGATCGTGTACTGTTATTAAACGTTCAACAACATTTTGTTCCTTAGCCTCACGAGACAATTGAACTAATTCGCGTCGATTTTGCGCACTATAAAATGCGGTTTGTTCATTAATATTATTAATGGCTAAGGCTTGGTAAAAACTACTCGTTGGCATAGGCTTGCCTGTTTTTAATAAACTATTCATGCCCAAGCTTGGCATAATACCTTGCAGTGCTAATTGAATGTCAAAGTCATTACCCGCCACACGTACACCACTATGAGCAAGTAAGTGTTTGGTACGGTCATCATTATTACTTAGTTCAGGCCCCATTAATAACATCGAGCAATCACTAGTTCCGCCACCAATATCAACCACTAATACACGTGTTTCTTTGGTTAAACTCGATTCAAATTCAAAACCCGCAGCAACAGGTTCAAATTGAAATTCTACCTCTTTAAAACCAATACGTTTAGCCGCATTTGTGAGCACATTAATTGCTTGTCGATTGCTTTCTTCGCCATGTAAGCCTTGAAAGTTTATTGGACGTCCAATGACTGTTTTTGTTATTTCATGACCGAGTGTTGCTTCTGTGAGGTTTTTAACATTGCTCATCATTGCGGCAACAATATCTTCAAATAATTGTATTTGTGCTGGCGCTAGGCCGCTAGCACCTAGGAAAGATTTTGGTGACTTTATATAATAACCTTCTTCCGGATCTTCCAAATACTTTTCAAGCGCTGCCTTACCAAAAACCAAGTCTGTTTCAATGCCATCAAATGCCAATTCTCGTAAGGCTCTTTGGCTTTTTTGTAGTTGAACTTGACGCTCCTTTTGAAAGTTACTTTGTTGCTCACCTTTTAATTGCTGATTTAACCAATGAGTGATGATGTCACGATCGGGAGCGTATAAATTGGATGCTATTGTATTCTTATTTAGTAGAGGAACTATTTGGGGTTGACCATTATCCATAACAGCAACACTACAATTAGATGTGCCGTAATCAAAACCTATCATTTACTACCTACTTTTATCTCTACCAAAAACGGCCGCATAGCATACTGAGTTAATGTCTTAGGTACAAGTGCTGTATTAAGTTAAAATAGCTGTGTTAAAAAATAATATTTAAAATATAGGTAGTGATTAATATGAAGTTAAATAAAACCAGTCAAAAAATTGATAATAACATTTGTAAAGCGTTAACCATTGCCTGTGAGTCTTCTTTACATGAAGTGCCAGGATTTGTATGGCTGACTCATAGAGCTAATTACACTAATTTTCCTGCTAGTTTGGTGATTACCTGTGTTTTTGAATTAGAGTCTGAAATTGAAGTAATGAAAGAGCAACAGCAAGATGAATTATTGCGTAATGCAATTTTAAAGCAGTTAGTGAAGGTTGGTGTTGTTTTGAAAAATATTAAACAACAAGTACACTTTGATAGCGAAGAGGCTTGCTTAAAATATCATCAAGGTGAATGGCCAAATAGATTAGCATTACCTAAAACGAAACAAAAACCTAATGCAGCGAGAAGGCCGCATTAGGTGATTTTAACGAATCAATAAAGCGATCAATTAGTCCCTAACTTGTCCGTCACCATAAACAACAAATTTTTCTGTCGTTAATGATTCAAGCCCCATTGGACCGTATGCATGAAGTTTACTGGTCGATATACCAATTTCTGAGCCAAGGCCTAATTGGTTACCATCAGAAAACCTAGACGAAGCATTTATCATTACCACAGAAGAGTTTATCTGACGAATAAATCGCTGAGAACGCGAAGTATCTTGCGTCACAATGACTTCAGTATGATCAGAAGTAAACTCATTGATATGAGCCACAGCATCATCATAGCTAGCAACTACTTTTACAGCAATTTCTTGCGCTAAATACTCTGCGTGATAATCATCATTAGTTGCTTGTTCTGCATTATCAAAATAACTAAGACTATTTTCACAAGCGTGAATTTTTACATTGGCAGCATTGGCTAATGCTTTAGCTGCTAATGGTAAGAATTGCTCTGCAATTTCACTATGCACTAAAACAGTTTCTAGTGAATTACAGGCGCTTGGTCTTTGTGTTTTACCATTAACTAAAATGTTTACTGCTTTAGTTAAGTCGGCATATTTATCAATAAATAAATGACAAACGCCTTTAAAATGCTGAATCACTGGAATACGACTGTTTTCCGTAACATAACGAATCAAGCCTTCGCCACCACGAGGAATAACTAAATCAATGGTTTCACTTTGTTTTAATAATTCTTCAATAACGCTGCGACTCGTATCAGGAATTACGCTAACAATGTTTTTATCAACACCGTGATCGGTTAACACTTTATGTAAACAATTCGCTAATGCTAAATTAGAATGAATCGCTTCAGAGCCACCGCGAAGAATAACGCCGTTACCTGACTTAATACAAAGCGCCGCTGCTTCAGCTGTTACATTTGGACGTGCTTCATAAATCATTGCAATAACCCCTAAAGGGATACGCATTTTACCTACTTGCATACCATTTGGACGTAGCGCTAAGTTAGCAATGTCGCCAACGGGATCTGTTAAGGCGACTATTTCGCGAATAGCACTGCTGATATCTTTAATACCTTGGTCAGTTAGTAGTAGTCTATCAAGCATTGCATCAGCTAAGCCTTTTTCTCGACCTGCTTCAATGTCTTTACTATTTTCGCTAATGATTTCAGTACTATTTGCTTCTATAGCGTCAGCTATTGCGTTTAACAATGCATTCTTTTCAATGGTTGTTAGCTGTGCGGCTACTCGGCTAGCAACTTTTGCATTCGTTGCCATTGTCGCCATATTAAATTGGTGCATTTGTTTTAGTTCCTTTTTCTTCACTGTTTTTAGGGGCTACTTTTGCTGGTTTAACTTCAACATTTTGTTCAAGAATAACCATGTCATCACGATGTATAACTACATCACCTTCTTCATGCCCTAAGATAAGTTTAATTTCATCACTGTGTTTGCCCTTGATACGCTTTAACTCTTTATTGCTATATTGAGTGATACCTTTAGCAATAATGGTTTTAGTTTGTTGATCAACAAGGTCAACACAATCACCAACGTCAAAGCTTCTGGCGACAGATTTTATGCCAATAGGTAATAATGAAGCGCCTTTGTTTAGTAAGGCGTTAACTGCGCCTTTGTCTAGGGTGATTCTACCGTGACTTTTTACGGTGTGTTTAAGCCAATGTTTTTTAGCTCTAATAGTATTTTTATCGGCAGAAAAGCGTGTGCCAGGATTTATTTGTCTGATTAATGAGCTAAATACTTCGCTTTTAGTACCATTGAGAATATAAGTATTAATGCCATGCTCAGTTGCTTTTTCTGCGGCTTCTATTTTTGTTTTCATGCCACCCGTAGATAAATGATTGCGGCTAGTGCCAGCCATAGCATATATCTCGTCAGTGATTTCATCGATTATGGGGATAAGTACCGCGTCATCGTGGATGTTAGGATCTTTAGTAAATACGCCATCAATGTCACTTAAAATAAACAAGCTATCAGCTTCACACACTTGTGCTACTAGGGCTGAAAGGTTGTCGTTATCACCTACTTTTAGATCTTCAGTGGTTACCGTATCGTTTTCATTAACGATAGGAATAATGCCATTCTCTAATTGAATTTGAATGGTATCTCTGATGGAAATATACCGTTCTCGATCTTCTAGATCATCTTGCGTGATTAATATTTGGCTGCAAGGAATATCAAAAAAACGTTGCCAGTTCGCCATCATTTTCATTTGACCAACACTCGACATGGCTTTCTTTACTGATGGAGATAATTCAGGACTGCCGTGTCGAATAACTGTGCGACCAGCGGCAACACCGCCAGAAGATACGAGAATCACTTCTTTGCCTTGTTGATGGCATTTAGTGATGAATTGAGCAATGGCTAGAATATATTGCCCACTACAACCAGTTTTTGATGGTGCTACTAAGGCGCTACCGACTTTAATTACAGCACGATTAAAATTCATTTTTCCTCCTGTTATGATTTAACTATTTACAGTATGATGAAAACGAGGTAGTCATTCAACTTATATAGCGAAAAAGGCGCTATAACGTTAGACGTTATTGTGATCCTAAATAGCAATAAAGCATATCTTGTTACTATATCGTAATTAACAATACAATTTACTGGCAAAGCATGATTAAATATAGTTAATTTTTCTTTGGTTAACTGTTTATAATTTTTTAACATGCTAAATTTATTACCCGCACCATTTCTTGGACTACTTTCTTTTATTTTTTATGCCCTTAACACTATTTTTTGGGTTGTTCCTATTGTTATTTTTTCATTATTTAAAGCTTTAATACCGTTAAATTTTTCTCAAAAGATTTTTAGCTATTTATTAGATTTAATGGCAAGTAATTGGGTTGCTATTAACACGATCAATCAAAAATTATTTACTAAGGTAAAACTTCATGTAACCGGTTTAGAAGAGCTGAGCACGAAAGACTGGTATTTAGTGTTAGCTAATCATCAGAGCTGGGTTGATATTATTGTGCTGCAGCGAATATTGCATGGCAAAATACCTTTTTTGAAGTTCTTTTTAAAAAGAGAGTTGCTTTATGTCCCTATTCTAGGATTAGCATGGTGGGCATTAGATTTTCCTTTTATGAAACGTTATAGCCAGTCATTTTTGAAAAAAAATCCTCACCTAAGAGGTAAAGACCTAGAGACAACACGTAAGGCTTGTGAAAAATTTAAGCATAAACCCGTTAGCGTAATGAGTTTTATCGAAGGAACGCGCTTTACGCAAGCTAAACACGATAAGCAAAATTCACCATTTAATCATTTGCTTAAACCTAAAGCTGGTGGTGTGGCTTTTGTACTTGATGCCATGGGCGAGTATTTAACCACCATTGTTGATGTAACTATTTATTACCCAGACGGAATTCCTAGCTTTTGGGACTTTTTGTGTGGTCGTGTTAAAGATGTGTATATTGAAATTAATACATTTGACATTAACAGTGAGCTTAGTGGTGACTACATGAATGATAGAGCTCATAAAATTGCTTTTCAAAAGTGGTTAACGCAATTTTGGCATGAGAAAGACGCTAGACTTCTCAATTTAAAGAAAAATTCGTCATCTGATATTGATAAATAAGGGACTAATATGAATGAATTAATTATGACTTGGCTGGCCGAGCAAGGAGTTAATAAAAATTACCTTGAAATGAGTGCAATGGTATTAGGTTTAACTTTTATTATATTTACGGCAACGATTAGCTATTACATTGCTAAAACTCAAGTGATTAACGTTGTTCATAAACTGATTGTTAAAACAAAAAACACTTGGGATGACGCGTTAATTGAACATAATGTCTTAACGCGATTTACCTTATTATTACCTTTTATATTAATATTATTTTTAACACCATTAGTTTTTCCAAGCGAACTTATAATAGCCGATTTGTTAGTATTGTTTGCGAAAGTATTTTTAACCTTTCAAATAGCTCGAAGTATCAGTGCTGTATTAAATGTTAGCAAATGCTTATACGGTGAAACAGCTAAACAAAAATATTTGCCACTGAATGCTATTATTCAAGTGATCAAATTAGTTATCTATTTAGTGGCTGTGATTGTAATTATTGCATTAATTTTAGATCGTTCACCTGTTTATTTATTGAGTGGTTTAGGTGCTTTAACCGCGGTGTTAATTTTAGTGTTTCAAGATACGATCAAAGGGTTAGTTGCTAGTATTCAAATTTCAGCAAACAAAATGGTTGTTGCGGGAGATTGGATTGAACTACCTAAATATGGGGCTGATGGCGATGTTATTGAAATAGGCTTAAATACAGTAAAAGTACAAAATTTTGATAAAACGATTACAACAGTACCAACTTATGCTTTGATAAGTGATTCGTTTAAAAACTGGCGTAATATGTACCATACTGGTGCTAGACGTATAAAACGAACGTTAATTATAGATATCAGCAGTATTGATTTTTATTCATTAGAAAAAATAGACTTTTTAGCTAGCACTAGCTTATTAAAGTCTTATTTAACCGATAAAAAGCAAAGGCTTGAAGATGAAAATAAAGCGTTAGATCAAGATGGGCGTTTAAATGACATTGATAGCCGACAATTAACGAACATTGGCACATTTCGCGCTTATATTGAAATGTATTTACATCAAAATACGAATATTCGAAATGACTTAACTTGTATGGTGAGGCAGTTGCCTGCGACTGAAAGTGGCTTACCTTTAGAATTATACTGCTTTGCTAATTCAACAGATTGGAAAGTATATGAAGGTATTCAAGCAGATGTGTTCGATCATTTATTTGCTATTGCTCCACATTTTGATTTACGTATATTTCAAAACCCTACAGGGCATGATTGGAAAAATGCATTAAATAATAACGCCTAACAAGTATGTTATTTTTACCGAGAGCCTTTCTTAATCACGTGGCTAATGCGGCATAATAAGAAAAGGCGGAATAGTGTTAGCTATATCCGCCAATCGCCTTTAGATTTTTATATAAAATTTAGTTTAGATTTTACCTACTAAATCTAGGCTTGGTGTTAAGGTTGCTTCGCCTTGCTCCCAAGCTGCTGGACATACTTCACCATCGTTTTCGCGTACATATTGTGCTGCTTTAACATTACGTACCATGTCTTTAGCGCTACGACCAATACCACCTGCATGAATGTGTGCTACTTGAATAATGCCATCAGGGTCAGCTAAGAAAGTACCACGATGTGCCATATGGTCTTCTTCAATCATCACGTCAAAACCACGAGTAATGTTACCTGTTTGGTCGCCTAGCATTGGGAATTGAATTTTGCCAATTGCGTCAGACGAGTCGTGCCAAGCTTTATGAGAGAAATGTGTGTCAGTTGATACAGCGTATACTTCAACACCTAATTTTTGTAACTCTTCATATTGGTTTGCCATGTCTTCTAATTCAGTAGGACATACAAACGTAAAGTCTGCTGGGTAAAATAAGAAGATAGACCATTTACCTTTGACGCTGTCAGTTGTTACTTCAACAAACTCGCCGTTGTGAAATGCTTGTGCTGTAAATTCTGGGATTGCTTTGCCTATTTGAGCCATGATGTATTCCTCTTTATGTATTTAAATGTTTATTTAATTGTCGTATTAATTATTTAATAAAACGTTAATGAAAGTTTTGCTTCTGAAAGCCTGTCTGCTTTCGATGTATGTATAGTAGATTTAATCTTATGATTGGTAAATTTGATTAAATTGATTTTTATATTCTAAAAAACAGAATATAAATTGATGGCTCTTTTACTAAAATAGACTAGGTTTATATAGGTAATAAAATTTAATCGATAAATAAGACATTCAGTCAATAATAACGAATAGGAATAAAATGATGACGAGTAAGAAACTAACAACAGCCGCTGGTTGCCCTGTGGCGCATAACCAAAATGTAATGACTGCCGGGCCAAAAGGGCCACAACTTTTGCAAGATGTGTGGTTTTTAGAAAAGCTAGCACATTTCGACCGTGAAGTTATCCCAGAAAGACGTATGCATGCTAAAGGTTCTGCAGCATTTGGTAAATTTACGGTAACGAATGATATTACTAAATATACGCGCGCAAAAATATTTTCTGAAATTGGGAAGGAAACTGAACTATTTACTCGTTTTAGTACCGTTGCTGGCGAACGTGGTGCAGCTGACGCAGAGCGAGATATTCGTGGCTTTGCTGTTAAGTTTTATACCGAAGAAGGTAACTGGGATTTAGTTGGTAATAATACACCGGTATTCTTTTTGCGTGATCCGTTAAAGTTCCCTGATTTGAACCATGCCGTTAAACGTGATCCTAAAACCAATATGCGTAGTGCCACTAATAACTGGGATTTTTGGACATCGTTACCTGAAGCGTTACATCAAGTCACTATTGTGATGAGTGATCGCGGTCTACCTGCAAGTTACCGACATATGCATGGTTTTGGTAGTCATACGTTCAGCTTTATTAATGCAGACAATGAACGATTTTGGGTGAAATTTCATTTAGAAACTCAACAAGGCATTAAAAATTTAACAGATGCAGAAGCTGAAGTACTTGTAGGTCAAGATAGAGAAAGCCATCAAAAAGACTTATTTGAATCGATAGAAAAGCATGACTTTCCTAAGTGGACAATGAAAGTTCAAATTATGCCAGAAGCCGATGCAGCAACAGTACCATATAATCCTTTTGATTTAACAAAGGTTTGGCCTCATAAAGATTATCCTTTAATTGAAGTAGGGGTAATGGAGTTGAATCGTAATCCTGAAAACTATTTTGCTGATGTTGAACAGGCAGCCTTTAATCCTGGCAATATTGTTCCGGGTATCAGCTTCTCTCCAGATAAAATGCTACAAGGGCGATTATTCTCATATGGTGATGCACAACGTTATCGTTTAGGTGTTAACCATAACCATATTCCGGTTAATGCCGCGCGTTGTCCTGTACATAGTTATCATAGAGATGGGCAAATGCGTACCGATGGTAATCACGGCGCTACAGTTGGTTACGAGCCGAATAACCAGGGTGAGTGGGCAGAACAGCCTGATTTTTCAGAGCCACCTTTAGCAATTGATGGCGCTGCAGCTCATTGGGATCATAGAGAAGATGAAGATTACTTCTCACAAGCAGGTGACTTATTCCGTTTAATGAGTCCTGAGCAACAACAAGCTTTATTTAGTAACACGGCTGCTTCGATGGCTGATGTACCAGATGAAATAAAATTACGTCATATTAAGCACTGCAGTGCAGCCGATGTAGATTATGGTAATGGTATTAAAACAGCGTTAGGCTTATAAGTATTAGCTTGCTGCTAAGGCTTATTTAATCGTAACTACCCCCTGTTATTTCAGGGGTAGTTACTATTTCACTTATATTAACGTGACAATATATTGAATTATTAATTAGAATGTCGTTGACGTTCAATAAAACTGATTATAGAGACGAATGATTTCATTAAAACAATTACATTATGCATTAGCGGTTGAAAAAACATTACATTTTAAAAAAGCGGCCGAAGCTTGCAATGTGTCACAGTCAGCATTAAGTACCGCAATTAATGAACTTGAAAAGCAATTAGGGGTGACTATTTTTGAACGCAATAACAAGCAAGTGTTGGTGACAAATAAAGGTCAGCTAATTTTAGTGAAAGCTAAGCAAGTTAAGCTGGAAGTGGATGAACTTTTACAAATTGCCAACGCGAACCTTCAGCCATTCTCTAATGGGATGACTATTGGTGTAATTCCAACTATTGGGCCTTATCTATTACCTAAAGTGTTGCCTGATTTACGTAAACAATATCCAGACTTTAAATTAAAAATCATCGAAGAACAGTCGCATGTGTTAGTTGATATGGTTCGAAGCGGTGATATCGACGCTGCTATTCTAGCCTTACCTTATGCTATTGATGGCTTGATGCAGTTTGAATTTTGGCAAGAAGATTTCTATTGGGTGAGCCATAAAGATGAATGCCCGAGTCAAATGAAAGAAATTACCAGTGAACAATTAAGTGCTGAAAAATTAATGTTGTTAAAGGAAGGGCATTGCTTAAAAGATCATGCCTTGGCCGCCTGTAGTTTACAAAATAACAAACAAGAATCAGATTTCGACTCAGCGAGTTTGCATACCCTTATTCAAATGGTTGCGGGTAAGCTTGGAACAACACTCGTGCCACAGATGGCGCTTGATCAGTTAATTTATAGTGAATCTGAACTACGTGCTATTCATCTAAATGAGCCTGGTCCACACCGTAAAATATCATTAATCATTCGACCTAACTATGTAAGAACAGATGAAATAACGCTACTAAAAGATATTTTTAAGGCGCAGTTAACAAAGAAGGTCTCGGCTAAGGATAGTTGACTTCAAGGATAATAATCGAATAAATAGAACATAGTCCTCTATTTATTCGTATTTACTAAATCAAAGTGTTTGGTCATTATAGTTACCACACAAACAAGAGGTAACTATTATGAAAAATATTATTCACAATTTAAAAGCTATATTAAGCACTAATACTGGTAAAACTGCACGAGTCGACTGTAATTATTCAAATAATTATTATGGAGATCAAGTGTGTCAATGTAAGTGATTTGACTATGCATAACGGCCAGAGCTATTTACGTTATTAGCCTAATTTAATAAGCGTATTTAGCGTCGGCTTTGCTTGCTAACTGGCTGCGAAGTTCATCTTGATATGAAAATGTATCGAAGCCATTATTAAATGCTTTTGCCGTTGGCCCGTATGAACTATCTAAAAGTGCTTTTACATCAACAATGTCTTTAAAGTTTTCTTGGGTAACATCATATTTTCCCCAATATTTTCCTTTTCCATCATATCCACGGTCATACTCTTGACCTTTTATTAGAATGTCAGGTAACTCTTTCGCTAACGCTACTATAGTTTCGTTAGCATTTAATTTGCCCTCAAGATAGCTTTTTTCATCTTCAGTAATATTACCTGAAACAACTAATTTATCATTATTATCAATAGAAAATCCCCAATTTTTTTGCGCTAACGCTGGAGATGATAATTCTAAATCATGCATAAAACTTTCGTATTCAGGCCTTATTTGAGCAAGCTTCATTGGTAATTCGCCAAAAGTTATTGTATTCGTCATTTTATCTATAAGTGCAGATTCAGATTTATGTGCTGAGATACTTAGAGGCTTATCGTAAGTGTTTTGGTCCGAGGGGATATGCTCACTGTCATGATAAATATCACGAGCAAGTGTTTGTTGTTTATTAATATCTGTAATTAACTCGCTATCAGACAGTTCACCTACTATAGTCGGCTCTACTTTAGTCGCTTCTACATTATTTTTAAGTTGTTTTGTTACCGTATCGGTTAAAATATCGTGAGTTATTTTCATAGTTAATTCCATTAATAATGAATAGTAGTTTAATGTATTTATCGGTAAAATTAATATATAAATTATTTAGCACAACTGCTTGTATTGTAAGCGTTATTTGTTGTGATTTTGGTATTAACTACTTATCCTGATAATGTTTAACTAGGTGAAGCTTGAATCTATTAGATTTTGTTTAACTCAATTATCTTTGTCTGATAACGCCTTCTTGCATAGTTGAAGCGACAAGCTCGCCTTTACGGTTATATATTTGTCCACGCACTAAACCGCGTCCGTTGCTAGCTGAAGGGCTATCGATACAATATAACAACCAATCATCAAAACGGAACGGACGATGAAACCACATAGCATGGTCGACGGTAGCTATTTGGAAGTTAGGGCTAAAATGACTCGCACCGTGCGGCATTAAAGAGGCGGGTAAAAATTGAAAATCTGAAGCATAAGCAAGCATGCAGCTATGATGGCGTAAATCATCAGGGAGAGTACCATTGGTTTTTAACCAGGTTTGACATGTAGAATCAGTTTTTTCAGGTTTAAGCCAATTATATTGTTGCACTGGGCGTATTTCTATCGGCATTTCTGCTAGTAACTTGTCACGCATTGGCTGCGGAAAGGCATCTTTATGCTTGATAATAAAATCACTATAAGATGCCAAACCATCAGGTCCTGGAACTGTTGGCATAGTATCTTGATGGTCAAAACCTTGTTCAAATTTTTGAAAAGAAGCTGTCATGTAAAAGATAGCTTTACCATTTTGGATCGCTTTTACTCGACGAGTGCTAAAACTATTCCCGTTACGAATATCTTCTACTTCATAAACAACAGGTTTTGAAGCGTCACCGGCAAGTAAGAAATAAGAGTGGAGTGAATGTATGAAACGATCTTCATCAATAGTTGCTTGGGCAGCTGATAGTGCTTGTCCCATTACTTGACCACCAAATAAGGCTCTAAAGCCTAAATCTTGGCTTTGACCTCGGTATATTCCTTTCTCAATGACTTCTAATTTTAGTAAAGCTAATAATTCATTTAAAACAGAACTCATGTCTTAATACCCAATATGTTTATAGTTTGTTGAGTTTATTCGGTATTATCACCGTAAACTCAGTCTAATGATGCTTTTTAACTATAATAACAGTTTCTTCTCTTGTATAAGTATTGATCTATAAAAAAAATTAAGATATTTTTTATATTAGTAATGCTGTTTAATTCTGATATTGAGACTTATATGCGCGTTGTAGAACAAAGAGAGATTTTATTAGAGCGGCGAGTACTCAATGGTGTGCCAGAAAGTACTTTATGGGAGCAGCTTTCACTCGCTCAAAAATTTTCGGCAAGTAGTTTAACCCAGTTTGGATATGAGCTAGCTTATATTCGTTGTCGAAAAAATGGAAATGTTGCGATAATGCTTTGCAATGATAGTGCTGCAACAATTTCAGCTGAAGGTGAGATTGATTCGTCACCCAATATAATGGTTAGAAGCGAGCAATATAATTAACGCTATTATAATTTCTATTTTATATACGTTAAGGGTATTAAGTTTGCGTTTAAAGCATTTTTGTTGGATCACTTAGTTGCGAGAGAAATACATAAGGATCAATGTCTTGAAAATTTGGGCTGTCGAAAGAGTAGACTATTGTAACGGAAAAATCGCCTAAATTAGCAAAGAAGCGTAATTTTAACGCTGACACTATTTTTTCGATCACTATTCTTACTTCGTCTTTATTTTGGTGAGGGAAAATTAATAGGTATTCCCCTTCTTGAATTAATCCCGCATTTTCAAATTCATTAATATGTTTAATGATAACGCTCGCTATTTCATTGTTCACTTCAGTTACTATTTTTTTATTAAATCGACGTGTTAGCTCTTGCCAATTACTAATAGCAATATAACCTAAAGTTAGCGGGTAGGCATACTTCCTCGCCATATTGAAACTTTTTTGGTAGATATGCTTTGTGTGTCTCGGTTTTGTAATTTTCTCGTTTGATTTCTCTATAGTTTCATCATCTTTTATTCTATGTATTGAGCGGTTTTTTAACCACAAAGATAGTATGAGGCAAAGCAATAATAAAATTGTACTGGATAATGCAAAAATAAGCATATGTTGTTGAATATAATTAAAAAGAGAAGGAGGCGATAGTTCACTTTCATCCGAGAGGTCTTCTGCTTGTTGTTGTATTTTTTTATTAGCAGTATCATTTTCTTGTTCATTATCATTGTAGGTTATTTGTTGATTCAATAGGTGATGATTTTCCGGTATAACTTGCTTTTTTAAGGCTTTACTATATCTTTCTTGCCAATAATAAGCTTTTTCCATATCTTGGTTATTATGATAAAAATCAGCTAGCAGTGAATATAAAATATTGAAACCATCGGTTAGTTCAATATTTATTAACATTTGCTCTGCGGCTAGTAATAAGTCGCTGGTGGTTTGTTTTTTACCTGTTAAGTTATTAAGTATTACTAATGAAGTGATTGTTTCTAAATAAGGCTTAGGCAAGTTATATTTATAAAATAGCTTTTTGGCTTTAAGCGTTTCAACTTTGGATTTAGCATAATACTTTTGTTGCAATAAGGTTAAACCTAACCCTTGACTAGCATAAGCTTCATAAACATTTGCTGACTTTTTCTTGGCATGCTTTTCTGCTTCCCAATAGGCATTATAAGCATCGTTAAATTGATTTAAGCGATAATAAGCATTCCCTAAATGATAATAAGTTTGTTCGATATTCTCTAAGTTATTTAAGCTAAAACGCAGCTTTAGAATATTTAGGTATATTGTGAGTGCTTTATGGGAGTCTCCTAAATGAAAGTTTGCATTAGCCAAAGTCGTTAATAGTGTTATATTTTTCGAAAGACTTGGATTTTTTTCGAAGATATATTCAACTTTTCCTAGATCCGCTAGCGCTTTTTCAAATTTATTTGATAAGGAAAAAGCAGCGCTGCGATAACTTAAGGCAAGTAATAAGCATTTAATATCTTTTGTTTGTTGTGATAAATATACCGCGTGCTTAGACTCTATAAGCAATTGTTTATAATTTTTTTATCTAAAAGAATACTGGCTAACTTTATTTGTAAAAGCAGTGTTATTTTGCTGTCTTTAGTGCTTGCTATGCCATCTCGGGCGAACTGATAAGCGCTTTCTAGATCACCTTCATTACTGGCTACATTGGCAAGTAATAAATAAGTTTTAGCAATGGTTACTTTGGGGTACTGTTTTCTATTGAGTATGATTTCATTACTTAACTTTATAACTTCATTGTAATTGAGTTTTTCAGCATCTTGTTGGAAAAGCAGCGCTACTTGGCTAATCATTTGCTCTTTGGCTGACAATGTATTATCAGCAGATAACGCATTGAAATTCAGCGTTAATAGAAAAAATAATGGTATAAGTGCTTTTAACATAACTTTTATTTTAATTATTAACATGAATAAAAACACTGTGTTAGCAAAAAAGTAGTTGTTATTTTAACGTGATTAGTCCTGCTTTGTCTGTTTTTTGTTTACAAACAACAAACAGTGCTTATAATGAAATTGAGCTTCTAAAGCTCGACAAAGGCAAATCTAGCGAAAGCTAGAGACGCAAAGTAACCGGTCTAATGGGAAACCTATGACAGCGGGACTGCCAAATTTAGATGTAGTGGGGGCTCTTCTATTTTACACAGCCTACTGTTATTTCTCGGTTTACTTTGCGTGGCTTCTTTGTTGACCATCCTGCAAGCTATTTTTAGCTATTTTTTTGCTCGATTATATACCTATCAATAACTTTTTCTAACATGCTTAATGGCATAGAGCCATTTTTCAAAATTTGATCATGAAAATCACGTAGATCAAATTTTTCTCCTAAAATTTGTTCTGCACTATGACGTAAACGTTTTATTGTTAATTCACCAATTTTGTAAGATAAGGCCTGTCCAGGCCATGAGATATAGCGATCTATTTCAGTTTGCACATTATGTAATGAGAGGGCGGTGTTATTTGCAAGGTAATCTATCGCCTGTTGTCTAGTCCAACCTTTAGTATGTATACCGGTATCAACCACAAGACGACAAGCTCGCCACATTTCGTAGGTTAAGCGTCCAAAATCTTGATAAGGGGTTTCATATATTCCCGCTTCTATGCCAAGGAACTCTGAATATAAGCCCCATCCT
This sequence comes from Colwellia sp. C2M11, assembly GCF_018860915.1. GTDB lineage: Bacteria > Pseudomonadota > Gammaproteobacteria > Enterobacterales > Alteromonadaceae > Colwellia. The sequence continues at coordinate 349,406 of NZ_JAHKQD010000009.1, forward strand.
TCACCAAAAGCAGAGATATAGGTGCGATTTCTAAACTGTGGAACATTTTGCATTTCTTTGGCAATAGAGCCTTGTAGATGGTGCCCAGGCACAGCTTCATGTAAGGTTAACGCTGGTAAAGCATATAATGGGCGTCGATCTAATCGATAAGTATTTACCCAGTAATTACCAGCTTGATCATCGCGAGAGGGACCAGAATAGCGGCCGGTAGTGTACTTTGGTGCAATATTTTTAGGGACTTCAATTACGCCATAAGGCGTTCTTGGTAACCTTGTAAATAGTGAGGGCAATTTTGCATCCATTTTTTTGGCAATGTACGAAGCCTCTTTTAATAAGTCTCGCGGGGTCTTAGCGTAGAATTGTTCATCGGTGCGTAAAAAGTCAATAAAAGCTTTAAAGTCTCCATTAAAACCAATCCTTGTTATTATGCCATCCATCTCAGTTCGTATACGTTTAACTTCAGCTAAACCTTTTTGATGAACCTGCTCTGCAGTTATTGCTAGTGTGGTGTAGTGTTCAACACGGTTTTGATAATAATTTTTACCATTTGGCAATGAAGTCGCGGCAATGTTATCTCTAGCATTGGGTTGATATCGATTGACCATAAAGTCATAGTATTGCTGATAAGCAGGCATTACTTGTTCAATTAGAATTTCTTTAGCTTCGTTTTGAATGCTATGTTGAATGGCAGGTGCAACAAATACTGACATCTTTTTAAAAGGTGTATAATAGCTGCTGTCGGTAACATCTTCTTTTATAAATGCTAAAATAGATTGCTCAAAGCCTTTTAAGACAACTTTAGGTTGAGTAATTTTTTCATCTATCCCCAAATTCATCCAGAAAATTTGTTGCTCAAAGTAGTGTGGAATAGCACGCAACTTTGATAAATAATCTTGATAGTCTTGCTCGCTTTTAAGGTTAACTTGTTGGCTAATATTAGCAATCCACACATGAAACCCAGACTCGGCTGTAAGTGGCATATAATGTTCTTTATTAATGTAACTATCGAGTTTGTTTTTCAGCGTGTAAGATAAAACAGCATGGTTAATCTGATTGTCTAAACTAAGTTCATTTACATCAATACTCATTAAGTTATTGTATATATTTTGACGCTTTATATTTTCTTGCGCTAAAAATTCGGGTGACAAGTTTGGTAACCTTGCGTTATTTCTATCTGCCGGAGGTTTGTTAAAAGGGCTATTTTTTTGGTAAAACTGTTGATACGTTTGTATTAGCTGCAGTAATTGTTGATCGCTAGTCGTGATTTCTACTTCATTTTGAACTGGTGTTGTTTGGCTACAGCTTAGTAATAAAAGTACAAAAAGTAAGGTTAAGAGATTTCTCATTATGATCAACTTAATTAAAAAACACAGTGTAATGTCTTAGCATTGTAACTGAAATTAATAATAAATTTAGTAGATATTTTATCGTAAATACTACAGAATCAGTTTTACCTTAATTGAATAACATTTTGTTTAATGAGCAATTTGTTCGGTTAGTGGGTATAACAAATGCGCTAGGCTTAAATGATTAGTTTCATAGAGGTAAACCGTTGAAATATCAAGATTCTATAATGCAAGCAAATAAAACTATGTCGCAGGCAGTTACTCAACTGAACCAGTGGGATTTACCTGTGAACCCTATCAATTATGCTGTTAGTTACGAGTATTGCAAAAACAATAACCCGCTATTGATTGCTAATATTAAACACTTGCGTTTATCTGGCAAAGTGCTAGATAATTTTTTTATGGAACAACTTTATAAAGATTACTTTCTTGAGCAAAGTAAGTTTCGTAATGAAATTGTTTCAGATTTATCACATCTCTTTAGTCAAATTAACTCAAGTTATGAGCAATCTATCTCTGGCTCGCAAAGTTTTATCGACCAACTCGATGATTGTATTCCAGCTTTAATGTCGAATAATAAAAATGGTGTGAGGTTAGCAATTGCTAAACTTCACCAAGCATCAATGGCTTTTAAAAGCCAACAACAAAGATTAGTAGAACAAGTAGAAATATCTAAATTAAAAACACAAGAGTTAGAAGCTGAGCTTGAGGAAGTACGTAAAGAAATATATCTAGATCCTGTGACTGGTTTATATAATACAAAAGCTATGGTCGAGCATGTTGATACTTGGTTAAGTGAAGATGGCAATAAAAGTATTGCCGCTATTGTAATCAGTGTTGATCATTTTAAAATATTTAATGAGCGATTTGGTCCTTTAATTGGCGATGTTATTTTATCAAAAATGGCGAAAAAAATAGCTAGCTATGTTGATGTTAGTGGTTTACCTGTTCGCTCTGCCAGTGACGAGTTTATTGTGCTAATGCCTGATATTGACGCTGGTATCGCCAGTGAAATAGCGGAAAAAATAAAGCAAGGTGTTGATAAATTACGTTTTGTCAGTGTGCAGTCGGGCATTAGGTTACCAAAAATGAGCATTTCATGTGGTATTAGTGAAATGAGACATCAGGAATCTTTAAATCATTTTATTAGTAGAAGTCGTAAAAGTATCCTTCCTCAATTTAATTGCTAGATAACTGTTATTTATCTAATAACACAGACAAATCTTGCAGATTATTTTCAGAGAAAACCTGAATACCTTCCTGAGTTAGTATTTTAGTCGTTACGCCTTGACCAGGTACTTTTTGATTTGAAAATGAACCGTCATAAATAAGTGTACTGCCACAAGACGGGCTTGATTCTTTCATAATGGCAAATCGAATCTTGTGCTTACGGCATAATGTTAATGCTTGTTTTGCACCAAAATTAAAGGCTTCAGTAACATCAATTCCCGAAACTGTAATGACTTTATCGCTATCGGGTTGTTGCTCTGCTGGCTCTCTAGGGACCGGTAAGCCGCCAGAAACTTCAGGACATATGGCAATCAGACGGTTTTGTTTGTGCCATAAGGTTAGCAGTGGATGCTTTAATTGTATTGTTTCACTATTATAGCGAACCTTATCACCTAAAAAGCAACGGCTAATTAATATATGGTCAAACATGATTTGTGAGCACACCATATAAAGGTTGAATTTGTGTAGTACTTATTTCATCTTGGGCGCTAAACCAGCAAGATTGGCTATAATAATCAAAATTTAGCATAAGTTCAGCATTTGCCCATAAAAACCGAATATCCTCCCTATCTGCGCCTATGGTAGTTTCTTTTATAGAATGATTTGGTATTTTATTTAATAATAATTGACTAAGCGCAAGAATATCTTCTTGAAACCAAGTATTTTCAAATAGAACACTTATTTGATCATCAATCAAGTCAATTGATTGTATTTTAATCGGTAGCATTGAGTTCTCATTTAGTGAAATAAATTTAATTCATTTAGGTTGTTGGGTTTGATTAACGTATCATAATACCGTGTATATATACGTCAATTCGTTATATTGATTATATGATTAAACCAAAAAAACAACGACAGAATCACTTATTTTATTTATACTAAATTCAGAATATAAATTTAATATTTAAAGAGAGAGTATTACTATGAAAAAACTTATCCTCGCGCTTTCTACGACTGTATTGATGGCATCTCCTGTTTTTGCTGGTGATGCGGCTGCTGGTAAAGGTAAATCAATGGTGTGCGCGGCATGTCATGGTGCTGAAGGTGTTTCGGCTATTCCTATTTATCCTAACCTTGCTGGACAAAAAGAAGCTTATCTTGCAAAACAGCTAACAGATTTTAAATCGGGCAAACGTGATGAGCCTACCATGAAAGGTATGGCTGCTGCGTTAAGTGATGAAGATATAGCTGATTTAGCAGCTTATTATGCTAGCTTGAAGTAGAATATATTTATTAGTTTCTACTGTCCTTAGTTTATAAAAAAGCGCTTTTGAGCGCTTTTTTATCTTAAAATATGTAACTATAAAATATAACGATAGAGACTGTTCAAGCTTAATTAAAGCGAGTTGAAGTTATTTTTAATGGGCGAGCAGCTTAGGTGTTTTCTTTGATTAGCTCAATAAAGGCTTTACCGTATCGTGATAATTTGACATCACCAATACCACTAATGGTTAGCATTTGAGTAGCGTTTATTGGTTTAACTCTGGCTAACTCCGACAATGTAGCATCATTAAATACAATAAAAGGTGCAATATTTTCACTGTCGGCAATACTTTTTCTAAGTTCACGCAACTTACGGAATAAAGCTTTATCATAAGACTGAGTTTGATTTTTACTTTGCCAGTAACTGGCTTTTTGTAAACGTGGGCTCGCAAGCATTAATGGCTCTGTTGCTTTCAGTACGCTTCTTGATGCTTCTGTTAAGCAAAGGGCTGATTGTTGCTCTATATCTTGTTGTAGATAACCTAAGTGAATTAACTGGCCAATAATTGCAAACCAATAGCCAGGTGACTTACTACTACCAATACCAAATGTTGATACTTTATCGTGCTCTTGGTGTAATACTTTACTCTTCTTTTCACCGCGTAGCACATCCACCACATGGTTGATATCACCTTGCTGTTTGATACGAAAAACACAAGATAATACTTTTTGAGAGGCTTCGGTTGCATCGAATTGGCTAGGTGGGTCTAAGCAAATATCACAATTACCACAGCCTTGTTGTGTGTATTCTGCAAAATAGTTTAATACCACTTGTCTACGGCAGGTTTGTGCTTCAATAAAGGCATTCATTGCTCCAAAACGTTGCATTTCAACATTAACGCGTTGAGAATTATCACCTTCACTAATACGTTTTTTAATACGACTAATATCTTTATCAGCTACTAAAAATAATGCTTCTGCTGGCAAACCATCGCGACCTGCTCGGCCTATTTCTTGATAGTATGATTCTAATGTACGTGGGGGTTCAAAATGAATAACATAGCGCACATTCGGTTTATTAATCCCTAAACCAAAAGCAACGGTCGCAATGACTATTTGAATGTTGTCTTTAGTAAAGCCTTCTTGCACAAGTGCTCTAATGTCACTTTCTAATCCCGCATGATATGCCGCGCAATTAATGCCACAAGCAGCTAAATATTTTGATAGCTTCTCTACTTGCCAACGGCTATTACAATAAATAATACCAGAATCATCACCTTGCTTTTTTACATAACCTAATACTTGTTTTTCACCGTCATATTTTGGTGCTAACGTGAAGCGAATATTAGGCCTATCAAAACTGTCTAAGTGAATGTATGGGTTATTTAATGATAGCTGGGTGAGTATATCTTTACGTGTAGTAACATCTGCCGTAGCAGTTAATGCCATGACAGGTACATAAGGAAAGTGTTGTTTTAATGCGTGTAATTGCGTGTAAGCTGGGCGAAAATCATGGCCCCATTGAGAAATACAATGTGCTTCATCTATAGCAAACATACTCAGTGGTAATTCACTTAACCCTTGTAAAAAATAGCGACTAGTTAATCGTTCAGGCGCAACATAAAGTAGTTTGATTTTACCTTGTGATAGTTTTGAAAAAATATCATTAATTGTACTTTGATCTAAGGATGAATTAATAAAAGCTGCGGAAATTCCTTGATGTGTGAGGTTATCTACTTGGTCTTTCATTAATGATATTAATGGAGATACTACAATGGTCACACCGGGAAGTAACACAGCAGGTAGTTGGTAGCATAACGATTTACCACCACCAGTAGGCATCAAAACTAAAGAGTCTCGCCCTTGCATAAGGTTGTTGATTATTTCTGCTTGGCCTGAGCGAAAGCTGTCGTAACCAAAATAGTGCTTTAAGGTATCAAGCAATAATTTTTGTTGATCAGATTCAGCGGCAGCAGGCAGGGTAACAGTATTCAACAGATAGTCTTTAATGATTTATAGTAATGCTTATTTTACCTGAGAGAAGGGGGCGTGACATCATTATTTTCCAATTTTGTAAAAATGATGCTAATCTAATTCAAACAAGTCAGACCAGCATGTGTTTGAATGAACGCTAAGGTGTATTTGAATGAATCAAGAAGAAATGTATCAACAAGTGACTACTTTTTGGAATGGTAATATGCCATTTAATCAATTATTAGGTCTGGAAATTACCCGTTTTAATGCACAAAAATCTGAAGTACGCTTCCCTTGGAGTGATAAACTGATTGGTAATCCAATACAAAAAATCCTTCATGGCGGTGTAACGGCGTCTGCACTTGATCTTGCCGGAGGAGCCGTTGTGGTTGCTAATATCATCGAACAACTTCCTGAAATTACCCCTATTACTATTGAGCAAAGTTTAAAAAAAATTAGTACAATAGATTTACGTACAGATTATTTACGACCAGGGCGAGGTGAAGAGTTTATTGTAACTGCACATATTATACGAAGCGGCAGTAAAGTTGCTGTAGCGCGTATGGAAATGCACAATGAACTTGGCGAACATATAGCGTTTGGTACAGGTACTTATATTGTTGGCTAGTACCACAAAAAATATAAATGTTAGGAATGTAAATATAATTACCTAACACTGAAATCTTCGATGTTGTGCTATGATACTGTTCTAGCTAGTTATTATCATAAAAGAACTCTATGGCACTTTCACAACAAAAATCATCAACAGGCAGTGGCGTCACTAATGCACTAGCAGCTTATTTTATGTGGGGGCTTGCACCAATATATTTTAAGTTGCTAATTGATATTGGGGCGGGCGAAATTTTAATGCACCGTGTTGTTTGGTCAAGTGTCTTTTTATTGTTATTAGTATTACTAAGCAAAAAACGGTTAGTACTAATGCAACTATGTAAACAGCCTAAAGTTATAGCCAAACTGAGTTTATCAGCAGCGGTATTAGCGGTTAACTGGTTGATATTTATATGGGCTATCAATAACAATCATTTACTTGATGCCAGCCTAGGTTATTTCATTAACCCATTATTTAATGTTGCTCTAGGTATGATCTTTTTTAATGAGCGTTTACGACGTAATCAGAAAATTGCCGTCGTTCTGGCTGGATTTGGAGTGTTTGTACAGCTTTTTACAGTTGGTTCACTTCCTTTGGTTTCTTTAGTGTTGGCAAGTACTTTTGCCATTTATGGGGTACTCAGAAAAAAAATGCACGTTGATTCTTTTGTCGGCTTGCTTATTGAGTCTTTATTGATGTTGCCTATTGCGATACTTTATTGGCTCTATTTTATTGACAGCTCAACAGCCGATTTAACCTCAAATAGCGCCTCATTAAACTTTACCCTAATAATGGCGGGTATTGTTACGACTGCGCCTTTATTGTGCTTTACCGCTGCAGCGAAACGCTTAACATTATCAAGTTTGGGATTTTTTCAATATATAGGTCCAAGTATTATGTTTTTACTTGCTACTTTTTATTATAAAGAATCAATGCAATTAGCAGAGTTTGCGACGTTTATTTTTATTTGGCTAGCTTTAGCGCTTTATAGTATTGATGCTTACCGCACCATGAAAAAAACTCAAATACCTAATACTCAATAGTATGGGTAACGCCTGGTTATTATTGTACAGTGAAGTTTGTGGTTGATTTGATTAATATAATTGTTATTATTTTGGTATTCTGTTGAAATATGATTATCAACTTTTATTATTTGTAGGGCAGCGTAACGTACAAAATTATTGAAAATAACACTTCCCCGAAAAGGCTATAAGAGCTATTTGTTATGCATAAAATAAAATCACCTACAGTAAACCAACAGTTATGTGCTGTTACCCTACTAGGCAATTTAGTTGCCGATCCTGATATTCGTTATCGAGCGAACCCTGTCTCTGCAATCACTGAAATTACGCTTGCTACAAGCTCAAAATGGTTAGATAAAAAAACAAATCAATTTAAAGAATGGACTAGTTACCATAGCGTTAGAGTTGAAGGTGACTTGGTTGAGCAAACTTTATTAACGGCTAAAAAGGGTGACATTCTTTTAGTTCACGGCTACTTAAGCCATATAAAGCCCAGTGGCGATACAAAAAATACTGCTTTATCTATTGTTCATGCAAATTTTATCCAAAAGTTTAATAAAGGCTATACTCAAACAATTAATCAAATTTTATGTAGTGCTCAACTTAGCTCTACTCCTAAATTGATAACTACACAAAATAATAAAAACCTAGCGCAAGTGACTATAATAATAAATCAACAGGATTATTCTGTGGATAAGCAATGCTGGTTAAGTCATCAGGTCGTCCTAGAGTTACATGTGTGGGGTAAACAAGCACAGTATTTGGTTGATAATGCTAAAGTTAATGATAGTGTTATGGTAGAAGGTAAATTGAGTTATTTAGCGACGGCGGATAAAAAACAATTTATAGAAGCTAAAACAGTCCATTTACTGTCTTAATTTATGTTGCCTGAATTCGTATTATTTTAACTAATACTCGCTCTACCTACATACTAGCAAGCCGCTTATATTATAGGATTTAAGCAGAAAACCCTTACAATATTAAAATAAAGTGAACAATTATGCATAGTATTTATGATTTCTGTAATTTAATTTGGCATAGGGTGTATGTCGCTATATTGATTATCAATTTAAGCTTGTTATCGGTTCATGCCTATGCGACGACCAATAATTATCAATTCAAAGCGGTAATGCAATTAGAGTCTAACCCAAATGAAGCAGTTCAATGGGCACAGTTAACAGCACACCCAACTAACACAAATCAATATTTTATCATTAGTAAAACAGGGCAAATGTTCTTTGTTGATGAGATGGCTGAATTACGCCAAGTATTAAGTTTACAAGATAATAATGCCAATGCTTCATCAATTAAGTTAACAGCTATGGCCTTGCACCCTAATTTTGCTTTGCGAGATCAATTAGGTTACGGCACCTTTTATACTGCTCATATTGAACCGTTAGATAAAAACATAGCAACTAAACGCATACAAGAGCGTGATAACAGTTTAGCGCTTACCTTTGATGCCGTAATTACAGAATGGCAATTTCACTCTAGCAAATATCAACAAGTAAATGTGAAGACTAAGCGAGAAGTGTTACGAATAGCAGTGCCAGATGAAAGCCTAATGATTAAACAAATGACATTTAATCCTTATGCTAAATCATGGAATGATGGCTTTGGTTTACTTTATATTGCGTTAAATGGTCAGTCTAAATGGCAAAAACCGCTTTATTCAGGGGCTATTTTACGTATAAACCCAGCAAAGTTTGGTTTACGAAGCTTTACTGTACCAAGGAACAACCCTTATCTAGCAGAAAATGAAATTGCAGACGAAATTTATATATTCAATGGGCAAGATATAAAGCACTTTACTTGGCCTGATAAAGGGAGGGAGGATATGCTACTTTCCCAGCTGCATAACAATAAGTCGGTATTATCTTTAATTAGTATTAATCATAATTTACGAGAAAATAATGTCACAAAAATTGTTTATCAGGGAGATAATATAGTTGAAGGTGTAATGATATATAGGGGAGCAGAGCTACCTTCATTACGTAATAATGTATTAATACTAACGAGAGAGAAAAATAAAAACTGGCTGATAGAATCTTTAAAGTTAGCATCACCTGTTAACAAAAGTGACAAGGGAGAAAATAAAGCAAAACAAACATGGCAATTTTCTGCTGAACAATTACCGTACGATAGTGATATTGCGGTGATTAATAATAGAGATGGTGAAGTACTGATTATAGATAAAACCTTAGGCAGTATCTTTCAAGTATTTAAAGCTATGGTTCAACCAAAGCTACCTCTAGAGCAGGAGGTTGTTTCGATAGCAGCTGAAAGCGAAGCAAGTTATCACTTATATATTCTATTATTAATACTATTGATTATTATCGGAAGTAGTTTTTACTGGTTTAAGCGTAATAATATATCAGCAAAAGCAATAGTTAGAAAACAATTTGCGCAGTTAGAGTTAAGTGAATCGAAACAGCAAATAGGCTTGTATCATCGACATCAAAAGACAGTAGATACTATTATTAATATAAATGATATCAATAATTTGGAAATAAAATTAAATGGCGAGACAATTACCCGTGTTAGTCGAGAAAATGATAGTGGTTTTAATGATGCTAAAGAGCAAAATTTGCGTATTGCATTGAATAAAGAAAAAACAGATAAAATGGTGGATGACAAAATCAGGCAAATCAATTTGTTATTTACGGATACTCAGGGGAAAAACTATACTGTTTGTTTATATATGCGCAAAGGTAGCGCTCGGGTTACCAAAAAGACATATTCAGCTGTTATTGAAGATTTAATTGATTGGTGTTGGTTAATTGCATTATCACTGAATCCTGACGATACAGGTATACGAAAGCAAAAATCGCCTGTATCGACCAAACAAATAAAGAGTACTGTTGAAAAAAAATCTCATCTCGCTTCATTACATGAGCAAGCAGCATCAAATCGCTTATCTACTTATCAAACGAGATCTGTACCAGAAGTGCCTACGGATAATGTAGAGAGCACATATAAGCCTTCAGTGTTAGATAACGACAAGAGAGCCACTGATACCCCCCAACAAGACAGGGTTGTAGATAGCGTATTAGTGAACGCACTAGAGAAGCTAGTAGAGTTAAGAAAACAAGGTTTTTTAACGCAAGAAGAGTTTACTGAAGCGAAGAAAAATGTATTGGGTAGTTTATCTGATTAGTATCAATGATATAGGCTGCTGTGACTAATACTTAGTTTGGCGTTTTTTAGTTCTAGCAAAAGAAGAATAACGAGTAACATTATGATAACTCGTTATTCTTTTTATTATATTACTTAATTGTTAGTAGATAATTAATTAAGTTTTTATAATCTTCTTTTGGGTTACTTTTATCTAAAGCACCTGAATTAACACGGTATTTACCATTTACTATTACCGTTGGTACGCCAGTTAATGCGCGTTTTTGTGACATTACATCTTGGTGTTTTTTCATGGCTTTAGCATGAGCGTTTACGCTAAAGCTTTTTGATAACTTATCAAATTGTTCACCGTCAGCACCGTTTAAAACAAAAATATTACGCAGATCTTTTTCAGTTGTAATAGTAGCGCGTTGAACATGGATGTAGTTAAATATCGCGCCAATATACTTGTCACTATTTTCTAACTGCTCTGCAATCGCAATACTTTTTGTGATCATTTGTTGAATTGTTGGTGATACACCACCAAGAAAATCAACGTGATTACGTTCAAATTTTACATTATCAGGTAACTGTTCTTTAATGTCATGCATAATGGGTTCAAACTGAAAACAGTGACCACAATAAACAGAAAAGTATTCGCGCACTTCTACATTAGTTGAAGCCGTTTCGCTTACTTTAGTGTATTGATCTCCTTCAGTATATTTTGCAGCGTTAGCCGTTATTGATAAGGCTAAAAGTGGCATTAATAACACCATAAATAAGCGATGGATTTTTTTCATTACTGTATTCCTAATTTATTATAGTTAATCTAGCTTAAATCAACGGGGATCTCTTGTCGATAAGCTTTGAATTCTAATAAGTTGTATCAAGTGGGTGATAAACTTAATGCTGGCTGTTGTAGCGCCCACATCTGTTCTTTAAGCATGAGTATTTGCTGTTCCCAATACTTTTCTGTATTAAACCAAGGAAAATTTCTTGGGAAAGCGGGATCTTGCCAACGTTTACATAACCATGCCATATAATTAACTACACGCATAGTTCTTAATGATTCTATCAAAGTAAGTTGTGAAGATTCAAATGAAAAGAACTCTTCATAGCCCATTAGTAGGGTATCAATTTGTAACAATTGTTGTTGACGGTCTCCCGAAAGCATCATCCATAAGTCTTGAATCGCAGGCCCCATACGGCAGTCATCTAAATCTACAAAATGAGGCCCTTCATCACGCCATAAAATATTGCCCGCATGACAATCTCCATGTAAGCGTATTTGCTGCTTTACTTGATATTGGCTGGCAGCCATATCAATTACTTGTTCTAATATGGTGAAGAAAGGCTTAAGTAAGCCTTGTGGCACAAAGCCGCTTTGCTTAATAATATCACTGGCTTGATAAAGCATCTCATCAGTATTAAAGCTCGGCCTATATTCAAAAGGTTTTTGTGCGGCTACGGCATGAATACGCCCAACAAAGCGTCCCATCCATTCTAATTGGTCTAAGTTATCAACTTCAAATATTCGGCCACCGCGGCAGGGGAATACGGCAAAATGGTAACCCTGATGTTCAAATAAGCTTGTGCCATTTTTTTTAAGTGGCGCAACGATGGGAAGTTCTTGCTCATCAAGTTCAAAAGAGAAGGTATGCTCTTCTTGAATTTGAGCTAATTCCCAACGCTGCGGTCGATAAAACTTAGTAACATACTTAGTTAAATTTTCATCATGAAATTGATAAACACGATTTTCATAACTGTTAAGTGCCAATAAACCGCTGTCTACGCTAAAACCTGCACTCTCCAAACCATCGATGATAGTGTCAGGAGAAAGCGATTTAAAATCAAATTGTGCCATGAGTACTCATTTATTTATATTATTACCTAAGCGGGCTTCTTTAGCGTTTGTTAAAAAAGCGGCTTTCACTTTCAACTTTTACATCATCTTCAGGTGAAATCTGCTCAACAGTAAAGGTAATGTCAGTCATAAAGCCTTCTAATTCATAAGGATCTACTGAGATGCTTATTGGTAATGTATATACAGTGGCTGCTTCAACAAAAACTTCTTGTTTACCATGCCATTGGGTATTTTCAATACCGTTTACAGACAGTCTATAGGTATTGTCCGTTTGTGACATATTAAGGATCTTTAACGTGTATACGTTTTCTATTTCACCATTAAAATTCTCTTTCGCTAGCTCTGTTCTATCTCTAATTATGTCGAGTGATAATGGTACGCGATTAACTATTTCTAGTACTAACATGGTACTCATTATAACTAGAACAATGGCATAACCAATTAATTTTCCTCGTAAAAAATGAACTTTTTTACCCTTGAGTTCATGCTCTGTTGTATATCGTATAAGGCCTTTTTCATAGTTCATTTTCGCCATCACGCTGTCGCATGCATCAACACATGCTCCACAGTTTATACATTCATATTGTAAGCCGTTACGTATATCTATGCCGGTAGGACAAACTTCGACACATAAGTTACAATCAATACAATCACCTAGGCCTGCTTCTTTAGGATCTTGCTTTCTTGATCTTGCACCACGATTTTCACCTCTCGCTTTATCATAAGAAACGGTTAATGTATCTTTGTCGAACATCGCAGATTGAAAGCGTGCATAAGGACACATATGTAAACACATTGTTTCGCGCATCCAACCAGCGTTACCGTAGGTCGCAAAAGTAAAAAAGGCTAACACTATTGCCATCGTTACTGTGGTATTTAGTGTAAATATATTAACAACTAACTCATTCATTGGCGAAAAATAACCAGCAAATGTTGTTGCTGTAAATAATGAAAATAATAA
>NZ_JAHKQD010000032.1 GCF_018860915.1 Colwellia sp. C2M11
CAGTTGTATTAATGGATGGTGCAAGTTGGCATCAGGAACATCTTAGTGACGGTTATGATAATTTATCAATCATACATATTCCGCCTTATTCACCGGAGCTAAACCCTATTGAGCAAGTTTGGTCATGGATGAGGCAAAATGAAATAGCAAATCGTTGTTTTAAAGATTATGAAGATATCGTTGATAAGTGCTCTCGTGCTTGGAATCGATTTAGAAGTAGTAAGGAGAGAGTCTTATCACTCTGTCATCGGGAGTGGGCTAATGTGAACAGCTAATTATCGGAATTGGTATAAGTTCTGGCTTAATGTGCTGACCGAACTTAAAAACAAAGGTATTCAAAACATACTAATTGCGTGTGTTGATGGCTTAAAAGGCTTTCTTGATGAAATCAATACTGCTTTTGAAAACACTCATATACAGCTATGCATTGTGTATATGGTGAGGAAGTAATTAAAATTCGTGCCTTACAATGATTATAAAGCGGTAACCAAAGACTTTAAGACTACTTTAATGAAGAGCAAGCATTAAGGCGTTAGAAGCATTTTCTGCTCGTTGAGGTGATAAATAACCAATAATATCAGCTTCTTGACGAAGACATAGGGAAAATTTCATTACCTTATTCATTTATCAGAAAGGCTATATATACAACGAATGCGATAGAATCATTAAATTATGTAAGACGAAAAGCAGTAAAAAATAGAAAGGTATTCCCAAACGATGATTCGGCTAAAAAATTATTTACTTAGCCATCACGCAAGCATCAAAAAAGTGGACTATGCCAATAAGAAATTGTAAGTCGGCCTTGAATCGATTTATGATTGAATTCGAAGACCGTATCTCGGACTATATTTTAAATTAGTACTTACATAGATATTGTGACAGAGTCTTCATGTTTAATGATTGCGGTGTTAGTATGCAACATGAAAGTTACCTTTTTGTGTTTTGATTAAAACCTCTATTAAAGCGGGTAACTCTAAACTTTGCAAGTTGATTCGTCAGTTTAAATTGATACTAAGACATATTAGGTTATATGTACTTATATTAGACTATAAATCGACTGACTAGACTAAACATTTTTTTACTTGAATTCTGAATTGACTTCCCTAAGGAAACTAATTTTTCACCATCTTTTAATGACTCTGCACTCATGTCTGTTAATAAGTTAATTGATTCATCAATTAACTTGCAGGTAACGGACTGTTCTTCTGTCGCTGAAGATATTTGATCATTTAATGATTGCATATCATATACCATTGACTTTATTTGTACTAATGCACTGCCTGTTGATTCAGTTGCTTGAACTGTTTTATTTGTGACAACTTCGCTTTGTTGCATTGATTCAACAACTGTGCTTGATGATGAGATAAGCTCACTCAATAAAGTTTGGATTTCAACCGTAGATTGATGAGTTCTATTGGCAAGGTTTCTTACTTCATCAGCAACAACAGCAAAGCCTCGCCCTTGCTCTCCAGCACGAGCAGCTTCAATAGCGGCATTAAGAGCAAGTAAGTTTGTTTGCTCTGCAATACCTTGAATAGTATTTAGAATACCGTTCACATTGCCCACTTGTTTTTTAAGTTGATTTATATTAGTTGAAGTAACACATATTTCTTTTAATAAATTATTAATAAAACCAATAGATTCTTTTGAACGTTCATTACCATCATCAGCTGATATCGTAATCTTCTGTGCCAATGCTGAAGCATTAGTCGAGCTTTCTGTAATATAACCAACACATGTTAATAATTCTCTTACAGCTGTTGTCGAAACTTGAATTGATTCGTTTTGATTATTACTTTGAGTATTAGCTTTGTTGGTGCTTTGAAATAATTCTGCCGAGATACTTTCAAATGTTTCAGTTGTCTGAACTACTTCTGATATTATATTGTGTAGTTGCTCGACAAATTTATCAAAACTATCTGCTAACTCACCTAATTCATTTTTATCCTTATAATTTAGTCGCTTGGTTAAGTCTCCATTACCATCAGAAAATTCTACTAATGATTTTGTTATTAATCTGATATTATTTACAACATTTTTACTTAACAGCCAATTATAAATAAATAAGCATACAACCCAAATGGTCGATATTATCGCAGTAAGCCAACGTGTATAATTTGCATCATTTTCGATTTTTAAAACACTATCTGTTAATTGATTATCCGCCAGCAGTTCTAATTCATCGAATGATCTTTTTAAATTTACAAGTATTTCATTGTTTCTCTGAGCTGATTCTTGGAGAATATTAATATCTACATTACCATCAATAAAGTTATTAGCGAGTTCTATACTGCCCTTATAATAAATTATAAATTGTTGAGATATTTCTTCAACAGTATCTGAAACGGCACTATTTTTAATAATATTTAAGTTTCTAGTAATATTAACTGAAAATTGAGTGGTATCATCTAATATGTCACTATCACTTATAGTGACACTACTATTAATAGTTGATTCTAATTGACCTAAATAAAGTTTACTTTCTTTAATCGCAATTAATGCAGGGTAAAAGCTTGACTTTATTAATTGTACATTGTTTGTCATCGAAGAAAAAGCAAAGTGGTTAATACTAAAAACCGTTATAAAACCAGCTAAAGCTGCAAACGATACTGATATGATTTTTTGTCTTATAGAGAAATAGAACATAGACTTTTTTATTCCTTAATAGCCACCAACAACTTATGCTATGAATATATGAACGTACAGAGCATAAGTTGAATTTTTTAATTTATTTGGCTAGCACAACAATACCATCGGTAACTTCTGAACTATCGATATATCCAATAAGGCCAGGGTTAGTCGAAATCATATTAATAATTTCTTCACTATTAGATACTTCTTCTGGCATTTTACCTTTACCAGTAAACACTAGTCGAGTCCAATATGAACTTAATTGAGCTTGTGTTTTTTTAGTGAATTTAGAGTGAAAGGCCTCTCTAACTGGGCTGTCTTTTGCTTGTTCAATAACAGCAATTTTTGTGCCATCAGGTAGTGATTTACGCTTACCTAAGAATAAGTTCTTTACTTCACTAGCACTTAATGTAGATGTTATGCTTGTGTTTCCTATAACAACAACTTCAGCTTGCACGAATGCTGCTTGTAAATAAAGAGCGCTTGCTAATATTAATAATTTTTTCATATTTATATTCCTTAAAAAACAGCTTGTAAACTAACGCTATATAATGTGTTGTCATTCTTTTGTATTTTTTCATAAATAGTATAATTTTCAACATCATAACGTTCAGCTTGGACTTTAATAGCTAAGTTGCTAGAAATATCGTAACGTGCTCCAACTGAAATAATACTTTGCTCAGCCGTTTTAGCATTAAAAAAGGATTGCTCTGTACCATCAGTATGAACGTAGACATTAGCTCCTTTAAAGCGCTTGCTGTCATCCAGTGTTTCTCTGTATTGATACATTACATAAGGAGTTATTGCATCGAAACGGTAACCTACAGACGCATAGTATTTACCGTTGTCTGATTTTCCGCCAGTTGCTGTTTCAAAAATAGTTTCAATGTCTACTTTCCACTCACCATCATCATAACCATACCCTAAAGAGTAGAATGTTTGACGGTAGCCGGCTTGGTATCCATACGCATGAAGTGTTGGTTTTCCATTAGTTTTTATAGACAGAAAGTCTTCTAAGTCACCAGGTTCTGTACGTGTAGTGACACCCATTTTATATAAATGTTCATTGATGCTATATGTAGCGTGAATGCCCATAAGATCATCAATGATAAAGTTTTTATTGCTATTTGAAGCTGCTTTAGCACGAAGATCTTCATTTTGACCATAAAAAGCTTGAACTTGAATAGTTCCATCACCTACATAAAAATCTTGTAATATTTCAAGACCGGTATAACGCTGAACTTTATTATTTGCGTAAACAAGTTCAGGAGCACGTAACCATAGTTGTGCAAAACCGGTATCCTTATAATCACTATCTTTATAAAGAGGAACACGTAATATACCTGCGCGAATTTTTGTCTGATCTGTTAATTGGTAAGTTAAATAGGCTAAATCTACACCAAATGCTTCATCATAATCACGACTTTCGGCATAAAACTTTGTTAGTAATGTAAAATCTAATTTTTCAGTTGCCTTAAAGTCAATTTGAACACCACCCCATGTTTCAGCAGTTACACTAAAATCTTCATAGCCATCAGTGTTAGAAGCAAAATATATAGATTTCTTTGCTTTACCAGCCGTAAGGTTCAAATATCCAGAAATTTTAACTTTATCTAGCTTTTCAATAATATTATCAATACGACTATCCTTATTTGCATATGCCGTAAAGGTAGGCTGAACCAATAAACAAGACGCGATGAGTGTGTATTTTAATTTTCTATTCATTTAATATATCCATCAATGTTGAAAAACACAAACATCATACCAATGCATTTGAATCATGTAAAATAAATTATTATCTAGAAGGTATACTAAAGCAAGCTTGAATTAAATCATCTAACCTCTAGTTAAGCCTTGAGCATAGCATTCTTATTTACCTCATTAATGCTAAGGGTAGCTTATTTTCTTTATTCAATAAGGCACTAAGTCGGCAAGTAAGTTCATTAGGGGCGTGATGATCCGTTATACCACCAAATTTTTTGTGTCTAGCTATTCTAAAGTTATTGCAAACTTTGATGCTTGTAGAGTCAATGAATTTAATACCTGTAGGTTTACCTTTTAATATCGAAAAATAGCTATAAAGTAGAACGATAGCTTTAGGCGTCACTTCAAAAATCGAGTGTAACTCAAGAAGCTTGGAGAATGAGAGCGGTAAAATTTAGCGATATAACCTTTATAATAATTCTTAAAGTCGCGATGATTAGAGGTATGAAAGGCAATATGGATAGTGATAACCTCACTCATCGCCATGCGGCTGGGGCCATTTCGCTTCATATCCCTCTTAGTAATCAATTATTTTTTCCATTGCTGAAGAAATACGCATAAAAACCATCGATGTCACAGAATGTTTCAGTTAGTGTGTTCATGCCTTTATCTTATTATCTTGTCTCGTCCTGATATGTGTTTACATATTTAGGACTTATTATGAACAACTCAATCCCGACTAAGGGTAAACGAACACAACGAGATTACTCACTAGGCTTTAAATTACAGGTTGTTGCCGCGGTAGAAAAAGGCGACATGACCTATAAACAAGCAAAAAAAATTCTATGGCACTCAAGGTCGCTCAACCGTACTTACTTGGTTAAGAAAACACGGTAAGATGAACTGGACTCAACCAGTGATACTGACTATGCCTAAAACTCCAAAAGCCAAAGAAACACCAACCAAAAAAATAAAGCGGCTTGAACGAGAGCTTAACGATGAGCGTATGCGCAATTAATTGCTCAATGAAGTGGTCAATATTATGGGTGACGAGCATGGAGCAGGCCTTAGAAAAAAGTATATAACCAAGGAGCAATAAGCATTCAAGCACAAAAAATATTAAGTTTGAGTCGAGCGTCTAAGCTACTTGGCATAACCAGGCAGGCTATCAGGCTATCTATCAACGTGCACAAAGAGAGACTTCACGCTCGCTTGAGTTGGCCTGCGTCAAGAAGATGGTATTAGAAGTCCGTCGTTTCATGCTACGTTTAGGAGGAAAGAAGTTGTACTTTTTACTCAAAGAGAAGTTCATTGAGCAAGGTATAAAACTTGGCCGAGATAACTTCTTTAACTATTTAAGAGGTGAAAACTTATTAGTCAAGCCTAAGCGTAGTTACACTAAAACCACTCACAGTAACATTGGATAAAGAAACATCCTAATTTACTGAAAGACTTAGCACCTCAAGCACCAGAGCAAGTGTTTGTCAGTGACATTACTTATGTGAAATCTGCTCAAGGCGTACATTATTTGTCATTAGTCACGGATGCTTATAGCCGCAAAATCATGGGGCATGGGGTATGAACTCAGTGATGAAATGAAAGCAACGGATGTCGTTAAAGCACTCGATATAACGGTGAATAATCCTCAGCATGAGTACAGTGCTATTCATCACCCGGATAGAGGGTTGCAATATTGCTCAGAGGTATACCAAGACAAATGACCGTAAAAGTGCATTATATACAGTCAGACCTTTGAGTTGCCAACATCAATTAGTCTTAGGTCAAATCCCGGTTGATAGAGAAACCAATGAAATAATAGCAAGCCCAGAGCTATTAGCGATGTTGGATATTGAAATAGCATTATTACGCTTGATGCGACTGGATGTCATCCAGACATAACACACCAAATAATTAAACAAAAAGCAAATTATATTCTTTCACTTAAAGGCAGCTGCTCAAACATGCAAAGATAACCAGAAACTTGGTGACATAAAACTAAACGAGAATATTTATCAATAGATAATTACACCAAATGTACGACAACCAACTCAGAGCATGGTCGAATTGAGACACGAACTTACCAACAGCGATTAATTTATAAAAGTTGGTTAGGCAAAACCTTCCAGTGATCAGAATTAAAATACGTTAGCCATGCATGATAAATTTAGTAAATAAAAATTATAGCTTTCTTTATTTTTATGGCTTGATAACACAATAACAAACGTAGTATGTTTATACTTGTATGATCATAAAGTAAAAATACAATCTATAAATAAGGGAGAATATGAAAAAACATAACAAATTTCGATTATTACCACTAACACTTGCCATTGCTACCGCAATCAACTCTTACGCAGTCATCGCAGAAGAAGAACAAGTAGATAATACTGAAATAATTCAAGTAACAGGCATCCGAAGCAGTTTAACGGAATCGCTAGAAAATAAAAAAAATGCCTCTTCAATTCAGGACAGCATTGTTGCTGAAGATATAGGTAAGTTTCCTGACCAAAACGTTGCTGAATCATTGCAACGCATTAGTGGGGTTATGATTTCACGAACGAATGGTGAAGGGTCGAAAGTAACGGTTAGAGGTATGGGACCAAAGTTTAATGCCGTAAAAGTCAATAACAGAACAATAGCTACGACAGATCGTGGACGAGAATTTGATTTCCAGGCATTACCTTCTGAATTAATCTCTGGTGCTGATGTTATTAAAGCATCACGTGCTAACATTGCAGAAGGTAGTTTAGGTGCTTATATAAATGTTAATACTGCACGACCTCTAAATAGCTCTGGATTTAATGCCGTTGGCTCTTTGGACGCAGTATATAATGATTTAACTGGGGATTATGATCCTAAAGGTTCTGCAATTATCAGTAACACTTTCTTAGATAACACAATAGGAGTGTTGTTTGGGTATACCCAACTGTCAACAACCAACAGAATTGATGCTGCAGGCACCACTCATTGGTCATCTTTTCAAGCTGACAACAAGTCAGTAGCCCCAGGCCCAATAACAGATGAAGTAGGAAATAATATTGAAGAAGGAACCATTTGGTATCCTGGGCGTGCAACATACACAATAGATACAGAAAAGCGTAAACGAACGAGTACTAACTTAACATTACAATGGGCACCTAATAACGATACAACTCATACATTTGATGCTTTATATTCTGATTTAAGTCGACAAGCATTAAGCAATGGTATGCAGGTACCACTGCATTTTTCAGGTTGGGAAGATGTTATTGTTTCTGAAAACATGACTGCCCTTAAAGCCACAAAATCAGCAAGCCCTATTGACGGTTTATTCCAAGAACGAGGTCAAGATTCACATACAATTGCTCTAGGACTAAATAGTATATACTTTGTTGATAAATGGACTATTTCTACTGACATTTCCTACTCTAAAGCTAGCGCAGATCAACGTGGAAATACGCTAGTTACAAATTTTGTTAATAATAATGTAGATCAAAGCGTAAAACCTGGAGACGAAGGTTATCAACCGGATCAGCAAAATGGGTTTATTGTTGGCCAAGATTATATTGAATTTGACAGTCGAAATGGGGATGTCATTGATATCAGCTCTACTATTGATTATGCAGATCCAGCGTCGGTACGTACCCATTGGAATGATATTCAGCACAATGAAGTTGAAGATGAGATTCTAGAATTAAAATTAGATGCTAATTACGAAGTCGATAATGGTTTTATTAGCTCTGTCGATTTTGGCTTAGCCTATACGGATAGAGAAAAATCACAGGCGTTCTATGGTATAGATGGCTGTGGAGCCACAGTTAGTACTTGTGGAAACTTCTTAGACCTTGAAGATAGTTTGTTTGCTATTAATGATACTAGTGACTTCTTAAGTGATGTTAAAGGTGATATTCCACGAGAATTTGTGTTGATTAATAATATTAACGATTATAAAAATTCTATTGGTGAAATTCGTGGCGAACCTAATTGGACTCAAGAAATATTAAGACCTGAGCGCTCAGTCGCAAATACTGAAGAAATTTTAGCTGCATATGGCCAATTAAATTTAGTGGGTGAATTCGACAGTTTCTCATGGAGTGGGAATATTGGTCTACGTTACGTTGATACACAAAATTCTTCCTCTGGCCATAGTATTGAACGCTTATCTTTGATAGAGAAACCAGTACAAGATGGTGGAGGCCTAGCACTAGAGGCAGAGTATTCAGATCCCGCAGTTATTCAAGTGACAACTGATTATCAAAAATGGTTGCCCAGTTTCAATATTAATATGGATTTCGGTTCAGGATTTTTTATTAAAGCAGCTGCTGCTAAAGTTATTGCAAGACCCGCTTTAGAAGATACTGGCGTAAATAAAGTTTATCAACAAAATCCTCGTGCAGGCGATCTAGCAACGAGTGGTGGAAATCCTTATTTAAACCCTTATGAAGCAAATCAATTCGATACTTCATTTGAATATTACGATGAATCAGGCAATGCTTATTCATTGGGATTATTCTACAAAGACATTACTAATTTTATTTCAACACAAACTACAAGCGTTGATACAGGCCTAGTTTTAGATGGTTGGGGTTCAGTTTATGAAGCTATCACACAAAAATCTAATCGCAGTGGCGGCTCGGTGAGTGGTTTTGAACTCGCAGGTCTTCATTACTTTGATTATTTACCGGGTTGGTTAAGTGGCTTTGGTGTACAAGCAAACTACACATTTACCAGTAGTAAAGATGATGACGCGACAGAATTTGAACGGCCAAATGTTCAATCTCCTAGTAGTGGTTTAGAAGGGTTTTCTGAAAACTCATATAATATCATTGGTTTTTATGAAGTTGATGGTTTTCAAGTTCGTGCAGCTTATAACTGGCGAGAAGGATTTTTAGCTTATCGTTCAGGCCCTAGAATTGGCAGTAACGGCTTACCGCAGCATACAGATGATTACGGTCAAGTTGATTTAAGTACATCTTATGATATTAATGAAAAACTGACTATTTCTGCTGAAATAATTAATGCTACCAATGCTAATATTCTAGAATACGCTGATGTTAGAGAACGTGTCACCACACTTCAATATACAGGGCGTCGATATCAAATAGGTATCACGGCTAAGTTTTAATTAAACAGAGTGTAAGCCTCGTTAATCAAGGATGATAACGAGGCTTAATTAACGATACCTAAGTGAAAGGCAAATACACATGGAAAAAACAAAACCTGACCCTCTCAAATCCTATGTAATTGTTGGTGGAGGGACTGCTGGTTGGATATCTGCTGCAGTCTTATCAAGAGCACTTACAAACACAAAGTCTAATATCACCATTATTGAATCGCCAAATGTACCAACAATAGGCGTTGGTGAAGCGACTATTCCTTCAATTATTGATCTTTTAGAGTATCTTCGTATTCCATTAAAGGAGTTTATTCTAGCAACAAACGCAACCTTTAAATTAGGAATTAAATTTATTGATTGGCAAAAAAAAGGGCATCATTATTGGAACCCTTTTGGAGGGATTGGTAATAAAATCGATGGTAAGCCTTTTTATCAACACTTCCTAAAACATCAATTTGAACAGAACAAATATAATTTCACTGACTTCTCGCCAGCAGCAGCCCTAGCAAAAGAAAATAAATTTTATCTACCCAATCCTAATGTCAAAAATAATCTTTCATCATCAAGTTACGCTTTACATTTTGATGCTTCCTTGGTTGCTAAATATTTAACTAAGTATTGTAAAAATAAAGGTGTAAATTTGATTAAAGGGCATGTTGAGTCGACAGAGTTAAATCAAAAGGGACATATTGATAAACTAATATTCAACGATGGTGAAAAATTAACAGGTGATTTTTTCATTGATTGTAGTGGACAAAAAGCACTGTTAATACATAAATCATTACGGGTAGGTTATGAAGATTGGCAACACTTTTTACCTGTCAATAAAGCAGTAACAGCACAAACAAATACTGAATTATCTATACCGCCATATACACAAGCTACCGCTCATGAACACGGTTGGCGATGGAAAATACCATTACAAAATAGAATTGGAAATGGCTATGTTTACTGTAGTGACTATTGTAGTAACGATGAGGCATTAACGTTATTAAAAAAGAATTGTTCTTCCTTTATCACTGAACCTAAATTTTTAAGTTTTACTACAGGAAAACGCGATAAAATTTGGCATAAAAACTGTTTAGCTGTTGGCCTATCATCTGGCTTCCTTGAGCCTTTAGAGTCTACTAGTATCTATTTAATCATGAAAACCATGCTTAATTTTGTACAAAACATGCCAAATAAAAGTTTCGACCAACCACCTATAGATGAATTTAACCGCTTAATTGATAATGAATACCACACCATTAGAGATTTTATTGTTTTACATTATTGTACTAGCAAACGAACAGATTCAGCTTTTTGGCAAATGTGGCATCACATAGATATTCCCAAAACCTTGCAGACTAAAATTGAATTATTTAAATGCCAAGGAAAATTATACGAAAATCACTATGATCTATTTTCTGCAGACAGTTGGTATTGTGTTTTAGAAGGTATGGGCGTCAGACCCCAAAGCTATGATCCACTTATTGATGCCTCTAATTTTAAAAAAATAGAACAAGCATTTGTATCGAGTGTTACTGAATTATCAAAAAGTATAGGTAAAACATTAAGTCATGATGAATTTATTAGTAAGCTTAGAATATCTTAACAATGCTGATACAATATCATGGATGATTGAATATGAATTCTCATGCATAGTAAGTAGAATATAAATGAAAAGAAAATATCTGTTCATAATAATAGTTTATATTATCGCTGCAAATAATCCCAAGTCACTAGCCTCTGATAGCTCTATTGCGGATAATATTATCTCAATTAGCTCAGGAGTCTTTTTCAAAAGTTACCAAAAAAACAGTACTGTTTTACAAGGTGATATTTGTCAAAATTTACAGTATTATTCATTCAAGAAAAATATAGACCGATTACTAATAGACATGAAAGTTACCTGTCTCGCATTTAAAGAATTAGGTTTGAAACTAAACATAGACTTAATACCATTCCCTAATATTTTACGAGCAATAGCGATGGTCGAATTAGGTAAAGTTGATACAATAGCACCAACCGTTTGGCAATCATTAATTAACAAAAGTACCTTGCACTCTTCTATTGAAGTAATAAGAAAAGGCGAATATGAAAAAGGGATATATGTTAACAAAAATCACCCACTATTATCATTACCTAGCAATGAAATTGATTTAAATAACTATACGGGAATAACCCTAAGCTCTTGGCCTCATGATCTTGAAATATTGAATCAACTAACATCTAAAATAGCTCCATTATCACATGTCCCTTCTTTACCCTTAATGCTTAAATATAAAAGGGCTGACTTTATGCTTTCAGATTTCCCTAATCTTGGCAGTCTTAATTATCAAATATCAGAAATGAACATAGTGCCAATGGCAGGTATGAAAGTCATTATTTATGATAGTCGACATTTTATCGTGACTAACAAAACAGAAAATGGTGACAGGTATTATAAATATTTAAATGAAGGGTTAAAGGCATTACGAAACAAAGGTATCATTAACAAGACCTATGCAGAAATGGGATTTAATAATAAACAAACAGAAAATTGGCAGATATTAAACGCTGAGGTGAAATAAACACCCCAACGTCAATAATATTGATATGAGCGTTAACGTCTAAAACTATCACCGAAAGCTTCTTGTAAGCGTCTAATCGCGTCATTTAATAGTTTTTCAGTCAATTGTTCGGCTAATCTACCATTCTTATCGGCAATGGCTTGATAAACCTCACGATGAAAGGAAACAGATGAGCTGTTTTCTCTAGGATCACTATTCGTAATCTGAACGCTAATTAATAACGCTGAATAGATAACGCCTTCCATTGCCGTTAAATAATCATTTTTTGCCGCTCTTAATACAGAACGATGAAAAAGTGCATCAGCAATAATAAACTTCTCTACTGAGCCCTTTTCAAGCTCCATGCCAATACAAGCAGCTTCAATCTCAGCTAGTGTTTCAGGAGTAGCACGCTCAGCAGCCCATCGTGCGGCTTTAGGTTCAAACGCTAAACGAATATCCATCAATTGACTAATATAGTCTTTATTTGGTGGCGCATTTACATGCCAAGCAAGCACATCGTCGTCCCAAAGAATCCATTGGTTTCGAGGTTTAACGCGTGTGCCAATGCCTCGACGAACATCTAGTAAACCTTTCCCAACCAATATTTTAACTGCATCACGAATAACAACTCTACTTACCTGATACCGATCTGTTAAAGTCGCCTCATCATCGATTAGCGTTCCTTCTTCAATAGTACCAGCAACAATTCGTCGCCCAAGCTCTCTTGCCACTTGGATAGGCATACTTGGCGTCATGGTTGCCGCACGTTTTAAATCGTAATAAACTAATTCACTCATAACAGTCACACAAACATTATATGTTTATAAAATTAATAAGAAAGAAATTGAATTCTACTTCAATAGGTAAAATAACACAATACAAAAATTTCAATTATCCCAAGTACTTAAGTAATAGATACTTTATACTCGATAAAAAACTGTTATTTGGGCTATAAACAATTACCAGTTAGTAACACTTCCGTCACCCCGGGTTAAATGCGGTGCTTCAGTAAACGTAGCACTTTGCTCGGCAATTTTATCTTCATTAACTTCCACACCTAAACCCGGTAACTCAGGAATAATAAAATTTGGTCCGTCCATGGTTGCTTGTACAGGGAATAATTCAGGATTATCAAAACCTAATTGCTCAAATGGAGATGAACGACATTCAAGCCAACTAAAGTTTGGTACTGCTGCAGCTAAATGAATTGAGGCAGCAGTACATATAGGCCCTAAAGGATTATGCATGACTAAATCAATATAATGTGCTTCAGACCAACCGGCAACTTTCAATGCTTCAGTAAAGCCACCCACGTTACAAATATCTAAACGATTATATTGCATCAATTCACGTTCTATAAATGGCATAAATTGCCATTTTGATGAAAATTCTTCACCAATAGCAAAAGGAATATTGGTTAGTTTTCGTAATGTTTCGTAGGCCTCTGGAGTTTCATCACGAATGGGTTCTTCTAAAAAGTCCAACGTCCCTGACGGAATTTTTTGGCACAAGGATGCAGCTTCAGCAACGCTTAAACGATGATGAAATTCTAAACCAAGTACAACTTCATGCCCTAATACTTCACGTGCTTTAATCAACCAAGGCACGGTAGTGTTAATAGATTGACGTGGTTCAAAATTTGCAACACCAGTACTGTTATACGCAGCACCCATACCGTCGGCTATAAAACGAATACACTTCCAACCCATTTCTTTAAGTTGAACGGCTTGCTCAATCATTAATTCACTTGGCTCTGCGGGTACTGTTGCAAAAGCAGGTACAACATCTCGTTGCTTGCCACCGATTAATTGATAAACGGGAACACCTAGTGCTTTACCTTTAATATCATGCAAGGCAATATCTATTGCCGCCATAGCAGCCGTAACAACACGACCCCCTTCAAAATAATGGCTTCGGTAACACTCTTGCCAAATACGACCAATATTCATTGGGTCTTGACCAATAATGAATTTAGAGAAATGCTCGATCATCACAGCAACAGCTTGCTCTCGAAAAGAAAAACCTGACTCTCCCCAACCATATATTCCGTCATCTGTATCAACTTTAACAATCAATTGATTTCGTGTGCCTACCCAAATAACGTAGGGCGTTATTGCAGTAATTTTCATAGCATTAACCTTATCTTATCTATTTTCTTATTTATATTACTTAGCTGACAGTTGCTTAAACGTAGTAACAAAAGCTTTAGCTGCTGTTCTAATCTCATCATCTGTCATTGTTGGTTTAAACAATGATGATCCTAAACCAAAGCCTTGAGCGCCTATATCCATCAACGGTTTCATGCTTGCCACTGAAGGATCTATCCCACCTACAGGAAAACATAATGTTTCTCTAGGTAATACTGAATTAAGTGCTTTAAAACCATCTAACCCAAGAGAAGAGACAGGAAATAGTTTTATGCCTGTCGCTCCATAAGCTAATGCAGAAAAAGCTTCTGTTGGGGTTACAATACCTGGAAAGGTAGCACAACCAGCTTGAACTGAAAGCTTAATGACGTCTTCATTCATGTTAGGTGTTACTACAAGGTTAGCCCCTGTAGCAATGACGGCTTTCGCCAGTTCAGGTGTTGTTACAGTGCCAGCGCCAACAAAGTATTGCTGTGTTTGGTTCGTTAAATAGTAATCTACAAGTTTTTTAATACTCACCAAGGCATCAGGGCTATTTAATGGAACTTCGATCATGGTAAACCCTTCTTCAATTAAAATTGAAGCCACTCGGATAACATTTTCAGGAAGAACACCACGTATAATTGCAATTAATGGGAATTGCTCGTTTATATTAAATTCTTTACGCATTATTTATCACCTTATTTAATTCAATCATTCCCGCAAGAAAACAGTCATCACCACTATAATAAGTAGATTCTATCGATAATATGTCGCATGCAACCTTATAGTTATCGCATAACTCACTACCACCTACCAAAAAAGTATGACTAAAACTTAGATTTTTCAATTCATTACCAATAAGTAAACCTGATAGATACTCTTTAACATGAGCGCGATTAACTTTATTAAATAACTGGTGTGTCCTGACAGTGAAAAGCGTATTCATTAATCTATTTGTTTGTCCTGCCTTCACCCCTAATATAAAAGTATTTTTATCTTTTTCCTGTTTAGGCAAACCTTTACCTAAAATACTATGTTCACTCAAAATCGAAAATAATTCACCGGTCATAAACGAAGACAATTCGGAAATCTCAGAATTTACAACTCTTACGTGTTTACTGTGTGTGCCAGGGAGTACGGCATTAAAAAGTGATTTGTTCACTAACTTAGCTAAACCAAAAACCTGAACCTCCTCACCTCTCATAACATCAAAGGAGCCTTCATTATTTTTATGGTTTACGCCTGGAATAATTGTAGCAGGCGCTCCCCACGGTAAAGTAAATGAGTGGGCTGTAGCTATTAATTTAGCTTTACTAGCATTTGTTTCAACATAATCGACATTGAACCAACCTGTTACAGAACCAACCATGCCAGCCATAAGAATAGGTAATTTTTTATATGACCGTAACCAATCAGCTAAAACATTTTCTAATGCTTTTGCAAAATTACCATCCGTAATATGAAGAAGACCCAATGGCAACTCCTGTTTTTTTAACAGCTTGTCATCATTACTCATGTGAAACACACGAAAATTAGTCGTGCCCCAGTCAACAATTAAATAACCGGCTGATAGTTTTGTTCTTTTCATCTTTATAATCTTCTTATTTGATCTGAAAGTTTAATGTTTAACTATATTAAAGGCACTTATGAGGTTACTAACTCTTTTTCTATCGCCTCAATCGTTTTTCCTTTAGTTTCTGGTAACATAAATGACATTATGATCAAGCCGACTAGACCAATCACGCCATAAATAAAGAAAATTGTTGAGACACCTAAATGCTCTAACTGCCACGGAAAAAATTCACTGACTGACCACGAAGAAATAGTTTGTACCAATGCAGCAAAAGGTAAAGCAACACTACGTACGTTGTTAGGAAATATTTCAGAGAAGATCACCCATAGAATAGGCCCTATTGATATATTGAATGCTGCTAAAAAAGCAAAGATTCCAAATAAAACCATTGGCACATTAATACCTTGAATACTTGAATTAATCACCGTACCGCTCAACAAAGGTAACTCTTTATTGGAAAATATTTTTGCTAATTCTGCTTTCAATTCAACATCGGTAGAATACGTTTTCCCCATCAAAGGCGCTAACCTTGAAATATTAATATTTTGTTGGCTCAGGTCTTGCTCAATCGCAACAAAAGTTTTTTCATCAAAAACATAGTTAGCTTGACTGAATCCAAACCAGGTAGAGCCATGAGCAACCACGACCAAAAACAACCCCGCTAAAGTGAGAAATCTTCTACCTAGTTTTTCAACAAAACTTATAGCAAAAATCGTAGACACAACACCTACTAATCCCATGATTACAGTTTGTAAAAAAGTATCTTGTACACTCATCCCTACTTGCTCGAAGACTAATGGCGCAAAAAATAATACAGCATTCATTCCTGTTGCCCCTTGAACAATCGCGTACACAATTGCAAGCGAAAGAACAAAACGCATTTTTTTACTAAATAGAATTTTTAACTGGGTAAAAGTATTATTTTTCTCTTGTGAACTAACACTTTCTTCAACATCAGAAATAATGTCATTAATTTGATTTTCGGCTACTGTTTTTATTAAAATAGCTTGGGCCTCATCACTTCTGCCTTTCATGATTAACCAACGGGGAGATTCAGGTATGAATAGAATAAGCGTGATCCAAACAGCATTAGCAATAAGCTCAGCACCAAGCATGTATCGCCATATATTTTCATTGGTTAACCATTGAATGTCATCCATCGCCTTAATGAGAAAATAATTTATTAAGAAAGCTAAAAGTAAACCAATCGCAATCATTAATTGGTTTGCTGATACATATTTTCCCCGTTTATCTGCTGGCGCTATTTCACCAATATACATAGCAGATACGGTAATTGATGCAAAAGCTACCCCGCCGATAAAACGACCAACGACAAGCATTTCATAATTAATAGCAAAAGCTGATAAGATTGTTGAAAGTGAATAGGTAATAGCAATGGCTAACAATACTTTTTTACGTCCAAAGCGCTCACATAATGTGCCCGTAATAAACAACGCAAATATAACACCAATTAACGCTATACCAGCAACGGTACCTGTTTGCTCACTTGTAAGCTCAAAAAGCGAACTAATAAAACGGATAGCTCCTGAAATATTTGCCGCATCTAAGCCGAAAACGAATCCCCCGAAAGCAGCAACTAATGAGTAAAAAGCTACATTTTTATCTATGCCTGTCATCATACATACCTATATATTTTCATTTAAATGAATATTATTTTTCATATCCTGGGCATAAATTTAACACCACACGGCCAAAGATACAATAAATATAAACATATGATGTTTATATTTTTGTGTTTATATATTATTATCACTGTATCTTTACTATTACATTCAAAAGTTAATTAGTTAACACCTTTGTTAGCTGTTGTTTTAAGGACTATAGGCTCAAAATGAATCCTCGTTTAAATAAGAAAGTTGTTATTGTTACAGGTGCCGCTGATGGTATAGGGCAAGCAATTGCTGAATTATTTTGTCAAGAAGGTGCTTTAGTATGTGTTGCAGATGTGAATGAAGCGCTCGGTGTTAAGGTTGCAGCGGAATTAGTTGCAAAAGGCGGGAAAGCCATTTTTGTCAAAACGGATGTAGCTAATATTGAATCTGTTCAAAATATGGTGAAAATAACGGTTGAAACACTAGGTAAGCCGAATATTTTGATAAATAACGCTGGTATAATTTATCAAAATAACTCCCCTTTAAATACCACTCAAGCACAATGGGATAAAAGCTTTAACGTTAATCTTGATGGTATGTGGCATTGTTGCAAAGAAGTATTACCTTTTATGCAAGCAGCAGGCGAAGGATCAATTGTAAATATTGGGTCGGTACACTCATTTAAAATTGTCCCAAATCATTTTCCTTATGCCGTTACTAAGCACGCTATCATTGGTTTAACTAAAAATTTAGCTGTTGAGTTTGGCGAGCATAATATTCGTGTTAATGCATTATGTCCTGGCATGGTTGAAACCCCCGCCGCTTTTCGTTGGTTTGAAGAATCAGGGGATCCAGTAGCAGCTCGAAAAGCCTTAGGCGATATCCATCCTTTAAGACGTAATGCTGCTTGTAAAGAAATAGCTTACCCTGCTCTGTTTCTAGCTTCTGATGAATCAAGCTTTATGACAGGACAAAGTATGATTGTCGACGGTGGACGCTCAGTAGTTTATCACTTATAATATTTGAATATAGAGTGGTTATAAAAATAATGGTA
Organism: Colwellia sp. C2M11; assembly: GCF_018860915.1. GTDB lineage: Bacteria > Pseudomonadota > Gammaproteobacteria > Enterobacterales > Alteromonadaceae > Colwellia. The sequence goes on from NZ_JAHKQD010000032.1 coordinate 18,334, forward strand.
TCTGGAGAAAATACTTTCCTATATTTTAATTAACAATAACTAATCGTCTTACCCATAAATATTACCTAGTGTTATTATGGAAATAGTAAACCATGATTAGACTCTTATCATGTAAAGATACTGCTGAGGGACAAACTTAAGTGGCAAAGAAGTCAATTTGAAGTCTTTGTCATTTACAAAAAAGTTATATTGATTTTATGATCTAATTGAACTTTATAATTATTAATTTTTCATAATGATTTCGAAAACTAGACAACTAGCTCGAAGCGCTAAAAATAGCCGCATGAGAAATCGCTACTTGGCGGTTTCTCACTTTGTTGATGGTAAGTCTAGAACAGAGATCGCAAAATACTTAAAGGTCGCCAGAGGCAGTGTAAATATTTGGGTTCACAAATATCTCAATGAAGGGATTGATGCCTTAAATGAAGGTCGTCATACGGGGCGCCCAACAAAATTGTCCGCAAAACAACTCGAACAACTAAGCAGTTTTATTAAAGAAAACAGTACTCTCGCTAATGGTGGACGCTTGCAAGCAAAAGATATTCAATCATATATTACAGAGCATTTTAGTGTTGAGTATGAAATGAGTAATATTTATCTGCTACTCCACCACTTAAATTTCTCATGGATAAACAGCCTCTCCATGCACCCGAAACAAGATGAAAGCGCTCAAGCGCTTTTTAAAAAGCTTCTTGATGGAAACGAGCCTTCACATTCCATGGAAGATACAGTTAGATAAAGTCGATGTGAGGCTTCAAGATGAATCGCGATTTGATCAGCAAAATACAACCATACGTGTTTGGGCAACTAATGGCACACGACCAAAAGTAGTAAGGCAGCAACAGTTCGGATATGTCTACCTATTCGATGCTATATACCCAGCTACACATACCCAATAACAGAGTGAATTTAGTTATGAATCGCTAAGGCTTTCTAAAACGAGTATATAACTAAAGCACGAGTATATATTTAAAGCAGTTGTTCACTAACAGGCAACAAATACTCTTGTATGTTAATGTAGATTTACTAAGCTTTAATGTGATCTATAAAGACACTTTTTAATGGAGGTAACGATTAATGACCAAATCAATACAATCTTTAAAGCCACTTGAAATTAATGGTGAAACTTACCACTACTATAGTTTTGACAGTTTGGCAGAAAAATATGATATTTCACGTTTACCTTTCGCAGCAAAAATTCTGTTAGAAAATTTATTACGACATGCCGAACATGATTTTGTACAGCAAGGTGATATTGAAACTTTAGCCAAGTGGGATGTAGATAACTGGCAGGATACTGAAATTTCCTTTGTGCCTTCTCGTGTAGTTTTACAAGATTTCACTGGGGTTCCTGCCGTAGTTGATTTAGCAGCTATGCGTGATGCCATCGTAAAAATGGGCGGCTCAGCAGACAAAATAAATCCGTTAAACCCTGTCGAGTTGGTTATTGATCATTCAGTGATGGTCGATGTCTTCGGTAAAGCCGATGCCATGGAACAAAACACTGCCATTGAGTTTCAACGTAATAAAGAACGCTATCAGTTTTTACGCTGGGGTCAGCAAAGTTTCGATAATTTTAAAGTAGTACCTCCAGGTCGTGGCATAGTCCATCAGGTTAATCTCGAATATTTGGCGCGAGTTGTTTTTAAAAAAATAGATGAAAATAATTTACTGTATCCTGATACTTTAGTTGGCACCGACTCTCATACCACCATGATTAACGGCCTAGGCGTTTTAGGCTGGGGGGTTGGCGGCATAGAAGCTGAAGCGGCGATGTTAGGCCAACCGGTTACTATGTTATTACCAGAAATAGTCGGTTTTGAATTAAAAGGTAAGCTACCTTCGGGTACTACCGCTACTGACTTAGTATTGACAGTAACCGAACAATTGCGTGCTGCCGGTGTAGTGGGTAAATTTGTTGAATTTTTTGGCTCTGGAGTAAATGAACTGACCTTAGCCGATAGAGCAACTATTGCCAATATGGCACCAGAATACGGGGCTACTTGCGGTATTTTTCCTATCGATAATCAAACCATCGACTATTTGCAATTAACAGGACGTGACAGCGAACATATTGAGCGCATAAAGCTATATTTAAAAACAATGGGGATGTGGGGTACTGAGTCTCAAGATAATGCGGTGTATAACAGTCGATTATCCCTGCAATTAGAAACGGTGGTGCCTTCAATTGCCGGTCCAAAGCGCCCACAAGATAGAATTTCACTAGACCACGCTGGTACGGCCTATCAAGACTGGTTAACATTACAACATGGCGTACAAAAAACCAGTTCAAACAAAGATGAAAGTGGCTTTGAAAGTGAAGGCGGCCAACCTTCAGTGTTATTACCAGCAAGTGACGAAGATCCTGGTATCCCCTGCAAGTATGGTGATGAAGAGTTTATATTGAAACACGGTTCGGTAGTGATTGCAGCGATTACCAGCTGTACTAATACCTCGAATCCATCGGTATTAATTGCCGCGGGTTTATTAGCCAGAAATGCTAGGCAGCGTGGATTAACCGTTAAACCTTGGGTAAAAACGAGCTTAGCGCCAGGCTCTCAAGTTGTCACAGACTATCTCCATAAGTCTGGTTTAAATGAAGACTTAGATGCCCTTGGTTTTCAACTTGTGGGGTATGGCTGTACCACATGCATTGGTAATTCAGGTCCTTTGCCCCTAGAAATTAGTGAAGCAATTCATCAAGGCGATTTGTCGGTGACTTCTGTGTTATCAGGTAATCGCAACTTTGAAGGACGTATTCATCCTGAAATACAAGCTAACTATCTAGCCTCACCTCCTTTAGTGGTTGCCTATGCATTAGCAGGTAATATGAAAATAGATATTACCACTGATTCTTTGGGTGATGATGACTCAGGCAACCCCGTTTATTTACATGACATATGGCCAGATAATCATGAAATTAAAGAAGTTATCAAAAACGTTATTGACAGTTCGATGTTTACTTCCCGTTATGCTGATATTTATAACGGTAATAAAGACTGGCAAAATATGGAGGTCGTCCAAAGCCAAAAATATGATTGGCCTGATTCTACTTACGTAAAATTACCGCCATTTTTTGATAATATTAGTGCCCAAATACCGGAAATTAAATCGATTGAAAATGCTCGATGTTTGTTAAAACTGGGCGACAGTGTCACCACAGATCATATTTCACCCGCAGGTTCAATTGCGCTAGATAGTCCCGCAGCTGAGTATTTAAAACAGGAAGGCGTGTCGGTCAAAGATTTTAATTCTTATGGCTCTAGGCGCGGTAATCATGAGGTAATGATGCGAGGTACCTTTGCTAATGTGCGTTTACGTAATTTGTTAGCTCCGGGCACCGAAGGTTGTTGGACTAGAATGATGCCATCAGGTGCAAAAATGAGTGTATTCGATGCTGCTATGCAATATCAACAGCAGAAGATTGCTTCAATTGTATTAGCCGGTAAAGAATACGGTACAGGTAGCTCACGTGATTGGGCTGCAAAAGGACCTGCATTATTAGGCGTAAAAGCAGTTATTGCACAAAGCTATGAACGTATTCATCGTTCAAACTTAGTTGGCATGGGCATATTACCATTGCAATTTATGTCTGATGATAGTGCTGATTCATTAAATATCACAGGTGAAGAAAAATTTAGTATTCCAGCGGTGAAAATAGGACAAAAAACAGTAACCGTATTTGTCACAAATGAGGATGGCAATCAGCGTTCATTTGAAGCGAAAATTCGAATTGATACACCAAACGAATTTAGTTATTACCAACACGGTGGCATATTGCATTATGTACTGCGTAACTTAGCTACCACATAAGTAGTTACTAATAAGTAGTTACTAATAAGTAGTTACTAATAAGTAGTTACTAATAAGTAAGTAGTCACTCAGTGATTATGGTCCTGAATCATAATCACTGAGCTCCATACTTGCTGTAACTTATTTAGTGGAGAGCATTCACTTCATAAGCACTGATGAAAACAGTAATGATTATCACTAACATTGTCAATGATATTTTAATATTTATTGTTTGTTTTTCAAATCGCCCGTAGGACAATAAAAAAATCAATAAATAAAACCTAAATAGGTATATTAATACTTATTTTATATTTTTCTATAAAGCTTTAAATTAGAGTGACTTAGATATTTTTGAATTGGTTTAGAGATTTATATATGATGAAAGCGAACTGAAGAGCTTAGTTTTATGCTTACTTAGTTTTTACTTAAATGAAGTTGGTTACGGGAGCCGGTATATTATGAAAGCGAACTGACGAGCTTAGTTTTTACTTAAGTGAAATTGGTTGCGGGAGCCGGTATATTATGAAAGCGAATTGACGAGCTTAGTTTTACTTAAGCGAAATTGGTTACGGGAGCCAATATATTATGAAAGCGAACTGACGAGCTTAGTTTTAC
>NZ_JAHKQD010000040.1 GCF_018860915.1 Colwellia sp. C2M11
TTATTCTACAAGCTCGTTAGGCATTCAGGAGGTTTAACTATTTTTATCGCAATAAAAGTTACGCATATATTATTTGTTATTGCTTGGATGTCATGTCTGTTTGTTCTGCCTCGCGTCATTTTGCATTGGCGCAAAACATGCCATTCGAGTCAAGAGTCTGAAGCGTTCAAAAGCCTGTCAATTGGCTTATTTCGTTTTGGATCATTGATGGCTATCTTAGCTATTTCCTTTGGAATTTGGTTATGGAAAGCATTTGGTTTTAATGGAGCGTGGCTACATTATAAAATGGGATTTATCGTTCTTTTAATTGTTTATCATTTAATTAGCGGTAAATTACTTTTAAATATAATAAAAAATAAGCCATTTAAGAATAACGTAGCGTTAAGGTTATTTAATGAGTCTTCATTATTAATAGTAATTCCTATTATTTATTTTGTAGTGTCAAAAAATGCCTAACAAGAAATTAAACAAGGACAAAAAACAGTTGGCTTTTGCTCCTTCGTCGCTTATTTTAGCCAACAATTTTTTGCCTGTTAATTAGGCGTTAGCACTACAAGGAAAGTCTGGTGGATTGGAAGCATATAAAATATATATCAGTAGTTGTAGGTGTTATCTTAATCGCTACTCTTGCCTTCGTACTCGGCATAAGTTTTGGGGTTACTTATGAGAAAGACTCCTTTACTGAAATAGTCATTCCTGCTTTAAGTGCTATGGGAAGTTGGGTAGCTGGATTCGGTGCACTTGGTGCGGTTTTTACTTCTTTGTGGCTCGCGGAGCAACAAAGGAAAAATAGCGGTGAAAGTTTAAAATGTGTATTTGACGTATTTGTAATCCAAGGGGTTCCTGACGATTCACTTGGTGTTATTGTTACAAGTAATGGTAATAAGCCAAGTAACATTAATTCAATTACAATACACTCTTCCGACTCTACTGTTGCTATGTCTATTCAGCAATTCGCACCATCAAGTACAGCTTTACCAACTTATTTACCTTATGGGCAACAAGCATCATACCTTTTGTCATCGGACTTTAAATCCCACATTAATGATTATGTTAATAAGCACTGTTCAGGTTCATACAAAAATCTCGTACTCTCAGTTAATACAACGACTGACTCATTTAAAGTTAAGTTTGGTAAAACTGTTATAGAGCATTTAAAGTAGTGCTAACAAGTTACTCAAAAGGACGTAAAACGCTTGGCTTGCGCTCCTTCGTGATACAAAGAGAGAAAAGAATACAAGAAAACAGAGAAAAGTGTGAAATTTTGTGAAATTGTGCGGAATTAAATGATTGAGTATTTGAAAGTTATTTTAATATAGTAAAAATCATTTAGCGGTGTACTTTTAGTTGTCTTAGCTCAAACTTGAACTGATTTTTTGGGTTTATAGGCTTAACCTTTCCTAACTGCCGCAAACACCATCATTATGGTCATTTGTCTTATAATTATTAGCGATCACTTTATGCCAGTAGCAGACATTTATTTTGATTTAACCACTTCACTATGACCAGAAGTGAAATATGTTATAGTTCCGTCAGCACTTATAACTTTGCCACTTCTCATTTCAGTTAGAATTGGCTTCAAACTTCCCAATTCGAAAAAACGGTCTTCAGCATTATTTTTCTCACATTCACCTAGAAAAAAACGAAATTCTTTTTGATATTCCAAATCTTGTTTTTTCACTATCAATGAATGTTTTAAATTATCATCGGTATAATTGACGATGTTCCCTTTAACTTTCAATCCAGATTTTTTAAGTAGTCGTTGTTTATAAGTTTCTATCTTTTTAACGTCTAAAAACACGAAATAACTACCGAAATTCATAAGCATTTTTGACAAGCTATCTTCAAATTTATTGTGAGATCCAAGTGCAAACCAACATTGTATAAAGGCATCTTTAGGTTCATGATTAGGGCAGATTAACAAATTATTTTTACTCTTCAAAATATCGATGCCATTAGCCCCTTCATATTTCGATATTATCTTTTCAAAGTTGTTGGTATCAGTAGAAAATTCAATACAAGATTCAAATTGGTCAGCTATACTAGGGTTAGGGTTAGTGCGATAATAATGCGGAGTTGCAAACTTAACTTTCCCACGTTTAAAACTATCCATATGCTCTTTACATGAGAAAAATTTCAATAATCCGTGTATTGGGTATGAGTTATCCATCATTCGAGAAGCCTTAAATTTTTAAAATCTAGTTGCTAGATTATACCAAATATATCTTTAGTTAAACTCTGGTATTTCAAAATGTTAGATAAAGTATGAGTTACTTCATTTTTTGATGAGTTGCTTTCATTTGTATTGCAGTAGTTGAACATCTTGATTATCAGTTAAAACGCCAGTTGGTTCTGGCGTTCGTCTACTTCTTTTTGATGTGCTTTCTTAACAATAAAATAGGACACCCATCTTTTATTGTTGTCGTAATACACCAAATCCGATTTAATAACGCAATTTTGTGTGGAAAGCGAGCATTAATATGCTCACTTTCCACATAGGTAATCTTCTAATTTATTGATTTTTAGTATTTAATTTTTTAAGCACTGCGTCATACTCAGCACAAAATAACTGAGTATGACGCAGTGCTTAGTTTCTACAAACGTAATGTTTAAAATAAAACCACCTATTTTACTATAAAGCTTTGACAGGTAATGATTTAATTATTATTGTTTTGTTATTCTTTTATTTCATAATCCGTTACTATCGTGAATTATGGATAATATACTGTTAGGTTTCACAAGGAAGTTACGTATTAAAATTCATAGAGTGTATAAAAAACTACGTAAAAAGCGCTTTGGTTATCGTTTGATTGGTTGGTGGTTGTTTTTCTGTGGCTTTATCTTGTTATATTCATCAGTCGGTCTTCTATTAGATCCTGAATCAGAAATTCTACTAAATGGTGTTCCTACAAAATCAATGGAAGTTAAGCGTAATGCCGTTTTGTTCACTATTGTGTTTCCAATCGTTGGCGGGTTACTTGCGTTTATCCCTAAACGTCGTTTAAATAAACTTTTAATTTGGCAAGCTCGCATTAATCCATTTTTTGCAGGTAAGAGTAAGTAAAACCTAACAAGAATTTAAAGCGGGACTGCTAACAGTTTGCTCGGTTTCGCTTCGCTACACATTTTAGCAAACTATTTTCAGCCCCTTAAATGGGCGTTATACGTACAAGAGAATAAAATGAAATATTTAATAATTGTAGAAACTAATATAAGTAACCCATCTTGGGTAAACGAGTATTTAGAAAAAGTTACCCCACTTGTAATATCCCATGGCGGAAACTATTTAACACGCACTTCAAATATTGAATTGCTTGAAGGAAGTGATGCACCCCAATTTTCATTGGTTGCAGAGTTTTCATCTAAAGATGCTGCGTTAGGCTTTTATAACTCAGAAGAATACAAGCCTTTTAAAGAAAGTAGGCAATCTGGTTCAGAAAGTAAATTTTTGTTAGTTCCTGTTGAAAATGGCACCGTATAACAAGCGCATTAAAAATCGCCCACAAAAAGCGTGGGCTGGACTCGCTACCGCTCGCCTTTTATGCGGGCGTTGAGGCTGTAGAAT
>NZ_JAHKQD010000001.1 GCF_018860915.1 Colwellia sp. C2M11
TAATAGATAATAGATAATAGTTAAGGTTAGGCATCAATGTGAGGCCTGTAAATATATGTCAGAGTGGGACAGTAAAAACAAAAAAAGGCTAACACTTAGTACTTTCTACTGAGTATTAGCCTTGGTAAGTGAATTTAAATATTACTAATTTTCAAACTATTTTAGTGAAGCGCAGTAAGGTAGTTCAATTACTTTAAATCGAAGCGATCTAATTGCATTACTTTCGTCCAAGCGCTGACAAAGTCATTAATAAACTTAGTATCAGCATCATCAGAAGCATACACTTCAGCAATGGCTCGTAGTTCAGAGCTAGAGCCGAAAATTAAATCGACAGGTGTTGCTTGCCATTTAAAGGTACCGGTAGCACGGTCATTACCGATATAAATACCATTATTGTTCTCGTCTTTGCTCCAAACGGTAGACATATCTAATAAGTTAACGAAAAAGTCATTACTCAATACGCCTGGTTTGTTAGTAAAAACACCTAAGCTAGAACCGTCAAAATTGGCGTTTAATGAACGTAAACCACCGACCAAAACTGTCATTTCAGGTACATTTAAATCAAGCATATTGGCTCTATCAACAAGCATTTCTGCAGGAGACATATAACTATCTTCATTGTAATAGTTACGGAAGCCATCAGCATTAGGTTTTAAGTAATTGAATGACTGAATATCTGTTTGCGCTTGTGTAGCATCGGCACGACCAGGTATGAAAGGTACTTCAACTTTATATCCACCTTTATTAGCTGAGTTTTCGATTGCCGCAGCACCACCTAATACAATTAAATCGGCTAAAGATACTTGTTTTGTCGATGATTTTTTATTGTATTGAGTTTGAATCGCTTCAATTTTATCTAAGGCTTTCTTTAACGCTTTAGGGTTGTTTACTGGCCAATTGACTTGAGGCTCAAGCTTAATTCGTGCGCCGTTTGCTCCACCACGCATATCAGTTACACGATGGCTAGAAGCAGAAGCCCATGCTGTTCTAATTAACTCTGCATTACTTAAACCTGAATTAAGTAATTGCGCTTTTAGCATTTTTATATCACTACTTGTGATTAACTGATAATCAATAGCAGGGATAGGATCTTGCCATGTAAGTACTTCAGTTGGCACTTCATCACCTAAATATCTTGCTCTTGGCCCCATATCACGATGAGTTAATTTAAACCAAGCTCTACCAAATGCTTTTTCAAATTCAACTGGGTTGGCTCTAAAGCGTTCGACAATTTTACGGAATTCAGGGTCTTCTTTTAAGGCAAGATCGGTGGTAAACATAATAGGTGCGTGACGTTTATTAGGAATATGTGCGTCAGGTACTAAATTTGCAGCGGCTTTATTATCAGGTATCCATTGTGTGGCACCTGTAGGGCTTTTAGTTTGCACCCAATTAAAGTTCATCAGATTATCTAGATAGTTTGTTGACCACTGCGTTGGTGTAACAGTCCAGGCTCCTTCCAAACCACTGCCACTAGCATCTGCGCCTACACCTGTACCACATTTGTTTTTCCAACCTAAGCCTTGCTCTTCAATTGGAGCAGTAGCAGGCTCAGCACCAATACAATCTTTTGGTTTTTTCGCACCGTGTGCTTTACCAAATGTATGGCCACCAGCACTTAGTGCAACAATTTCTTCGTCATTCATTGCCATGCGGCCAAATGACAAACGTAGGTCGTCAGCTGCTAAGAGTGGATCTGGTTTACCGTGTGGACCTTCAGGGTTAACATAAATTAATCCCATCTCTACCGCGGCTAATGGTCCTTTTAATTGACCTTTTCCATCTCTTCGTTCATCAGTAAGCATGGCTTTTTCAGGGCCCCAGTATACTAGGTCTGGTTCCCAATCGTCAGTACGTCCACCAGCATAACCAAAAGGTTTAAAGCCCATAGATTCAAGCGAAACATTACCTGCAAGTACCATTAAATCTGCCCATGATATCTGACGGCCATATTGTTGTTTTACTGGCCATAATAATCTACGGGCCTTGTCTAAATTAACATTGTCAGGCCAGCTATTTAACGGATCGAAGCGTTGTTGACCACCGGATGCACCACCACGACCATCATGTACGCGATAAACCCCAGCGCTATGCCAGGCCATACGAATCATCAAGGGGCCATAATGCCCCCAATCAGCAGGCCACCATGTTTTAGAATCTGTGAGTGTTTTTTGAATATCTTTTTTAAGTTGTTTTATATCTAATTTTGCAAACTCTTCAGCATAATTATACTGCTCGCCGTAAGGATTTGATTCCGCACCGTGCTGGCGAAGTGAGCTCAGGTTTAGTTGCTCAGGCCACCAAAATTGATTTGTTTTTGCTTCACCATTTGCAAATGCAGTTGACGATAGTGTGATAGTTGATAGAGCTACTGAAATCGCAGCGGCTATAGGTAAGGTTCTTTTTAACATAGTTATCTCTCTTTATTGTAATGAACTTTCGAATAGGAAATATAATAGGGGGAATAAAAGATTTTTTATAATTGATTGATTTGAAGATAACGTTCTGTTTTATTGATGACTGTATTTGCGGAGCAATAAGTGGGTAATATAGAGATTAGTGGTTGGCAGTGCGTTAATACTACGCAAGGGGAAAGTAATAAAGTTAGTTTGTTAGTAAAAGCATTAATCAATTGTCTACAGACAAAAAAATAGGTGAATTTAATAATTCACCTATTTACGTTAATAATTTACTCTTTATTGAACAGGTAATTACTTGTATTAGCTTTCTCTAATCATGTAATCAAAGGCTGATAATGACGCTTTAGCTCCTTCGCCCATCGCAATAACAATTTGCTTATAAGGCACTGTGGTTACATCGCCAGCCGCAAATATACCCGGTGTAGACGTTTGACATCTTTCGTCTATAATTACTTCACCATACTGAGTACGGTCAACAACACCATCTAGAAAAGCACTATTAGGTAATAAACCAATTTGTACAAAAATACCGGCCAGCGGCTGTTGTTTAATATCACCGGTTAATCTATCTTCATAAGCAAGAGCAACCACTTTACCGTCTTCTGCTATCACTTCTTTGGTGGCAGCATTTTTAATGATAGTAATTTTACTGTGTGCTTCAGCTTTTTCTACTAAGACTTTATCGGCTTTTAATTCAGGTAAAAATTCAAATACCGTAACATGATTAACCATACCTGCTAAATCAAGTGCTGCTTCGATACCTGAGTTACCACCACCGACTACTGCAACATCTTTACCTTTGAAAAATGGACCATCACAATGTGGGCAGTAAGCAACACCTGAACCAACATTTTCTTTCTCACCTGGTACGCCAAGTTCACGCCATTTTGCACCGGTAGCAACAATAATAGTTTTCGTTTCAATTACTTCACCACTAGATAGGTGTAATTTATGCGCTGATTTGGTCTTGATATCACCTTTTTCAATGGTATCTACACGTAAAAACTCTTTGATAGTGACATCGTAATCACTTAAATGTGCCTGCATATTACCGGTTAGCTCAGTACCTGTTGTTTTAGGTACTGAAATTAAGTTTTCTATACCTACCGTATCTTTTACTTGACCACCAATTCTGTCAGCAATCATAGTAACGTTTAACCCTTTACGTGCTGCATAAATTGCGGCGGCAACACCAGCAGGACCACCACCAATAACGGTTACATCTTGTAGAGGCAATTGTTCAGCATCATCGGCATTAACAATGTAAGGGAAACGTTCAATTAATTTATCGACTAATTGTGCTGTATCTATTTTGCCGTTGGCAAATAATTCACCATTTAAGTAAACGCTAGGTACACCTTGAATATTACGTTCATCAATAAGTTCTTGGAATAAGCCTCCATCAATCATTTCTGAGCTAATATCATCATTTAGCAAAGCAAACTGATTTAGTGATTGCACCACATCAGGACAGTTATGACAGCTTAAAGAAATAAATACTTCAAAGTGTAAATCTCCCTTAATTTTACTCACCATATTACTTAAGGTGTTATCAAGTTTAAGGGCTGTACCTGACGATTGTAAAATAGCTAAAATTAATGAATTAAATTCATGACCACTTGGTATGCCTGAAAAATGAATACCATTATTACTATCGTCTACTGCTAAGTAAAATGTGATAGGGCTGCGTAAGTTATCATCACGCTCAATCAAACTTAAATTATCTGATACTGAGCATAATTGTGTTAAAAATTCGACTAATTCTGGACGTTTAGCATGTTCACCAGTTTGTAGAACTAGTGCCACCTTGTTAGTCATATTTTGAGTGTATGTTTTTAATGCGTTTAAAATATCTGTGCTTAACATAGTATTACCTTATTTAATCTGGTGAAAAAAGGCGGAATATTTTTTAGCCATTTCCGCCAATAGTTGGAAGATTTCTTTAGTTGATAGAGTTTAAATTTTGCCTACTAAATCTAGGCTTGGTGTTAAGGTTGCTTCGCCTTGCTCCCAAGCTGCTGGACATACTTCACCATCGTTTTCGCGTACATATTGTGCTGCTTTAACATTACGTACCATGTCTTTAGCGCTACGACCAATACCACCTGCATGAATGTGTGCTACTTGAATAATGC
>NZ_JAHKQD010000045.1 GCF_018860915.1 Colwellia sp. C2M11
TGTTAGTCATCTCATCAAACGCGCCTTCCGCTGTTTGCATCATCGACATCGCATTATTACCGTTATAAATACCGGCTTCTTGACCTTTTACTTGTGCATTTAAACGTGAAGCAATTTGTAAACCTGCTGCATCATCTTTTGCTGAGTTTATACGAAAACCAGAGCCTAAACGCTCTAGCGCCGTAGATAAACTATCGTTACTACGACCTAATTGGTTTTGAATTGACATTGATGCCATATTCGATTGAATTGATAAAGCCATTAATAACTCTCCTGTGAACTCGCTTTAATTATCTTTCATAGTTAAAAAGCGACCGAGTTAAAAAAAACTAAAATGTTTTGATCTTTTTTTATTTAGTTACTTATTATTTAAGAATAAAGATTAAATTAATAATATATATTAACGAAGCTACAAACTCAGCTGGTACTTCAGAGATTTTATTAAGATCAATAAAGAGAGTAGCGTACTAGACTATGTGTTATGTTGGCTTGTGCCATAATAGTGCTAATACTATTAGTGCCAACATTAAACATTTGATCACCAAGACTGTTACTTAAATCAGTTAACTCGTTTGGTTGCATATTTGTTGCTGCTCTTTCAATTTCGAGTAACTGACTAGCTAGCTCTTTACGCTGTGCTTGAGCTTTAAGTATGCTCGATCTCAAGTGTTGTTGTACTTGTTTTATTTTATCACGATGCGCTTGAATATCGCTATTTGATTCGGCGACTTGTGCAAGTTGTTCAAGCTGGTTACTTGGTTCAGTTAAAGGCACTGAAATTGGGTTACCTGCAGCCACTCTTACACCTTCACCACTCATTATCCACGTTTCATCAAGTAAACCCGCATGCTCTTTAGTAGCACTAAATAATAAATTATTATTTCGATCTAATTCAACATTAATATCTTGTCTAGCAAACGCATTTTGAATACTGGTTAAGTTTTTAGCTTCGCCTTGGTTAGCTGGTAAATTCAAAACAACTGACTTACCACTTCGCCCCATTAATAAATTAATTTTTTCGTCATGAGGTCGTGCTGAAAGTAAATCAATATTCGCATTTAGCTGGCGCACACTAACATCACTCTCACTGCTAAGATTTAGTTGCTTATTTAAACCACTACCTGATTTTGCCGCTAGTTGCTGCATTGATTGAATTGTTGATTGTACTTCAGTTTGCTGGGCAGAATTTGGTTTAACTGAGGCAGTTTGAGTATTGAGTTTTCTAGCCAAATCACTTAATGCATTATACATTTGACGCAAAGTTGCTTCGCTATATTCAGCTTTTGCCAGTGCTTGGCTTAGCTTGCCTCGCGCTGACCAACGTGACAAGACCTCTACCTGTTCTTGTTTAGCCGTTACTTTATTTATCGCTTGATTTGGCGTACGCTCTTTTACTTGGCTTACAAGTGACTCAGACTTAGCCGTTTTTATAGCATCTGGAGCTTGAGGTTTTTCGCTACTTGTAACGAGCATGGTGAAAATGGCCTATTATAGTGTACTGAGTTATATAAATGAAAATAGCGATAAAGAAGTCACGCTGGCATATACCTGCATTGATGACTCATATGAAGCCATTGATTCATTCATTTTAATAAACGCTTCTGGATAATCTACTGAGCTTATTTCATCACGTAAGTTAGAAGTAACTGTAATAATATCCAAGTTGCTATTTGCAAGTGAATCAAGCGATGCCATCGTACCACCAATCTGAGTAATTTCACCAGTAATGGTAGCTAAAAAAGAAGAAAGTTCATCAATCATCACACGAGACTCATTGCCGACACCTGTCGCAGGAGGATTATTAACATCAACCAAATAATCTTTCATCGCATTTAAAAAATTAGCGCCTGGGTCTAGTTCATTTCCCGTAATATTACTTGCTACACTAGAGTCGGCCGTTACGGCAACGTCACGAACACCATCATCACCAAAGTAAGCGTAATTTCCCGCAGCATCTAAATCAAAAGGTTTAGTGTTTGTTTCACTGCCTGAGAAATAATATTTTCCTTCATTGTCCGTTCCATTAAGTAAATCAACAATTCCAGGAAAAATAACCGACATTTCTTGCCCAAGCGCTTTTAATTCTTCAGTGCCCATCGAGCCATCGGCTGCAGTAGTGATTAAACTTTGCAATGAATATATTTGGTTAACAATGCCAGTTAATTTTACTTCTTGTTGACTTAAAGTGAAATTAACTGATTCCATATTAGACTTATACTGTTCTAATGAATCTAATTCAGCATCTAAATTTAATAGCATAACAGCACCAAGCGGATCATCCGAAGGTTTTGTTATTCTTTGGTTCGTTGCTAATTGAGTAGAGGCTTCATTAAAACGCGCTGTATTATATTGAATATTACTTATTGAATTTAAATGAAATTGATGACTACTAAGACGCATGGTATTTTCCCTTAAAACATATTCAATAGTGAAGTAAACATTTGATCGGCGGTAGTGATCACTTTTGCATTCGCGCTATACATTTGTTGAAAGTGCATTAAGCTTGCCGCTTCTTCGTCAAGGTTTACACCGCTACGGCTGTCTCGCGCTAATACGGCGCTATCATTCAATGTGGTTGATGTTAAAATACTATTTTGATTTTGTTGACTATTAATTGCAAGATCACCAACTAGTGAGGTAAAGCCACTACCATTATTAGCAATAGCAGCTACAATATTAGCAATATTAGCATTATCACCGGGTCCCCCCGTAGCAACCCAAGTACCGCTAAGATCAAATTCGCCACCAATAAGTGCAAGTTTTTCTGGTGTTATTGCTGAATTAATAGTTATCGTACCAAGAGGATTAACAGGATTATAGTCAAATAGTGCTATACCGGCATTACCAGTTAAATCAAAACCTTCTGATAATGCAGTATTCATATCATCAGCCAAGTCTTGAACAAGGGTGTTTAAACTTGCAAAAGTAGGTTTTATTACTTGGGTATCAACACTGATTAAACCGCCAAAACGCCCACCAACTTGATCGGTAAGTTGAAAAGACTGCCCTGCAAGTGACGTTGTTACCGTTGTGCCACTCACTGTTATTTCTGCCGCTTTATTTCCAATAACTAACGGTGCCCCACTTAAAGTACTTATATCTATACTACCATCATCACGATCAGTAATCGCAATACCTATAGTATTTGATAGCTCTGTCACTAAACGCTCGCGGTTATCTTTAAGCTCTGAAGTAGGTAAATTCTTTGCTTCTGACTGAGTTATTTTATCATTAATTTCTGCAATTTGAGCTGTCAAAGAACTAGAAGTAAGCGCAAGATTGCTCATTTCTAAGCTAAGCTTATCCAGTTGTCCTTCTAAAGCTCCATTCAGTTGTGCCAAGTCTTGTAATAAAGACTCTGAAGAGGAAATTATCTCTTGACGGTAGGCTAAAGAATCTGGTGTTGTCGCCGCAGCACTAAATGCATTACTAATTTCAGTGATAGCGTCATTAAAATTTAACGTGTCGGTTCCTACCACTTCTTCGATATAACCTAAATAGCTCTGCTTAGCCTCGTAGTAACCTAAAGAAGAACTAGTACGCCATATATCATCATTTAAAAATGCGTCAACAATACGCTCAACAGATACTACATTTACACCACCTAAAGGGGAACCTGCTGTTTCAAAATACGCAGCCTGACGTGAGTAACCTTCAACTGCAGCATTCGCCACATTTTGACCTGCAACAGTCAGGGCTACATTAGCAGCATTAAGTCCACTTAGTGCATTATTTATCATTGACATTGTAATTACCTGATCGGAATTATATTTAAAGATTGCGCAAATGCTGAACTAGAATAAAAATCACTCCGATCAGCCTCATGAACAATACTTTTATTATGAGCTTTATCTGGTAAAGCGACCCCTTCTGCCATTTCCTTAAATTTATTTTCTACTGGTGCAAAATTTTCATCAAATTGACGAATGATAGCTTCAGCTAACCCTAATTGTTGTGTCGCGGCCAAGTGCTGTGCGGTTTGTGCATCATACATATCACGAAATTGAGCTTGCTCTTTACTGGAAAAGAAACCATTCTCTGATGACATTGCTTCTGTCGTCGCATGCATATTTTTTAACACTAATTGTAAAAAAATAGCTTCAAATTGTTCTGCTGCTTTTTTTATGCCGTCTTGCTCACTTAAATTAGCAGTAATGGACTCTATTTTTTTTGGATCAATCGCTAATGATTGCGCACTGATATCTGGTGGGGTAATTGTCATTTTCATTCCTAAATTACTAATAGCTCAGCCTCTAAGGCTCCGGCTTTATCAAGTGCTAATAAAATAGACATTAATTCACTTGGGGTAGCACCTAACGTATTTATTGCTTTAACAATCTCTTCAAGTGAAGTACCTTCTGGTAGTAATACCATATGATTCTTTTGTTCATTCACATCAACAGAGCTCGCTTGTAGAGGCACAGTTCTACCATTTGAGAATGGCCCCGGCTGCGATGCACCTTCAGTTTCAGCAATCGTTATTGTCAGATTACCGTGACTTACTGCAGCCCGATTAACTCTCACCACATCATTCATAACAACAGTACCGGTGCGGCTATTAAAAATAACACGCGGTTGTTCAGAGCCCTCTTCAACCATAATATCTTGCAACATCGACATAAATGTATTGCGGCTATTAGCGTCTATTGGTGCGCTTAATATCAAGCGCCCCCAGTTGTGTGCACGTGCGACTCCAGGCCCAAACACTTGGTTAACGGCCTTAACAACGTTACGTGCAGTTTGGTAATTAGGTTCTTTTAAATTAAGTACTACATCCGGTTGTACTTTAAACATATCACTAACATTACGCTCTATAATACCGCCACCTGGGATTATTCCTGATGTTGGTACGTTAATAGTAACCGATGAGCCATTTTGACCACTGGCATTAATACCACCAACAACTAAGTTACCTTGCGCTAACGCATACACTTTGCCATCGACGCCTTTTAACGGTGTTAACATAAGGCTACCACCATGAAGACTTTTAGCATCACCTAAGGAGTTAACCGTGATATCTATTGCTTGACCTGGGCTTGCCATTGCGGGCAAAGTAGCGTGTACTGCCACTGCGGCTATATTTTTAGATTTAGGTAACGTTGTTTCATCCATCGTTACACCAAATTGCTTGAGCATATTACTCAGCGATTGTGCCGAAAATTTTACTTGTGCTTTATCACCAGAGCCAGGTAAACCCACCACTAAGCCATAGCCTACCAACTGATTTTCTCTAACCCCTAATACATCAACAATATCAAGCAGTGGGCGTGACTTAGCCGCAAGAGTATTAAACGAAAAGCAGCCGATGAAAATACACATTACGGTAAAAGTTTTTTTCAACATAAGGTCAAATACTCAATATTAAAATGGGTTTAAATAACGCGAGAATAAAGATGTAAACCAACCTGGGCTTGAAGCATCAGCAAAGGTTCCTTTACCTGTATAACTAATTTGCGCTTCGGCAATACGTAATGAGGAAATTCTGTTAGCGACATCAATATCACCTGGTCGAACTAACCCTTCAATTTCTATGTATTCATCACCTTGATTTAATTGAATACGCTTACGGCCGCGAATAACCAAGGTGTTATTCGATAATACATGGGTAACGCGCACGGTGATCGCACCACTTAAAAAGTTTTGTTGGCTAGTACTACTACTACCATCAAAGCCAGTGCTTGAACCGACACCAAGATTAAAATCTGCAACATTTAGCCCACCAGCCAGGGGGACACCTACATCAATATCGGTGCTTTTATCAAGGCTAGATCCTGCGCTTTTACTTGATTGAGTTCGCTCACTAAGTACCACAGTTAAAATATCACCAACTCGATAGGCACGTTTATCTGCATAAAGCGAAAACATATACTGTTCACTATAAAGACTACCCTCTTCATAATTTAAGCCGACTTGAGAAGCATCCTGCTCAATTTCGTAATCTTCTTTTGATTTATCTTCTTTAACATTAGGACACTTAACTTCTCCACCAAAAACAGGGCATTGAACATACTCTTGGTCGTAGCTAGAACTACAACCACTTAGTAACAAAATGACGGTAACGATTAAGGTAAAATTAAACATAGCTATTACAAATTTTGATTAATAAAGCGTAGCATTTCATCAGCTGCTGATACCACTTTAGCATTCATTTCATAAGCACGTTGCACGGCAATCATACTGACCATTTCTTCAACGACACTAACGTTAGAGCCTTCAATAGTAAATTGTTGTAAGCCGCCATATGACTCTTCACCGGGTACGCCTTCAATCGCTTCACCTGAAGCTGCAGTCTCTCGGTATAAGTTTCCACCCAAATTTTCTAGACCTGCAGGATTAGCGAAGTTTACAGTTAGTAACTGGCCTAGTTCTACAGGCTGAGTATCATTATTTACCACTGCACTAATAGTACCATCGGTGCCAATAGTTACTTTCGTCGTACCTTCAGGCAGCGCAATATTTTGTGCTAATGGTAAACCATTACCATTAACAAGTAAGGACTCAGAGTTAAGTTGAAATTGACCATTACGGGTATATAAAAGTTCACCGTCAGGACTTTCTATTTGGAAGAAACCTTGTCCAGCTATAGCAACATCTAACTGATTACTGGTAGTTTCAAAGCTTCCTTCGGTAAACTGCTTTTGAGTTCCATTAATACGTACACCAGTACCCACTTGAATACCTGATGGCAATTGATTTAAATCATCTGCCTGTGCACCAGGTTGCTTTTGCACCTGATAAAATAAATCTTCAAAAACTGCACGGTCTTTTTTAAAGCCTGCAGTGCTCACATTCGCCAAATTATTTGAAATGGTGGTCATGCGCAAATCTTGTGCTGCTAACCCTGTTTTACTTACCCATAATGCTGAATTCATTGTTACAACCTTTACTGTTAACCATTGCCACTAATTAGTTTATTGCCGCTACTTGCTAATTCGTCTGCTGCTTTCATCATTTTGACGTTCATCTCAAATTGACGACTAATATTCATTGTTTTAATCATTTCTTGTACTGCGTTTACATTAGAGCCTTCTAAAGCTCCGGTGCGTAAACGTAATTGATCATCTTGATCAAGTGGTTGTAAGTTATCTGCTCGTAATAAGCCATCCTTACCTTTGATTAAAATTCCATCTGTGCTGGCTAGTTTAAGTTGTGCTTCCTCAGCGATAACACCACCACCTAAAGGAACGATATTAATAAGACCACTTGGACTAATTTCAATTTCACCAAATTCAGGTAATTGAATGTCGCCTCCAACACCTTGTACACGCCTATTATTAACCGTTATAAAGCCATCAGCATCCACTTCTAAATTACCAGAGCGTGTATAAGCCGGATTACCATTGTCATCTATGACCTCTAAATAAGCACCGTCACTTAATGCAACATCTAAATTACGACCGGTATCCATAATTGGTCCTGCAGATAAATCTGTGGTCACCGGTTTCATTTGTGCGTGATAACGGGTTCGAAAGCCACTACCCGTGACCATCATAGACTGTGCTTGCTCTAGATCTGCTTTAAAACCAACAGTACTGACATTAGCTAAGTTATTGGCACTGACTCGCAATGCCGTATTATTTAGTTCCGCGCCGGAGACTGCGGTATAAATTAACTTTTCCATCGCTTATGCCCTTTATGTATTACTAAATAAAATTTGCATCATTTCATCAGCGGTACTAATTGTTTTTGCATTAGCTTGATAGTTTTGTTGAAAAGACATGAGACCAACTAACTGTTCACTGACGTCAACATTCGAGCCCATATATGATCCAGACAGTAATTTACCAATCGCGCCAGAGTCAGGCTCACTAAATAAAGCAGTACCAGAGTCATCTGTTTCATACCACACAGTATTATCACCTGGCTGTAAACCATTAACATTAGCAAATGAAGCTAATGCAACTTGCCCTTGTAACTTAGATTCACCATTGGTAAACGTTGCATATAACTTACCATCTTCAGCAACCGTCACCCCTGAAAAAGAGCCTGAGGTATAACCGCTTGCATCATTTTCATACATAGCAAAACTAGTACCAAATTGGGTAGTTTTTACCATATCAAGAGTTAAATCAATTGGCGCACCGCCACCACTGGCAGTAAAAGTTAGCGTAATTTCACGTTCATTATATGGATCAACGCTATTATCATCAGCTACCGTTCCAGGCGGAGTGAAAATTGGTGCAGCTAGAGTAGTACTTAGAGGAGCCATTTGACCATCGGTATCAAAAGTCATAGTAACAACTCCTGCTATTATTGTTGTACCATCTACAACAACATCTTGGGTGCCATTTGTGCCTGTAGTCGCAATCTCCGCTGTAGTTAAAGGCTCACCATCAACAAAGTACATGACTTGCCACTCATTTGTAGCGGTATGATTAAAGTATTGGGTCATGATATGGCTATTACCCAAGGAATCAAACACCTCTGTGGATTGTGAAAAATTATACTGGCTGCCATCGGTAGGATCAAAAGTATCAGGCGCTGTTGGGTAAGGAATAAGATCGCTGGATGAACTTAAATTACCATTAAAATCAATACCGTCGGTTGCTTTAGCTGGAATATTGGCACCTTCAATTTTTAAATCCGTTAATATACCAGACACAATACTTGGATCGCCGCCATTCTCTGATTCAGAAATACCGTACCCTTGTAAATTACTGCCATTGGCATTAACAATATTCAAATCTGAATCTAAACCAAACTGACCTGCTTGGGTATAAGCCGTTTTGCCGTTTTCTGAAATAGCAAAAAAACCTTGGCCATCAATGGTGATATCAAGTGAGTTACCCGTTCGAACGATTTCACCACCGGTGACAAAATCTTCTTTAATATCTGTAACTTTAACACCACCTTGTTGACCACCATTATAAACTGAGGCAAATTCGGCATCAGATTGTTTATAGCCAGCGGTAGCGGAGTTAGCAATATTATTACTGGTAACTTCTAACGCTGTTTGCGTACTTTTTAGGCCTGTTAGACCAATATTCAATATAGACATGTTACTTTCCTAATAATTTAAGCTAATTGGTTAATTTCGGTGAGTCCAAAATTACCCAAACCATCAATTTGTAATATAATATCATCGCTTGAAGCACCTACAGACACTCGCTCAACTTCGCCACTTAACCAAGTGTTTAATTGCTCTGGTATATTGTCTGTCGTTGTATAAGCACGTACCGCATAATCTCCTGCATTTTGGTTATCAAACTCAAACCGTAATGAACCTGCACCGGTATAGGGTAAATTCTTTTCTTCGACTAGATCCCCATTACTGTTATAAAGTTGTACAGTGACAGAATCTGCAGGGCTTGATAAATTAACCATACCTGAAACACTGCCAGGGTTTTCTAAAGCAACACTATTCGCTAGCACGTCGACTGATTCGCCTACCATATTAGTAGCTTCAAGTACCATCAGGCTATTCATATAATCAAGGCTATTACTGGTATTTTGATTAATACTTTGTAACGACTCAACGTTTGCAAATTCAGCAAGCTGACTGACATATTCAGTACCATCCATTGGCTCTAATGGGTTTTGGTTACTGATTTGAGCAACCAATAACTCTAAAAACATGGTTGACATTTCTTGTGCCGACTGGCCATTTCCTGTGACATTACTCTCTAAAGCTAATGCTTCACTAGTACTTTGAGTTAAACTATTTATATCCACGTTATTTACCCTTATTGACCTAATTTCAGGATGCTTTGCTGCATGCTATTAACACGCCCCATTACTTCTACTGAAGTTTGATAGCTACGACTTGCCGACATCATATCTGCCATTTCTTCAAGTACATTTACATTAGAGTAAAACACATAACCATCAGGATTAGAGAGTGGATTATTTGGCTCGTAACGCTGTTCTACTGTGCGGTCCGATTCCGTAATACCAAGCATATTAACTGCGGCAGAAATAGAGCGTTCATCAAGATTTGAACTGTATGCAGCTGAAAAAACAGGCTTTAGTGCTTTATAAGCACCTTCTTCGCTTGAGGCTGCGGTATCTGAATTAGCTAAGTTTGAAGCAATAGTATCTAAGCGCATTACTTGCGCTCGCATAGCACTTCCGCTAATTTCGTAAATAGAATTAAAAGACACGTTCTAATCTCCTTTGATTACTTTATGTAAGCCGCTTATTTTCATATTTAAAAACGTCATGCTTGTTTGAAAATCCATGCTATTGCTAGCAAATTTAGCTTGCTCTACGTTCAATTCAACACTATTTCCGTCACTTGAAGCCTGATAAGGCACTCGGTATTGGAGTTGGTGTTGCTCAATTCCAGAAAAGCCAACAGTATGATTTTGTGAAAGATCACTAGAAACACTTTCCATAATTTGCTGATAGTTGATATCTCTAGCTTTGAACCCCGGTGTTTCAACATTTGCCAAATTACCCGCAATAATTTCAGCTCTATCCATTCTTAATTGCATCGAAAATGGATGCACGCCTAGGGACTGATCAAATAATGCCATTGTTGCCTCTATTGTTTGATTCTTGTATGCTCATCTGAAAATAAAAGCATTACCATACAACCTATATAACAACCTTTATGCCAACATTTAAAGAACATTAAATTCAATGACTTATTATCTCGGCCATTTAAAAAACAACCAACAAACGGAAGTTAAACTTCCGCATAGGAACTATTTATACTTCCTCTACTTTGTCATGAGTTGCTTTATAGGAACCACTCAAGCAAACAGCATTAATTTTGAGCAGGAATCTCGCCACTACATCAATCAAGAAATTGCACGGTTTTTAAGTTATCATGGAGCAATTAGCCAGCAACAAAAAATTAATCTATTCATTCCAAAAGGAAGTGAAGATTTAGAATGTACTAATTTACAAATTTCACGTTCTAAGCCTTCGTCAGTGCCTGCGGGGAGAATTAGATTAACCATCAAGTGTGATTCACCCAAATGGCAATTTCGAGCCAGTGCTAAGGTAGATTTATGGATGAATTTAGTCGTTGCAAAACGTGATTTACAGCGCGGTGAAATACTCACTGCTGATTTACTTGATACTCGTTCACTAAATATTGCAAGCCATTTACATGGCATGGAAGTTAATATTAATAATGTTATTGGTATGCAAGTTCGTCGCGACATAAATAGCGGTGACGTTATCAATCGTCGCTTGTTAGAAAAACAATATCTAGTGAATCGTGATCAGCATGTCGAACTACATGTTTCAACACCAACATTTAATGCCAGTGTTACCGCAATTGCTTTAGAGGATGGTCAGTTAGGACAGCGAATTAAAGTTAAAAACCTTACTTCAGGCCAAGTAGTTGAGGGACAAGTTATCGGAAAAGGAACTGTAAAAATATTTCTTTAACTGTATTTATAAATTTAATTGAAAAAAACACTAATAATATTTAAGTTCTGCCGCTATCTTGACGCTTTCTATAGCTAGTAGTAAATATAACAAATTACCTAGGTAAATCTTGCAATGAATATAATTAATAAACCAAGTATGCCTGTTGAACAAAATCACAAGGTAAACAATACCTTAGAGCATTCACAGTTGCAAAAAAATTCGCCTCAAAATCAACAGGCTGAAAAAGTAGCAAGTTCAACAAGCCAAGTTAGTGAGCTAAGTAAGTCAATTGACTCTACTTTTGAAACATTATCTAGCCAAACTGATGTTGACATGAAAAAAGTTGCCGATGTTAAGGCTGCTATCGCTAATGGCGAATTAGTATTAGATGAAGAAGCCCTAATCAATGCATTATTAGAGCTACATAAACAATGATAATAGACAGCATAAAATCCTTTATTACAAGCCTGAAAAATGACATTAATAAGTTAGATGTATTGATTAATGCGTTAGAGTCTCAGTATGAGCTATTAAGTCAACGCGACTCAGGATTAGAAAGCCACAATGAAAAAATGCTGATAATTCTTAATAACCTAAACGAAACTCATCAGCAAAGAGATGAATTTTTGAGCGGTTTAGGCTTGCCTTGTAATAGTGAAGGATTACATTTACTTTGTAGTAAATTACCAGATCCTGTAAAAAAAATGACCACAGAGTTACTTCAAGAACTAACGATGAAGTCTAAATTGTGCAAGGCGTTAAATGAGCGATCTGGCCAATTATTAGCAAACCAACGCCAACTAATGCAACGTTTAACTGGTGGTGAAAATAAAAATACTTATCCAGAAATGAATTTTTAACATTACTGAACTGTTCATTTTACTGAATTAGCAAAACATATCTATTTTGACAGCAACAATTTAATTCGATATTGAATTAATATTATATTTTTTTGCCTAATGGGTGGTCAGATAAACTTGTCATATCTTGCTTGGGTGCTTATTCCCTCTCCCAATTTTGAGTCTAGTTTTCTTAGCTTATTTTATTAACTAAGCTCTTATCCTAAAAGCAAACAAGCCTCAAATATGCCATCCTATTAAAACAATCACTACGGCATTTTCTTATTACACTTTTTTCGCCCATCGGTTTAACAGTTACCTTGATAATACAGTAAGGTAAAAAATCTAAAATTCAGTATATAAAATTATCTATACTTAAAATAACCACTTTGACATTGTAAACGCCAAAGCTAAAAGATTTGCTTATCATCAGTTTTACATGGTAGATTACCACAACTTGTATATACAACTACTCCGCATTTAAAAGAGCTACAATGAACGCTAGTTATTCCTTAACTTCAGGTAATATAGGTATGCTAATTAGTATGCCGCATAATGGTCAACTAATACCCAAGCATATTGCTAATAATATGACAGAAAATGGACACAATGTTGCCGATACTGATTGGTATATAGACAAGCTATACGACTTCGCCACGGCAATGGGCATTTATACATTGATTCCAAAGTATAGTCGTTATGTTATTGATTTAAATAGAAGTCCAAGTGGTGTCGCTTTATACGCTGGTGCCGATAATACCGAATTATGTCCAACAACCGCTTTCGACTTATCTCCTCTCTACCATGACGGTAACAATCCAACGCCAGAAGAAATAACCAGCAGAATCGAAAATTATTGGCAACCATATCACCAAGTGTTAGCAGAAACGTTGTTGCACCTTAAACGTAACTATAAAAGGGTGGTTTTATTAGATGCTCATTCAATTCTATCGCAGGTTCCTCGCTTTTTTTCAGGACGTTTACCGGATTTTAATTTTGGCAGCGCTGATGGGACAAGCTGCGACCAAGCCTTAATAGATAAAATACAAGAACTGGACTTAAGCCCTTTTAGCACTATTTTTAATGGTCGCTTTAAAGGCGGCTATATTACCCGTGCTTATGGCAACCCAAAAGATAACATTCACGCAATTCAGCTTGAACTATCACAAAGTACTTATTTAGATGAACCCAGCAATCACTATAACGAACAAAAAGCTAATAATGTAAAAGAACAACTGAAAAAATTTGTCCAATGCCTAGCCGAATTCACAACGCAAGATTTATAGTAAGGTTAAATGAGAATAAAAATGAAAAAATACTATGCAAAAAATATTCTATTAAGCGATGGTTGGGCGACCGATAAAACACTAACTATTGCCAATGGCATTATTATCGCCATTACTTCAGGTCAGGATCATGAAGCGGAAGTATTTCAAGGAGCTGTTATTCCAGGAATGATTAATTGTCATTCTCACGCCTTTCAACGTGCTTTTGCAGGTTTTAGCGAACAAGGTAGCGAAGGTAAAGATAGCTTTTGGACTTGGCGTACAATAATGTACAAGTTTCTTGCACAATTAACTCCTGAAGACACCGAAATAATTGCACAGCAATTGTATATTGAAATGTTAAAAGTTGGTTATACACGCGTTGCTGAATTTCACTATTTACATCATGATATTGATGGTCACTCTCATAGCAAAAATCAATCCCAAGCCAAGTTAGCAATAATGGCGCAGGCTATTTTTAATGCCGCTCAACACTCGGGGATCGGTTTAACCTTATTGCCTGTTTTATACCAATATTCAGGCTTTGGTCAGCAAACACCAACCGAAGGGCAAAAACGCTTTATTAATTCCACAACACAATTCAATCAATTAATAAGTGATTGTTATGAATTAAGCCAAGAGTACCCAAATAGCAATATTGGCATAGCACCACATTCATTACGTGCTGTTGATAAAGAGGCAATGACGATAGCAGTTGATCATGTACGTTCATTAGATGCTAAAGCACCTATTCATATTCATATTTCTGAGCAACAACAAGAAGTCAATGATTGCTTAAATTACTATACCAAACGCCCGGTAGAGTGGTTAATCGATAACATGAAAATAGATGAAAGTTGGTGTTTAATACACGCAACACATATAAATGAAAAAGAGCAACAAGGTATTATAGACCACAACGCTGTGGTGGGTATTTGCCCAACAACAGAAGCAAATTTAGGTGATGGTATTTTTCCAACAACAGATTTTCTCGCTTTAGGGGGATCTTTCGCTATAGGCTCTGATAGCCATATTTCTGTTAGCCCCATTGAGGAACTACGCTGGCTAGAGTACACCCAACGGTTAATTAAGCAACAAAGAGCACTCATTACCTCAACCAACGTTGCTTCTGTTGGGCAAAGTTTATGGCAAAAATCAGCAGCTAGTGGTGCACAAAGCACAAATTCAAATACTGGCGTATTATCAATAGGTAAACAAGCTGATTTACTGGTGATCGACGACAACAAAACTGCTCTATTTGCCAATAAAAACCAATATTTACTAGACAGCATTATTTTTGCTAGCCAGCACAACACAATTAAAGATGTTATGGTTAATGGTAGCTGGGTGGTGCTAGATGGCCGGCACCCAAAAGAACAAGTCAGTGCTGATAAATTTGCCCAACTATTAACAAAGCTATCAGCTTAATAAGCTAAAGCTAAAAGCACCTAAAGTATACTTTCATACTTACTTATCGCCTTACATACTTTAGCTTGGTTGTTAGGATGAAATACAGTACTTCTTTTAGTATCTTTACAGTAGTCTTGATAAAACTCATTCACACGTTTTCTAGAGGATGTTATCTCTGTTAAAGCATCAACTTCTTCAACCGAAAAGTTATTTAATTCCGGTTGTAAATCTATTAACACCTTATCGGCCTTTAAACGCACATTAGTGTCGCTAAATTCTGTAAAACTATCTACCAGTGTTGCTTTGGTATCATTATAGAATTTAGTTACCTCAGGCTGCGGATAAAAATGCAAAAAAACTGCCGCAGTCACGATCAAGATCAATATATTTTTCATGAGATTCCGTATATTAGTATGAGCTAATTTATGTTATTATTGTACAGACAATAACATTATAATTATTTTTAGACTAATTCAAACCTCTCTTCTAAGGATTTATCGTGAGCATTGACGAAAAGCCAGCATCACCTAGCTCTGTTCAAATACCCGTTACTAATGTAAAAATTCACCCAGCTAAGAATAGTAAAGAGCGCTATAAGCCCGGCGACCAAATTTACGTTAGAAAAAGTCCTGGTTTTTTTCAAAAGCTGAGGCAACGAACAAACTTAGTTTACTTTGCTTTTTTCGCACTACTTCCTTGGCTACAATACAATGGTCAACAAGCTGTTTTATTTGATATTAGTGAGCAACGTTTTACTTTGTGGAGCCTGACACTCTGGCCACAAGATTTAACATTATTAGCTTGGTTATTTATTTTTGGTGCATTTTTATTGTTTTTTGTCACCACCTTTTTAGGTCGAGTTTGGTGCGGACATATGTGCCCACAAACAGTATGGACTTTCATATTTATTTGGTTTGAAGAAAAAATAGAAGGGACCGCTAATCAGCGTAGAAAACTCGACAAACAAAAAATGAATGCCAATAAATTTTGGAAAAAAACACTAAAACACACGAGTTGGTTATTATTTTCATTATTTACAGCAACAACATTTGCTGGTTATTTTTCGCCAATGAATGAGTTAGTTGTTAATATATTTACACTAAATACCACAGTAACGATGGCAATAGTGTTAGCCTTTTTTACTTTTGCGACCTACGGTAACGCTGGTTGGATGCGCGAAACAATGTGTTTACATATGTGTC
>NZ_JAHKQD010000023.1 GCF_018860915.1 Colwellia sp. C2M11
GACGAGCTTGATATCGATGAGCTAATAACTGATAAAGAACAGCCAAGTGATAGCTCACTCGACAATGATGTTGATAATGACATTGATGATAAGGTTGAAGATGAGTTAATCGCTGATGACGAGCTTGATATCGATGACCTAATTGCTGATATGGAACAGTCAAATGATAGCTCAATCGATAGTGCCGTTGATAGTGAAGTTGAAGATGAATTACTTGATGATGAAGACTTCGACATCGATGAGCTAATTGCTGACTTGGAGAAGTCAAATGAAACTCCAATGGAAAATGAAGTTGAAGATGAGTTAATTGATGATGAAGACTTTGACATTGATGAGCTAATTGCCGACATGGAACAGTCAACTGAAAGCCCTGTTGAAGATAAACTTGATATTGGCGATGATTTAGTTTCAGGTGCTTTCGATAAGCAAGCACTTGAAGAATTATTGGAAGATAACGAACATGCTATTGAGTTATCACCTGATTTTTCAGATCAAAATGTATTAGCAGATTTGTTAAATGATAGTGATGAAGATAGTAGTAGCAAAGTAACAGAAGCTAGTGAAATTAATGATATTAAAGAGTTAAATAATTTAAATTTTGATGAGCTTTTAGCAAATATCGAAGAAGAGTCTAGTATTGCCAATCAAGGTGCTAATTTTAATGAAAACCTTGATGATAGCGATAAAGTAACATTAGAAGATTTCGATAACTTTAATTCTCAAGACATTTCATCGAAAGATAGTGCAGAGGCAGGAAACTTTGCAAGTAGTGATAGCAACGAAAGTGATTTTGTCTCTGTTGACTCATTACTTTCTGATAGCCAAGGAGAAGTCAATTTTGATGAACCTTATGAAAACGCCAATATAGATGTTGGATTGAATGAATTTCCAGAATTTACTCGTGATGTCAACTTAATTGATGTTGATATTGATGAGAGCGGTATGGCCGCTAAACTTGATTTAGCAAAAGTTTACCTTGAAATAGGAGACGAAGATAATGCTCAAGTTATTTTAAAAGAAGTTATTAAATTGGGTACAGCTGAACAGCAAGAAGAAGCACAGAGACTGTTAAACGAGTCTTAAGACGATATATAACGTAATCGAATTACTAACAATATTGGCATAGCGCAGTAAAATAATGGATAATGCGCCAATTTGAGTTATACACAGTTGGCTTAAGAGGTTTACATGCGTTACGCACTAGGTATCGAATACGATGGGAAAAATTATTGTGGCTGGCAACGGCAAAAAAGCGTAATTAGCGTACAACAAAAAGTAGAACAAGCATTATCTAAAATTGCAGACGAGCCTATTGAAGTTATTTGTGCTGGTCGTACCGATACAGGTGTTAATGCGACAAATCAAGTTATCCATTTTGATACTACTAAGCAGCGTAAGGATATTGCGTGGACTCTAGGGGTCAATACTCATTTACCTACAGACATAGCAGTCACTTGGGTTAAAGCTGTTAGTGATGACTTTCATGCTCGCTTTAGTGCTACAGCGAGACGCTATCGTTATATTATTTATAATAATAAATTACGCTCTGCTATTTTAAGTTACGGTATTAGCCATTGCCATTATTGGTTAGATGAAAAACTCATGCAAGAAGGGGCACAATACCTCGTTGGTAAGCATGACTTTACTTCATTTCGAACAGTTCACTGTCAATCACACTCACCAGTTCGCACTATTGAACATTGTGAAATAACTCGTCAAGGTGAATATATCATCGTTGATATAAAAGCGAATGCTTTTTTACACCATATGGTGCGTAATGTGGTTGGTAGTTTAATGCGTGTTGGGCAATCACAAGAAAAACCAATTTGGATTAAAGAAGTATTGGAGCTTAAAAATCGTTGTATGGCAGGTGTAACTGCACCACCAGAAGGTTTATACTTTGTCGAGGTTGATTATCCAGGGCAGTTTGACTTGCCTAAAAGACCGTTTGGACCATTGTTTTTAAATTAAACTGTAATTATCATTATTAAATAACAAAACAGACCAGTTTTTTATATAACATATAGGATAAAGTATGTTCTAATTATTGGTTATATTTGTTATCACATTCTACTTAACTTTTTTATGAAGGTTTATCAGTAAAAAAGTTGATTTATATTCGTTGCAATAGGCAAAAATAAAATTATGAGCTGGATTGAAAAAATTCTCCCAAAAGCAAAATCTACCCAAAAAAGCAATATTCCTGAAGGTGTTTGGAGTAAGTGCTCTTCATGTAATGCAGTACTGTATAAAGTTGAGCTAGATAGACAAATATCTGTTTGTCCAAAGTGTGATCATCATATGCGTATTAGTGCGCGTAAACGCATCGACAGTTTTCTTGATCAAGATAACCGTCAAGAGCTAGGTGAAGAGTTTGAAGCACAAGATATTTTAAAATTTAAAGACTCAAAGCGTTATAAAGATAGATTAAGTGCCGCGCGTAAAAATACCGGTGAAAAAGATGCTTTAGTTGTAATGAAAGGTGAACTTCATGGTATGCCTGTTGTTGTTGCTGCATTTGAATTTGCATTTTTAGGTGGCTCTATGGCTTCCGTTGTTGGTGCTCGTTTCGTTAAAGGTGTTGAATATTGTTTAGAGCATAACCTTCCTTTTATATGTTTTTCAGCAAGTGGCGGTGCCCGTATGCAAGAAGCATTATTTTCATTAATGCAAATGGCCAAAACAAGTGCAGCATTAGCTAAAATGAGTGAAAAAGGTTTACCTTATGTTTCTGTATTAACCGACCCTACTATGGGTGGTGTTTCTGCAAGTTTAGCTATGTTAGGTGACATCAATGTTGCAGAGCCAAAAGCATTAATCGGTTTTGCAGGCCCGCGTGTTATCGAACAAACAGTTCGTGAAAAACTGCCAGAAGGTTTTCAACGCAGTGAGTTTTTATTAGAAAAAGGGGCTATTGATATGATTGTTGATCGCCGTAATATGCGTGAAACATTAGCTCGCATGTTAGCCAAATTTACAGGACAAGTTAGCCCTTTATAATATTATCTTAAATTAGCTAAAGTCTATTAATATATGTTGAAACAAACTGAAAGCCACTCGAAAGATTTTTCTAATCTTAATGAGTGGCTTTGTTATTTAGAAACCATCCATAGCACTGAAATTGATCTTGGGCTATCTCGCATTAGCGAAGTTGCTACAAGATTAAATATTGATTTTAGTTTTGCTTGTGTAATTACCGTTGCTGGCACTAATGGCAAAGGAACTACGTGTGCTTTTTTAGAAAATGCACTACTTGGTGAAGTTAGGTCCGAAAAAGTAGATGAGAAGACCATCGAAAACGATAATTCCAAAGATAATATTCGTTTACAAACCGTGGCTGTATACTCATCACCACATATTGAAAAATTTAATGAACGGTTACGTATTAATAAAAGTGACATCGATGATCAATCACTTATTACTGCGTTTGAAAAAATAGAGTTCGCAAGGGGAGAAATATCTCTAAGCTATTATGAGTATACAACCTTAGCTGCATTTCTTGTACTGATGCAGGTTAAACCAGACATTATTATATTAGAGGTTGGCTTAGGCGGACGTCTTGATGCAACCAATATCATTGATGCTGATGTGGCTGTTATCACAACCGTTGACCTTGATCATCAAGCTTTTCTTGGTAACGATAGAGAAACGATTGGTTTTGAAAAAGCAGGTATTATGCGTGGTAATCAGCATATTATTATTGGTGACCCTAATGTACCACAATCTGTATTAAATTATGCTAAGCAAGTCAATGAAGTCGCTGATGAACAAGGTTTACAGCAAGCATTAAAAAAAATAAAAGTACGTAATAAAGATTTTTTTATTGTTAATAACAGTGTTTTTAATAATCAGGACGAGCCCTGTTGGCAACTTCAGTTTATTGACGTTGATGAAAAAAATCAAAAAATAGAATGTAATTTGCATAGCCTTATCACAACTTATATTCCTCAAGATAATGTTGTCACAGCATTAATGGTCTTAAAGCAACTTGGAGTTCAGTTAACGACTAATAAAGTTAACAGCCTAATTTCAAATACCCAAGTAGCAGGAAGAACAGAGGTATTTAATCTAAAAAGCCAGCAGGTTGGTAAAGCCGAAAGTAGCGATGTAATCAGTAATACTTTTGTGGCGCAATGTGATGTTATGCTCGATGTTGGTCATAACCCACATGCAGGTCGATATTTAGCACAAAAAATAGCTCAAGTTAAAGCTCAAAATCAATATCAACGTATTATTGCCGTTGTTGCTATGCTTGCAGATAAAGATATTGCTAATACCTTAACTCCTTTTAATGATGTTGTTGATGAATGGTATTTAGCACCATTAACGGTTCCAAGAGCAGCAACCGCTGAACAAATGGTAAATGAGCTATCTCATTTTACTAATTCTATCAATTGCTTTGACAATATTACTCAGGCATTTAAAATGGCTAATCTTAAAAGTGAATCAAATGACTTGATTCTTGTTTTTGGCTCTTTCTACACGGTTGCCGAAATTAGGCAGCTTTTAATTTAGACTATAGCTTAAGTTATTTGGAGTATCGTTTGTCTACACCGTTTCAAAATCGCCTTGTTGGTACCATTATTGTTGCTGCCGCAATCGTTATTTTCTTACCTGATATACTTGATGGCAAAAAACAGTCTAGTCAAGCCGACTTCGACACAATTCCACAAGCTCCTGCTTTTAAGGGGGAAACAATCCAAGCGCCGTTTCCAAATGAAGCATTAGTAAAGCAAGAAGCACCTAGTACCTCTAATGAAGAAGCTATAGATGAGCAATTATTAATAGATAATGAGAAAAGTGAAAATGCGCTTAGTGACACTCAAATTACTAAAGTAACACCGGCAAATAAGCCGAAAAAAATTGAAATGAATAGTGCTTCGAAGACAAAAAGTAATTCAGCAATTGATAAACCTGTATTAGGAAAAACCCCAGCTAAAGCCGTTAACAAAGAAGCTTGGGTTATTCAACTAGGTAGTTTTAGAAATAAAAGCAATGTTGAAGAATTAGTGAACAAGTTAAAAAGTAATGGTTATACTGTTTTTACTAAGCCTATTCAAACTAAAAAAGGCACGTTAACAAAAGTTTTTGTAGGACCTGAACTGATAGAAGCATCTTTGACTAAAAAAATTCCAGCATTAAAAAAATTAACAAATGTACAGGGTAAAGTTTCTCGATTTTACCCAAATTAATAACGGTATTACAGCCAAAAGGTTGGGCATTTGTTTTTTGATTCTGATAGAATGCGCGCCTCTAATGAATGAGAAACTTAAACCATGGTTTGGATAGATTACGCCATTTTAGCCGTAATAGGCATATCAACACTAATTAGCTTGGTGCGAGGCTTTGCAAAAGAAGCTGTATCGTTAATTATTTGGATAGGTGCTTTTTTTATTGCGAGTACCTTTTATGCCAATCTAGCTAACCTTCTTACTAATATCTCTGATCAATTTTTGCGAAATGCAGCCGCAATCGCGATTTTATTTATAACTACTTTAGTCTTGGGCGCTTTAATTAACTATCTTATTGGACAGTTAGTAAGGAAGACAGGATTATCTGGCACCGATCGAGTTCTAGGACTTGTATTTGGTGCATTACGTGGCGTGTTAATTATCAGTGCAGTGTTATTCTTTATGGATGCTTTCACTGGTGCAGCAACAACAGAGTGGTGGAAAAGTTCACAATTAATACCTGAGTTCAGGTTGGTTGTTGAATGGTTTTTTGAGTATCTCAAACAATCATCAAGTTTTCTAACATAACGTTAATTCATAAAACTATTAGCTAATTTCCCAGCGGAGAAAAATTCATGTGTGGTATTGTTGGTATTGTCGGTAAAACCCCGGTTAATCAATATTTGTATGACGGATTAACAGTGTTACAGCATCGAGGACAAGATGCTGCCGGTATTGTTACTATCCATGACGATACATTTCGTTTAAGAAAAGGTAATGGTTTAGTTAAAGACGTTTTTCATACGCGTCATATGCTTAGATTACAAGGCAATATAGGTATTGGCCATGTTCGTTACCCAACTGCAGGTACTTCTAGTTCCTCAGAAGCTCAGCCTTTTTATGCTAATTCACCTTATGGTATCTCTTTAGCACATAATGGTAACCTAACCAATGCAGATGAATTAAAAACTTGGCTTAATACTAAAGCTCGACGTCACGTAAATACAACTTCTGATTCAGAGTTACTGTTAAATATTTTAGGCCATGAATTACAGCAAAGTGAGAGCGCATCCTTAACACCTGATGATATTTTTACTGCTATAACTAATGTGCATAAACGTGTTAGAGGTGCTTATGCTACTGTCGCTTTAATTATTGGTTATGGCATGGTTGCGTTTCGTGACCCAAATGGTATCAGACCACTCGTTTTTGGTAAGCGTGAAACTGAACATGGTATCGAATACATGATAGCGTCTGAAACGGTTGCTCTTGACGCTTGTTCGTTTGAGTTTGTTCGTGATGTTGCTCCAGGTGAAGCCATTTTCTTCTCAGAAAATGGTCAAATTCATAGCCAGCAATGTTTTGATAAACCTAACTACAGCCCGTGTATTTTTGAATTTGTTTATTTTGCTCGCCCAGATTCAACAATAGATAAAATTTCTGTTTATGCCTCTCGTGTTGAAATGGGAACGAAGTTGGGTGAAAAAATAGCCAAAGAATGGGATGATGTTGAAATAGATGTTGTTATTCCTATTCCTGAAACATCATGTGATATTGCGTTGCAAATCGCCAAACAATTAAATTTACCTTATCGTCAAGGCTTTGTTAAGAACCGCTATATTGGCCGTACTTTTATCATGCCAGGACAAGAGCAGCGCAAAAAGTCTGTTCGTCAAAAGCTGAATGCAATTGGAGCAGAGTTTAAAGGTAAAAATGTTTTACTCGTAGATGACTCTGTTGTACGTGGCACAACCTCTGAACAAATTATTGAAATGGCTCGCGCATCAGGCGCTAATAAAGTTTATTTTGCTTCTGCTGCCCCTGAAGTTCGTTTTCCTAATGTTTACGGCATAGATATGCCAAGCGCTAACGAATTGATTGCTCATGGTCGTGACGTTGACGATGTTTGTGAATTAATTGGTGCAGATAAACTTATTTACCAATCTATAGAAGACTTAGTTATTGCTGTGAGAGCAGGGAACCCTGAAATTAAGAGCTTTGATACTTCTGTATTCGATGGTATCTATGTGACCAACGATATAGATAATGCTTATTTAGAAAAACTTGATGCACAAAGAAATAATAGCAGTAAAGAAGCATCAGATAAAAATGCTGATACTGTTATTGATATGTACAATGAAGGTGCAGAGTAACTTTACGTTATATCTAAATAGTGATAAAGAAACTGTAGAGTATAAAGTAACGAGTAGCGGTTAATTTTCAACTGGCTACTCGTTATGCTGTTATTGTTAGTAACTCTTAAATGACTAGCTAAGAAATATATTCAGGTCCAAATCCCATAGACCATAATACCGCACTAAATGCCATAATTCCCACGAGTAGCACTAGACCACAAGTAACTACCGAGCTTGAATATATAAATCCTTTTTCTTCAGGAATATTCATCATAATAGGTACGCCTGAATATAATAAATAAATGGAATAACATACCGCGGCAACTCCAGCTAATGCAACAAACCAAAGTACTGGGTACAA
Organism: Colwellia sp. C2M11; assembly: GCF_018860915.1. Taxonomy (GTDB): domain Bacteria; phylum Pseudomonadota; class Gammaproteobacteria; order Enterobacterales; family Alteromonadaceae; genus Colwellia. The sequence goes on from NZ_JAHKQD010000023.1 coordinate 7,668, forward strand.
CGCAGCAATACCAACCATTAGCATAGGTGTTGAAGTATATGCAGCAAGCTCTAATGATTGTACAAAACTTGGTTTTGCATCAAAGGTTTTTGCCATCCATTGAATTAAGTAGGCGAGTGCTAATACACCAACAATTAAAGCGCAATATAGTGCTACCGCCATTAATTGAGCGCTACTTTGATTTATTTTTATTGGATCACCAACACCGATTGTCCAACCGATATGTGCAGCGGCATAGTATCCACAAATAGTAGGGATGAGTGCCACTACTAATATATGTATCATGCTATAGGTTAAACTTTCGTGGCGCTTTTCAATTGTTTGCCATTCGTCTTTTGGGTGAGTGTATAAGCCCCAAATATGATTTAATATCATAACAACTTCCTCTTGCAGTCCCCGATTAATTATTTAGCTATTTTATATAAATTTATTATTGTTCACTAAATAAACATTCGACATTAAAAAAATTATATTGTCGATAACCTATTTATGTAAGATGCCAGCCCATTCGTCAAGGTTTGATCGGTAAATAGACAATAAAAGATGAAAATAAATACTTTTTATATTGAATATAAGTAAAAACTATTTTACTTATCACGTATGGATATAAGTAAGTTTGAATTGGGAGTACGTCATTAAATTATATTTATGCACATTAGGCGACCTTTATTCTAACTATTTTCATTATTTCAATATCAAAACCTGCGATATTTTCATTGTCTGGGTAGTAAGTAATATTTACGCGTTGCCCTTTTAAACTTTTATATAATTTTTTTCGTTTATATTTAAAAGCAACACTTATATCTTCCAACATAAGCGTATTAATAACCCAATCATCAGCTTCACGTTGAACATGTGAGATAACCTTAATATTATCGGTATGAACAAGTTTATTATGTTGCTCAATTAACTTCTTTGCTTCTTTATTGTCAGGGACGTTATCTTTAAAGTTATGGGTCATGATCAAAACCTGCGGAGTATAGGTGCTACTAGTATCTCAATTTATTGCTTTTTAAAATAGTGTCATCGTTTAATTAAAAGTTAAATTAATCATAATGTTTATCTGTATTCATTTAAGGACGGCAGAATAAAGTAATATATTTAGTAAACTTCATGTTAAAATTATTCTAAATTATCAATAATATTGAACTTATAAAAACAATGTACGAAGAATTATTAGCGCCAATTAACGCTTTCTTAAAATGTAAGACTCCTGAGTCTTGGGTTGAAGAAGCAAAAAAAACAGAAAACTTACCAATACTTCTTCGGGATCATTTAATTTGTGAATTAAAAGCCGCTCAAAGTGCATTATTTTTACTTAAACGTTATGCACTAACAGCAGAAGGTGCAGAGCAATTAACTGATCTAATGAAACCTTATGAGCAGTTTGCCTATAAACGTATTGGTAACACTGAAACGCTCAAAGGGATGAATGTTTTATCTAAGTCGATTAAAGCTAAGTCTGATTGTTCATACGGGCAAGATATGGTTGATAAAATGGTTTTATTAATAAGAGAAGAGTTACATCACTTTTATCAAGTATTAGAAATTATTGAAGAAAATAATATTCCTTACGATCCAATACCTGCATCACGGTATGCGAAGGGGATGCTTAAAAATGTTCGTACCTATGAACCAGAAGCGCTTATTGATAAGTTAATTATTGGTGCATACATTGAAGCAAGATCTTGTGAACGTTTTGCTAAAATAGCACCGTATTTAGACTCAAAAATTGGTAAGTTTTATTTATCGTTACTTCGCTCTGAAGCACGTCATTATCAAGACTACTTAGCACTAGCAGAGCAAATTTCCAAAGTAGATATAACAGAGCGAGTTACTTTTTTTGGTGTTATTGAAGCTGAACTTATTCAATCACCAGATACCGATTTTAAATTTCATTCAGGTAAGCCAAATTTAATTTGTTTGCTCTAAACCTAAGTCCTTTTAGAGCAGAATCATAAGTAAATATTCCCGCTATTAATAGTAATGAAATTTAAGTAATTGTTTTTCATGTTGTTTTAAGCTATCTAATTTTTTTGATTTGTGCAATATTAAATGACAATAAACAAAAATTATAGGGCTAACAGTACTGAAAAGCCTCTATAAGAAACTATTAGGGCTTTATGTCAAAATTGCATTTTATAATTATACTTCTTTTTTTTCCTGTATTTGTTTTAGCTAATGAAATTGATGAATGTGGTAACAATAATGAAGCAAGAGCTTTAGTTAAATTAATTAAAAGTGATAATCAGCAAAAACGAATATCTATCCGTTGTAATAGCTTGCTTACTGAAGCGGCTGAAGCGAAAGCTAAAAAAATGTCTGAATTAGGTTTGGTTGTACATAATCTTGAAGGGGGGCCAAATTCACGTTTACGCAATCTAGGTTATAAACTCCCATATTATTACGGTTATGATTTTAATAGCAACCAAGTAGAGGCTATTGCAGGTGGTTATTCTGATGCAGAAGAAGTCTGGGATGCCTTTAAAAGATCGGAACTTCATCGAACACATTTATTAGGTGATCTTGACTTCTATAAAGAGCAAGATGAAATCGGAGTTGCTTTTATAAAAAAGTGGGAGTCACCTCACGTAGAATATTGGGTAGTTTATTTAACGAAAGGCTATGAAAAAAACCAAACTAAGCTTGCTGAATTTACTGAAATACCTAACAAAAGCCTATTTATAATACAGCATGATAAATTAAAATAGTGATTGTAAAAAACTAATAAGATATCAATTGCGTTGAGTGATTGACACCGATCATTTTATCGACTTTTTGCCTTAGAATATTTTTCTCTTAGCGCCTGCTTTGAGTAATTTAATAATTAAACCTGCCAATAACTTAACTTACATTATTGTAAAATAGAACTTTCTTCAGAAGTGCGACAATTTGTCACTCTGTTATTAAAGGTTGTGAATCTATAATGACGTAATTCTTATTATAATGGAACTTACGATAATGTTTACACGCTTTATTTCTGGTATTAAATCTCCTCTATCATTAACCTTCGCATCAGTAGTGCTATTGGCTGGTTGTGGCTCTAGTAGTGAAAGTACTGTCGATACAGGTACGCCAACGGAAGAAAACACACCTTTTACACTTGATTTTACAGCAAAAAGTGCTGGTGAAACTGTGGCTTGTGATACTAGCCACAACCAATTTGGTACTGAAGAATTACATGCTATTTCTGTAAGTGATTTACGCTTTTATATAAGTAACCTTAAATTCTATAATGAAAATAATGAAGAGATTAGTGTTGAGTTAGATGCTAATGACTTTCAACGTCATAGTGAACAAGGATTCGTTGGCTTAATCGATTTAACTAGCAACACTGCTGGTGCGTGTACAGATGATGCTTTAGGTGGTACAGAGCGAACAAATACCGCTATTAGTGGAACGATTATTGGTGGCACTGGTACTGTCAATAGCGTTAGTTTTGATGTCGGTGTACCACAAGCGGTTATGAAAGATGTTATTGCGACCAACACGCAAGAAGATGCGCCAACACCATTAAATGAATTATATTGGTCTTGGGCAAGTGGGTACCGTCATTTTGTGATGAATTTTACGATTGAAAATACTGAAGAAGTTGAGGGTAAAGGTCTTATACATTTGGGTAGTCGAGATTGTGGCGGTGATGGTTTGCTTGCTTTAGAAGAGAAAGATACTTGTGATTTCGTGAATACGCCGAAAGTGACTCTTGATAACTTTAATCCTGTTAACGACGTTGTTGTACTTGATATTGATGCAATGTTAAATAATGTTCAATTTTCCGCAACAGGTGATGAAGTAACTCCTACAGTATCTTGTCATTCCAACCCTACGCAAACAGATTGTACTGCTCTTTTTGAAAATTTTGGTTTAGACATTACTGATGGTAGTGCTGATGCTGATGCAAATCTTGTATTTATTAAAGAATAAGTAAATGCTATTTAGATCTCTAGGTCGGTTAACGTTGCCTAAACTCAGTGAAGTTGATTCTTCATTGAGTTTCATGTTTTTACCGCTGTCATTATTCGTGATGCTTTTTGTTTCTGGTTGCAATGTATCTTCTACGACAACAGTTACTTCAACTGAAACAGAACAGGATTTACGTACATTATTAGACTTACCCGATCATATGCCTTTACCGGCTATTCCTGAGTTTAATCCGCTCACCAAGGAAAAAATAACGCTGGGGCGTTTTTTATTTTACGATAAACAGCTATCCGCTAACCAAACTCAATCTTGTGGTTCGTGTCACTTTCAGTCTGATGCCTTTGCCGATGGCATTAGTACACCAATAGGCTCAACAGGGCATGCTTTAGTACGTAACAGCCAAGGGTTAAGTAACGTGGCATATAACGCAACGTTTACTTGGAGTAATGACACTTTTTTTGAGTTAGAAGATCAATTAAATGTACCAATTCGTGCCGATGATCCTATTGAATTAGGGGTTACTGATGCTGAACTTGATACCGTATTAAGCCGTTTTAATAACGATGAGAAGTATCAAGAGATGTTTGAAGCTGCTTTTCCTGATAGTGATTCAGGCGCAACAATGAATAAAGTTATTTTTTCATTGGCAAGCTTTGTGCGAACGATGATCAGTGCTAAGAGTCCTTACGATGAATATTTATTAGGTGATAAAGAGGCTTTAACAGCACAGCAAAAACTAGGTTTTAGTTTATTTAATGGTGAAAAATTTGAGTGCTTTCATTGTCATACTGGTATTAACTTTACTGTGTCATATAAAGATGCCAATACGTTGAATGATGCACTTTTATTTCCATTTTTTAATAACGGTTTGTACAACGTAAATTCGGATGGAAGCTATCCTGCAGAAGATCAGGGACTCTTTGACTTATCGTCTGACCCGACCGATAAAGGTAAATTTAGGCCACCGTCACTACGAAATATAGAGTTTACAGCACCTTATATGCACGATGGCAGTATCGGTACTTTACGCGAGGTTGTTGAGCATTATGCCAGAGGTGGAACATTGACAGAATATGGTGTTAACGCGGGGGATGGAAAAAATAGCCCTTATAAATCAGCACTGATACTTGGCTTTTCGGCTACAGATGAAGAAATTGACGCTGTAGTCTCTTTTTTAGAGTCACTTTCTGATTATGATTTTATTAATAACGAAAAATTTTCGAATCCGCATGAGGAAAATTAATGCTTAAGCGTATTAAGCCAATATGGCTATTATCTTTACTTTCTATTGTTTATCAACCAGTAATGGCTCACCAAAAAGTTTCTTTGTCTGAGAAGGACTCAATTAAAGTTTTGGCTGCTATAACTTACCGTAACAACCAAATAGTAGAGAGCGGTGAAATATGGCAACCGCAAGGTTTTTTAGTTGGTGGTGAAGCGGTACCTGCAGAAGACGGTGCAAGCTTAGATGATGCACAACTGCAGGGGTACATGAACCTAAATAAAGAATACTATGTTGCCGCTAAATTAAGTGCACATAGTCACAGCGGTGAAAATAGTCTTGAATTAGAAAATCTTTGGTTTGGTACTGAGTTTCAATTTGCACAGCAAATGTTTCAAATTGAAGCAGGGAAGATTTCAACCGAAGTAACAGATACCATTAATTATCATTCATCTATAGATATTTTTAGTCAGGCACCATTATCTGCAGATATATTATTTGGCCGTCATTTTACCGATATAGGCGCGCGATTTGCGTTAATGAATTCAATTGATCAGTTAAATTCAAGTTATAAGTTAGGTATAGAGTTATTTAGTGGTGATAATTTTCCTGCAACTTCTGGTGATGGCAGTATATCGGCATTTAGCCATTTGACTTTTCAGTCACAATCTTTTCAGTCGATAGCTAAACTTTGGGTAATGTATGCTAAAGCAGAGCAAAGGGAAGATGTACGTTATAGTGAAGGCCATAGCCATGGTGTATCGGTAGACAATGTAGTTCAATCATTTTTTACGGGGGATACCTTGAGTACAGGTATATATCTTGATGGAACGTGGGATTATGAGCAATGGCGTTTTCATGGTGAGTTTGAATGGATTCAAGCACAAATAGATGGTCAAATCTCAACGACAACACAAAGTGCCTACATGGATGCAGTTCAAAGTTCATATCGTTTAGCCGCTTTTGTAGAGAGAGAAAAGCACAGTCTTCACCTTGAATATGAAATTTTAAGTGTTGATAATGAGTTCTCTCACACAACAGAGACATTCATTGAGCAAGTAGGTTTAAGTAATAATGGGTTTGAACCAAACAGACTAAGTGTTGGTTGGCATTATGCATTTCATCCTGATTTTATATTACGTACTGAATGGATGAGAGATGAAAGCAATGAATTATCACAAGTTAGCTCCATTGTTAGCTTAGGTATTCAATGGCGCTATAACCTTTTATAAGTATTGATAACAGATATTATAACCCGATGAATTCAGATTAATTAGGGATGTCAGTATAAATTTATGCTGACGTATCTGTTTGATTAAATGGGGAGTTGAGTAATTCCATATTGCTTGGTGTTACTTTTAACCAAGCTCCTTGTTCATACCAGTCGCCTAGTACAATGCGTTTTGCGGGTTTGTTATTGGCGGTTAACTCATGTACAGCAGGTCTATGAGTATGACCATGAATCAATAATTGACTTTGATGAGCTTCCAAACAATTGACCACTTCCGAGGGTGTTACATCCATAATATCTTGGGGTTTTATTGATGTAGCTGCAGCACTTTTTTTCCGGTAATCGGCAGCGATTTTTTTACGTACAAATAGTGGTAAGCTTTTTATCATGGTTTGCCACCACCAAGAACGCGATTTTTTACGAAATTGCTGGTAAGCAACATCACGTGTGCATAGAGTGTCGCCATGCATAATGACCACGCTTTGTCCGTATAAGTCGATTAACTCAACTTCAGGTAGTAATATCATGGCTGATTTTTTTGCAAAACTAGCCCCTAGTAAAAAGTCTCGGTTGCCATGAATATAATAAATAGTGGTACCAAGGTTTGATAGAGTGGTTAATGCTTTAGCTATTGTGACTAAATAAGCACTGTCATCATCATCACCAACCCAAGCTTCAAATAAGTCACCGAGAATATAAAGCGTTTGTGCTTGTGTTGCATCATTTTTCAAAAAGCGTAAAAAACAGGCGGTAATATCAGGTCTGTTTTGTGCTAAATGTAAATCAGCAATGAAATATGTTACGGAGTTATTTGTACTTGGCATTGGCAGTTGCTTCTAGTGCTTATTTCTATTAGTGAGTGCTAATTTTGAGTGTTAATATTTACAGCTAACAATTACTCAACAATTGCTGATTCAATAACAATATCTTCTTTAGGCACATCGCCATGACCGTGCAAACTACCTGTTGGTACTAAAGTCATTTTATCTACCACGTCCATACCTTCAACAACTTCACCAAATACACAATAACCCCAACCCTGTACTGATTCATTTTTAAAATCTAAAAAGTCATTGTCAGTTAAGTTAATAAAAAATTGTGCTGAAGCTGAATGAGGCTCTTGAGTACGTGCCATTGCTAATGTGCCACGCTTGTTACTTACACCATTGTTGGCTTCATTTTTAATGCTCGCGCGTGTTTCTTTTTCTTCTAAGCCTGGTGCAAAACCACCACCTTGTGCCATAAAACCTTTAATTACACGGTGAAAGATAGTGCCATTGTAATGACCTTCTTCAACGTATTGTTGAAAGTTTTTTGCAGTAATTGGTGCTTTCTCAAAATCTAATTCAATTTTAATATCGCCAAGGCTTGTTTTGAATATAATCATATCGTTCTCTTCTACAAGGTAAAATTTAACGGAATTGTACGCGATCATTCGCGGAATTAAAAATAGAGGTTTTAATATATTTAATTTACTTGGATATTAATTGATATAAAGTGCATCTGGCATGGTGATTCGATAACACGCTTGGGGTACAATCCATTTTCAATGTAGTACATTATTATTTTATTTACTGGAGTCGTAAACCCTCATGTTACAGATATACAATACTTTAACTCGTAAAAAGGAAGCTTTTACCCCGATTAACCCTGGTAAAGTAGGATTGTATGTTTGTGGTTGTACTGTTTATGATTTGTGCCATATTGGTCATGGACGTACATACATCAGTTTCGACAATATAGCGCGTTATATGCGATTTTCTGGTTATGATGTGAATTATGTACGCAACATTACTGATGTTGAAGATAAAATAATTAATCGTGCTGCACAAAATAATGAAACAACTGAGCAACTTACTGAGCGTACCATTGCTTATATGCATGAAGATTTTGATGCATTAAATATCGCTCGTCCAGATATTGAGCCGCGTGTAACGACTCATATGAATGAAATTATTGCTATGATCGAAACGTTGATCGCGAAAAAGCATGCTTATATTGCAGGTGAAAAAGACAGTAGTGATACCAATAATACAGGTAAAGGTGATGTGTTATTTGACGTTTCTAGCTACGATGATTATGGCAAATTAAGTGGACAAGATTTAGAGCAGTTACAATCAGGTTCAAGAGTTGATGTCGATCAATCCAAAAACAACCCATTAGATTTTGTTTTATGGAAGTCGGCTAAACCCGGCGAGCCTAGTTGGTCATCACCGTGGGGTGAGGGTAGACCTGGTTGGCATATAGAATGTTCAGCGATGAATGCAAAAGAGTTAGGTCATCATTTTGATATTCATGGTGGTGGCTCAGATTTACAATTCCCTCATCATGAAAATGAAATTGCCCAAAGTTGTTGTGCACTTGAAACACCTTATGTAAATTATTGGATGCATACAGGGATGGTACAAGTGGATCAGGAAAAAATGTCAAAATCTTTAGGCAACTTCTTCACTATTCGTGATGTGCTTGCTCAATATGATGCTGAAACGGTTAGGTTTTTCTTAACAACAGGGCATTATCGTAGTCAACTAAACTACTCGACTGATAATTTGAATCAAGCAAGAGCTTCATTAGAGCGTATTTATACGGCCTTAAGAGACGTTGATATTAGTGATGATTTTATTTTAGATAAATCTTCTACTTATGTTAAACAGTTTTGTCAGGCTATGGATGATGATTTTAATACGCCGCAGGCATTAGCAGTACTCTTTGAAATTGCTAAAGAATTAAATGTCGTAAAAAGTAACAATATTGAACAAGCTGAAAAATTAGCGGCAACATTAAAAACGTTAGGTGGTGTTATTGGTTTATTACAATTAGCGCCAGAAAGTTTTTTACAAGGGCAAAATGCGAATGAAGACGTCGCTGAAATTGAAGCGCTTATCGTGCAACGTAATCAAGCACGAATAGATAAAGATTGGGCGCTTGCTGATGAAGCTCGTGATAAGTTAAATGCGATGAATATTATTCTAGAAGATAGCGCAGGTAAAACAACTTGGCGAAAGAATAATTAGTTAATTATTTCAGCGTTAATAGTGATTTGAAGTGTACAAACTATTTGTACACTCTTTTCTTGGATTTATATAATACATAGAAAACAAAAATTTTTATTTGCCGAACTGCTCACAAGCGATAAATGTGTTTTCAATCAAACAAGCCACTGTCATTGGGCCAACGCCGCCAGGTACTGGTGTAATAAAGCTGGCTTTTTCTTTAGCTACATCAAATTCAACATCACCGACAAGCTTACCTGACTCTAAGCGGTTAATACCTACATCAATAACGACTGCACCGTCTTTAATCCATTCGCCAGGAATGAAAGCAGGTTTTCCAACTGCGACGACAATTAAGTCAGCGTTTCTCACTTTACCTTCTAGATCTTTAGTAAATCTATGGGTCGTGGTAACGGTACAACCTGCTAGTAATAACTCTAACATCATTGGTCTACCCACAATATTTGAAGCACCAACAACTAAAGCATCTAAGCCATGTGGTTGAATACCTGTGGACTCAATGAGTTTCATAATTCCTTTTGGTGTACAAGGGCGAAGGCCAGGTTGACGTAAAGCAAGCTTACCCACGTTAGAGGGATGAAAACCATCTACATCTTTTTCAGGGTGGATGTGTTCAATAATCAAGTTAGCATCTAACCCTTCTGGTAAGGGAAGCTGAACTAAAATTCCGTCAATAGTATTGTCGTTATTTAGTTCATTAATTAATTGGTATAACTCATCCTGTGAAGTGGTGGCAGCTAAATCATAAGAACGAGATACAAAACCAACTTCCTCACAAGCTTTACGTTTACTACCTACATAAACCTGAGAAGCTGCATCGCAACCTACTAAAATAACTGCTAGTCCTGGAGCTCTTTGACCTTTATTTTTACGTAGGCTAACTTTTTCTTTAATAGAGTCGCGAACTTTTTTGGCAATAACTTTGCCGTCAATTAATGATGCCGTCATAATACTTAACTGTAACCTTAAATAAATTAATGAGATAAATGAGCTGTAAAATTGAGGTTATTTTGCCATAAACCCTACGCTAGTTATAGTTAAGAGTGAGAATAATTTCATAAGAAAAGTTTGAATAGTGGCATCCCGTACTGATAATGCTTAATTCTTAGTGTTGTCTTGTATATATAAGGTATTTGATACTAATTAAGCAAGTTGCATTAAAAGTGAACGAACAGGTATTTATTTATAAAAATAGTTTGACTGAGCACGCGCAAATCGGTAATATCCGCACCCGTTGAAGACAGCTAATGTTTTAGTTTGTTTTAAACAAATGTCGGTGATTAGCGCAGCTTGGTAGCGCACTTGGTTTGGGTCCAAGGGGTCGCAAGTTCGAATCTTGCATCACCGACCACTTTTTCTTACTAATTTCTTTAAAAAATTATTTAAAAGATGAAGTGTTAGCTTTGGTGTTTATTAAGTTCATTTAGTCATGAATTTTATTATAAATCGCCAGGCATAACTTATTCAGTGAATAAGTTATAATGCTTTTGTAGGTTAATGTGCGCCCTTAGCTCAGCTGGATAGAGCAACGCCCTTCTAAGGCGTGGGTCGCAGGTTCGAATCCTGCAGGGCGTGCCATACTAAAAGTAGATAGAAAAGATATAATGGTGGCTATAGCTCAGTTGGTAGAGCCCCGGATTGTGATTCCGGTTGTCGAGGGTTCAAGTCCCTTTAGCCACCCCATCTTTACTTTGAGCTCCCTACTCAAAGAATTTGAAAATCGGTGATTAGCGCAGCTTGGTAGCGCACTTGGTTTGGGTCCAAGGGGTCGCAAGTTCGAATCTTGCATCACCGACCACTTTTCAAAAATATTATTTCCCATATCTAACCAAAATTGG
>NZ_JAHKQD010000054.1 GCF_018860915.1 Colwellia sp. C2M11
TCACAGCGAGGAACTTGCTTCAAGCTTAAAAAACAAACAATTGAGGAAATATAAAAAAAGACGTAAATACGTCTTTTTGGAGAAATTCTACAGCCTCAACGCCTCACTCACCGGAATTTTGGGAGCGAAGCGAGTAAAGTTTCCGAGTGCAGTGACTTGTTAGTGTTTTAAACATCAGCTCTCCATATGTGGTAGATAGATTTCCGACGATTAAATGCTTCGGCGCCACCTTCCATCACCTTCACAATTTTCTGCTGAGATATTTTGTTGTCAATTGAACCAACATGCAAATCAATTTTGCCTTCACTCAGCTCACACGCAACTAATTGATCAGAGTCGCCTAAAACAGGGAAGTTAGCATTATGGGTAGCAAATATAAATTGCTGTTTCGGCTTCATTGTTCGAACTAGCTTTACTACATCTTCGTATATTGTTTGATTATCAAGATCATCTTCAGGTTGGTCAATCAGAAGTAAATCATTGTCATTCTGACTTAATATAAAAAGCATCATAGCCGAGGCTCGCTGACCAAGAGAATGGGATCGAAGTGGTTTTCCTCTATATTTAACATCATACTTATTGGGAATCTGACAAGTCAGAAGGTCTTTTATTGAAGCCAAAAATTGTGTTTTAAAATCCTCACTTTTACTTTTTGCTTCCAACTTAGCAGCATCAATATTTTTATAAACTTCCGTAAAGTCTGAATAGTTGTTAGAAATAGTTAAATAGGTCTCTTTTCGTATATTATGCCCTCTTAAATACTCCTCCAGTTTCGCAGAAAAGGCAGTCTTGTCACCTTTAAAAATTGAATTTATTACTAGAGATTGCTGAGCACTATTTATCTTCCCAAGCGCTTTTTCTATGATTTTGAATTCATCGTGCCAAGCTGCACCTAACTCACTAAGTGAGGTCAACAAACGAACTTTCTTTTCATTTAAGGTCCCTGTTCTTTTTTCCAGATCAGCAATACTGATATCCAATTCAGCCTTCTTATTTGAAAGCTCTAAGTATTCATCCGGCTTAACTGTATAGACACCTTGTTCTTCAAGCTCTTTGACTAAACCTCTCTCAATTTCAGCAAAGCTTTCTTTTAAACTACTTTTTTCATTTTCGATTAGATTTTTAGCTTTAGATATTTCACTAATAGCTTTCTCGATTTTATCGAAGCAAGGTGCTGATGCATTCACAAGGCCTTCTAGTTCTTTGACTTTTTCGATGAGACTATTTATTTTTGCTTGATTGGTTGTTGATTCTTTCTTCTCAATCCCCTTTAGAGTGCTCAAAAGGTTATCTCTAGCTTCAAACAAAGATTCTTTCCCTTCCGTAACCGCTTTCTCCACTTCGCCGAAGTATTGAGTGTCACTATCATAGTCAACTTGTTTAGTTAGTTTCTCTTTAACGCCATGACTGTCTAATTTTTTGATCTGAAACTTTATAGTTGTTAAGTCTTCCTTATCCTTGGCCAGCTGTTCTGCATCCTCCTCTACAGTCGATAAATCTTCAATACAATTTCGAACCTCCATCTGTTTCAGGTTAATATTTTTTCTAACGTCAACCAATTCTTCCCTTACAATCTTCTCTACTAAATCATGGCCAAACCCATCGCCAGCTGAAGCTAAATCTTTTTGCCCAAAATAGAGTGGATTATTAACAATTGCACCTAGTATTTTCACATCAGGAACATGCTTACCATTCTGATGAACATCTGGCGAACTATTTAAAATTCTTGAGATTTCATAAACATCACCATGTTTGTCAACAGCTTCTATTGTTATTTTTCCTCCGCTTTTTAATATATGAGGTAGAAGCGATTCTTTATATTTTTTATCTTGAGGAGTATCCCCCATCGGGATATCTAGACCATAACGTAAACTTTCTAGAATTGAAGATTTACCACTACCGCGAATACCAATAAAACAATTCAAGCCAGAAGATAATGGGATTTTAACACCATCCAACAGACCACCATCATAGCGAACACTTTTTATATAAGAATGCCTAATACCCTTTATATCTGAAGAAACTCTAAATTTATGATCTGAAAGTGCATACTGGACAGCGTCAAAAGAAAAATCACCAATATTTATAAAGCATTTTTCGCCTCTTCCTATTTCCGAAATTTGCTTAGGGTCAGAACCCTCTACTTCAGAAGGGTAGGACTCCTTCCACCATGAGGATACTTTTGACCTACTCACCTTTTCTGGATTATCAATAGTTCTAACTTTCTGAAACCCTTTGCAATATTTCTTAACTAAGGGTTCTTTAGCCATTTCTTCCATTCTTCCACCAGCAACCTCTTTCCAAAGGCCGCTCGGTGCTTCTACATGCGCAAATACTATGAAAAAGTTTTTATTATATGAATCTAATTTTTTTAAAGTTTCTATCAGATCATCGTTAGATCTAGCGTTCTCTTGCTCATACTGCGAAGGAGTTCTTCCTGAAAAAGTCACATTTAGAAAGTTATTAATATAATCTTGGCCATTTGAAATCCATTCATCCGAGAAAACAACAAGTACATGAATTCCATTCGCGCCATCATTTACAGAAAGCTCTACTCCTGGCAATAGACCTATTCCTAATTTTTTGGCTTTCTTTCTTAATGCTTTAAATTCTTCTAATACAAATTTATTGTGATTAGTAATTACACCAATCTTAATTCCCTCCATTTTTAATTTGGTGACATAATCAGTAGTAAAAGAGTTTTCCTCTCCAGTATACTTAAACTCTTTATCTGCATTGGTATGGAGGTGAAAATCAGCCCTTACCCAAGTATTTCCATTATCAAAGGGATTCTTTTTAACATCTTCCATAATAATTCCTGATATATACCTATATTTGCGACTGTAACGAAAATTGAACACTAACGCCCAAATAACGGGCTAAAAATAGCTGGTAAAATAGCGACGCAGGAGCAAAACCAGCTGTTTTTAGTCCTGTTGATTTGCTTGTTAGTTGCTAGTACTCTGAGCCAGAAATAGGTAACAAAAATAAATTATAACAAATAGATAGGATATAGAAATTATACTATTTAGACCCCATAAACAATGCCAGAACTTACCTGAAAAGTAATTATTAACCCGAATTTTTGTATTTAGTAGCACTATCGATGATGGAATTAATGCTAAAGCGGAGAAGCACAAGATAGGAAACACAATAAACATAAGACCAATTCCTGATCCACCAGCCGCTGATGCGGAAGTATCGGATTCGATTGGAGCCAAGAAAACATAAGTTAATAATATTCCTGCTACTGCCGATATGAATCCTAAAATTTGAAGAGTACGCATAAATCCCTTTAGCAACTAACAGTATATTATCCATAATTCACGATAGTAACGAATTATGGGGTTAAAAATTAACACAAACAATAATGATTAAATCATTAACTGTCAAAGTTTTATAACTAAATAAGCCATGTAATTTTAAACGTTAGGTTTGTAGAAACTAAGCACTGCGTCATACTCAACTATCTTGTGCTGAGTATGACGCAAGTATTAAAAAATAAACGTCACAAATCAATTAATTATAAATTTATCTATGTAGAAAGTGAGCATATTAATGCTCACTTTCTACACAAAAAATTGCGTTTTTGGGGAAAAACCATTATAACTGTATGTACATACAGTTGATTGAGGTGTTTTTTATGATCATCAAATCTCCTTTTTTACAATCTCTTCGAGATGTAATTCGCGTTAAACGCTATAGCTTACAAACAGAAAAGAGTTACTTATATTGGGTTAAATTTTTCATTATGTTTAATGATAAACGTCACCCAAAAGAGTTGGGCGCAGCAGAAATAAATCACTTTTTAACTCATTTAGCGGTCAATCACGGTGTTAGTGCAGCCACACAAAATCAAGCTTTATGCGCGTTAGTTTTCATGTATAAGCACATGTTAGATCAACAATTTGATGGTTTAATTTTTTCATACGCTAAACGTCCTAAAAATATTCCAACGGTGCTTTCTTCAAATGAAGTAGCTGCTATTATTGCTAACTTAAAAATGCCCTATCAATTAATTGTTTCTATTTTGTATGGTTCGGGTTTACGGTTGAATGAAGTATTGAGGTTACGAATAAAAGATATCGACTTTTCAAATCAAACTATATTTATTTTTAGGGGAAAAGGTCAAAAAGATAGGTTAACAATATTACCTAAAGCGCTTAATGAAATAATTACAAATCAAATAAATCATGTTGAAGTTATACACAAACAAGATTTACTTGATGGATTTGGTTTAACATCGGTGCCAGCTTCACTACATAGAAAATATAAAGCAGCAATGAAAGATTATGCATGGCAATATATTTTCCCTTCCTCCACTCGTTGTGAACATCCTATCGATGGATATATTTGTCGCCACCATATTCATCCATCAACGTTAACTCGACATTTACGACAAGCCGTTATAAAAGCAAAGATTCCTAAGAAAGTATCAGCACACACGTTTCGTCATAGCTTTGCAACGGCTTTATTACTTAATGGAGCGGACATCAGAACAGTGCAAACACTACTTGGGCATTCTGACTTAAGAACAACTGAGATTTACACGCACGTCATTGGTGAAAGGCATGCCGGAACGGTTAGTCCATTTGACAACATTCGTCATAAAATTTAAGTGTAAGTAATCACAACTAAATCAACGGGGTCGGTGACATTGATTTTAAAACTACAAAATCAATCCCAAAACCTAACCTTTTTCCAGTGGAAACCCAGATTTTTCACTACTTTTACGAGGTCACATCAGGCTTATAGCTTACAATTTAAGCCTGCTTTGATCCCTCATAAAAATACTCCACAGAAATTATAAAAGACAGTCACCCAAATTTGAACAACACTGACATTTCAACTCATGCTTTATAAGCAAGTGGCCTCGTTAAATTGTCACTCTTATATTTCACAGTACTCGGACTGAATTAACCCAAAGCATTTGAGGTCATGAAACTGGTTTTTCCAGTAACCACTTTGACGCCTAATACCTTCCTCTTTGAACCCAACTTTTATAAGGAGTGATTCAGATGCTAAGTTTCCTGGAACAGTATCGCCTTATATACGATTAAGTTTCCCGCAAGATAAGTCACCTGAAAATGCTGCTTGAACTATTCGATGAACTGCTTCAGTGGTAAAACCCTTATTCCAATATTTAGGCAGTAAATCATATCCAAGAACCGCGTTTTTCATTTTAAGGCTCCAACTATTAAAGCCGCAAGTGCCGATAAGTTGATTTGTTTCTTTAAGGCGAATAGCCCAACGAATGCCTGAGTTTTCTTTAAAACGAGCGTTAAAAAACTCAATCAAGTGGCTTGCTTGTGACAATTCAGTAAATGCCTTTAAATCATAATATTCGACAACGGCATTGTCCGAGAACAACTCAAACAAACTATTTGAATCTTCTTTTGATAATTGATCTAACCTTAAGCGATTTGTCTCTAAAGTTGGGAATGACAACCTAAATCCTCTGTAAAATATAACTGCTTATTATGTATATAATGTCCGTTTCATAATTCTTATTTAGTTTTTATTTAGCTCGAATTAATATCTCATAACTTCAACGGATTAGAAACAATAAAAAGCCAGAAGCAAACGCTTCTGGCTTTTTATTATGACCGTCACTGTATTAGTAACAAAATTAATCAGTGATTAATGGGGCAAACCCTTTTACTAAATCGTCAATCGCTTTCATTTGCGCTAAGTAAGGTTCAAGTTTATCAAGTGGTAATGCACAAGGACCATCACATTTAGCAGCTGATGGATCTGGATGCGCTTCTATAAACAAACCTGCAATACCAATTGCCATACCGCTACGTGTTAATTGAGCCGCTTGTGCACGACGTCCGTCAGCACTATCACTTCTACCACCTGGTTTTTGTAATGAATGCGTTGCATCAAAAATAACAGGGGCATAGCTTCGCATTTCATCCATTGCTAACATATCAACAACAAGGTTGTTATAGCCGTAACAACTACCGCGCTCGCAAAGTAAAATATTTTCGTTACCAGCTTCGCCAAACTTAGTAATAATATGCTTCATTTCATGAGCAGCTAGAAATTGTGGTTTCTTCACATTAATTACAGCACCCGTTTTAGCCATAGCAACAACCAAATCTGTTTGTCGGGCAAGAAAAGCTGGTAGTTGAATAACATCAACAACTTCACTTACCGGTTGTGCTTGGTAAGGCTCATGAACATCAGTGATAATTGGCACATTAAACGTTGATTTAATTTCTTCAAATATTTTCAAACCTTCCTCTAAACCTGGCCCTCTATAAGAGTTAACTGAAGAACGGTTAGCTTTATCAAATGAGGCTTTAAATACATATGGAATATTTAATTTCTGCGTTACTTCAACATAATGCTCCGCAATTTTCATGGCTAAGTCACGAGATTCAAGTACGTTCATACCACCAAATAGTACAAATGGTTTATCATTGGCTACATCAATACCACTTACTTTAACTGACTTTATTGTCATTATACTTCCTAATAAAGAATCTAATAAAAAATCGATTTAAAAATGTTATCTATAAAATAAAAATACAAAATAAAATTTTACACGTTAACTGCCAATAATACGTAGCAATTGTCCACACATCCACGCCATATAGGTACCTAAAACATAACCTAATACCGCTAATAACACCCCAACAGGTGCTAATGAAGGATGAAATGCCGAAGCAATAACAGGAGCAGAAGCAGCTCCACCAACATTCGCTTGGCTACCTACGGCTAAATAGAATATAGGCGCTTTGATCATTCGACCAACAATTAACAATAAAATGACATGTATTGCCATCCAGATTAGGCCGATAACAACATATTTTGGTGCTTCAACCACTTGTGTAACATCCATATGTAAACCAATAGTCGCAACTAGTATATAAAGAAAGCTACTACCTATTTTTGATGCGCCAGCCGCTTCAAGTTGTCTGGCTTTAGTAAAAGATAATGTTAAGCCAATGGCCGTTACTAAAACAATAACCCAGAACAATTTACTGTGTAAGCTGAATTTTTCTAATTCTGGGTAATTCGTTGTGAAAAAAGGTACTAATATGTCTGCAGCAAAATGAGCGACACCGGTAGCACCAAAGCCAATAGCAATAATAAGCATCAGATCTTTTAACTCAAATCGTCTGGCATTATTGCGTTCAAAATGTTCAACTTTATCAATGAGTCTATCAATGCCCGAGGTATCAGCACCACTTTTCGCATCAATACGCTTATGGTTAGCAGCAAAATAAAGCAAACAAGCCGTCCATAGATTAGCAACAACAATATCAACGGTTACCATGATGGTAAATATTTTACCGTCAGCACCATAAATTTCTTTCATAGCAAGCATATTTGCACCGCCACCAATCCAACTACCAGCTAATGAAGCCATACCACGCCATACTGCATCAGGGCCAGTTACACCTATTAATTCAGGCCAAACGGCAGACACTGCTAATAAGGCTATCGGTCCACCAATAACAATACCAACAGTACCTGTAAGAAACATAATAATTGCTTTATTACCGAGCGCTGCAATCGCTTTAATATCAATACTTAGTGTTAATAAAACTAAGCAAGCAGGTAATAAATAATATTTTGCAATATCATCAACGCTACTGACTTGGGCACTAACAATACCAAAAGTATTCAATAATGAAGGAAGTAAATAACAAAGCAATAATGCGGGTACATATTGATAAAACTTCTTCCAAACAGGATGTTGACTATTGGAAGTATAAAAAATAAAACCTAAAATCAGCGAAAGTAAACCTAATACAACGGCATCATTTGTTATTAGTGGCATAGCCAAAGAGGTAGACATTTATTTTCCTATTTTTTTAACTGTATAAATAGCTATTTATAAATAAAAGGGATTAATGAAAAGTAGTTTCACTTAATGTAATGTTATCAAGTTGCGCTTTTAATAATTGTGCCGCGGGATCTTTTGGACACTTCTCAACAAAATAACGATAATCATCAACCGCTACTTTAAAGCAATCTAACTGGTGAAGCAAAAAGCCACGATCACGGCGTTGAAGTGGATCGTCAGGATTTAATGACAGTAATAAATCAACACATGATAATGCTTGTTCAAAAGCCTTATCACGAATTAAAGCATTCTTTAATGCACTTAAATGCTCTGCCAAAATGGCTTCTCTATTCATGCTAGAAAATTCATGTTGACTAGGGTCCCCCTCAAGCTCTTCAAGACGTAAATCAAGTTCGTGCCAATCTAAAGATTCTCCTGTAACAGGATCAAAAATAATAGCATATTGCTCATCACAACAAAGACGAACCATAACTTTATTTGGTACAAAAACTATATCAGCACTAAAATCGCAAGCATTGATAATTTCGCAAAGAAGAACTGCTTTAACAATAGGCGACATTGAACGTTGATTTAAACTAGCTGCCACTTTAAAAGCGCTTATCGGCCAATGTTTTTTATGATTATCAATAAATAGGTGTTGATAGAAAAGTTCATTCATTAACACTTCACTTTTATCTAAAGGCGATACAATTTCGGCAATAACAGCTTGGCATTGTTCAATAATAGTTTCTAAAGTATCAAGTGACGGATCAAAACTACTTATAAACTGTTCAGCTGAGTTAACCTTAAAAATATAATCTTCAAGTAACACCAGTGTTTCTAATAAATCTTTTTCTTGAGATTGAATTTCGGAAAGCAACAATGTATTCATAATGTTTAATTAGTAGTGTTATTAGTATTATTATAAGAAAAAAATTGCTTCGCGTGTCATGGCTAGTTTCATTATTAACATAAACCATCCAACAGCACCAAAGTAACCTAAAATTCGCATAAATTTATTTCTAGCAAGCTTCAGCGCATAATAACCCGTGAATATATAGGCAACTATTGCTAATAATTTTTCTCCTAACCATAACTGCTCAAACGGGTTAATTGAATATTGAACAGCCATAATTACGCCAAGCGTTAGCAATAATGTATCAATAATATGGGGGGTGATTTTTACCCACTTAGCTTGCAATTTAGGTGAATTAGCTAGTAACCATATAAAGCGTAAAGTTAAAAAACTTATACTCACTACTGCTAAGGTCATATGTATATGTTTAAACATAATTAACTCCTGTTATTATTTTATTTATTTAAAAAAGTAGCCCATGTAATACGATCATGGCCATTTAAATCCTGTTCTGTTTTCGGATTATCAAAGCCTAATCCAGTTAATATATTTCTAACGTCCTCTCCTTGAGCAAAACCATGTTCAAAAAATAATTGTCCTTTCACCGTTAAAAAGCTACGTGCTAGTGTCGCAATATGCTTTATATCAGCCAAACCATTCTCCTTAGCAATAAGTGCAGAGTCCGGTTCAAAGCGAACATCACCTTGTGTTAAATTATGATCATCGCCATCAATATAAGGTGGATTTGAAACAATTAAATCAAATTTTTTATTTGCCTCTACATTAGAGAACCAATCACTTTGAAAGAAAGTGACCTGTGGTAATTGACAGTTCTTTGCATTAAGTTGTGCTAGCGTTACCGCTTCCATATTAAAATCAAGGCCACTGACATTCCATGTTGGGTTTTCACTTGCTAAAGCTAATGCAATAGCCCCAGTGCCTGTACCTAGATCAAGGCAACGAATGTTTTCTTTATTCTGAAATTGCTCAAGCACTGATTCAACCAAGGTTTCAGTATCGGGTCGAGGAATAAGTGTTGCTTTAGATACAGATAAAGGTAATGACCAAAACTCTTTCATACCTGTAATGTACGCTATTGGCTCGCCTTGAATACGACGAACGAGTATCTGTAGAAATGAATGTAATTGCTCATCACTTAGTAATTTATCAGGCCAAGTAAGTAAATAACTACGGTCTTTATTAAGGACAAAAGATAATAAAATTTCGACATCAAGCTTGGCACTATCAGAAGTTTCTTCTAACAGTGCATAGCCTTGCTTAATTAAATTAGCAATCGTGTTATCACCAATTAATCGTACTTGGTAGGACGCCGATGATAATAAATTAGCCACAGATTAATGTTGCTCAGCAAGCTCAGCCAATAAATCAGCTTGATTTTCTTGCATAATAGGCTCCATAATCAACTGTAGACTACCTTCCATAATTTCATTTAAACGGTATAGAGTTAAATTAATACGGTGATCACTCATGCGGCCTTGAGGAAAGTTATACGTTCTAATACGCTCAGAACGGTCACCACTTGCTACTAAGTTACGACGAGAAGACTCTTCTTCACTACGACGCTTCTCATCTTCAGCTTGTTGTAACCTTGCTTGTAATACAGACATAGCTTGAGCACGGTTTTTATGTTGCGAGCGCTGATCTTGACATTCAACCACAACACCAGAAGGAATATGCGTAATACGAATTGCTGAATCAGTTTTGTTAACATGCTGACCACCCGCTCCTGACGCTCTAAAAGTATCAACTTTTAAATCAGCTTTATTAATTTCTATGGCTTGCGACTCAGGAATTTCCGGCATAACAACTACGGTACATGCTGACGTGTGGACTCGACCTTGAGATTCAGTTTCAGGAACACGTTGAACACGGTGACCACCGGATTCAAATTTCATGTGTCCATAAACACCTTCACCATTAATTTTCATAATTAATTCTTTATAACCGCCCTGCTCACTTTCGTTGGTATTCATTACTTCAATTTTCCAACCTTGCTTTTCAGCATAACGACTGTACATACGAAATAAATCACCCGCAAAAATAGCCGCTTCATCACCACCGGCACCAGCGCGAATCTCAACAAAACAGTTATTATCATCATTAGGATCACGTGGTAGTAAGAGAATTTGTAATTCTTCAGCTAGATCGGTAACAGCCTTTTTAGCTTCTTTAAATTCTTCTTGCGCCATTTCACGCATATCAGGATCATCATCTTTAAGCATTAATTCTGCAGTGGCAAAATCATCTTCTGCAGTTTGGTATTGATGAAATACGGAGGTTACTTCATCCAAACGTTTGAATTCTTGTGATAAAGCACGAAATTTTTCTTGATCACTAATAGTTTCAGGATCGGATAATAAGGCTTGAACTTCTTCAAAGCGCTCAGCTAAAGCTTCAAGTTTTTGATAAACGGACGATTTCATTAAAATAATCTTTCTTATAAAAGGGGGTTTACACTAGGTTTTAAACTAAGGAAAACTAAACTGAGGTTATTCTAGCACAGACATTATTTTTCTACAGCAGCTAGTTTATTGTCAGAGAGGATTAGTTTTACTATCAGATGTACCTTACAACTTATGACGTTGAAACCTACTCTGAATTGTCGATATTAAATATGTCGCGAAGATAAATTAACTTATCTAATTCACCGCCTTGTGCAGCCGATTGTAGGGCACTCGTCGGCGCATGCATAAATTTATTCGTTAATTTAGTCGCTAATTCACCGATAACGGCTTCTGAATTTTTACCACTTTTTAATTGTATCAATGCTTTTTCAAGTAGTTGATCACGCTCACGTAAACACTGTTGTCTAAAATTAATCACGGTATCTTGAGTATTTAACCCTCGAAGCCACGACATAAAGACATCAGATTGATTATCAACAATACTTTCTGCTTCCACGGCAGCTTTACGACGATTCTCTAAATTTTGCGCAATAATGCTTTGCAAGTCATCAACGGTATATAAAAACACATCATCTAAATCACCTACTTGCTCTTCTATGTCTCGAGGTACCGCTAAATCAACCATAAAAATAGGTTGATGACGCCTTTTCGCAATGGCTTGTTCAACCATACCTTTACCAATAATTGGCAAAGTAGAGCCTGTTGAGCTAATAACAATATCTGCTCGACACATGTGTTCAGGAATTTGTGCTAGCGTAATAACTTCAGCACCAATTTTCTTCGCCATTACTTCAGCGCGTTCAATAGTACGATTAGCAACCGTAATTTTTCCTACGTTATTTTCATATAAATGTTTAGCAACTAACTCTATTGTTTCACCTGCACCAACAAGTAAAACTTTGGTTTTACTTAAGCTGGCAAAAATATGTTTAGCTAAATTAACACTGGCAAAGGCAACAGAAACAGCACTTGCACCAATCTCTGTATCTGTACGGACTTGTTTCGCCACACCAAAAGTACGTTGAAATAGTCTGTCCATTACTAAGGCCATAGAGCCGGCAGCCTTAGCTTGGCTATAGGCTTGTTTCATTTGCCCTAGAATTTGAGGCTCACCTAATACTAAAGAATCTAAGCCACATGCGACTCGCATCATATGATTAACAGCATGTTTATCCTGATGCCAATAGAGACTAGGTAAAATAATAGAAGCAGGAACATTGTGATAACTTTCTAGCCATTCAACTAAGCGTGCTTGAGTTACTTTAAAATCTCCCTCTTGCACAATATATAGCTCAGTTCGATTGCAAGTCGATAAAATAGCGACTTCACGGCACCCTACTGCTGATAACATTTCTTGTAAGGCAGCAGAAAGCCTATCTGGGTTGAAAGATATTTTCTCTCTTACCGCAACAGGGGCAGTTTTGTGATTAATTCCAACAGCAACTATGGACAATGTAATAAACCTATTGATATTTTACTTAGTAACGACGTAAGTATAATGCAAACGTCACTTTTAAAATATGATCTGTGATAAATATCACAATAATAATGAATATTTTACAAAATAACCGCGCTAATTAAAAGGAATTGCACAGAGTAAAAAAAGTTATCTTGTTGAATTGCATAAATTGCTGTGTTCAAATACTTATCTATTTTTAGTGGCGCTATAAAAAATGTTAAGATTATCTCCTTCATTATTCAGAATACTATTGCTTATCAGTTTCCTCGTCTCCGGCTGTGCCACTAAGCCTATTACACCATCACAAAGTCACCATGAAATAATGACAGAACAGCAAAGAACAGCCCAACTATTGAGCAAAAGTGCATGGCAATTAAACGGGAAAATAGCCTTTATTCAACAGCTACAAAACAAAAGTAAACGTGAAAGCGCCTCATTAATTTGGCAAGTAAATGAAAAGCAACACACACAAGAATTGAATTTAACGAGTTACTTAGGCATTAATGTTCTTCATCTAAAATCTAATAAAAATCAACATTTAATTAAAGTCGACGGTAAAGAGTATCGAGGTACAAATTTATCAAACTTAATATATTCTCTAACCGGCCTAACTTTACCGACACAAGCATTAAACTTTTGGTTAAAAGGCTTACCATATCAAGCAGATGACAAGCTTCAAATTAATGAAATTACACGTTTACCTGTAAGTATATCAAGTTATTACAATAACGAATTATGGCAAATAACATACGCTAACTATGAATATTTTAATAACATAAACATGGCCACTCAATTTACGATAGAAAAAGATAACTTATTAATAAAAATAGCCGTTAAAAACTGGCGTTTTATTGATTAATTATCCTATTTAACTTCCTTTAGCTTCTAAATCTAAGTCAATATCAATGAACAATAGTATTAATAAATGCTCAAATAAATTCTTGGCCTTTCCATCACCTGCAAAACTTAACTTATTTTTACATGTCGTAGGGCAACGTAGCGATGGTTATCATGAACTAGAAACATTATTTCAATTTCTGGATTATAGCGACACAATAGAAATATCAGTTACTGATGACGCAACGATTGATCTATTAACACCTATTGATGGTGTGAAAAATGAAGATAATTTAATTGTAAAAGCAGCATTGTTACTTAAAAAAGAAGTAATTAATCAAGCTGAGTCCGAACAACAGGCCATTATATTAAAGTCGTTGGGTGCAAAAATACGTATTGATAAAAAACTACCTATGGGTGGTGGTTTAGGCGGCGGCTCATCAAATGCTGCAACTATTTTAGTGGCATTAAATGACCTTTGGAATTGTAATTTATCAACCGATAAATTGGCAAAATTAGGTGTTACTTTAGGTGCTGATGTACCAATTTTTATACACGGATTTTCTGCCTTCGCTCAAGGGATTGGGGAAAAGCTAACCCCTGTAGCACCTGAAGAATGTTGGTATTTAGTCAGCAAACCCAACATCAGTATTTCAACTGTCAGTGTTTTTAGCTCACCCGACTTACCAAGAAAAACAACTAAATTAACAGCTAACAATTTTGACTCAATCTATTGTGATAAAGATTTATTTAACGATGATAAGTATCATAACGATTGTCAAATTATGGTAATTAAACATTACGATGAGGTTGCCAAGCTACTAGCTTGGTTGATAGAATACGCACCGTCTAGAATGACAGGAACAGGTGCTTGTGTTTTCTCACGTTTTTCTAGTGAGAAAGAAGCCATTGAATTACAAAAAAAACTTCCTTTAGGGATAGAATCTTTTGTTGCCCAAGGCCTTAATAAATCACCCTTTACTTCTGTTTTCGAGAGTTTAGAAAAATAACGAATCAAATAATTTGTTAGAATGAACGCTCTCAATACGCGTGAATTTTAGCTACTACGATTAATGTCAAAAGTTTCTGAGGAACTGACTGTGCCTGACATGAAGATTTTTGCGGGTAATGCCACCCCTGAACTGGCCAAGCAAATAGCAAATCGCTTATATATTACTTTAGGCGACGCCAAAATTGGTAGTTTTAGCGATGGTGAAATAAGTTTTGAAATAAATGAAAATGTTCGCGGTAGCGATGTTTTTATCATTCAATCTACCTGTGCACCTACTAATAATAACCTAATGGAATTAATTGTGATGATCGATGCATTTCGTCGTGCATCAGCTGGCAGAATTACTGCCGTTATTCCTTATTTTGGTTATGCTCGCCAAGACAGACGTGTACGTAGTGCTCGTGTGCCAATTACAGCAAAAGTAGTTGCTGATTTCTTATCAAGCGTTGGTGTTGACCGTGTATTAACGGTTGATTTACACGCAGAACAAATTCAAGGCTTCTTCGACGTACCTGTTGATAATGCTTTTGGTACCCCTATTTTATTAGAAGATATGAAAAACCGTGAGTTAGATAACCCGGTTGTTGTTTCTCCTGATATTGGTGGTGTTGTTCGTGCTCGTGCTGTTGCCAAATTACTTGATGATGCTGACCTAGCGATTATCGATAAACGTCGTCCGAAAGCTAACGTTGCACAAGTAATGCATATTATTGGTGATGTAGAAGGCCGTGATTGTATTATTGTTGATGATATGATTGATACCGGCGGTACATTAGCTAAAGCAGCAGAAGCATTAAAAGAACATGGCGCAAAACGTGTTATTGCTTATGCTACTCATCCTGTTTTATCAGGAAATGCTGCTGAAAATCTTAGAAATTCTGTTATTGATGAAGTTGTTGTAACTGATTCAATTCCATTATCAGAAGAGATTAAAAAGCTTAAAATGGTTCGTCAATTAACATTAAGCGGTATGTTAAGTGAAGCCATTCGTCG
This sequence comes from Colwellia sp. C2M11, assembly GCF_018860915.1. Classification (GTDB taxonomy): domain Bacteria; phylum Pseudomonadota; class Gammaproteobacteria; order Enterobacterales; family Alteromonadaceae; genus Colwellia. The sequence continues at coordinate 15,385 of NZ_JAHKQD010000054.1, forward strand.
TGTATGTAACGAAGAATCGATTTCAGCGATGTTTGATCACTAAAAGTTAGTGCTCCATTGAATATAAAAAGCAGATATTATTTTTTTAATATCTGCTTTTTTATTATCAATTAACAACAGAGTTAATAATTGATAGCTTTACACTAAGGCTAGTGTTATCATGCCGCGCCTTTTTATCTAGATAATCGTCTTTATTAACGATTAAACGAGTTAAAAAGCAAACATCCTTGTTTTTGGTCGCAAAAAACAAGATTAAATTTTTTATACAATATAAGAGTATATATCATGACTGATTTATTTACTTTGGATGCAGAAGTACGTACAGACTTAGGGAAAGGTGCGAGCCGCCGCCTACGTCACGCGAATAAAGTTCCTGCTATCCTTTACGGTGAAGGCAAAGAATCTATTTCTTTGACTTTAGAACACAAAAATGTTTTACGTGCTCAATTAGAAGAAGCTTTCTATTCTCACGTATTAACATTAAATGTTGACGGCAAGCCTGTTGAATGTCTAATTAAAGATATGCAACGTCACCCGTACAAAAACATTATTATGCATTTAGATTTTATTCGTATTGATGCAAAACATGCTATCCATACGAACGCTCCGATTCACTTCCTTAATGAAGAGAACGTTGTTAAGCTTGGTGCAACTGTAGCTCATCATGTTACAGAAATTGCTATTTCTTGTTTACCAAAAGATTTACCTGAGTTTGTTGAAGTTGACCTAGCTGATTTAGAAGTTGGTCAAACACTACATTTATCTGACATTAAATTACCTAAAGGTGTAACATCAGATGAATTAGCAAAAGGCGAAGCTCACGATCAAGCTGTTGTTACTGCTAACGCTGCTAAAGCGCAAAGTAGTGATGACGAAGATGAAGCCGCTTCTGAAGATGCAGCTACTGAATAATCAATATTTATTCAGTTAGCTATTTAACATAAAGATGAATAGTTAATATGACTATTAAGTTGATTGCGGGGCTAGGTAATCCTGGCCCCGAATATACAAAAACACGTCACAATGCCGGTGTTTGGTTTGTAGAAGAACTAGCACAGCGCAACAATATTACCCTCCGCCCTGAAAAAAAATACTCCGGCATTTATGGTAAAGGATTAATTGGTGGTGAACTAGTTCACTTAATCATTCCAACTACCTTTATGAACCGAAGTGGCCAATCTGTTGCTCCTTTAGCAAATTTTTTTCGTATCCCTGTAGATAATATGCTTATTGCACATGATGAATTAGATATGTCTCCTGGTTGTATTAAAATAAAGCAAGGTGGTAGTCATGGTGGTCATAATGGCTTAAAAGATATTATTGCGCGTATGGCAAATAATAAAGATTTCTATCGTTTACGTATTGGTATCGGTCACCCTGGTCATCGAGATAAAGTTACCGGTCATGTACTCGGTAAAGCACCAAGTAGCGAGCAAATCCTTATTGATAATGCTATTGATGAAGCAAGTCGTTGCTTTGATATTTGGCAGACTGAAGGCTTACATAAAGCCCAACAACGCTTACATGCCTTTAAAGGGATGTAATCCAAACTTATTTTGACAATAATTTACTAAATACATAAATTATTGTCGTACCAATCAAATATACACCAACCAAAACAGGTAAAAATTATGGGATTTAAATGTGGTATCGTTGGCTTACCCAACGTTGGAAAATCAACTTTATTTAATGCACTGACCAAAGCAGGTATTGAAGCTGCTAACTTCCCTTTTTGTACTATTGAACCAAATACTGGTGTAGTACCCGTACCTGATCCTCGCCTTGATCAACTTAGCGCTATTGTAAAACCAGAACGCGTACTTCCAACCACTATGGAATTCGTTGATATTGCTGGTTTGGTAGCTGGTGCATCTAAAGGTGAAGGTTTAGGAAACAAATTTCTAGCAAACATCCGTGAAACTGATGCTATTGGCCATGTAGTACGTTGTTTTGAAAATGACAATATTATTCATGTTGCTAATAAAGTCAGTCCTATTGATGATATAGATGTTATTAATACTGAATTAGCATTATCAGATATGGACACAGCAGAGCGTGCTATTTTTCGTTTAGCTAAAAAAGCGAAAGGTGGAGACAAAGATGCCAAGTTTGAAATACCAGTATTAGAAAAAGTATTAAAACACGTTGAAGAAGGTAATATGCTTCGTTCTTTAGAATTATCTAAAGAGGAAAAGGCTGCAATTGAATATTTAAACTTTTTAACAATTAAGCCTACTATGTATATCGCTAATGTTAATGATGACGGTTTTGAAAATAATCCTTACCTTGAACAAGTTCAAAAGATTGCCGATGCAGAAGGCGCTATTGTAGTTGCTGTATGCGCTGAGATTGAAAGCGAATTATCTGGAATGGAAGATGAAGACCGGATTGAGTTTATGGCTGATCTGGGTTTAGAAGAACCAGGATTAAATCGTGTTATTAATGCCGGGTATTCATTATTACACTTGCAAACTTACTTTACTGCTGGTGTAAAAGAAGTTCGTGCATGGACTGTTAAACAGAATGCTACTGCCCCACAAGCTGCTGGCGTTATTCATACCGACTTTGAAAAAGGTTTTATTCGTGCAGAAGTTATCGCATTTGAGCATTTTATTGAGTTCAATGGCGAATCTGGTGCGAAAGAAGCAGGAAAGTGGCGACTTGAAGGTAAAGATTACTTAGTTAAAGATGGTGATGTGGTTCATTTCCGTTTTAACGTGTAAATAAAGTAAGTACAATTTTTGCGGCTTATCCGTTATATATACATTTTTCTGTGTAGTTAACGATCAAATTGCGCATCCATTAGCCAAACAAACAAAAAACTGTGTTTTTTTAAAAAAAACGGTTGACGGATGCCAATCAGATTAGCATAATACGCGCCACTTGCTGAGAGGCAAGATGGAATGGCTACATAGCTCAGTTGGTTAGAGCACATCACTCATAATGATGGGGTCCCAGGTTCGAGTCCCGGTGTAGCCACCATTTCACTTTACTTCGGTTTTGTGAAGTATAGAAAATATTGTGCGGGTTTGGCGGAATTGGTAGACGCGCTGGATTTAGGTTCCAGTATCGCAAGATGTGAGAGTTCAAGTCTCTTGACCCGTACCATTTTTTATACAAGTAAATACATTGCAGGGATATAGCCAAGCGGTAAGGCAGCGGGTTTTGATCCCGTCATTCAGAGGTTCAAATCCTCTTATCCCTGCCATTTACTTAAAAGTGTAAAGAGTTAATTGTAAAAACGATTTTGCTCCGCATCGATGTCAGAGGTTCAAATCCTCTTATCTTTGTAATTTACTAAAATCTATTAAGTAAATAAAATGTAATTACTCCCCTGTAGGGATATAGCCAAGCGGTAAGGCAGCGGGTTTTGATCCCGTCATTCAGAGGTTCAAATCCTCTTATCCCTGCCATTTTCTTCAAGAGTTTAAGCCTCTAAAAAAGCTTACATGTGACGCGGGTTTGGCGGAATTGGTAGACGCGCTGGATTTAGGTTCCAGTATCGCAAGATGTGAGAGTTCAAGTCTCTTGACCCGTACCATTTGAAATTTTACTTATACACCTTTCTATTATTAAATTCTTATAAACTTATATTTTTATGAAATAGCTAGACGCGCTACTCTTGTTAGAAAAGTAGGCTCCAGTATTCCAAGATGTGAGAGTTCAAGTCTCTTGACCCGTACCATTTGAAATTCTATTTATATACCCTTCTATAATTATATCCTTATAAACTTATATTTTTACGAAATAGCTAGACGCGCTACTCTTGTTAGAAAAGTAGGCTCCAGTATTCCAAGATGTGAGAGTTCAAGTCTCTTGACCCGTACCATTTGAAATTCTATTTATATACTCTTCTATAATTATATCCTTATAAACTTATATTTTTACGAAATAGCTAGACGCGCTACTCTTGTTAGAAAAGTAGGCTCCAGTATTCCAAGATGTGAGAGTTC
>NZ_JAHKQD010000020.1 GCF_018860915.1 Colwellia sp. C2M11
GAATATGCGCTTGCGCATATTGTTGATAATCACCTTGATTTATCGGGCTTCGAACAGTGGTATCAAAACGACAATGGCGGCGCAGCTGCCTATTCACCGTCTGTGATGTTAAAAATAATTCTCTTTGGTTATTCTCGTGGTTTTATCACGAGTCGCCGCATTGCTAATGCGTGTGAAACTAACATTACCTTTATGAGTTTATCGGGTGATGTGCAACCGCATTACACCTCAATAGCTTCGTTCGTTGCTCGAATGAAAGACCAAATAGAACCTCTCTTTACGCAAGTTTTAATGATATGTGACAAAGAAGGTTTGATAGGTCGCAACATGTTTGCCATTGATGGCTGTAAGTTAAAGTCAAACGCGAGCAAAGAGTGGAGTGGAACCTTCGATGAACTAGAGCGAAAAAAAGCTAAACTAGCACGAGCAAGTAAACGTATTATCGAACGTCATCAATCTCAAGATGGCTTAAATGAAGTGTTAATAACACAAGACTTAAAACAAAAAGAAAAACTGGATAAAAGTGCAGAGAAAATCACTGAATTTTTAGCCACACATCAAGAAAAAACAGGCAGCAAAGGCAAACCCGTTAAAAGTAATATCACTGACCCAGACAGTGCGAAAATGACTACCTCAAAAGGCACCATTCAAGGCTACAATGGTATCGCGATTAATGACGATAAACACCAAATTATACTGCAAGCACAAGCGTGGGGCTCAGTGGGAGAGCAACAAACCTTACAGCCAGCCGTTGCACAATTAAAACAACAACTTGAGAAACTCAATACCCAAAAACAGACAAACGCGCAGACAATAAAGTTTACAGCAGACAGTGGGTTCAATAGTGAAGCTAACCTTGAATTTATGGCTCAAAGTGGCTTTGATACTTATATTGCAGACAATCAATTTAGAAAAAGAAATCCGCTATTTAAAGAAAGTGAAACATACGAAACAGCGCAAGAAAAGCGGCGGTTAAAGCGCAGTAAAGGCAAGCCACGATTATTCACCTCAAATGATTTTCACTATGATGAAGTAACGCAAACATGCCGATGCCCAGCAGGCAACGACATGTGGCGAAGCGGTATAAATGTAAAAAGTCACAATCAACAATACACGCGATTCTGTGGTTACTTAAAAGATTGCAAAAGTTGCCCTCTGCAACAGCAATGTATGAGAAAACCGCCAATAAAAACAGGACGGCAAGTTCAGTTTAAAAATGATGAATCGTGTAAACAGCTAAGCTATATTGACAAAATGAAGGTTAAAATAGACAGCCCAATCGGTCGACGACAATACAGTAAGCGATTAGGTGCTATCGAGCCAGTGTTTGGCAATATTACCGTCAACAAAGGCATGAATAAATTGACCTTACGCGGGAAGGAAAAAGTAAACACCCAATGGCAAATGTATTGCCTTGTTCATAATATTGAAAAGTTAAGAAACAACCTGCATTAAGGGTTAAAAGCCCAACTCCACATCATACAAATCGTTATAACACTGAATTATCAGACGTTAATCCACTATTTCGTTAAGTTAACGATGTAAAAATAAAATCGCCAAAAACGTAAACGTTTTTGATTGTTAAAAGAAAACAATCCGGTTAGAGTATTTTGATTAATAAATAATATAAAAACGAGTTATTCTACAAGCTCGTTA
>NZ_JAHKQD010000030.1 GCF_018860915.1 Colwellia sp. C2M11
AATTTTTCTTTAGCCATTTTTCAATTACCTTAAAGTTTCTTTGCTATAAAAAATAAAAGCAACAGTCAAAACGACCGCGCTTGTTGTAAATCATTAATGGAACCCTAACGAGTTTCCATTATTTTTTGTGCTACCAATTTCGGTGCTTCATTATACTGCTGAAACTCCATAGAGTAAGATGCACGACCTTGTGTAGCACTACGCAAGTCGGTAGCATAACCGAACATTTCGGCTAAGGGTACCAATGCATTTACAATTTTCGAACCTGCTGGACCTTCGTCCATACCGTCAATAATACCTCGACGGCGGTTTAAATCCCCTACAACATCACCCATATTGGCTTCAGGTGTAGTTACTTCAACTTTCATTATCGGCTCTAAGATAACAGGATTCGCTTCAAGCGCCCCTTTTCTAAAGCCCATAGATGCAGCGACTTTAAATGCCATCTCGTTAGAGTCGACATCATGAAAAGAGCCATCATAAAGTGTAACCTTTATATCTAATAATGGATAACCAGCGACAACACCACTGTCCATTTGCTCTTTACAACCTTTTTCGATCGCAGGGATAAATTCTTTTGGTACAGTACCGCCAACGATTTCGTTAACAAACTCGAAACCAGCACCTTCTTCATTTGGCTCCATTTTCAACCAAACATGACCATATTGTCCTTTACCACCTGATTGACGAACAAATTTACCTTCAACTTCAACCGTACTGCGAATTGTTTCTCGGTAAGAAACTTGTGGATTACCAACATTACATTCAACGCCAAATTCACGCTTCATACGCTCAACAAGAATATCTAAGTGTAGCTCACCCATACCTGATATAATTGTTTGTCCAGTTTCGTCATCCGTTGCCACTTTAAATGACGGATCTTCTGCAGCCAGTTTACCTAATGCAATACCCATTTTTTCTTGGGCTGCAAGTGTTCTCGGCTCTACTGCAACCGAAATAACCGGTTCAGGAAACTCCATACGCTCAAGTGTAATTACATTTCCACCGTCACATAAAGTATCACCCGTAGTCACATCTTTCAAACCTATTGCTGCAGCAATATCACCCGCACGCACTTCTTGAATTTCTTTTCTGTCATTTGCATGCATTTGAACAATACGGCCGAAACGTTCTTTTTTGCCTTTAACGGGATTATAAACACTATCTCCAGTCTTCACTACACCTGAATATACACGGAAGAAAGTTAATGTTCCAACAAAGGGATCAGTCGCAATTTTAAAAGCCAGTGCTGAAAATGGTGCACTGTCATCTGCTGGACGAGTTCCTTCTGTTTCATCTTTATCATCATTAATACCAGTAATCGCTGCTACTTCTGTAGGCGAAGGTAAGTATTCAATAACCGCATCTAGTACCGCTTGCACACCTTTATTTTTAAAAGCACTGCCACAGCCACATAAAATGATCTCATTCGAAATGGTTCTAGCGCGTAAACCTACTTTTATTTCATCTTCAGTTAAATCACCTTCTTCAAGGTATTTATCCATTAAGTCATCATTAGCTTCAGCAGCTTCAGATACTAAATTGTCACGCCACTCTTCAGCAATACCCTGTAAATCAGTTGGAATATCTTCATAGCTGAAAGTCATACCATGATCATCTTCATTCCAGTTGATAGCTTTCATTTTAACAAGGTCAACAATACCTTGAAAGTCATCTTCAGCACCAATGGGAATATAGATTGGCACAGCATTAGCACCTAAACGCGTTTTAAGTTGTTCTACAACTGAGAAAAAGTTAGCACCTGTTCTATCCATTTTATTAACGAATACTATGCGAGGTACTTCATATTTTTCCATTTGACGCCAAACAGTTTCTGTTTGTGGCTGAACACCAGATGAACCACATAACACAAGTACAGCACCATCAAGCACACGTAGTGAACGCTCAACTTCAATCGTAAAATCAACGTGACCAGGCGTATCAATAATATTGATATGATGATCATCAAATTGTGCTTCCATCCCCTTCCAGAAACAAGTGATTGCGGCAGAGGTGATAGTTATACCACGCTCTTGCTCTTGCTCCATCCAGTCTGTAGTTGCGGCACCGTCGTGAACTTCACCAATTTTATGTGATAAACCAGTATAAAATAATATACGTTCCGTGGTTGTCGTTTTACCTGCATCTACATGCGCACAAATACCGATATTACGATAGCGCTCTATAGGGGTTATACGGGCCAATTTTAATTCCTCTTGCAGTTATTAATTTACTTAAAAGTTAAATTAAATATCTTAAACCGAGTTCAGGTTAAATAATTAAATCAATTAAACATTTAATTGCGTAAACACTTAATTTATTTAACTATGATAAAAAACACATATTGTAAAAACAAGTATGGCTAGCAAGAATAATCTTGCTAGCCATGTGCTTACCCAAAGATAAGTCTTTAAGTAAGCATTACATTCAAACAGTACTTGGTTATTACCAGCGGTAGTGAGCGAATGCTTTGTTAGCTTCAGCCATACGGTGAACGTCTTCACGTTTCTTAACCGCTGAACCTTTGCTGTCAGACGCATCTAACATTTCGTTAGCTAGGCGCTGAGCCATTGATTTTTCACCACGTTTACGAGCTGCTTCAACTAACCAACGCATGGCTAGTGCATTACGACGCACTGGACGTACTTCAACTGGCACTTGATAAGTTGAACCACCAACACGACGAGATTTAACTTCGACTTGTGGACGGATGTTATCTAATGCTTCTTCGAACATCTCTAAATGAGTTTTCTCAGTATTTTTTTCAGTTAAAATGTCTAATGCACCGTAAACAATTTTTTCTGCAGTAGATTTTTTACCATCAACCATAAGGATGTTGATGAATTTTGCTAAAAGTTCGTTATGGAACTTAGGATCTGGCAATATTTTACGTTGCCCTACGACGCGTCTTCTTGGCATCTTAATTCTCCGTGTTATTCAGGTTTTACCCAAAATATATAAATTTTAAAAATTTGTTAATTTGGCCTTACTTAACGTTTCTCATCTTTTATCTACCAAGTAGATAAAGAGGGGAAAACTTAAGATTTAGGTCGTTTAGCACCGTATTTAGAACGGCCTTGTCTTCTATCGCTTACACCAGAACAATCTAGCGCGCCACGAACGGTGTGATAACGCACACCTGGTAAATCTTTAACACGACCACCACGGATTAAAATCACGCTATGCTCTTGTAAGTTATGACCTTCACCACCGATGTATGAAGTTACTTCGAAGCCGTTAGTTAAACGAACACGAGCTACTTTACGTAATGCTGAGTTAGGTTTTTTTGGTGTAGTTGTGTACACACGAGTACAAACGCCACGACGTTGTGGACAAGCTTGTAACGCCGGAACGTTACTTTTTGTTACTTGTCTAACACGTGGTTTACGTACTAGTTGGTTAATAGTTGCCATTATAGCTCCTGATTAGATAAAACAATGGGTAATTTTTATTGACTAAGTTTGCCAAATCACCCGCTAATAAACGTGAAATAATCTTACCTTAAAATTCAATGTCTACTAGGCACAGAATATAAGGTCGCGAAATTCTATAGGTCAATGGCCTAAGTGTCAAGTTATTAGTGAGGTTTCGGGTAACTATAGGCATAAAAAAACCGCACTCAAAAGAGTACGGTTTTTTATTTAATATTTATCATTTTAAAAGCTAAACAGTCTGTTCAACTCTAGATGATTAGTATTAACTTATTACGAGCCTAAGTCTGCACTTAAAGCATCAGCTAACGCTTTTTCAGCATCATCAGCAGATACTGTAGTATCTTCATGTGCGTCAAAAGCTGCTTTGGCTTTAGCACGTTCTTGATGATAAGCATAACCTGTACCTGCAGGAATTAAGCGACCAACAATAACGTTTTCTTTCAAGCCACGTAAGCCATCTTTCTTACCAGCAACAGCTGCTTCAGTAAGTACACGAGTCGTTTCTTGGAAAGATGCAGCTGAAATGAATGATTCAGTTGCCAATGATGCTTTAGTAATACCCATCATTTGCATTTCATATTCAGCAGGCTGTTTGCCTTGCTCTTCAAGTTCACGGTTTGCGATATTAACGCGCGCCACTTCAACTTGCTCACCTTTAAGGAACTCACTATCACCCGCATCAAGAATTTCACACTTACGGATCATTTGACGTACGATAACTTCGATATGCTTATCGTTAATCTTAACACCCTGTAAGCGGTATACTTCTTGTACTTCGTTTACGATATAGTTTGCTACAGGAGCAACACCACGTAAACGTAAGATATCATGTGGAGACTCTGGACCATCGGCAATAACTTCACCTTTAGCCACTTGCTCACCTTCAAACACGTTTAATTGACGTGTTTTAGGTATCATCTCTTCGTATACTTCTCCGCTAGGTTGAGTGATTAATAAACGCACTTTACCTTTGGTTTCTTTACCGAAGCCAATAACACCTGTTTTCTCTGCAAGGATAGCAGGTAGTTTAGGTTTACGCGCTTCAAATAAATCAGCAACACGAGGAAGACCACCCGTGATATCACGAGTTTTCGAACTTGCTTGTGGTATACGAGCTAACGCATCACCAATACTTACATCGGCACCATCTTCAAGGTTAACGATTGCATTACCTGGTAAATAGTAAAGTGCTGGAATTTCAGTACCCGCGATCATTACATCTTTACCTTTAGCATCGACTAGTTTCAATGCTGGACGCATTTCTTTACCACTAGCGCTACGTTGTGCAGCTTCAGTAATAACAATGCTTGATAAACCAGTTAATTCATCTGTTTGACGAACCATAGTTACGCCATCAATCAAATCAACAAACTGTACTTTACCTTTTACTTCAGTAATGATTGGATGAGTATGCGGATCCCAGTTGGCAATAGTATCGCCAGCAGTAACAGCTTCGCCATCATTCTTAGAAAGTACAGCACCGTAAGGTACTTTGTAGTTTTCAGTTACACGACCCATTTCATCAATAACGGTAAGTTCTGATGAACGTGAAGTAATAACAAGATGCTTATCTGAGTTAGTAACAAATTTAGCATTTTGTAACTTCAATGTACCTGAGTTGTTAACTTGTACGCTGTTTTCAGCAGAAGCTCTTGATGCTGCACCACCGATATGGAATGTACGCATGGTAAGCTGAGTACCTGGTTCACCAATTGATTGTGCTGCCACAACACCAATTGCTTCACCTTGGTTAATCATATGACCACGAGCCAAATCACGGCCGTAACAATATGCACAAATACCAAAATCTGTTTTACAAGTAATAATTGAACGTACTTTTATTTGATCTACTGAATTCTCTTCAATAACATCACACAAAGCTTCATCTATTAACGTGTTACGAGGAAGTAATACTTCATCAGTGTTTGGAATTAATACATCTTCACAAACTACACGACCTAACACACGCTCACGTAACGGCTCAACAACATCACCACCTTCAATCAATGGTGTCATTAATAAGCCATCTTCTGTACCACAGTCGTGCTCTGTTACTACTAAATCTTGTGCAACATCAACTAAACGACGAGTTAAGTAACCCGAGTTAGCTGTTTTAAGTGCCGTATCGGCCAAACCTTTACGCGCACCATGTGTTGAGATGAAGTATTCAGATACATTCAAACCTTCACGGAAGTTAGCTTTGATTGGTGTTTCGATGATTGAACCATCTGGTTTAGCCATCAAGCCACGCATACCCGCTAACTGACGAATCTGTGCAGCACTACCACGAGCACCGGAGTCAGCCATCATAAAGATAGAGTTAAATGAATCTTGCTCTTCCATTACACCATCACGGTTTAGGATTTGCTCTTTTGATAAGTTATCCATCATCGCTTTAGATACTTTTTCGTTCGCAGACGACCAAATATCAATAACTTTGTTGTATTTCTCACCAGCAGTAACAAGACCTTGGTCAAACTGTGCTTGAATTTCAGCAACTTCAGCTTCTGAATCTTCAATGATAGTGTACTTAGCATCAGGAATAACCATATCGTCGATACCAACAGAAGCACCAGCGATCATTGCATAATGGAAACCTGTATACATAATATGGTCAGCGAATATTACAGTATCTTTTAAACCAAGGTTACGATAAGCATGGTTAATCAACTTTGAGATAGCTTTTTTAGCTAACGGTTGATCAATAACGTCATATGGTAAACCTTTAGGACAAACTTGCCATAAAATAGCACGACCTACAGTAGTATCACGTAAACTAACTTTTTCTTCGAATTCGCCATTCGCATTTTTAACATGCTCAGTAATACGAATTTTAACACGTGCATGAAGCTCAGCTGCGCCGGTACGGTAAGCTTTTTCAGCTTCTTTAGTATCAACAAATACCATACCTTCACCTAAACCATTCACACGATCACGTGTTAGGTAATAAAGACCTAATACAACATCTTGTGATGGAACGATGATTGGCTCACCATTTGCTGGCGCTAATACGTTGTTAGTTGACATCATCAACGTACGTGCTTCCATTTGTGCTTCGATTGTCAACGGTACATGTACCGCCATTTGGTCACCATCGAAATCGGCATTGTATGCCGCACAAACTAATGGGTGAAGATGAATTGCTTTACCTTCAATTAGCACTGGTTCAAACGCTTGGATACCTAATCTATGCAATGTTGGTGCACGGTTAAGCATTACTGGATGTTCACGGATTACTTCATCAAGTACATCCCAAACTTCAGCGCCTTCACGTTCAACTAATTTCTTAGCTGCTTTGATAGTTGTCGCTAAACCACGACGCTCTAATACACCGTAGATAAATGGTTTGAATAATTCCAATGCCATTTTCTTTGGTAAACCACATTGATGTAATTTCAATGTTGGACCAACAGTGATTACAGAACGACCTGAGTAATCTACACGCTTACCAAGTAAGTTTTGACGGAAACGACCTTGCTTACCTTTAATCATATCGGCAAGTGATTTAAGAGGACGTTTGTTAGAACCAGTAATAGCACGACCACGACGACCGTTATCTAAAAGTGCATCAACAGATTCTTGTAACATACGTTTTTCGTTACGTACGATAATATCTGGAGCAACTAAGTCTAGAAGACGTTTTAAACGATTGTTACGGTTAATAACACGACGGTAAAGATCATTAAGATCTGAAGTCGCGAAACGACCGCCATCTAGTGGTACTAATGGACGTAAATCAGGCGGTAAAATAGGTAGAACATTCATAATCATCCACTCAGGCTTATTGCCTGAAGCAGCGAATGCTTCCATTAATTTTAAACGCTTAGTAATTTTCTTACGTTTAGTCTCACTACCAATCTCTGGCAATTCTTCACGCATCTGCGCTACTTCACCGTCAAGATCAATTTGTTGTAGTAAAGCTAATACCGCTTCAGCACCCATTAGGGCATCGAATTCATCACCATGTTCTTCTAACGCATCAAGATACTCTTCTTCCGTTAAAATTTGGCTTTTTTCTAGTGTTGTCATACCTGGTTCGGTAACAACATAAGATTCGAAATAAAGCACACGTTCAATATCACGTAACGTCATATCAAGTAATAAACCAATACGCGAAGGTAATGATTTTAAAAACCAAATATGCGCAACAGGGCTAGCTAATTCAATATGCCCCATACGTTCACGACGAACTTTAGTTAAGGTAACCTCAACGCCACATTTCTCACAGATAACACCGCGATGTTTTAAACGCTTGTATTTACCACAAAGACATTCATAGTCTTTTACTGGTCCAAAAATACGCGCACAAAATAAACCATCACGTTCTGGTTTAAACGTACGATAGTTAATGGTTTCAGGCTTTTTAACTTCACCAAATGACCAAGAACGTACCAAGTCCGGCGATGCTAGACCGATGCGAATACCATCAAAATCTTCTGTTTGATTTTGTTGCTTAAGAAACTTAAGTAAATCTTTCACACTATTCTCCTGTCGGAGTTAAATCTCTAGAAGAAGGTAAATATCTTACCTTCTCCCCTTACTGCGTCACAGGTTATGTTAATAACCTGTGGTCAGCTACTTATTACTTAGAGCCTAATCTAAGTCTAGTTCAATATTTATACCTAAAGAACGAATTTCTTTAAGTAATACATTGAATGACTCAGGAATACCCGGATCCATACGATGATCACCATCAACTAAGTTTTTATACATCTTAGTACGACCAGCAACATCATCAGACTTAACCGTTAGCATTTCTTGTAGAGTATAAGCTGCACCATATGCTTCTAGTGCCCATACTTCCATCTCACCAAAACGCTGGCCACCGAACTGAGCTTTACCACCAAGTGGTTGCTGAGTTACTAATGAGTATGAACCAGTTGAACGCGCATGCATTTTGTCATCAACTAAATGGTTTAGTTTCAACATATACATGTAGCCAACAGTTACAGGACGTTCAAACTCACGACCTGTACGTCCATCAGTTAATGTAAACTGACCACTTTGAGGCATATCTGCAAGTTTAAATAACTCTTTAATTTCTTTTTCTGCAGCGCCATCAAATGCTGGTGTTGCAATCGGTAAACCTGCACGCAAGTTACCGGCTAAACGCAATACTTCATCATCAGAGAAACTAGCAACATCAACTTCTTGACGAGATTCACCGACATTGTAAACTTCTTGAAGGAAGTTACGTAGTTTATGAATTTCTTGTTGTGCTTCTAACATACGATTGATTTTTTCACCGATACCGCGACACGCCATACCTAAATGAGTTTCTAAAATCTGACCGATGTTCATACGTGATGGAACACCTAATGGGTTAAGCACTACATCTACTGGCACACCGTATTGATCGTATGGCATATCTTCAACAGGTACTACGTTTGAAATAACACCTTTGTTACCATGACGACCAGCCATTTTATCACCTGGCTGAATACGACGTTTAACAGCTAAATAAACTTTAACTATTTTTAATACGCCTGGTTGTAAATCATCACCTTGCGTGATCTTACGACGTTTAACTTCAAACTTCTTATCGAAATCTTCTTTAATGTTGTCGTATTGCTCAGCAATTTGTTCAAGTTCAGCTTGTTGTTCTTCATTAGATAAGTTTTGCGTTAACCACTTATCACGAGACATTGAAGTTAAATCTGATTCACTTAAGCCTGCAGACAATAATAATTTCTTAGTACGTGCGTAAATACCATCTTCTAAAATGCTTAGTTCATCGCCAAGATCTTTCTTAACTTCTCTAAGTTGCATTTCTTCAATTTCTACTGCACGAGCATCTTTTTCAACACCGTCGCGCGTAAATATTTGAACATCAATGATAGTACCTTTTACTGAATTTGGTACACGTAAAGAGCTGTCTTTAACATCAGCCGCTTTCTCACCAAAAATTGCACGTAAAAGTTTTTCTTCTGGTGTTAATTGCGTTTCACCTTTAGGAGTAACTTTACCCACTAAAATATCACCGCCATTAACTTCAGCACCAATATAAACAACACCAGCTTCATCTAATTTAGATAACGCTGACTCACCAACATTAGGAATATCAGCAGTAATTTCTTCTGATCCTAATTTAGTATCACGAGCGATACACGTTAGTTCTTGAATATGAATAGTAGTAAATCTGTCTTCAATTGCTACACGCTCAGATAACAACATTGAATCTTCAAAGTTGTAACCATTCCAAGGCATGAAAGCGATACGCATGTTTTGACCTAAAGCCAATTCACCCATATCTGTA
Organism: Colwellia sp. C2M11; assembly: GCF_018860915.1. Taxonomy (GTDB): domain Bacteria; phylum Pseudomonadota; class Gammaproteobacteria; order Enterobacterales; family Alteromonadaceae; genus Colwellia. Next base: position 9,691 of record NZ_JAHKQD010000030.1, read on the forward strand.
GAAGGACCATCAGCTAATACATCACCACGTACAACAGGTTCACCCATACGACACACTGGACGTTGGTTGATACAAGTGTTTTGGTTAGAACGTGTATATTTAGTTAAGTTATAAATATCAATACCGGCTTCACCAGCATGCATTTCTTTTTCATTAACTTTAACAACAATACGTGAAGCATCAACATAACTGACTACACCACCACGTTTAGCTACGGCTGTAACACCAGAATCAACTGCTACAACTTTTTCCATACCAGTACCAACTAACGGCTTATCTACGATAAGTGTTGGTACTGCTTGACGTTGCATGTTCGATCCCATCAAAGCACGGTTAGCATCATCGTGTTCAAGGAATGGAATAAGTGACGCAGCAACAGAAATAATTTGTTGTGGCGATACATCCATATACTGAACTTCAGCAGGTGCTTTTAATGTAAATTCATTTTTATGACGACAGTTAACTAAGTCTTCAGTTAACTTATTATCTGCGTCATTTACAGCGTTTGCCTGAGCGATAACAAAGTTACCCTCTTCAATTGCTGATAAATAATCAATATCATTAGTCACTACACCGTCAATAACTTTGCGGTATGGAGTTTCTAAGAAACCAAAATCATTAGTACGTGCGTAACAAGAAAGCGAGTTGATCAAACCAATGTTTGGACCCTCTGGCGTTTCGATTGGACAAACACGACCGTAATGCGTTGGATGTACATCTCGTACTTCAAAACCAGCACGTTCACGCGTTAAACCACCTGGACCTAATGCAGAAATACGACGCTTATGCGTTACCTCTGATAACGGGTTGTTTTGATCCATAAACTGAGACAACTGTGAAGAGCCAAAGAACTCTTTCACTGCCGCAGAAATTGGTTTAGCGTTGATTAAATCTTGTGGCATGATTGCATCTAAGTCACCAAGACTTAAACGTTCACGTACAGCACGCTCAACACGAACTAAACCTACACGGAATTGGTTTTCAGCCATTTCACCAACAGAGCGAATACGACGGTTACCTAAATGATCGATATCATCAACTTCACCTTTACCGTCACGAATGTCGATTAAGGTTTTCATTACTGAAACAATATCTTCTTTAGATAAAATACCAGAACCGATATCATCAGCATTACCAACACGACGGTTAAACTTCATACGACCTACAGTAGATAAGTCATAACGTTCAGAAGCGAAGAATAAATTATTAAATAATGTATCTGCTGCATCTTTTGTCGGTGGCTCGCCTGGGCGCATCATACGGTAAATTTCAACTAACGCTTCTAAGCGGTTAGTTGAGCTATCAACACGTAACGTATCTGACATATATGAACCAACATCGAATTCATTCATATATAAAGTAGATATTGTTTTATGACCTGCTTGGCTAAGCTCTGCTAATAACTCCAACGTTAATTCAGCATTTGCTTCAGCAACAACTTCACCCGTAGACTTGTCGATATAAGCTTTTGATAAAACTTTACCAACAATATATTCAGCTGGTACTTCTAATTTATCAATTTTTGCTTTTTCTAAAGAACGAATGTGTCGTGCAGTGATACGACGACCTGATTCAACTAATACTTCACCTTTCTTAATTGAAATGTCGAATGTAGCAGTTTCACCACGAAGACGATCAGGAATAAGATCCATGACCAACTTATCACCTTTGATAACAAAGTTAGTTGTGTCATAGAAAATATCTAAAATTTCTTCTGTAGAATATTCTAATGCACGTAGCATGATTGACGCTGGTAATTTACGACGTCTATCGATACGAACAAATAAATTATCTTTTGGATCAAATTCAAAATCTAACCATGAACCACGGTAAGGAATAACGCGTGCGTTATATAAAACTTTACCCGATGAATGCGTTTTACCTTTATCGTGATCAAAGAATACACCAGGAGAACGGTGTAATTGTGAAACGATAACACGCTCAGTACCATTAATTACAAAAGTACCGTTATCTGTCATCAACGGGATTTCACCCATGTACACTTCTTGTTCTTTGATATCTTTTACAGTACCTGCCGGAGCTTCTTTATCGTAAACCACTAAACGTAATTTAACGCGTAGCGGTGCAGAATAAGTTACACCACGTATTTGACATTCTTTAACATCAAATAACGGTTCACCTAAACGATAGCTTACATATTGTAATTCTGAGCTACCTGAATAAGCTTTAATTGGGAAAATAGAACGGAAAGCAGCCTCTAGACCGGTTTCACCTGTGGTATCAATATCAATAAACTTGCGGAAAGAATCGAGTTGAATGGACAACAAAAATGGATATTCCATTACTTGTGCACTTTTACCAAAGTCCTTTCTAATTCGCTTTTTCTCAAAGTATGAGTAAGCCATGGGGTTCCTCAGCTTGCTGGTTATGGCCAAATCTGCCTTGTAAGTTTTCCTTACATAGACAGGTTATTTAGATAATGTTTACGTCTAAACATTACTAGATGATCAAAAGTCATCTAACACTTAATAATGCACTGTTTTCTTAAAAAAACATATTATGTTTTTCTAGCAATAAAAAGCGCAAAAAGGCCGGTGACGTTTAAATCACCAGCCATGCCTTTTCAGGCAAATAATCTGTTTATTAACAGACTATTTGATCTCAACAGAAGCACCAGCTTCTTCAAGAGTTTTCTTAAGCTCTTCTGCTTCAGCTTTATCTACGCCTTCTTTAAGCGTACCAAGAGCTTCAACTAAGTCTTTAGCTTCTTTAAGGCCTAAACCTGTAGCGCCACGAACTGCTTTGATTACTGCAACTTTCTTCTCACCGAAGCCAGTTAAAACAACGTCAAATTCACTTTGTTCTTCAGCAGAACCACCAGCGTCACCGCCAGCAACAGCAACAGCTGCAGCAGCTGATACGCCGAATTTTTCTTCCATTGCTTCGATTAATGCAACAACGTCCATTACTGACATTTCAGCAACTGCGTTTAAGATATCGTCTTTTGAAATAGACATACTATAATTTCCTAATTTTAATTAAACAGATTTTTTTTATAAAAAATACTGTTTGAAATAACTATAAATACAAAAAGCTTGGTTTTAAGCAATAAACTTAAATAACCTATGCAGCTTCTTGTTCTTTCTGATCGCGAACTGCAGCAATCGTGCGGACTAATTTGCCTGCAGATGCTTCTTTCATAGCGCTCATTAAACGGGCAATAGCTTCGTCGTAAGTAGGTAGCTTAGCTAACATATTTACGTCTACAACATTACCTTCAAATGCAGCTGCTTTTAATTCAAATTTTTCGTTAGTTTTAGCGAAATCAGTGAATAAACGTGCAGCAGCACCTGGATGTTCGTTTGAAAATGCAATTAATGTAGGTCCTTTAAATGTGTCATCAACACATTCAAATTCAGTACCAGCTACTGCACGACGTGCTAATGTGTTACGGACAACTTTCATCCATACGCCATTCTCACGTGCTTGCTTACGTAGCACTGTAATTGCTTCAACTGTTACACCGCGGGCATCCGCAATAACAACTGATTGAGCGCCAGCGGCAGCTTCTTGAACTTCAGCAACAATTGCTTTTTTGTCATCAAGATTGATAGCCATTGGCTTTAACTCCTGGTTCACCGGGGTTTATGCCGGTATTTACAATCCCTAGAATACATAATTGTATACTAGGCCATTACGGCGAGGACCAGAATTTAAGGAAAAAATATCTGGGTAATCACCATCTACGTAGGAAATATTAAGTTTTAATCTTCCTCAGAATTCCAGAAGGAAAACCTATTCAATAAAAACTCCTACGGTCTTGGACGGGGGTTATATCATTGAATTTAAAAGATTTTCATCTAAAAAACAGCAATATAACTCCTACCAAAATTTAAGGGGCGAAATTATAGATTATAATTTCGCCTTTGTAAAGCTTCAATCAAAAAGCCCTACTTTATCAATATTAAGCTTGCGATAAACTAGCTTGGTTAACGGCTACGCCGGCACCCATAGTAGTTGAAAGAGAAACTTTTTTAAGATATTGACCTTTAGCATTTGCTGGTTTTGCTTTTTTAAGTGCATCTAACAAAAACTCTAGGTTTTCTTGTAACTGTGCAGGTTCGAAATCAGCCTTACCAATAGTAGTATGGATGATACCGTTCTTGTCGTTGCGGTAACGAACTTGACCAGACTTAGCGTTTTTAACAGCGCCAGCTACATCAGGAGTTACAGTACCAACTTTAGGGTTAGGCATTAAACCACGTGGGCCTAAGATTTGACCTAGTTGACCAACAACACGCATAGCGTCTGGAGAAGCGATTACAACATCAAAGTTCATTTCGCCTTTTTTAACTAGCTCAGCTAAATCTTCCATACCAACTACGTCAGCACCAGCTTCTTTAGCTTTTTCTGCATTTGCACCTTGTGTAAATACAGCAACACGTACATCACGGCCCGTACCATTTGGTAATACTGCAGCACCACGAACGTTTTGATCTGATTTACGAGCATCAATACCAAGGTTTACAGCAACATCTACGCTTTCGCGGAATTTTGCTGTAGCAAATTCTTTTAATAAAGCAACTGCTTCAGTGATATCATATTCTTTTGTTACGTCTACTTTTTCACGGATAAGACGAGCGCGTTTTGATAATTTAGCCATTGATTAGTCCTCTACCACTAAACCCATTGAACGAGCAGAGCCCGCAATGGTACGCACTGCAGCTTCTAATGAACCAGCAGTTAAATCAGGTTCTTTTGTCTTAACGATTTCTTCAAGTTGTGCTGTAGTAACAGTACCAACTTTTTCTGTGTTAGGACGACCAGAGCCGCTTTTCACACCAGCAGCTTTTAGAAGTAAATAAGCAGCAGGTGGAGTTTTAGTTTCAAAAGTAAATGAACGGTCATTATATACAGTAATTACTACTGGAACCGGAGCATTTTTCTCTAAAGAATCTGTTTTTGCGTTAAACGCTTTACAGAATTCCATGATGTTAACACCATGTTGACCTAATGCAGGACCAACCGGTGGTGACGGGTTAGCTGCACCAGCAGCTACTTGTAGCTTGATTAAAGCTTGGACTTTTTTAGCCATTTTAAAATACCTTTATTGTGGGTAGTTAACGCAAATTACTGCGAACAGTTTTCGCTTCCCTGTTTACTAAATCGTATTTTAACCTAATTTATTCAAAAAGGCTGATTTAGGCCGCGCTAAAAAAACGCGGCAGCGGATTATATATTAATCAATCACTAAGTTTCAAGTACTTTTCGACGAAGACTAATTAATAAAAACAAAAAACCAAAGACAGAGCTTTGGTTTTTTTATTCATATTATGTATAAAGAAGCTTAGCTTCCTTTTTCTACCTGACCAAATTCAAGATCAACCGGTGTTGAACGACCGAAAATAAGTACAGATACTTTAATTCTATTCTTCTCATAATCAAGTTCTTCAACAACACCATTAAAGTCTGCAAATGGTCCGTCAATAACACGAATAACTTCGCCTGGTTCAAACAATGTTTTAGGCTTAGGCTTATCAGTATCAACTAAACGCTGTAATATGCGATCCGCTTCTTTTTGAGTTATCGGTGCAGGTCTTTCTTTAGTACCACCAATAAAACCTAATACGCGTGGAACACTTTTAACTAAATGCCATGATTCGTCATCAAGCTCCATGTGAACAAGTACGTAACCAGGAAAGAATTTACGAGAACTCTTACGCTTTTGGCCAGCTCTCATTTCCACTACTTCTTCTGTAGGTACTAGAATCTCACCAAACTTTTCTTGTAGACCATTGATTTCAACATGCTCTACTAATGTTTTTTGAACACGACCTTCATAACCAGAGAAAGCCTGTACAACATACCATCTTAACTTTGGATTTTGATTAACAACTTTTTCTTCTGTCTCTTCGCCTTCGCTACCATCAACAGAATTTTCAATAAAACCTTCAGACATTATAATACCTTCATACCTGTAATTAAGCCGACCGCCCAGAAAAGAACAGAATCTAAACCCCAAAGTAGTAATGACATTAATAATGTAACCACTAAAACAATACCTGTTGTTTGGATAGCTTCTTGGCGTGTTGGCCAAACGACTTTACGAACTTCAGTTCGTGATTCTTTAGCAAATGCAACAGCAGTACGACCCTTTAATGTTTGCATAGCAATTAAACCTGCAACACCCACAGCAACTACAACTCCTACAGCACGTAGTAATACTGATTCTTGACCATAATAATAGTTACCACCAATAGCGGCAATTAATAATAAGACAATAATGCCCCATTTTAAACCGTCTAATGAGTTACTTGGTTGTTCTTCTGTACTTGCATTCATATTTCTATCCGTAATTGTCATCAAATGTGAAACTGTTTAGAAACGCGATTTACGCGAAGCCTTTATCAATATGGCAGGGGTGGAGAGACTCGAACTCCCAACCATCGGTTTTGGAGACCGCTGTTCTACCAATTGGAACTACACCCCTACAATGCATTTAGTATTTAAACGTCTACTAAAGCAATAGTTACACTTATCGGATGAATCTTAGTTTTTTGGGAATTAAGAGATACTCGAGAAGTGAGGCGCTATTATACTCAGTCAATCAGTTTACTCAAGGGATATTTACAAGATAATCGATAGCTGTCCTATATAAAATTAGGCTTTACGTTAAAAAATAACATTAAAATATCTAATTATAAGGGTAACAAATAGCTCATATCTCTTAAATCAATCTTAGTAATTTTCAATTTCTGCAGCTAAATTTACCATCTTAAACCTATAATACTACTTATCATTTACTACAATCCCCACCGTAATAATACGCTGGTCAACCATTTCTCTAACATATAAATGAATATTTTCTAATTGTGCCACAGCATCTATGAAGGGTGCCGTATCAAGGGTTGACTTAATTAGTTGTTCTAATGTCGCTTGCCCTTCCCCCATAATTTCAATACCGTAAGAGTTTCCTATATGGTCAACACAAGTATTCCCTTTAACTTTTAATTCTCTATTCGGTAATTCTTCACTCTCAGTATCAAGTTTTCCTGAAAAAACATAATCAACAAATGCACGTATGCTTGGCTTTAATACGATAAATATTTGATCTTCAGATTGTAGAAGTGTTGACCCTCGTGGTGCAATAACTTTACCTGATCGAGTGATCATCGCCATAACGGCATGCTCAGGAAGGGCTAAATGAGAAATACGTCGGCCTATAGCTGGAGAATTGGAGCCTAACGTATATTCCACAATATCTGCATCTACGTCACCAAGCGCAGTAATCTCTAGTGTTGCTGCAGGAGTTACTGGTGGTGGTAAGGTTAATTTTAGCTTCTTCGCCATCCAAGCTAAACTTGAGCCTTGTAAGGTCGCTGAAATAAGCACAACAAAAAAGACCACATTGAAAATAAGCGATGCACCAGGCAAGCCAAAAATCAAAGGAAATATTGCTAATATTATCGGTACAGAGCCTCGTAATCCAACCCATGAAACCAGCGTAATTTCCCGCATATTAAAGCCAAATAATGCTAGCGTAGGAATAACAGCAAGTGGCCTAGCAACAAATATTAAGACGAAGGCTATCAGTAAACCTTCAAACCATACATCTAACAAAGACGTTGGCGTTATTAATAAGCCTAAAACAACAAACATGGTTATTTGACTTAGCCAGGCTAAACCATCATGGAAGAGAAAAGTACTACGTTGGAAAACAAAACGACTATTGCCGATAACAACACCGGTAATAAATACAGCTAAAAATCCACTACCACCAATATTAGCTGTAATACCAAAAGATAACATACCACAAGCAGCGACTAATACTGGATACAAACCAGCTGAAACTAACTGAATACGATTAATCAATTTAACAGAAAGCCAACCAACAGTCAGTCCTACAACAGCGCCTAGCCCCATTTGAGATATAAACATCAAGAATAAATCTGTACCTGGCTTCATGCCATTAACAAGTACCTCTAACAATCCAACAGTTAAAAATATTGCCATAGGATCGTTTGAAGCACTCTCAATTTCTAATGTTGCTTTTAACTTTTTATTCAGGTGAATACCTGCGTTTCTCAGTAATGAAAATACAGCAGCTGCATCCGTTGAACCAACGATTGCACCAAGTAACATACCTTGAAGTAACGGTATCTCTAAAATATAAGCCGCGGCTAGCCCTGTAACGATACCAGTAATTAATACGCCAAAAGTAGCTAATGCAGAGGCAGGCTTCCAGACACGTTTAACCGCTTTAAAAGGTGTTTGTAACCCACCATCAAACAATATAATAGCTAAGGCTAAGGTGCCTAAGGAATGAGCAGCATCCGCGTTATCAAAGAAAATTCCTCCAGGGCCATCTTCACCTGCTAGCATGCCGACTATTAAAAATAGTACAAGTACAGGTAAGCCTAAGCGAGCAGATAACTTACTCGAAATAATACCAAGTAAAATAAGAACTGCTGATAACAATATTATTTGGTCGATTAAAAACATATTTACTCTCATTAGTAGCCATTAAATAGCTATGATTTATTGTAAAAATTATTAAATATTACATCTAAGAACAACTTTACTGAGCCAATTAATGACATAACTACAGTATTGGTCTTAACAATCAAATTGATAAATGGGTAAAATACATATCCATCAAAAATGAATCTATGCAAAGATAAAAGTAAGACACTAGATTATTTAGATGTTACACAACTTGACTTTGTTTGAGTCATTCATGACTAAGTTGTATTGCTAATTTTCTGAGGAACACTCTAGCTCTACTTTATCAAATATTGTGCCACCATAATATTTTATTTTATTTTATTTTGTTATATCACTTATATAAAAGCGTATAAATCAAATGAAAAATATTAAGGCATTCTTCAAAAAGTATCTTTGGCTACATCTATATTTACAACTTTACAGCTCTAAGTTGCGTCTCACTACGTCCATATATAAGGTATATTTTGTCAAAATCAACAAGGTAATATTCCATGTCATTAGTTGCCAATAGTTAAGCTATAAATCTGTTAGCTATAAAAAAAATAAGGTAAGTAGTAATAAAGATACAATCATTAGAATGTGACGATAAGACAATTAATAGCGGCATATAGTAATCCATTATATTGGCATTTCATTTGCCTTTAAGACATTGAGGCCAGCTTATGATGAGAGTTATACCCGTTTTATTAATTAAGTGAACAATCTTATACGTAGAAAAAATGGCCAAATTCAAGGTGTCTATTTAACAACACGTTGTACTAATTATTAAATAAATAAAAACAAAAAAGGCCGCAGAAGCGACCTTTTTTATTCATTAACCTTTTGTGTTCGCTAACCAATAGGTTAACTACAATAAAGTGTTAATTACTCGATGATTGCAGATACAACACCAGCACCAACAGTACGACCACCTTCACGGATTGCGAAGCGTAATCCTTCGTCCATCGCTACTGG
>NZ_JAHKQD010000012.1 GCF_018860915.1 Colwellia sp. C2M11
GGGTCAACAGGGTCAGTTGGAGTAGGTGTAATAACTGTATCTACTTCATCTTCAATTGCTGCAATATCTTCGTCAGTTAATGAACCTTCAGCAGTTTCAATAATAGTAACAACACTATTGATAGCATCATTAATCGCATTTAAGCTTACGCCGTCAACTTCATCAGAAATATCAGAAGCAAGTTCTTCTGCAAAATCACCAGAGCTAAAATCTTCAGCTGAAACTGGTAATGTAACTGTTCCACCTAGCGTATCATTTAGTAGTGCAAATTCTTGTTGAAATAACGAGTCATTTGAAAGCGCTATTATTGCAGCTTCGAAATTGTTAGCGATTTCATCTCTTTCTGTTGAACTACCATTTTCGTCAGTAGCAGAAAGGATTTTACTTGTCATGGCAGCAAGAGCAGCAGAGATATCTGCTCCATCTTCAGCACCGTCTTGCGCTAATTGTAAGATAAGAGCATTAAGCATTGATAATTTTGTATCTTGCAAAGATAACCCTGCTGCATCTTCAGCACTTAAGTCTGAAATAGTTGTAGGGTCAGTAATGTCTTGAGTTAAAAAGTTCTCAGGAGCTATATCTGTTAAACCAAAAACTAAAGCCACTTTTTTAGTTGATAATTTAGCTAGCGCATCAAAACCTGCTTTACCAGAGGCATTTAAATCAGCTAGATCTGTAGATGCTTCCATTATTTGTGCTGTAGCGTTAGTTAACGCATTCACAGGGAATTCTACAGCAGATGTATCAGTATCTTCATCGATAAAAGCAACAGTAGATAGTGCAATGCCTGGTGTGTTAGTGATATCTTCACCAAAACCAACACCATTACCACAATCGCTAGAGTCACAACGCATAATACTGTCTGCATTGGTTGTTACCGTTACTTTAATAGCACCAACGAAGTCTGATGGTATATCAAGTGAATAACTTCCGTTTTCATCAGTTACAGCACTCGCTATTTCATTACCATCTGCATCATATGCTACAACATCTGCACCGATCATAATACCTTTTACAGCGGCACCTGTAGCTGTGAATGTTTCAGCTGTTGGTGGTGTAACTACTGGTGTTTCTGGATCTGAGCTTGATGAGCCACCACATGCACTTAGCGTTAATGCTAGTGACGTTGCTATTGCAAGCTGTGATAATTTAAAATTTAACATGACGTATCCTTTTCGTTTTATTGGTTATTTAAGTTAAAAAATTTATCAGTTACGGCTTGCAAAACAAGTTCCGGTTGTTGATAAAAACTGCCTGGGATTTGGTTTTCTGATTTTAAAAATTGATTGAACTTTTTAAATGTGATTTCACATGGTTTACAACATGTTTTCCAAAAATCATCTAATGGTTTTTGACTTGTTACTCCGTCTAAGTCATACACCGCACGCCCCAATACTTTTGTAGGTGTTGAATGATGTAATGATGATATACCAACGGTACTGTTTATAGTTACTAAGCCTTTGGCTTCTTTAATTAGCGTAGGTAGATGAGCATCATGACAATACAACACTCTACCTGTTAAGTCATAAGCATAGCAAAGTTTTTTAATGTATCTGGCATAATTGTTAAAGCCTCGGTCCATTGGATGATGCTTAAAAACGAGATAATCATCTTTTGATGCTTTTTGAGAAAACGATTTAATAACAACGCTAATGAACTCTTCAACTGAGCCATAAGGTGAATGGTATAAAATTTGGCTATCAACACTTACTTGAAGAGGAACCAAGAAATACTTCTTGGATAGCGTAGTTGTTAGCTGCTTAACAATTTTTCGTTCTTGACCTTTATATTTTAACTTTCTAAAGCCCGCTTTAATCCAATGCAAACACTCTTCCGTGGCGTACCAAGGGCGGTGATGGATATAATGAGGGAAGTTTTTTGTATAAAGTTGCTTGAAAAAATAATATTGAATGGCGTTAATGGACATATCCCAAAAAGGACTACGCAAACGCGTATTGTTATTCGATATCTCTTCTAGGTGTTTCTCTTCAAGTACACTAAAGTCTAAACCTAAAAGTGAAGAATTACCGTTTACACCACCTTCTTCTAAGGTAATAAACGAAGGTCTTAAATAGCCTTCCTCAAACACCCAAAAAATCAAGTTCATCTCTTCTGCAACAGATTTTGCGATGCGATGATAAAATCGACAATCACCAAAAACAACAATATCTGTAATACCGTGTTTTTCGATATAATCACTTAAATATGCTTGCCACTCGGTTGGTTTGCCAGAGTACGCGTGAGAATATCTTTTATCACTAAACCAGGCATCTCCGCCATTGAATGTGATGTGATGGGCACTCGAAGTGGTTTCACTATCTATATATGATGATAGTAGCTTAAAAAAATTGCCCAACGGGCCTTGCAAGAAAAGTATGTTTTTTTGCATATCGATAGCCACTAAGAAACCATAACGCTAATTTGTGAACAATTTGATGTGGTATTAATATGTAGCAACTAGTAGTCCTTTTGTTAGCTGTATTGTTATATTTATTACGAGCACAATCCTCTATGCATTGAAATTAATCCCTGCGGGCTCTATTTAACTTTTATAAGATTGTTGTGCTCTTGTGTTTCTATGTATATTTCTATGTTACTAGATATTAGAGTGTATATTCTAACACCATTTGATTTTCACTATAGCGGAACTGTAGTATGAAAACAAGGTTAAATAAAGTAATAATGTTATTGTTTTTGTAAAAAATATTAGTGTTATATGAAGCCTTCCCTCAATTGTTAATAGTGTGTTAACCCGCTGTTTTTTATTGGTTATTTTTTAGTTGTATTTTCGTTATCATTTTGCTGGAGTGTAGGCAAATTCAATACGATTGCCGCTTGGTTCTCTAATCATCATGTGTATTGTTGGGCCTTTACCATTTAATTCTGGGGCAAACTCAATGATTAAATTTGGTACTTGTTTAAATCTGCGGTGTAACTCAGATAATATTTCTTCGCTTGCCACGGTTAGAGCAAGGTGATGTAAACCAACATTATTCTTTCTGTTAAAGGCAACGGTATTTTCTACATCTTTTGTTTGCCAAAGTGTTATAAAAATTTCACCATCGGTAACAAATATTGATGGATAGTCAGGGTAGCCACCTGCTTTCTTCCAGCCCAAGGTATTAATAAAGAAGTCAGCTGACGCTTGAAGGTTTTTTACTGTTAAGCCTAAATGATTTAAGCCTTTTGTCATTATTTGATTTTGATAAAGGTCTTTGCTGCTATTGTTGTTCGCCTTAACAGCATTTGAGGTAATTAGTAGTATGGTTAGTGTTATTGTTAGTGATAAAATTTTATGCATAGTATGCCTCGGTTGGTAGTTAGGTATTAGCATTAGGTTGTTAACTAGTATTGACCGAGAAATAGAACTTAAGTATTCAATTTAATTACTTATTTTAAGGAATCATTTTAAGGAATGATTTTAAGGAATGATTTTAATGTCAATCATCAGCTGAAATTTGCGGACCTTGGTATAATAATGTGTGTTTTGATGATCTGTTTACTAGGAATATGAAAGAGCAAGTAAAGGCCATAGCATGTATGACCTTGATACTCTTCTTTATTTATTGTGCTTTAATGTTAGCAATCCAAACTGTTTGATAAGGTAGTAAGGTAATAGATTCAGTTAAGTCTGTTACTTCTGTACCAGTAATTAATTCAATCCAACTTTCTGTAACAATTAAATTTAGTTCGCTTAATGGTAAAGATAAAGGCTTATCCGTAATATTGCTGACACAAAAAATACTTTGTTTTCGGTCTTGGCTTTGTCGCCAAAAACCAAACAATGATAAACCTAAGTGTAAAGTAAACTGAGTAGCATTAGGGTGAAACGCTGGTTGTTTGATACGAATGTTGAGTAACGACGTTAACGTTGACAATACTTTTGCATGATGCAAACTTTCATCTTGTAGCGCCTCGGTTAATAAATTTTCATCCCAACGGTGTCTATTAATAGAACGGTTATGATGAGTGTTTGATAATTTTTTATAGTCGTTTTGTGTACCAATAAGGCTATGAATATAAATGCCGGGGATGCCTTCAAGGGCAAACATGATGGCGTGAGCACAAATGAAGCGTTCAAAGTTCCATTGATCCTTCCCATTCACTGTTCCTTGCATGGCATCATAAAGCGAAATGTTCATTTCATACGCTTTTTGTTCTCCGCCGTCTGTGGTTCGCCATGATATTTTTCCGCCAAAACCTTCAACGGTATTAACTAATTGTCCTAGCTCTTCTTCACTTAACAAGCCTTCAGCAGGGCGTAAGCCGATACCATCATGCGAGGCAATAAAGTTAAAGTACATGGTGCCATTTTGAGGTGGCGGCATACTCATTAACCAGCGTTTTAAATATAAGCAACTTCCGGTTAGTAAGGTGTTTAACAATAGTGGTGGTAATGAAAAGTTGTAAATACCATGAGCTTCATTGGCGTTACCAAAATAGGTAAGGTTTTGAGTATTAGGAATATTGGTTTCGGTAATGATAATTGCATCTGATTTGGCAGACTCAATTAAGGTTCTTAATAACCTTACTACTTCATGAGTTTGGGGTAGATTAATGCTTGTTGTTCCTGCAATTTTCCATAAAAAGGCAATAGCATCAAAACGAAATATTTTAACGCCACTATCAAGGTATTGTCTGATAATAGTGGTAAAGGCTTTCAATACTTCCGGGTTACGAAAGTCAAAATCGACTTGATCGTGACTAAAAGTACACCAGACAAACTTTTTACCATTGCTAGTTTCAATTTCTTTTAATAATGGTGAAGTGCGTGGTCTAACAACCTCAGACAAGTCATCGTCTGGTAAGGCTGTGAAAAAGAAATCATTACCAACGCCTTCTCCTTTGACAAAATTATCAAACCAAACACTGCGACTTGAACAATGGTTAATGACTAGGTCAGACATGAAGTTGTAGTCTTTGCTAATGGATTCAATATCATCCCAAGAGCCTAGTGATTCATTAACCGATGAGTAGTCAATAACGGCAAAACCATCATCTGAACTGTATGGAAAGAAAGGTAATATATGTACGCTATTAATCGTGTTTTTAATTTTGCTATCTAAAAAGTTTTTCAACGTTTTTAAGGGAGCTTGCTCTTCACTTATTACGCTGTCACCATAAGTGATCAAGATAACATCTTCTTCAGACCAGTGATTTTTAAAAGGCTCAGCAACCTCTACCGTTGTTGATAACCGCATGATATCGATAAGTGCTTGTGCAATATCGTCACATGAGCTTTCGAGCGGAACGTCTTTATAGATACAAGCTAGCTGCTGAACTAGCTTTTCTTTCAATAGATTAATTTGTGCGGACATACTTCACCTTTACTTCAAGGATTGACTAAATTCTTCATTGTCTAGTTCTACGGCTTCTTTTAACTGCGATAAAATATCAGGTATAGCGCTGACTACTCGGTTCCAAGCCGGGATAAAAGGCGTATCCATAGGTTGTTCTAAGAAAGTATGACCTGCAGTTAATATATTTTCAGCGAACATTTCTACTGCTTTTTCTTCGTTATGAATATCGAGTTGTAGTCCATTCATCATAGCGTCATTGCGATATGTCTCAACATAATCTAATGCAATACGATAATAGGTAGCTTTTAATGTTCTAAACTTTTCAGAGGTGAATGTTTCGCCCTGTGTGGCCAGTTTTCGAATAAATGATTTAGTAATATCAACGGACATTTTTGATAAACCACCTTGATCATTATCTAAAGATAAATCTTGATGCTTATGATCATAGGTTGCCGCAATATCAACTTGGCATATACGATTTGGTGCATAATTACGGTACATTTCAGAAAGTACACCGATTTCTAAGCCCCAATCACTTGGAATACGAATATCACTTAATACATCTCGACGGAAAGAAAATTCACCTGCTAATGGGTATAAAAAGCTGTCCATATATTCAAGATAGTCACAGTGACCAACGGTTTTCTTTAATGCTTTAATTAGCGGTGTTACTAATAAGCGCGAAACGCGACCATTAATTTTGCCACTGGCAACACGTGCATAATAACCTTTAGAAAATTCATAGTTAAACAGTGGGTTGGCAACAGGGTAGAGTAGTCTGTCGAGTAATTCTCTTTCGTAAGTTAAAATATCACAATCATGTAAAGCAATTGATTCAGCTTTGCCTGACGCTAGAATATAGCCCATGCAATACCAAACATTACGACCTTTACCTAATTCTTTCGGTGCTAGCCCAAGCTCTTGTAATTTAGCGTCGATTGCTTGTAATCTAGGTCCGTCATTCCACAATACTTTATGGTGTTGTGGTAGTTCACCAAAAAACGATAGTGCATGTTTATATTGGTCTAAATCAGCACGGTCTAAACCAATAACTATTTCAGATAGATATTCTACACCTTTAAGCTTACTAACAATATCAGGCAACGCTTTACCTTCTAGCTCTGAAAATAATGAAGGTAGAATAAGCCCTAAAGGGCGTTTTTTGGAAAATTCTAATAATTCGGCCGCCATATCTGCGGATTCACGTTGTGCTAAATTATGTAACGTTGTTACTGTTCCGTTTTGATAAAAATCAGCCATGATTTACCTCTGAGTTAATTGAATTTGATAGCAGTTGTTGTATTGCTTCTGCCCAACCTTCGGGCCCATATGATTTTGTTTTCGTTGTTTGGTATTGACGATATAACGTTGGAAATTCATGTACAGGTGAACGAATTTGTACTGCAAAGTCAGCAGCTTCTAACATTGAGTTGTCATTTTCTCCATCACCTAAGGCAATGGTTACAATTGAGCTGTTGTAATGTTCGCGGTATTGCTCTGCCAACCAAATTAACGCTTGGCCTTTATCGCAATAGTCACCTATATGAATGAATCGACCTCCTTGAACAACATTTGCACCTAAATCAAGCATGTGTTCAATAAATTGCTTTTTCGTTGTTTCATCACCTAACCAATGAATTGGTTCACCAAATTGTCTTTGTTTTGCTCTATTTGCATCCGCTAAAGATAAACCGGTAATTTCTGCTAATTCCGCGTCAGTTAATGTTGAAAATCCTTGGTATTGATTCGAAAATTGACCTGATTTTTCAGACAATAATGTCAACCAGTATTCTCGAGGTAGGCAAAATGATTTCACCCAAAAACCTTCTATTGTTCGAGTGTCTTCAGGCTGTTTTGCAAAAGTGCCAATAGGTATGTAAATAGCGGCACCATTTTCAACAATAAATGGCGCATTAAGATTAAGACTTTGGTTAATAATTTCTAATTCAGCTAGCGTTTTACTCGTATTTAACACAACCGGTATCTTTGAATTTTTTAATTGTTCAAGTGTTGTGCTTGCTGGCGTTGATTGATAAGTGTAATGGTCAAGCAAGGTTCCATCTAGATCACTAAATATCACAGTTGGTAACATGTTCATCCCTATTCTATTATGTGCATTTCAGTAATGCTGCGATCAGGACTTAGGTGAAAAATTGTGTCGGCAGAATGAGAGATGCTATTGCAACCCTGTACACTGAGCCTTTGAAAGTATTGTGTGAAATTTAACACTTCTGCTGGGGTCATAATTTTTGAATTAGTTAAGCCTTGATTTCTTGCTTCTAGCTTCTGTTCTTGCTCTAAACGCCATTTATAAACGCAATCGAAAGAAGGAGCTTGTAGCGCTAACCAAAAATCCATATTTTTATATAGAGGTTCATATAATGACTTTAGTTGTTGATTGACATAATTTCGCCAGACACCATCGGCATCGTGTTGTAATTCAAGTTCATTAATGGGTTTTTGTAATTGCTCAGCTGTTTGTGATTTAACGCCCCAGCACCAGCCTTCTATAAGAATGATATCTACTGGTTTTTCAATTGAGTACCAAAGATCTGTTGCAAAAGGTTCGTCAGTTGCTTTATCAAATTTAGGAATAGAGAAACCTGTTTCCTGTGCTTTTAATTGACTAATAACTTTGGTCAGCGCGGCTACATCGTGAGTGCCAGGTACACCTCGAGTAGCTAATAAAGGATGTATATCTCGTGCTAATTCATTGCGTTTTTCACTAGAATAATAAAAGTCATCCAACGACATAACCACAACATTAACTTTATATTGGTCTATTAAATATTCAGCAATATAATCAGTTAAGGTTGACTTTCCACTGCCTTGGCAGCCGTTAATACCAACAAAATAAGGCTGTTTTGCATCGTTAAACTTGCTAAATATTCTATCCGCTAGCGGCTTATAGTATTGCTTTACTGTATCTTTGAATTCTTCTGGTAGTTTATGTTCTTTAAGAAATGTCGAAAGCATAATTTCCCCTTAGTCAAATAGTTACTATCATTATGTATCAACCTTTATGCCACTTTATAAATTTTCTCTATTATTTGTAACTCAATGTAAAACAAGGAATATATTTTTTAGTTGTTAGAGTTCTTGTGATCTTAATTCGGCCAATGCGCATAGAAATAATTTAATTGCCCTGTATTGGTGCAAAAAGTAATGGAGAGTTCGATAGGTTTATATATTTTTATAAAAACTGTATTCATTCTTTATAAATTAAGTTGGTAGGCTTCGACTAGCGATAATATATTATTAGCAATGAGAATGATTTTCACTTGTAATGGTGGTGACGAAGGATTATCATAAATGCAAATAGTATTAGTTCTTATTTGTATTTGGTTGGGTTAATGAAACGTTTATTTGTATCTATCTTAGTTTATGGGGTTTGCTCTTTAAATAATCACAGTGTTGCGGCAACTCAATCAGAGTTGGAGCTAGCGCTAGTAAAGCAACAACAACAGCTTGCGTTAATTGAAAAAAAATTAGCGTCTTTAAAAGCCGACTCGCTTAAAGCGTCTGAAAATAAGCAGTTGAATGAAGGGACAGATCTTGATGTTAAAAAGAATTGGCAAATTAATTCTTATGGCAGTCTCCTTTATAAAAATGAAGACGTTTATCAGAACATTCAGGATACAAACCCAGAGCGAAGAGCGACAACTGATTTAGAGCGCGTGGTGGTAGAGTTTGTTTATGACTTTGATCCTAAGTGGCAAGTTGAGATCGAGCTTGAATATGAACATGGTGGTACAGGTTCAACTTTAGAATATGACGGTTTTGAAGAGTTTGGCGAGTTTGAGACTGAAGTTGAAGCTGGAGGTGAAATTGTTGTGGAAAAAATGCAAGCTCAATATATTGCCAATAAATACTTCACGATGAAGATGGGACATATTTTTGTTCCTGTAGGTCTAGGTACTGATTTACATAAGCCAACACAATATGTTGCTACGCAGCGCTATTGGAGTGAAGCAACCCTTATTCCACAAGTTTGGCATGAAACCGGTGTAAATTTAATAAGTAAATGGAATGACTTTACCGCACAAACCTTAATTACCACTGGCCTTAACTCTGAATTTTTCCGCACGTATAACTGGGTGGCTACTGGACATCAAAGACGTTTTGAAACAGTAAATGCCGATGATTTAGCATTCACACTTCGCCTAGATTACGGCGATATTAAAGCGGGTAAAGGTGTAGGTGTTAGTTTTTATACTGGTGATACTTCAGGTAATAGAAACAATGATACTAAGGTGGATGGCGACGGTAATCTTACTATTTTCGGTCTTCATGGAGCTTACAGTTATAAGAATTGGCTTGTGCGTGGCCAATATTTATTTGGCTCGTTAGATGATAGTGAAGCGATCACTAATGCGAATAAAACAACACCAGGATTAAAGCCGGGAAATTTTTCACAACTAGGTAGCGAAGCTGAATCGGCATTTGTCGAGTTATCGTATAACAGTCAAGATCTGTTCAATGTTAGCAAACCACTCTATTTATATAGCATTTATGAATATGCAAATCCGATCAAAAAGCTTGAACAAGGTATCGCCACAGATCGATTTAACACACAGTCTATCGCTTTAGGTATGAACTATTACCCAATTAAAAATATTGTATTTAAAGCACAGGCGGCACAAACAAAACACGCACAAAACAACTTAGATGATAGCACCAGCTTTAGTTTGTCTATGGGTTACTTCTTTTCTATATAACACAGTCAACACAACAAAATTAACATAACAAAATTTAAATAAGGGACATAACATGATATTTAAGAAATCTTTATTGGCAGCTGCCATCTCTGCATTAGTTTTAACAGCTTGTGGTGGCAGTTCGTCAGACAGTGAACCCCCTGTGGTTGAGGAAACTAGTTTCAGTTTTGAAGCCACTGAAATGATCACTAATTTAACTAATGATGTCATCGTGGCGGGTTATCAAAACCTTAATGATGGTGCGACAGACTTTTTATTAGCAACTCAAAATTTAGTAAATACACCAACAGAAGAGAATTTAGCATTAGCGCAACAAGCTTGGAAAGAAGTTCGAGTACCTTGGGAGCAAGGTGAATCACACATTTTTGGCCCAGTTGACGCACTTTCTATTGATCCTCATTTAGATACTTGGCCGTTAAATACCAGTGACTTAGAGGCGTTATTAGCATCTCAAGCAAGTTTTAGTGCTGATGAACTCAAAACGTTTAATGATGACGTTCAAGGTTTTCATACCATGGAGTTTCTATTGTTTGGTGATGGTGTAGAAGATAATGAGAAAAGCATTGATGAAATGACTACGCTTGAAAGTGAATATTTATCTGCCGCTGCAGAGGTATTTAAAACTTATACACAATCATTGTTAGATGCATGGATAGTTGCGAATGATCCAAACGATGCTAATTCGCCAGCATACAAAGATTTATTATTAACTACGAATAATGATATTTATGCATCTCAGTTGGGTGTAGTAGAAGAATTAATCAACGGTATGATTGGTATTGTTGATGAAGTAGGTAATGGCAAAATAGCGGAACCGTTTGGTAGTAATATCGATAATATTGATACTTCTAAAGTGGAATCACAATATAGCTGGAATTCATTGGCTGATTTTACTGACAATATTCGTGGCGTACAAAATGTGTATCGCGGTGAGTTTTCAGGGCAGGCTGATAAAGCGGGTATTATTGACTTTGTGAATGCGGCTGATGCCGATCTTGCCACAAGAGTCGATACTGAAATAACGGATGCTATTGCGGCGATTGAAGCAATTGCTGGTGATAATGATTTACCTTTTAGACAAGCGATTAATGATGCTGATGCGCGAGTGAGAATTCAAGCTGCGATTGATGCGTTATCAACGTTACAAACTTCTTTTGAAAATGACGTCTTAACTAAGCTACAAGATTGGCAACAATAAGTTAGTTAACTATTTATTGAGTCATTCTCAACAATTATTGCGCAAGGATGCACAATAATCTACACCTGTTCTGGGCATCCTAGCAATGATTAATCTAAGTAAGTTAAAAAAGTTAAGTTATTTAAGTAAATTTAATTATTTATATAAACTAAGTAATTCTGATAGTTCAACGAAACAACGCCAAGTAAAGCTTTGTCATGTAGTGTTAGTCATAACGAGTACAATGATTATCTCTGGCTGTAACTCCAATAGTTCAAATGAGACGAGCAAAGAAACCGAGCAACCACAAGCGGCTTATACTTTTGTAAGTTTATTAGGCGGTGAGGCAACCGCTATTGATGCTAGCGATTCAGGGCATGGCTTTTCAACGCCGATGCCAAATTTAACTGCTGAAGAGTTAGATAAACATTTAACTGGTGACACACACTTTGAAACCGCCTTTACTACCGCACCAAATAATGAGCACCTTGATTTAGACGGGTTGGGGCCAGTATTTAATAACCAAGATTGTAATTCATGTCATCAACGTGATGGTCGACCTTCTACGATTACCTTAGCCGAAGGAGAAAGTCGGGTATTATTGGGATCTAATGCCGGAATTTTCTTACGTATGAGTATTGATGATGGTGAATGTTTGGTGCCATCAGTAGAAAATAACTATTGTAAAAATGTAGGGGTTGATGGTTTTGGTACGCAATTATTCCATCGAGGTGTTCTAAAGGCTCGGGATGATTGGCAAGAGAATCCTTTTATTGGCCAAGCTAATGTATATCTTTCATATGAGTATTCAACGGTAACGTATGCTGATGGTAATACGGTAACGCTTAAAAAGCCGATGTTTACAATTGAAAAACCTTATGATGTAGCACCTGAAAATTCGCTAAATAGCGCTATTTTGCAAGCGAATGTACGTTATAGCCCAAGAAACGGAATGCCTATATTTGGTTTAGGGTTGCTAGAGTTGATTAGTGAGGCTGATATTTTAGCATTAGCCGATGAGAACGATACTAATAATGATGGTATTTCTGGTCGCCCTAATTGGGTTTTTGATCCGGTAAAAGCTAACAATAATGATCCTATTCCCGTGTCATTAGGACGCTTTGGTTGGAAAGCCAGTACACCAAGCGTTCGAGTACAGTCGCTTGCAGCCTTGCGTGGCGATATGGGGATAACGAATCCTTTATTTCCTGAAGAGAGTGTTGTTAATACTCCGTTACACGAGAGCTACCTTGCACGTACTGGGTTTGTTGACATAGGCACTGATGAGCAAGGAAATACCGAAGCTACTCAGCAGTTCTCAGATGAAGTGGTGTTTTATGCTGAAACGTTAGCGGTTCCAGCTAGGCGTAATATTAATGATGAATCAGTGATTGCTGGTGCGCAACTATTTACTCAAGTGAATTGTACTGGGTGTCATCAACCTGACTTTATTACGTCTACAGGTGAACTTTTAGTGGGTGGTTTAGCTGCGCCAGAGCTACTAAAAGGGCAGCATATTTATCCATTTACCGATATGTTATTACATGATTTAGGTGAAGGACTCGCTGATAACCGTCGTGATTTCACTGCGAATGGTCAAGAGTGGAAAACACGCCCTTTGTGGGGAATAGGTTTAACTAAAACAGTGAACCCTGCGGCTGGATTTTTACATGATGGAAGGGCTGCAGATGTTGAAGAAGCTATTCTGTGGCATGGTGGTGAAGCTGAGCAAAGTAAAAATGCTTATATGGCTTTAGCGGAAGCCGAACGTCAATCATTAATCGATTTTGTTATGTCGTTGTAGTGTGTGGTAAAGAAAAGTATTAGGTGAGTTTAGTTCACCTAATACTGGAGGGGTAGATTATTCGCCACTTATGATTACTTGGGTGGCGATCTCGCTATTCGCTAATGCGGCATTCTTAGGTAATACTTCATTGCCGTCTAATAAATAAATAACTTTTTGGCCTTGTGCCGCTAATTCCATAGCATGTTGATAGTTAATTAATATACTTGAGCTGATGCTTTGTAAAAACTTTTCAGCATCGCGTCGTATATATTCAATTAATTCAATATTAACATCTTCATCATAAAAAACAGCATCAGCAAATTGCATCGCTCGATGGGCATTTAGTGTTAAGTTATCTGGGTTGCCGTTTTTTGTATGAATAAAGATAATTTCACCACTCGGTGGCGCGATTTCTTGTTTTATACTGGCAATTAATTGTTGCTCTGCTTTTTGTTGGTCGCCATCGAGTACCGCTTGTCCTATTGGCCCTTTAAGAATGCTTTCCCAAAAGCTGCGCCTATTGCGTAATCCTTTAACGCGTGCTTTGACATGATCACGAAACTTATATGAAAAATCGGCAAGTTTTCCATAGCCTTGAGGAAGTGTTTTTTCAATTTGCTCCCTTAACATGCGTACGAGAATAGGTGAGCTGCCTGAACTTGATAGCGCAATAAGCATTGGACTTCTGTCAATGATAGCCGGCGTAATGTAAGTGCATAATTCAGGTTGGTCGACAACGTTAGTCAGTATATTTAATGGTGTCGCTTCTTGATAAATCGCTTCATTTACCACTGTGTTATCAGTAGCGGCGATGACTAAATTGATATGCGTTAAATGCCCAGCTTGGTAATTATGGGGTAACCAAGTTAATTGATGTAATGTAATCAAACGTTCGATACTACTACATACGCTCTCACTCATTATGGTGATATTAGTGGTCGCTTTTAAGAGCAATTCAAGTTTGCGGGTAGCTACCTCGCCACCCCCTATAATCATAGCGGATAGATTGTTGGCATCGAGGAACACAGGAAAATATTTCATGACATAACTTAGTACAAAGACATTATTAACTTAACTGGCTTAACTTTATCATAAGCCTGTAATGAAAATCTTTACTAGTCTACGGTTAATCGATTTTTACTAATGGCTAAACCATTTAAATCGCCGTAAATAAAGTCGCCAGCCTTAAAGTGTAAATTGGCAAAGGTAATATCAACATTAATGTCGCCAACGCCTAACTTTTCTGTTTTTATTGGGTTACAGCCTAGCGCTTTTACACCAATAGGCAAGGTGGCAATAGTGCCAGCATCGCGAATGCAGCCATTGATCACAATAGCTTGCCAACCATTCTCAACCGCTTTTTCTGCTAACATATCACCTAATAAAGCGTTGGTAGTGCTAGCTTTACCATCAACTACCATGACTTTACCTGTGCCATCGGTGGCAACTAATTCTTTTACTTTTGAATTATCGTTAAAGCAAGATACAGTGACAATTTCACCAGAAAAAATAACCTTACCGCCGTAATCATTAAATATTGGCTCCGCTAGTTGTAATTGTTCAGGGTAAAGATCGAATAAATCAGGGAGTAAATCTAACATTATATTTTACGTATTAAATGAATTTGTTCCTACTCTAGCATCAATGAATGATAAACTATCATTACGAATATGTATGATCAGAATAAACAATGTTCATAAATAACCACAATCAATTTAATTAATTTCATCGGAAAACATAACATGCCTTGGATACAACTTAGATTAAGCGCTAATGAAGAAACTGCAGAAAAGTATAGTGATTGGTTAGTAGCCTGTGGCTCACAAGCAGTGACTTTTATTGACGCTAAAGATACACCTATTTATGAACCCTTACCTGGTGATGAAGTAATCTATTGGTCTAACACTGTTGTTATGGGCTTGTTTGATGCGAGTCATGATATGGACAAAGTGATCAGTTATTTACAAGGTATTCATCCTGATAAAAAGCAGATGAAATACAAGTTAGAACAATTAGAAGATAAAGACTGGGAACGTGAATGGATGGATAACTTCCACCCAATGAAGTTTGGTAAACGCCTATGGGTTTGCCCAAGCTGGCGTGATGTACCAGAGCCTGAAGCGGTCAATGTTATGCTTGACCCCGGCTTAGCTTTTGGCACAGGTACACACCCAACCACAGCGCTTTGCTTAACTTGGCTTGACGGCTTAGATTTGCAAGGTAAAACCGTAGTCGATTTTGGTTGTGGCTCGGGTATATTGTCATTAGCTGCGTTAAAGTTGGGGGCAAAGAAAGTTATTGGTATTGATATTGACCCACAGGCATTACAGGCAAGTCTTGCTAATGCGAAACGTAATAATGTAGATGATAGGTTAACGCTTTTTCTTCCAAAAGATCAGCCTACTTTTAAAGCCGATGTAGTTGTGGCGAATATATTAGCAGGCCCATTGCGTGAGTTAGCGCCTACTATTATGGAATATGTTGGTGATAAAGGTTTATTAGCATTGTCTGGTGTATTAGAAGAGCAGGCACAAACATTACAAGATATATATGGTCAATGGTGTAACATGGAGCCGGTGACTATCCAAGAAGAGTGGGTTCGTTTAAACGGTCAACGTAAGTAGCTTATAATATAGATATTTTTTGCTGCAGTTCAGGTTAGTGATTATAAACTATGTGTTAAAGCACTAACTTGAATTAACCGTTAGTGCTTTATTTATAATGAGTCTGTTATCTTTACTACTATTATAATAAGTTCAAAATACAATGACTTAAAAAGCATTTCGTGACGAATCGAGCGGTATTGTCTCTTGTGCTTTTTTCTTATTTTTTTTCTCTTGTAGCTCTTCTTTGGATTGAAAGATGGTCACTTGATTGCGTCCATCATATTTAGAAGCATAAGCAGCACTATCGGCATCAGCTAAAATGTCATCTAAATCATAACCACTGGTTTTAGTATCGGTTACACCAAAACTTGCGGTAATATTAAAATCAAAACCAGATTCTGTTGTGGTGATGTTGGCAATGGCTTGTCGATAGGTTTCCGCTCGTTGAGACGCTGAGTGTTTATCGCAGCTTGTTAATAATATGCAAAATTCTTCACCGCCTAATCGGGCAAAAATATCGTTTTGGCGACCGATAGCTTTACAGGCATAAATGACATTTTTTAATGCCCAGTCACCGCATGCATGACCATAGTCATCATTAACCTTTTTGAAATAATCTAAATCAAACATAATGATACTTAATTCTTGATTTGCACTTTTGCAATATTCTAATGCTGAGTTCGCTATTTGAGTAAAATGGCCGCGATTATATATACCGGTTAGTGAATCATATTCAGCTAATTGTTTAATACGTTTATGGGCCTGTAATAATCGAGACCCCCACACTAATAGTATTGAGATTACTATAACTAATATAAGTAAAATAAAACGTGTGTTATCTGCGTTAGCTTTGATTAAGGCTTGTTCTGCAATTAATAAATCATTCTGTTGATTTAATAACGCGATTTGATTTTTTTGCTCTAGTTCTTTGTGTACCGCTAGTTGATAAGCTAAGTACTTATTTTTTTCATCTTCTAAGTGAGCTTTATTCGCTTCTGCATATTTTATATAGTGCGCTAATGCGGCTTGATTATCATTGTTTTCTACGGCAACTTTATACAGTATTGAATGGCTTAGTATGAATGACTGCATATTGCCAGGGCCATCGGTTTTTGATAATGCTTTGTGAGCATACTGAGTCGCTTCAACAAGGTTACTTTGTTTAAAATATGCTTGTGATAATAACGCATAAAACCCAGCCATAACCGGGGCATAGTTAGTTTTTTCGACTTCATCAAGCTTAGGGAGCAATAGATCTATCGTTTTTGTGGCTTGATTCTTTTCTAATAATACTCTTGCTAGGTAAGTTCGTATGACATTACTAACGATTTTTTCGTTGATTTTTTCACATGAGTTTATCGCTTCATTTATCTCTTCACTATTCTCGTCGAGTTGCTTTAGCTTTAATTTTGCTTCTAACACTAAATGATTAGCAAAACATAAAGGCCTAGCCTCTTGAGTTTCAGATTGAATTCTTTGGGCGTATGTTAACCCTAATTCGTATTGACCAATTAGATTGTAAAAAATGACAGCGATAATTAAGCCATCTTCTTGTACTTTTTTATCCTCAATTTCTTCTAGCATGTCAAAGTTATTGGATAAATGCGCTAGTCCTTCTGACCAGTTTTGGGCAATAGCATAAATATTCACAATAGAAGAGTTGGCTCTAAACTTTAGCTCTTTACTCGCGTTAGAATTTATAATTTCTTTATAACCCGTAATAGATTCTTCAAACTGACCCGTAAAGGAATGTTGATAGGCTAATAAATAATTTAAATAATGTTTTTGATTGCTAGATAACTGCTTGTTCTTCTCTTTAATTTTGTCAAGGATAATTGTTAGTTGTTTAGGGTTAGTACTGCGAATAGTGTCAGCATCTTTAAGTAGTTCGTCGATAGTTCTTGACTCATCATTAGACGCATTAGCTTTATGATGTGCACCAAAAATTACAATCAATAATAGGTATACAATAGTGATGGGCAGTATCTTTTTATCAGTCATAATCTTTGGTATATTTGCTTTATGTGCTTATAGCTGTTTTATTTTCT
Organism: Colwellia sp. C2M11; assembly: GCF_018860915.1. Classification (GTDB taxonomy): domain Bacteria; phylum Pseudomonadota; class Gammaproteobacteria; order Enterobacterales; family Alteromonadaceae; genus Colwellia. The sequence continues at coordinate 17,636 of NZ_JAHKQD010000012.1, forward strand.
TCATTTTCTTCACTATTTTGTTCGTCGTCCTCAACTGCAGCTTCATCATCTTCAGCAGGATACATCGCACAAACAATATTAGCGCGAACTTGCAGTTGGTATTCTAATGAAGATACGTCTTTATCAATAATAGCTTTTGCAATATTGGCACTACACGCTGTAGTCACTAATAAATCTTTAATTGCATCTTCATTTTGTAAGCTTGAGTCATTACCCATCTTTTCTAATATTTCTATCGTTTTTGACATAACTTTCACTCTGTTTTTTTATTATAAGGATAGTGTTTACCTTTATATCACTAGCGTTAATTTGGGTCTATGTTTACTTTTAGCCTCTTTATTATCTATCTGAGCTAGTTTAGTTAATAGATCGTTATTTGGTTGTGGTTTTTCACTTGGAGGAATAACCAGAGTTGTGTGCATAAATAATTCTATGTTAACTAAATCGTGTAACGCAATGGTATCAGCGCGAACGTTATCAATAGGTAATACCTTGGCTTGATACAAAATTACCTGATGATCAGCTGGGTATGTTTCAGTTAGTAAATCGACCAATACTTGTAAGGTCTCTTTACTTGCCGCATATTTGGTTAACGATTTATCACCTGCTAAAGCAACTTGCCATAATATAAGATGAGCTGTAGGGTCAATGTTACGCTTATAAAACATAAATTGGCTTGCTTCATAATTTATACAACCACTTTCTCCGGGATCAATATTTAAGTCAGCATAAAGGCAATCTTCTGCTGATATACCTGCTTCCATATGTGCAGGGTAGTTTTCTTTAGTCGCTTGCTTAATAGCTCTATGACCAACACAAGCAAATACACCAGGGTGCCCGTAAAAAGCACACACTACTTTTTTACCTAGCCTGACTTCCGCTATTATCGCCTCAACCATTTCATTGTAGGTAATATTGCGGTTTTTTCCTTCTTGATAATAACATTGCAAACTACGAACATCATGATGCATTTCATCAATCCAACGTTCGGTGATTCCGGTCGACATTAATGAGAAAACTACATCGGCCTGCTCAATATAGCTTGTAGATATAGGACTAATATGCCCCCCGAGCATCATGCCCGTGCCAACACAAACTAAACTACCTTGCATTCATTTAAACCTTTTATAGTATGGCGGTATATGTTTATACATTTTTAGGAATAGTTATCCTATTATCGTTTTTATGTAATGTCTATGCCATGTGTCTTTATAAACTGAATCGATTCTTTGTTGGGAATCTAACGGTTGTTTGCTTGTATCACAAACAAAGCCGGTTTTTTTAGCTACTCTTGCTGTTGCTAAATTTGCTTTCGCAAAATGGGCGTTAATTTGTTGCAGGTTTAAATGGTTAAATCCATATTCTATTAATGAACCTATTGCTTCTTCGGGAAATAGCATGCCATTGAATTGAGTGGCGAGCATAATACCTATTTCAGTTATATTAGGTGTTTTATTATATAAAGCTTGTAAACCAATAAGGTTATTACTTTTTAAGTCAATAATTACCCATACCATTACCTTTGGCTTTTTTTTCTGCATGACGGTTAACGTATTAGTAAATGCTTCTGTGGCTTCAATGCTAGTTAATGGAGGGCCAATATTTCGCATTATTTTCGCATCACTATAAAGGCTAATGTAAAACGCTTTATCAGTTTCTTCTAATGGACGTATTAATAAACGTTTGGTAGTAAAACTTTTCATTTTTGTTTTCCTGTTTCGATTAGTTATTTATTTTTCTTTACAAATTTACCCTTATTTTTTTAAAAAATAACTAGGTGAATAGGTGATTTTTAACGCAAAACCTGTTAGTGCATTGTACATTGAATTGTACAGAATCTGCTCACTTTAATGGTTTGGCAAAAGTCAATATTAAAAAGGCAAATAAAAGCTAATTTTGTTCAAATTATATGCTTTTCAATTCAATAAAAAACACGTAAACTTAGCGCCCTTTTGTAATGGTGCTTAAAAAATAGTCAGCGTGGTAATGGTTTGAAAATCGGCTCGTATCAATTTGACAGTAATGTTTTTCTTGCGCCTATGGCGGGCATTACGGACCAACCTTTTAGAGAATTGTGTTGTCGGTTAGGTGCAGGTTTGGCAGTGTCAGAAATGATATCGTCGAATCCTAAGGTATGGAATACCGAGAAATCTAAACTAAGAATGGTTCATAGTAAAGAGGCTGGTATTCGTAGCGTACAGATTGCTGGTAGCTGTCCTGATGAATTAGCCTTTGCTGCTCAGATTAATGCTGAAAATGGTGCTCAGATCATTGACATTAATATGGGATGCCCAGCAAAAAAGGTAAACAAAAAATTAGCGGGCTCTGCTTTATTAAGAGAGCCAGCACAGGTCGAACAAATCGTGAAGTCTGTGGTGAATTCGGTAAATATTCCGGTTACGTTAAAAATTCGCACTGGTTGGTGTGAAAACAGTCGTAATGGCATTGAGATAGCTAAAATTGCTGAAGATAATGGTATTGCATCGCTCGCAGTGCATGGTCGAACCCGTAATGACTTTTATAAAGGTAATGCGGAGTACGACACCATAAAAGCAATTAAACAAGCTGTTTCAATTCCCGTTGTAGCTAACGGCGACATAACCTCAGTAGAAAAAGCTGAGCATGTATTAAGCTATACCGGAGCCGATGCAATTATGATCGGTCGAGGTGCCCAAGGGAGACCTTGGATTTTTCGAGAAATTAATCATTTTTTGAAAACTGGAACTCAGATGGCTGCACCTTCAGTAAATGAGGTGAGTTCAATCGTACTTGAACATGTTAAAGAGTTACATCAGTTTTACGGTGACTTTATGGGTGTGAGAATCGCTCGTAAGCACGTGTCTTGGTATATCCATTCATTTGCCTTATTAGGCGATGCATTGGGTGATGATTTTTCTGCAAAATTTGCAGGAGATCAAGGCAAAATTTTTAGATCTACTTTTAATGGTTTATCGTCTACAAGTGAACAGCTTGAAACGTTAAACCTTTGTTTTGATCAACTTGTTCAGCGATGAACAGTGGGTCGTTAATTTTTATTAATAGAAAGAGTTGTACATTATGTTCGAACAAAATATTTCTTCTCCGTTTATCACTGGTGATATTCAAACGCAAACTAAAACGTCTCCTTTACGTACGCAAGCTAAAATAGCGATTAACAATTACTTAAAGCAATTAAACGGTAATGATGTTGACGATATGTACGACCTTGTACTAAGTGAGATTGAAGCACCAATGTTAGAAGAAGTAATGATGTATACACGCGGCAATCAAACAAGAGCTGCAAATTTACTAGGTATCAACCGTGGTACTTTACGTAAAAAATTAAAAAAATACGGAATGAACTAAGCCGATATTTTTATTGAAAGCACCTTCGGGTGCTTTTATTGTTTTTAAACTAATTTAAATTTTCATGTAATTTGACAAGTTAGCAATAAACTAGCAGTAAGTTACAACTAAAAAGGTAAATACATCGATGGATACTCCACGTCCAATTAAACGCGCATTATTAAGTGTTTCAGATAAATCAGGTATTGTTGAATTTGCACGTCGTCTAAATGAGAAAGGTGTTGACCTTCTTTCTACTGGCGGTACGGCAAAATTATTAGCCGAAAACGGCATTCCAGTAACAGAAGTTTCTGATTACACCGGTCACCCTGAAATTATGGATGGTCGTGTTAAAACATTACATCCTAAAGTACATGGCGGTATTTTAGCACGTCGTGGTATCGATGAAGGTGTAATGGCTGAGAACAATATTAATGCTATTGATATGGTTGTTGTTAACTTGTATCCATTTGCCAATGCTGTGAGTGATGAAAATTGTTCATTAGAAAACGCTATTGAAAACATCGATATTGGTGGTCCAACAATGGTACGTGCCGCAGCGAAAAATCATAAAGATGTTACGATTGTTGTTAACGCTAGTGATTATGATCGTGTTTTAGCTGAATTAGACAGCAACAATGATTCATTAACGTATCAAACACGTTTTGATTTAGCAATTGCAGCTTACGAGCACACGGCTAGTTACGACGGTATGATCGCAAACTATTTTGGTAAAATGTTACCAGCATACGGCGATACAGAAGCTACAGCGCCTTTACCTGGTGAAAAAGTTAAATTCCCACGTACTTTTAATAGTCAGTTTATTAAAACACAAGATTTACGTTACGGTGAAAACTCACATCAAGCAGCGGCTTTTTACAAAGAAGCAAACCCAGAAGAAGCCTCTGTGTCTACAGCCACTCAGTTACAAGGTAAAGCATTATCTTATAATAACATTGCTGATACTGATGCCGCATTAGAATGTGTTAAAGAATTTGACGAGCCAGCTTGTGTTATTGTTAAACATGCTAACCCATGTGGTGTTGCTATTGGTGATGATATTTTAGCGGCTTATGAAGGCGCGTACAAAACCGACCCTACCTCAGCATTTGGTGGCATTATTGCGTTTAACCGTGAGTTAGATGCAGATACAGCTGAAGCGATTGTGTCACGTCAATTTGTTGAAGTTATCATTGCTCCAAGCGTTTCAGATGCGGCAGCACAAATTGTTGCAGCTAAACCTAACTTACGTTTATTAGAATGTGGCCAGTGGGATACCAAAACAACAGGGTTTGATTTTAAACGTGTCAATGGTGGCTTGTTAGTGCAAGATACTGATCAAGGTCGTGTATCGCGCGATGATCTTAAAGTAGTGACTAAACGTCAACCGACAGAAAACGAAATGCGTGATTTACAGTTTTGCTGGAAAGTAGCAAAATTTGTGAAGTCTAACGCAATTGTTTATGTTAAAAATAGTGAAACTATCGGTGTTGGTGCCGGCCAAATGAGCCGTGTTTATTCAGCTAAAGTTGCTGGTATTAAAGCTGCTGATGAAAACTTAGAGGTTAAAGGCTCGGTTATGGCGTCAGATGCATTCTTCCCATTCCGCGATGGTTTAGATGCTGCAGCAGAAGCAGGCATTACAGCTGTAATTCAGCCTGGTGGCTCTATGCGTGATGATGAGGTGATTGCCGCAGCAGATGAACACAATATTGCTATGGTGTTTACCGGTATGCGTCACTTCCGTCATTAAGATAGCTATTAATTCCAGAAAATTAAGCAGTGTTGATTTATTTACTTACAATGAAAATTGCTATAAATAAAATCACCACTGCTTGTTTATTTAAAATCTGCTATAACTAGTGTTCTTTTAGTAACTTAAAACAGTTAATGGAAATATTATGACTCATTTAAAAAGCTTTAAATCTTTACTTTGTTCAACAGTAATCACTGCAACATTAGGCTTAAGCGCACTCGCTAGCTCAAATCTTTATGCCCATGCTAATCATGATCATAACAGCTCTGCACTTGAGCAAGCTGTGTCAGGTGAGCATCGTTCAGCTAAAAATAAAGCGCGTGATGAATATCGTCATCCGGTTGAAACATTGAAGTTTTTTGGTTTTACACCAGAAATGACAGTGGTAGAACTTACTCCAGGTGGTGGTTGGTATACTGAAATTTTAGCGCCTGCTCTAAAAGAGTCGGGTAAATATTATGGTGCTCATTATCCTGATACAGGTGAAGACAATTACTATTCTAAATCACGTAAAGCATTAGAGAAAAAAATTGCCTCGAACGATATTTATAGTGAAGTTGTATTAACTGACTTTGTTCCGCGTAAAGCAAGTGAAATAGCCCCTGAAGGGACGGCTGATCTAGTGTTAACTTTTCGTAACTTACATAACTGGAAAGCTGAAGGTGTAGAGCAAGTGTTTAAAGACGCTTACAAGGCACTTAAGTCTGGTGGTGTACTAGGTGTTGTTGAGCATCGTTTACCAGCAGGTGTTGCCCCTGAAAAAGCAGCGGGTTATGTTTCAGAAGCAACGACTATTAAGCAAGCTAAAGCAGCAGGTTTTCGTTTTGCTGGCGCAAGTGAAATAAATGCTAACCCGAAGGATATGGCTCAGCATCCTAAAGGTGTATGGACTTTACCACCGTCATTACGTTTAGGCGAAACTGATAAAGAAAAATATTTGGCGATTGGCGAAAGCGATCGTATGACCTTAAAGTTTGTTAAGCCTTAATTTAACGGTGTTAGCAACTTTAAAAGCAAAATAAACAATAGGAAAAATACATGAAAGTTTTAGTTATAGGATCAGGTGGTCGTGAGCATGCGTTGGCATGGAAAGCGGCTCAATCTAATCAAGTTACTAAAGTATTTGTTGCCCCAGGTAATGCTGGAACTGCAACTGAAGAAAAATTAGAAAATGTTGATCTTGATGTTAGTGATAACGCCGCTTTGGTTGCTTTTGCACAAAGTGAAGGTGTGGCATTAACTATTGTTGGCCCAGAGCAACCTTTAGTTGATGGTGTTGTTGATGCATTTCAAGCACAAGGTTTGGCTATTTTTGGTCCAAGTGCTAAAGCAGCGCAATTAGAAGGCTCAAAATCATTTACTAAAGACTTTTTAGCGCGTAATAATATCCCTTCGGGTAGCTATGAAAACTTTACTGAAGTTGAACCTGCGCTTGCTTATGTTCGTGAGAAAGGTGCACCCATTGTTGTTAAAGCTGATGGTTTAGCGGCAGGTAAGGGCGTTATTGTTGCACTAACATTAACTGAAGCAGAAGATGCTATTAAAGATATGTTAGCGGGTAATGCTTTTGGTGATGCTGGGCATCGTGTTGTTATTGAAGAGTTTCTTGAAGGTGAAGAAGCAAGTTTCATTGTTATGGTTGATGGTAAAAATGTTTTACCAATGGCAACAAGCCAAGATCATAAACGTGCATTAAATGGTGATTTAGGTCCGAATACTGGTGGTATGGGCGCTTATTCTCCAGCTCCGGTAGTAACACCTGAAATTCATGATCGCATCATGGCTGAAGTTATTATGCCAACTGTTGAAGGTATGGCAAATGAAGGCGCACCTTATACAGGTTTCTTATACGCTGGTTTAATGATTGCAGCAGATGGTACTCCTAACGTTATTGAATATAATTGTCGTTTTGGTGATCCTGAAACGCAACCAATAATGATGCGTTTACAATCAGATATTGTTGAACTTTGTTTAGCTGCTACACGCGGTGAATTAGATAAAGCAACGATTGATTTTGATAGTCGTGCTGCTGTTGGTGTTGTATTAGCTGCAAACGGCTATCCTGCAAGTTACCCTAAAGGTGATGTGATTTCAGGACTTGAAACTAATACCAATGCCTCTGCAAAAACATTTCATGCCGGTACTAAGTTAAATGATAAAGGTGAAGTTGTAACTAATGGCGGACGCGTATTATGTGCCACTGCTTTAGGGAACACTGTTACTGAAGCTCAACAATTAGCGTATGAATTACTGCATCAGATCTCTTGGCAAGGTGTAGAGTTTAGAACAGATATTGCTTATCGTGCAATTGCGCGTGAACAAAACGCTTAAACTGATATTTGCTACATTGTAATAAATAAAAGGGCTGATAATAAATTATCAGCCCTTTTTTATTATGTTGTCTCGTCGTTAATTATTTAACAATTTAGCAAAAACCGTCACATTATAGTTTTTGTAATATTTTATCTAAGCCCATTTTTGATTGTGCCACCGCTTGTAACGGAGTTAAACCATTTGGATACTCTTCTTGTTCGACAACTATCCATGAAGTGCCACCAACAGCAATATTCGTTTTAGTTAGGTTTAACCAGTCAATAGTATCTTGACCAATAATAGGTAGTTTACCTGTAGTACCTTCAGGCAAGCGTACTTTGTAATGTGTGGTTAATGTACGACCAGGATAACGTTTTACGTATTCGATTGGATCTTTACCTGCATAAGTTGTCCAACCTACATCTTGCTGTAAAATAACGTTAGGTGTGGTGTTTTTTGCTAAGTAATCCCAATAGGTTGAATGATTGAACTCATTAAATTCTTGGTCATGGTTATGAAAACCAATTTTCATACCTAACGGTGCAAGTTTTTTTGCGAAGTAATTGAGTTTTTCAACGATGATTTTAATACCTTCTGGATGCCATGCTCGTTCATCCCAAGGAATGATTAAATAATCTATTCCCGCAGTTTTATAATAGCTGGTTGTTTTTTCAAAATTTTCATCATTAAGTTGTTCAAAAATAATATGGCCACCGCTTCCTTCCATGCCAAGAGAAGCAAGGTAGTTTTTTAATCCTTTGGCGTCATTTTCGAATGGACCAAAATCACGTGCAAATTCAACTCCTTGAAATCCTAATTTTGCTAGTTGTTCAATAGTGCCTTTAAAGTCTTCCTTAAGCTCGTCTTTAACCGACCATAGTTGCACACTTATTTTAGGAATCGGTTTTGTTATTGCTTTATCGTGATCCGCATGAGCAAAGCAATTTGTTGATAATGTTAGCATCGCGAGCAATAGTAAATTAATTAATTTCATATATTTTCTCTTATGTAGTTTTCTTTTTTTGATTTATAGCTACTAATTTAATCAGTAATACCGAGTGTTATTAAATCCGCTTATTATTCATTTCTTTTACGGCATAATCCACAGCACGAACAGTAAGCGCCATAAAGGTTAAGGAGGGATTAGCCACACCAGATGAACAAAAACTCGAGCCATCAGTCACAAATAGGTTTGGAATGTCATGTGTTTGGTTGTAGGCATTCAAAACCGATTCAGCTGGATCTTTACCCATTCTTGCCGTTCCTACTTCATGAATAGCGAGTCCTGGTGCATTTTTATCAATAGAGGTATAGCTCTTTACATCTTTCAAGTCTGCTTTAAGTAGCATTTCTTTAGCTGTTTGCGCAGCATCTTCCATCATTAATACTTCATTGTCAGACCATTGACAGTTAATGTGTAATTGTGGAATACCCCATTTGTCTTTTTTAGTTTTATGAAGAGAAACTTGGTTTTCAAAACGTGGCAACATTTCACCTTGCGCATGTAAGCCAAAATGCCAGCTACTAGCCTGCGTTAGTTGTTGTTTATATGCAGCTCCAATACCAGTTTCAAAACGCGCATCTCGCCAATCTTTACGACCAAATCCGCCCGCTAATGCATAACCTCGTTTATAGTTCTTCTTATAAAGTGAAGGTTTAAATTGAAAGTTAGGCATATAAGCTTCTGTCGGACGACGGCCAGAATAATATTCGTCTTCGTAACCTTCTACTATTCCTGTGGCTCCCGCATTATAGACATGGTCCATTAAGTAATGGCCTAAAACGCCAGAGCTATTGGCAATGCCTTGTGGGAATTTTTTGGAAATAGAGTTAAGCATGATCTGTGTAGAGCCAAGTGTTGATGCACACACGAATACTACCTTGGCAAAATACTCTCGAGTAGTTAGGTTATCATTATCAATAACTTTAACGCCTTTTACGCGGTTGGTTTTTTCATCATAAATTAAGCTATGAACAACGCTGTTAGGTGCTATATGTAAGTTACCCGTTTTTGCTGCCGCGGGTAATGTTGAGCTTTGTGTTGAGAAATAAGCCCCAAATGAACAACCTTTTTGACATTCATTTCTTGATTGGCATTGTACTCTGCCTTGAGATATGTGAAGTTCAGAGGGTTTAGTCAGGTGAGCGGCACGTCCCATTATCATTGGTCTTTGAGGATATAACTTCGCTAGTTTATTTTTTATATCAAACTCAGGTTTAGTCCATTCAAATGGCGGTAAAAAAACACTATCAGGTAACTGAGGTAGGTTGTCGTAATTACCACTAATACCAACATGCTTTTCAACATGGCTATACCAATGCTCTAAATCTTTATAACGAAGTGGCCAATCAATACCAATACCGTCAGCCTTATTGATATTAAATTCATTATCACTAAAGCGATAAGATTGACGATGCCAGATTAACGATTTACCACCTAGTTGATTAGCCCTAATCCAGCTGAAGTCTGTACCTTTTTCTGTTGAGTAGGGTAAATCTTTATCATTACCAAAAAATTGTTTTGTAGCATCATGGAATGCGTAACACTTTTTCTGAATTTTATATTGTTCTTCAACTAGTAAGTTGTCGACCTTCATACGGTTAGCAAATTCCCAAGGGCCTTTACCTTCGTCAATATAATCTTTTTGATGCTCTACTACACGTCCGCGTTCTATCATTAAGGTTTTTAAGCCGCGTTCACATAATTCTTTCGCTGCCCAGCCACCAGAAATACCAGAGCCTATGACTAAGGCATCATATTCTTCATTACTTTCGTTAATATACAAATCTTTATCCATAAAATACTTCTTAGCATTTATTACTAGTTTAAGTCGAGTTCAGGCTCTTTTAGTAATACGCTAAAGACCCCCATGCTTTTTTCAAGGATGAATAGGATACCGAACCTTTAAATCCGCCAGGAACAGCTTGATAGTTTAGTGCTTGAGTTGCACCAACTTCAGTGGTGAAATAACCAAAAATTAATAAGGCTTTCAATTCTTTAAATTGTTCTTTGTTTTCTAGATTAAAGCCTAATTTTTGTGATTCTAATGCCACTAATAAAGCCGTTTGTTGGTCGGCAGTAATCGTGGTAAATGGTTGAGAAAAATTAGCGTTGCTTTGCTGATTAATTGTATTCACAATATTTTTAGCATGTGCTTGTTGCTCTTGGCTATGACACGCAGATAGTTGATGATCTAAAAAGCCATGTACATCTAATTCTGCAGCACTTGGGGTATCTGTTGCTGGTAAAACGACAGCACAAATATCATGCAAAATTTGCATTTCTAACTGAGAAAATAGTTTACCATTTTTTAGGGTGCTATTAGCTTGGGCTTCATATTTAAAAGCTGAAGCTAGCGCATTAGTACTTGTTAATTGGGAGATGGCAACGCTTCCCATTATTGCAGTTAAACCACGTAAAAATTGTCTTTTACTATTGTGATAAGCGCTTTCATGTTTATTATTCACGTGTTACCTCAGTCGCTTTAGTTGATTTGCGCATAAATATTACCAATGCTGTAAAAGCAAAGATAAGCACAAAGGGAAAAATACTTAAATTAGCCAATGTTGCTTGGCCAGCTGCTAGTTCGGCTAGCTCAGGTGAGCTATTGACAGCTAATGCTTCAAGGCGTGCTTTATCAATCCAACTACCAATAATAGGATTCCACATACTAACAGCAAACATACCGATACCACCAAGTATCGACATGCCTAAAGCACCTGACTTGGGAATGTTTTCAGCGACAAAGCCAACCATAGTTGGCCAAAAATAGGTTACGCCTAAAGCAAACAATAAAGCTGAAAAGTACACCATATTACCTGTCGCTATACTCATGCTGTATATGCCGAGTGTGGTAACGATAGCAGAATAGAGTAATACGCCTGCGGGATTAAATTTATGAATAAGTGGTCCTGCAAAATAACGACCTACTGCCATTACACCAGTGATCATTGCCATAATAAGCATAGGCGATGCCCCTGATGAACCTAGAATGCGTTCAATCCATTGTTGCGTGCCTAATTCACTTGTAGTTGTTAATGTCATGCAAAATGCGATAAATAAAAATAAAGGGGAGAATAATGCTTTAATATTAACGGTTGTGGAAGTGTTGATATTTGTGGTTTGAGGGAATTTTTGCGTAAAAATTAAATAGCCATAGATTATCGTAGGAACCAGCATAACAGCTATTTGTGCTTGCCAACCAAAACTCATATCGGTCATGTTTTTTGAAATTAATGCACCAATGACCACTCCTCCAGGAAACCATACGTGAAAACGGTTTAGCATAGTGGTTTTATTTTTATGATAAATATCGGCAATAAGTGGATTACAAGCGGCTTCTACTGAACCATTAGCAAAACCAATACAAAAGCTGGAAATTAATAGTGTCCAGAAACCTGCTGCATTCATTGTTAACAGTAAACCGAGTAAATGCCCGATAAAAGCTATCAATACTAATTTCTTGGCTCCTAGGAAATTATATAACAAACCACCTAACATCGTTGCAACAGGAAATCCTAAAAAGGCCATTGCGTTAATCCATCCCAATTGAGTATCGGAAAGAGAGAAATCTTGACTTAGTTGACCTAAAATACCTGCTCTAATGGCAAAGGTCATGGCTGTGACTGTTAGCGCTAAACAACAGGCAATAAACAACTTGTTTTTATTAATATTTGTTGACATATTTCGTCACTTATTTGTAGTTTGTTATAATCCTAGAATATCTCGATTCAAGTTGGCATCTTCACCACTAGCTGCAAAATCATCAAAGGCATGTTCAGGTGTTCTAATTAAGTGTTGTGCGATAAATGGCGCGCCTTCTTTTGCACCATCTTCAGGGTGTTTTAAACAACACTCCCATTCAAGTACTGCCCAACCATCATAACCATACTGTGTTAACTTACTAAAAATCTGTTTAAAGTCTATTTGACCATCCCCTAATGATCGAAAACGACCTGGTCTATTCTGCCAATCTTGGTAACCGCCATAAACACCACTTCTTCCATTGGGCCTAAATTCAGCATCTTTAACATGAAAGGCTTTAATTTTTTCATGATAAATATCGATAAAAGCTAAATAATCTAATTGTTGAAGTACAAAGTGACTTGGATCGTACAGTATATTTGCTCGTTGATGATTCCCTGTTGCTTCAAGGAAGCGCTCAAAAGTAACGCCATCATGTAGATCTTCACCAGGGTGTAATTCATAGCAGACATCAACACCTGCATCTTCGAACTTATCTAGAATAGGCAACCATCGTTGTGCTAATTCTTTAAAACCATCTTCTACTAAGCCAGCAGGGCGTTGTGGCCAAGGATAAAAGGTTTGCCATAATAATGCGCCAGAAAATGTGGCATGGGCTTTTAACCCTAATTTTGCACTTACTTTTGCGGCCATGCCTACTTGTTCAATTGCCCAGGCTGTTCTAGCTTGCGGGTTATTTTTCACTTCATCAATGGCAAAATTGTCAAACTGTTTATTGTAGGTTGGATGAACCGCGACTAATTGTCCTTGAAGATGGGTTGATAATTCACTAATTGATAAACCTGCATTGGTCACAATACCATTAATCTCTTCGCAATAACTTTCACTTTGATAAGCTAATTCTAAATTAAATAGTCGCTTATCCCAGGTAGGAATTTGTACCGCTTTATAACCCATTGCTGCTACCCACTGACAAATGTCGGCGAGATTATTAAAGGGCGCTGTATCTTGGCAAAATTGAGCGAGGAAAATGCCAGGGCCTTTGATTTGTGATTTAAAAATAGGTTCCATATTAGTTCACTTCCATTGGGGTTATGTTCAATGATAACGCTTGCCACTTCTCATTTGATTGATTGGATTGCACAACGTTTTCGATAAATGCCATGCCCCTAATTGCATCTTCAATACTTGGCACATCAAATTCTTGATTAGAGCAATCTACACCATTTTTATGTGCGCGGATCTGCTTGACAAAATTAAGATATATATTGGCAAAAGCTTCTAAATAACCTTCTGGATGACCTGCCGGAGTACGTGTGGCTTGCTGAGCCGCTTCACACATTTCGCCAACCCCCGTTCTAATTAATTGAGTCGGTTCATTAGGTGATTTTAGCAGCAAGGAGTTTGGCTCTAGCTGCGACCATTCAATACTTTTTTTATCGCCATAGATACGTAGCTTTAAATTATTTTCATCACCTACTGCTATTTGACTCGCGAATAGTAGACCTTTTGCGCCATTAGAAAATTTCAATATGACAGTTCCGTCATCATCTAAAGTTCGACCGGGGATAGATGAGGTGAGATCTGCACATAAATGCGTAATTTTTATACCTGATACATATTCAGCTAAATTAGCAGCATGAACTCCTATATCACCCATGCAGCAACTGACACCTGACTTTTTGGGATCTAATCGCCAGCTAGCTTGCTTACTGTTTTCATCGCTTTTTGAGGCAAGCCAACCTTGCGAGTATTCAACGACAACTTTAACAATATTACCCAATTCGCCTTGATTGATAAGGTGCTTAGCTTGCTTAATTAGAGGGTAGCCATTGTAGGTATGGGTTAGTCCATAAAGAACATCATGTTTTGCTAGTATTGATTGTAAGGTTAATACTTCAGATAAGTTTAACGTTGCGGGTTTGTCTGACATTACATGAAAACCACGTTCAATAGCTGCTTTAGCTATTGGAAAGTGCAAATGGTTTGGGGTAACTATCGCGACAAACTCCATACGTTCATTAACAGGTAATAACGCCTCAGCGATAAACATATCTTCATAGTTGGCATAGCAGCGTTCTTCAGGTAAATAAAGTGCAGCACCTGAATCGATCGAACGTTGTGGGTCGGAACTAAAGGCGCCACAAACTAATTCTATCTCGCCATCAAGAGAAGCAGCCATACGATGAATTGCACCAATAAATGCACCTTGACCACCGCCAACCATTCCCATGCGAACTTTTTTCATCAATTCATACCTAACTTATCGCTACAAAGGATTTACTATATAGAGCGAACGAAGAGGGTGTTATTAAAAATTCGGTGGACAATGCAATAAATTCGGCGTTTAATTTTTGTTTTGAAAGTTTTCGTGTTAGTTTTACCTTTCATAAAATGAGAATATAAATAATGATTATTGAACAGCATTCGACGTCTTTTCTTGAACATATTGGCGTTAAACAGTTAGTTAATATGTTTGATTTATTGTCTAGTGATCTTTTTTGGATTAAAGATAGAAACCATGTTTTTATTCATGCTAATCAGGCTTTAATAGAGCACCTTAATGCAAAGAGTTTAGACAGTATTCTGGGGAAAACTGACTTTGATTTTTCACCTGCTCATCTCGCTAAGCAGTTTTTTCGTGATGATGACAAAATTATAGCGGGTGAACAGGTGACTGAACGATTAGAAATGAATATGAATCATGACGGTGATATTGCTTGGTACACTACATCAAAAAGGCCTATTTTTGACAGTGTAAATAATATTGTAGGCTCGTATGGCATAACTCGACATTTACAAAAACAAGCCATTGCTTTTTCTGGCGTTGATGCCATTAAAGAGCCGGTGGACTATATTAGAAAAAATTATCAAACTCATTTTAGTATTGAACAACTAGCCAATGTAGCCCATTTGTCAGTGAGTGCATTGGAACGAAGATTTAAGAAGTATTTAGCGAAAACGCCTAAGCAATTAATTAATGAAATTAGGTTAGAGAACTCCCGCAGGCTCCTAGTAGAAACTAATATGCCAATTGCTGAGGTAGGTGATGCGACTGGTTTCACTGATCATAGTTATTTCAGCAAACAATTTCGCCTTTTTTTTGGTGAACTACCCTCTGAGTTTAGAAAGAATTATCGTAAGAATGCTTAACTATGACGAGCATTGAGTCAGAAGCTTAAACATAGATGCAACAACGCAACATGTCATCATCATGAACTTGATTCAGGATCCCAATAGGTATGCTGCATACTACATGAGATTTAGTTCCAGCAGCTAATCATTATTGGTTAATAAACGACAACCAATAAAAAAGGATGCCGAAGCATCCTTTATTCAAAATAATTAAAATTTAATTATTTATTTTCTCGCTGCGTCTTTCGCTGCTTTCGCTGCTTTAACTTCAGCAATTACTTCTTCAGCTACGTTGTTAGGACAAGGCATGTAGTGAGAGAATTCCATAGAGAATTGACCACGACCTGATGTCATTGTACGTAGAGATCCGATGTAACCGAACATTTCTGAAAGAGGTACGTCAGCTTTGATGCGAACACCAGTAGTACCAGCTTCTTGGTCTTTGATCATACCACGACGACGGTTTAAATCACCGATAACATCACCAACGTGATCTTCAGGAGTAAATACGTCAACAGCCATGATAGGTTCAATTAACTGAGCACCAGCTTTTGGAATTGATTGACGGAAAGCACCACGAGCAGCTAATTCAAATGCAACAGCAGATGAATCGACAGCATGGAAGCCACCATCGTATAATTCAATTTCAACATCTAATACAGGGAAGCCAGCAAGAACACCAGTCTCCATCATGCCTTTGAAGCCTTTCTCGATTGCTGGGAAGAATTCTTTAGGTACATTACCACCAACAACTACAGAGTTGAATACGAAACCAGAACCAGGTTCGCCAGGCTTGATACGGTAATCAATTTTACCGAACTGACCAGAACCACCAGATTGTTTCTTATGTGTGTAAGAATCTTCAATTTCTGATGTGATTGTTTCACGGTAAGCAACCTGTGGTTTACCTACTTCTAAATCAACACCGTAAGTACGCTTAAGGATATCTACTTTGATATCTAAGTGAAGCTCACCCATACCGCGTAAGATTGTTTCGCCTGAATCAACATCAGTTTCAACCATGAATGTTGGATCTTCTGCAACCATTTTACCAATAGCAACACCCATCTTCTCAGAACCACCTTTATCTTTAGGCGTTACAGAGATAGAAATTACTGGAGCAGGGAAAACCATTGCTTCTAGAGTACAAGGGTCTTTAGGATCACATAATGTGTGACCTGTTTGAACATTCTTCATACCAACGATAGCTAAGATATCACCGGCTTGTGCTTCAGAAAGCTCAGTACGGTCATCCGCTTGCATTTCAACCATACGACCAACACGCTCAGTTTTACCTGTGAACGAGTTAAGAATAGTATCACCTTTCTTCAATGTACCTGAGTAGATACGAATAAAGGTAAGAGCACCAAAACGGTCATCCATTATTTTGAATGCTAACGCTTTGAATGTTTCTTTAGTATCAACAATTGCATATTTACCAGTAGGCTCGCCTGCTTCATCAGTTAACGGTTGAGGGTTAACGTCTGTAGGACAAGGTAAGTAATCAACAACAGCATCAAGAAGAAGTTGCATACCTTTGTTTTTGAATGCAGAACCACAGTATGTAGGGAAGAACATTAATTCGTTAGTACCTTTACGGATACACGCTTTAATTTGCTCTTCAGTCGGTGTAAGTTCACCTTCTAAGTATTCCATTAATAAATCTTCGTCTGCTTCTAAAGCAGTTTCGATCATTTGTTCACGGTAGATAGCAGCATCATCAACCATGTCAGCAGGAATATCTTCAATTGTGTAGTTTTCTGGAAGACCAGTTTCGTCCCAGATGTAAGCTTTTTGGCTTAATACATCAACAACACCAACGAATTCATCTTCTTCACCGATTGGTAAAGTCATAATAAGCGGTTGAGCACCTAGTACTTTTTTAACTTGGTCTGTTACACGGTAAAAGTTAGCACCTAAACGGTCTAATTTGTTAACGAAGATTAAACGAGCTACTTTAGAGTCGTTAGCATAACGCCAGTTAGTTTCTGATTGTGGCTCAACACCACCACTACCACAGAATACACCAACACCACCATCAAGAACTTTTAATGAACGATAAACTTCAACAGTGAAATCAACGTGACCAGGAGTGTCAATTACGTTAAAACGGTGTTTTTTCCATTCACATGTAACCGCTGCAGATTGGATGGTAATACCGCGCTCAGCTTCCTGTTCCATGAAATCGGTAGTTGATTCACCGTCATGAGTTTCACCAGATTTATGGATTTTCCCGGTTAATTTAAGGATTCGTTCAGTTGTTGTGGTTTTACCAGCATCAACGTGAGCGAATATACCAATGTTTCTGTACTTAGATAAATCTGCCATTGTTTTACTCTATTTAGTTTAAGGTCTATTCTGCTTTCTTTCTCCTTAACACTTTATATAAGTAAAGGAAGAATAAAAATACAGAATTGTTGAAAATTTGCGCGCGAGTATAACATTACTCAATTAAGATCGATATAACATTGAGAAAAAAAATGTAAATGTTCACTCGTTCTGTTTATATATAGGAATATTAATAAAAAGATATAGTAATATTACTAGAAATAGCAAATAAAAAAGCTAGGTTTATCGTAAATATGCGCCTAGCTATTATTTTTAAGTTGCTTTAAAAGATTATCTAAGTTCTCTACGTAGTAATTTTCCTACCGTAGATTTAGGAATTTCATTAATAAAAATGACATGCTTAGGCACTTTATATGCTGTTAATCCTTGGCGACAAAAGTCAATAACATCTTGTTCAGTCATATTACTATATTGGGCATCTTTATTTTTCACAACAAACAGCTTAACTGCTTCACCTGTTTTTTCATCCGTTACACCAATACAAGCTGACTCTATAATGCCGGGCATGTTGGCTATTTCCGCTTCAATTTCATTAGGGTAAACATTAAAACCTGAGACATTAATCATATCTTTTATACGGTCTACGATATGGAAAAATCCCTTTTCATCGAGCATAGCAACATCGCCTGTTTTAAAATAACCATCGAGTGTCATGCAATCTTCTGTTGCGTGATCATTATTCCAGTAGCCAGACATGACTTGTGGGCCTTTAGCACATAATTCGCCAGCCTCACCTTGTGGCACTTCATTACCATTATGATCTCGAATAGATATGTCAGTATTAGGAAGGGGAATACCGATACCAGGTACATAGATTTCTTCACCATTAATTGTGGCACCAAAATTCAATGATAAAACGGGGGACGTTTCTGACAATCCATAACCTTCTTGAAGTCTAGTCCCAGTGACTTGTAACCATTTATCTGCCACAGCTTGTTGAACGGCTGCGCCACCACCAATACATAGCTTTAATGCAGAAAAGTCTACTTGCTCAAAACCTGGTGTGTGCAATAGGCCGTTAAATAAGGTATTTACTCCAGTGAACGTTGTTGCAGGTGTGTTTTTCCATATTTCGACAAAGCTGGGCATATCACGAGGATTCGTAACTAAAACATTTTTAGCGCCGAAGGTAAAATAGGCTAGGGTGTTCGCCATTAAGGCGAAGATGTGATACATAGGAATCGCGGTAATAACAATATCATTACCGTAGTCTATTTCATTTTTAGCAAATTCTTCATACTGCAATATATTCGCAATTAAATTACCGTGACTAAGCATAGCGCCTTTTGATAATCCGGTGGTGCCACCGGTATATTGTAAATACAATAAATCGTCTTGGCATAGCTTAGGCTCCGCTAATTCACTATTCTTTCCTTGAGCTAAGGCGTCGGTAAAGCTAATAGTATGACTTAAACGCTCATCAATAGGTTCACACGGTAACCCTTTGTTGATTAAATCATCTAAATTAATGGTAATCACATTCTTTACGTTAGTTTTGCCAATAACATCAGCGAGCATTTTAGTTGATGAAGAAAATATAATGATAGTGTCTACTTGGGCATCATTAAGTTGATGCTCTAATTCGCGCGGTGTATACATTGGGTTTACATTTACCTGTACTCCTCCAACACGAATAATGCCCCACATAGCAATTGGGAAGCATAAAGTATTTGGACACATTAAGGCGACACGATCGCCTTTGGTAATATTCAACTTGTTTTGTAAAAAAGCGGCAAAATCTCGTGATAAACTATTTACCTGATTGAAGGTCAGTTCCGCGCCAAAATTACTAAAAGCTGTTTGCTGTTGATATTTAGCCGTTGTTTCATGAAATAAGTCTATTAATGAAGTGTAACGGGTTAAATCGACCTCATGAGCTACATTTGTAGGATAATTAGTAAACCAAGGTTTATTCATGTCCTTCCCCTCTTTATATGATGATAATTATTATGGTTAATTCTTTTTATAGTTATTTCGAGTGTAATGAATATTCAATTGAAACGCTATTAGGTTAACAGGCTGAATATTTAAAACTTAGCAATGAGTAATTAATACTTGCTCATATTCTAATCTTATGTATAATACGCGACCACATTCAGGAGAACTGGGTGTAGTTTTGTTTATACAGTTTTGTCTGTTTTATAAAGATAATCATTCAAACGTAAACAAACTAAGGTATTAACGTATTAGTTATTTCCTTATACAGCAACGCTAATTTTGCGTTGAATGTTTATTTAGTAATACACCCCCTTCCAGTACATAAGGAAGCAGAGGGATGTATTTTTTTGTTCTTTTAAAAGGGGATTTGATAAATGTCAAATCAAAGAATTCGCATTCGTTTGAAAGCGTTCGATCATCGTTTGATTGATCAATCTACAGCAGAGATCGTTGATACTGCTAAGCGTACTGGCGCACAGGTTCGTGGTCCTATTCCACTTCCAACTCGCAAAGAACGTTTTACAATATTAACTTCTCCACACGTTAACAAAGATGCGCGTGACCAGTACGAAATTCGTACTCACAAACGCATGATTGATATCGTTGAGCCAACTGAAAAGACTGTAGACGCATTAATGCGTTTAGATCTTGCAGCTGGTGTTGATGTTCAAATCAGCTTGGGCTAAGAGGAGTTTTAACAATGACTATAGGTCTAGTTGGACGTAAAGTGGGTATGACTCGTGTCTTCACAGAAGATGGCGTTTCTACTCCTGTTACAGTTCTAGAAGTTGAAGCGAACCGTGTTTCTCAGGTTAAAACTGTAGACAACGATGGTTATTCAGCGCTTCAAGTTACTACGGGCAAGCGTAAAGCAAGCCGTGTTAACAAACCAGCAGCTGGTCATTTCGCTAAAGCAGGCGTTGAAGCAGGTCGTGGCCTGTGGGAATTCCGCTTAAATGCAAATGAAGGTAGCGATATTGAAGCTGGCAGTGAAATCACTGTTGAGATTTTCAATGAAACTAAATTAGTAGATGTAACTGGTACCTCTAAAGGTAAAGGTTTCCAAGGTGGTATCAAGCGCTGGAATTTCAGCATGCAAGATGCAACTCATGGTAACTCGATTTCTCACAGATCTAACGGTTCGTTAGGTCAGTGTCAAACACCAGGTCGCGTTTTCAAAGGCAAAAAAATGTCTGGTCACATGGGTGCTGTGCGCGTTACTACACAAAACCTTGAATTGGTTCGCGTTGACGCAGAACGTAACTTGTTGCTTGTTAAAGGCGCAGTTCCGGGTGCTATCAACGGTAACGTAATCATCAAACCAGCTGTTAAAGCTTAGTCCAGGAGATTTTGTGATGGAATTATCATTAAAAGACGCATCAGGTGCTCTTGAAGTTTCTGAAGCAACTTTTGGACGTGAGTTTAATGAAGCTTTAGTACACCAAGTAGTAGTTGCATATGCAGCTGGTGCTCGTCAAGGTACTCGTGCTCAGAAAACTCGTTCAGAAGTTAGCGGCGGTGGTGCAAAACCATGGCGTCAAAAAGGTACAGGCCGAGCTCGTGCCGGTACTACTCGTGGTCCAATCTGGCGTTCTGGTGGCGTAACATTCGCTGCTAAACCTCAAGATCACAGTTTAAAAGTTAACCGTAAAATGTATCGTGGTGCTATTGCTAGCATCTTATCTGAATTAGTTCGTCAAGAACGTTTAGTTGTAGTAAACGATTTTTCGGTAGAAACACCTAAAACTAAAGAATTAGTTGCTAAGTTGAAAGGCTTAGAGCTTAAAGATGTATTGATTGTAACTAAAGAAGTTGACGAGAACTTGTTCTTATCAGCACGCAACTTATATAAAGTTGACGTTCGTGATGTTGCAGCAATTGATCCTGTAAGCTTAGTTGGTTTCGAAAAAGTTTTAATTACTGCTGATGCAGTTAAAGAAATCGAGGGGATACTAGCATGATAAACGAAGAACGTTTGTTGAAAGTGCTTTTAGCACCAAATATTTCTGAAAAAGCAACTGTAGCAGCTGAAGCAAACAACACTGTTGTTTTCAAAGTTACTACTGATGCAACTAAAGCTGAAATTAAAGCGGCCGTTGAGAAGCTTTTTGAAGTTTCTGTTGTAGGTGTTAATACACTTAATGTTAAGGGTAAAGTAAAACGTACTGGAGCTCGTTTTGGTCGTCGTAACGACTGGAAAAAAGCTTACGTAACTCTTGCAGAAGGTAGTGACATCGACTTCGTTGGCGCTGAATCATAGGAGTAGTTAAAATGGCTATTGTAAAATGTAAACCTACTTCTCCGGGTCGTCGTCACCTAGTTAAAGTGGTAAACAAAGAGCTTCATAAAGGTAAGCCTTACGCACCATTATTAGACACTAAGTCTAAGTCTGGTGGTCGTAACAATAATGGTCGTATTACCGTTCGTCATATTGGCGGTGGTCATAAGCATCATTATCGTATCGTTGACTTTAAACGTAATAAAGATGGTATCCCTGCGAAAGTTGAACGTTTAGAATACGATCCAAATCGTAGTGCTAACATCGCTTTAGTATTATATGCAGATGGTGAACGTCGTTACATCTTAGCCCCTAAAGGCTTAAAAGCTGGTGATTCTATCCAGTCTGGTGTTGATGCTCCTATTAAAGCGGGTAATACTATGCCTTTACGCAACACGCCATTAGGTAGTGTTGTGCATGCAATCGAACTTAAACCAGGTAAGGGCGCGCAAATTGCTCGTGCTGCTGGTACTTACGCACAATTAGTTGCGAAAGATGGTGCTTACGTTACTTTACGTCTTCGCTCTGGCGAAATGCGTAAAATCGAAGCAGATTGTCGTGCTACTTTAGGTGAAATCGGCAATGCTGAACACATGCTTCGCTCTCTGGGTAAAGCTGGTGCTTCACGCTGGCGCGGTGTTCGCCCAACTGTTCGTGGTGTTGCCATGAACCCAGTTGACCATCCACACGGTGGTGGTGAAGGTAAAACATCTGGCGGTCGTCATCCGGTATCACCTTGGGGTGTACCAACTAAGGGTTACAAGACTCGTTCGAATAAGCGTACTGATAAATTTATCGTACGTCGTCGTACTAAGTAATTAGTGCATTAAACTAAATACTCATAATTATCGATTAATTTCGGTAATTAGAGTAATGATAATTAAGGAATCACCATGCCACGTTCCCTCAAGAAAGGTCCTTTTATTGACCTACACTTGTTGACGAAGGTAGAGAAAGCGGTGGAAAGCGGGAATAAAAAGCCAATTAAAACTTGGTCCCGTCGTTCAATGATCATCCCTACGATGATCGGATTGACCATAGCTGTCCATAATGGCCGTCAACACGTTCCTGTATTTGTAACCGAAGAAATGATCGGTCACAAATTAGGAGAATTTGCACCAACTCGTACTTATCGCGGTCATGTCGCTGATAAGAAAGCGAAGAAGTAAGGGGAAGTTAGATGGAAGCAATTGCTATACATAAATTTGCCCGTGGTTCTGCGCAAAAAGCACGTTTAGTTGCGGATCAAATCCGCGGCGTACACGTTGAAAAAGCTCTTGAAATACTAACGTTTAGCAACAAATCTGCTGCTGACTTAGTTAAAAAAGTTCTTAATTCAGCGATTGCTAATGCAGAGCACAATGAAGGTGCAGATATTGATGAATTATTCGTTAAAACAATTATGATTGACGATGGTCCAACAATGAAACGTATTATGCCACGAGCGAAAGGCCGAGCCGATCGCATCATCAAGCGCACTAGTCACATTACTGTGATTGTGTCTGATTCTTAGGAGTATATTAGTATGGGTCAAAAAGTTAATCCTACCGGTATTCGCCTAGGGATCACGAAACCTTTCGCGTCTACTTGGTTTGCTAACAGCAAAGATTTTGCTAGCAACTTAGACGGCGACCATAAGGTTCGCGAATTTTTAAAAGAAAAGCTTAAACGCGCTTCACTATCTAAAGTAGTTATTGAACGTCCAGCTAAATCTATCCGCGTAACAATTCACACGGCTCGTCCAGGTGTTGTTATTGGTAAGAAAGGCGAAGATGTTGAGAAGTTACGTTTAGCTGTGTCTAAAATTGCCGGCGTTCCTGCTCAAATCAACATTGCTGAAGTACGTAAGCCAGAAATGGATGCGCAGCTTGTTGCTGACAGTATTGCTAGTCAATTAGAACGTCGTGTTATGTTCCGTCGCGCTATGAAGCGTGCCGTGCAAAACGCTATGCGTTTAGGTGCTAAGGGTATCAAAGTTCAAGTTAGCGGTCGTTTAGGCGGCGCTGATATTGCACGTGCTGAATGGTATCGTGAAGGTCGTGTACCTTTACATACATTACGTGCTGATATCGACTACGCAATTGCGCGTGGCGACACGACTTATGGTGTAATTGGTATTAAAGTTTGGATCTTTAAAGGCGAAATCATTGGTAAAATGCCACTTGTGGCAGAACAACCAGCGGCTAAACCTAAAAGAAAGAACAACCGCAAAGCGAAGTAAGAGGAATAAGTAATGTTACAACCAAAACGTACTAAATTCCGTAAGCAATTTAAATTACGTAACCGTGGTCTTGCACAGGTTGGTAGTTCAGTTAGCTTCGGTACTTTCGGTTTGAAATCGGTTGAGCGCGGTCGTATGACTGCACGCCAAATTGAAGCCGCTCGTCGTGCCATGACTCGTCATGTTAAGCGTCAAGGTAAAATCTGGATACGCGTTTTCCCTGATAAGCCAATTACCAAAAAACCTCTTGAGGTTCGTATGGGTAAAGGTAAGGGTTCAGTAGAATATTGGGTTTGCCAAATTCTTCCTGGCCGTGTTCTTTATGAAATGGAAGGTGTTCCTGAAGAAGTAGCGCGCGAAGCATTTGCTTTAGCTGCTGCTAAACTTCCGTTTAAAACTACCTTCGTAACTAGGACGGTAATGTAATGAAAGCTAGTGAACTAAAAGCAAAAAGCATTGAAGAGCTTAATGCTGAATTACTAGAGCTTCTACGTGAGCAGTTTAACTACCGCATGCAAGCAAGCACTGGTCAATTAGCACAAACTCATTTGCTAAGAACTGTACGTCGCAATATTGCACGTGTTAAGACTATCATCACTGAAAAGGCAGGTAAGTAATGAGCGAAGCTAAAATCCGCACACTACAAGGCGTTGTTATCAGTAACAAGATGGATAAGTCTATCGTTGTAATGATCGAACGTCGTGTTAAGCACCCTATATATGGTAAGTACATCACGCGTTCAACTAAGTTGAAAGCGCACGATGAAGCTAACGTATGTAACGAAGGTGACTTAGTAACTATTACTGAAGTTGCACCAATTTCTAAGTCTAAGAACTGGAAATTAGTTGACGTAGTAGTTAAAGCTTAATTAATATTTTTTAATTAACTTTATAGTTACTTAAAAGCCCCTAGTATTTATTTACTAGGGGCTTTTTTATTCCTCAACTCAAACACAACTTAATA
>NZ_JAHKQD010000002.1:0-1045 GCF_018860915.1 Colwellia sp. C2M11
TTGCTTATTTTTGGTTGCTTATTTTTTTGGATTGCTACGCTTGGTTTATCAGTAACGGTCTTAAAGCTAATCTTTTACTGTTTACCTAGCTGCAAACGACGCACTCGTACTTCACCAGAGCTATCTCCCTGAGATAAGTCAATGGCTTGCACTTGTAACCCTTCATTATTCGCTAAGCTCTCTAACCAAAGCAGTAGTTGAGCAAACGGAACATTATCAAGCCACACCAGTAAAATATCACCTTGAGGCTGCATACGCGTAATGGTGAGTTGTTGTCGCTCTGCAGTGCGATTAACAATACTCGATAAGCTACCACTGCTTTGTTTGACACCACCTACGGATTTTACGCTTTGATAACGTGCGGTATTTTCCGTGACCCAGCTAAGCAACGCTTGTCGACTTTCGAGTCGCTTTTGACTACTCACTAGGTTGTCATTCAGTGGTTGCCAAATAAGGCTATACAGTAAAAAAAGTGAACATACCGCACCAACGCCTATTACTAAACGCTGCTCACGTAAGTTCAGCCCTTGCCACCATGTTTTAAGTGAAGCGATATTCATTACGAGCCTTCCTTGCTAACAATACTAAAGGAGCCTGTTACTTGCTCACCTTGATTATTTTGAGCACCTTGTTTTACCTCAACATTGGCTAAGGCTAGGGCATTTTTAAATTGTTCAAAATGTTGATAATCATCAGCAATGGCTTGAAGCCTAAGCTCTTGTCTTTTACCGTCAAATTTTATCGATTCAGGTTTTAAGCTCGGAACTTTAGCAAAAGCGGGTTGTACTTGTGCCAACATAGATAAAAAGCCAACTTGCTCAGTTGCCCCACCCAAACTTGATAATTCTCGACTAAGCTGCGACTTTATTGTGCCAATACGAACACGTTTCGCCCCAGGGAAGGTTTGTTGATATTGCTTAATAATTTGCGCTTCAATGTCTGCTTGTTGTGCTGAAAGTTGAAATAACTGTGCACTTTTATAACCGACATTTAACAATAAGGCACACACAGCAAAACCAGCCGCCCATAGCCAATTTTTAAGGTG
>NZ_JAHKQD010000002.1:1287-5142 GCF_018860915.1 Colwellia sp. C2M11
AGGTTGCATCACTTTTACCTGTGTTTTTAGCTGCATTTTTTTTATCGCTAGCGACTTCTGCCGCTTGCGCTAACGCAATTTTATTTTGTAGCGTAAATTGCCAAGCTTCACTATCAAGCGCATAGCCTTGCCATTCACCTTGACGAATAATTATTTGCGTTTGCTTAGCTTGTCCAGCTACGTTTTGCTCAGTTAAGCTACTTTGCGATGAAACACGCTCAGGATGCAGCGCAATAGCGCTCCATTGTTCGTTAACATACGGCATCGCCAAAACATCAGGCAACATATGCTTAGTGTTAATATCGGCTGCCGCTAACCAAGACTGCCACAATAACATTTGTGCTCGTTGAGTGATGGCAACAAAGCAGTTGTGCTCGCTGTTATCGTTAGTAATATTGGCGTAGGCAAAGAATAACTCATCAACATCTTGTGCTAATTCATCTTCTAACATGTAAGGCACGGCAGAAAGCATTGCTCGGTGTGACTTAGTTGGCAGCGTTAAACGTTTTAATAACACGTCGCAGCCAGGCACAAAAACCTTAACCACACGTTGCTGGGCTTTTTCAGTTAATTCACTTAACTGCTCAGCATGGGGTAACACACCACTGGCAATAATCTCTTGCTCTAGCGTGTTGAATATCAACCAAGATATTTCATCTTGGGCTTGGCTACCTAGGCGTATATATAAAGTTTCGGCCATTAATTTCGTCCTACGGTGCGACTGAGCACATTGATATATTTATTCTCGGTTATTTTCATTACTGAGTTCATGGCATAATAACTTTCATTAAAACTCGCGCTCGCTTTCAGGTTAAAATATTCGCTATCAATAGCAAAGCTGTCTTTTTTATCATTGAAGTTTTCAATTTGTACAACCGTTGGTAAATTGTAAAAAGTATCGAGCGAGTCAAAACCTTTTTCACCTCTGGCACTTAATACGTCTTGTGCTTGTTCTAATGTTGAGCCAAGTAGCGCTTGCAATAATTCAACGTGTTCACTGTCGATAGTGTTAATGTTCACTTGGTGTAATTCACTGCCAGGAATAACGCAAACATAAGGCTTAATCGCATTTATAATAGCAGGAGTAAAATGCTCAACTACCCTTAACTCATTAACACTGGCTAAATAATTATTGGCTGCAAGATAAGGAAATTCACGTGAAGCATAATCATTATCTTCTGCGCCACCGGCACTACTGATACTGGTATCAGCATCTAGCCAATCAGTAAGAGCATCTGCCATTGATTCAGCTTCAAATTGACTCACATTTTCTAGCTGTAAATTAATTAACAGTGCTTCAAAGGCAAGACGAGCAGGGGCTTTGTTTTCCTCTTGATTTCTGTTGTTTCGGCTACTTGTGTTTTCGCTTTCTTCAAATGGGGCGCGTAAGGCATTTAAGTTCAAACAGCTTTGTAGATCGGTGATTTCACCTGTTATTTCACCAAAATCGACCGGAAAGGTATTTTCACCTCCTGCCCAAGCTTGACTTAAGTTGGTAACATTTGGCTCTGCTTGGAAAACTTTAATTAATACTCTTTTAGTAAAAGCTTCTGCACCCATGGCATACCAATAAGCTTGTTGGTTAAAGCTAACATTAGCACTTCGTTGCATTTGTACCTGCAAGCGCGCCGTCATTTGGCTAGCAATAACCGCACAAAGTGCAACAATAAGCATTACTGTTATTAGCGCGACACCTTGCTGCTTGTGTAACCTTTTTAAATTTATCATCACGAGCCCAAACCTAATGCTCTGTTCGATGTCGTTTGAAGCTGCCCATCACCAGGCACTAAATATTGACGTCGTATAAGGCCATAATCTTTTGTGTCGATTTCAATGGCTATTGCCAAAGGTAAAGTCTCCTTTTCCCAAAGTTCTAGCCAGTCTTTCCCATCATAATATTCAAAATTTATCTCGGTAACATCATGAATCAAAGGTCTTACTTTTGGTTCTTCACCCACCACGGAATCAACAAAGTTGAAATGTAAACGTTCAAGGGTTTCTTCAGTTATTCTATAAGCTACCGCTTGCATATCACTACGGGGTAATAATAACCCAGGGTTAGTCCAACCGTTTCTTACAAAGGCAATAACTTGCTCTTCGTTTTCGAAACCCTCACTATCAGTTTGTATTAAACGTGTTTGTGGTGCTTCGCCATTAAGGCGCATAGTACGGCGTGAAATTTGAGTAAAGTCACGTTCTATAATTAAAAAAGCGCGTTGTAGCTCATTCTGTCGGGCACTATGTTTTTTCGCCATTTCATCACCGGATAATACCGAGTTAAAAATAGTGAAGCTAGATAAACTAATAATTGAAAATATAGCAATAGCAATGAGTACTTCTAGTAAAGTAAATCCTTTATTAGAAGTAGTATTGAGTTGTGCGCGTATTCTGGGGCTAGATAGCATTAGGATTCCACCTTAGAAACAAAGGTGGTTAAACTACTTACGGCTAATTCATCATCTGGATCTTTTCTAATTTCTATTACAACAGAGCGCATATCATTATCTGTGGTTTTAATTACTTTTTTATGCCAGTACCAAGTTCTACCAGCAAGTTTTACTTCACCTTTAACATTGTTTTTGGGCGGCCATGTTTTATCTAGATTTACCGCAACTAGTTGATTTGAAGCAACCCAATCGGCAAACATTTTAGTTTCTAGATAACCCATGTTTCTGGCATTGTTACTGGCAGTACTGAGTAATGCGATACCTGCAATTGAAAAAACCGCTAAAGCTAGCATCACTTCGATAAGGGTGAAACCAAGTGATCTTGTCTTACTCTTATTTACGTTTGGTTGCTGTAAAATATTAGCCTTGGTGTTTTTTATGTTTAATGACTTAATCATCTAACACTGGCCCTTCAATTGTTAATGGTGTGCTATATAGCCCGCTGACTCGATAGGCTAAATCAGATAAATCTTCATTAAGTGAAGCTTCATCGGTAAAGTAAAAGGTAAGACTAAAAGGTGTGATGTCACCGCCAGATAAAATATAGACTTGTGGTGTTAATTTGTCTTCATCTTTGGCTTCTTTCGCTTTTTCAATAGCGTCAAAAGAAAGGTAACCTTCTTCTTCCGAGGCGAATACGGATGAGTCAAACAGCAACGGCTCTTCAATGGGTAGATCGTCTAATGCTAAGGTAAAGGTCACCCCTTCAGGTAACTCTTGCACTGCTAGCCAATCTTGTTCAGGTATTTCACTCCATTTTTCGCCGTCATAGCCAAGAAATTGATAACTGTTTTCATTAAGGTATAAACCCAGTTCAATATTATTGAGTAAGCCGTAATTTGCAGCACTTTCAAACAGCGTTGAAAATTCTTGGCTTACTTTTTTTAAAGTATCTTCTGGACGCTTTGTAGAGAAGTTAAATTGCACCGCTGAAATTATTAAGCCAATTAATGCAATCACCACCAATACTTCAAGTAAGGTAAAACCTTTATTTTTTGTGGTAAATGTTCTCTTCAAAATAATACTCATCCGTTTACGTTATGCTTTCTTATTAACTTAAGTAATTTAATTACTGATAGTCGCCTAAATTCCAATTACCAATATCATCTTCAGTGCCAACTTCTCCGTCTGGACCGGCAGTAAATACATCCATTTTCCCGTGTTCACCTGGGTTTAATAAAAAGTATTCATTACCCCACGGATCTTTAGGAAGACGTTTTACATAACCACCGTCAGGAAAACGACGTGGAATAGGCTCAATATCAGTTTGCTGGGTTAATGCTTCTAAGCCTTGCTCTGTACTTGGATAATCGTAATTATCTAATTTATACATACTTAACGAGTTTTCTAACGCAGTAACATCTTGTACTGCTTTTTGTAATTTAGCCGTGTCTTGGCTACCCATTAA
>NZ_JAHKQD010000052.1 GCF_018860915.1 Colwellia sp. C2M11
CAAGTAAAAGGTCAAGAAGCCGGTATTTATAACGGTAATAATGCGATGTCAATGATGCAAACAGCGGAAGGCGCGTTTGATGAGATGACTAACATTGCATACCGTATGAAAGAGCTTGCAACACAAGGTGCTAGTGACGCGAATGGCACTACTGAATGGGCTGCACAAAGTGCTGAATATACAGCCTTGACTGCTGAGCTTAATAGTATTATGAAAAACACTTCATTTGGTGGTACCTTATTACTAGAGGGTACGGGGAATAAATTTGCTGATGCTGCTGGTGTTAAATTTCAAGTAGGCTCAAGCACTGCTGAAACGCTAACGGTTGATATCTCAGGATCCTTGGATGCCACTACAGGTGTGGCTAAAAATATTGATGATATTCAAGGTCTAACTACAGGTGGTTTTGCATCTGTAGCTGAGGCGCAAGCTCATTTAGCGCTAATTGATACGTTGATTGCAGGTATTGGCAGTGCTCGTTCAGCGTTAGGTGCATCAATGAATCGTCTTGAGCATACCATGACGAACGTAACTAACATGAAAGAGAATACGCAAGCTGCGTCATCTACGTTAATGGATGCTGACTTTGCGGCAGAAACGTCTAACATGACTAAGCAGCAATTGTTAATGAACTCAGGTATTTCGGTATTGAGTACAGCGAACAGCACAACACAAATGATTGGTTCATTACTTCGTTAATAGTTTAATGTACTAATTGATGTTACAAATTAAAATAGCTATTGGTAATATAGCTATTTTAATAAATAAAAATTCATTTGAGTTTTTATTTATTAAAATAAATACTTGGAGAATAAAATGTCTTTATCAGCATTAAGTATTGACCCAGCTAATTTAGCTAGTCAATATACACAAATTGAACGTGC
The DNA here is from genome assembly GCF_018860915.1 of Colwellia sp. C2M11. Classification (GTDB taxonomy): domain Bacteria; phylum Pseudomonadota; class Gammaproteobacteria; order Enterobacterales; family Alteromonadaceae; genus Colwellia. The sequence continues at coordinate 885 of NZ_JAHKQD010000052.1, forward strand.
TTCAAAAGATCAGTTGTTGAGCAATAAAAGTTATGAATTTTCTAGTAAAATAAGTGCATTTGATAGTTTAAAAAGCACATTAACCAGCTTTTATGATAGTTTGTCAGATAATCTTGATAGCGATAGCAGCTTTTTAGCAAATTCAGCTACTGTGACTGATGAAGCTGCGCTTAATATTACAACGACAGGTAGTGCATCACCAGGTGAGTATGATGTTTTTGTTGAACAATTAGCACAAGCACACCAAGTGGCACTTAGTTTTGATACCACTTTACCCTTAAGTACTAATGGTGAATTAAATATTGATTTAGCAGGTGATTCGTTCAGTGTTGATTTATCAACACTTGCAGCAGGCGCTTCGTTAAGTGATTTAGCGAGTGCCATCAATTCGCATGTTGATAATAAAGGTGCTAAAGCAAGCGTTATACGTTCAGGCACTGAAACATTCTTAGTGATGACTAGTGAAGAGTCGGGTGCTGCAAATCAAATAACGATTAGCTTTACACCTGCTGCAATTGCTCCTGATATCAATGGTGGTAATATAGCTAGCGCTATCACTGGGCAAACCGAGCTTACCGCAGCACAAGACTCTATCATTAAGTTAGGGGCAACGTCTGCTATTACAATTACCTCTTCAACCAATACACTTGATACTGTTATTGAAGGGGTAACGCTTAACCTAACGAAAGTACAAGCAGCCGGAGATAGTCCAGCGCACGTTTCGGTTGGGCAAGATGTAGAAAATACCAAGAGTAATATTCAAGGTTTTGTCGATGCGTTTAACAATTTATCAAGCAGTATAACAACGAACGATGATTTAAAAAGAGATAACTTAGCAAGTAGTCTAGCGCGTTCATTACGTAATGATTTTCAAGGTACGTTTGAAGGAAAAACACTTTATTCGGTAGGGATCGAATTTGATCGTAGTGGTAATTTACAAATAAATAGTGATAGATTAGAAGATGCATTGATTTCTGATCCTGATTTGTTGACTAAGATGCTTACCGGCGATAACGGCATAATGTCGAAATTAGAAAAAAGAATAGAACCTTATACAAAAAGCTACGGCTTAATTACTGATAAAAAAGATACCTTGCAAGCTAGTTTAGATATTATTACTAGACAACAAGAAAGCCATGAATTCTCAATGGAGCAAGTATATCAACGTTATTTATCACAATTTACACAAATGCAGCAGACTATTGCACAATTAGAATCTACAATGGGTCAATTTGGTTAAGGATTAATAATGTTAGACATAAATGACGGCTTTTCGGCTTATAAAAGCACCTCTATTGACGGTCGTGCTGCCGGTGCAGATATTCATAAGTTAGTGTTGATGCTGTTTGATGGTTTTTTAGATGAATTAGAGAGTGTCACTGGCCATATTAATCAAAAGCGCTATGATAAAAAAGCGCAAAGTATTGAAAAAATGATGCGTATTTTGGGGGGGTTAGAAGCCTCACTTGATTTAGAGTCAGGTAGTGAAGTAGCCGTTAATATGCGAAATTTATATGAACACTGTGGACAATCACTTTTACAAGCAAGTTTAAAAAATGATTTAAGCTATATTGATTCTGTTCGTACTGTCATGACTAATCTACAAGAAGGTTGGAAAGGATTAGGTTCACAGGTAGCATAATTACCTAAGAAATATGTTTTTATAAACCAGTTGCATCGCAACTGGTTTTTTATTTTTAAGAGTACTGAATTGTTCTGATCAAATAGATGAATATATACATTAATAAAATAAAGAATGATAGTTTTTCTATTTTATATAAAAAGTCAGTAAAGCAAGTAGAGTCTCAATAGCTCATCTTGTATAAGTGAATTTGACGATGAAGTCAGGAAAGTGGTTGCTAGAGAGATGTTTATTAAGTTGAATTCAGTTAAATAATAAATGGGTAAATTCTCTTCCATTTACTTCCGTTATGCGGAAGTTCCGCTTCCGCAGAGTTTGAATCAAAGTAAGATTATTTCTTGTTTTTCAGTTACTTGACAGTTGGTGTGTTTTTTGCAATATTAATGAATTAAATAAATTTGGTATCAACAGAAGTGTTGTCATTGTGGTTTTGAGCGGAACAATTATTTATGAATCAGTTGCAGGCTGAACAAAAAATACAATCACTTTTATTGTATATGGCAGAATCCATTGAAAAAGGTAATTGGCATAAGATTCGTGAGGCTGATCGTCAATTGATGTCCTTAATTAATGGAATCAAAGAAGCTTCTTGGTTTACATCTTTTGAACCCAAATTAGTCTCATTAAAACGAGATTATGAAAAAAAAATACAACTGATTAATGCTCAAAAAGAAGATATGAGTAAAAAAATGCAACGTCACCAAACAGATAGTGATGGAATACTAGCTTATAAACAATTGACAGAGAGCATTGGGCAATGACGGTTCAACTACGCACACAAACTATAGCGCAACAAGACGTTTTAGGTGATAGCCAAATCAAGGCAAATTCTTCGCAAAGTTCAAATTCATCAGCGAACACAAATACTGCTGACCTAAATGCAGCTACAGCTACAGCTACGTTAGCGACAACATCGAAGTCGTTGGACTCCAAGCCATCGGAGCACTCTACTGATCCTAGTCAAACATATGATGATGCGGAAGAAGCATTGGTATTTGTATTGCCTGATATTTTGGTAGATGATCAGAGTCTAGAAGCGAGTGATGTCTTGCTTGATAATGAACAACTAGATAGTACAAATAAAGATACGCCGAATGAATTACAAGCATTTATTCAAAACCCTAGAGCGCAGAGCTTTAAAACACAACCGATAACGTTGTCAGAAGATCTTATTGTACAGGCATCGGTGTCAAATAATCTAACCTCTTCTTTGTCAAACATAACGTCAATATCTCCGGTTGAAAATGGAGCCAAAGCTAGTGATGCTAAGTTAGTGGATCCAATAGTTACTCAAATAAATACAATGAGTAAGTTAGATGGCAATGACGTACTGCCACTGTCAACGACTATTCAACCAGCTTCAACCGTTATTAATGACGCAGCAAACGCTACCACAAACCCCGATATTATAAAGCCATTGATACAAGCAGATAAGTTGCTCTCAAGTAGCCAACAGAGTGAGTTATTAGTGAAACCTTCGGGAGTTAATAATACAGTACAAGACCAATATTTAGCTACGCGACTTTTATCTGAGAATTCATCAAGTAACAGTGGTGTAAGTAATATAAATCATAAGTCTACAACGGCTGATGCTATTAATACATTGGCTTCGTCGGTAGTATTAAATGATGAAAAAGATTTTCAAAAAGGATTAATCCAGCAAGTTTTAAGTAGTGTTGAAAATCGTGAACATACCCTTTCAAAACCTGCTTTTGGATCCACAGCAGAGACTCAAACTGTGAGTCAACAATGGCGTAAAGAGCAATTAACGAGTAACACAAATGAGTGGGGGCAACGTTTACTACATGTTCTTAGTGATAAAGTGAGCTTACAAATAGGCCAACAAATACAAAGAGCACAAATACGCTTAGATCCGCCGCAGTTAGGTAGTATTGAAATTGCCATTAGTGTGGAAGGAGATAAAACGACAGTTCACTTAGTTGCAGGTAATGCACAAATACGTGAAGCTATGCAACAAACACTGGATCAGTTACGACATTCACTATCACAAGCTGGTGATGTTACCGTTGAAGTTGATGTAGGGGAAAAACAGCAACAATCCGATAATTCAGGGGATACATCTGAAATGGATATAGCTGAAAATACAGCTATTGAAGAAGAAGCTACTTTAAAAACAACAGAAAATAGTGCCAGAGATTGGTTGAATCGATTAGTTTAAGAATAGTTGGAGTATGGATAAGTGAATAAAGTCGTTATAGGAATTATTGTAGTGGTGTTACTTGCAGGTGCTTTTTTTGCAGGTAAATTGTTAGATAGTCAAGACTCAGAAGAGCAAAGCAAAGGAGAAGTGGTAAGCGCAACCGAGCAGTACTTTGCTATGGAACGTTTTATTATAAGTATTAACGATGAAAATTTGACTCGCTATTTAGTATTAGATTTAAGTCTAGCGATTCCTGCTGATGGACAAAGCTCAATTACTGCAGAAACTTATGCGCCACTTTTGCGTAATGAATTAGTAAAAAGGTTTGTGAACTTAGATCGAGACCATGTGAAAAGTGAGTTTACCGATATAGAACAAATGCAAAAAACACTGTTGGAGAAATTTAACTCGGTATTAAAGACGAAATCGGACCTCGAGTTAAGTAATGTTATTATAACTAATGTTTTTATCCAGTAAGGAAAAGCATGTTAGTTCAAACGGAATGGTCTGAACAAGTCAGTGAAAATAGCACCTTGACTGCAGAAAAAGAAAGTGAATTATTAGCAAAGTATGCTTATTTAGTTAAGCGTGCAGGTGCTCATATGCGCACTCAACTTGGTGTCATTGTTGATGTCGATGATATTCAACAGATTGGTTTGGTTGCCTTACTTTCATCTATACGTCGTTATGGGCGTGATGTAGATGAAAAATTTGCGGCTTATGCGTTCAAATGTATTCGTGGTGCGATGCTGGATGAGTTTAGGCGTGTTGATTGGCGACCTAGACAGTTAAGACAAAAATCCCATAAATTAAGAGATTGTACAAGAGCCTTAGTGAAGAGGCTTGGCAGAGAGCCAAATGATAGTGAGCTGTGCGCGGCATTAAAGGTAAGCCCTGATGAATTGCTAGAACTTCATTATATTACCCAAGCAGAAGCGATGGATAGCTTAGAAAGTTTACTTGATGATGGTGGACAATATTGCTCGCCTACAGATGATACACTGTCAAAAGCTGAATCAGCAATGGAATTACAAGCCGCTATGGCAACACTGCCGGCGCGAAATAAACTGTTACTACAGCTTTATTACACCTATGAAATGAATATGAAAGAAATAGCTTTGACCCTTGAACTTACTGAAGCGAGAGTGTGTCAACTTCATAAAGAGGCATTAGTTGCCTTAACCCGAAAACTCAAACATAGCGAATAACCGAGGAAGCAAATATGCAACGATTGATAGGTTTACTGGTGGTGCTTGGTACCGTATTAGGTGGTTTTGCATTCGCCGGTGGGAATCTAGCCACAATGTGGCAGCCTGCGGAATTTTTAATTATATTTGGCGCTGGTATAGGAGCGTTAATTGTGGGTAACTCAAAGTTTGTATTGCTCGAAATGTTATCACAGCTAAAGTATCAATTATTTAGTAATAAAAACAGTCATACAACAGATCTTTATCACGACATACTCATGGTAATGTACTCATTGCTTGACTTAGTTCAAAGTAAAGGCATCAAGGCATTGGATGACCATGTAGAGAATAGTGAAACAAGCTCGATATTTCTCGCTTATCCTAAAGTGGCCGAGTTTCCACAATTAGTAACCTTTATCTGTGATAACTTTAGACTTTACAGTATGGGTAAAATTAATTCTCATGATTTTGATGCAATATTAGAGCAAGAAATTTATACCATTGAAGAGCAAAAACTAAAACCATCACATGCACTAGGTGATATTGCTGAAGCTATGCCTGGTTTTGGTATTTTGGCAGCGGTTGGCGGGATTATTATTACTATGCAACATCTTGATGGCCCAATGAGTGAGATCGGTTACCATGTTGCTGCGGCATTGGTTGGTACTTTTATTGGTATTTTTGCCTGTTATTGTTTAATGGCGCCTCTATCTACAGCGATGGCCTCGTATGTAAAAAAACAAATGGCATTGTTAGAATGTGTTAGAGCTATGTTGGTTGCGCACGCTAAAGGACATGTTGCTATTGTTGCTATTGATTCTGGACGTAAGCTTATCAATGAAGAAATTAAGCCTAGCTTTACAACCATGGAACAATGGATTAATAACCGAGCAGCATAATGTCAAATTCTGAACTGATTGTAATAAAGCGTGGCCGTCGTAATAAAGGTCATGGTAAACATGGCGGAGCCTGGAAAGTTGCGTTTGCTGATTTTACGTTAGCAATGATGGCTTTTTTTATGGTGCTTTGGATTTTAGCTATTACTAATGATGCAGAGCGTAAAAAAATTGCGCATTATATGCGTACTCATTCAGTGTTTGATGGCAGTCCATCTTTTTTTAAGCAGGGCAATAGTCCTTTTCCTATCGATTTAGGGGGGTCGCCATCAATTATTGATAATCAAGCCTCAAATCGTCTACCACCAGATAATCCTCTGCCAGGTATAAGTGAATACCTTCAAGTTCCTGAAGGAGATAAAGAACCACTTGCAGGTAATGGAGATAAATTGAATTCGGCTATTGATAGCGAATTTGCTGCTTCATCAGAATTAAGTTTGTTATTAAAAAGTTTTGAAGAGCTTTCGAAGGAAGAGCTATTAAATAATAATATATTAGTTGAAGAGGTACCTTCAGGCTTGAGAATAATTATTAAGGATGATGACAATCATACGATGTTTGCTCCTTCACAAAAAACAATGTCACCTTTTTTTGAGGATTTGTTCTTGTATCTAGGCGGCATGTTCAAAGATATTAACAATAAAATTATAATATCAGGGCATAGTGATGCAAGCCCATTTAAAGGACAAACCTATACCAATTGGGAGCTTTCAGCTGAACGAGCACAACAAGCTAGAAAAATTATGGCTGCGGGTGGTATGCCAGCTTCGAGAGTAATGCAAGTTAATTCATTTTCTTCAAATCGCCTATTGAACAAGAAAGATAAAACAGCAAGTGAGAATAGAAGGGTTGAGTTACTCGTGCTTACATCTGATGCAGAAAAGAAAATTAACGATCTTTTTGCCGACGATAATGTGCAAAATCCTATTAAACAGTCAGCGAGCGCGGCGACAGCAAATAAGCCAGTGATGCGCTTGGAAAGCAATGATGAATGACAATAAGATAACAGAACAAGAGTGGGAAAAAGAAAACCAACGCCTATATAAACGTTGGTATTTAAATCATAAAGATGAGCATTTGTCGTTGGCAATACAACGAAGTGGTATTGCGGTTAAATTAAAGCATCCTTGGCTATTTGGTTATCAAATTTGTCAAGGGGTTATTAAAAATGTCAGTGTTGGTGGTGCAGGGTTATTGGTTCCGGCCGAAAAAAAATTACCAAAAAGAGTAGTTGTTGCTTTTAACCAAATAGAGAGTTTTACTGGTTTGGTTAAGTACAGCAAAAGCATTAATGAGCAGTTGAAATTTGTTGGACTTGAATGGGCAACAAAGAACGAGCAAGAACGAATGGATTTAGTCGCAAACTTGCAGGCTTTATCTAAGCAAGAAAAATAACATGAATGTATTTACATTTTTAATTGGAAAGCGATAGCAATGAAAATTTTATCCCCGTCAAAAAGTAAGCTTATTAAAGCTGAACAAGCGAGTAAATTTGCAGTGCTGCCTTTGACTTTAGAACAAAGAATTCACGAAGCAGCGGTTAAATCTGCTGCAAATGTAAATTTAAATAAGGTGTTAGAGATTGAGCTAGCGAAACTCTTTAATGATAGTAGCTTCTCTATAGAGGTAACCCCTTGTTCGTATACAGCTATCTATAGTTGGTTTAATGAAGCGCCTAGGGTGTTTGTGAAAAGTGCTTCTTTTGTGCCAGAGGATGAAGATACTTATTTGTCGTTCGATTATCAAAGTGCTCACCGGATGGCTGATTTATGTCTCGGTGGCGTGCTAAACTCGGTAAATAAAAAAGCGCCAGTTGATAGCTCAATCCAAGATGATAAGTCAGAATCAGATGATAACTCAGTTCAAGATGAAAAATTAGCGTCAGATGATAATTTAGCTCAAGATGGTAATTTAGAATCAGTTGATAAGCCAAAGTCTGAACTTAGTGCGACCGAAGCACGAATTTGTGGGCGTCTATTACAAAGGCAAATACAAGGCATACAATATTTATTATTTAAAGAACGTGGTAGCCTTGCTGCAGAAATTTGTAAAGATGAAGCTATTCCTAATTCATTAAATCACTTAGCATTTAAAGTGAGACTTATTCTTGAAGAAGAGGTGGTTAGTTGGTTTATTTGGTTACCTGTTAGCTTTTTTAATACTTCAAAATTAACAAATGCTCAAAACAAGGATGCTCAGCCATTATCTATGGCTTGTAGCCATAAATTTATAGTAAAAGGCCGTGTTGAAATGGCTTCAAAAAGAGTGACACTAAAACAATTAAAAGCGTGTATGAATGGCGCTATTTTACCAATTGAATTAAATACTCCAGCACTATTTAAGCTTGGTAAAACAACATTTTTAAAAGGACAGGTTGCAGAGCAAGATGCAAATCTGACATTTCAAGTTACTGATATACCAGAAAAGAGTGAATTATAGTATGAATGACAATTTAGATGCTGCATTAGATGCCTTAGATTTAGACGATATCGACAATGAGTTAGTTGATAATAAGCAAGACAATAATATGTCTTTATTTGAAGGTGTACCTTTAACGATTACATTAGAAGTGGCCAGCACAGAAATTACCTTAGGTGAGTTAAGTCAAGCTAAACAAGGGGATGTACTTCGCTTAGATAAAGAAGCGGGGCAACCTTTAGATGTTAAAGTTAACGGCGTTTGTTTTGCTCAAGCTGAAGTGGTGATGGTTGATGGTCAATATGGTTTAAAATTTATCAACGACGAAGAATCATCTACGCAGGAATCATAAAGCAATGAGCAAAAGCGCATACATTAAAATAGGCTTTTTGTTATTGACTTTGCTATTGCCTGGTTGGTTAAATGCGCAAGAATTAACGTTATTTTCTTTGAAATCAACAGAGGAAGGTCAAGATTATAACGTAAAGTTACAAATTCTATTAGTAATGACTCTGTTGAGTTTAATTCCTGCATTACTGATGGTACTCACTTCGTTTACTCGCATTATTATTGTATTAGCCATTTTGCGCCAAGCGATGGGGTTACAGCAAAGTCCGCCTAATCGTGTATTGATTGGGATTGCGCTGATGCTTACTGTGTTGATAATGCGACCTGTTTGGCAAGATGTGTATCATAATGCCTATAAACCATTTCAAGAAGAAACCATTGGCCTTGAAGAAGCGTTACTTAAGGCTGAAGTACCACTTCGAGCATTTATGCTTAAACAAACGCGTGAAAGTGAATTGCATCAGGTATTACTTATTGCCAACGAACCTACGACATTGAGCGCACAAGAAATACCTTTTGAAGTGCTTATGCCAGCGTTTGTGTTAAGTGAGTTAACAACAGCCTTTCAAATAGGTTTTATGTTATTTATTCCATTTTTGATTATAGATTTGGTGGTTGCTAGTATCTTGATGTCAATGGGGATGATGATGTTATCACCGTTGATTATTAGTCTACCCTTTAAATTAATGATCTTTGTGTTAGCGGATGGTTGGTCAATGTTGGCTGGGACGCTAGCTGCAACTTTTGGAATGTTACCATGACCCCTGAAATGGCAATGGAGCTTGTAGCAAGTGCAATTTATACTATTATCGAAATGATTTTAGTGTTAATTGTACCTGGTTTAATTCTTGGCATTATAGTCGCCGTTATTCAAGGTGCTACCTCTATTCAGGAACAAACGCTGACCTTTTTACCGCGAATGATACTAACCCTTTTGATGATAGTCTTTACCGGGCACTGGCTGGTACGGACGATGTTGGAATGGTTTGATAATTTGAAATTTATGATTCCAGGAACACTTGGTTGAATTCATTAATTGAGCTTACTAGTGGAGATATTGTGAGCTGGATGGGTACCATGTGGTGGCCATTTGTGCGTTTTTCAGCATTACTTTGGTCTATGCCTATTTTTGATAGCCCAGTGGTAACACCTAGATCTAGAATTCTACTATCAATGATGTTGTCTTTTTTAATTGCGCCACAATTACCATTGGCTCCGGCAATTGATATTTTCTCTTTTGATGCTGTATTATTAACCGTTGAGCAGGTCATATTTGGCGTATTGATGGGGCTTTCGTTACGTATTCTGTTTGAAGTTATGTCTTTAGTGGGCTTGGTACTGTCAATGCAAATGGGGTTATCCATGGCACTGGTTATGGATCCTGGCAGTGGTAGTCAGGTCGCGTTATTAGGCCAGATATTTTGGTTGATGGCGGCGTTGCTTTTTTTTGCTGCTGATGGGCATTTAATAACGTTGCATGTAATGACACAAAGTTTTACGGTATGGCCGATAGGTACAAGTATTTATGAGGTTGATATTCGTGCAATCCTTAATTTGTTTGCTTGGCTCTTTGCTTCTACCTTGTTGTTATCTTTACCTGGTGTAATTGCAATGTTATTAGTTAATTTAACCTTTGGTGTTGCTAGTAGAGCAGCACCTTCGTTAAATATTTTTGTATTAGGTTTTCCAATGGCTTTGTTAATGGGCTTCTTTTGTGTATTTATGACATTAACATATACTGGTGGTGCTTTTTCAAATCTAACCTACCATGTATTGTCTGTTTTTTCTGAGGCTATGGGATAAGTAATGTCTGAAGATAGTTCACAAGAAAAAACAGAGCAGCCCTCCGAAAAGCGCTTGAAAAAAGCGCGTAAAGATGGTCAAGTTGCGCGTTCTAAAGAATTGAATACCGCTATCTTGTTAATGATTAGTATCGCGGGCTTACTTTTTTTTGCAGATATGTTTTATAGTTTATTGTTAGAGATAATGCATAACACTATGATGTTAGATCATAGTATTCTGGATAACAAAAAATTAATGCCTATAGCGTTAGGTAATGCACTTTTAGATATGCTTTCTACATTAGTGCCTTATTTACTTTTAGGGTTTGTCGCTATGTGGATTACGGGTATTTTACCCGGCGGATTTGTGTTTTCTATGAGCTTAGTCGCTCCTAAATTTAGTAAACTTAATCCCCTAAAAGGTTTAGGGAAAATGTTTGGTAAACAGACATTAATAGAATTACTCAAATCAATTGTCAAAATAACTTTGCTCAGTATTTGTTTGTATACTTTTTTGACGCAATTGTGGGGGCAACTAGTGGCTTTACAAAGCCAAGATCTCTATGTAGCTATTTCTCATGGTATAGAGTTATTGTTTCTAGCAATGATTATTACCGTAACATTATTACTAATTGTTGCAGCTATTGATGTACCTATTCAGCAGCATCAAACGCTAAGTAAAATAAAAATGACTCATCAAGAAGTAAAAGAAGAAAGAAAGTCATCAGATGGTAGCCCTGAAATAAAGAATCGAATTAGGCAAATTCAGTATCAACAAGCTAACCGAAAAATAGAAGAACGAGTGCCTAATGCTGATGTCATTATTACCAATCCAACCCATTATGCTGTTGCCATTCGCTATAGTGAAGATAAAGCAAAAGCACCCTACGTTGTTGCTAAAGGGATGGATGAGATGGCTTTACGGATTCGCGAGGTCGCCCGTAATCACAATAAAGAAATTATCGCATTACCTGCGCTTGCACGAGCTGTTTATTTTTCAACTCGTATTGATCAAGAGGTACCAAGAGGACTTTATACTGCCGTTGCCTATGTTTTAACGTATGTTATGCAATTAAAAGCCTATAAACAGGGACGTGGACAAGCCCCAGCCCCATTACCTAAACTTAAAATCCCTGCAAATTTGCAGAAACCATAACTGTGGAGTATTACATTGAACTGGCGTAGCCTTACTCGACCTTATACAGCGATACCTGTATTACTTTTAGCCATTTTATCTATGGTTATATTGCCTTTACCTGCCTGGCTATTAGATACGCTATTTACTTTTAATATCGTGCTTTCTGTTATTGTGTTATTAGTTGCTGTTTCGAGTAAAAGACCACTCGATTTCTCTGTTTTTCCAACGATTTTATTAGTGGCGACCTTAATGAGGTTGACACTTAATATTGCGTCAACCCGTGTAGTTTTACTCCATGGTCATGAAGGTTCAGATGTTGCTGGTCGTGTAATCCAAGCTTTTGGTGAAGTGGTTATTGGCGGTAACTATGTTGTTGGTATTGTTGTATTTATTATATTAATGATTATCAACTTTGTAGTTATTACGAAAGGTGGAGAGCGAATATCTGAAGTTGCTGCTCGATTTACCTTAGATGCTATGCCTGGCAAGCAAATGGCAATTGATGCAGATTTAAATGCCGGCTTAATCGGTCCTGAACAAGCTAAAGAGCGACGTAATACCATTGCGCAAGAAGCTGATTTTTATGGCTCTATGGATGGTGCTTCAAAGTTTGTTCGTGGTGACGCGATTGCAGGACTCATTATTTTAGTCATTAATTTACTTGGTGGTGTCTGCATCGGTGTTTTTCAGCATGATTTGAGTATGGCTGAAGCATTTCAACGCTTTGCATTATTAACCATTGGTGATGGCCTTGTAGCACAAATTCCTTCATTACTACTTGCTGTGGCTGCGGCAATTATTGTTACCAGAATGAATGATGCCGGTGATATTAGTGAAACTGTTGGATCGCAACTATTAGCCTCACCTCGCGTTATTTTTACCGCTGCACTAGTAATGCTCATTTTAGGTGTTGTGCCAGGTATGCCAATGCTTGCTTTTGTGAGCTTTGGTTTACCCTTATTATATGCTGCTTGGCGTTTAGAAAAGTCATCACCAGATGATGGTTTAATAGAAGCTGAAAGTATTACCGAGTCAATATCCAATGAGCAGACTGCACTAAAATGGAACGACATACCTCATGTTGAACAGTTATCTGTTGAGTTAGGCTTTCGACTGGTCTACCTTGCTGATAAAGGTAAAGGTGAAGAACTTGTAAAGACATTACGAGGTGTTCGTAAAAATTTATCGGAACAATTAGGCTTTTTACTGCCAGAAATAAGAATTAAAGATAACCTGAGATTAAACCCACAAGAGTATAAAATTAAACTTGCTGGTATAGCAGTCGCTTCGTCGCAGCTAAATGCTAAACAATTGTTAGCGTTAAATACGGGGGATGTATATGGGCAGCTAGATGGTGAATTAACAACGGACCCTGCTTATGGCTTAGAAGCAGTGTGGATACCAGAAGAGGCGAAAGCTAAAGCTTTAAATATGGGGTATTCAGTTGTTGATTTGGGCACTGTTATTGCGACTCATACTGGTAAAGTTATTAAAGAGCATTTAGATGAATTATTTGGCTATGAGGATATCCAACGCCTCAATGAACGTTTGAAAGAGATTTCACCAGGTCTAGCTGAAGCGCTTGAAAAAGCATTACCGATCAATTTACAACTTAAAGTGATGCGCTTACTTTTACGTGAACATGTTGCGTTAGGTGATATAGTAACAATTGCTGGTACTCTCATTGATAGTGTTGAAGTGACAAAGGATCCTATTTTACTTACTTCTGATGTTCGTTGCGCGCTGCAGCGAGTGTTGGTTAAACAAGTGATGGGTGAGCGAGATGAACTAGCCGTATATAGCTTAGATGAAAAACTCGAACAAACGATGCAAAGTTCTCTTGACCAAGCAATGCAGTCAGGTAAAGTCGCATTAGATAGCTTCCCGGTGGATCCTAATTTACTTGGTCAATTTCAACGTACTATGCCAGCTATTATGGATGATATGAAAAGTAAAGGGATTACCCCTGTACTTATAGTGATTCCGCAGTTAAGGCCTTTATTAGCACGTTATGCTCGTTCGTTTACTAAAGGCAGCTTAAGTGTATTATCTTATAATGAAGTGCCAGATAATGTGAGGGTCAATATTATTGGCTCCTTAGGTTAGCATCGTTATTATATTTTGGAGAAAACCTTTTGCTTTAATAACTGCGCTCAAATATAGTAAATTAGTACTTGTTTTGTTTTTTTAGCATTTATTTTTTTGCATGCACTTAGTTGTCACACTTTTACAGTATCGTTTTGGTTGTGTCTTCATGTGTTATTTGTTAAAAAGTAATACTTGCTTAATTAAATTTATTAAAAAGCTTTTATTTACAACGCATTAATTCCTAATTAAATATGAAGTAAATGCGAATTATGTATGTATATTTGATAATGGGTGATTGCAATTCAGTTGAGCTTACTTATAATGAATGAATCGAAATAGTAATTAATAACTATTTTTTATGGAATCGGGTAGGAATAAACTAAGAAAATTAACTAGCAAACTATTTGAAAGAATAGGACGCAAAACTGCCAGTCTAAAGCTTAATGAAAATAATATTAAGTCAAGATCGTGGAGTTACATTAACTTAGCGGCACTTTTCATCTCATCTTATATGTGATGTTCCGCTTATTGCTAATATTTTACAAGGAACAGGTACATAAATGTTAAATTGTTTCCGTCAATTTTGTATTTTTATTCTCTTTTTTTACACCTTATTATTTACGCAGTACAGTAATGCCGAGCGTAATATTCAACAAACCTATGAAAACAGCACTTGGCAAGTTAGTGGTGATTCTTTTTTTTGTCAGTTATCACAAACCATTGATGAATATGCAGAGTTGAGTGTAACCTCGAGAGCAGGAGAGCCTCAAAACTTGAGTCTTCGATGGTTATTAACTGATCGTGAAATTACCAATGTGCAAGTTTTTACACGTCGAGCAGATTGGCAATCAGCACAAACAATACCCCCTAAGATAATGTTTAATTCATCTGAAATAGAACAGCAGCAAGTCTATTTTTATTCAGGAATCGCCTCGTTACTACGAGCTATTAAACAAGGTTTTTGGCTCGATGCTATTGTTGGTTTTGGTGATGAAGAACTACGTCTAACGTTTGCAAATACCTTTAGCGATAATGTCATTTCAAAGTATCAAGATTGTCGTCACCAACTTTCTCCATTATCGTGGGATCAAGCACGAGATCATGAATTTGAATTTGAACTAGGTGAACGCATAGTAAGAAAACAAGCAGATATTACTTTTTTAAAAGATTTAGCGCGCTTTATAGCATTAGATCCTAGCGTTGAAAAAGTGATGATAGATGGTCATACCGATGATGTTGGTTCACCACTAGCAAATAGACTGCTTTCGAAAGAACGTGCTGATGATGTTGCGGCTCGCTTAGTCGAATTTGGCTTACCAGAAAGTATGTTAGAAGTACGCGCGCACGGTCAGCGTTACCCTGTTGCTAACAATAGTACCATTCTTGGGAAATCTTCAAATAGACGAGTATTAGTTCGTTTATTTAGACGCTCAAATTGATTTCGGGCAAGGAGAAAATAATGGATCAAAAATACCTATTGTGGTTTGCACATACAAAGCCTAGTCAAGAAATTGAAAGCGCTGTAAGTGGTGAAAACTTTAAACTATTGCATACTAATTCACTACCTGATGCAATTAGCTACTGTTTAGACCTAAAGCCTCAGTTGATTTTTATTGATGCTGATAATGACCAAATGTCGCTGGTAGACTTAGTAATACTCATTCGTAGAACTTGTCAACATGGACAAATTATATCCCTTGTTGATTCGTCTCAAAGTGAGCTTGCTTCCTTATCGTTAACTAAAGGCGGCGCAGTTGACTTTTTACTTAAACCTTTTTTTCCTGAACAGCTGAAATTAACTATCCGTAACGCTGATTCTATGAAGCAAGGAGCCGAAGGTTTAATTGCTGTTTCTAATAAATCTCAACAATTGCTACGCTTAGCTAACCGCGCAGGGCAGACGAATGCAAGTGTATTAATTATGGGGGAATCAGGAACAGGTAAGGAGAAGTTGGCGCATTTTATTCATAAGGCGTCTGCTCGTGCGGATAAACCTTTCGTTGCTATTAATTGTGCAGCAATTCCAGAGAATATGCTTGAGTCAATGTTATTTGGCTATAACAAAGGTGCTTTCACTGGGGCTACTAGTAATCAAGTCGGTAAGTTTGAATTAGCTAACGGTGGTACGATTGTATTAGATGAAATTTCTGAATTACCATTAGAACTACAAGCTAAGTTATTAAGAGTTATTCAAGAGCGAGAAGTTGAGAGATTAGGTAGTCACCAACGTATTAAGCTCGATATTAGGATAATAGCTTCTTGTAATAAACCATTGCGAGAACAAGTAGAAAAAGGCTTATTTAGAGAAGATTTGTTTTATCGTTTAGATGTACTCCCCCTTAGTTGTCCAACGCTTAGAGAACGCTCTGAAGATATACTCCCACTAGCACAGCATTTTATTACTAAGTATGGCTCAGATAAATTTAGTTTTAGTCCACAAGCCGAAGATATTTTACTTTGTTATAACTGGCCAGGTAATGTTCGAGAGTTAGAAAACGTAATTCAACGAGCGATTGTCATGGCTAGAGGGGTAGAGATCCAAGTCGGTGATTTAAATTTACCGCATTGTTTTCAAAAAGCAGCAAATATTTGTGCTAACCAGTTAAAAAACAATAAAAAACAAGCGGAATTTGATTATATATATGATTTATTAGGTCGCTTTAAGGGACACCGAAAACAGACTGCAGAGGCACTAGGTGTTAGTACTCGTGCACTTAGATACAAACTTGCTGCCATGCGTGAAAATGGCATTGATATAGATGCAATAGCTTAAATGTAAGGAATTTAAAAATGTCACCAATTGAAAGCCAAAGATTAATGCTGAGTAAAATGACTGATATGCAGCAAATTGCGAGCGATCGCATTGTGCCTGCTGATATTACTGCAGATAGAATTATGTCTACTGAAATTAATACTCAGTTTTATGGAAGAAGTGATTCTATTAGCGGAGATTTTAAATCAGTTGTGCGCTCTATTAATGAGCAGCAAAATATTTCAGGTCAAATGATGGCTGCTGTAGATACTGGGCGTAGTGATGACGTTGTCGGTGCAATGGTTGCGAGTCAAAAAGCTAGCTTAAGTTTTTCTATGTTAATGGAAATTCGAAACAAAGTGTTAAATGGCGTTGATGATGTCATGCGCATGTCACTGTAATGGGAAAGTATTAAAGTATGAAAGGTGAACTAACAAAAGCTGACTCACAGCCACGTAATGAAGTGAACTTGCGCGAAAAAGTGGTTAACTTTTCCAATAAAATCAGTACAGCAGCGAGTCATGGTGAGAAGAATGTAGCAACAATTGCATTGTTAGCGACCCTAGTTGCAGCCACTATTGTTATTATTTTATGGACTTCCGCAAAAAATTATGTGCCTTTATATGGCAATCAAGAAAGTTATGATAAAGCAAATATTCTTGAAATTTTAGATAAAGAAGAAATTACCTTTCGAATAGATACGGATAGCGGCAATATCTTGGTCCCTCAAGAAAAACTTGCTGACGCCCGTATCACTTTAGCAGCAAGAGGTATTAAAGCTTCTATGCCTGAAGGTATTGAAAATATTGGCAGTAAAGTATCAATGGGTACTAGTCAATTTATTGAATCAATGCAATATCAACATGCGCTTGAAGGAGAGCTTGCTCGTACCATTATTAATATGCAAGGAGTACGTAATGCCCGTGTCCATTTAGCTATTCCTAAACGTACATTATTTGTTGGTCGTAATGAGCAAAAAACTGCGGCATCGGTAATGGTTGATTTAGCACCAGGACATGAGCTTAAAGCTGAACATGTAGAGGCTATCATCTCGTTAGTGATTGGCAGTGTACCTGGGCTAGATCCACGTTCTGTTTCTGTTGTTGATCAACGTGGTGAGTTACTTAGTGGTAATTTATATGATAGTACTCCCATCGGTAAAGAGACAGATAAGAAACTCGCTTTTGTTGAAAAAGTGGAGCGTAATATCGAGCAACGAGCATCGATCATGCTATTACCTATTTTAGGTGAAGGGAATTATCGAATTCAGGTTTCAACAGAAGTCGATTTCAGTGTAGTTGAAGAAACGAAAGAAGCCGTTGACCCGCAAAATGTTCTTAAGCAAGAGCGATTAAAATCAGACTCAACGGAAGACCAATTTGCCGGTGGTATACCGGGAGCACTTGCGAATCAACCACCATTACCTGAGGCTGATGGGGAAGAAGACAATAATGAACGAATCTCTGAGCGCAGTGAGAGCAGTCGTGAATATGAAAATGGTCGATCTGTAACACATACGCGTTACGAAGTTGGTCGTTTAACTAATATGAGTCTATCTGTGCTGGTAAACGAGGCTGCATCAGGCTCTGAAGAGGGCTGGCAACAAGCAAACCTTGATGCTTTAGGTCAAATGGTTAAAACCGCAACAGGATATAATTTAGAGCGTGGTGATCAATTCAATATTACTAGTTTCGCTTTTGTTGAGGCAAAAGTACTCGCCCCTGGTGAAGGTTTACAGTGGTGGCAGATGCCTGAAGTTAGAGAATATGCGCGTTATATTTTCGGTTTATTAATAAGCTTAGTACTTATTTTATTTGGTGTTCGTCCGCTTGTTAACCATTTAATTAAAGGTAAAAATATTACTGCACCTGCTGCAACTCTTGTTGAAAATCAAGTTAATGGCGCTAGCTCAGAGCATCCTTTTGAGCGTCAAAGTACACCGTTGGATGACGCACTTGAGAAAAGTACAACTGAAGAAAATAACGCTGCTGGCGCAAACGCTAACGCAAACGCTAATACTAACTCTACTATTGCATTACCTAAAGTCGGTAGTGATTTCGAAGAGCAAATTGCGCATATGCAATTATTGGCTAGCCGTGAAACTGAGCGTGTGACATCAGTCATTAAATATTGGGTAGAGCAAGGGGTTGAAAGTGAATCAGGAAAATCATGATGGTATAGATATATCGGTACCGGGTCCAGACCGTGCCGCTATATCAATACCAGCGCTAGACCGTGCCGCTATTTTATTACTCAGTATGGGTGAAGAAAATGCGGCAAGTGTGATACGTAAATTAGGTCGACGTGAAGTTAAAGCTATTTCAGAGCGTATGGCAAAAATATCAAATATTACTAAAAATGATGTTGCTAATACACTGACTCACTTTTTTGATTGTTATCGTAACGAAAGCGGTGTAAATGGTGCTTCTCGTGCATACCTAGAACGTGCTTTAGATAAGGCTGTAGGTCGACGTCTTGCTCGAGGAATGCTTGATGATATTTACGGTGGGGCTATGAATGATGATTTACGTCGTTTGGAATGGGTGCCTGCCGAACTTATTATGCGCTTTTTAGAGCAAGAACATGTACAAATGCAGGCACTATTTTTGGCTTTTTTACCGCCAGAGCAAGCGGCGGCTGTTATATCACTATTTCCAGAGCCAAAACATGATGATTTATTGTATCGAATAGCAAGTTTACGCGAAGTAAGCGAACATGTAATGGACGATATTCGTTTGACAATTGAAGCGTGTATTGAATTTGTTGGTTGTCAAGTTGGTGCACAGGTCAATGGTGTTGATAAAGTAGCTGAAATTATGAGTCGATACAGTGGTAATAAGAGTCATATTATCTCGGTAATGAAAAAGCACGATAATAATGTTGCTGATGCGATTCAAGAGCGTATGTATGACTTTAGTAGTCTAACTTTACAGTCAGACGAAATACTATCTCAACTGTTAAATGATATCCCAGATGAACTTTGGACCATGGCATTAAAAGGGTCGAAACCTGATTTTATGGAACGTCTACTAAGCTCGTTACCTAAGCGTTTGGCGCAAGTATATACACAGCAAATCGAAAATTTATCGGCGCAACCTGTTAGCAAAGTTGAAGCCGCTAGACGGGAAATTATGAACATAATACGAGATATGAGCAAAAAAGGTGAAGTTGATTATAGACTCTACCAAGAAGAAACGGCTGGTTAATGATGAGTGAACCGTTTCGATTTCCTACGCTAACAAAAACCGATCAACAGCAAAGCTTACATCAACGCTTAAAGCAGGCGGAAGAGTTTGGTTGGCAAAAAGGCTTCGATGAAGGAATTCGTCAAAGTATTGAGGAACAAAAAGAAAAAATGGCTCAGGAAGTGAATGAGCGTGTTGAAACTTTAATTAAAGAGCAGATAGATGAGCATAAGCAAACATTACTTTTGCGCTTTAATGATCTATTTGAACAGTCTGAAAAAAATATTAACTTACAATCAGATGACGTTATTAAAGAGTTATGTGTTTTAATTACTAAAGTCACCAAAACGGTTTTAGATTGTGAGCTAAAAATACAGCCTCAGCGCATGATTGTGCTTGTTCAGCAAGCTATAGAGTTATTAGCTGGACGGGATAAGATCAAAGAGGTTGTTTTTTCATCAGCAGATAAAGACTGGCTTGATGGTGCTGCATTAGAGGTGCTTACTACACAAGTTACGTTTGATGAACAACTCTCCCAAGGTGATGTTCAACTAATTGCTGATCAGCAAACACATAGTTTATCATTCTCGCAACGCTTAGATGCCTTGCTAAATGAAGCAACTACAGCACTATTGAGTGATGATTAATTCATGACTAGCACCCTATTAGAGCGCTTAGGAAAAGCAACTTGCGCGTTAACATCTCCACCACTCTTGCAAAGCTACGGCCGTTTGGTCCGTGTAAATGGCTTGACGCTGACAGCAGTAGGAGGTGTTTTCACCATGGGGAAAAAGTATCAAGTTGAGGGTATTGATGGTACTTGGTATGACGTTGAAGTTATTGGTTTTCATGAGTCTGAAGCCTATTTAATGCCATTGAATAAAATTCAAGATTTGTACGCTGGCGCTCGTGTTCGAGTTGCCAAGAATGAGCCTTCTGTCTGTATTGATGAACGATTGTTAGGGCGTGTGCTTGATGCACAAATGAATCCTATTGATGACCTCGGGCCATTAGCAAAAGATCAAGAAAATGTTGCGCTTAAGCTTTCAAAATCGACTCAATTAAACCCTCTACAACGTAAAGGGGTCACTGAGCCATTGGATGTTGGTATTCGAGCCATCAATAGTTTATTTACTGTTGGAAAAGGTCAACGTCTGGGACTATTTGCAGGGTCAGGCGTAGGTAAAAGTAAGCTATTGGGCATGATGACTAAATTTACCTCAGCGGACGTGGTTATTGTTTCGCTTGTTGGTGAGCGAGGTTGGGAAGTTAAGGAATTTATCGAACAAAGTCTCGGTCCTGAAGGCTTAAAAAAAGCAATTATTATCGCTTCACCTGCTGATGATTCTCCTTTACTTAGAGTTAAAGCTGCGGAGTTAAGCCATCAACTTGCTATATATTTTCGAGATAAAAACCTTAATGTGCTGCTACTGATGGACTCCTTAACACGCTATGCGCAAGCCTATAGAGAAATAGGCTTATCTGTAGGAGAGTTACCCGCTTCGAAAGGCTATCCTCCTTCAGTTTATAGTAAATTAACTCAGCTTGTTGAAAGCTCAGGTAATAGCGAAAAAAGCCAGGGCTCAATGACAGCAATTTATACGGTATTGGCCGAAGGTGATGATCAACAAGATCCTATCGCCGATAACGCTCGGGCAATTTTAGATGGTCACATCGTTCTTGATCGTACGCTGGCTGAAAAAGGGCATTACCCAGCGATAAATATTGGTGCTTCTATTAGTCGTGTTATGCCAAATATTGTGAATCCATCGCAATTGCAAAATTGCTATACATTAAAGAAATTATATAGTCGCTATTTACAAGTTCATGAACTTATTCCACTTGGCGCGTATCAAGCAGGTAAAGATGCCGAACTCGATGCCGCTGTGACGTTATATCCAGAAATTGAAAATTTTTTGTGTCAAAAGCTTAATGAAAAAATTGATTTTTCAGACTCAGCTACACAGTTAGAATTAATAATGGGGAAGTATAATGCTAACTAAGTTTAAAGATATGCAAAAAGATAAGCTTGATCAGATGCTAGCTAAACAATCGGAATTACAACAGCGTAGTGCTCAAGAGCAACAACGTTTACAATTATTGCAGCAACATATCGACAGCATGGAAAAGAATGTAAGTATGAAATCATCTATATGCTTGCAAAATCTTTCAGGTATGAAAGTGATCTTGAACAACTTATCTAACCAACAAAGTGCATTAATCACTCAGTCACAAAATGACGAATCACGTCAACAGCAAGCCTGTTTAAAGCAGATGAACTTTACCAAAGGAATAGAAGGGATTGTACAAAGTCGCCATCAAGTCTTACAAGAGCAGTTACAGCAACAAGAAAATAAAGACCTCGATGAAATGGTTATTCAAGGCTATGTTCGCAATAAACAAACAGGTTGAAGCCATTTTTATACCTTGTCTATACCATAAAATAACAAGCTAATCTGACCATAGTTTTGATTAGTATGGCTTAACTTTATTTCACTTCTTCTTCAATGGTGCTTAGCCATCAGCACTTAGATATCACACACTTGTATTAACTACTGTACCCCAAGCAGTCACTCTTTCTATTATTTGATCATATTTTAATTCAAAATCAATTAGATGATCCTTTTCTTATTTTTTATAAGTGATTGTTTTTATTTTTATTTTATAAGTTTTATTACCATGAATACATCAATTAATTTAAAATTTAACTGTAGGTTTATCTACAACTACCATTATTTTTATTAATAAATTTGTTGACTATATAAACTTGTGGTGGGATTATGCTCGGTATCTGGGCATTTGCCCTAGTAATTTATAAAAATAAAATATTTAAACAAAGTGAAGTTATTGCGCTAAATAATAGTTTCATTTTTTCTAGGTCTGACTTTGCTGATTGTTACGCAAATACTTTCGATCTTACTGAATTTACGGTTAATACATAAAATAAAAGCAAAATAATAGAGGCGTAAATATGAAACACATATTTATCTCTTAATATTTGTTTATAAAATGAAAATGGGGAAAAAGATAAATGTCTGATATTCAGAGAGATAATTCATTTAGTGATATAAATGAAGAACAAATGCCCGTTGCAAAAAGCAAATTACATGGCTGGAAACATTTCGCTGGTTTGTATGCAGGAGAGCATGTTGCTGCGACCGAATTTGTTATTGGGGCAACCTTTGTTGCCTTAGGTGCATCGACCAAAGATATCCTTTTAGGTTTAGTTATCGGTAACTTATTAGCAATGATGTCTTGGTGGTTATTAACAGCACCTATTGCTGTTGAAACTCGCTTAAGTTTATATAATTACCTTAATAAAATTGCTGGTAATTCAATGACCAAGCTTTATAACTGGGCTAATGTCGTTATTTTCTCGGTTATCTCTGCAGCCATGATCACAGTATCTTCTACCGCGGTCAGGTTTTTATTCGACATACCTGCACAACTTAATTGGTATCCAAATAGTTTTTGGTTTGTGGCAATCGTCTTAGCGGTTGGTTCTATTGTTGTGTTTGTTGCTATGTACGGTTTCTCAACCGTTGCGGACTTCTCTAAAATATGCGCGCCTTGGTTATTTGTTATTTTTATAGCGGGCTCTTTCACGCTTTTCCCTGCCTTATCTAATCATGTTTTAGGTACAACCACCTTAACTGGGTGGGGTGATTTTATGACTATTGGTGATAGCTCTATTTGGACTGGATTTACCAGTGATGGTGAAAAAGGTATTGGCTTGTTTGAAGTTATTGGTTTCGCTTGGGCAGCCAACTCAATTACACACTTTGGTTTAATTGATATGGCGATATTTCGTTTTGCTAAACGTAAAAGTTATGGCTTGTTCTCTGGTGTTGGTATGTTTTTTGGGCATTACTTAGCTTGGATTTCGGCAGGTATTATGGGCGCAGGTGCTGCGGTATTACTTAAAACAAGTATTAGTTCATTAGACCCAGGCGATGTTGCTTACCATGCATTAGGTTTAACTGGCTTTGTTATTATTATTATTGCCGGTTGGACCACGGCGAATGCTAATTTATATCGTGCAGGGCTAGCTGCTCAGTCTATTTTTGTTAATCAATCACGTGAAAAAACAACCGCTATTGTTGGTGTTGTTACCGTAATTATTGCCTGTTTCCCGTTTGTATTCTCTCAAATGTTACCATTATTAACTTACGCTGGTTTATTAGTTGTTCCTGTTGGCGGTATTGTTTTTGCAGAGCATGTATTGTTTCCAAAAGTTGGTTTAACGCGTTATTGGGCTAAATATCAAAATATTTCTCGTAGTATTCCTGCCATTGCTACTTGGGCTTTAGCTTTAGTTTTTGGTTTTGGTTTAAATATTTTAGACGTAATGTCTTTCTATTACTTATTCATCCCTACTTGGATATTCAGCATTGTTATTTACACCTTTTTAGCTAAGCAATATGGTGCTGATCGAGACTATACCAGAGCAGAAGCGGCAGAATTACTTGAGCAGCAAGAAATTGTCGCTTATCAAGTTAAGCAAGCTACTAACAATAAGCCTTTTATTCTTGATACAAGTGTCATGAGCAAACTATTAAATGTTGTCTCAGTTATTTCATTATTGGTTATTACTGCCTTTGCTTGTCAAGTTATGTTTTTCAGTGAAACCATGGATATTTATGATGTAAATAAAGCGGAATTCGAATTTTACTGTTTTATCTTTACTATCACCTATTTCGCGAGCGCTTATATGTCGCTAAAACGTCAAAAAGCGCTGAACAAGTAGTAATTTAAAAGTAAATAAATACAATTCAACAAACTGGATAGCCTGAATTAGCGTTATCCAGCCTATATTTTTAGGGTTAATCCTATACCGTAAGGCAAAAAACATGACTATTACTTCATTAAATGAAACACAAAGCAACTCGTTAAACCAATTAACATTAGCGAGTTTACCTAGCAATATTGATATTCCTACTTATGATCGTAGTCAGCTTAAGCCGGGTATTGTTCATATTGGTGTTGGTGGTTTTCATCGTGCCCATCAAGCGGTATATATTAATGAATTATTAAAAACACCAGGCTCTGAGCAATGGGGAATTTGTGGTGTAGGTTTATTAGAAAATAATCGCGGTTTACGTGATGTTTTAGTTAAACAAGACTACTTGTATTCTTTAGTGGTACGTCATCCAAATGGCGAAATAGATAACAAAATTATTGGTTCAATGATTGACTTTATCTTTGCACCAGATAGTAAACAGGCAGTGGTAGACAAGCTAGCGCATAACGATACAAAAATTGTGTCGTTAACTATTACTGAAGGAGGTTATAACCTAAACCCTATTACTGGCGATTTAGATTTAGAAAACGAAAGTATAATACACGACATTGCCAATCCTGAAGATCCAACAACAGCATTTGGTTATATTGCTGCAGCATTACAAATACGTAAAAGCCAAGGTATGAAAGCTTTTACTGTGCAGTCTTGTGATAATATTCAACATAACGGTGCCGTAACACGTAAAATGCTACTTACTTTTACTCAGCAACAAGATCCTGAATTAAGTCAATGGATTGAAGATCATGTTGAGTTCCCTAATGCTATGGTCGATCGCATTACCCCGGTAACAACAAAAGCTGATATTGACTATGTGGCAGATACTTTTGGTTTAATCGACGAATGGCCAATTACCTGTGAATCATTTTCACAATGGGTAATTGAAGATAACTTCAGTGATGGTCGTCCTAATTGGGATTTAGTTGGTGCGCAGTTTGTCACAGATGTAACACCATTTGAAAAAATGAAAATACGTTTATTGAACGCAGGTCATTCAGTATTAGGTTTATTAGGTTCAATCCATGGTTATGCAACAATAGATGAAACCGTATCAGATAAAGATTTTGCCCAATATCTACGTGCTTTTATGGACTTAGAAGTTACACCGCTACTTGATGAATTAGAGGGTATTGATCTCGATGAATACAAAGACACGTTAATTGAACGCTTTTCAAACCCAAACATTAAAGATAGTTTAGCGCGTATTTGTTCTGAAAGTTCAGCTAAATTACCTAAGTTTTTAATCGCCACCATAAATGAAAACTTAGCGCTTGGGCGTGACTGTTCACTTGCTACGTTAGTTATTGCAACATGGTGTTTATACAGTGACAAACAAGTTAACCAAGCGTTAGAAGCGTTAGATATTCAAGATGCAATGAAAAATGATCTTGCTAAGTATGCGCATAAAACCACTGAAGATAAGTTAGCTTTCTTAAGAATTAATAGCTTGTTTGGTGATCTCATTGAACAACCTGTTTTTAGTGAGTTGTATGGCAACGCGATTGATGAATTATATTTACCAATCAGTAATATCAAAAATATTATGAAGAATACCCTTAACCAAAAACTAGCAGCGGAGAAATTATAATGAATAGCTTATTCATCAATGATAAAGCGCCAAGTGAAATCACCATTAACTGCTTTGGTGAAGTGTTATGGGACTGTTTTACTAGTGGTAAACGTTTAGGTGGCGCGCCGCTAAACGTCTGTTTACGCTTAAATTCTCTTGGTATAAAAGCACAAATGCTCAGTGCTGTGGGTGATGATGTTTTAGGTCATGAAATTGTTGATCAAATAAAAGATCGACAAATGAACACTGATTTTATTGCAATTAATTCTGAAAAGAAAACCAGTACGGTTGAAGTGACATTAGATCAAAGTGGCTCAGCTTCCTACGAAATTGTTGCGGACACTGCTTGGGATAACATTGCCTTAACTCCAGACCTTATTGAGCAAGTGACGTCTGCTGATATTTTTGTTTTTGGTAGTTTAGTTTGTCGTCAAGCTACCTCATTAAATACTTTAAGAGAGTTAATAAAGGTAGCCAAGTTTAAGATTTTTGACGTGAACTTACGCAAACCGCATTACCAACTAGAAACCTTAGTTGAACTAATGCAAGAAGCAGATTTTGTTAAGCTGAACGATGATGAACTTTACGAAATCGCGCATGCTATGGGCTCTAAGTTTAACTCGTTAGAACAAAACCTTGAGTTTATTGCTGAACAAACCAATACACCCTATATGTGCGTTACCAAAGGCTCTCATGGTGCGTTACTTAAAATTAATGATAAAAATTATTATAACTCAGGTTTTTTAATTAAGGTTGTTGATACGGTAGGGGCTGGTGATTCATTTTTAGGTTCTTTGATCTATCAATTATGCAATACAACCAATGCACAATATGCGGTTGATTTTGCCTGTGCTGTCGGTGCTATGGTGGCTCAAAATCATGGTGCGACACCTGAATTATCAATTAAAGATATTGAACAGTTTATCAACCCAATGTAACGACAGTTAATCCATCATTAGTAATAGATGGAGGCTAAAATATCGTTTAAGCCTCCTATTAAACCGTTTATTAAGTGAGATTAATTGGCTAATACAGTCATTTATTATATTGCAGAACTATCATCTGGAGCGACTTAACTTTTAATTAGTACTCCATGGGTAATAATTGAATCAATTTGGTATGATTGTAGTAGTATCTATTGGATTAACTAACTGATTAACTCAGTAATTGACCAAAACTCAATAAGGATAAGTAGAGTTGAACAAATCTATAGCTTTATCTCCACATGAGCCGATAAAATTAATTATCTTCGATTGTGATGGTGTATTAGTCGATAGTGAAATATTAAGTCAGCGTGTACTGCTAGGTATGCTAAAAAAGTTAGACGTTGTTGTCTCTGAAGACTATTTCCTCACTAACTTTTTAGGCTTTAATTTTAAGCATGTCACCGCGAAAGTTTTTGAAGACTTTTCAGTCAAGCTGACGAGTGAATTTCGTGAACGCTATCGAGCAGAACTGATTAACGTGTTTGCTGTAGAACTGCAACAGACCAATGATCTTGAGTGGATGCTATCTCAGCTTAAAATAGACAGTTGTGTTGCGACAAGTGGTAGTCCAGAAAAAGTAAAACACTCGTTACATTATACCAAGCTTGAAGACTATTTTGCTGGCAAGGTATTTACTTCTTCAGAGGTTAAACACGGTAAACCTGCCCCTGATTTATTTTTACATGCCGCCAATTCAATGGGGGTAGCAGCTAAAAACTGTTTAGTGATAGAAGACTCTCATGCTGGTGTTTGCGCAGCCCAAGCGGCCAATATGAATGTTATTAGGTATGTAGGTGCGAGCCACCTGAACAGTAAAAATATTCTGACTCAAATATCTGATGGCAGTAATAGTGATAACCTTAGTCGCGTTTGCACTATAGAACATTGGTCACAATTATTTGAGCAAGTACCTTCGCTTATTTCATCATGCAACATCGAGAGGTAACACGTGTTAAAGCGATCTAAGTCAGAAATAAGAAAGTTAGACGATGCTGCTAAAGCCGGTTGGTTATATTACGTTGCAGGTAATACGCAAGAAGAAATAGCTAAAAAACTCAATATATCGCGTCAATCAGCGCAGCGAATGGTGGCATTATCCGTCAGCGAAGGCTTGATTAAAGTCAGGTTAGAGCATCCAATAGCGAAATGTATGGACCTGCAACTCCAGCTTAAAAGTCGTTTTGGATTAACCTCTTGCATTGTTGTGCCCAGTGATAATAGTGCGCCTAATTCTACATTAGGGCTTGCTCAAGCTGGCGCTAAAGAAATAGAATTTCATTTAAAGTCACCAGAGCCGAAAGTAATTGCGATGGGAACAGGACGAGTTTTACGCGCTTGTGTAGAAGAATTGACGTTATTGAACTGTGAGCAGCATCAAATAGTTGCTTTATTGGGAAATATGGCTTTAGATGGTTCGGCTTCATCCTATGATGTTGTGATGCGTATGGCTGAACATATTAATGCCAAGCATTACCCTATGCCTTTACCTGTACTTCCAAGTAGCAAAGAAGAAAAAGAGCAATTGCATGCGCAGCGCTATATTGCGAATAATTTAAAATTAGCGTCACAAGCTGATGTTACTTTTATTGGGGTAGGTAATTTAGCCATTAACTCACCGCTGCATATAGACGGTTTTGTTAGTCCTGAAGAGCTTGAAGAGTTACAAACGAAAGGCGCGGTAGGAGAGTTAATTAGTTGGGTTTTAGATGTTGACGGTAATTTGATTGATTGCACTGTTAATCAACGAGTTGCCAGTACTCCTTTGAAAGTAAATCCAGAGAAACCTGTGTATGCTATTGCAGCGGGGGAAGAAAAGGTATTAGCAATATTAGGTGCGCTTAGATCTAAACTAATTAATGGTTTAATCACCAATGAATATACGGCTGAACGCTTATTGAGTATTGCGTAAAATCTACAATATTTACTAGCGTTATGCGAAATTAATGATGATGACTGAGCTAGCTGGTGATGTCAGATTCAATTATTGAAACAAACTTAAATTTTATTATAAAGGCTTATTAAACATGTTAACTAATTCACTGGCATGGCAAAACTTACAAATTCACTATTTAGACAGTAAATCAATTCATTTAAAATCATTGTTTCGTATGGATCCTGAGCGATTTGATAAATTTACAATATCAGCCTCTGGATTAACTTTAGATTATTCAAAAAATCACTTAGTACCAGAGACTAAAGCGTTACTTGTTGAGTTGGCTAATCAATGTGGTGTTAAAGAAAAAATAGAACAAATGTTTTCAGGTGAGCCAATTAATACCACGGAAAATCGTCCGGTGTTACATACAGCGCTACGTAATTTTTCTGATGAACCCGTGCATGTTGATGGTGAAAATGTAATGCCATTAGTAAAAAGCACTTTAGACAAAATAAAAAGTTTTGTGGATGATGTTTCTTCAGGTGTTACCAAAGGTTATAGCGGCAAGGCATTTAAAGATATAGTCGCAATTGGGATTGGCGGCTCATTTTTAGGCCCTAAAATTATGTCTGAGGCACTAAAGCCTTATCGTCAAAAACACTTAAATGTACATTACGTCGCCAATGTCGATGGTTGCCATATTCATGATGTGTTGTCAGGATTAGATCCAGAAACAACCTTGATAATTACCTCATCAAAAACCTTAACTACGCAAGAAACGTTAAGAAACACTGAAACAGCTAAAGAATGGTTTTTAGAAAAAGCTGACATTAGTGACATTCAACATAACTTTGCTTGTGTATCAGCCAATGTTGAAGCTGCTAAACGTTTTGGTATCAGTGAAAAAAATATTTTTCCAATGTGGGATTGGGTTGGTGGACGATACTCAATTTGGTCAGCCATTGGCTTACCACTTGCCATTGGTATTGGTTTTGACAACTATTTAGAGTTTTTAAATGGTGCATTTGAAATGGATGAACATTTTAGAAAAGCACCATTTGAAGAAAATATGCCTGTCATTATGGCGTTATTGGGCATTTGGTATCGAAATTTTCATGGTGCACAATCGCAAGTATTATTACCGTATTACCATTATTTACGCGGGTTGCCAGCTTACATACAACAGCTTGATATGGAAAGTAATGGTAAATCGGTCAATTTAGATAATAAAGAAACTAACTACGATACTGGCCCGATTATTTGGGGAAGTGAAGGCACGAATGGACAACATTCATTTCATCAATTGATACATCAAAGTAAAACTCCTATACCAGTAGATTTTATTTTGCCGCTTAACCCACATGTAGATATTTCTGATCATCACGATATGTTAATCGCTAACTGTTTAGGGCAAAGCCAAGCGTTAATGGAAGGTCAAACAGAAGAGCAAGTTATTGCCGCAATGACAAAAGCAAAATGTAGCACTGATGAAATCAGTTACTTGTCATCTCATAAAGTGATGAAAGGTAACAAACCTAGCAATACTTTACTTATGCCTAAATTAACCCCTAAAGCGTTAGGTAGCCTGATTGCATTGTATGAACATAAAGTGTTTGTGCAAGGTGTTATTTGGCAAATAAACTCATTTGATCAATGGGGGGTCGAATTAGGGAAAGCCCTTGGAAATGAGATATTTAGTAAGTTGTCGAATGTGGATATACCTTTGCACGAAGATGGTTCAACTAAAGGGTTGATAAATATTTGCCGAAACAGACGCAATATAAGCTAACGTCGTTAAGAGATTAGCGACGAAAAACATAGAAGCCCTGGTAATGAATGTTATTGCCAGGGCTTAATTTTATTTGGTACAAAAGCAATAAAATCTCTATTCATCTAGACAATTTTATCATCGCACCGTTAACATTATTACTTCATACTTATAAAATAATTTATGTTGATCTTTTAAATTTGTCCTTATTAATAAAATAGAGTATTAAAAAATTAGCCTTCCAATTCATAACATATTAGCTGGCCTACTGCGTGAGCTAAAAAACAACCCTAATGTCGTATTACAAGCCGAGCCTGGCGCTGGTAAATCTACGGTTGTGCCGCTTGAGTTATTAAATGCTGACTTCTTACATGGTCAGCGCATTATTATGCTAGAGCCTAGAC
The DNA here is from genome assembly GCF_018860915.1 of Colwellia sp. C2M11. Lineage (GTDB taxonomy): Bacteria > Pseudomonadota > Gammaproteobacteria > Enterobacterales > Alteromonadaceae > Colwellia. The sequence continues at coordinate 31,883 of NZ_JAHKQD010000052.1, forward strand.
GAATGGCGGCAAGATCAATTGCTAATTACTTAGCTAAATGCCTAGGTGAAAAAGTTGGGGAAACGGTTGGTTACCAAGTCAAAAATGATAAGAAAATATCTGCAGCAACTCGGCTTGAAATTCTAACCGAAGGCGTGTTAACGAGAAGGCTTCAGTCAAATCCTGAATTAGACGGTGTTGGGCTGATCATCTTTGATGAATTTCATGAGCGCTCTATTAATACTGATTTGTCACTTATGCTTTCGCTCGAAATTCAACAAGTGATCCGCGAAGATCTCCGTTTGTTAGTGATGTCAGCAACACTAGACACTAATTTAGTATCAAAGTACCTTGATGATGCCCCTGTAATGTTGTGTAAAGGGAGGGCTTATCCTGTTAGTGTTTCTCATCAGAAAACTGACAACAGACAATTAGCATCAAATGTCTGTAAAGCGATATCTAATGTTATTCAAGATGAAGGTGATATTTTGGTATTCCTACCCGGAGTTGCTGATATCAAAAGGTGTATTTCACAGGCGACAACCGTATTTTCAGCCCATCAAAATCTTAAACTTATTGCCTTATATGGTGCATTGCCATTAGAAGAGCAGGAAAGGGCGATTGCATTAGCACCCCAAGGCACTCGAAAGGTTATTTTTACCACCAACATTGCAGAAACGAGTTTAACCATTGAAGGGATTACCTGTGTTATTGACTCAGGACTTGAAAAGACACTTATTTTCAATCCTTCAAGTGGCATGTCAAAGCTAACAACAACAACGATATCAAAAGCCTCAGCTGAGCAACGCAAAGGCCGTGCCGGTAGGTTGTCTCAAGGCAAGTGCTTAAGATTGTGGAGTGAATCCGAACACAGATCGTTGAAAGACTATCAAGAAGAAGAGATCTTAAATGCAGATTTAGCTGATGCAGTGTTAGAGCTTGCTAGTGCTGGCCATGCAAGTTATGAAGAAATCAATTGGTTAACGCCCCCGCCAAAAGCCCATTATGATTCAACTCAAGATTTACTCGTAAAACTAGGAATGTTAGACACTTTAGGAAAGATCACTGCACTTGGTAAAAAAGCAAGTGGGCTACCAATTCATCCAAGGTTAGCCAAGATGATGTTGGCTGCCAATGACAAGCAAGAGCGCGAAATTGCGTGTAATCTTGCTGCTCTTTTGTCAGAGCGAGATATATTACAGGGTGGCGGTAGTGCCGATTTATTGATGCGATTACAAGTTTTGATTGAGAGTGATACAGACAATATTAATAAAGCTTATGTTAATAGAAATACGCTGAAAACGGTCGTTAGAGATGTTCGGACACTGCAGTCATTGATACAACATAAGAAAAGTAAAGTAGACATCTCAGGTATGCCTGATATCGCCGCCTATTTATTGTTGTTAGCGTTTCCAGAAAGGTTAGCGAAAAGGCGTTCAGCTAATAGCCATAAATATCAATTAGCGAATGGTAAGGGCGTTTATCTGGCAGAAGAAGATCCGCTTATTAATAATGAATATTTAGTGGTTAATGATTGTGATGCTCAAACCAAAGAAGGCCGTGTTTTTAGTGCTATTACTTTTAATAAACATCTTTTAGTTGACAAGTTTTCTCACCAAATTTCAGAAAAAATAGACTATGAATTAGCAGCCAATAATAGCCGAGTATATGCAAGAAGACTGAAAAAATATGGCAGTTTAATTATTGAGGAAACAAGAAGTAATGATGTCCCCGCAGAGTTTATATTAGACAGTATTCAATCTCTGATAAAAACCGATGCTAAAAGTATATTGCACTGGACTCAGGAGTGTGAAGATTGGTTAAAAAGAGTCGAATGGCTTGGTAGTAAGATGGAGGGTTTTCCTGTGCTATCAGAAGCGTTAATTATGGAAAGTGCCGAAAATTGGTTGTTGCCTTACATTACCAATATTAAAAAAATATCGGAATTAAAACAGGTGAAAATACTGCCGCTCTTATCTTCATTATTAACTTATGAAGAATCAAAAATACTTGAGCAAGAAGCACCAATAACCTATACCACACCGAGCAATAAAAAAGTGTCCATCTTGTATGATAAAAACTCAGAGCCTACCGTTGCTGTTGTACTGCAAGAGTTATTTGGTGAGCTTGCATCTCCCATATTGGCAGGTAATAGCGTTGCACTGCGTTTTGAACTGTTATCACCTGCTAGAAGGCCAATACAAATAACCAGTGATTTAGCTAACTTTTGGGGCGGGTCTTATGTTGAAGTTGCTAAAGATATGCGCGCTAAATACCCTCGACATCGATGGCCTATTGACCCTTTTTCTGAAAAAGCAGGCCGTTCTATTAAGCCAAAATAAGCCGTATGTAATAAAAAGTATCAATTAGCATTTTGAATATGAATAATAATTGTAGTTAAATAGAGATATATCATTTGCTTAGATCTTTAACATACTATAAATACTTTACTTTTTCGAGGTCTCTTATTAGCACTCAAACACCATTATCATCAATTGTTGCTGGCCCTGTTGTCCGTCATTGTGATGTTGACCAAGTTAACTTTTGGTTGGTAACAACACAAAAATATAGTATTGCTTGTAAAATAGTGATGGTTAAAGATCATAATGTAATTTTTGATAAGCATTTAGATTCTGCGGAACTACAACAAATTCAAGTTGGTAAGCAGGCATTTATCAATCTTATTTCAATCAAAGTAACTGACGGTTTACCTGAAAATGAGTTATTAGCATATGATTTTTGTTTCAAAGACGGCGTTACAGAATATGGCTTAGTCGAGTTATTACCCGATCTGGTTTACCCGAACCAAAGTCTACCTAGCTTTGTTATTAAGAAAAATATTAATAAAATACTGCATGGCTCTTGTCGAAAACCTCACTTTAAAAGTAGTGATGCGTTATGCCAAGTTGATAACTTATTAAAAGGAAGTGATTTTTCAGCTGAACAACGGCCTTCAATGTTAATGATGTCAGGTGATCAAGTCTATGCTGATGATGTGTCAGGACCTATGCTGGTTGCTATTCATCAAGTGATAACATTACTTGGTTTATTCGATGAATCATGGCGTAATGAGTCTTCGAACTCTCCTCATATACATAATAATCAACAACTGTTAGATAGCCCATTTTGTTATTATCAGAGAGAAAAAATATTACCTCACGAACGCGTTAATCGAGGCGGTATTAATAAATATCTCTCGCTTAATAAGCAACCTATATTCACATCTGATAATGCCAAAAATCATTTAGTGACGTTTGCTGAAGTCATGGCAATGTATTTGTTAGTTTGGTCGCCAGAGTTATGGGGCGTTGTTGATTTATCCTTAGAAAAACAGACGAATATTCCTCTTTCATTTCAGCAAAAATATCAAGATGAGCTGATTGTTATTAATGATTTTTCATCGGGATTAACAAAGGTTAGACGTGCGATGGCACATTTACCGAGTTATATGATTTTTGATGATCACGATGTCACAGATGACTGGAATTTAACGCGAGGTTGGGAGGAAGCGGCCTATAACAATAGTTTTTCTAAGTATATTTTAGGTAATGCATTAATTGGTTATTGGTTGTGCCAAGGGTGGGGAAATGCGCCTGACAAATTTACCGCACTGAATGAGGATATTCCAAAGCACTTTACTGACGTCGGCATAGAAGAGCATACGTCATTAATTAATAAGTTATTTTCTTGGGAAGAATGGCATTATACTTTGGCCACTTCACCTAAAGTAGTGGTGTTAGATACCCGCACAAGACGCTGGCGCTCTGAAAGTAATGCAGGAAAACCCTCAGGTTTAATGGATTGGGAATCGTTATCTGAATTACAACAAGAATTAATAAATGAAACTGATGTTATTGTTGTTTCCCCTGCACCAATATATGGAGTAAAATTAATTGAAACCATACAGCGTATATTTACTTTTTTTGGTAAACCTTTACTGGTTGATGCTGAAAATTGGATGGCGCACCCAGGTACAGCGAATGTTATGCTAAATATTTTTCGGCATTACAAAACACCGCCAAACTTTATTATCTTATCGGGCGATGTTCACTATTCTTTTGTTTATGAAGTTACACATAGATTTATACGAAGCCATTCAAAAATATTACAAGTAACCTGTAGTGGTATTAAAAATCAATTTCCTTCTACTTTATTAAATACACTGGAAAAACTTAATCGCTTTTTATATGCCACATATTCACCGCTTAATTGGTTTACAAAACGTAGGCGCATGAAAATTAAAGTACGTAAATTCAGTGATGACTCGAACATGAGTTTGTATAATGGTAGCGGTATAGGTTTGCTTAAAATAAGTGACAAAAATCAAAAAATAGAAGCATTTGTTATTAATGCGGATACTGGTGATTCTATAGAATTTACTAAGGTATAACATTAAGATAACGACGACATTTTAACACTTAATGATTTAATAAATGGTAAATATCATATACTCATCAATGCTAGGATTTTATACCTAAATGACAACAAAGAAGAAAAGTAATAAAGCAGAAAATACTGTTAAATCAAAGCAGGGTAAAAATGTTAGTAAACCTCAAAGAGCATGGTTGCGTCGCATTACTGTTATAGGTGTAAAACTTGCAATTGCGCTTTTTTTTACGCTGGCTATTTTTACTATTTACCTTGATGCAAAAGTGCAGCAAACGTTTGAAGGGCAACGTTGGCAAGTACCTGCACAAGTCTATGGTAAAATTGAATCGTTGGTAATTGGTGAGCGACTCAACCTTAACCATTTAGCACAATCGTTAAAATTAAATGGCTATAAAAAAGTAAGAACTGTTACTGCTTCAGGACAGTATGCTCAATCAGCCCATCGAATTATTATCTACCGTCGTCCGTTTGTTTTTCCACAAACACATACCGTTACTACGACTGATGCCATTCAACTAACAATTGATGTTTCCGCGGGGAAAATAAGTCAGCTTTTTATTGATGATGTTCCCGTAACTTCATTACAGGTAGAGCCCATATTACTCGCTCGATTAGTCCCTAATAACAAAGAAGATCGTATCTTAACGGCCTTAGAAAATACTCCTACGTTATTATTAGATACATTATTACTGATTGAAGATCGTGAGTTTTATCATCACCAAGGTATTTCTCCTTTAGGTATCTTACGTGCGCTTTATAATAATATTATTGCAGGGCGAACTGTTCAAGGCGGGAGCACGCTAACTCAGCAGCTAGTTAAAAATATGTTTTTAACGCAAGAACGTACCCTGACGCGTAAAGTGAAAGAAGCAATAATGGCTATCATTATTGAAGTGCGCTATAGCAAAGATCAATTACTTGAAGCCTATATTAATGAGGTTTATTTAGGTCAACATTATGCGAATGGTATTTATGGGTTTGGCTTAGCAGCTAAATTCTATTTTGGCACAACACTTGAAGAATTAAATAGTGCACAAATAGCGTTGTTAGTTGCACAAGTGAAAGGGCCAAGTTATTACGATCCATGGCGAAACCCTGTTAGAGCAAAAGAACGTCGAGACTTGGTTTTGAGACTTATGTTTGAAGAAAACTTTCTTACGGTCGAAGAGTTTAAACAAAGGGTTAGTTCGCCGTTATCAATACGTAAAAATAGACGCTTCAAAGCGCAAGAGTACCCCGCTTATTTACAAGTAGTACAGCAAGAGTTAAATCAATTGTTACCCTCTGTTCAGCAAAAAAATGGTATTCGCGTATTTACGGGGTTTTCTCACTTATCACAGCAATTTCTAGAACAAACGGTTACCAGTCAGTTAACGGCACTCGAACAAAAATATAAGCAAACTGATTTACAAGCTGCAATGATTGTGACCGATATTAACAGTGCTGAAATTAGGGCATTAGTTGGCGATAGAAAAGCTGGTTACGCAGGTTTTAATCGGGCAATAAATGCGAAACGTCCTATAGGATCATTAATCAAACCGGCTATTTATTTAGCGGCTTTAGAGCGTTATGAACAATTTAATTTTGCTACTTTATTGGCAGATGAACCTATAACCTTAACAAATGGCGTAGATACAACTAGTAAGCAAGGGAGCCAAGCCGAAGCTGCGTGGCAACCTAAAAACTATGATGGCAAGTATCGTCATCAAGTACCGTTAATTGATGGTTTAGTCAATTCGCTTAATATTCCTACTGTCAATTTAGGTATGGCTTTAGGGTTAGATAATGTGGCCAAAGCGATTCATTTATTTGGTTTTGACGAAGATATTGTTATGAGACCGTCAATGCTACTGGGGGCGATTAACATGTCACCTTTACAGATTAATCAGTTGTATTTATCGCTGGCTAATCAAGGCTATGCTGAACAGGCGCATACAATTAACATCATTACGTCCAACAAGGGGGAAACCCTATGGCAATATCAAGCGAGTAATGCTCAAGTTATTTCAACGAATGCTGCTTATTTAATGGATTATGCTTTAACGCAGGTTACTAAAACAGGCACCGCCAGATCGCTGACTTGGCGATTAAAAAATAATGAGCTAGCGGGAAAAACAGGTACCAGTAATGATTTACGTGATAGCTGGTTTGTTGGATATGATGACCAGCATTTAGTTACTACGTGGTTAGGTAAAGATGATAATAAACCAACTGGCTTAACCGGAAGTAGTGGAGCTTTGGTATTATTTTCTGACTTTCTTAAAAAGCAAGGCGTTGTGAATAAAACGCGCATTAAACCTGAGGCTATAGCGACAACCTTATTTGAGGAAAAAACAGGGCATGCAGTGTCAGAGCAGTGCGATAATACTAAAGCTTACCCTGCAATATCGGCTGGAATAACAGTAAAAGATGGTTGCTTGAAAGAAAAAGTAGATGAACGATCTTGGTTTGAAAAGTTATTTTCTGATTAATATCACCTTATACCTTGAAGTAAACTTTAAATATTTACTAGTAAATGATAACCCAACAACTGTTTTTATATACAGCTTGTTATTTGTTGTGATATTGTTAGTTTATTAACAATAAAAATTTTATTTTTATTGAGCTCTCTTTTAATACCAATTTTATTAATTAAGTGAGCAATTTTATAGGTAAAAAAATTGCCAACAAATAGAAGGCATTTATTTTAATAACTAGTGGTTATAATTATTAAATAAATAACGATGTCGTTGGTGATTTTAGCAAGTAGAAATGATCATATAGCTAGTAAAAATTGGTATAACATGACTAAGGAAGAATAATGGCAGTTGAAAGTCGATTCGTCGTCATTAGACACGGGGTGGAGGCAAAAACATTTATGGATAAGAAATCAGCAGATGAATATGACAAAATGTTGGATATGGCTGATAACTTGGCTGATGTATTTGCGCAATCACCAATAGAATTAAGTGACAGTGTTAGCGAAGAACTGAGTATTTATTTAGCTCAACATCGCGAAGAAGTGCTAGTTGCTTTACTTGCGAAGAAACCTGCAAGTAAAGCTCCTACCAAAAAAGCACCTAAGAAAGCCGCTGATAAAACTCCCGAAAAGGTGGCCGAAAAAACAGTTGAAGCAAAACCAGCAAAAGCAGCGACTAAGTCAGCTAAATTAACTAAAGAGAATTGATTTTTTAACGCAAAATCAAAGATTATCATGATTGATTATCAAGTTTTACGCAGTCATCGTAAAACACTTTCGCTGCAGGTAAAACAGGGGCTGGTTTATGTTCGTGCCCCTCATCATGTTGATGAAAAGTTTATTAGCCTCTTTATTCAGAAAAAAAGCGCATGGTTGAAAGCTAAAATTACCGAGCAAAATCAAAGTGCTGATCTTTGTTGTGATTTTACTCAGGGCTCAAAGCTATTTGTATTTGGTCAACTGGTTACACTCAATATTATATTTGCTGATACAGCTGAAAAATTAGATCCAAAAAGTAATGTTGTACTTACCGAAACCACGAGCGAACAACAAACCCTTACTGTTAAATTACCAACACGTATTCAACGTAAACAACTCGATGAGTTAAGCTTGGCTATTGCCGTTAAAAAACAACTAGAATGCTATTTTAAACAGCAAGCTCAAAATATTATCTTACCGAGAGTAGAGTATTACGCAAAATTAACCAAGTTAAACTATACCTCAATAAAAATAAGACAATATCGTGCTCGTTGGGGAAGCTGTAATAATAAAGGTGAGCTAAGCTTTAACTATTTATTAATGATGCTACCTAGGCAAGTTATTGATTATGTTATTGTGCATGAATTGTGTCACTTGCGTTATTTAAATCACTCAAAGTACTTCTGGCAATTAGTGGCCAAACACTTTCCCGATTATATTGAAGCGCAACAATGGGTAAAAACGCATCAGTCAGCGTTGTATTGGCAGCCTCCTGTATCGAGTTAACGTTTGCATAAATTCTCATCGACCCAGTTAGCGATAGCGCCTATTGTCTAATGTTTTTCCTATCATTTTATTGGTTGCTCTTGTAATTAATAAACTATGAATATGCAAGTAACGCTAGGTGCATAAAAATCACGCTGTACTTGAACATTTATTAATATCAATGAATATATAGCTATCCTTGAAGATTACTTAAGTGACAATATAGTTGATCAATTAACCACATATAACTTTTTTTTAATATATATGCATATACTATAACTTTTTATTCTCTTTCTAATTGGTCAATAAATGTTGACACTATTAAGTAAATCAGGCATTTTATGACCCATGAATATTACCTTTAGCCAAATTATTATTATTATAACCACCACCACCCGAATAGGATGATGGTTGCAGGCTGACGTGTAAAAAAAATAATTTTATCGAAGCTCGTAACCTGCAAAGGTTACGAGTTTTTTGCTTTCAAGAAAGGGAAAAAATAATGCGTGTACTTAAATTTGGTGGCTCATCGTTGGCATCAGCTGAGCGTTTTCGTCAAGTTGCTGATATCATCAAAGACAAAAGCCAATTGACCAAAGTTGCTATCGTTGTTTCAGCACCCCAAGGTGTTACTAATCATTTGGTAGCTATGGCTGAAAATATTACTGATGAAGCAAAATTAATCACCGATTTAGGACATTTCAAACGTGCTATTACCACCATTATTGAAGACTTGTCTGCAAGTTTAAGTAACTTTAATTCACATCATTGTGAACAGGCATTAGCTAATTATGAGCATCAGCTACAGCGTTATATGCAAGGCGCTACAATGCTTACTTATTGCCCTGATCATATCCGTGCTCGAATTATTAGTACAGGCGAGCGATTAAGTGTTGCCATTCTTGATTCAGTTTTACAATCTCAAGGTTTACAAGTTTCGTTACTTTCACCTGAAAAATTCCTTTGTACTAATGAATCGTCATTAAATGCTGTGGCTGACTTAGTGCTTTCTAAAGAGAAGTTTTCAATAGAATATGAAAAATTGAATCAGATCTCATTAATGCCAGGTTTCATTGGTATTTGTCTCGGCAAAGATAATAAAGAAGATCAAGTTACTACACTAGGACGTAATGGCTCTGATTATTCTGCAGCCGTTTTAGCAGTATGTTTACAAGCAGAATGCTGTGAAATTTGGACAGATGTTGACGGTGTTTATAATGCTGATCCTCGTATGATTAAAGAAGCTAAACTTCTTGATTACTTGTCTTATCAAGAAGCAATGGAGTTATCTTATTTTGGTGCAAGCGTGTTACATCCGAAAACAATTGGTCCAATCGCTCAATATCACATCCCTTGTTTAATCAAGAATACCAGTAATCCAGCGGCACCGGGTACACTCATTTCAAATGAAAATGATCAGCAAAAGCGCGTTAAAGCGATATCTAATCTTGATGATTTAACTATGGTTAATGTTTCAGGACCAGGTATGAAGGGCATGGTAGGCATGGCAAGTCGCGTATTTGCTACCATGAGTAGAGAAAACATCTCGTTAGTATTAATTAGCCAATCATCAAGCGAATATTGTATTAGTTTCTGTATTCATTCAGCGGATGCTCAACAAGCTGAAGAAAGCTTAAAAGAAGAGTTTGAACTTGAATTGCTTAATGGCTTACTTGAGCCGATTGCCCTAAAAGGTCAATTATCTATTGTGTCGCTAGTGGGTGATGGGATGCATCATCAACGTGGTGTTGCCGCTAAATTCTTTAGTTCATTAGCACAAGCACGCGTTAACGTCGTTGCTATTGCTCAGGATTCTTCAGAGCGTAGTATTTCGGTAGTAATAGAAGAAAGAAAATGTACTGCTGCTATGAAAGTTAGTCATCAAAACTTCTTTTCACATAAACCAGCAATTGATGTGTTCTTAGTTGGTTGTGGTGTCGTAGGTAGTGAGTTAATTGCACAAATTTCACGCCAACAAGAAAGCTTGAAAAAACAAAATATCGCCTTAACTGTTTATGGTATCGCCAATTCAAAAGGTATGGTCTTTGCAAAAGAAGGTATTGATTTAGATAACTGGCAAGAAGCGATGGCGCAAGGCATTGAAAATAAAAATGCCGTTGAAGTTAATGCTAAAAACTTAAAAACTTTTGTTAGTGATAACCACTTAATTAACCCTGTTTTAGTTGACTCAACATCTAATGAAGCATTGGCTATGAGCTATGTAGATTACTTGGCGGAAGGTTTTCATGTTGTGACACCAAACAAAAAAGCCAATACTGATTCATGGGAATACTATCAACAATTACGTAGTACCGCGCAAGCAACTAATCGTCGATTCTTATATGAAACAACGGTAGGTGCAGGTTTACCAGTAATCGATACCTTACAAAGCTTGATTAAAGCAGGGGATGAATTATTACGTTTTGAAGGTATATTATCAGGTTCGTTATCTTATATTTTTGGCAAGCTTGATGAAGGTATGTCTTTATCAGAAGCAACGGCTATTGCTAAAACAAATGGTTTTACTGAGCCTGATCCTCGTGACGATTTAAGTGGAATGGATGTTGCGCGTAAATTATTAATTATGGCGCGTGAATCTGGCATGCAGCTTGAACTTTCTGATATTAACATTGAATCAGTATTACCAAGTGATTTTGATGATAGTGGTGATGTTGATACTTTTATGAATAACTTATCAAAACTAGACGCTGCTGTGAATGCTCGTTGTGAAGCCGCAAAAGCCGAAGGAAAAGTGTTACGTTATATTGGTAATATTGTTGATGGGAAATGTCAGGTTTCTATTGAAGCGGTAGATGCTAGCCATCCACTTTATAGTATTAAAGATGGCGAAAATGCATTGGCAATACATAGCCGTTATTATCAACCACTACCATTTGTTTTACGTGGCTATGGCGCTGGCGCTGCAGTAACTGCTGCTGGTGTTTTTGGTGATATATTAAGAACACTAGCGTGGGAGCAACAACACTAATGTCTACTTTATCTTCTTTGTCAGCTAATGTCTCTGTTTTCGCTCCTGCCTCAATTGGTAATCTTAGCGTTGGTTTTGATGTATTAGGCTTAGCCGTTAAACCTGTTGATGGTACTTTACTTGGTGATGTTGTTACTGTGGAAAGTGCAACGGAAGACAGTTTAGTTGTGGTTGGCGCTTTTGCTGATAAATTACCTAAAGAGAAAGAAAGTAATATTGTTTGGTCATGTTTACAATTGTTTAATCAAGCATTGGTTGCTCAAGGCCAACCGGTTTTTACTGTACAAATGACCTTAGACAAAAAAATGCCGGTAGGTAGCGGATTAGGCTCTAGTGCTTGTTCGGTAGTTGCAGCACTTGCTGGTTTAAATGCCTTTTACAGTAAAAATCATAACTTCAGTTTTGATGAGAAAACTGTACTGAAAATGACCGGGCAAATGGAAGCGCAAATTAGCGGAAGTTTACATTATGATAATGTCGCACCTTGTTACTTAGGTGGCCTACAGTTAATGGTGCCAGATAGCGAAGTTATTAGCCGAGTTTTACCTGGTTTCAATGATTGCTATTATGTTATGGCTTATCCTGGTATTGAGGTGTCAACTAAAGCGGCTCGTGATGTATTACCGACAAGTTATAGTCGTGCTGATGTGATAAGCTATGGTCAAAATTTAGCAACGTTTGTTGATGCGTGTCATCGACAAGACAAAGCGCAAGCATTTTCAGTATTAACGGATGTTGTTGCTGAACCCTATAGAGTTAATTTATTACCGAAATATCAACAAGCCCATGATTATTTAATGGCTGAAGGCGCTCACGCGGTTGGTATTTCTGGTTCGGGCCCCACATTATTTTGTATATGTGATAACGAACAACAAGCACAACGTTATGCGTTATGGCTTAAAGAAAATTATTTACAAACAACACTAGGCTTTGTACATGTTTGCAAAGTAGATGAAGCGGGTGCAGTAGAAGTTTAATAGCATGGCTATAAGTCGCTAAACATATTTAAGAATTAGTAGGATAAAACAGTGAAATTTTATAACTTAAAAGAAAATGACGAGCAAGTAAGTTTTGCTCAAGCAGTTAAGCAAGGTTTAGGTAAAAATCAGGGGCTGTTTTTTCCTGAAACTATGCCTAAATTTGACAATATCGATGAATTATTAGCACTGCCACTTGTTGAGCGTAGCGTTAAGATTTTACATCCTTTTGTCGAAGATGACCTTAGCGAAGCTGAATTAACCCAAATTGTTACTGATGCTTTCAATTTTCCTGCTGTGTTACAACCTATTAGTAACGATCGTGCTATTCTCGAATTATTTCATGGACCAACATTAGCATTTAAAGATTTTGGTGCCCGTTTTATGGCGAAATGTTTACAAGCATTTGTTGCCAAAGATGCTAAAGCGACAGGTGAAACGAAGCCGTTAACAATATTAACAGCTACTTCTGGTGATACTGGTGCTGCTGTTGCTCATGCTTTTCATGGTATTGATAATATCCGTGTAGTAATTATGTACCCTAAAGGTAAAATTTCACTGCTTCAAGAAAAAATGTTTACTACCTTAGGTGGTAACATTGAAACATTGATGGTTGATGGTGATTTCGATGACTGCCAAGCATTAGTTAAAAAATCTTTTGACGATAAAGAGCTAGCTAATACTATTGGTTTGAACTCTGCTAATTCAATCAATATTAGCCGTTTATTAGCGCAAATTTGTTATTACTTTGAAGCTGTTGCTCAACTTTCTCGTGCTAAAAGCGATTTAGAAAATATTGTGTTTTCTATTCCAAGCGGTAACTTTGGTAACTTAACTGCTGGCTTGTTTGCTAAAGCAATGGGTTTACCAATTAAGCGTTTTATTGCCGCAACTAACTTAAACGATACTGTGCCACGTTATTTAGAAACAGGTGAGTGGACCCCTAATACAACGGTTGCTACTATTTCTAACGCAATGGATGTGAGTAATCCTAATAACTGGCCGCGTGTAGAACACATGCTTAAGTCAGGTATTGTTGAAGATGGCTGTGTAACATCAGTTTCAATTGACGAAGAGCAAACACAATCTACAGTTATTGGTTTAGGTAAGTTAGGTTATATTAGCGAACCACATGCAGCTGTTGCTTATAAAGCATTAAAGCATAGTGCTGAAGAAGGTGAGTTTGGCGTTTTCTTAGGAACTGCTCACCCTGCTAAATTTAAAGATGTGGTTGAAAGTATTTTAGGTCAGCCTTTAGGGTTACCAAAAGAACTAGCAGACTGTGCAGGCGAGCCAATCTTATCGCAAGATATGAGTACTGACTTTGCAGACTTACGTGCTTATCTTTTAAAGTAACACACAGAAATAAGCGTTTATTATGATCAAACCTCACTGGCAGCAGATAATTAAGCATGAACAATTGCAAGATTACTATTGCCAGCTACAGGCTGAAATTACTTATCAAAGAGCGCAGGGAATTACTATTTTTCCTGAAGAAAAAGATGTTTTCAGAGCATTTGAGTTTGCAGACTTAGCAGATGTAAAAGTGGTTGTGTTAGGCCAAGATCCCTATCATGGTGTTTCAGGAAAAGCGGCCTTAAAACAAGGCATGCCTGATGATATTCCTCAAGCTCATGGTTTAGCTTTTTCTGTTCAGTCTGGCGTCAAAGTCCCACCTTCATTAGTGAATATATACAAAGAATTAACTACCGATATTGAAGGTTTTGTTACGCCGAAACACGGTAATTTAACCGCTTGGGCCGAACAAGGTGTTTTATTATTAAACACTGTGCTGACAGTACAGCAAGGCATGGCGCATTCACATGCTAAGTTAGGCTGGGAAGCTTTTACCGACAAAATAATTGAACAAATTAATCGACACAATAAGGGCTGTGTTTTTATTCTTTGGGGCGCTCACGCACAAAAGAAAGGGCGCAATATTGATAACGCAAAACACCTTATATTAAATGGTCCTCATCCATCACCGCTATCCGCTTATCGCGGTTTTTTTGGCAGTCAGCCTTTTTCCAAAGCAAATAATTGGTTGGTAGCGCAAGGTGTCGCTCCAATAGATTGGTGCTTAAATGCTTAACGTTGCTCAAAATGTTGGTTTTGGGGATAAGTGTTGTAGCATAGCGGTATATATTGGTAATCAGCCACCAATGGAGCAATATCAAGAATTAAATCAATTAACCACGCTTAGCTCAGGTGATATTGCTAATATAGTGCAACATTGCGGTAACGGCTGGCGTAAGGTTTTTAATGTTTACGCAAAGCTACTCTATAGCTTAGATACAGAACTTTTTTCTTTCAAAAAATTAGCCCCTACATGGCAAGAGTATAGGGACAGCTTTTTATTACAAGCCCATTCCAATACCGCATTATTATTTAATGCACCGATTTTATCGAGTCATAACCAAACAGCCTTTTCACACGAAAAAGTTATCCATATTATTATGGGAAAAACCTATGCTAAGTCATTAGTTAACTCACAACTATTAACGGCACCACTGACTTGGCTTGATGAGGAGTTTGCGATTAACCAGCAAGAAAGTGTTATTGTTTGTCCTTATTTTGATTATCGCCAATTATCTAATATCAAAATTGTACGGTTAGCAGCATTAATGAAAAGTGTGCGTTAGCATGTTGATACGTATTTTCATTGTACTTACGTTTGGGATCTTTGGATCTGTTGTATTCGCTGACACGTTAAAGCCTTTTACAAGTGATGGCTGTAGTGCATTTCCTGACGGTACTTTTGCACAAAAGAAATTGTGGTTAACCTGTTGCCAACGACATGATTTTGATTATTGGCAAGGAGGCACCTATCAACAACGATTAGCATCGGATAACCGTTTAAAAATGTGTGTAACACAAGTAGGCGAGCCTACTATTGCTGCACTGATGTTAGCGGGTGTCAGGGTGGGTGGTACACCTTATTTACCAACAAGTTTTCGATGGGGTTATGGTTGGAGTTATCCTAGATTTTATGGCGCGCTTTCTGTCGAAGAGTTGCGACAAGTTCAAATCCTTTCAGCAGATATAGTGCTCAACGTAAATTGATTTAGCAGGTTGGAATGGCGTTATTTAAAATAAATAATCATTTCCGCAGCTTCACAATGGCAGTCATACCCACACAAAGTACAGTTATATCCCTGCTTACTGTCTTCGTTCCATTTATCTGGGTGAGATTTAACTAATTCCCCACCGCAATGCGTAAAGTAAGCGACAGCGCTATTATTAGGGCTCTGTTTCCAAAGGTGTGATATTCCAGCTTGAGCGCCTTGCTTTTTAGCGGTTTGAATAGAGAGTTGTAATAATGCTTTTCCTATACCTAAACCACGATACGCTTCATCTACAGTATTACACTTGAAGTAACAGCATTGCTCTTTAGGTACTTGCCATAACTCTGGGCTATACCATTGATCTATATTCCAATGCTCTGGCGCAAAAGTAATCCGAAAACCAATAAGTTTTTTATCGAGCTCTGTTTTCTCAGGGCTTGCATCTGAATTCCATAATGCGACATAACAACAGTTTTCACTTTTACTTATGCCACGAGAAGCCCAGTCGGCGATGCTTTCTTCATTGAGGTAGCCATCACCATGTACTTCATTAGCTAAATGAATAACCTGTTTGAAGTATTGTGGTGTTAATTTTTCGTAACTAACATGTGGCATAATATTTATAAAAACTCCGCATTAAGGTTTATCGATAAGTTCACACTTGCTTTGGTGAGTATAGCGATCATACCGCAAATAAATAAAAAATAACAAAATCATCTCACTATAATATAAAGTGTATTCATGCTTAATGCTCATATAGAGTAAGAGTTAATTCACCTAGTCAGATTAGAGTGATAGACAATGACTGTCTATGAGACAGCTAGTAAATTTCAGTAATTGAGAGAATGAAAGATGTACGATCCCATGTTAGATGATTCACCTGGTTGTGGTATTCATTATCCTAATAGTTATTGGGCAGATGTTTCTGGAGGGCATAGCGAGAATAAACCTGAAGATGACGGACCGCTTACCAAAGATATTACAATTGACGTTGCCATAATAGGAGCGGGTTATACCGGACTTTCTTGTGCGCTACATTTGGCGCGCGAACATGGTGTTCAGGCACATATATTTGAAGCGAATCAAACAGCGTGGGGATGTAGCGGCAGAAATGCTGGTTTTATTTTAAAATCATCTGGCAGAAAGCCTTACACTACAATGCAGAAGCAATGGGGTGAGGAAGTTATGCGCGGTATTTATCAAGAAATGTGCGCAGGTGTAGAAACCGTTAATAGCTTAATTGGCGAAGGGATTGATTGCGACCAACAAGAGGCCGGTTATATTAAAGTTGCTCATAATCCGAAGATGTTTAAGTCACTGCAAACACAGGCGACATTGCAGAAAAAAATGTTTAATTATGATGTACAAGTACTCTCAAAAAATGAATTACATCAGAATTTTATGGCCGATGAAAATGCCTATGGCGCTATTCGCTATCAAGATGGCTTTGGATTAAACCCGCTTAAATTAGCGTGGGGTTATCAAAAATTAGCACGTCAAGCGGGCGTAAAAGTACATACGTCAACACCAGTACAGTTTGCACAAAGTAAATCCAAGCATCAAGCTGGACAGGATATTGTGCTTACTACGCCGCAAGGCACTGTTAAAGCTAAAAAAGTAGTTATTGCCACTAATGGATATACACCTAAAGGGTTTCATCCTTTAATAACGAATAGAACCTTACCTGTATTGTCACAGATTATAGTGACTGAGCCGTTATCGGCCGAGCAATTAGCGGCGTGTAACTTTTTAACGAGTAATGTGGTGATGGATACACGCGCACTAAAGTACTATTACCGAAAACTACCTGATAACCGTATTTTATTTGGCGGAAGAGGTGCTATTACAGGTAAAAGCGCTGATGATCCTTATTATGCTAAACGATTGTTATCGGTGTTAAAAACCAGTTTTCCAGCGCTTACTGCATTGAATATTGACTATGCTTGGTCAGGTTGGATTTGTATGGCACTTGATGATTTACCGCATATTTACCAAGGTGACAAAGGTACTAAGGATGAAAATATTTTTTATGCCATGGGCTATTGTGGCAGCGGTGTGTCATTTTCGGTACAAGCAGGTAAACGTTTAGCCGAGAAAGTGGTAGGAAAAACATTACCAAACCTGCCTTTGTACAACACAGCATTACCTAAATTTCCCTTTGCCCCATTACGCAGAGTAGGGCAATGGGGATATTTTCATTACGGTATGATTAAAGA
Source organism: Colwellia sp. C2M11 (assembly GCF_018860915.1). Taxonomy (GTDB): domain Bacteria; phylum Pseudomonadota; class Gammaproteobacteria; order Enterobacterales; family Alteromonadaceae; genus Colwellia. The sequence continues at coordinate 49,420 of NZ_JAHKQD010000052.1, forward strand.
CAACTATTTCTAGGTTAATTAATTGTCGGCCGTCGATGCTAGGCTAATTGATCTTAGCCTACTTAATTTTGGCTTAGTTAATGTTAGGCCAATTAAAGGCTGTCGAGGCGACTCAACTTTTTACCTTGTTTAAAGGCGGCAATATTCTCGCTAAGCAAATCAATTAACCGTTGCTGCGATTCATTACTTGCCCAAGCAATATGCGCCGTAATTTTTAAATTATCGACACTGTTTTCTTGTAAGGCGATGAGTAATGGATGATCAGCCGGTGGTGGCTCTTGCTCTAATACATCAAGCACAGCGTAAGCTATTTGTTTAGATTTTAATGCAGCCAGTAAATCAATGCTATTGACTAATGGACCACGTGCGGTATTAATTAACAATGCGTTAGGCTTCATCTTAGCTAAAACGTTTTTATTAATTAAGTTGGTTGTGTCTTTGGTTTGCGGGCAATGTAAGCTGATAATATCTGCTTGTGCTATCGCTTGGTCAAAGCTAACTCTGCCTTGGCGCACTGTCGTACTACCTGGGCGTTCGCTAATTAATACCTGCATATTAAAGGCCGTCGCAAGATCGACCACCGTTTTTCCTAAACATCCGTAGCCAATAACGGCTAAGGTTTTACCTGAAAGCTCGGTAATTGCATTGCCATGATAGCAAAAAGTATCACTTTTTTGCCAATGCCCCTGAGCTGTATTGCTATTATGGTGAGATGTTTGTTGATAATACTCAAGTATTTGAGCAAAGACATATTGCGCAATAGAATTACCAGCATACCCACTAACATTGGTAACAGCAATATTGTGTTGGTTTGCCGCGTTGATATCAATATTGTTATACCCGGTAGCAGCGATACAAATTAATTTCAACTGTGGTAGTTGCGCTAACATTTCAGCGGTAAAAACTACTTTGTTAGTGATAATAATTTCAGCATCTATACAGCGTTCAAGTATCTGCTCTGTTGTCGTTGTTGGGTAGCAAGTAAGGTTAGTAACTGCTTGCTCTATTGTCGCAAAAGATATGTTTGCGCTAAAAGTTTTACTATCTAAAAAAACGGCTTTCAAATTGAATTATTTCCTATTGTCTTTATTGTCATCTTGCATGTTAGCAGTTTTTCGCCACTTAGCATTAATAAGGCTACGTTGCTTTATCCAGGGCGACCATCTTTTCTAGCGCGCATTAACATAGGCGCATAAGTTATTACAAATACTCCAAATGCTAATAGCCAAAAAGATCCACTAATATCGATAAATAATAGCGTTTTTTCAGGCGCAATCCATGGGCCAATAGCACGAATAAGTGCAGCCAGTGTAATGAATATATAAGCTAATGTCATTGCTTTTGGAGGAGATAATGGGCGACCGGTATGGCCCAGTGACACCCTTGATATCATCGCTAAAATTAAACCACCCATGCCGCCAATAGTAAGCAAATGCCAAATATGATTACTGGGTATTTCAGTCGTTAAGTAACTAGCGCCTAAAATGATTAACCCATAAGCAATAAATTTAATTGAGATATGTAAAGACCACAAAAGTGGCACTCCAAGCGTTATCCAAGGTTTCCACCTTAACCAGCGCATTGTTTGAAAGCCTCCAGCAATAATTAATAACACGCCAAAACTTAAATCAGCAAAGCCGATAACAGGCTCTAATAACAAATACAACATGGCGATACCTAAGCTACCATTCGTAAGCAGCTCTAACCATGGTAACGGGGTTGCTTTAGGGGTATTCGTTCCGTTAGCAGTAAACATAGGCGTAACGCGCCCCGCCATTACTGACATTAAAAAAGTGACTAGCATCACTCCCGCATAGGCCGAATAATTAATGGTAAAGGTGTTAGGGTAATAAATCGCTAAATGCATTTCTACATTGGCAATAGAAAACAATAGTAATAAAGGAACAAAAAATAAATTGCGATATTGTTTAATCGCTATCAGTGGTTTTGCTAAAACAAAAGCAACGGCAGGTAAAAAGCTTAAATCAAGAATCGTTGTTAATGAATGGCCAAATATGTCAGGAAACAGCAGGGCAATACGACCCGTAAGCCAAATTAAGAACAACATCAGTAAAGTTGTACCTTGAGCACCACGCGCTCCAGTCCAATTTTGTACGGCGGTAAGTAGAAAGCCTGCAATAATTGCACAGCCGAAACCAAAAATCATTTCGTGAATATGCCACCAATAACCACCACCCAAAGGTGATAAAGTGATGGTGCCCTTATACATTAATAACCAAAGTATGACCGCCACCATACTGAAAATAGCACCACTAAGAAAAAATGGCCGGAAGCCTAAACGTAGTAGTGGTGTGATTTTTTGCTCTTTTTCTAGGTCGGTAATTTGCATCATTGTTACCTTGTAAAATTCTTGAGTAATTTACTCGGGTATTATGGAGGTATTGTAATGAAATAGTTTTTAATTTGCTTGAATTAGATCAATAAAATGCTCTTATCAATGAAATGACAACAGAATAAAATAGGGTAAAAGGTACCAACCTAAGTCAGATAAAACCTTGGTTGCTAGGTCGATCTTAACTTAGTTGGTATTTACTTAGCTAGTACGAGCTTATTGATTAACGAAAGCTCTAATTTTACTGACCGATGAAGCCCCAACATTGGTTGCAATTGGTTCACCATTTTTTAATAACAGCAGTGTTGGAAGACCTCTAATACCATATTTTACCATTAGCTCTTGACTATTATCTGCGTCAATTTTAACTACTTTAAGGCTTTCGTTCTCTTGTGCTATTTGCTCTACTACAGGCGCAATCATTTTACACGGCCCACACCACTGGGCGTAAAAATCAACCAGAACATCTCCTTTAAATTGCAGTACCTCTGTCTCATATTCTTCTGCAGTGATGGCTTTAACGGTATTTAATTGTGTTTGAACAGTCATTTTTTATTCCTTAAGTTTACAAATAGGTTTCCAAATAAATATACAAACCGAAGTATATTCAAGTTGTATTAACTTGATTAGCCGTGTTTAATGAGAACTATTGTTCCATAAATGAAACAGTGATGTTTAATGATAACGAATTTAGATGATCTATTACTTTTTGTTGTATTAGTAGAAGCTGGGACTTTTACCGCGGGCGCCAAAAAACTCAACATGCCTAAATCAACATTAAGTAGGCGGCTAGCGCAGTTAGAAGATAAGTTAGGTAGTGAGTTATTGATACGTACTACACGTAACCAAACGTTAACAGAAAGCGGGCGCTTACTTTATTGTGCTTGTAAAAACCACATTGATGCGTTGAGCAAAGTGGAAGAGAAAATTGGCTCATTGATAGACCAGCCACAAGGTAATTTGAATATTCTATTACCGTTAGAATTCTTCAATAAAGTGATCAGTACCTTGATTGTAGACTTTGTGCAGTTATATCCAAAAATTGCCTTGAACTGTCAACATTACTCAGCAGCAATGCCTGAATTTGATCATCATTACGACTTATGTTTTGTGTTGCACGAGCAGACATTACCAGCATCTAATTGGATAGGAAAAGAACTATTAAGTTTTCCTCAATCTATTTATGCGTCATCAGAATTTGATACGCGCAACATTAAAACGCCAGAAGATTTATCTCAATACCCCTGTATTCTATCGGAGGATGGCCAGCCATGGTTTTTTCGTGATAATAATAAATTACAAGCCGTTTATGGTCAGAACCGTATTACGCTCTCTAGCCCTGAAATGCGTTTACAGGCGACTCAGAAAAATCTTGGTTTGTGTAAGCTTGCTGATTATGTTTTACAGTCTTCGTCTCAAAAAGAGCAGCTACAACGTTTATCACTAACTAAAAAACCGACGGCGCAACGTTTAAGCGTGCTGTATCAAAGTAGAAATGTTGCGATGAAAACCCGCATTTTCTTGGATTTTTTTCAAAGTAATATTGGTCAATTACTTTGATTTTATAGCTGCTTAAATGTGGCTGTATATAAATACAACTTTTTGTGGTTTCTCCTTTCTACAAGAAGGAAGGCAAAATGCCTTCTTTCACACATCAACCAGTCAAGGGCGGATGTTTTTAACTAATTGATTTGCTGATAACAATCGAGTAATGTGAATATATTATAAAATTATGGACGATTGATACCCTCTTGTAGAAAGAAGGTATGTTGCATCATGATAAAGCTGTTATAAAGCCAATCGGGCACCGAGTATTATCGTAAAGTTGTTTTCATCTGAGAAAATAAAATAAAAGGAAGTAACATGGCTGCCAAGTCAAATTTAGTAAACCTTGATGCAATGATCAAAAGAGCTGATTTTGCACACAAACAAGATGAAAATTCATCTTTTGAAACCTTTAATAGCATTCCTGCTCGGGAACTAGCTTCAGGTAGTCCTATAGTCGCTTTACTAAGAAAGCCTGACTTTCAAAGAGAAACAAACCATTGGACACCAGATCAAGTTGTTTCTTTGCTTGAGTGCTATATCAATGGCGATCTAATTCCTTCTGTAATTTTATGGATGTCTCCTTCGTTTTTATTTGTTATTGATGGAGGGCATCGATTAAGCGTGATCCGCGCTTGGATGGAAGATGATTACGGTGATGGGCAAATATCACATAAACTATTTGGGCATGATATTTCTTCTGAACAAAAAAAAGCGGCGGAAAAAACGAGGAAACTTGTTAAAGAAAAAATTGGTGCCTGGAGTTATTATCAAAGCCTTTTAAAAGACAACGATAGTGATGATATAACACCTGAACAAAGAAAAAAATTAAGCACTTTGACTGCTCGTGGGTTACCTGTGCAGTGGGTGAAAGGAGATACTGATAAGGCAGAGACATCATTCTTCAATATAAATATGAAAGGAACTCCTTTAGATCCTCTCGAAGAGTTGCTATTAAGGAATAGAAAAAGACCTGTACCAATCGCTGCAAGAGCAATTATTCGAGCAGGTAAAGGACATCGTTATTGGTCATTATTTGAGAAAGAGAAAACAGAAGTTATTGAAGCGCAGTCGCTTAAATTGCACCGTTTATTATTTGATCCTGAGATAAAAAAGCCGATAAAAACTCTGGATTTACCACTAAGTGGTTCTAAAGGTATTAGAACAGCAATTCAAATACTGATTGATTTTATCCTAATTGCAAACTCCAATCAGAAAGACGGTGTGGTGAAATTAGATAAATATCCAGAAGATTTATCCGGTGACGGCACTCTTGATGTCTTGAAAAAAACTATTACGTTAGCATCAAGAATTACTGGAAATGATCGCGGTAGCCTTGGGCTTCACCCTGCAATATATTTCTATGGTCCTACAGGTCGTCACTCAAGCGCTATGTTTTTAGGTGCTATAACTCTTTTCAATGAAAAACTAATACAAAACAATAAATCCTTTTTTACTAAATTTACAAATGTTAGAGCAAAATTAGAAGCAATACTTATTAGTAATAAAGAGCTTGTCGCTACTATTTTACAAAAACATATTAGTCATAAACGGGTTAATATTTTTAAAGACTTGCTAGAGAAAATTGTCGTTAAGTTATCAGAAGAACAAGAAATAACACAAAATGACTTAATTGTATTTTCTCAATTGGACGGTAAATTAATTTCTGGTGATGTTCAAAATGGTAACTCTAAAATAACAGATGAACAAAAGAGTAAATTATTTATTAATGTAGCTTTAAATAATGCTCTTACGTGTCCTATTTGTAATGGTTATTTAGATGTAGATAAATCAGTATCTTATGATCACATACAAAGAGTTAGAGAAGGTGGCGTAGGAAACTCTGAAAACGTACAACTTACGCACCCTTATTGTAACCAATCAATTAAGCAGTAAGGCTTTTATAACAAGTGGCTTAAACGGACAAAAAAACAGCTAGCTTTTGCTCGTACCTCGCTAATTTTAGCCAACTATTTTATTGCCGCTTAGCAAAGCGGTAGCTTTCATCTCAAGGATGTAGATTTGCTCAAATTATTAGCCGACACTAAACAGCCGCTCAGTGTATATATATTTAAAGTCTCTGTTTTAGCTGTATCTATAGGTCTTTCAGTCGCTTTATTAATAAACTTTATTTTTCCAAATGCAGAGTCGCCAGATTTTGAACTAGGTATAATTTTTATTATTGGAGCAGTTATTTTTGGTCCTATTACTGAAAGTCTTTTAATGATCCCTATTATCTACTTAATCAGAAAAATGACTTCTAATATTATATATACTTCCCTAATTAGTGCTTTGGTTTGGGGAGGGTTACATTCACTACAAGTACCTTTATGGGGGGTAGGTGTGTTTGCGTTATTTTTTTTATTGTCAATGGCATATCAATACTGGGACAATCATTCGAGAAAATATGCTTTATTTGTAGTTACGGCAATTCACGCTTTAAATAATGCGACTGTTGTTATTATTAGTGCATTTGAAAGCTAAATTAAAATTAAGCAGGATAGTCGTTTAAATTTGTCGTTTAAATTTGTCGCTTAAATTTATTTGATTTAATGCTATTGATAAAACAACTAAGTACATTTAAAGCAAATAAGGTTAACCGCATACAATTTAAGATGAATACCTTCGCTAGCCATTTATTTATAGGTAGATACTTGTTAATGTGGTTTTAATTAAAAAAGATATCTTTATTAAGCAAAACTTATCTTTTTTGTACGCATTCACACTCTAGCTCGAGATGACTATGAAAAAAACAATCGTATCTACTTTTTTATTATCAAGTATTTTAATGGCCTGTACGGGGACGAACTCTACTGTTGAGAAAACAGCAGCTGAAGCTAAACTAGCAGTAATGTCAGCAGCGGAAAATGCGAGTGATGTTGAGCAATCTAAAGCATTATTGTTGGCAAAATGGGAAGGTCCTTATCAAGGTGTACCAGCATTTGATAAAGTTTCATTAGCCGGTTTAATTCCAGCAATGGAAGAAGCGATGAAAATCAACCTGGCTGAAATTGACGCGATTGCCAATAATCCACAAGCACCAACATTTGAAAATACGATCGTTGCGATGGAAAGAACGGGTAAAGACTTAGCTCGAGTCTTCACCTACTATGGTATTTGGCGTTCAAATGAATCTTCACCGGAATTCCGTGAAATTCAAGCTAAAATGGCACCAACACTTTCTGCCTTTTTCTCTAAAATAAATCAAAATGAAGCACTTTTTGCACGCGTTCAAGCAGTTCATAATAGTGATGAAGTTAAAAGTTTAACGCCAGAGCAGCAACGTTTAGTACACCTAACTTACAACGGTTTTTCTCGAAATGGCGCTACGTTAGATGGTGATGCAAAGAAACGTTATGCAGAAATCAATCAAAAGTTAGCAGAATTACATACAAAATTTGGTGATAATGTTTTAGCCGATGAAGAAAACTATGTATTGTATTTAACTAAAGACCAGTTAGGTGGCTTATCTGAGTCTCTTATCAGTAGTGCCGCTTCGGCAGCTGAAGCACGCGATCATAAAGGTAAATATGCCATTACGAATACTCGTTCATCAATGGATCCGTTCCTAACCTATTCAACTGAGCGTGAGCTTCGTCAGAAAGTATGGGAAAGCTATTATAATCGCGGTAATAATGGCGATGAATTTGACAATAACGCGATTATTGCTGAAATTTTACAGCTTCGTCATGAACGTGTCGGTTTACTTGGCTATAAAAACTATGCGTCTTGGCGTTTAGAAGATCGTATGGCTAAATCGCCAGAAAATGCCATTAAACTAATGGAAAGTGTATGGCCTGCAGCAATTGCACGTGTTGATGAAGAAGTTGCGGACATGTTAGTTATTGGTAAAGCAGAAGATGGTATTGAAAAAATTGAACCATGGGATTACCGCTTCTATGCTGAAAAAGTACGTAAAGCTAAGTACGATTTAGATTCATCTGAAGTGAAAGAGTATCTGCAATTGAATAAATTACGTGAAGCTATGTTCTACGTAGCAGGCCGTTTATTTAATTTTGAGTTTACCGAAATCAAAGATGGCTCTGTGCCAGTCTTTAATGATGATGTTCGTGTTTGGGAAGTTACCGATAAAACATCTAATGAGCATATTGGTTTATGGTATTTAGACCCATTTGCACGTAAAGGGAAACGTTCAGGCGCGTGGGCAACAACCTACCGTAGCTATACTACCTTTGATGGTAAAACCAATGTATTGTCTTCGAATAACTCTAACTTCACTAAAGGTGTTGATGGCGAACCGACATTAATTTCATGGTCTGATGCAGAAACTTACTTCCATGAATTTGGTCATGCATTACATTTCTTGTCAGCAAAAGTAGCCTACCCAACGTTGAATGGTGGCGTTCGAGATTACACTGAATTTCAATCTCAGCTGTTAGAGCACTGGTTAGCAACGGATGAAGTAATCAACAACTACCTGGTACATTACAAAACAGGTAAGCCGATGCCAAAAGAGTTGATTACAAAAATTAAACAAGCTGCGAAGTTTAACGAAGGCTTTAAAACAACTGAATACTTAGCGTCAGCGTTAGTTGATATGAAATTCCATACAGTTGACCCTACCGGTATAGACGCACAAAAATTTGAGCGTGATACCTTAGCTGCGTTAAATATGCCTGAATCTATGGTGATGCGTCATCGTTCAACCCAATTTGGTCATATATTTAGTTCAGAAGGTTATGCTTCAAGCTATTACGGTTATATGTGGGCAGAAGTATTAACGGCTGATGCGGCTGAAGCTTTTGAGCAATCACCAGGTGGTTTTTACGATAAAGATGTAGCGGCTAAACTTGTTGAGCATTTATTTAGTGTTCGTAACGCAGTAGATCCAGCAGAAGCTTACCGTGCCTTTAGAGGCCGTGACGCTGATGTAAAAGCATTAATGCGTGACCGTGGTTTTCCTGTTACCAAATAACCGGAGCTAGGTTTAAACAACTTAAGCTCGGCTTAAATAAAAATTAAGTGTTAAGTCTTGATTTAAAAACTCGCTTCGGCGAGTTTTTTGTTTTTGCTTGCTTGTATTTGGCAGATGATTTAGCGATACACATGTCATCATTTTTTGATTTAGCTAAAATTTGTTAGACTAGTACTTACTTGAATAATTAAGATGGTTAACAACATTTTTATGAAAAATTTATTGGCGTTATCACTCATCATATCTTTTACCGTATTACTCAGCGCTTGCTCCGTTAGCCAAGAAAATTCCCCTTGGTTATTAATTGACAACTTTGAGCAGCAAACCTTAAGCGGCTGGCAGAATGCGGATACGCAAAATAATACTAAGCCTTATGTTGCTAAGCCGCAAATAACAGAAATTCGTCTTGATAATGATACGATGAACAATAACCATTACCTGATTAAAAAACCGGCCAAAGATGGCGTTATCGGAAACCGTAAGGCACTTAGTATTAAAACATTACCAGAGCCTGTGGCAGTAGGAGAAACTTATACTTTTTATACCCGTATTCTGGTAGAAAGCTTTCCTAATAACCATGCTTTTGGCATTAGTAACTTAACGCCAGCACAGGTTAAAGACGCCGGTTATAATGCATTTGAGCCGACATTAAGAGTTACTGATAAATTTGAGTCGAATGGCTTTAAAAATGATGGTACTTTAATGGTGAAAATCGACAGCGATAACAAGTATCGTCAGTACAGTAATGTTCAAAATTTTCGTGATGGTCGTTCAGCCAATCCTATGCAAACGAATGTTTGGTATCAAATTTGGTATGTCGTTAATAACAGCCGAACTGATCAAGGAGGACAATCTTATGATGTCTATTTGCAAGGCGGCGAATTTACAAAACAAACCTTAGTCTATAAAAATGCCGCGTTTAGAATGAAAAGAGAGCAGGCCTTAATCACTTTTTTTGCTAATAGTAATACTGGTTCACATAAAAAGCCTTATGGTAATGGCGGCTTGGCTTATGACGACATTTATATGAGTAAAGGTATTAATTTAACGAATCCTACAAAATGATAGGCAGTGTCTTACATGGCTTGTTCTCGTTACTTTGCAATTCATTAATGTGAATTACAGAGTAGCGCTAAGCAGTTAACATTAACTACAGGCTTTAATCAGGCAGTTTTTTACCGTGTCGCCAAAACTTCTTCCACCGAGAAAAAATATTCTTAGGTAAGTAGCTGTGGTTATTACGTTTTATTCGTTTATAAATGTGCCATTGTTTTGGTATTAAATGAATAACAATATTTAAGTAATTTGGAATATGAAAATAGATTATTTCGTGATCTGAAGATAGCTCTTTTAATAACGTTAATAATAAATTAACTTCGTAATCAGTGGCGTCAGGTAAATTGATAGACAAACACGTGTTAGGCGTTATATTCGCCGTTAAATGCTCTAATTGATCGACCGTATTATTGTAACTTTGAATTTCTTGCTGATAAACATCACAAACATACCAATCATAATCACGAGTATTCTCTTGTAGCCATTTTTTACTATCGTTGTACACTAAGTTAGCTTGGTTATTTTGCGGATTAAAATATTGATTAAAGCAATCTATTACTGTGCTGCTATGCTCAATACTCTGTAGGTTAATGTTGTTTGATATGTGGTGAATAAAGCGCTGAATATTACCGCCACCTAAACCAAGTTCAATCATGCTGTTAGGTTTAAAAAACAATAACGGTAACATCATTGCTGTTTGGTGAGGCAGGGTTAATTTCCAAGGTTTACGCTTAAGCATGACGCTTTGAATCACTTGCTCGCTATGCTCATTGCTACAGCCAAAAGCAAGCCAACGATAGTGTTCATTCTCGTTTACTGATATAGCTTCTTTGTCTTGACTCAAATAAGTTAATTTTCCTTGTGCAACGTGCTTTGCTAATTGCATAATTCTCCAATGGGTTAATGAAAAGAACAACTATTACTAAAATAAATAATAAGGATAGACAATGTACACCTTAAGAGCACCTATTACAGCAGCGGAGTTTTCGCAATATTACCATTTACGGTGGAAAATATTAAGGAAACCATGGCAGCAAGTGCTTGGAAGTGAGCAAGATGCACATGAAAAATACGGTATTCATCGAATGGTTGTTGATGAGCAAGATAATGTGCTGGCTGTTGGGCGCTTAGAAAGAGTTACTGAAAAGCAGGGACAAATTCGCTTTATGGCTGTTGATGATAATTCTCAGGGGCTAGGATTAGGTCAACAAATAGTTAACAACCTAGAAGCGCAAGCTACTCAATTAGGTATGAGTGAAATAACGTTAAATGCTAGAGAAAGTGCAATCAAATTTTATCAAAAACTAGGTTATCAAGTACAAGGCTATTCCCATACACTTTTTGCAGATGTTAAGCATTATACTATGGTTAAAAATTTAGTTGCTGCAACTCAACATAAAGTAGCAGAAGCAGAGGCTTTACAAGCTATTTGGCATAAAACCATTCCGTTAAGTAAAGCGATGGATTTACAAATAAGCTATTACGATGGCACTAAATTAATCACAATTTGTAATGCCGATTTTAATCAGAACTTACATCACACAATGTTTGCTGGCAGTATTTATACCTTAGCAACTTTAACTGGGTGGGGCTGGGTTTATTTGGCGCTACAAGAGCAACAACAAAACAATGCTCATCTAAACGGCGATATTGTTTTGGCTGAGGCTAATATTCGTTATCATTCTCCTATTAAAGAGTTAGCCTACGGACAAGTAGTGGAACAAGACGTTTCAGGACAATTTGATAATTTGTTACAAGGTAAAAAAGCGCGTATTAATCTCGTAGCAAAGGTCTATTGTGGTGAGAATATTGCTGCTACATTTACTGGTAGTTACTTTATTTTGCCAACATGTAAACAAGAAAAGGAAATACAATGAAAATTCAATATTTATGGGTAATATTTACCTGCATGAGTTTTGTTGCACAAGCGCAGCATGCTAAAGAAGAACAAGCTATCGATAAGGTATTAAGCGAGTTTCATCAAGCTGCAGCCGATGCAAATGCTAAACTATATTTAAATCTACTGACTGATGACGCTATATTTTTAGGTACAGACGCTACCGAGCGTTGGACAAAAACGCAATTTACTGATTTTGTTTTACCGTATTTTAATCAAGGAAAAGGCTGGGTATATATAGCTAAAGAAAGAAATGTTAGTCTCTTAAGTCAGCATAAAGTCGCTTTTTTTGATGAGGTTTTAGAAAACAAAAAATATGGCTATTGTCGAGGATCGGGCGTATTAGTCCAAACAGATCAGGGCTGGAAAATAAGTCAGTATAATTTAACTTTCTTAGTGCCAAACGATATTGTTGAGCAGGTAACTGAAACAATCCAAACTTATCAGAAAACACAATAATGGTTAAAGATATGAATGAATTTAACAGTAAATATTCTGTTGGCATTATTGGTTGTGGTTGGTTAGGGAAAGCGTTAGCGCAAACGTTAATTAAGCAAAACATTACAGTGCTGGCGACAAGTAGTAAGCAAGAAAATGTTGATAAGTTAAATCAACAAGCCATTAATACTCAGCAATTAGTCCTACCTACAGATGCAGCAATACTTGCTCGCCATGACGTGTTTACCATGCAAAGCTTGGTTATTGCCATTACCCCACAGCTTAGGCAAGGGCGAGTAGATTACGCTGAAAAAATAGCTCAACTAGTGAATACGGCACAACAAGTTGGTGTGGTTGAGCGTATTATTCTATTATCGAGTACGGCAGTTTATGACGGATTAGACGGTGACGTTGATGAAGATAGCGTACTTAATTTAACAATAGAAAAAGTAAAAATATTGAACGTGGCTGAGCAAGCAGTATTAAGCTTTTCTAAGCACCAGCCTGCATCAGCAGTTAAGCAAGGAATTGTGCTGAGATTGGCAGGTTTAGTTGGTCCAGATCGTCATCCAGGTAAATTTATTTTAGCGAATAAAATGTTAAGCAATGCTATGGCTCCGGTTAATTTAATCCATCAACAAGACGCTGTTGGCCTAATTGCAGCATTGCTCGAGCAGACCGTTGCACCAGCTATTTTTACGGGAGTTAGTGATACACATGTTACTAAAGCAGAATATTATCAAGTGGCGGCAAAATCATTAGGTTTAAAGCCACCTGCTGTTGAACAAGAAAATAAAAATGAAGCGACTAAAATGGTGTTGGGTGATAAAACTCAACGCGCTTTAGGCTATCAATTTTTCTACCCAGATTTACTTGCTTGGTTGAATACTTAACTGAACAAGTAAGCTGAAACTCGCATCTTTAAATGGATTAAGTATAATGGCGTTAATCATCTGTTATTGGCTTATCGTTTGAAATTATTTTCTAAAACCTTTCTTGAACGCCATCGTTTAAAATTATTGTTTGTTCTTATTTGGTTACATATATCAGTGCTGGATTTAGTTTTTTTTACTTATCGTGGGCCAGTTTTTTTGTGGAAAGAAAACACTCAGCTTCTTACCATATTCGTTCACTTATTTATTGCCACAGCTACGACATTTGTGTGTTGGCTAATAAGTAACTATATCAAGAATAAGTCTAAAGGGAATTTGAATGTTAAGCCCGACGACTATGTAAATAATATAACCAAGAAGACTAAGTAACTATGCGAGTTGTGTTAGCACCTATGGAAGGTGTTCTTGATCATTTAATGCGTGAATTACTGACTAAGGTTGGTGGTTACGATTTATGTATTACTGAGTTTATACGCGTAGTTGATCAGGTTATTTCAGAAAAAGCTTTTTTGCGTTATTGTCCTGAACTAAATAATGCGAACGTTTATGGCTCTACTACCCAAGCAGGAACGCCTGTACGTGTACAATTATTAGGCCAAAACCCGACATGTATGGCTGATAATGCTGCTAAAGTAATTGAACTTGGCTCACATGGTGTCGATATTAATTTTGGTTGTCCTTCCAAGATGGTGAATAACAACCGTGGTGGCGCAATATTATTAAAAGATCCCGAAAATCTTTATCAAATCGTTAGTGCTATTAGAAAATCGGTTCCTGAAGAAACTATTGTAAGTGCTAAAATCCGCCTTGGTTATGAAGATAAAAGCCTAGCGATAGAAAATGCCCAAGCTGTTGAAGCCGCTGGCGCCAATGAACTAACAGTACATGCTAGAACAAAAGTAGAAGGCTATCGACCACCTGCACACTGGGAATGGATTGGTAAAATAAAACAAAGCATTAATATTCCTGTAATTGCTAATGGTGATATTTTTAGCCTAAATGACGCGATAAAGTGCCGAGAAGTATCAGGCTGTCAGGATATAATGGTAGGTCGCGGTGCTTTAATGATGCCTAATTTAGCGCAAGTTATTAAAGAACAAGCTAATGTTATGCCATGGTCTGAAGTACAAAAGTTACTGGTTGATTATACGCGTTGTGAAACCTACGGTGATAAAAGCAAATATTACCCGAACCGAATTAAACAATGGCTTAAATACTTAAAGTTAGAATACACAGAAGCTGATACTTTATTTCAAGAAGTTCGTACCCTTAAAACAGCACAAGCGATAATAGATACACTCTCATGTAACTAATCGCTTGCTGATTTATTTCCCGCTTTGTCGCTAAAGAATAGCAATAATAAGATTATTAAACCGAGTTCAGGTGGTTTAGAAACTTGGCAGTAACTGCTCAGGCATAAATTGGTTTAAGTCACCCTCACTGATAATTCCAGACGCTTCAACAATATCAGGGGCAAAGTATCTGTCTTGATCATAAAAGCTCACGGTTTTACGTAACATGGCTTTAGCTTGCTCAATTATTGCCGACCCTTTAAGTGGTGCTCTAAAATCTAATCCTTGCACGGCAGCTAAGTACTCAACAGCAAGCACTCCATTCGTATTTTCGCTCATATCCGCTAAACGACGCCCAGCAAAACAAGCCATAGACACATGATCTTCTTGGTTTGCCGATGTTGGTAAACTATCGACAGAAGCAGGGTGCGCTAAGGTTTTATTTTCTGATGCTAATGCAGCAGCTGTCACTTGTGCAATCATAAAACCAGAGTTTACGCCGCCATTATCGACTAAGAATGGTGGTAACTTGCTTAAGCTTGAATCAATTAATAGGGCCATTCTACGTTCAGACAATGAGCCAATTTCGGCAATTGCTAAGGCTAAATTATCAGCAGCCATCGCAACAGGCTCGGCGTGGAAGTTACCAGCGGAAATAAAGTCACCTTCGTTAGCAAAAACTAAAGGGTTATCGGTAACGCCATTGGCTTCTACGTGAAGTACTTCTGCTGCTTGACGAATTTGCGTTAAACAAGCACCCATAACTTGTGGTTGGCAGCGTAATGAATAAGGGTCTTGCACTTTTTCACAATCAATATGTGATTGTGATATTTCAGAGCTATCCGTTAATATTGCACGATAAGCCATTGCCGCATCAATTTGCCCTTTTTGACCACGAACAAAATGCACACGATGATCAAACGGTGCACGAGAGCCTAGCGCAGCCTCGACTGAAATTGCCCCAATAACGGTACCGGCAGCGTATAAGTCTTCGGCATGAAATAAACCTTCAAGAGAGAAGGCTGTTGAAGCTTGTGTACCATTAAGTAGTGCTAAACCTTCTTTGGCAGCTAATGTAATCGGTTCAAGACCTGCAATTTTTAATCCTTCTGTTGCTGGAATTACTTGGTCTTGGTATGACATTTCGCCTTCACCTAATAAAGGTAAAACCATGTGTGCAAGTGGCGCTAAGTCGCCCGAAGCGCCAACAGAGCCTTTTTTAGGTACACAGGGGTAAACTTGTGCGTTTAGTAAAGTAATTAATGCCTGAATGACTTCTAAACGAATACCGGAATAGCCACGAGACAATGAATTGATTTTTAATACCATCATTAATCTTACGGTAGTATCTTCCATGTATTCACCAAAACCTGCTGAATGTGAAAGTACAATAGAGCGTTGTAATAGCTCCAATTCTTCGTTTTTAATACGGGTACTTGCTAACAAACCAAAACCAGTATTAATACCATAAACGACACGATTATCTTTAATGACTTGTTGAACGGCTTCAGCACTTTTATTTATTTCATTAAAAGCACTTTCATCTAATTTATAGTGTATGCCGTCGTAACGACTCACACTGCGTAATTGTGCTAGTGTGAGTTGGCCAGGGATAATATTTAACTCAGTGATTGGGTTCATTTTATTTCTCATTGATCATTGGTAAGTCTAAGCCTTGCTCTTTGGCACAATTTATAGCGATATCGTAACCTGCATCTGCATGACGCATCACACCTGTTGCTGGGTCATTCCACAACACACGACCAATACGTTTGGCAGCGTCATCAGTGCCATCAGCGACAATAACCACTCCAGAATGTTGACTAAAGCCCATACCAACACCACCACCGTGATGTATGCTAACCCAAGTTGCACCACCAGAGGTTGACAATAAAGCGTTAAGTAGTGGCCAATCGGAAACAGCATCCGAGCCATCTAACATGCTTTCCGTTTCACGATTTGGTGAAGCGACTGAGCCAGAATCTAAATGATCACGACCAATAACTACAGGGGCTGAAAGTTCGCCAGTGTTAACCATTTCGTTAAATGCTAAGGCTAAACGTGCTCTATCTTTTAAACCAACCCAACAGATTCGAGCTGGCAAACCTTGAAAGTCGATACGTTCGCGCGCCATATCTAACCAGTTATGTAAATGTGGGTTGTCAGGAATAAGTTCTTTTACCTTGGCATCTGTTTTATAGATATCTTCAGGATCACCAGAAAGGGCAACCCAACGGAAAGGTCCAATACCTTCACAGAATAATGGGCGAACATAAGCAGGCACAAAACCTGGGAAATCAAATGCGTTGGCTACACCTTCTTCTAACGCCATTTGACGAATATTGTTGCCATAATCTGTTGTTGCCGCACCTGCAGCTTGCAAATCAAGCATCGCTTGTACTTGCACAGCCATCGACTTTTTAGCGGCTTTAACTACTGCAGCTTCATCGGTTAAACGCATTTCAGCGGCATATTCCATGCTCCAACCTTGAGGTAAATAACCATTAAGGGGATCATGAGCTGAAGTTTGGTCGGTAACAACATCAGGCGTTACACCGCGTTTTACTAGTTCAGTGAAAATATCTGCGGCATTACCTAATAGGCCAACTGAAATAGCTTCACCTTTTGCGTTGGCTTCATTAATAATGGTCAGTGCTTGATCTAAAGTTTTGGCTTTTTTGTCAACATATCGGGTTTTTATACGAAAATCGATGCGTGTTTCGTCACATTCAACTACTAAAGCTGAAAAACCTGCCATAGTTGCTGCCAGTGGTTGCGCACCACCCATACCGCCTAAACCACCGGTTAATACCCACTTGCCTTTAGCGCTACCGCCAAAGTGCTGCTTTGCCATAGCAACGAAGGTTTCATAAGTACCTTGAACAATACCTTGCGAGCCAATGTAAATCCAAGATCCGGCTGTCATTTGGCCGTACATCATTAGGCCTTTCTTATCTAATTCATTAAAATGTTCCCAGTTAGCCCAATTCGGTACTAGGTTTGAATTAGCAATTAATACACGTGGTGCATTTTCGTGGGTTTTGAATACACCTACAGGTTTTCCTGATTGCACCATTAAAGTTTCATCATTTTCAAGGCGATTCAGTACTTCAATAATTTTGTCGTAACATGCCCAATTACGTGCTGCTCTACCGATACCACCATAAACAACTAATGATTGCGGATGTTCAGCAACATCTGGATCTAAGTTATTCATTAACATGCGTTTTGCCGCTTCTGTTAACCAACTTTTTGTCGTGATTTTAGTACCACGATCAGCGCGAATTCTTCTTGAGGTATCAAGGCGTAAGTCAGTTTTGGTTGTGTTAGTTGTATTAATAGTCATGTTATCTCTTTATTACTTTGAATCGCTTTATAATTAGGATTAAAACTTGAGGTGGCTACCTAGTCGGTATTTATTGCCCGGTGTTGTTAATATGGCTAAACTCACCACGCCTTTACTTGACCAAGTTCTGCGTTTTACTTGCAAGCAAGGGATGTGGTTATCTATGTCGAGCAACTGGCAAACATCATCCGTTGCTAAAATAGCTTCAACTTCGTGAGTTGCTTCCGTTAATGGTGCAACATCCGACAAATATTCGTGGGGTGTAATATGAGTAAAGTCTTGCAATAAATATTCAGGTACTAAGCTAGCATTAACGTAACGTTGTTCTAATTGAATCGGTTGATTATTTTCGAAATGTAAAACTTGAGAAAAGAACACTTGTTCATTGTTTTTTAAATTTAATAAAATAGTGACTTCTTTAGTCACGGCTACAGGTTCAAGTTTAAGCTGTTGTGCATGATGTTTATGACCACGCTCGTTTATTTCGTCACTAATATTACGAATTTCTAACAGGGATGATTGTGATTTAAAAGTCGCCACAAAGGTGCCTGAGCCTTGGGCGCGAACAAGGATCCCTTGTTCAGTTAATTCTTGTAGCGCTCTACGAGCAGTCATACGACTTACATCAAATTGTTGTGTAAGTTCATTTTCTGAGGGAACTTTATAATGCTGAGGCCATTGTCCTGATTCTATTTTATGGCAGATATGTTTTTTTATAACACTATATTTAGCTGGTTTTTTATTGTTTTTTGATTTTGTCTCGCCCATGATATCGCCAATCGATTTTAAGTATGATTTACCTTATATATACGTTCTCATAATTCCTCTTTCAAAGCAATAGTTGTATATACAACTATTGCTAATTTACTTTTTCTCGGCTAGAGTTATTCGCAATTAATGCGTAAATTTTTGGTGATTATTAATGACTCCTTCTTCAACAGCAACGAATTCAGCAGTAACAAATAGCTTAGAAACTAATCCGAGTAAATGGCAAACACTGTGGCTTAATGTCAATTTAGTGACTATGGCCTGTGACCATGAAAGCAATGGCGCTCAAAGTAATGCTAAGAATAACTATGGTGAAATCCTTGATGGAGCGTTAGCAATTAGTCATGGCAAAATTGTATGGTTGGGCAAGGCAGACGATTTACCTCATTATAATAAAAATGATGTTAAAGTGATTGACGGGCAAGGGCAGTGGTTAACGCCGGGCTTAATTGACTGCCATACTCACCTTGTTTATGGAGGAAATCGTGCCAATGAATTTGAAATGCGTTTACAAGGAAAAAGTTATCAAGAAATAGCAGAGGCTGGTGGCGGTATTATTTCCACAGTTAAAGCCACTAGAGCCGCCACTGAAGCGGAATTGCTGGCGAGTGCACTACCAAGGTTAACTGCACTTCATCAACAAGGGGTCACAACTGTTGAGATTAAGTCAGGTTATGGTTTGGATCTTATTAATGAAGTGAAAATGTTAAAAGTAGCCGGACAATTAGAGAAAACTTTACCTATAACGGTTAAGCGTACTTTTTTAGGAGCCCATGCTTTACCAGCAGAGTATAAGGATAATGCCGATGGTTATATTGATTTAGTGTGTGATGAAATGCTCCCTATTATTGCAGAACAAAAACTAGCAGATTCGGTAGATGTTTTTTGTGAGAGTATTGGGTTCAACCTTACGCAAACAGAAAAAGTATTTAATGCTGCAAAAAAGCATGGATTATCAATAAAAGCTCATGCCGAGCAATTATCTAATTTAGGTGGCACTGAGCTAGCTGCTAAATATAATGGGTTATCAACTGATCATGTGGAGTTTTTATCTGAGCAAGGTATCAAGGCGATGAGTGCCGCGAATATGACGGCTGTTTTATTGCCAGGGGCTTTTTACTTTTTACGTGAAACACAATTACCGCCAGTTGAATTATTACGAAAACATGGTGTAGCGATGGCTGTAGCAACCGATGTTAATCCTGGTACGTCGCCTATTTGTTCTATTTTATTAATGTTAAATATGGCCTGTACTTTGTTTAGGTTAACGCCAAGTGAAGCACTTGCTGGTGTTACTTGTAATGCTGCTAAAGCATTAGGTTTAGCAACAACAAAAGGAAAGCTTGCGATTGGTTTTGATGCTGATCTAGCGCTATGGGATATAACTCAACCTGCAGAATTATGTTATCAATTTGGTGTTAATCCATTAAACGCTTTAGTGAAGAACGGGAAAAAAGTGATTTAGTGATATTAGTTTAAAAGAACTATTCGTAACCTGACCTTTTTGGTATACACTTAATATAATAGGTTCAATTAATTTATACTAAGGTACTTCCTTGAATAATAAGAGTATTAAGTTATTTCTGTTGTTGGGGCTAGCATTGCTATCTACCAAAGGCTACAGTGAAAATCGTTGTAACGATGCTAGTTCGAACAAAAATTGTGTGCAAATTTTGGTTGAAAGTAATACTGGGCAAGCATTAAAAGACCTTGTTGTATACCTTGAACCCCTTGATGGACAATTGTTAGAACCGAACCTAGAGCATTTAGTCATTAATCAAGAAGGCAGAGCCTTTTCTCCTTATATTAGCGTTTCTCAAGTCAATTCTGATGTTAATTTTGTCAATAAAGATGATATAACTCACCATATATATTCAGCAGGAAGTGAAAATAAGTTTTCATTTAAAATTAAATCAGGAGAAACCAATGCTTCGGTTGAATTTAATCAGCCTGCTGAAGTTGCTATGGGCTGTAATATTCATGATTGGATGAGTGGATATTTATTAGTCGTTAATACTCCTTATTTTGCCAAAACAAATACGCAAGGGTATGCTTATTTTGATATTACTGAATTAGGAAAATATAAAATTGTTGTTTGGCATCCGCAAATGAAAAGTACCGATAATCGTATGATTCAAGAAGCAAGTGTTTTACCGCATTCACAGTTTTCGTTTAAATTAAAGAATGAAATGGCTGGAATACCTTTACAAGAAAGTGATGATGATTTTGATTTTTTGTCAGACTATGAATAATGAAGGACATTAGCCAGTGAGAAGCCTACAAAATAAAATATTTTTATTTTTCGTATTGTTATTACTTATGGTTCAAGCAATAGCTTTTTGGACTTTATACAGTGGTAATAAAAATCAAGAAGCCGCTGAAATTAATAATCGCCTAACCACGGCAAAAACTATTTTTACTGAATTATTTGAGCGCCGTTCTGAATATCTTGTGGCGTTTGCAGAAACAGCTGCGAAAGATTATGGGCTAAAAGAAGTTTTTAATGATGATACACGTAGTTTATTAGTTGCGTTAAACAACCATAGAAAACGTATTGATGCTGATTTAGCGATGACGATTTCAGCTGATGGCGTTGTTACAGGGCAACTACAACGACATTTTCTTGATGATGAACGTAATAAAATACAGCAGGGTGTAGAAAGTGGTACAGCATTTCGTTTTACACAGTGGTTTGATTCAGGGCAATCTTCACATTTATACACAATAGATGAAGACCTTTATCAAGTCAGTTTGTCTCCGGTTACCGTTGGCACAAAGACTTTAGGTTGGGTTGCTTTTGGTTTTCAAATAGATCAACGATTAGCTATCGAATTTATGAATATAACTAACTTAAGTACAGACTTTATTGTTAAAGATAACGGTCAGTGGCGCTTAATTGCTTCTTCTACTAATGATGAGGAATCTTCTGAAGAGTTAGCATTAGCTGAAAGAATGATTCAAGGAATTATCCCGGAAAAATATATTGCAACTCATTCATTAATTACTGAGTTTGATGAGCAAGAAGTTGGTGTGGTGATGTATGGCCTGCGTGCTAATTTTGTCGCTTTACTACAAGAGCAGTGGTGGCGATTTTTAATACTGGCAGCCTTAACTTTGTTCGTATCATTAACCAGTGCGTATTTTATTGCAGCATCAATTAGTCGGCCTATTAAGCGCTTAGTTGCTCAAGCTAAAGTTATTGCTAGTGGTGATTATCAACAAACAGTAACATTAAACGATAATAACGAAATAGGACAGTTGGCTGACGAATTTAATCATATGCAGACAGCGGTATTACAACGTGAAGAAGCAATTAAGCACCACGGTAATCATGATTCCTTAACTGGCCTACCTAATCGAAATGTACTTAAAAAAATATTAAAAAAATATACAGAACAACAACAAGCTTTTGTTTTATTACATTTAAACTTAAGTCGTTTAAAAGATGTGAATGATACTTTAGGGCATGATGTTGGTGACGAAGTGATTAAAGAATTCGCTTGTCGTTTACAATTGTTATGTGAAACAAATCAATTTAAAAATTTGGTGCATTTAGGAGCTGATGAGTTTATCTTGCTGGTTACCGACTTAGACTTAGATACTATTGTCGCTAAAATACAAGCAGCGTTAGAGTCAACATTTGATTACCAAGGTATCAGTCTACAATTACAAGCTCGTATGGGGATTGCTGCATCACCCGAACATTCTAATGATGCAAAAACATTAGTACAAATGGCCGACACTGCATTACATCACACGCGTGATACCGGTAAGTTGGTACAGGTCTATCAATCTGATCTAGATGTGAATACCGTTGAGCGTTTAAATTTAATTAACGATTTAAAGCAAGCAATTCCTGCAGGTGAGCTTGAATTGCACTTTCAACCTAAAATGAACTTGAAATCTAGAGTAATCACGCATGTGGAGGCGCTTGTTCGTTGGCAACACCCTCACTTAGGTATGGTGCCTCCTGATGATTTCATCCATATTGCCGAACAAACAGGACAAATTAAAGCATTAACTCGTTGGGTTTTTACGACGGCTTTAGCTCAATTTAATACATGGAAAACATTAGATCTTGAATTGAATGTGGCGATAAATATTTCAGCAGAAAATTTAAAAGAAGCTGATTTTCATCAATTTATATGTCAGTCATTAATGAACGCCAATGTACCTCCAGAGAAAGTCACACTTGAAGTGACAGAAAGCTCGGTTGTTGATAACCCTGAATCAGCAATCAAGTTATTAAGTGCATTTAAAGAACATGGTTTTAAAATTTCAATTGATGATTACGGCACAGGTTATTCATCTTTGGCACAATTAAAGCAGTTACCGGTACATGAATTAAAAATAGACAAATCTTTTGTACAACGACTTGAGCATGACTTAGATGATCAAATTATCGTCCGTTCAACAATTGAGTTAGCTCATAATATGGGGCTCTATGTCGTTGCAGAAGGTATTGAGGATGAGTTTTCTCTGAATTGGTTAGCTGAACATGGTTGTGAGTTGGCACAAGGATATTATATTAGTAAGCCAAAGCCTGCGAATGAATTAACAACTTGGCTGTTAGAACAGAAAAAGCCTAAAGCGCCAATAACTAATAATGAGACTAATACGTGATTAAGCTGACTACTCTTTTTTATCGTTATATCAGCTTACTTTTATTGTGTTTTGTGCAATTAAGTGAAGCGGCTGAGTATAAATTTCATGGCATCGTCGATCTTAGGGTTAGCAGTAGCGATTCTTTAGATAATGGTTATGTTGCTGGCGGGCAAGGAAAGTTTGGCGTAAGTGATGGACAACAACTTTATGTCGCTCAAGCGGGAATGGACATTAGTGCGCAATGGGATAATGGCTTGAGTGTTCATGGTGTTTTAAATAGTTTTTTAGATCAGGAAGATAGCGCAGTTGGAATTACCGAAGCCTATGTTAAATATCGCAGTTTGCCTAATGAAGCTGGCTATCGTGTACAAGTTAAAGGGGGAATTTTTTACCCTGAAATATCATTAGAAAATAATGCGTTTGCATGGGCAAGTAAAGATACCCTTAATTCGTCTTCTTTAAATACTTGGATTGGTGAAGAAATACGTGTACTAGGCTCTGAATTTAAAATTACACGCTTAGGGCGAATAAATAATGATGCCTATGATTTGTCTTTCTCTGCAACCGCTTTTGTTAATAATGACCCTTCAGGTGCTTTACTTGCTTGGCATGGTTGGGCTACTAGTAGTCGGCAAACATTATGGGGAGAAGCTAGGGCTTTTCCTTGGTTACCAGCACTAGCCGAAGGAGAAGAGCTTTCAGCACAAGCGGATAAGTCTAAGCCATTTTTAGAGATTGATGATGATATTGGCTATCACCTTAGAGGTGAGTGGTCTTTACATAAAAAAATTGCGCTGTCAGCCGGTTACTATAATAATAAAGCGACACCTTATGATGTTGTTAACGGACAATATGGTTGGCGCACGCGTTTTTATCATTTAGGTATGAGTTGGCATGTTTCAAAAAATCTTATGCTTGTTTCACAATATTTGTCTGGCGACACTTTAATGCAAAGTAGTCCTGGAGTGGATGTTGTCAATAATGATTACAGTAATGGCTTTGTCTCACTAACATATAAATGGCAAGATATTGTAGGAAACAGAAAACATAAGAGTACTGTACGATTAGAAGATTTTTCTGTGACAGATAATGATGATACTGTGGGAGATAATAATAACGAAAACGGCCAAGCATTTACTTTAAATCATACTTATCGTTTTAGCAGTCATTGGTTTATAGCGGCAGAGTTTAATTATATAGATAGCCAAAGACCTGCCCGTACATATTTAGATAATTCAACCAACTTGATTGAAAAGCAAATTCAATTATCTGCACGTTACTTTTTCTAGTTAATCTGAACGTGGTTTAAGGTGTTTTTAATTATTAGTGATGATAACTTATGTCATCATTTAAAAAGGTGATACACCTTTTGTTCTGGTGGGAAAGTTAGAAAAAATACCATCAACACCTAGTGCTTGCATCTCGTCAATATCATCGAGTTCATCAACCGTATAAACAAATACTTTTAAACCACGCTTGTGTGCGTCATTTACTAACGCTTGATTAATAAAGTTAACACTAGCATGAATTGAATAGGCATTAAGTTGTGTTGCAAATTTTGCGTATTCTAGAGGAATACAACTCGTGAGAGCGCCAATAGCAAATTCTGGTCGTTGTTGATTAATGTGATAAAGTAAATGATGATTAAACGAAGACAGTAAAATATTATCGACAGTTAATGCTGAATTCTCTAGTGCATTATCAAGATAGGAAAACAGTAATTCTATGTTGCTAATACCTTTAAGCTCTATATTAATAATGCATTTTCCGGCAACTAATAATAACACTTCATCCAGCGTCGGAATTTTTTCGCCTAATCCAGCATCTAAACCTTGTAAATATTGAATAGTATGTTGAGATATTTTTCCTGTTCCTGAGGTCGTGCGATTTAGCCATCGATCATGAATAACATAGAGTGTGTTATCTACTTCATGTATATCGATTTCAATGCCGGCAACATCCATATCAAGTGCTGCCTGAATTGCGCGTAATGTATTTTCAGGCTCTGTACCACTAGCACCACGATGAGCAAAAATTAACATGATAGGTCTCGCTTTAGGTGATCGTTATACTATTGGGTTTTAGTATCGGGATTTAGTATAATACCGAATTCCGATACTAAATTAATTTAATATATTTTAAAAGACAATGGCCAACAATTTAATGACTGATAACTTAACATCTACTAGTTCAACGACTGGAAAACGTTTAAATAAATATATTAGTGAGTCTGGTTTTTGCTCTCGCCGTGGTGCAGATAAATTAATTGAAACTAATCGCGTAACTATTAATGGCAAGTTACCAGAATTGGGGACTAAAGTTCAGGCAGGTGATGAAGTCAAAGTTGATGGTAAGTTAATTTCTGCTAGTGCTAAAAATAAGTCAGATCGTATTTATATTGCTTACAATAAGCCTATCGGCATTACTTGTACTTCAGAGGCGCACGTACGTGGCAATATTATCGATGCCATAGGTCACAAAGAGCGTATTTTTCCTATCGGTCGCTTAGATAAGCCATCAGAAGGGTTAATTTTTTTAACAAGTGATGGCGATATTGTTAATAAAATACTCCGTGCGGAAAATGCACATGATAAAGAATATATTGTCACCGTAGACAAACCGATCAGTGAGCGTTTTGTTGAGCGAATGTCTCGAGGTGTGCCAATTTTAGGTACTATAACTAAGCCTTGTATTGTGCGCGTAAAAAGTCGTTTTGTGTTTACTATTATTTTAACACAAGGATTAAATCGTCAAATTCGTCGTATGTGTGAATATTTAGGCTATGAAGTTAAGAAGCTAAAACGTTCACGTATTATGAATGTTGAGTTAGGTAATTTAAAATCGGGCCAATGGCGTGATTTAACGGCAGCTGAAATGGATGAGATTAATCAAGCGGTCAGTGGTTCAAGCAAAACAGCGACAGAAAATGTTGCGAAAGTGAAAGCGAAAAAGACATACAGCGATTTAATAAAATAAGCGTAGTGAGCTATAAATTTTACTATCAAAATAAGTTATTAGTTGAAATTTTATAACTGTTTAGCAGTAATTAACCAAGGTAAATCGCTTCCATAAAGAAAGACCCAACAGGTAAATGTTAGGTCTTTTTATCATTATTTATGAGTCGCTTAGATCATTCCTGTATAAATTAACCTTGAATACCACCTTTCGTTAAATTAGCAGGGTCTAACAGGCGAGTTAGTTCGTCACGACTTAGCTCTGTATTTTCAGCCGCAACATCAATAATTGGTCGTCCTTCTTTATAGGCCAGCTTGGCAATTTCAGCCGCTTTCAAATAACCTATAATTGGATTTAATGCTGTAACCAGAATGGGGTTGCGAGCAAGCGCTTCTGAAAGTTTTGTCTCATTCACTCTAAAGGTAGTTATCGCCTTATCTGCCATCAAACGGCTAATATTGCTGAGTAGCTCTATGCTTTCTAAGAGGTTTTTGGCAACAAGGGGTAGCATAACATTCAGTTCAAAGTTACCTGACTGCCCAGCTATTGTGACCGTGGTGTCATTACCTATCACTTGTGCAGCTACCATAGTTGCAGCTTCTGGAATAACAGGATTAACTTTACCAGGCATGATTGATGACCCTGGTTGTAATGCTTCTAGCTCTATTTCTCCTAAACCAGCTAAGGGGCCTGAGTTCATCCAACGTAAATCATTAGCAATTTTCATCATAGTTACTGCGATAGCTTTTAATTGGCCAGACAGTGTTACCGCAATATCTTGTGAGCCGATATGAGTAAAGAAATTTTTTGCAGGTTTGAACTTAATCCCCGTTTTCTTTGATAAAGCGTTATTAAAAGTGGTCGCAAATTCAGGGTGCGCGTTAATGCCTGTTCCTACTGCTGTACCACCTTGTGCTAATGTTTGTAAGCTAGGTTGAATTCTTTGAATATGTTCAATATTTTGCTGTATTTGATCTGCCCATGCATGAAGGGTTTGTGCCATGCTTACTGGCATTGCATCCATTAAATGCGTACGACCAGTTTTAATAAAGTGGCTGACTTCATCGGCCTTATTATTAATTGCATCACGTAAATAGCACAATGCTGGTAATAGTTCATTTTCTACTTCCAGCGCGGCACTAATATGAATGGTTGTTGGAATAATATCGTTACTACTTTGTCCATAATTAATATGATCATTTGCACCTACATCGTCACCCAAGTTCCTCGTGGCTAGTGTAGCTAACACTTCATTTGCATTCATATTTGAGCTAGTACCAGAGCCTGTTTGGAATATATCAACAGGGAAGTGTTGCATAAAATTTTCAGCTAATAGTGTATCAACGGCTTGGCAAACTGCATCGCTCATTGGTAGAGGTATCTGTTTTAATTCACCATTTGCCTTTGCTGCCGAATATTTTGCAAGTAATAGTGCCTTCACAAACGCTTTCGGCATTTGCTGACCGCTGATAGGGAAGTTATTAATCGCACGTTGTGTTTGGGCGGCGTATAGTGCATTTTCAGGAACTTGTAGCTCTCCCATACTATCTTTTTCAATACGAAACTTTTCCATGGTGACTCCATTGTTAATAAGAAGATAGGCTTTTTTCTACATAATATGTAGAAATAGCCAGTTCATTAAATAGGTATTGTAGATGTTGCTCCGATTTATTATCACTCGCTATTTTTTTCAGTGAGCTAAGAGGAAGATAAATATTGTCTAGGCATGTGCAGCGCCAATGGCATGGTACTAAATCATCGACTATAGTTTCTAACAATAAATAGAATTGTGCAGTATATCGCTCGCGTAATAGCTTAGTTGATAAGTTGTCACTTTGGCCAATACTTAACCATAGTTTTAGTAACATAATATTATCAGGCTCTGTGCCAGTACGAATTTTTTGTTCTAGCAGCTGAGTAGCTGAAGGGCTATGAGAAGGCGGTGAAATTTGCATAGTAGACTAAAATATTTATTGCAGTTATTAATTACAAGGTCAAATATTAATGCAAATGATTTCTATTTGTGATGGTTGGGTTACTTATTAATGTAAGGATAAGTTTAAAGGTTTTACAACGATATTTTTAAATGAAAGGTGTGATATAAGCAGATCTGCTCAAAAAGGTATGTTTTTATAACTCACTTTCATCATAGGCTATTGCCTAAGTATGGACTGCTATTTTTAGGCGATAGACTATTATTATTGAAATGACGCACAGCATGAAAGCTAGTATTAAGTTTTCATTTTTGGAAGTGGGTGTTGTTTTATTTATTAAATGACTTACCCACCTGGCTGGATATTAAACTTATTTTTAGTCACAAGCTTTGGCCGCTAGATGGGTAAGTAATCAATTTTATTTAGCTTTAAGCTACCGATATTAACAACTAATTTCCAATACCTATTAGTCTTGATGATAGTTCATCTAATACTTGTGGATCATCAATGGTTGATGGGATATCTATTGCTTGTCCATCAATCATTTGTCTTAGGGTTTTACGCAATATTTTTCCTGAGCGTGTTTTTGGCAGGCGCTCAACAATGATCAATCCTTTTAAAGATGCAATAGCGCCTATTTCTGCTCGGACTTTATCTTTTAGTGAAGCACATAAACTATCATCACTTTCTTCGATGCCATTTTTGATAACGACTAGGCCAAAAGGTACTTGCCCTTTTAATGCATCATTAATACCGATAACGGCACATTCAGCGACAGCATTATGACTAGACAAAACCTCTTCCATTTCCCCTGTGGATAAGCGATGTCCAGCAACATTAATGACATCATCTGTTCGGCCCATAATAAATAAATAACCTGACTCATCGATATAGCCACCATCGCCAGTAACATAATAACCAGGGTGGGTTGATAAGTAGCTTGATTTAAAACGCTCTTCATCTTGATATATAGCAGCTAAACAACCCGGTGGCATTGGCAGTTTTATTGCGACAGTACCTTGTTGATTTGCATGAAGTGCTTTGCCGTAAACATCTAAAATTTCAACATTAAACCCTGGTACAGGAAAGCCAGCGGAGCCTGCTTTTGTTGGCATTAATTCGGTGCAGCTTTCATCAGTAAATGGTGTACTAGCGATTGCCCAACCTGTTTCTGTTTGCCACCAGTGGTCAATGACAGGTAGCTGAGATTTATCGCTTAACCAATGGTAAGTTGCAGGGTCGAGGCGTTCTCCAGCAAGGTAGAGGCGCTGTAAATGTGATAAATCATAGTCATTCATTAATGCGCCATCAGGATCTTCTTTAGCAATAGCACGAAATGCAGTTGGCGCACTAAACAGAGCATTAACTTTGTATTCTTCACAGACACGCCAAAAAGCTCCTGCATCAGGTGTTTTAATTGGTTTTCCTTCATATAAAATGGTGCTACAACCAGCCATTAATGGGGCATAGACAATATATGAATGACCAACAACCCAACCAACATCTGAAGCAGCCCAGAAGGTATCTCCGGTGTTCATGCCGTAAATATTTTTCATACTGTAAAGCATAGCAACGGCATGCCCGCCATTATCTCTAACAACACCCTTAGGCTTACCAGTGGTGCCAGACGTATAAAGGATATAGAGAGGATCAGTGCTTTTAAGTTTTACAGGTGCAATGGCGTTTGCAGTTTCCATAAGTGTCTGCCAATTATAGTCGCGTTCAGCAATCATTGGTGCACTTAACTGTTCTCTTTGGTAAATAATACAACTACTTGGCTTATGTTGTGCTAGTTCAATCGCCTTATCAAGCAGGGGTTTGTAAGGTATTACTTTCTCAATTTCAATACCACAGCTAGCACTTACAACGACTTTGGGCTCTGCATCGTCAATTCGTACTGCTAACTCTTTTGCGGCAAAGCCACCAAATACCACAGAGTGAATAGCACCAATTCTGGCGCAAGCGAGCATTGCAATAGCCGCTTGAGGAATCATTGGCATATAAATAAGAACACGGTCGCCTTTTTTTACCTGTTGACTTTGCAGTACACTGGCAAATTTTGCAACTAGCTCTGTTAGCTCTGAGTAAGTGAATTTTTGTTTAGTCTTTGTTACAGGAGAGTCATAAATAAGGGCCACTTGATCGCCACGACCTTGCTCTACGTGGTAATCAAGGGCAAGGTAACTAGTGTTAAGTTCTCCATCGGCAAACCAATCAGTCCAGTCATTATCATTTGTCGACAATATTGTTTTGGGGTTTGTAAACCAAGAAACAAGCCTTGATTGCTTTTCCCAGTAAGCTTTTGTTGATTTAACTGCCTCTTCTTGTTGGTCTGCAAAGTTCATGATCTGTCCTACGTAAGTTTTTATTTATACCGACACTATAGAAGTGTCGACAAAATAAACCAATTAGACTTTCGGCTAGTTTTATAGCTACTTTACATTTAATAAATTGGCAGGAGAGAATTGATCGGTGAGTACTCGTGTATCATTTGGCCAGTCTTGATTATTTTTAGTATTGATCATTTTTCGATAAAGTAATGGAATATCAACGCCATAGTAGGATAAGGTTTTATCAAGTTTGTCGATATTCTGTTTATTTAGGCTATTGTTAATACGATTGTTAGAAAAGCCATTTTTACTTACCACAATAATGCGATTTGAATTAGCATTATTGGTGACTTGATAAAAATCACCGAACACAGCTTTATAAGTTGCAGATTCATGAGCGTAAAGTTTACTTAATGAAAAAGTATTGGCGCTTAATATGCCGTTATCGCTTAATAATGCCTTAGCCTCCTGTAAAAATTCCTTTGTCATTAAATGTTCAGGAATATAGTCACCGTTAAAAGCATCAAGAATTATCCAGTCATAACTTTCTTTTTTGAGTAGGGCACGTTTAATAAAAATACGGCCGTCTTGGGCATAAGTTTTTATTTTGTTACTCTCTAAAAAGCCAAAATAATCACGTGCTACTTTGATTACAGCGGGATCAATTTCTATATTATTAATTTCACTTTGCGGGTAAAGTTGTGCCAACGTGTTTGACATAGTACCTCCACCTAAGCCAACAATTAAAATGCGCTTTGGCTGAGTATTAAACAATAAGCTCGCCATTAATAATTTAGTATAATTAAAGACTAGGTGATCAGGTTGGCTTTTTAAAAAACAACTTTGTTGAGTTTGCGTGCTTCTGGTATTAAATTTTAAACAGCGTAAATCGTTATTATCTTCGACCAAAATATTACGATAAAGCGAGCGCTCTTGGTGTATGACTTCTGCTTTAACTAAGGTGCTAGTCATTAATAATCCTAATAATAGCAATGAAGTAATAGATTTAAGCATAATTGTTCTCAATTTTAGTTGATGGCTGTAATTTATGGACAAGAATAGCCAATAAACCTAAGCTCGCAAGAATACCGCTAAAGCTATAAATAATGGTGTTAATATCAAACCATAAAATTAGGTAGAAAGAGGTAACAATAGTACCTAATGCGCTACCTAAGGTTGATACAAAATAAAGCTTGCCCGCCACCTGACCACTTTCATCAGAGTTGGTGACTAACAGACGTACAGAGTAAGGGGATAGCATACCAAGGATAACCGTGGGGATAAAAAAGAGTACCATAGATGCTAATAAAGAGCCGTAACGAGAATCTTCTACATTGAGAAAAACAGTTTCCATTAACCATTGACCAAACAAGGCAATAGGTAACACCATGATGGCCGCAATAAAGAAGATTTGGCCATATATTGAAAGTGAAGGAGAGCGTGTTGAAAGCTTACCTCCAAGTAAATAACCTAAGGATAAGCTCAGCATAAAGACGGTAATAATACTGCCCCAAATATGCACCGAACTACCAAAAAATGGTGCTAAAATTCTGCCACCTAACAACTCTATACCCATGATTGAGAAGCCGCTGGTAAAGGCGAGTAAATAAATTAAAATATTGGGATAATTTTTTTCCATATATTGATTATTAGTTGAAGTTTTCAGTAGCTTAGCCCTTATCGTTATTATGATAAATACCAGAGTAAGCTATTTTATCGCCATTTGGTAGTGTACAGCGATAAAGTTGCCCAAAGGGGTGTGATGATCGTATTTTTTTTTAAAGCACATACCCATTTTTTTCATCACTGCTATAGAGGCGATATTATCTTCCAAAGCTAAAGCTGAAAAAGACTGTATATTAGCCTGTGTAGCTAAGGAATTTTTAATGGCTATAGCTGCTTCAGTCGCATAACCTTTCCCCCATGTTTTTTTGAAAAAACGCCAACCCAATTCAATATCAGCTAAGTCAGGTTTATCGCTAAAGAAATCCATTGGCCTGGCTAATATCCAGCCAAAATATTCTCGACTATTTTTGTCAGAAACGTGCCAAAGACCAAAGCCTTTTTCTGAATCTCTATAAGCATTCATACGTGGTATAAAAACCTCGTTAATGCTTGTCATGCTAGTAGGTTGTCCACCATTAAGAAAATGCATAACTTCTGGATCTTGATCTAGTTGCCATAACAATTGTGCATCTTGTGATTCCATAAGGCGGAAGCTTAAGCGTGCAGAGTTTTTAATTATCATGATGAAGCACCTGTATTTGTTAGTTGTGTATTGTAAGGTATGCCTATTTATTGAATCAATGGGTTAAGAGTGTTCTTAATAGTTATTGGGAAGATGGATGAGATTATTTTATTTTGCTATCTTTATTCTGTCGAATATTTAAATGTGAGTAAAATTTTAATCTTTTCTAAAATAAATAGTTCGATATCAAATGGAATGAATAAATTAAAAAGGAATCGTTAACATGCCTCTAGATATGGACACTCTTACTGAAAAAACTGATGTAGAAACTGTTAAGCCTAATTCAAGTCTAATTAAAGTACTGTTGTGGTTAGCTGTATTACTTTTTGTCCCTCAAATATTGATGTTTTTGGGCTTAGGAATTTTTTACGGGGTTCAAGATGCTGGTTTTAGTGACGAAGCTATTGATGCCAAGATGACTTCTGTATTGACTTTGTTAGTGATGACGCTAATTGCACCGATTATGACTATACCATTATTGAACGCAGCAACTCAGGCGAGTAATTGGCGAGAACGCTTTGATTTTTGGGCACTAAAGCCTGTAATAGCTAAAAATTTGTTTATGTGGTTAGGTGTAGGTTTTATGTTCTGGGGAGTGTCTTCATTAGTAGGTGATTGGCTTAATGTACCCATTGAGCAGTTTATGCTGGATGTAAAAGCTGCCAGTGACAGTGTGATAGCCGTTATATTAGTGATAGTTACTGTGTGTTTCGTTGTTCCTGTTATGGAAGAGTTGATTTTTCGCGGTTGGCTTTACAGTAAAATAGCGCAAACCAAGTTAGGTAACACGGGGGCATTGATTGCAACCTCGATTATTTTCACTATTATTCATACTCAGTATGACAATATGATTACTTTTTTCATCATACTTCTGCTTGGATTAGTATTAGCTTTTACTCGTTATAAAACCGGCAATGTTAGTTACAGCATTGCAATTCATATACTCTTTAATAGCCTAGGGATTGTCGTGATGTTTTTCTTTATGTAAATTTTGATTTAGCAAGAAAGGTTTAAGCTTATTTTTTGTTATTTAGCTTGAACTTGATTTAAGATATTTTCATTAATTTCATTGGTTTAAATTATTTAGCATAGTGTAGCAATAGTCAAAGGAGGGCGGAAACTATCGTCCTTCTTTGACTATTGGGTATTTTTAAAAGTATTAATTGTTAACTTAATAAGGGTTTTAAAAAGCGAGCAGTATGTGAACCTTCATGTTGTGCTACTTGTTCTGGCGTACCGGTTACTAATATTTCACCACCACCTGAACCACCTTCAGGACCTAAATCGACAATCCAATCAGCGGTTTTAATCACATCAAGATTATGTTCTATCACGACAATAGTATTACCATCATCGCGTAAGCGATGAATTACCTGCATTAATTGCTTTATATCATGAAAGTGTAGACCGGTTGTTGGTTCATCCAATATATATAATGTTTGTCCTGTGCCTCGTTTCGATAGCTCTTTAGATAATTTAACGCGTTGTGCCTCACCACCTGAAAGTGTTGTTGCTGATTGCCCGAGTTTTATATAACCTAAACCAACATCAAGTAAGGTGTTAAGTTTACGTTTTATCGCTGGAATAGCATTGAAAAACTCAAAAGCATCTTCAATTGTCATGTCTAAGACTTCATGAATATTTTTACCTTTATATAAGACTTCTAGTGTTTCTCTGTTATAACGCATGCTTTTACATACATCACAAGGTACATAAACATCAGGTAAAAAGTGCATTTCTACTTTAATTAGCCCATCACCTTGGCAAGCTTCACAACGGCCGCCTTTAACATTAAAGCTAAAACGACCTGATTTGTATCCTCGAGAACGAGACTCTTGTGTCGCAGCAAAAATATCGCGTATAGCAGTAAATATACCAGTATAAGTGGCAGGGTTTGAGCGAGGTGTTCTACCAATTGGGCTTTGATCAATCTCAATAACTTTATCAAGATGCTCTAATCCCTTAATAGATTTATATGGGGCAGGTTCATCGAGCGTTGCACCGTTAAGTTCAATATGAGCGAGTTTGTATAAAGTATCGTTAATGAGAGTCGACTTCCCTGATCCCGAAACGCCAGTAATACAAGTTAACAGTCCGTTAGGGATCACTAAATCAACATTTTTTAAATTGTTGCCGCTAGCACCTTTTAGTGTAATGACATTTTTCTTATCAAATGGATGGCGCTTTTTAGGGATTTCAATACACTCAACACCAGATAGGTACTTACCGGTAAGTGAGTCCTTACATTTTAAAATGTCATCTACCGTACCTTGAGCGATAATCTCTCCACCATGAACACCAGCACCAGGGCCGATATCGATGACAAAGTCGGCAGCACGAATGGCATCTTCGTCGTGTTCGACAACGATGACTGTATTACCTAAATCGCGTAAGTGAATAAGTGTGCTTAATAAGCGTTCGTTGTCTCGTTGATGTAAACCAATTGAAGGTTCGTCGAGCACATACATTACGCCAACCAAGCCAGCACCAATTTGGCTTGCTAAACGAATACGTTGTGCTTCTCCACCTGAAAGAGTATTTGCACCGCGAGATAAATTTAAATAATTTAGTCCAACATTCACCAAAAAGCCCAAACGTTCATTAATTTCTTTTAAAATCTTTTCTGCAACTTGCTCTTTTTGTCCTGTTAATTTTAAATTTTGAAAAAACTCAAGAGCATCAGCAATAGCATATTCAGCAACAACCGTTAGTGGGGTATCAGCAATAAAAACATTACGAGCTTCTAAACGTAAACGGCTTCCGTTACAGTCAGGACAATGTTGACTATTTAAATACTTTGATAACTCATCACGTACCGCATTCGACTCTGTTTCTTTATAGCGGCGTTGCATATTGTTAATAATCCCTTCAAATGGATGTTTACGTAGCACTACATCGCCACGGTCATTCATATATTTGAATTCAATTTCTTGTTTACCACTACCGTACAGTATTGCTTTACGGGAATCTTCGGTTAACGTTTTAAAAGGTTTGTCGATTGAAAAATCATAGTGTTCAGCTAAGGCCTGTAACATTTGGAAATAATAAAAGTTACGTTTATCCCAACCACGTATAGCGCCACCGGCAAGGCTTAAGTCTTCGTTTGCTATTATGCGGCTGCTATCAAAAAATTGTTCTATACCTAGGCCATCACATGTTTGGCAAGCACCGGCAGGGTTATTAAAGGAGAATAATCTCGGCTCCAGCTCTTGCATGCTATAACCACAATGTGGACAGGCAAAGTTAGCTGAAAATAATAACTCTTCTTTATCTGGCTCATCCATAAAGGCTATTTTTGCCGTACCGGATGTTAACGCAAGTGTTGTTTCAAACGATTCTGATAAGCGTAACTGAATATCTGGACGTACTTTTAAACGATCAACCACCACTTCAATGGTATGTTTTTTCTGGAGCTCTAATGTTGGCGGATCTGATAAGTCACAGACTTCTCCATCAATTCGAGCACGGATAAATCCTTGTGCAGCTAGGTTATCGAGTAATTTAACATGCTCACCTTTACGATCTTGCAATACCGGCGCCAGCAACATCACTTTAGTACCTTCTTCAAGTGCTAAAACACTATCTACCATTTGGGAAACGGTTTGGGCTGCTAAAGGTTGTTTGTGCGTAGGACAGCGCGGTTCACCCACACGTGCATATAATAAACGTAAATAATCATAAATTTCAGTGATGGTACCCACTGTAGAACGGGGGTTATGTGACGTTGATTTTTGCTCAATAGAAATAGCTGGCGATAAACCTTCAATGTGATCGACATCGGGTTTTTCCATTAACGATAAAAACTGGCGTGCATAGGCTGACAAAGATTCAACATAACGACGTTGACCTTCAGCGTATAAAGTATCGAAAGCCAGTGATGATTTTCCTGAGCCGGAAAGCCCAGTAATAACCACTAATTTATCACGAGGGATAGTTAAGTTAATGTTTTTTAGGTTGTGGGTACGTGCGCCTCTTACTTCAATACTTTTCATTTTTTATCTATTAATTTATAGTCAAAATTACAGCGAAACATTATGGCATAAAGAGGGACATAAAGAAAAATGATGTTCAGTTATTAAACGCTTTTATTTTGTGATTCTTCTAGATCTTGTTTAGGAAGATATGTCTGAGTATAGACAGGTGATTGACAAATAAGCTGTCATTGCGTAGATCACTTAATACGGTTGCATTTTAGGAGCAGTGCAACGTGTGAGATTTTAAATCAAGTTCAGCGTGATAAATAAGTTGTCATTGCGTAGTTTACTTAATACGGAATCTTATTGAGGGATCAGTGTCATGGTTTAAATTATGAATCCAGTTCAGATGGTGGCTTTAAGTTCAGCATAATGATGTATAGAGCGATATTGACTAATATAAACTTTATTTTTACTCTTAATAGGCGTAGTCTCAGCGAGTGTTTTTTTGCTGATAATAGCGTGCTAAACTACTACAGTTTTTTATTTCTTCCTTTATTTCCTATTAGGTAAACATTTTCATGAGCGTTTCAGGTTTAAACCGTATTGAGAAAAGAGCTGCATTCTCACTTGCCAGTGTTTTTGGTGTGCGTATGTTAGGGCTATTTATGATTTTGCCGGTGTTTGCTATTTATGGTGAACAGTTAGCAGGTTATAGTCCATTATGGTTAGGTCTTGCTATTGGCGCTTATGGTTTAACGCAAGCATTATTTCAAATACCAATGGGTATGTTATCAGATAAATATGGCCGAAAACCTGTGATATTAGCGGGCCTGGTGGTGTTTCTTATTGGCAGTGTTATTGCTGCTTTATCTACTACTATTTATGGCGTTGTTATTGGCCGAGCAATTCAAGGTATGGGCGCTATTGCAAGTGCCATTCTTGCCTTAGCTGCGGATTTAAGCCGAGAAGAACAGCGGCCTAAAGTAATGGCGACAATTGGTATGTTTATCGGGTTGTCTTTCACTTTTGCAATGATTTTGGGGCCTATAGTGGCAGATGCTTTTGGTTTAAGTGGCTTGTTTTGGTTTACCGGTTTTTTAACTATTTTAGCTATGTTGATGATCCAATTTATGGTGCCTTATTCTGTGAGTAAAGCCCCTCGTGGTGATAATGTTGCTTTACCTGAACAAATATCTAAGTTAATTAAAAACCCACAGTTGTCACGTTTGAACTGGGGGGTATTTATTTTACATATGTCGTTAACAGCCTGTTTTGTCACTTTACCTAAGCAGTTTGTTGCCAGTGGCTTAGCCCTAGAAAATCATTGGCAATTATACTTACCAACCTTGCTAGGCTCTTTCTTTTTGATGGTACCCTTTATGATTATCGCCATGAAAAAAGAACAGGAGAAGCCTATGTTTAGTGGCGCTGTTGCTTTGTTAAGTGTTGCGCTATTTTTACTATGGTTGTTACCTACAGGGCTTTGGAGTTTAGTTTTTTCAGTGGTACTTTTCTTCACTGCTTTTAATTATTTAGAAGCAACGATGCCTTCTATTTTATCTCGACTTGCCCCAGCGGGTGTGAAAGGTAGTGCTATGGGGATTTATTCTAGCAGTCAATTCTTAGGGGCTTTTGCTGGTGGTATTATTGGTGGTTTAGTGGCGAGTCGTTATGGCGAACAAAGTATATTTTTAGTTATGGCGCTACTTAGCTTGATTTGGTTAGCCGTTAGCTTTGGTATGCAGAAGCTTAAAAAATCTAAAAATTTTAGTTTTATCACTAATATTAAAACTGCCGAAAAAGTAGAAGAAATTTCTGAAATTTTGATTAGTATGCCGGGTATTATTGAAGCAACACTTGTTCAAAATGAAGCTAAAATGGGCGATAAAGAAAGTAATAATGCGGTGGCTTATTTAAAGGTTGATGAAAAGCTCGTTGATTTACTTGCGGTTAAAGCCCTGTTACATCAAGATGTGAGCTAATGTTACCCTTAAAAAACATATCACGTTTAAAGTTATTAGAAATTGTTGCGCGTATTAATTTTTTTAAACGATTAACGCTTCAAGAGCGCGAGTTGTTATTAAACTCGTCAGCTTGCTACAAATGTTATAAAGATAAGTTTGTGCAAACTGAAGATGATCATAATAGTAATTTTTATATTGTATTATCGGGTAAAATAGCTATTACAAAAAACAATACCGATAATATAGTGGGTTATATTTCTGTCGGAGAATTTATTGGTGAAAGTAGCTTTATCAATAAAAGTCGTAAAAGCGCATCAGCAAAAGCGGTGGATGACTCAATTATACTTTGTATAGATCAAGATGCTTTACGTGATTTACCTCTAAAAATTAAAGATAAATGTAAAGATGCTATTATCGAAGGAATGGCGAGTAGAATTGCTTATTTAACAGAAAACATTCAACAGCTTCCTTAAATTATCGATAGCAATTCAATTGAATATCGCTTGTTAGTAATGAGTTACCTCAAAAAACACACGCCTTATCGAAAAAATTCTGTTTTGTTGGGTATTTATTATATTGTGGTTAGGCCAATTATGACCTAGTGTAGGACAGTATTGAAACGCTAATTTGAACTAATATACTAAATCCCATGGATGAATCAGAAATAGATCCCTCTCTTGAAACAGAATCTCAAGCTTTTTCCAAGCAAAGTCATCAATTTTGGACATTACAAATTGTTGGCTGGCTTGGCTATGCTCTTTTTGTTTTTTTAGCAATCGTTCGCCCTCAGATTTCTGAGCCAAATTTCAATTTTTCAGGACAGATCCTTAATTTATTAGTAGAAACAATGAGTGGTTTCTTTCTGTCTTACTTGCAGTGGTGTTTTATTCGCCGTATTACTCACTTCCCGTTGAATAAAATGTTGTTGTTCAGTTTTTCTGCGGCGGCAGTACTTGGATTAATTTACAATATTATTAAACTTAGTACATTCAAAGCTATTGTGCATCAACAACAATGGAATGAGTCTTGGAGTACACTCGAATTTGGTGGTTGGTTATTATTTTCATTAGCTACTATGTTTGTATGGACAGCAATATTTTTTATTATGTTGTATAACAACAAGTTACAAAAAGAACATGAAATGTTACTTAGAGCACAAACATCGGCAAAAGAAGCACAATTAGAAATGTTGCGTTACCAACTGAATCCTCATTTTATGTTTAATACCATGAATGCTATTTCTACGCTTATTTATAAAAACGAAAATGATAAAGCCAATGAAATGCTTGACAAATTATGTGATTTTTTTAGATATTCATTAGATAAAAACGACAAAAGTAAAACTACCCTCCAAAAAGAGTTGGAGTTGTTAGATTTATATCTATCTATCGAAAAAGTCAGGTTTGGTGATCGTTTACATGTCGAGCTTGCCATTGATAATAATGCTCTGGGTTGTCGAGTACCTAGTATGTTGTTGCAACCTTTGGTGGAAAATGCGATTAAATATGCAATAGAGTTGCGCAAAGAAGGCGGGTCTATCATTATTCAAGCGCAAATTATTGATGACAGATTAATGTTACACGTTATTGATGACGGGCAAGGTTTAAATAAAAAATTGAATGAAGGTTTTGGTATTGGTATGACGAATACAAAAGCACGATTAGATGCTATGTTTAATGGTGACTTCGATGTGAATCTTGCTAACAGCGAAAATGGCGGAGCAACCGTGTTAATTTCTATTCCTTTTAAGAAGTAATTGAGAGATGAGTGAAAAACCTTTAACGGCAATTATTGTTGATGATGAACCTCTTGCGATAGAAGGGCTTCGTCTTCGATTAGAAAAAATCTCTCAACTAAAAGTCATTGCCGAAGCAA
Source organism: Colwellia sp. C2M11 (assembly GCF_018860915.1). Taxonomy (GTDB): domain Bacteria; phylum Pseudomonadota; class Gammaproteobacteria; order Enterobacterales; family Alteromonadaceae; genus Colwellia. The sequence continues at coordinate 89,772 of NZ_JAHKQD010000052.1, forward strand.
GTGATGGTGATCAAGCTATTCATTTGTGCAATACCTTAACACCTGATGTATTGTTTTTAGATTTACGTTTGCCTGGTCTTAATGGTATTGAGGTTGTACAAGCATTACAATCTGATACTTTACCCATGATTGTTTTTGTCAGCGCTTATGGTGAATACGCTATTGATGCTTTTGAACTTAACGCAATTGATTATGTATTAAAACCTGCTAATTTAGGGCGTTTACAAAAGACAGTTGAGCGTATTATGCAACGCGTTAGCATTAGTCAGTCGGAAAATAATATTGAGAAAGATTCGACTAAAGAAAAATTCAAATTACTTAAAGCACTAGGTGAAACATCAGGCCTTTCAGTGTCTGAACTAGAAGATTGGTTGGAGTCGGATAATCCATTACCTTCTCTCTACATACAAGAATTAGTGATTAAAAATAACGATCATGAAAAAGTGTTTTTACCTGTTAAAGACATACAATGGATAGATGCTGCTGGTGATTACATGTGTATTCATGAAAATAATGAAACACATATTGTACGCATTACTATGAAAAAGCTTGAAAGCCAGTTAGATCCTAAGATATTCACTCGTATTCACAAATCTACTTTAGTTAATGTTAGCTATATTAAGAGTATTAAGCCTATGCGTAATAGCGAAGGCATTCTTGATTTAGGTAACGACGTTCAATTAAAAGTAAGTCGTAATTACAGCTCAGCTATACAACAAATTGTTGAGTCTAAACAATATTAAAGGCAATTAAACCTTTCAGCTTATTTTTGTCTCGTGTTATCTCTTTGCTTTCAGTAAATCGATTATTGCCGCATGGTTTAACCATGATGTCGCATTTCAATTGTTAGTTGATTTTTTTTGAATCAATATGTTTCTAAGATACTACTCATATTAAAATTATATCAGAGTAGCTATCTAAATCGTTTACTTCAGTATTTTCGTGATAAAAAGTCTTATAAAACAATCAACAAAAATAATACAACCACACGAAATATCAAAGTTAAAACGAACCATAATGAAACATTGGGGACATTTATGAACAAGACATATAAAGCTACGCAGTTACTTGCTTTAGCTTCAACATTGACGTTATTAGGATGTGGAAGCGGAGTAGAAACTGAAACAAAAAATAATGCTGTAGACCCTTCTCAACCAGTAAGTGATTGGAAATTAGTTTGGGAAGATGAATTTGACAATACAACCATAGACACTAAAAAATGGACTCATGAAGTTAATTGTGATGGTGGTGGAAATAACGAAAAACAATGTTATACAGATAGTGCAGATAATTCCTTTGTTAGCGATGGGAAATTAAGCATTGTTGCACTTCCTGCTGCTGATGATGCAGATCTTCCTTATACTTCTGCAAGACTTATCACACGTTATAAAGCAGATTTTAAATATGGCCGTTTTGAAATAAGCGCTAAGTTACCTAGCGGACAAGGCAGCTGGCCTGCTTTTTGGATGCTACCAACTGATGAAGTTTATGGCGGCTGGCCTAAATCTGGCGAAATAGATATTTTAGAAGCCGTAAATCTTAATACTGTAGATGCTGATGGCAATGTAGAAGCTAACATTCACGGTACATTGCATTATGGTAAAGCATGGCCTGACAATTCTAGTTCAGGAACTTCTTACACACTTCCCGATAACATAAATCCTGCTGATGATTTTCATACTTATGCTGTTGAATGGCAAGAAGGTGAGATCCGTTGGTATGTGGATGATTATTTATATGCTACACAACGTAAATCTGAAGTTAGAACTAACAGTAGAGATGAGGCTGTTGGCTTATCACACAGAGGTTGGTTCACTGAAAATTTTGACAGTGTTACTGGTGAACTAACCACTTTCTGGGAGAACGCCCCATTCGATCAAGATTTCTTTCTTATTTTAAACTTCGCTGTAGGTGGCGATTGGCCTGAAAATGTAAATAACTTAGGCATAGATACTGAAGCTTTTGCAAATGGTCAGTCATTTGAAATTGATTATGTGCGCGTGTACGAGTGTCAACAAAATCCAGATACAGGTAAAGGCTGTGAAACTGTTCGCGGTGGTTATGACAATTTAGAGGATGCTCTAGTTGAAGGGAAAGCGCCAATTCCTTCGCCACCATCTACAGGTATTGCAGAAAACTTAATTATTTTTTCAGGCGCAGTTAATCCTAATTGGCCTGCATGGGATTGTTGTGGTGGCACTACACCTTCTTTAAACACTGATGCAGATAAAGGCGAAGTGATGGAGTTTTCTGTTGGTGCAACAGCAACAGTAAATGGCTTTATTTCACGTGCTGAGTTTATTGATAATGAAGTTGGCACTGCAAGTCCATTTGATGCATCGCCACTTGCTGAAACAGGTACGTTAAGTTTTGACATGAAAGTTGTTTCAGCGCCGAATGATATAAGCGCTCCTTGGTATGTGAAAATGGAAAGCTCTGAAGGTTCAACGGCTGCAGACTTTCTTTTAACTGAAAGTGCTGAAGCTATTGAGCCTGTAACTGGGGAATGGCAAACCTATACTTTTTCATTAAAATCATTCGCAGATAAAGGTTTAGATCTTAGTGCTCTTGATGTTGTTATGGTATTTCCTGCATGGGGAGCCGGTGAAGGTGCTGTATATCAAATTACTAACTTAAGTATTGCTGCTGACTCAACTTCACCTGAGGTTGTTATTTTTCAAGAAAGCGAAAACCCAAGCTGGCCAATGTGGGATTGTTGTGGAGGTTCAACGCCAACGGTTGAGTTAGACGATGATGCTCATACTAATGTTTCAGAGTTTTCTATTGGTTCAGAACCAACAGTAATGGGCTTTATTTCAAGAGACCCTAATACAACTCAACCTTCGCCATTTGATGCAACAGGTATCCTTACTAATGGTGTTATTCAGTTCGAAATGAAAGTGGTGACTATGCCAAGCGATTCGAGTACTGACTGGATTTTTAAAGTAGAAGCCGATAATGCTGCATCTGCTGTTGAAGTTTCTGTAGCGACAAGTGTTGAAGCTGCTGCTCCTGTTGAAGGGCAATGGCAAACTTATACCTTTAATTTATCTGACTTAGCAACTGCTGGTTTAGATGTAAGTGCTATTGATGTTCTGATGATTTTCCCAGCATGGGGGGCAGGTGAAGGTGCAGTTTATCGTATTGATAACGTAAAAATCTATGATCCTACAGCAGAAACTAACTCTGGTGGTTTTGTATTATTTGATGAACAAGCTAAAGACATGTGGAGTGTTTGGGATTGTTGTGGTGGTTCAACTCCAACACTTGAAAATGATGGTACCGAACATGGCATGACTGCTCAGTTCGTTATTGGTGCTACACCTACTGTGATGGGGTTGTTAGCTGATGATGATGTTTATTTAGATGCATCTCATCTATTAGCAAGTGGTGTTGTTAAATTTGATATGAAAGTGATTACTGCACCAACTGATCCAGAGTCTACTTGGATTTTCAAAATAGAGTCAGGTGATACAGAGACTGCTGTTGAATTACCTATCACGGCGAGTCAAGAAGGCGTTGTACCTGTAACGGGTGAATGGCAAACCTATACTTTTTCTCTACAAAGTTTATTTGATGCTGGCTTAGATATTAGTCAAATAGACGTTGTTATGTTTTTCCCTGCATGGGCTACAGGCGAGGGTGCTGAGTACCGAATCGATAACGTACTTATCAGTAATCCTTAGCCTAAAAGCTGTGATTAAAAATCGAGCTTTTCAATTGCTCAATTATAAAAAATTTTTAAAAGTAGGTTCAACATGAAAAATATTAAATTTAAACAAAAACATATAGCTACATGTATCTCATTAATTTTAGCTTCAGGTGTAAGTCATAATGTATTAGCTGAAGAAGCACCATTAGCTGAGCAAAAAGCTGAAATAGAAGTGATTGAAGTGACAGGTATTCGCGGAAGTATTATGCGTGCATCTTCAATGAAACGTGGCTTTTCAGGTGTGATGGATGCTATTTCATCAGAAGAGATGGGGAAGTTCCCTGATACTAATTTAGCTGAGTCTTTGCAACGTATAACGGGTGTTTCAGTAAGTCGCTCAAATGGTGAAGGAAGTCAAATTACAGTACGTGGTTTTGGCTCTGAGTTTAACTTATTAACACTTAACGGACGTCAAATGCCTGGTACAGGTAATAGCCGTTCATATAGTTTAGAAAACTTGTCATCTGAAGGTGTTAGTTCTCTTGAAGTGTTTAAAACTGCACGTGCAGAAAACCCAACAGGTGGATTAGGCGCGACTGTTAATATTTCTACATTAAAGCCTTTTGACAGCCCTGGACAAAAAATTTCTGTTTCAGCAAAAGCTAATCACGATACTTCTAATGTAGAAGGTGATGATATTACGCCTGAGTTGAGTGCTATTTATAGCAATACTTTCAATGACGATACCTTAGGTTTTTCAGTTTCTGCAAGCCATCAACGAAGAGATTTTCAACAGCAATCTGCGAGTATTCAAGGCTGGCAAGCCAATGTAGCGTTACCTACTAACCTTGCTGATGAAAATGTGATTGATCCTCGCCCTATTAATGAGGAAGGTGAGCGTGTTGGTGATTACTTTTTCCCTCGTGATTTAGGTTACAACATTGCAAATATTGCCCGTGAAAGAACAAATGGAAATATTACCTTTCAATATGCACCGACTGAAGATCTTATTGTAACCTTGGATTACACAGCAACTATTGCAACCACTGGGGTTAACTCTATTGGGTGGGGAATGTGGAATGACTATGGAGGCAATATAAATGCCTATGAATTGGATGAAAATGGAACAGCAATTTATGCCGATATTAGTGGCAATGATGGCTCATATACTGCTTCTCGCAATACAACTGAAGTTAAAGAAGATTCATTTGGTATTAACTTAGCTTGGCAAGCAACAGATACATTGCATTTAGCATTAGATTTCCATGATTCAACCAGTAAAACAGATAATGGTAAAGATGCTGGTCTTAATAGTGCAGGTACGCTTGTTTTAGGATCAGATCAATTAATCACTAAAACGTACGATTATCGTACTGGTGATGTTCCATCAGGGCAGATTTTTTGGAATAACGGCACAACAACTTTAGAGCCAGGAGAAATAGACTCACATTTTAGTCAATTCATTCATTCACCGGGTGAAGCTAATGTAGAGCAAATACAACTACGTGGCATGTGGGAAAATACTTATAATATCCCGTTAGTCGACATAAAGTTTGGTGTAGCTAGCACTAAGCAAACTATTGGCGGCTCTAGTGCATGGAGTGGATTAATCGGTGCTTTTGGATTTAACCCTTCTTGGACTGAAATATTTCCAGACGGTATGTTTACAAAACAGAGTACTAATAACTTCTTAGATCAAATTAATGGTGGGGGAAGCAGTTTAACTCCGGATCATTATTATACTTTTGATTTTGATGAAGTGGTTACACGCTCAGAAGCCTTTTTAACAGAAGAAGCTTTAGGTAATGGTGATTATTTTGCAGCAACTCCATATCATGATTTTGCTGGTACTTTTTCGCAATCCTCAGTCGAAGAAGAAACGAAAAGTATCTACCTTCAAACAAACTGGATGTTTGAGTTAATCGGTTTTGATATGGAATTGAGTGTTGGTGTACGTTATGAAGAGACAGATGTTACGAGTAATGTTCAACAAGACGTCCCAACAAGTGTTTGGTGGCAAGGTGGCAGTGAATGGCATACTCAATATTTGAGTGGTGATAGTAATATTTTATCTTTAACGGGTGAGCATGATGTATTTTTACCTATGTTTGACTTCCGAGTTGATCTAACTGATGAACTTGTTGGGCGCGTTTCGTGGGGTAAGACAATCGCTAGAGCACCATTAGGTAATTTAGCGGGGGGACGTGTTTTATCTGGTAGTCCTAAAATAGGTTCTCGTAATGGTAATGAAGGTAACACTAACCTTTTACCATATGAATCTACTAACCTAGATCTTAGTCTTGAATATTACTACAGCGACGAAGGAAGTTATGCGTCGATTGGTTATTTCAAAAAAGACGTTAAAAACTTTATTGGAAATCAAATTGTATCAACCACTATTGATGGTTTTCACGATATCTACCAAGGTCCTCGCTGGCAGCAAGCTGAAGCTGATTTAATTGCTAATGGTGAGCAAGCAACAAGTGATGCTATTTTTGCACAAATCCAGGCCAATGGTTCTAGTTTAAATGCTCAAGGTTATTTAGAGCCAAATAGTGATGATCCATTGATTGTTTGGGATATAAGCAGACCATTCAATAGTTCTGATGAAAAAACTGTTGATGGTTTTGAGCTGGCAGTACAACATTTATTTGGTGAGTCAGGCTTTGGTGTAGGTGTTAATGCGACATTTGTTGATGGCGATGTAGAGTTTGACGTTGAAAGTTTAGACCAACAAACACCGCTAACAGGGTTAAGTGATTCTGCTAACTTTCAGGCTTTTTATGAAAAAGATGGTCTGTCGGTAAAAGTGACCTATGCATGGCGTGATGAATATCTGATTGGTGTAGGACAAGATCAAGGCTCATCTGATAATCCGCCACAATTTGCTAAAGCTTTTGGACAGTGGGATATGAGTGTCAATTATGATGTTACCGAGGAGCTCACTGTGTTTGTTGAAGGTGTAAATATTAATAATGAAACAGAGCAGGGCTTTGGCCGTTATGAAGAGCAGTTTTTATTTGCTAGACAATACGGACCTCGTTATAGCTTAGGTGCTCGATATAGCTTTTAACTAAGCCCAAATAAAGCCTTGTTGAATGTTATAACGAGGCTTTTATTTTAAGCATATCCTAACACTAATATCTGTTCGGTTATGTGATTTAACTTAATTTATATAGGAATATATTTATGGCTAGTTCTGCAGTTATTATCGATACACAGAATAGTTCAGAAAACTCATCAAGTAATCCTCCACAAAATAGTATGTTCGCTTTAGTATCGCTTACTTCATTATTTTTCATGTGGGGGTTCATTACTTGCCTTAACGACATTTTAATCCCTTACTTAAAAGGTATGTTTGATCTTAGTTATACCCAAGCTATGCTGATTCAATTTTGTTTTTTTGGCGCCTATTTTATTGTTTCTCTTCCTGCGGGCGCTTTAGTGAGTCGCTTAGGTTATAAAAAAGGTATAGTGACGGGATTATCCATTGCTAGTCTTGGCTGTCTATTGTTTTATCCTGCGGCTGAAATCGGTGTGTACGCGGTTTTTTTATTAGCATTATTTGTTCTAGCAACGGGTATTACTATTTTACAAGTCTCTGCAAACCCTTATGTAAGCGCTTTAGGTCCAAGTAAAACGGCATCTTCACGACTTACTTTAACACAAGCTTTTAATTCATTTGGCACAACCGTTGCCCCATTTTTTGGTGCTTGGCTTATTTTTAGTGGTGTTGAGTCGAGCGAAGCGGTAGATGCAAGCTCAGTACAAATTCCTTATATTGCTATTGCATTAACCTTGATGGTGCTTGCGGGTATATTTGCGTTATTGAAGCTACCTAATTTAGGTCAAAATGCACAAGCACAAATATCGCCAAGCAAGGCATGGCAATTTAAACATTTACGTTTAGGTGCTGTAGGTATTTTTGTTTATGTTGGTGCTGAAGTTGCTATTGGTAGTTTTTTAATTAACTTTTTAGCAGAGCCTACTATTGCAGGTATTACTGAAGCTGAAGCCGCTAAATATATTTCTTATTATTGGGGCGGAGCTATGGTTGGGCGTTTTATCGGAGCAGGCGTGATGCAACTTGTATCAGCTAATAAAGTTTTATTTATCAATGCTGTTTGTGCTGCCATTTTAGTATTTGTTGCTATGGTGACCGATGGTTCAATTGCTATGCTGGCGATCCTTGCTGTAGGTTTTTTCAATTCCATTATGTTTCCTACTATTTTTACTTTAGCAATTAACCAACTAGGTAATGCTGCTAGCCATGGCGCTGGTGTTTTATGTTTAGCTATTGTAGGTGGTGCTATATTACCTTTAGTACAAGGCGCTTTAGCTGACGCACTTGGTATTCAGCTTTCGTTTATTCTACCTATTTTTTGTTATGCATATATCGTTTATTACGCATTAATTGGCTCTAAGCCCGATGTTACTACAATTCAATTTCAAGAGGGTGGCAAACATGAAGCTATCTAAAAGCACATTACTATCGAGTTCATTTGTTTTATTAGCTGCAGGTTGTTCAGTTGAATCATTTGACATTATCAATACAGAAGAGTCGAAGACTTGGGCACCAATAAAATCTGAAGTGACAAAAGATCCAGTTATTGAAGCTAAAGTCAGTGAATTATTGAGTACGATGACGTTAGAACAAAAAGTCGCACAAATGATCCAACCTGAAATACGTGATATTACTCCAGAAGATATGCGTAAGTACGGTTTTGGCTCGTATTTAAATGGCGGCGGGGCTTTTCCTAAGAACAATAAACATTCAACCCCCCAAGATTGGATTGAGCTTGCTGAAACTATGTATCAAGCGTCTATTGATGATTCACTAGATGGTAGTGCAATTCCTACAATGTGGGGCACTGATGCTGTTCATGGTCATAACAATGTGATTGGTGCAACATTATTTCCCCATAACATTGGTTTGGGGGCAGCGAATAATGTTGAGCTGATGACTAAAATCGCTCAAGCAACGGCTACAGAAGTAATGGTTACTGGTATTGATTGGGTTTTTGCGCCAACGGTTGCTACGGTAAGAGATGATCGTTGGGGGAGAGCCTATGAAGGTTACTCAGAAGATCCTGAAATAGTAAAGCTTTATGCTAGTGCTGTTGTTAAAGGATTACAAGGAAGTGCTGATGATGATTTCTTAGGTGATGATCGTGTTATTAGTACAGTTAAACACTTTGTTGGTGATGGGGGCACTCAAGATGGGGATGATCAAGGGGATAATCAAGCATCAGAGCAAGACCTGTATAAATTACATGCTCAAGGTTATGTCAGTGGTTTAGCGGCTGGCGCTCAGTCGGTTATGGCATCATTTAACAGTTGGAATGGTGAAAAAATTCACGGTAGCCATTACCTGTTAACTGAAGTGTTAAAAGAAAAGATGGGCTTTGACGGCTTTGTTGTTGGTGATTGGAATGGTCATGGACAAGTTAAAGGCTGTACAAATGAAAGTTGTCCACAGTCTATTAACGCAGGCTTAGATATTTTTATGGTGCCTACGGATGCATGGAAACCTCTTTATGAAAACACTATTGTGCAAGTACGTCGTGGCGAAATAGCTGAGTCACGTATTGATGATGCAGTCAGTCGTATATTACGTGTAAAACTCAGAGCAGGGCTTTTTGACAAACCAAGTCCCGCTAATCGTCAATTTTCAGGAAAAACTGAACTTATTGGTAGCGAAAAGCATCGAGAAATAGCTCGCCAAGCAGTACGAGAATCATTAGTGCTATTAAAAAATGAAGCTGGAATTTTACCTTTATCACCTAAAATGAATATTTTAGTGGCAGGCGATGCAGCTAACAATATCGGTAAGCAGTCAGGTGGTTGGACGATAACTTGGCAAGGTACTAATAATGAAAATAGCGATTTTCCTGGTGGTAGTTCAATTTATGATGGTTTACGTGCACAAGTAAACGCTGCTGGTGGTCATATAGAACTTAATGTTGAAGGTAAATTTACTAAAGAACCTGATGTTGCCGTGGTGGTGTTTGGTGAAGAGCCTTACGCTGAAGGGCAGGGAGACAGAGAGAATCTAGCTTATCAAGCAAGTCACAAATCTGATTTAGCTTTGTTAAAACGCTTGAAAGCACAAGGAATACCTGTTGTTTCAGTATTTATTAGCGGCAGACCTATGTGGATGAATGCTGAGTTTAATGCCAGTGATGCCTTTGTTGCTGCTTGGTTGCCGGGTTCTGAAGGGAAAGCTGTTGCTGATGTTTTATTGACAGATGTTAATAACCAAGTACAACACGATTTTATGGGGAAACTTTCTTTTTCTTGGCCGAATTCACCAGTACAAACAGTGAATCGTTTTGATAAAGATAATAAGCCTTTATTACCTTATGGTTTTGGTTTGAAATATGGTGAAAAAAGCACGTTAGCAAATAACTTATCTGAAGGTTTTACTTTCTCCCACAATAATCAACAAGACACTCAAATCTTTGCTGGTAAAGTCATGAAGCCATGGGAAATGCTATTAATTTCAGAAGAGCAAACACTGAATATACAATCTAACAGTTCATCATTACCTGGCATTGCTTATCGCACCATTGATAAAAATGTACAAGAAGATGCTTTTCAGATCCAACTTGACGGCAGTACTACAGCAGGTATTAGATTTTCTGCAATTAATGCAATCAGTGCCGATCTTTCTATTGTATCAAAAGAAATGTCTGCACTGGTATTAACGGTTAAAAGAAATAGTGATGTGACTGCACCTGTGAGTATTTCAATGGCTTGTGACGGTAGTGAATTGAACTCTGAATCATGTATAGCGAGTGTTGATGTTTCACAAGCGTTAGCTAATTTACCTAATGGTGAATGGGCAAAATTATCAATAGATGTCAGTTGTTTTGCTAACCAAGGTTTAAAGTTTGATAAACTTGTTAAACCTTTTGAATTAATGTCAAAAAGTAAATTAACATTATCAATGAGTGATGTTTACTTTGAAGCTAAGGCTGGAGAATCTGCTAATATTCAATGTAACTAGCCTTGTGACCAGGGTTATGTAACTTACTTTGTTGACTTAAAAAACCTCATATTGAACTAAGTTCATGATGAGGTTTTTTTGAAAATTATAGTGCTATTTTCTCAAAATAACGGTCAATATATCCTCGTCATTTTATCGCTATATTGATAGGAAATCTCTTGAATCAGTAGTATAAAGCTTGAATATCTTAATGAATAAGGCTTTTTATTGTATTGAAAAAATATAATCACTTAGCTTATTAGTACCAAGTGTAATATCGACCTCATCACCTTGATATTTATCAAGTAACGCTAATCCCACTGGGGATTGCGGTGTGATTACCGTAATATGTTGCCCGAATAATTCACAACGAAACCCACCTGCTGCAGGGCCGATAAAAAACCAATGTTGTTTAGTGCTGTCTTTAGCAAGTTGCACTAATGCTGTTAATTTTATTGGCTTGTCTTCATCAAAAACTAGCACATTCGAGTCTTGATACGCTTTAAGTGCCGTTTGTAATTCTTGCACACGTCGAGATTGCCCTTCAGCTAAATAGCTGGCCTCAATCGCTAGCGTATCATATTGGGTTTCGGCAACACTTTGATCGTCTACTGCGGCAGCATGAGCCTCATTTGCGGCATTAATCGCTTGATTTAATTCTTTCTTTAGCTCATTTGTTACTAACGAAGTTAAAGCTATTTTATCAATCTTTGCTTGATTCATATTAATTATTTTTGTAGTTAATCGTATTTGATAATGAGGGTATTTAAGGGCTAAACACTTAGATGAAATAAGTATATTACCTTTAGGTATATATACTACTAATATTAATGCATTATTAATATTTTAAAATTAATCTGACAGGTGTCAAAATATGCTTGTATTTTTGTTTGAAGATGAGTAAATTAACAGCAACTATACTATCTGGTTTGACCAATAGGAAATAATATGACAGCACCAAATGAAATAAATAATTCATCTATAGAGCAGGCTTTTCCTCACTTATTAGCCCCTTTGGATTTAGGTTTTACTCAATTAGCTAACCGCACGTTAATGGGATCTATGCATACCGGGCTTGAAGAAGAGCGTGGGGGTTTTTCAAAATTAGCGGCTTTCTATGAAGAGCGTGCAAAAGGCGGTGTTGGGCTAATTGTTACAGGTGGTGTTAGCCCTAACAAGCGTGGCACAATTGCCCCTTTGGGCAGTGAATTAAGCCATTTTTGGCATGTAAATAAGCATAAAGAAGTGACAGCAGCGGTTCATAAATACCCAACAAAGATCTGTTTACAGTTATTACACACAGGTCGTTATGCTTATCATCCCTTTAGTGTAGCGCCGAGTAAAATTAAATCGCCAATCAATCCTTTTACTCCTAAAGCAATGTCTGATGGTCAGATTCGAAGCACGATAAAAGATTATGCTTACGCCGCTCATTTAGCTAATAAAGCTGGTTATGATGGTGTTGAAATAATGGGTAGTGAAGGTTATTTAATTAATCAATTTGCTTGTCTTCGTACTAATCAACGAGATGACGATTGGGGCGGTAGCATTGAAAACCGTATGCGCTTAGCCATTGAAACAATAAAAGCGGTGCGTGCAAAAGTAGGTGAAAATTTCATTATTATCTTCCGATTATCTATGCTGGATTTAGTTGAAGGTGGTAATACTTGGGATGAAGTAGTTTTAATGGCAAAAGCTGTTGAGAAAGCGGGGGCTACCTTAATCAATACCGGTATTGGCTGGCATGAAGCACGTATCCCTACGATAGTGACTTCTGTACCAAGAGCAGCGTTTACTTGGATTACTGAGCGAATGAAAAAAGAAGTATCGCTACCGTTAATAACTACAAACCGTATTAATACCCCTGAAGTGGCTGAAGAAATATTAGCAACAGGGCAGGCGGATATGGTGTCAATGGCAAGACCATTTTTAGCTGATGCAAACTTTGTTAATAAAGCAGCGGCCAATAAATCAGATGAAATTAACACCTGTATTGGTTGTAATCAAGCTTGTTTAGATCATGTGTTTCAACAAAAAAGAGCGTCATGTTTGGTAAACCCTAGAGCTTGTTATGAAACAGAAATAAATTTTGAACCCACAAATAATCGTAAAAAATTAGCTGTTATTGGCGCAGGGCCTGCAGGTTTAGCTTTTAGTGTTTATGCATCTGAGCGAGGGCATCAAGTTGAGTTATTTGACAAAATAAGTGAAATTGGCGGGCAGTTTAATGTTGCCAAACAAATTCCAGGTAAAGAAGAGTTTTATGAAACATTACGTTATTTTAATAAGCAACTTACATTACATAATATTCCGGTACATTTGAATCACGAACAAAGCGCAGAATCTCTATTATCGGCGGGCTTTGATGAAGTTGTTCTAGCGACAGGCATTAAACCTAGAAAATTAGATATTGAGGGCATTGATCATCCTAAAGTGCTGAGCTATTTACAAGTGTTGCGTGAGAAGATGCCTGTAGGAGAAAAGGTCGCAATTATTGGTGCTGGTGGCATTGGTTTTGATGTTGCTACTTACCTAGTGGAGTCGAACGAGTCACTGACAACTAACCTTGATGCGTGGTTAAAAAATTGGGGGGTCGATAAGAATTATCAAAGTTCGGGGGCATTATTAGAGCCGAGCGCAGCGTCTTCTGATAAACCAGAGAGACAAATTACGTTGTTACAGCGTAAAGCCACAAAAGTCGGTAAAGGTTTAGGGAAAACATCGGGTTGGGTACATCGTGCTAATTTAGTTAAACATGGTGTGAAAATGGTACCCGGTGTGAGTTATAAGTCGATAACTGATGAAGGATTAATTATCGAAGTAAATGGCGAAGAAACACTGCTTGATGTTGATAATATTATTATTTGTGCAGGACAAGAATCAAATCGTGATTTACAACAAGCGCTTGAAAATGGCGGCTTAAAAGTACACTTAATTGGTGGAGCTAATGTAGCCTCTGAACTTGATGCTAAGCGTGCTATTCGACAAGCTGCTGAATTAGCGATGATAATATAAGTTTTTCAATAGAAACAAGTCGTTGTTCATTGTTATTCCACCCTATATTTATATGCTATTTCTTTTGAAAGTCGGTAAGTAAAAAGGAATAGCAATGAATATTCTTTGTTGTGGCTTGCTTAAATGAGAGTATTAAAAACATACCTAAAGTATTTCATCAATGAGGCTGAAGTTATTCAGATGTTCAAAATATAGGGTGAACTGGTAAAAAACTGTTACAACTCGCTAATAGTTTATCGAGACAATTAGCAGAATTTATTTTAGAAAAATAAAAACTGACGTATACTGCTGAAAATGCATGTATAGTAAAGCCCCTCAACCTTTGACCTTTGAAATGAAAAATTTAGTGATCAGTAATTCCGATATTGAAATATTCTCTACTCCGAAACAATATAAACAACAACTATTATCATTAATTGCTAATGCTCATCGTCGTATATATATAACAGCACTTTATCTACAGGATGACGAGGCTGGCAGAGAAATATTGCATGCTTTGTACAAAGCTAAAGGAATTAGGCCTGAGCTAGAAGTTAATATTTTTGTCGATTTTCATCGAGGTCAACGAGGGTTAATTGGAGAAAAAGATAGTTTAGGTAATCGTGCTTTATATCTTGATTTAGCTGCACAATATGAGCAAAAAATTTCAATATACGGTATTGCTGTTAAGCGAAAAGAGCTATTTGGTGTTTTACACTTAAAAGGTATGGTTTTTGATGATAATCTTTTTTATACCGGTGCAAGTATTAATGACATATACATGCATCAAGGTGCTCGCTATCGTTTAGACAGATATTATCAAATTCAGTGTTCTTCATTAACGAACAGCTTTTGTCAGTATTTAAGTAATACTTTTATTCATTCAAATCTAGCGCCATTACTTAATGAGCCTGATTTACCGAGTTCTGTTGATCAAAAACGTAATATTTTAGCGTTAAAATTATTATTGAAAAAATCAGCTTACGCAATAGACTCCACGAGTACCAACAAAAATTCGGGAGTTATTAATAACCCTATATCAATAACTCCTTTAGTAGGATTTGGCAGAAGAAAAAATCACCTAAACAAAGTTATTCGCAAAACAATTCGTAATTCACAAAAGCAGTTATTAATTTTTACGCCTTATTTTAATTTACCTCCTGTGCTGGCAAAAGATGTTGTTAATGCATTAAAACGTGGTGTGAATATCACCTTAGTTGTTGGTGATAAAAAGGCTAATGATTTTTATATTGCTGATGAATCGGAGTTTAGTACTATTGGTATCGTTCCTTATATTTATGAAATGCTCTTAAAGCGCTTTGTTAAACGCTATCAAAACTATATTGAACAAGGGTTATTGAATATATATTTATGGCAACACGAAGATAATAGCTTTCATTTAAAGGGAATTATTAGTGATGAACGTTATCATTTATTAACAGGTAGTAACTTAAATCCACGGGCATGGACATTAGATCTTGAAAATGGCTTACTACTTGATGACCCATCACAAAGTTTAATGACAAAAGTTGCACCTGAGCTTGTTACTATTATGGAGCATACTCAAAAAATTAATCATTTTAGTGAGCTTGAAGCGGTAAGTGACTATCCAACAAAACCGAAGAAGTTACTGAATAAGATTCGCATCGCTCAACTTGATCGTGTTTTAAAGCGGTTCTTATAGATTATAATCAAGCTGGATTAAAAAGATTGTTTAGCTTCAATTCTAATTTCAAAAGTATCAATATTTGGGTTATCACTTTGAGGAAAAGCAAAGTCGACATGTATTACTTGTTGATTTCCTGCTGCATGTGGTGAATAAAACCTTGCTCCCATACCCACTGAATATAGCCAACCATTTTCAGCATTAGCTTCAATGCCTGCGACATCAATGTCACCAAAGGTTCGTGCGGTATCTAAAAATGCAGCACCAGCAAGATCAAATACCTTAAATAGATTGATTTTGGGATAATAACGTATTTCGTTGGTAAATTTCACACTATGCTCACCATGCTGATACTCTAAAGGAAAGCCTCTTAAACCAGAATCACCTCCAATACTAACAAGTTGGTCAAGATATTGATTATTACTGATTACATTGGTGTTGTTGAAGTAATATCCCCAGTTGTCATTGAAATTATAAAAGTATTCAGTATCAATATTCAGTAATAGTCGATCTTCACGTTGATGATATATGTCACCACTTAATTCTATATTGAGTAGCACCAGAGCATTATCATGTACTTCAAATCCTTTATGGATTTTTGCTTGAAATAGCGCCCAAGCATTATTTTCTCTTTCACCATCACTAATACCTAAACGAGAACTAAATTGCCAACCATGATTAAAATCTTCTATTTGTGTAATTAAATGAATATTTGTGAGTTTTTTAAAGTCTTTTTCTATGTAATCAAAACCGACCCAAGGGTAGATAAAATCACGATCTTGAGGTAATAAAAGTGAATGAGGGTTATCGTTTGCATTATCAGCATAATAAAATTTATGTTGTTCTTGTGTAACACCAATATGGTATCGTGCGAGCGCATTTTTATGGTTAAAGCCTAGCCAAGAATATTCGGCATTTTTATAGTTAAGGTCATGGGCAAATATCGCCAATTTATTATTATTTTGATAAATAGTGTCATTACGAGACTCTTCATCAAAGCCAATCATATAAGCATTGTTAGTATAAAAACTAGCAAAGTGCTTTTGTAAAAATATCGCTTGTTGAGTACCATCGTCATTGTCAGCAAAGTGTAATTTTAAATCAATATTCTTTTGGCTAAACAAGGGAATAGTGGTTCTTAGTTTATAGCCCTTACGTTGCGAGTTTCTATAAGTTTCGATTTCTGCATCTACGCCTAAGCCAGCAAGATTTCGCTCCTTAATACCAAAACTATAGGTACTTTCTCCTCCCTGACGACCAAAACTAACAGTTGGCATTAATGACCAATTATCCCAAGTAGTAATAGTGATATTTTCTACCGCTTCATCACTACTAACTTTAGCGGCACGTAAGTATTTTCTACTACGTAAATGTCGCTCTAACTCGGCCATATCAGCGATAGTTTTTGTACATTTATTGATAAAAAAAGCAGCTTCATTTTCTAATGTAAGTTGCTTCGTGGTTATATGAATTGCATTTGCCCAGCGATGTATAAAAAGGAAACCTTTTTCATTTTCATCAAAAATCGTTTGTGGATTAAAGATAATCTTTGGCTGTTCAAGGCCGCATTCTTCTATTTCGAGAATTTCGTTCTTGCTATTAGGTTCTTGTGCATAAGCCTTAGTTATATTACTAGTGAGTACCAAAGGAATGGTAGTGGTTATGATCAATAGTAAATATGAAAGTTTACTGTTAATAGGAATGATTAGAATCCTTCTGTATAGTCTAGTGAAATAATCACAAACAAGATAAACGAGCGTTTCAACGAATTTCAGTATAACTTAACTATTGTATTTAATTGATATGTTATTTAATCTTTTCTTTATTTTAGAAAATATACTTTAATCGATGTAAATTACTAGTCATTACAAACGACTATAACTAAAGAGAAATAATAATGTTCACAGAAAAGTTAATGCCACGTTTTAATGATACAGACGCACTTGGTCACATCAACAACACGACTATTCCTGTGTGGTTTGAAGGTGGCAGAGAGCCCATTTTTAGATTATTTATTCCAGATTTAGATCTATCAAAATGGAAATTAATTATTGCCAAAATTGAAGTGTCTTATCACGGTCAATTATTTTATGGGCAAGAGGTTGAAATACGTACTTTTATTGGTCGAATTGGAGGCTCTTCGTTTGATGCTTATCAAGAAGTTTGGCAACACGGTGAAAAATGTGCCTCTGGTAGTGCTTCAATGGTTCACTTTAATTACCAAACACAAGCCTCTGAAAAAATACCAGATGATATTCGTATTGAATTAGCAAAGCATTTATATCAACAATAGGCTTTACTTTTCGCTAATACGATATAAATCAACTAGCTAAAAATAAATAACGTTTTAAACGCAAAAAGCACTCGAATTTGATCGTATCTCACTATAGAATTACTCTCTTAATCAAATTTTTTAAACTCTAGAATAACTGTGTGTTAAGTACACAAATTGTTTTAGAAAAGCACAATCAATAGGATGTTTCATGGCGGGTGTAAATAAAGTAATTATTGTAGGTAACTTAGGTAAAGATCCTGAAGTGCGTTTTATGCCTAATGGTGGTGCGGTGGCAAATATCACTGTGGCAACATCTGACACATGGAAAGATAAGCAAACTGGTGAGCAAAAAGAAAAAACAGAATGGCACCGTGTTGTTATGTTCGGTAAATTAGCTGAAATTGCAGGCGAATACTTAAAAAAAGGATCAAAAGTTTATCTTGAAGGTTCATTGCAAACGCGTAAGTGGACTAATCCACAAGGACAAGATCAATATACTACTGAAATTGTATTACAAGGGTTTAATGGTGTAATGCAGATGTTAGACGGTAAACCGTCGGGTCAAAATACAGGTTTTCAGCAACAAGCACCTCAACAACAAGGTCAAGCTCAAAATACTGGTTTTCAGCAGCAAGCACCTCAGCAGCAAGGTGGTTATGCACCACAAGGGCAGCAACAGGCTCCACAACAAGCTTATAATAAACCAGCACAACAAGGTGGCTATCAGCAAGCTCAACAAGCGCCTCAACATCAAGGTGGTTATGCACCACAAGGTCAGCCACAAGGTGGCTTTGCTCCACAGGGACAACAACCTCAACAAGCACCTAAAGTGAATCCACAAGAGCCATCAATTGATTTTGATGATGATATACCGTTCTAGTTTCCCAAAAAATTAAATGTAAACTTTAAATCAAACAAGGCCCTGTTAATTCAGGGTTTTTTGTAATGTTTTTAATATATTTATAGGTAAGCCCATGAAACGTATTGTACTTTATACCATGGAAAAATGTCCGCATTGTCAAACCGCAAAACGCTATTTAGATGAGCAAAGGATCCCTTATCGTTTATGTAATGTGCAAACACCAAAAGGTCAAAAAGAGTTTTCTGCAATAGGCATGCGATCTGTGCCTGTATTAAAAATAGGCGATCAACTATTGAATGGCTTTTCGATCGCTAACTTTAATAAGCTATTTAAAAGTTAAGCAGTACCGCTAGTTATTAACTTTAACTTCATGTTAGGCTATATCTACTTATAATTCTGCTATTTACTGCTTGCGGTATATAAAATTTATTTTTAAGGATAAATTACCTTGCAGCTAGTTTTTCGATATGTTTTTCTGGTATTTGTTACCTGTTGTTTTTTTGTGGCTAATGCAGCGAAGTTAACAGATAGTTTGGCATTGCAAAATATAGAGCATGCCTTACATAAAGAACCATGGACAACATATCAATCATTACTGGAACAAGCTGATCAAATAGATGAAATGTCACCGAATTACAAACTTTGGTGGCTATTACGTAAAGCAGAGGCCGAAAATTTATTGTATTTCTTTGATAGGTTTGAGGCAACAGTTGAAGAGTCTCTTGCAGCTGTACATGAAAATACCCCCGCTAGAATACTTATTAACCTTGATATTTTTCGTGGTCTAATCCTTCAACGCGAAGGTCACTACCTTCGCTCACAAAAGTTATTGAAAAAAGCGCAAGAATCCGCACTAGCAAATGATTATATTGCTTTAGCTGTGCAAGCTAAACAAGAACTGGCGTATACCCTTAGCTTAACTGGCGTTTATGAATTGCCATTAACTGAATTACAACAGGCTTATATGGAAGCCTTTATGTTAAATAATGAGTTCTTAATTGCTAGAATTAATGAGGTCTATGGTGCCATTTATGGTTATATGCATGATTATGCTAAATCAATCGAGTATTACCATAAAGCATTAATAAGTTATCAACAATTAGCGTATCCATATTATGAAGGTGAGGCTGTATACGGTTTAGCGGTCACTTATCGTTATTGGGGGAAATATGAATTGGCAATCGAGTACTATAAACGGTATCGAAAAATAATTGAATTTAGCCCCAACAATATTAATGGTAAATTTTTTGCGGCTTATGGCATTGCCATGAGTGAAGCGAGTCGAGGAAGTTGTGAGCAAGCATTAAGGTCTATTAATTATGCTGTAAGTATTGAAGGATTAAGTGATTACAAAGCTGAATTATACAAAAGGAAATCGGAATGTTTGATTACAGAAGGTAAGTTAGATGAGGCAAAAATAGCGTTAAATAAAGCAGAAGAAATATTTTACTCGCTACCCGAATTACTTGGAACTCGCTGGCAAATAGAAACATTAAAAATTGAGGCTAAATTAGCAGAGGCTCAAGGTAATCATAAAGAGGCATACAAACTATTGGAACAATTTAATGAAAATGAAATTGAATTGTTAAAAGAAAATATGTCTGATCGGCTATTACATGTCAGAGCAACACTAGAAGCAGATCGGCAAAATGTAGAAATATCACTATTGCAACAACGTACTAAAGTACAGCAGTTGGAATTTGAACAACAGAAACAAGCTAATACGTTACAAGTATATGTGATTTTTTTTGTCGCTACCCTAGTTTTAATTATGCTGTTTTTCACTTATTTTCAATGGCACCACAATAAAAAATTAAAACAGTTATCGATTAGAGATCCGCTGTCTAATTCATTCAATCGCCGATATGTATTTAATTTTCTACATAAATTAATTGATGCTAACTACGATGAAAAAAATACTATTTCAATTATGGTGATAGATATAGATGATTTTAAGCGCGTAAATGATTTATATGGGCATCCTTTTGGAGATGAAGTAATTCGCCAAGTAGCAAACATAGGTGCTAATATTTTAAGAAAAGAAGATGTAATTGGTCGTGTCGGTGGTGAAGAGTTTCTTTGTGTTTTGCCAAGGATTGATGCTGTACAAAGTTTGCATATTGCGCAGCGTTTTGTAAACACTGTTAATCAGCACGAGTTCATTACTGAAAGCAATAATGGTGGTATTCAAAAAATTCAAGTGAGCGTAAGCATAGGTTTAGCAACAACCTCTAAAAAGGTTAACACGAGTACTGAGCTTTATTTGCAAGCAGATAAAGCGCTTTATCACGCAAAGCGTAGTGGTAAAAACCGTGCTATACAATATCAAGAGTCCATGCAATATATGAATAACAGCAAAAAAAATTACGAAATTCCTACATTTGATGAGAAATAATTACTTAAGTCAATCAGTCACATCACCCTCTTTTTTAGCGTCTGTACCTTTATTCAATTGTGCCATCACGTTACTGCAAGACTATATAAAACAGTTAGGTTATCAGCCTCAAATTCATTTTGAACTTGAGGGGTGCTATCAAGTAAATAATGTAAAAAGTCGTACACAAAAGTTAAACTTTGATCTTATTAATCAATATTTACGTAGTGTAGATATAGACGGTGAAATTGTCAGTGAATATTGGCGAAACCAATGGGAGTACGTTTCTTTATTTAATGGCCAAAGTCCGCTAAAAGAAGCAATGAATTTGCATCAAATGCTTATTCAGTTGCCACAAATATTTCAACGGTTGTATGGTCAACATGGTGTTATTAATACGTTAATTGAACCGGTAGTTTGGTCTGGTGACCAAGGTAAGTTAGCAACCGGTTCTAGTCAAATTTTTACCGATGACACGAGAGCTGTTCATATCCCTAATGCTATTCAACTTAATGCTAGCGTGCTTAATAAGCAAGGCATGAACCTTATTGCAGAAAAAAACTTTGGTGAATACTTACAGTTTTGTTTTTTACGTACTAGCTTTGAATGTTCTTTATTATATTTACCGGAAGAAGCTGCTTTTGAACGCTTATTACTGAAAAGTTATTACGGTTTAGCTCAAGAGTTATGTTCACCAATCGATATTTCAGGGGGGCATCAAGGAAGTATCGCTTTATATCAAAAGCTGGGGAAGCATAATCAGAATATGGGGGAAGAGCCTTTGCTGTTTGACAGATATAACAAGGTTATTTCTGTACAGCAAAACTGGCAGAAAACGGCTAGAATTGAACATAGATTAGGTGCTTCCAGCCTTTATTATAATCCCTATGTCAATGTGATATATGGCTTATTAAATATTGTAGATGCTATTGAAGCTTACGAAAATGATAAGTGCTTATCTGTGCCGAGGTTTGTCTCAAGCACTTTACCTAAGTCATTATTTACTCATAACGATGATATCGTTTCTCTTGGCGCTATCGATATATTTACTGCAAGTTCATGGTTTAGCGAAAGTTTAAATACAGTCCAAGAAAAATACAGTAAAACTAATTCAACACTCGTACTTGAAAGCCCAATGTTGCTGGGTAATAAAATTAAGCAAATAATATTAAATACTTATCAAGTAAATATAACAAAATAAGAAATGATTTATGGAAATAAAACCTATAAAGGCTCCTTCATTAAATGGCACTGATGTTAAGGCTAAAAAGCAAGAGCTTAAAAACTATTTCAGACAAACATGGACAGAATATGAGTCACTATTTTCTCTGATAAATAGTGATAGTGCTTATTTTTTAAGGCCAGAGCCTCTTCGTCACCCGTTAATTTTTTATTATGGACACACGGCTAGTTTTTATATTAATAAGCTTATGCTAGGTAAGTTTATTGCAACACGTATTAATGATCGCATAGAAGCTATTTGTGCGGTTGGTGTTGATGAGATGAGTTGGGATGATTTAAACGATGAGCATTATGATTGGCCGACAGTTGCTGAAGTTAAATGTTATCGAGATCAAGTTGCAATCCTGATTGAAAATCTTATTGATGATATGGAGTTATCGTTGCCGATAACAAAAAATTCACTTGCGTGGATTATTCTGATGGGTTGTGAACATGAGCGAATTCATATTGAAACATCATCCGTTATTATGCGTATGCTACCTTTGCAATACCTTAGTGAGAGTGAAGACTGGCCTACCTGTAAAAAGAGTGCTGATGCGCCCGAAAATAGATTAGTATCGATCAAAGGTAGGCTCGTCGAGTTTGGTAAACCTAAAAGTGATGACTCATTCGGATGGGATAATGAATATGGCTATAACACCCTCAATTTAGATGACTTTAAGGTTTCTAAATACTTAGTGTCTAATCAAGAGTATCTAGCATTTGTTAATGCTGGAGGATACCAAAACCTAACATTTTGGACAGAAGAAGGGCAACAATGGTTACGTTTTTCTAAAGCGAGTAAGCCCTATTTTTGGGTAGAAAAGAGAAGTGAAACTAATGAGAAGTTATATTGGCAACGTAATTTACTGAATGAAATCCCGTTACCTTTAAATTGGCCAGTAGAAGTTAATTACTTAGAAGCTAAAGCTTTTTGTCAATGGAAAAACAGCCAGGTTGCCGATACTGAAAGCCAATATATACGCTTACTTACTGAAGCTGAATGGTTATGCTTACGTGATAAAGTTGATGGTGATTTAGCTTCTTGGGAGCAAACACCGGGCAATTTAAACCGTGAACATTATGCATCTTCTTGTCCTATAGATGAATTTGAGCATGATGGCGTATTTGATGTAATTGGAAATGTTTGGCAATGGACTGAATCAACTATTGATGGCTTTGAAGGTTTTGAAGTTCATCCATTATATGATGACTTTTCTACACCGACCTTTGATGGTAAGCATAATTTAATTAAAGGTGGTTCTTGGATTTCTACAGGAAACGAAGCTCAAAAATATTCTCGTTATGCATTTAGACGGCACTTTTTTCAACATGCTGGCTTTCGTTATGTGCAAAGCAATAATAAAAGAATACCAAATCTTGATGCTAACCATTATGAAACTGACCGTGATATTTGCCAGCAACTCCATGCTCAATATTCGTTGAAAGCGGAATCATTTATTAATGAAACTTTTAATGCACCCATTAAAAATTATAGCCAACAAATATCTGACTATATTCTAGGCGCTATGGAAAAATATAATATAGCCGCCGATAAATGTTTGGATTTAGGTTGTAGTGTGGGCAGAAGTAGTTTTATTTTAGCCCAGTATTTTAATCAAGTGGATAGCGTTGATTTTTCTGCGCGTTATATACGTCATGGTGTTAGCTTGCAACAAGGAAACGCCGTTCGCTATTGCTTAGAAAATGAAGGGGATATAGTTGATTATTATGAGGTTAGTTTAAAGTCGCTTGGCTTACCTTCTCACAATAATATACATTTTAGCCAAGGAGACGCGGGTAACCTAAAAAGTGGTTTTGATAACTATGATATTATTTTAGCTCAACAGGTACTCGAGAGTAGTTATAATCCGCGTCAATTTTTACAAACAGCTCATCAACGCATAAAAAGCCAAGGTTTGCTTGTGATTGTTTCTGATTATTACTTTGGTGAACATCATACCGCAAAGAATAACTGGTTAGGAGGAGTAAAAGTTAATGGTGAAAATGTGACTGGCTTTGACGGATTGTCGGAGCAATTAGCGCCTCATTTTAACTTAGTTGCCCAACAAGAACTAACGCGGGTGATTCAAGTCAATCAACGTAATTTTATTTTAAAGCGTCCTCAATTAAGTATTTGGCAGTTAAAGTAACTCATTAATACTCCTCTTCTTATCTTTTGCACCAAATATAATCTCAGCAGATAATTGCTGTGCAATTTTGGTGCAACGTTTAATGTTTCTAAGTGTAACAAAAACACAAATTGTTGATATTGTTCGTTTAATTTTTATGGCACATGAATTGAATTATATAGTTCAATATTAACTAAAATTAAAAATAAGAGGTCTACAGTGAAAATAGTTAACGCAATAATTAAACCGTTCAAACTCGATGATGTTCGTGAAGCCATCTCTGAAATCGGTGTTGAAGGGATAACTGTTAGTGAAGTGAAAGGTTTTGGCCGTCAAAAAGGACATACAGAATTATATCGTGGTGCAGAATATCAAGTAGATTTCTTACCAAAAGTTAAACTTGAAATTGCTGTTAATGACGACATAGTTGAACGCTTAGTTGAAGCAATTAGTAAAGCAGCGTACACAGGTAAAATTGGCGATGGCAAAATTTTTGTCTATAACCTTGAACAAGCCATTCGCATTCGTACAGGTGAGCAGGATTCAGAGGCTATTTAATCTGTATTCATATTGCTTGCTGTAAAGCTAGGTAATGAATTCACATTAGTAGACTTAAATACTTCGGCTTTGTGTTTTCATTCAAATTTAATCTTACAGCTCATACCTGACCAATTACTGTTACAAAAATTATTATAGGATCAATTATGGAACAAAATATTTTTCAACTTCAATATGCTATGGATACATTCTATTTCTTAGTTTGTGGTGCCTTAGTAATGTGGATGGCTGCTGGCTTTTCAATGTTAGAAGCAGGTTTAGTTAGATCTAAAAACACAACTGAAATTTTAACTAAAAACGTTGCTTTGTATGCTATTGCTTGTGTTATGTACCTAGTAGTAGGTTACGATATTATGTATGGCGGCGGTGTTTTCTTAAGTGGTATTGGCCTTGATGGTGCTGCTGATGCAGACGCTTTAGTTAGTACGGTATTAGCTGAATCTGCCGAAGCGGGTTTCGATGGCGGTGCGGTTTATGCAAATGCAGCTGACTTTTTCTTCCAAGTAGTATTTGTAGCAACAGCTATGTCTATTGTTTCAGGTGCTGTAGCTGAACGTATGAAATTATGGGCATTTTTAGCTTTCACAGTTATCTTAACTGGTTTTATCTACCCAATGGAAGGTAGCTGGACTTGGAATGGTGATGCTGTATTTGGTTTATATACATTAGGTGACCTAGGTTTCTCTGATTTTGCTGGTTCAGGTATTGTTCATATGGCTGGTGCTTCTGCTGCTTTAGCAGGTGTTTTATTACTTGGTGCACGTAAAGGTAAATATACTAAAGATGGAAAAATAAACGCTATCCCGGGTGCTAATTTACCAATGGCTACCTTAGGTACATTTATCTTATGGATGGGTTGGTTTGGTTTTAATGGTGGTTCTGTATTAAAGCTTGCTGATATTAACAGTGCTAACTCAGTAGCTTTGGTGTTTTTAAATACTAATGCCGCGGCAGCAGCAGGTGCAGTTGCAGCATTAATCTTCGCTAAAATCTTATTTAAGAAAGCTGATTTAACCATGACATTAAATGGTGCACTAGCAGGTCTAGTTGCTATTACAGCAGAACCTTCAACACCAACACCATTACAAGCAACAATATTTGGCGCAATTGGTGGTATTATTGTTGTTCTTTCAGTTATTGCTTTAGATAAAGCTAAGATTGATGATCCAGTAGGTGCTATATCGGTTCATGGTGTTGTAGGTTTCTTTGGCCTAATGATTGTTCCAATTACTAATTCAGGTTCTAGCTTTAGTGGTCAGTTAATTGGTGCAGCAACTATCTTTGTTTGGGTATTTGTAACTAGCTTTGTAGTTTGGTTCGCATTGAAGAAAATTATTGGACTTCGTGTAACTGAAGAAGAAGAATATGAAGGTGTTGACCAAGCTGAATGTGGTATGGAAGCTTACCCAGAATTCACTCGAGGTTAATATTAATATACTGATATTAGCACTCTAAGATTGGTATATGTTAAAGTAATAACTGAATATTATTACTAAAAAAAGCAGCGATTTCGCTGCTTTTTTTTTGTCTTGTTCGGAATGACTTTAATTTTCTATGAATATCTTCTTATTAACAAAGGAATTAAGCTCAGCAGAATAAACCAAGCAAAAGTACCGCCACCACTACTATCATTATCAGGCGTAGGTGTTGGTTCAGTAGGTGCTGTGATTAGCGTGTTTCTAACAGGAGATAAATCACCATCAGTTACTTCAGCGGAGTCGACAATAACAATTTGTTCAACAATCACAAAGTTTTCTATACCAGGCGTTGCTAAATCACTACATTGTTGATCATCCGCAATAACCATTGGTATGCCTTCTAAATTTGCAGAATTACATAAAGTAAGTTGAGCTATGTTATCAATGGTTGTCATACCATCACCAATAACTTGGCCAAAAACAGTAAAGCCACTATTTTGTAAGTCTAGGTTGCTAGCGTTATCAGCTAAATTGAAGAACCATTGATCTGTTGCACTGTCAGGATCTCCGCCAAGCTTAGCCATGGCAATAGTGCCTCTGACATTAGAATATATTGGCTCGTTAATCACTGCCGGGTTTGTTTCGATTCGAGTTAGCGGAAAATTACCTTCGAATGTATATCCACCGCCTTGTACAACAAAGTTGGATGAAACACGGTGTACTACTGAATTAGTATAATGCTGCTCTTCAACATATTGAAGAAAGTTATTAACTGTTTTAGGGGTACTACTATCGAATAAATTAACTTGAAAATTTCCTTGTGAGGTTTGAAACTCAACAATTGTCGCATTTACAAGTGTGGTAAAACTAATGGATAACAATATGGTATAAATAAATTTTTTAAACATGATATACAGCCTATATAAGAAACATTGCTGCATCATAGTCGTAGTTGTATAATTATTCAATCATGCTCGTACTCATTACTAAACAGTTACATTCAAGAATTATTAGTGCTATAACTGAACAAGGTACTTCCTTTAATTCATCATCTATTTCCTCAAGGCATACTATGTGGCGCATCTTGTTGCTATTTATATTAATATTTACCGTTGCATTAAATGTTCGGGCGCAAAATATCGAAAATGAGTTGGAAGAGATCGGACAGCAAGCTAATAAAGCTATGGCGATCGTTAAACTCAGTCAATTACTTGAAAGTGAAAAACTGAATAAAACCCAGCGTATTAGAATACTTATACAACAAAGCAATGCTTATTTTACCTTGAGTAATTTACAAAAAGCGTTGGAAATAATTCAACAAGCGAAAGCCCTACTTGATGAGAATAGTTTGTCACAACTACAAGCCGATGTTGACAAACTAATGGGCATTATCTTGTATTTTCAAGGTGAATATGCTCAATCTTTAGTTGCGTATGAAGCAGCGTTAAATTATTTTCAACAGCAAGTTTTCTCAGCAGAAAAAGCAATTAAACAAGCTCACTTATTAAACAATATTGCATTGGTGCAAACGTCTAAAGGGGATTCGCTTGCAGCATTGAAAGCTTATAAAGAAGCTGATGAGTTGTATCAATATTATGGTAGTGAAGTTGATAAAATCGATGTTCGCTATAACCTTGCTGTACTTTATTTAAGTCTGCGTCGTTATGATATTGCTATTAACATGTTTGAAGAGGTAATTAGCAAGAGGGAGGTTTTAAATGATGAACACGGCATTGCTAAAGCTTCCGCTGGTATTGGGGTTTCTTATAAACAATCAGGCCAATATCAGAAGGCCGAGAGCTATGTAATGAAAGCATTAACATACTTTCGAAACAATGATTACCATATTGATGCTGCTTCACAATTTCATAATTTAGCAGAAATAAACTATGAACTGTCTAATCTAGATAAAGCTTCAGAATATGCTAACTTAGGTGTGGAATTAAGTAAAAAAATAGGTCATCAAATGACCTATGGAGGTAGCTTACACACTTTAGCGAAAATTTATTTTTATCAAGGTGATATTGAACGCTCTCATATGTATTTAGATCTATCGAATGCGGTCGCAAAAAAAATGGGTTTCCAACAGCTAATTAATGGTAATTTAGGATTAAGTGCGTTGCTTTATGCTGCAGATGGAGAGACAGCAAAAGCATTAATGACTCAATTAGCTTACCAAAAGGAACGTTTAAAGTTATCAAACGAAACACTTAATGAGCAAATAGCACAATTTGAATCTGTACAACTTAGCCAACAAGTAAAAAGTCTGCAGCAAAGTAAGAAGCTACAGGAGTTAGAGTCTACTAAGGCAGATCAACAGCGCGAATTTATTATACTTATCTTCGCTTTTTTATTAACGGTATTGTTTTTGATATATCGACGCTATTTGGAAAGAAGGTTAACCAAAAAACTAGAAAATAGAGTAAAACAACGTACTGAAGCGTTAGAGTTTCTAACAAAAGAATTACAAGATGCCAGTATGGTTAAAAGCCAATTTTTAGCCAATATGAGTCATGAGATTCGAACACCACTTACCGCGGTTCTAGGACAAGCAGAAGCGATTATTCATGGCGATTTCGATAATGAAGATTTGCTCCATGAAGTTGAAGTTATTCATAATAATAGCTTACATCTACTACAACTAATTAATGATATTTTAGATTTAAGTAAAATAGAAGCGAATAAATTTGAACTCGAGAATAGACGTCAAGATTTACATACAATCGTAGATAAATTAAATGATATGTTTACTGAGCAAGCGCAACGTAAAAATTTATCATTTACAGTAAGCCATCATCTACCAACTCCCTTTATTATCGATATCGATGGTTTACGGTTAAAACAGATTTTGATAAATCTATGCTCTAATGCTATTAAATTTACCAAAGAAGGCTGGGTTTCGTTAGATATTGCCATTATAGATAAAACATTACTATTTACTGTCACCGATACAGGAATAGGAATGAATAAAAAGCAAATGGCAAAAATGTTTAATATATTCACCCAAGGTGATAATAGTATTAGCCGACGTTTTTCTGGCTCAGGATTAGGGCTATTTTTATCTGATCAACTAGCAAAAGTAATGTCAGGAAAAATAACGGTTACTAGTCAATTGAATCAAGGCAGTACTTTTGTTCTCAAATTACCTTTTGGCGAGGTGTATTCTGTTTTAGATGGTGTTGAGAATAATGAACAAGCACTCGGTATTCGTGTTAACAAAAAGCAGTATACCGGTAAAATATTACTGGCAGATGATCATGATGATAACCGCCGTTTAATTGCTCGTTTACTCACTAACTTAGGTCTAGAGGTGCTTGAAGCATCTAATGGAATAGAGGCAGTCGAGTTATGTAATGAGCATAAACCAATAATAACGTTATTAGATATCCAAATGCCTAGAATGGATGGCATACAAGCATTAGAAGCGTTGCGAGAGAAGGGCTGTGATCGCCCTATTTATGCATTAACCGCTAATGCTATGGCACATGAAATTGCACAATACCTAGCGTTAGGTTTTGCTGGGCATCTTAAAAAACCTATTGAACGAGAGGTTTTTATTGCCACTATTGCTCAGCATTATCCTGAGAAGGCTAGTATTGACAACAACAATGTTGAAAAAGGTAACATCGGATCCGCGAATTTTGAAGCTAATGTATTACTTGAACAAAAAGTAGATGACATAGATATATCGGATATTACTAAGTCATTTATAAATAATTTATCGCAAGATAAGCAAGAATTGATAGATTATCGTCATAATAATGAATATAAAGCGTTAGCTAAATTAGCACATAAAATTTCAGGTGCGGCACAAATGTTTGGTTTTATAGAAATATCACAAAGTGCTATGGAACTTGAAAGTGCTATTAAGAAACAAAAATTAGAGATTGTTGACGACTTGACTCATTGCTTAATTGATGAAATAAATCTTGTTCTAAGCAATTCTCATAAAGATAAAGATAAAGATAAAGATAAAGATAAAGATAAAGATTAATTTACCTAATTTTAATAGACTGTAAGTCAGTTATAAAACTGTATTTTATTTATAGTTTTAACAGCTCTATAGATACTCGCATTTTGATTGGATTTAGGTATATACTCTTCTAATAAAACATAAAATTACTATCAGGATTTCAAATGGCTAGAGAACAATTTGGTGTTTGTGCAGAGCCAAACTTACATGGCAGTTATTTACTTTTTAATGTGTTAGATAATAGAAATGCATTTATTCGGACTGCTTTGTCTCGCTTACCTGAATTATTTGATGATTATGCAGATCAATTTTCAGAAGCTAATTTAACGGGTGTTGTTGCTATAGGTGCAAATTATTGGGACGAATTCTACCCGCAAGCACGTCCTGCACTGTTGAAAGCGTTTCCTTCAATGGATAATGATGACAGAGTCGCCCCTAGTAATAATGTTGATATTTATATCGAAATCCGTAGTGATCGCTCTGATGTTAATCATATTGTTTGCTCTAAAGTGTGTCAGCTACTTGCTGATAGTGTTGAGCTAATTGAACAAGTTCAGGCTTTTCGTTTCTTAGATGGTCGAGATTTAACCGGCTTTGTTGATGGCACTGAAAACCCTCAAGGTATGCACCGTAGAAATGTTGCGTTAGTGCAAGAATCTGATGACGCTAATTTTGCAAGCGGTAGTTATTTACACATTCAGCGTTACAAGCATAATTTAACACTCTGGAGTTCGTTGAAAAATGAAGAACAGGAGGATGTTTATGGGCGTACGAAAGTAGATAATATTGAGTATGAAAGTGATAAAAAACCATTAACAGCTCATACTAAGCGCACTAGCTTAAAAGATGAAAATGGTAAAAGTATTGAAATTTTAAGACAAAGTATGCCTTACGGTGATGTAAAGGAACAAGGGCTATTCTTTGTCTCTTATTGTCATTCACCTGAACCATTTGAGAAAATGTTAAAAAGCATGATTTATGGTGACGGTCATGGCCACGTAGATCATTTACTTAAATATACTCAAGCTGAAACAGGTGCCGCTTTTTTTGCCCCAAGCTTAACTTTTTTAACGGCACTTGGAAATATTTCCGTATAGCTATTTCGTGTAGTGCGTAGCTATTTGGTATTTACGAGTTATTATTGTCAGAATAAAAAACCTCAGCAACATAGCGCCCTTGATCGATAGCTAATTCAGACTCAGGGGCTATTTTACCAAGTTTGTAAAGTGCAGGGCCTGTTGGTTCGGCTAATAGATAAGTAATTCCTTGGTGTATTAAGGTTGTATCCCCAGCTTTAGCGGGAACAGCAATTCCCATGAAAGCATGTTTATCAATATAAACCATTACCATCTCAACGTTTGGCATCAAGGTACGCAATATAGTGGCAGTTAATGTTACTTTACTATCACAATCCCCCTGATTCTCCCATAATAATTTAGCTGGTGAATTAAAGCCTGATCCTGAAGATGTAACACGTGATTCCAACGTAGAATAAGGAATAGACTGTACGAATCCAAGCACGTAATCTGTTACTTTTCTAATGGTTTTTGCAGTAATCTTATCCAATATGATCGGTTTTAAGTGCTTGAAATCTACGAGTGAATCATTAGCAACATCGGCATGATTTATTTTTATTCCTGTTTCGCCATCATGTGTGTTGAATAATTGATAATAATTTTCTTGGAGGTATTGTTTAGTTGCTTCCTGTTTTATTGCTTTTACTTTTTTGTAGGCAAGTGCAATTTGTTGATCTTCTTGCCCTTTAATTTGCACTATCGTTTCGCCATCTTTCTGTAAGAAAAAAGCTTGAGCTGCATTTAACGGCTCTTCATCTAACTGTTTTTTTAATCTATGCATAATCGTTTTGTGGGCGAATTCACTTTGATACGGTTTTAGGTCGCGAAAGTGCTCAAATAATGCAGATTTAGTTAAAGCAAAACTGATCGATTGCTGTTGGTTACTATGATCAAGCCATTGATAGTTGAAATTATAATAATTCTTGTCGGCAGACTTAGAAAAGCTTACTTGCTTCGCATCAACAAAACTGGCGCAGCATAAAAAGAGATAAAATGTAATTTTGAAGGGGTTCACAGCAATTCCTAGTAAATTTTCTATACTTTACTCAGTAGTCATTATTTAACACTAACCTAAGAGAAGTAAAACACCAAATTTAGTGTAGTAATTTATCGTGAAACTTTACTTTAATCATTATTAATGTAGAATTAAAACACTTGTTTGAATTGGTCGTTTGATTTAGTACTCTTCTTATTGAAATAGCACTAATGAAATTAATTATTAAATTTAAGAAATTTTAAGGGGTTGTTGTGGCTGAATATAAAGTTCCATTAAAAGACATGAGCTTTTTGCTTTATGAAGTATTTCAAGCGGATAAAATGTGGCAGAAATTACCTAAGTTAGCGGAGCAAGTTGACAAAGATACAGCCGAAGCAATTTTACAAGAATGCGCCAAAATCGCTGAGCAAGAAATTGCGCCTATCGCTCGAGAAGGTGATGAAACTGGAGTGAGCTTTAAGGAAGGCGTTGTCACTACAGCGCCAGGATATAAAGAGGCTTTTAACACTTATGCTGACGGTGGTTGGACAGCACTTGGTGGTGATGTAAATTATGGCGGTATGGGCATGCCAAAAATGCTAACTGCTTTACATGAAGAAATGCTTTGTAGTGCAGATATTTCGTTTGCACTTTATCCTGTATTGACTGCTGGTGCCGCACTTTCGTTAGCAAAACACGGCAGTGAAGAATTAAAAGAACGTTACCTTACTCGTATGTATTCAGGTGAATGGTCAGCTTCAATGTGTTTAACTGAATCTCACGCAGGTTCAGATTTAGGCATTATACGCACTAAAGCGATACCGCAAGAAGATGGTAGCTATAAAGTTACTGGTAATAAAATCTTTATCACTGGTGGTGAGCATGACCTTACTGAAAATATTGTTCACCTAGTATTAGCAAAACTACCTGATGCGCCTGCTGGTCCTCGTGGTATTTCATTATTCTTAGTACCTAAATTTCATGTTAATGATGACGAAACTTTAGGGGCGCGTAATAATGTTAGTTGTGGCTCTATTGAACACAAGATGGGGATTCATGCTTCTGCAACTTGTGTTATGAATTTTGATGACGCTAAAGGTTATTTAGTGGGTGAATTGAATAAAGGGCTAGCTTGTATGTTCACCATGATGAATTTCGAGCGTATTGGCGTTGGTATTCAAGGGTTAGGTGCAGCAGTACGTTCATATCAAAACGCACTAGAGTATGCAAAAGATAGATTACAAGGGCGTTCGCTTGATAGTAAAGTTAATGGCGTTAAAAATCCTAACCAAGAAGCTGATTCTATTATGGTTCATGGTGATGTTCGCCGTATGCTCTTGAACATGAAAGCACTTAATGAAGGCTCTAGAGCGCTTTCAAGTTATATCTCTATGCAATTAGATTATGCTACCTATGGTGAAGGTGAAGAACAAGTTAAGGGTGAAACATTAGCGGCATTAATGACACCTGTTGCCAAAGCCTTTTTTACTGATTTAGGTTTTGAAAACACTGTTGCTGGGCAGCAAGTTTTTGGTGGACATGGCTTTATTCGTGAGTGGGGGCAAGAGCAACTAGTACGCGATGCACGTATTACACAAATATACGAAGGAACAAATGGTATTCAAGCAATGGATTTATTAGTACGTAAAATAGCTACCTCTAAAGGTGCTATGTTAAATGTATTCATTGATGAAGTGACCACTTATATTGAAGCCATTAAAAATAATGCAGCCATGGGGGAGTTTATTACTCCGCTAACATTGGCTGTTGATGATTTAACTGAGCTTACTGATGATTTATTAACTAAATCACAAGCTAATATTAATGAACTTGGTGCATCAGCGAACGATTATTTACATGTTTTTGGTTATACTGCAATGGCTTATATATGGGCTAGAATGGCTGATGTTTCTTTAGCTCAGCAAGAAAATAATGGTGAAAGTGGTAGTGATTTCTATCAAAGTAAGTTGCATACAGCACGCTATTACTTTTCACGTATACTTCCTCGTCGTATTTCATTAATTGCTTCGGCTAAATCAGGTTGTGATTGCTTATTTAATATTGATGATGAATTGTTTTAATTACTTCACTATATAAACCACAATTGACGTATGTAGACCCCGCCTTAGTGCGGGGTTTTTTATATCGTATCCCATAACTCATTCATAGTCTTTTACAAAGTTTACTTTACCGTTTGGTATATAAAAAGGTATCATTTCGCTATAATATTTTGACTTAATGTCTAATATTAACTTGAAAAACAGTAAATTAACTGCTTTTATTAATATAGTTAAACTTATTATTAACAGAGTTTTGTTAATAATTACAATAATAATGTCTTGGTTTAATTCTTGGTGAAGGAAGCCAATATTAGTTTTTTTATACCGATATTAAAGCAAGGTTATTTAAGAGTTCCACTCTACCATTTGTAAAATAAATGAATTCAACTCGAAAAAATTAACAGATATTTAATCTTTTTCGTGCTGGTGTTCATCGTTTATTTTACATTGGTTAAAACAACAGATGAAAAATAGTTGCCGTGCCGTAAAGTGTTGTAACAAGAGAAGTTATATGCTGAATAATTTAGATCAAAATTTACAATATAGACGTAGTGTTATGCGTGTAATGTTACTGTTAGTAATGGTAGGCGGGGCAACGTTCTCTGTTATTAATTTTTATCGTGGACTCTGGTCGTTAGCAATATTAGAAATGATATTTGCATTTTTTTCTTTTTTTTTATGGCGTAAAATTTTATATATTTCTAATTTTCAACGGTGGGTTAGTATTTTCTTGTTACCGTTTTTTACTACTATGGTTTATGCCATGTATGTACCAAACACATCGGTATCTATTTTTGTTTGGATAATCGCTATTCCCATGATTTCATATCTTATGATGGGACGTGTACAAGGTTTCTGGGTTTCAATATTCTTTATTGTTAGTGGTGTTTCTGTTTATCACTATCGTTTTATAGAAGGCAACTCAGTGATAGATATTGCTGATTCATTGAATATAATTCTTGGCGCTTGTTTGATGATCTCTCTAGCTCACGTATATGAAGTGAATAGAGAAAAAAATGAAGAACGTTTGCTTGAGTTAGCAAGTACAGACACATTAACGGGTTTAGCAAACCGTATGAAGTTAAAAGAAAATTTTACCTTATATGCCGAATATGCCAAACGCCATAAATCTTCCTTAGCCGTTGCTATTTTTGATTTAGATTATTTCAAAAAAATTAACGATGAACATGGTCATCACGTTGGGGATGCAACTTTATGCTATATCGCTAACTTTATTAAAGATAGAGTTAGAAAAACTGATTTATTAGCTAGGTTTGGCGGTGAAGAATTTGTTTTGCTTATTGTTGGCTCTAAAGATCAAGATTGTTACAAGCAGGTAGATTCACTAAGACAACAATTACAGGATACGCCTTTTATTTATGATGAAGTAACGTTAGCTATGACTGTCAGTGCAGGCATTGCTACCTATGGTAATGATGGCTTAAGCTTAGATGATCTATTATTAAAAGCGGATCGACGTCTATATTTAGCTAAAGATAATGGTCGAAACTGTGTAGTTGATGGTAGTAAGGAAAGCGAAATAAAAAATCATAATTAACATATTTATTAACTTATCGGTGTTAATTATGAGCTTGATCTATGGACTTCAATTGCTGACTATAACTTCATTTAATAATTAACTTACACGTATTTATTCAATAATACTGATACTTATTTTAGATCTAATTTAATTAAGCTTTACTGGTGTTGTTAATTTAATCATCAAAGTAAAGTCTTGTTACATAAATTATAAACCTCAGTTTACTCATAAAAATCTTTTGATGATCATTTTTTATAACTTTTTGGGATGAAAGATCCACAAAAACCCACAAATTCATCCACTTCCTAAATATCTTTATCTAGGCCTTAATTTTACTAGTGTTTTGACCCGTGTTCCTATCTTGGTTTTCACTATTATTCACTTGACATAACTTTACTTTAGTCACTAAACTGTATCATTGTGGTAAAAAGTGGGTAATTGTGGATCATGGCAGCTACCTTATAAATAAACGAGTAAATTATCAGCGAATAACTTTAGTCAATAAGGCAAGTATTCAACTATGTTCAGAGGCGCTAGCGCAATTACGCTTGATAGCAAAAATAGAATCACAATACCAACACGGTATCGTGAGGAATTGTTTGCCGATTGCCAAGGGAAAATGGTGTGCACTGTTGATATTCAACATGCGTGCCTATTGCTGTATCCCTTACCTGAATGGGAAGAAATTGAATTAAAGTTGTGTAATTTATCAAGCATGAATCAGCAAGAGCGTTTATTGCAGCAAGTTTTGTTAGGTAATGCGACAGATTGTGATATGGATAAAAATGGTCGTTTATTACTTAATGGGCCATTAAAAAAGCATGCAGGTTTAGAGAAATCAGTAATGTTGGTTGGGCAATTGAAAAAGTTTGAAATTTGGAGCGAGTCAGCATGGCAAGCACAATTACAGCAAGGTATAGATAAAATTCAATCAGGTGAAATTGAACTGACTGATCGTTTGTTAGATTTATCTTTATAAAATAATTAAATTAATAAGGTTATAAAAAACAACATGGAATTAGATAAAGCACATATTTCTGTTTTATTGACAGAAGCGATTGATGGCTTAGACATTGATCCTAATGGTTGCTATATCGACTGTACTTTTGGTCGTGGCGGCCATTCGTCTTTGATTTTATCTAAATTATCTACCAATGGTCGATTGATTGCGATTGATCGTGATCCTAGTGCAATCGCTGCAGCAGAAAAGTTTAGCAGTGATGAGCGTTTTCATATTGAACATCAAGGTTTTGCTAATCTCGCTGAAATAGCTGAACAGCATGAATTAACCGGTAAAGTTAATGGGATTTTACTGGATTTAGGTGTTTCTTCCCCACAACTTGATGAGGCTGAACGAGGTTTCAGCTTTATGAAAGATGGTCCGTTAGATATGCGAATGGATACTTCGCGTGGGCAAACAGCAGCAGAATGGTTAGCTGTTGCTGATGTTGAAGATATTACTTGGGTACTTAGAACGTTTGGTGAAGAAAAACATGCATGGCGTATTGCAAATGCGATTGTTGATGCTCGTGAAGAAACACCTTTCACACGCACTAGTGAGTTAGCTAAATTAATCAAAACCACCGCGCCACAAAGAGAAATTAAAAAACATCCAGCTACACGTAGCTTTCAAGCTATTCGAATGTATATCAATAGTGAGTTGGAGCAAATAGAAAAAGCCTTAGCAGCTTCTTTATCGGTTTTGGCCGAAGATGGTCGTCTAGTCGTAATAAGTTTTCATTCGTTAGAAGATCGACTAGTAAAACAATTTATGAAAAAGCACTCTCAGGGTAAGAAAGTTCCTCGAGGTATGCCAATTAAAGAAGAAGAATTAAATAAAGGCAAAAAACTTGAATTGATTGGTCGCAAATTAAAACCAAGTAAAAGTGAAGTGGAAGAAAATGTTCGTTCACGTAGTTCAGTATTACGTATTGCTAAACGTTTATCCCACTCAGTTGACTAATTTTGGTAAATGAACACGTGGCGCTCAAAAAAACAACATCAAGCCAGGTACTAGTACTGGATATTTGGCAAGATATTGTAGAGCATTTTATCACTTATATTTTATTGTTATTAGTGGTGGTGTCAGCATTTTCAGTTGTTTATTACACACATATGAATAGGCATAAAACGAGTGAATTAGAGCAGTTATATACACAACGAGATGAATTAGATATTGAATGGCGTAATTTATTGTTAGAGCAAAATAGTTTGGCAGAGCACAGCGCCATAGAAAGTAGAGCGAATAAAATGTTAAACATGAAGCGAGCTGATGCCGATTCAGAAATAATTGTCACCTTAAAATAATCCTTTATCGGTTGGGCTTTAGTCCGAAAGAAAACAACCATTAAGCACGTTAGTTAAATGAATAAAAAAGTAAATAACCGCAGTAGTCAACCTACAACAACAGCATGGCGTTATTACGTTGTGATAGGTGTTGTTGTCTTGATTTATAGTGGATTACTAGCGCGTAGTGCTTATATTCAGGTTATCGAACCCGATATGTTAAAAAAGCAGGGTGATATGCGTTCTATGCGTGTTGCTGCTAATACGGTACAACGAGGCACCATTGTTGATAGAAACGGTGATAAATTAGCGATTAGTGTGCCAGTAGAAACGGTGTGGGCTGATCCTAAAATTATTATGGATAACAATGCTTTGTCAATGAAAGAGCATTGGCAAGCCCTTGCTGATGTTTTGGGACAAGATGTTAAAGAGCTTACCTCGCGTGTTGCTGGTAGTTCGAGTAAGCGATTTGTTTATTTAGAACGAAAAATTTCTCCAGCAATGGCGACATATATTCGTGAATTAAAAATACCAGGCATTTATTTACGTAAAGAGTCAAAGCGTTTTTACCCTACAGGTGAAATCAGCGCTCATATAGTTGGTTTTACAAATATTGACGATAAAGGCATTGAAGGTATTGAGCGCGTATATGATGAAGTTTTAACGGGTAAAGGCGGTAATAAGCGTTTTAGAAAAGATGCTTCTGGCAGGAAAATTGAAATACTGTCAGTAGAAAAAGCACAAGCAGCGCAAAATGTTAAATTAACTATTGACCAACGTATTCAAGCGATAGCCTATAAAGAGTTAAAAGGCGCAGTACAGGCATTTAAAGCAACTTCAGGCTCTGTGGTGGTGGTTGATATTCATACAGGTGAAATACTAGCGTTAACTAATAGCCCCTCATATAACCCAAATAATCGTAGTAATACGGCAATTCATCGCTTTAGAAATCGTGCAATCACCGATGTTTATGAGCCTGGCTCTACCATGAAGCCATTAACAGTGTTAACCGCATTAGAGTTTGGCTCTGCGAATACTAAAACTATTATAGATACTAGCCCAGGCTGGATGCGTCTAGGTGGTAGACGTGTTAATGATCCTATTGATAGAGGAAAGCTTTCGGTTGAAGATATTTTAGTTACTTCATCAAATATGGGCACGACTAAGTTAGCTCTTTCTGTGCCTAAAAATTTCTTATTAGATAAGTTTTTTGATGCCGGGTTTGCTGATAGTACTGGTACCAATTTAGTGGGTGAAAGCTCAGGTATGATGCATGACAGGCAACGTTGGTCAAAGTTTGAATTGGCAACTTTATCTTGGGGATATGGTTTAGCAATTACACCGTTACAGCTAGCCCGATTTTATGCAACTTTAGCTAATGGCGGTATTAAGCGTGAGTTATCACTGGTTCAAAGAAATGATCAACCAAAAGGTGAACGGGTCTTTTCTGAAAAAAATTCATTAGCCGTGACTCAAATGCTCGAAAAGGTCGTAGATAAACATGTACAAAAAGCAAAAGTTGAAGGTTACCGTGTCGGTGGTAAAACAGGAACTTCCTTTAAAGCTGTCGCTGGTGGGTATGGTAATGATTATGTTGGATTATTTGCAGGCGTTGCGCCTATTAGTAATCCACAAATAGTTGTTGTCGTGGTCATCAATGATCCAGGTGGAGATTTGTATCACGGTGGTGAAGTAGCTGCGCCAGTATTTTCGCGAGTAATGCAAGGTGCATTACGTGTTTTAAATGTTGCTCCTGATGCTGATGATAAATTAGCGTTAAGACAAGGATCTATAACAAGCGAAGCTCAGCCAAATATTTTGTATAGGGAGGCTAATGATGTCTAATTTATCAATCAATAAGCCTTCAACTGCTTTTATCAAACAAGTATTACAAGACTTTTCTATTGTTTTACCTACACAGTTAAACTTTGATGGTGACCAAGGTCATTTAACAAATGATAGCCGCATGATAAGTTGTGGTGATATTTTTTGTGCCATTATTGGTTATGCTCAAGATGGTCGTCAGTATATTGAGCAAGCTATTAAACGTGGTGCCAAGCTAGTTTTATCGGAATGTGAAACTGAAGAAGAGCACGGTAATAGTTATTTTAGTGAATCAACTAATAAGCAAGTAGCGATTATTAGTTTTTATCAGCTTAATAAAAAGCTTTTCGCAC
Organism: Colwellia sp. C2M11; assembly: GCF_018860915.1. Taxonomy (GTDB): domain Bacteria; phylum Pseudomonadota; class Gammaproteobacteria; order Enterobacterales; family Alteromonadaceae; genus Colwellia. The sequence goes on from NZ_JAHKQD010000052.1 coordinate 130,000, forward strand.
TAGCGAGTGCCTATTATCAGTCACCTGAAAAAAGCATGACTATGATTGGTATTACCGGTACAAACGGGAAAACCAGTATTAGTCAACTGTTAGGACAAGCGCTAACAAATTGTCACAAACCTTGTGGTGTTATAGGCACAAATGGCGCTGGCATGGTTGATAATTTAGAAGTATTAGATAATACCACGCCTAGTGCTACAGATTTAATGCAATTATTCTTCCGTTTTAGCCACAATGACATTAGCCCCAAAAAGCTAAATGATGAGTGCATTACTCATATTGCTATGGAAGTTTCCTCTCATGCGCTTGAGCAAGGCAGAGTAACCGGAAATACCTTTGATATAGCTATTTTTACTAATTTAAGCCGTGATCATTTAGATTATCATGGCACTATGGCTGCTTACGCTGCCGCTAAAAGACAGCTATTTACCCCGAATGAAAAACAAATTGCAGTATTAAATGGTGATGATGAACAAACGCAACGTTGGTTAGCTAATTGGCCCACGAGTGAAAACTTATCGCTGTATAATACTTGGCTTTATGGTCGTAGTAAAAATATACGCCAACACGCAAAGTTTGTAACTTGTCAAAATATTAAACACCATCATCAAGGTGTTGATTTTACTTTGTGTACACACCTTGGCGATATTGACATACATAGCCCGTTACTAGGTGACTTCAATATTGACAACTTACTCGCCGTGATTGCTGTGATGTTAATTGAAGACGTGTCGTTAACTGCTATAGCCGCGCAAGTTAAAGTATTAAAACCTATTTCTGGACGGATGGAAGCTTTTTCATCTACTTATGCTCCATCACCTACCGCTGTGGTTGATTATGCACATACCCCTGATGCATTAGAGAAAGCATTAATAGCATGTCGACAGCATTGTGACGGTAATCTATTTGTTGTTTTTGGCTGTGGAGGTGATCGAGATAAAGGTAAACGACCACTAATGGCGCAAGCGGCGCAAACATATGCTGACCAGTTAATTGTTACTAATGATAATCCGCGTACTGAACAGCCCATGAACATTATTGATGATGTACTTGCTGGGCTTAATGAACAGTGCAAAGTACAGGTAATTGTTGATAGAAAAGAAGCAGTGTTAGCAACATTAGCAAAAGCACAAGCAAATGATGTGGTGCTATTAGCGGGTAAAGGCCATGAAGATTATATTATTTTAGGGTGTGAAAAAATTGATTATAACGAACGCGATATTGTGAAAAATTTCTTTGCAAATTATCACAGTGCAGACTCTTCAGTAGTTGGTGAATTACAATGATTAGCATAGCATTATCTACATTTTCGACCGCAATAAATGGCGATTTAATTTGCGATGATTCGATGAAGATGCTTGAAGTTAATAATGTTGTGACAGATTCTCGAGAATTTAAATTACAGCAGACTGCCGAGAAGCAGAGTGCATTTTTAGCACTCAAAGGACCCAATTTTGATGGTCATCTTTTTGTACAGCAAGTGATTGACTATGGTTGCCAAGTTTTAGTGGTAGATCACAAGATTGAGAATATTGATAGCAATAAAGTAGCTCAAATTATTGTTGATGATACACGTATCGCACTTGGAAAAATTGGTGCTTATGTTAAGCAACAAGTAGCACCAAAAACTATTGGTATAACAGGCAGTAGTGGTAAAACGACAGTAAAAGAAATGATTGCGGCCATTTTATCTCGTTTAGGTAATGTTTTAGCAACGAATGGCAATTTCAACAATGATATTGGCGTACCACTGACTTTATTGCGTTTAGAAGATAAACATGCGTTTGCTGTAATTGAAATGGGTGCTAATCACATGGGGGAAATCGCCTATACCACAGAATTAGTCAAGCCTGATGTCGCGATGATTAACAACATTGCTGCTGCCCACTTAGAAGGTTTTGGTGATTTATGTGGGGTTGCTCGTGCTAAAGGTGAGATTTTTTCAGGCTTACCTAGTAACGGTGTTGCGTTATATAACCATGCGAGTAAATACACTGATAAATGGCAGTGGCGTTTAACTGACAAGCAAGTACGCACTTTCTCATGTACCCGAGTTAGTGATGATAAAACAAGCTCTCAGGCAGATTGTTATAGTGAAAACGCATCGTTAGACGAGAATGGTTGTGCAAGTTTTGATTTACAAAGCTCCCTTGGACAATGTGTTATTAAGTTGCCCATTCCTGGAAAACATAATGTGTGTAATGCCGTAGCAGCAGCAGCAGTCGCGATTGAATGCGGTGCAACATTGAAAGATATTCAACTGGGTTTAGCTGATATGGCGCCGGTAAAAGGACGTTTAAATGTTCATCATTTAGCTAAAACAAAAGTGAGTAACGAAATTAGGCTGATTGATGACACATATAATGCCAATGTCGATTCGATTAAAGCGGCAGTGGCTTTACTTGCCAGTTATTCAGGAAAAAGAATTTTGGTGTTAGGTGATATGGGTGAGTTAGGTAGCGATGCTGCTAGTTATCATCAAGAAATTGGTGAATATGCTCAAAATCAAGGAATTGATGTTTTATTAACATTAGGTGTTTTAAGTAAAAATACGCGCGATGCTTTTGCAATGAATAATACAGCAATTAGTGAACATTTTGATAATAAAGATACCCTTAACGCCTATTTGGCGAATCTATTAGAAAATGAGAGCAATACCGATCAAAAAAACAAAGTATTAGTTAAAGGCTCACGTAGTGCGCATATGGAAAATGTTGTGGAAGATATTCTTAACTGGCATGCAAAGCAACAACAAGATCAAATTTTAAATGAAAGTACACTTAGCTCACACAAAAAGGATAATGCTTAATGTTACATTGGTTAGCGGAATATTTAACTCAGTATTATAGTGTGTTTCATGTTTTTTCATATTTAACATTTCGTGCCATTATTAGCACGTTAACTGCGTTATTTATTTCCTTGTATTTTGGTCCTAAATTGATTCGCTATTTGCAAAAAATGCAAATAGGTCAAACTGTTCGTGATGATGGTCCTGAAAGTCATCTATCAAAATCAGGCACACCAACCATGGGGGGGATACTTATTCTCGCTGCGATTGTGGTTAGTATTTTATTATGGGCAAACCTGAGCAATATTTATGTTTGGGTTGTGTTATTTGTGGTTGTAAGCTTTGGTCTTATTGGTTTTGTTGATGACTATCGTAAAGTTGTTCGTAAAGATTCTAATGGCTTAATTGCTAAGTGGAAGTATTTTTGGCAGACAGTTGCCGGGTTAACGACAGCAATATTTTTATATCAAATATCTCACCCTGATCAAACTTTTTTACTGATACCTTTCATTAAAGATGTCATGCCTCAATTAGGTATCTTTTATATTGTAATGACTTATTTCGTTATTGTTGGAACCAGTAATGCCGTCAATCTAACCGATGGATTAGATGGATTAGCGATAGTACCCACCATTATGGTTGCCGGTGCTTTTGCTTTTTTCGCTTACGTTACGGGCAACGTAAACTTTGCTGGTTATTTGAATATTCCTTATATAGCGATGACCTCTGAACTTGTTATTGTTTGTACCGCTATTGTCGGTGCCGGACTAGGTTTTTTGTGGTTTAACACTTATCCAGCACAAGTCTTTATGGGAGATGTTGGTTCTTTAGCACTTGGTGCAGCATTAGGGGTAATAGCAGTATTAGTCAGACAAGAATTAGTATTATTTATTATGGGTGGTGTGTTTGTTATGGAAACTGTTTCTGTAATCTTACAGGTTGGGTCATATAAAATGCGCGGACAACGAATATTTCGTATGGCACCTATTCATCATCATTACGAATTAAAAGGCTGGCCAGAGCCAAGAGTGATTGTGCGCTTCTGGATTATTTCATTTATTTTAGTGTTGGTTGGATTGGCAACATTAAAATTAAGATAACTAGCGTGCGATAAACAACTTAAAATATTTAAATATCAACACAACTAGAGACAGAGAATGGCATTGTTATCAGACATGAAACATAAACAAATATTAGTACTGGGTGCAGGTATCACAGGGTTATCCTGTGCTCGCTACCTTAGCGCTCTAGGTTTGTGTTTTGCTGTTAATGACTCACGTGCAAACCCATTTTCTGGAGATTATACCGAACAGCAATTTTCTCAAGATTTTCCTACCGCTAGTTTATATCTAGGTAAGTGGCAAACTGACTTAATTACCAGTGCAGATATCATTTTAATCAGCCCTGGCATTGATAGTGTTGCTAATAATATTGCTCAATATATTAGTGCGAATTGTCAGGTGATGGGTGACGTCGAATTATTCTGTCAATTGAATCAAGAATACGGTCTTGAAGAAGATAATAAACCAATTGATATTTTAGCATTAACAGGCTCAAACGGTAAATCCACCGTGGTTTCATTACTTGCCTATTTAGCTAATTGTTTGGGAATTAAAGCACAACTTGGTGGAAATATAGGTCAGCCAGTATTAGATATATTTACCGATAAAATAGTGAGTACTAGCTTTTCAAAAAACAATGCGTTACCTGAATTTTTAATTCTAGAGTTATCAAGTTTCCAACTGGAAACGCTTACCAGTATGAAAGCCATTGCCACGAGTGTTTTAAACGTAAGTGATGATCATCTTGATCGACATCAAACAATGGAAAATTATATACGGATTAAGCAAAGTATCTACCACCAAGGTAAGGTAGCGATTATTAATCGTGACGATGCCACAACAAATACACCTAATCCATCACAACCAACAATTTCAATTGGTAGTGATGCTCCAGCTGAAAATCAGTTTGGGGTTACTGTTGAAAACAGCAAAGCCTACTTAGCTTTTGGCAAGCAAAATTTGATTGCATTAGAAGAACTTCCTTTAGCTGGAATGCATAATGCACTCAATTATTTAACCGCGTTAGCCTTTGGTTATTGTGCGGGTTGGTCATTGACTAAGCTTGTTGATAATTTAGCTGGTTTCACTGGTTTAGCACATCGATGTCAACGTATTAAGACTCAAGACAATATCACGTGGATTAATGACTCTAAAGCGACAAATGTAGGTGCGACACTTGCGGCAATTAATGGCTTGGCACAAACGTTGAGTTCAGAAAACGATACAAAACCGCGCTTGATTCTTATTGCTGGTGGTGATGGTAAAGGTGCTGATTTTACACCTTTATCTGCACCTTTAGCACAATATGTTAGCCAAGTGATTACTTTAGGTAAAGATGGCGATAGTATTGCTAACATCGTTACTAATCAGGCCAATGTCAGTAAAGTTGTAAGTTTGCAAGAAGCGGTTCAAGTCGCTAATGCGTATGCTAAAGCAGGTGATGTTGTTCTACTTTCACCTGCCTGTGCTAGTTTAGATATGTTTAAGAGTTTTGTTGACCGTGGTGAACAGTTTATGGCAGCGGTTACTCAGCTAGCAAAGGAGGGCTTATGAAAGGCGCTTCAATAGACTTAGATAATACTGAAAAAACCGCTAGATTCTCTATTTTGTCAGATATTACTGCGAATATTAGTAGTAATGTCATGAAAGTTTTTAATAGTGAGTCTACGCCACAACAAGGGATGGTTTTTGACCGAAGTTTTGTTGTTATAGCACTTTTAATGTACATGATCGGATTAATTATGGTGGCAAGCTCATCTATGCTTGTCGCTGAGCGACTTTTTAATAATCCATTTCATTTTGTTATTCGTCATAGCATTTATATTGTACTGAGCTTAGGTATTGCCGCTGTTGCTTTACAAATACCCATGTCGTGGTGGCAAAAAAATAGCAGTTATTTATTAATCTTTGGCATTGTGCTGTTAGTGGCAGTACTGCTTGTTGGTCGTTCTGTAAATGGTTCAACACGTTGGATTGCCTTAGGCCCTATTACACTGCAAGCGGCAGAGCCAGCTAAACTATTTTTCTTTTGTTATTTGGCTGCTTATTTAGTGCGTCGTCGTGATCAAGTTATGGAAGATTGGAGAGGCTTTGCTAAGCCCTTAGTCGTTTTTGCTGTATTGGCGGGCTTAATATTAAGACAACCTGACTTGGGTACCATTATTGTGATGTTTGTCACAACCTTCGGTTTATTATTTTTAGCTGGTGCAAAGCTTTGGCAATTCGTAAGTTTAGCTTCGGTAGGCTTATTACTGTTAACATTGTTAGCAATATTTGAACCTTATCGCTGGCGTCGAATTACAAGCTTTTTAGATCCTTGGCAAGACCCTTTTGGTAGCGGTTATCAATTAACACAATCTTTAATGGCTTATGGGCGAGGAGAGGTTTTTGGTCAAGGTTTAGGAAATAGTATTCAAAAATTAGAATACTTACCTGAAGCTCATACCGATTTTGTTATGGCCGTTTTAGCCGAAGAATTTGGTTTCTTTGGGGTTACGGTTATTTTGCTACTTAGTATGACATTAGTATGTAAAGCACTTGTTTTAGGAAAGAAAGCTTTAGTTAAAGAGAAGTTTTTTGAAGCCTTTTTTGCTTACGCAATTGGTATTTGGATGTGCTTTCAGGCTGCGGTTAATATTGGAGCGAGTGCGGGTATAGTTCCTACTAAAGGCTTAACGATGCCACTCATTAGTTATGGTGGCAGCTCTATGATCATTATGACTCTGGCTGTGGTTATTTTAATTCGTATTGATCATGAATTGAGAATGCAGAGTATTCAAGCGACTTCTTCAAAAAGAAAAACAAAAAAGCTAGGAGGCGATAATGAAAACTAACGTGTATTCTAGTTTGAAAAAAAAGCCTACTTTGTTGGTCATGGCGGGTGGTACAGGAGGGCATATATTTCCTGGTCTTGCAGTTGCTGAAAAATTAAAAAATGAAGGTTGGGCTATTCATTGGTTAGGTACATCTGATCGTATGGAAGCGCAAATTGTGCCTGCTAGTGGTTTTGAAATATCATTTATTACGATTAGTGGCTTACGTAATAAAAAGTTGATCACGTGGTTAAAGCTGCCATTTAAACTCATGAACTCTTTATTGCAGGCTTTACGTGTTATTCGAAAAGTTAAACCTGATGTGGTACTAGGCATGGGTGGTTATGCTAGTGGTCCTGGAGGATTAGCTGCGTGGTTAATGAATAAGCCGCTAGTTTTACATGAGCAAAACGCAGCTGCGGGGTTAACAAATCGTTTATTAGCACGAATTGCTACTAAAGTTTGCTGTGCATTTCCGAATGCCTTTAAACAAGGAGTAACAGCACAAGTTGTTGGTAACCCACTTAGAGCAAGCATTGGTAATAAGGCGACTAAAAATAAAAATGAAGAAACAGTTAAAAGTAGCCACAACATTTTAGTTGTTGGTGGCAGTTTAGGTGCTCAAGTATTAAATGAAATTGTACCAATAAGCTTTGAAAAATTAGTGAATATTGGTGATAAAAATCACAATAAAAGTAGCGCAATAAACGATATCCACAAGGAGACATTATTGCCTTTTAATATTTGGCACCAAACGGGTAAAGGAAAAAAAGACAATGTTATCAATAGCTATAACCAACAGAGTTTAGCTGATGGCAAGGTAAAAGTGACTGAGTTTATTGATGATATGGCGAGTGCTTACCAATGGGCAGATATTGTGATTTGTCGAGCGGGTGCTTTAACTGTATCTGAATTAGCGATGGCTGCAAAGCCGTCCATCCTTGTGCCATTACCTCATGCTGTTGATGATCATCAAACCAAAAACGCTCAATATTTAGTGTCTCGTGAGGCAGGTATTTTGATTAAGCAGAATGAATTAACCAATGAGATGCTAACTACACAATTAAATGAGCTATTTAGTGATCCGCAAATTTTGCAAAAAATGGCAAAATCAGCCTTTGCTGCTGCGGATGCCGATGCAACGAATAAAGTCGCGAGTATTTGTCAGCAACTCGCAGCTGCTTAGAACAGAATATGAGTAATTATATGAGCCCAAAAGTAATGAGTAAGAATAAAATGAATGTACCTGAAATGCGTCGAGTTAAACGTATCCATTTTGTTGGTATTGGCGGCGCAGGTATGGGCGGCATTGCTGAAGTACTGCTAAATGAAGGGTATCAAATATCAGGCTCTGATATTGGCGAAAATCAAGTCGTAAAACGTTTACTTGCTCTTGGAGCAACGATCACCATAGGCCATGCAAGTAAAAATGTTGAAGAGGCAAGTGTCATTGTTGTTTCAACTGCAATAGAAAAAAACAATCCAGAGTTACTTGCAGCTAAAGCACTACGTATTCCTGTTGTTCGCCGCGCAGAAATGCTCGCTGAGCTTATGCGTTTTCGACATGGTATTGCCATTGCAGGTACGCATGGAAAAACGACAACAACAAGTTTGATTGCTAGTATTTTTGCGCAAGGACAGTTAGATCCTACGTTTGTTATTGGTGGTTTACTTAATAGTGCCGGCACTAATGCTCGTTTGGGCAGTAGTCGTTACTTAGTGGCTGAAGCCGATGAAAGTGATGCATCATTTTTGCATTTACAGCCGATGGTTTCGGTGATCACCAATATTGATGCGGATCATATGGAGACTTATCAAGGTGATTTTGAAAAATTAAAAGACACCTACATTGAGTTTTTACATAACTTGCCATTTTATGGTTTAGCTGTGGTTTGTATTGATAACCCGGTTGTGCGTGAATTATTACCACGTATTAGTCGCCAAGTTATTACTTATGGTTTTTCTGAAGATGCAGATATTCGTGCAGCAAATTATCAACAAGATGGTAGCGTTAGTTACTTTACTGTTGAGATAGATGGCCAACCTCCGCTTGATATGAGTGTAAATTTACCTGGCCAGCATAATGTATTAAATGCACTTGCAGGTGTTGCCGTTGCCAAAGATGAAGGTATTGATGATGAGTCTATTTGTAAAGCGCTAACTGAGTTTGCAGGTATAGGGCGTCGTTTTGAGCAACTTGCTAGCTTAACAACACCAGCAGGAAATATGGTGCTTGTTGATGATTATGGTCATCACCCAAGTGAGGTTAAAGCAACTATATTGGCAATGAGAACCGGTTGGCCAAATAAACGTTTAGTTATGATTTTTCAGCCACATCGTTATTCAAGAACCCGTGATTTATACGAAGACTTTGTTGAAGTTTTATCCGAAGTTGACTGTTTGTTTTTACTTGATGTTTATGCTGCTGGCGAAACTCCTGTTGCCACAGCAGATAGTAAAAGCTTAGCTCGTTCTATTCGTCAACGTGGGCAAATTGAACCAGTTTACGTGAGTGATGTAGAGATGCTTCCTGAATTATTGTTAGCACAGTTAAAAGATGACGATATGGTGATAACTCAGGGGGCAGGTAGTATTGGTACGGTTGCGAGAGACTTATCAAACAACCCTTTGTTAGTAACAGAAGAGACAAAGTAAATGAATACTGTAGCCGTGAAAGAATCGATCAAAAAAGACGTCATTGCTGTGCTTTATGGTGGTAACTCGGCAGAGCGAGAAGTTTCTCTTAAATCAGGAGCAGCTGTTGCTCAAGGATTAAAAAAAGCAGGTTTTAATGTGGTATTAATTGATACCAAATACACGCTGTTAACAGAGTTAGTCACGCAGGATATTAAGCGAGTGTTTATCGCCTTACATGGTCGAGGGGGAGAAGATGGTTGTTTACAAGGGGCATTAGAGTACTTAGGTATTGCTTACACAGGATCGAATGTTTTAGGCTCTGCTTTATCAATGGATAAAGTCCGTAGTAAGCAAATATTTAAAGCATCTAACATACCAACAGCACCCTTTGCCGTTGTTACTAAGGCAGAGTTTACGTCACTTGATGTTGAGCAACAGCTTAAAGATTTAGGTGGGAAAGTGATGGTAAAACCTGCTCATGAAGGCTCAAGTATTGGGATGGCAATGGCTGATTCTCCAGAAAAATTACATAACGCATTAATCGAAGCTTTTAGTTTTGATGGCGACGTATTGTTAGAAGCCTGGATTGATGGACCTGAATATACCGTGGCAATTTTAGGCGATGAAGCGTTACCTGCTATTCATATGGAAACTCCACGGGAGTTTTATGATTATAAAGCAAAATATCAATCTAATAGTACGCAATATCATTGTCCATGTGGGCTACCAGAAGCAGAAGAAGAAGTAATTAAAGCACTATCATTACAAGCCTTTAAATCAACAGGTGCTAGTGGCTGGGGACGTGTTGATTTAATGAAAGACAGTGCAGGTAATTGGCAAATATTAGAAGTAAATACGGTACCAGGTATGACAGAAACATCGTTAGTCCCTAAAGCGGCAAAAGTGCATGGTATAGGTTTTAGTGATTTGGTTGAACGTATAGTAAATATAAGCTTGTAAACACCGTATTATTGGAAATAGGTAACTAAATGAACGATAAGCAGTTAACACCGGAAAATCAAAAAACTATCGCTTTTGGCGTAGGTTTGGCGTTTTTCGTGTGCGTACTTATTGGCTTATTTAGTTTAGGTTGGTGGTTATCAGAAGTTTTTATTGAGCGAGAACGTTCACCGGTAAATTCTATTGTGATTATGGGGGAGATGCCATATACCCAACGTACCGAAGTATTAGAGTCGATGAGTAACATTGATTTAGGCAACTTTTTTCAAGTTGATGTTAATGAAATACAATCTCAAGTATCTAAATTACCGTGGGTTTATTCAGTTGCAGTAAGAAAACAATGGCCTAATGAGGTGAGAATATATGTTGTTGATCAAACCCCTATTGCGCTCTGGAATGGTGATTTTATATTAAATAAATTTGGTAAAGCGTTTCAAGCAGAGCAAAAGGCTATTAAACAAACATTACCTCAATTTTTTGGTCCTGAAGGAAGCGAATTATTAGCATTACAGAATTTTAACAATTTGAATGATTTATTAGAGTACAGAGACTTAGCGATTGATGAATTAATACTTGGTGAGCGTTTCTCATGGCAACTTACCTTAAACAACGGTATCAGGCTGAATTTAGGTCGTGAAGAGAGGGTGAAGCGGGTACAAAGGTTTATGGATGTATATCCTTTAATCAACGAACACTTACTTGAGCAAAATAAAAGCAAAAAAGAGTTAAAACAAGCGGTTGATTATATCGATTTACGTTATGATACCGGGCTGGCTGTTGGTTGGAAGGAAAAAGACGATTTGTCATCGAGTATTAGTGTTGAAAAGCAGCAAAGAAAAAGCCGTATTGGAATGCTTAAAAAGCATGTGCTGCAAGAGTCTATGGTTCCAATTTATAAGTTTCGAGATGATTTATTTAGCCGTAATAAGCTACACACAGAAGAGTTGACCCTGAATGTCTAAAATTACAGAAAGAAATTTAGTTGTTGGACTAGATATAGGCACATCTAAAATATCCGTCGCGGTTGGTGAAATTACTCCCGACAACCAATTAAGTATTGTTGGTGTTGGTAATCAACCTGCACGTGGTATGGATAAAGGTGGTGTTAATGACTTGAACTTAGTGATTCAGTCAATTCAGAGAGCGATAAATGAAGCTGAGCTGATGGCCGATTGTCAAATTAGCTCAATTTATTTAGATATTTCTGGAAAACATATTAGTTGTCAAAACGAAAATGGCATGGTGCCAATTAATGACAAAGAAGTGGTTCAAGAAGATGTCGACAACGTAATTCATACCGCTCGCAGTGTGCCTATTTCGGCAGAACGTCGTATGTTACATGTGTTACCGCAAGAGTATAGTATAGATTGTCAGGACGGTATTAAAAGTCCTATTGGTATGTCTGGTGTGCGAATGGAAGCCAAAGTACATATCATTACTTGTGCGAATGACATGGCTAAAAATTTGGTAAAATGTGTTGAGCGTTGTAATTTAACTGCTGATCAACTGATATTTTCAGCATTAGCTTCTAGCTATTCAATACTTACCGATGATGAAAAAGAATTAGGTATCTGTGTCGTTGATATGGGGGCAGGTACTATGGATATATCAATATTCACGGGTGGCGCATTACGCCATACGGCAGTTATTCCTGTAGCAGGAAATCAAGTCACTAGTGATATTGCTAAAATTTTTAGAACACCATTGAGTCATGCAGAAGATATTAAAGTGCAATATGCCTGTGCATTAAGGCACTTAGTTAGTATGGAAGAAAGTATAGATGTACCAAGCGTTGGTGGTCGTCCAGCACGAACTATGTCTCGCCATACATTATCGGAAGTTGTAGAGCCAAGATACCAAGAATTATTCGAACTCATTCAAGATGAAGTACGTGAAGCTGGTTTAGAAGACCAAATTGCAGCGGGTTATGTATTAACCGGCGGCACATCGAAAATGGAAGGGGTAGAAGAGTTTGCTGAAGAAGTTTTTCAAATGCCAGTGCGTATTGCTTCACCAATAGCAGTTCAAGGGTTGAAAGAATATGTAGATGACCCAACTTATGCCACAGTTGTAGGTTTACTGCATTATGGTATGAAAGCTCATGAATCGGGCTTAAAGGAAAATAATAAATCAGAAGGGGTGACCGGAGCATGGTCACGTTTTTGTTCATGGTTTAAAGGTGAGTTTTAAGTAATTTAATAATCGCCTGCACAGAAGTTGTTTTGTAAGTCAGAATTTTTCTGACTAATTTAGAAGAAAACGGAGAGAGAAAAATGTTTGAATTAATGGAAGATCATAATGAAGAAGCGGTGATTAAAGTCATCGGAGTTGGTGGTGGTGGTGGTAATGCTGTAGAGCATATGGTTTGCCAAACCATTGAAGGTGTTGAATTTATAACTGCGAATACTGATTCACAAGCGCTACGTAATTCATCTGCCGACGTTACCTTACAATTAGGTAATGATGTCACTAAAGGTTTAGGCGCAGGCGCTAACCCTAATATTGGTCGACAGGCTGCTGAGGAAGATCGTGAGACCATCATGGAAACCTTAAAGGGTGCAGATATGATCTTTATCGCCGCTGGTATGGGTGGTGGTACAGGTACTGGTGCTGCGCCAGTTGTAGCTGAAATTGCTAAAGAAATGGGAATATTAACGGTTGCGGTAGTAACTAAACCTTTCCCATTTGAAGGCAAAAAACGCATGAACTATGCTGATCAAGGTATAGAGGCATTATCTAAAAGCGTTGATTCACTTATCACCATTCCTAATGAGAAATTATTAAAAGTATTAGGCCCTGGTACAAGTTTATTAGATGCTTTCAAAGCCGCAAATAATGTTTTATTAGGTGCTGTGCAAGGTATTGCTGAATTAATTACTCGTCCTGGCTTAATTAACGTGGATTTTGCCGATGTACGTACAGTAATGTCAGAAATGGGAACCGCTATGATGGGCTCTGGTATTGCATCTGGTGAAGATAGAGCTGAAGAAGCAGCAGAAGCCGCTATTTCAAGCCCATTACTTGAAGATGTAGACTTAGCTGGTGCTCGCGGTATTTTAGTGAACATTACTGCGGGTATGGACATCAGTATTGATGAATTTGAAACCGTTGGTAATGCAGTAAAAGCTTTTGCTAGTGAAAATGCTACGGTTGTAGTTGGTGCTGTAATTGACCCTGATATGACAGAAGAGTTACGTGTAACAGTAGTTGCTACAGGTATTGGTGCAGAGGTTAAGCCAGATATCACTTTAGTGAATCCGACACCTATGGTTGAGCAAAGAGTTGTTGGCTCTGATTATGCGCCATCAGCAGCACCACAAGCAGAAGTTGCTGCGGAAACAATTACTATGACTGACAGCAATGCACAAAAAGTAGCGCATGCAGATTTGGATAATTATCTGGATATACCTGCATTTTTGCGTAAACAGGCAGACTAGTATTAAACAACACTAGTTAATTTATAAATAATTACAGCACTAACTATCCAAGGATGACTAGTTTTTGCGATTGTTATTTAGATTAATTACTGAAGTTAAACTGCGTGTGTAAATAACGAATAATCAATGATTTTTGAATTTATTGCTTTTTTTTGTTATATTATGTGCCCGCCGAATTAGGTGGCGTGTTCTGTGTTGTTGCTCTTTAGCAAGTTATCTTAATAAGAGGCTCTTAGTAAGACTCTTTTATAAGATGCTGCGTTAGTGCATAGGCAAATTAATGCGCAAGCAATACATAAGTGAAAACAGCAAAATCGAGGCTAATATGATTAAGCAACGTACATTAAAAACAAGCGTTTCAACCGTAGGTGTTGGATTACATAAAGGTGAAAAGGTGCAGGTTACTCTCCGTCCTGCTCCCGCTAACACTGGCATTGTATTCCGTCGTGTTGATCTTGACCCTGTGGTTGATATAAAAGCAACACCTGATGCCGTTGGTGAAACAACCTTGTGTACTTGTTTAGTTAACGAGCAACAAGTTAAAGTATCTACTGTTGAACATTTATTGTCAGCAGTTGCTGGATTAGGTATTGATAACTTAATTATTGATGTTGATGCACCTGAAATTCCAATTATGGATGGCAGTGCCTTACCTTTTGTTTATTTAATTCAATCTGTCGGTATTGAAACACAAAATGCTGCTAAGCGATTCCTTAGAATCAAAAAAGCGATACGCGTTGAAGAGGGAGATAAATGGGCTGAATTGCTACCTTATGAAGGTTTTAAAGTTAATTTTGCTATTGAATTTAATCACCCTGTTATTGCAAATACTTGTCAAACAATGAGTATGGATTTTTCTAGTTGCTCTTTTATCAAAGAAATTAGTCGCGCTCGTACTTTTGGCTTTATGAAAGATATTGAGTTTCTCCGATCTCATAATCTTGCATTAGGCGGTAGCTTAGAAAATGCAATTGTTCTTGATGAATATCGTATGCTTAACAAAAATGAATTACGTTACGATGATGAGTTTGTAAAACATAAAATACTTGATGCAATTGGTGATCTTTATATGGGAAGTGCCAGTATATTAGGTGAGCTAAATGCCTTTAAATCAGGCCACGGTTTAAATAATATGTTACTTAGAGAAGTCTTTAAGCAACAAGATGCGTGGGAATGGGTAACTTATGAAGATGATAAGCTAACCTCACCAATAGAATATCAGGAAATTAACGCGACTGCTTTTTAGTGTTAATTCACAGACGATTATTATAAGTCAAATACAAAAAACCGAGTAGATCCTCGGTTTTTTATTGCTTGTTATTCTTATTGATAGTCATGCTTAATTATGTCGTCTTTCTCTTTATATCCGGCTGCTTAATATTACATAGATAATAGCGTTAATTTGACTTCAGGTTATTTATTGCTCATTACATTTGCAGCCAGTCTTTCTAATGTTTCCTTTAGTCCTTTAGGTGCATTTTTAGCAATTTTTAATAAATTTTCAGCAGTGGCGGTCGACATACTTTGTACAGAGCCTTTTTTTTCTGAAAAAGAGCGGTTTTTTATTGAGTTAGTTTGAATTGAGCTGCTTTCAAGCGTATTCTGTTGATATGTGCCTTGATTTGGTATTTGTCGATGGCCTTGAGGATTCACTTTGATTTCTATGTGTGAAAATTTCCCTTGGGTTTGTATCATCAGTTGATTGCAAATAGTATTACGTTCAAATTGTAATCTTTGTCCCCAAACAGGTGATTTAACTTCAATAATTAATGTTGTATGTACAAAATTAGCAATATTAAACGCATCTTCTGGCAGGTCAGGGCATATTTGACGTACAATATCCGACAATAAGCCCAAAGAGTTGGTTTTTGATTTAATTTGTGCCAAAGTGCCTGTCGTCGAATTAAATAACGTAGACATGTCTTTAGGGGCTTTTGGTCTTCGTGCCATAGTTATACCGTAAATAATTAATCTACTTTAATGATTAATTAAGCTTGAAAGTTAAATATAAGTGATAAAGTATTAAGAAACATCTATGAGTTTAACACTACTATACCGTGGAAAGAATGTAAGATTTTCAATGCGCTTAAATAAGTTGTATTGGTTTTCTGTTGTGTTGGCTTTTGCACTATTTTCTACGGCTATTGTTTACTTGATATTATCAAGAAGTGAAGAGTCAAATTACAACACGGGTTATTTAACGAGTCATGATCTAACGATACCTTCTAATTATTTGAAAAAAATAGTACTTAAAAAGCAACAGATTACGGTACTGACCATAAAGCTTGCTGAGCTAAAAAGTCATGTTTTACGTTCGGTTTTTTTAGGTGAGCGTTTAGCCAAAAGTGTTCATATACCTGAACAAGAATCTAGTTTTGACAAATTGGCTGCACATGTTGGACCGTCATTAACCACTGGCGATGTCAACCAAAAATCTTTTGGCCAATTGCTGGTTGAAATAGCACAATTAGAAAATTTATTAGCGCATCAAGAAAATAAGGTGGAAATGCTTGAATCTTTGACTTTGGGTCTCCATATAGAAAATACACGTTATTTTTCTGGTCGACCTATTACAAAAGGTTGGTTATCTTCATATCATGGTGTGCGTAAAGAGCCTTTTAATGGAAGAGCGGCCATACATAAAGGAATTGACTTTGCCGGTAAAGAAGATGGCGATATCATTAGTACCGCATCGGACGTTGTTAGTTGGGCAGATGAAATACATGGTTATTTAATTGCAATTAACCATGGAGATGCGTTGAAAACACGTTATGCTCACAACAAAAATATACATTGTTAATGTTAATTATGAAATTTTGCATAACGATAAACAAATTGATCCGTTAAAATTTGTATATCGTAAAGCCGGTAATAAAAAACAAGTGTAGCTAGCGCTGATAATTCGGTATAACTACAATAATAATATTCACTCAGTGTTCCAAATGTTTTGGGCGCTAAATCTCACAAAATGGTTTAATAAGATGTTTGTAAATTTGTTGACAAAAATATTTGGCAGTCGTAATGATCGACTAATCAAAAAAATGGACAAAGAAGTAAAGAAAATAAATGCGTTAGAGCCCATTCTAGAAGCGCTAAGTGACGATGAGTTAAAAGAAAAAACCAGTGAGTTTAAAGAACGATTGTCTAAAGGTGAAACGTTAAACCAAATTTTACCTGAAGCATTTGCTGTTGTACGTGAAGCCAGTAAGCGTGTGTTCGATATGCGACATTTCGATGTGCAAATGATTGGTGGCATGGTATTACATGATGGAAAAATTGCCGAAATGCGTACTGGTGAAGGTAAAACGTTAACGGCAACCTTACCTTCATACTTAAATGCGTTAACAGGTAATGGCGTACATGTTATTACTGTCAATGACTATTTAGCTACACGTGATGCAGATTGGTGTCGTCCATTATTTGAATTTTTAGGGTTAACAGTAGGCTGTAATATTGCCGGCATGTCACCGCAAAGTAAGCAAGCTGCTTATCAATCTGATATAACCTATGGTACCAACAACGAATTTGGTTTTGATTACCTACGTGACAATATGGTGTTTTCACCAGAAGAGCGTACACAGAAAAAATTAAACTTTGCAATTATTGATGAAGTTGACTCAATCTTAATTGATGAAGCACGTACACCGCTTGTTATTTCAGGGCAGGCAGAAGATAGCTCTGAACTATACAAAGCAATAAACGCAATAGTGCCGGTACTTGAAGTACAAAATGAAGAAGATAAAGACGAGGATACTGGTCAGTCTGAAGACTTCGTTGAAGGTGATTTCACCATTGATGAAAAAGCGAAGCAAATATATTTAACTGAACGTGGTCAAATTCGCATTGAAGAAATTATGGTTGAAAAAGGCCTGTTGCAAGAAGGCGATACACTGTTTTCAGCAGCTAATATAACGCTTTTACATCATGTAATGGCCGCGTTACGTGCTCATAAACTATTTCAAAAAGATGTTGATTACATTTTAAAAAATGGTGAAATAGTTATTGTTGATGAACACACCGGACGTACAATGGAAGGTCGTCGTTGGTCTGAAGGTTTACATCAAGCTGTTGAAGCGAAAGAAGGTGTGAAAATTCAAAATGAAAATCAAACACTTGCTTCAATTACTTTCCAAAATTTCTTCAGAATTTATGATAAATTGTCGGGTATGACAGGTACAGCAGACACTGAAGCTTTTGAGTTTCAACATATTTATGGCTTGGAAACTGTTATTGTTCCAACGCATCGCCCTATGATCCGAAAAGATCTAGCTGATTTAATATATTTAACAGCAGAAGAAAAATTTGAAGCGATTCTAGCTGATATTAAAGACTGTGTTAAACGCGGTCAGCCAGTATTAGTTGGTACTATTTCTATTGAAACTTCTGAATTCCTTTCTGATTTTCTTAAGAAAGAAAAAATTAAACACAAAGTATTGAATGCGAAGTTTCATGAACAAGAAGCTCAAATTGTTGCTGATGCCGGTAAAGAGTTTGCTGTAACTATTGCTACTAACATGGCTGGTCGTGGTACCGATATTGTACTTGGTGGTAATTTAAATGCTGCAATTGCAGAGTTATCTAAAGGTAATAAACAACCGACAGAAGAGCAAATTGCAAAAGTAAAAGAACAATGGAAAATTGATCACGAACATGTGTTGGCATTAGGTGGTTTAAAAATTATCGCTACTGAGCGTCATGAATCTCGTCGTATTGATAATCAATTACGTGGTCGTTCAGGTCGTCAAGGTGATGCTGGTGCAACACGATTCTATCTTTCTATGGAAGATTCATTAATGCGAATTTTTGCTTCTGAACGTATTTCAAATATGATGCGTAAATTAGGCATGGAGCATGGTGAAGCAATAGAACACCCTTGGGTAACTCGTAGTATTGAAAATGCTCAACGTAAAGTTGAAAGCCGTAACTTTGATATGCGTAAACAACTATTAGAATATGATGATGTTGCTAATGATCAACGTGGTGTAATTTACGAACAACGTAATGAGTTATTAGATGAAGCTGACATTGGTGAAGTTGTCGATAATATCAGAGCTGATGTTATCAATAGTGTTATTGATCAGCATATTCCGCGTCAATCATTAGTTGAAATGTGGAATGTTGCTGGTTTAGAAGAGCAGCTAAAAGGTGAATTCAACACCAACTTACCTATTGCACAGTGGATTGAAGAAGATAAAAAGTTACACGAAGAAAGCTTACGTGAGAAGATTGTTGCTGAATTCGAGAAAACATACAAAGATAAAGAAGCTGTGGTTGGTGCTGACGTACTTCGTCAATTCGAGAAAGCCGTTATGTTACAAAGCTTAGATTCACATTGGAAAGAGCATTTAGCGGCAATGGATCACCTACGTCAGGGGATTGGTTTACGTGCTCACGCCCAGAAAAATCCTAAGCAAGAATATAAGCGCGAGTCATTCCAATTGTTTACTGAAATGTTAGATAATTTGAAATATGACGTTGTTGGTATTCTTTCAAAAGTTCAAATACAGGCAGAATCTGATGTTGAAGCAGTAGAAGAGCAACATAGAAAATCAGAAGTGCCTGCTGAATTTCAACACCAAAGTGCTGAAGGAATAGAAGAAAAGCCTGTGCCTCGTGTTGGGCGTAATGAGTTATGTCCTTGTGGCTCAGGTAAGAAATACAAGCAGTGTCATGGTAAATTGACTTAACGTGCTTCAAAGTATGCCTAAAACTATCCTTGTTGCCGTTGGGGTGATTATTTCAACCAACGAGCAACAACAAACTCAATATTTTCTTACAAAACGCCTTGCTGACGCTCATCAAGGCGGAAAGTGGGAGTTCCCTGGTGGTAAAGTAGAAGAGGGTGAAAGTGTTGCACAGTCGCTTGCTAGAGAGCTTAAAGAAGAAATAAATATAGATGTGTTAACGTGCCAGCCATTAATCACTATTAATCACCTTTACCATGAAAAAGAGGGTGTTGATAAAAAAGTGTGTTTAGAGGTTTTTATTGTTGATAACTATGCAGGAGAGCCAAGTGCGCAAGAAGGGCAAGGCGAAGGTTGGTTTTCACTTGTTGAGCTGCAAAGCTTAGATTTTCCAGAAGCAAATCAGGATATTATTTCAGCATTGGTTGAACGTAAGATTTAACTAATAAATCAATATTAATAAAAAACCTAACGAACTCTTTGTTATTCAGGCTCTACAAAAAACTTATTATTTAGTAAGAATTCATCTTCCATTGCATCAAGCATATCTTCCGTTAACGGGGTTGCTCCTGATATTGGCTGGCTAATTTTATGGTTTTCTTCAGCCCATTCACCTAAATCAATCAATTGGCATCTTTTACTACAGAAAGGACGGAATTCGCTGCTTGCTTCCCAAACTACTTCTTTGGTGCAGTTAGGACAGGGTACTTTTAAAGTCATGATATTAAGCTAAGTATTTAGTAAATTGATAAAGAGATTATACGTTAATTGATCTTGTAGAGAAAGTTATAGCCAATGAGGATTAAAGAAAATCGCGATTAACAACGCGCTAATTCGAATTTAGTCGCTTGGTTTGAATACCGGCGACCATTTTGTTCACAAGACAATTTGAAACGGATAGAGTAACGGAACCTATTACCACTAATTGTTGGAAAATATTGGGCACTTTGCGCAACTTTAATACGTAATAACAATAAGCCTTCACCATTATCTTGATAAAAGCCACTTTCAGTTTCAATAAATTTAAAATCAGCTCGTTGACGTATAAATTTTAATATTAAAACCAATGCTCCTTTAATACTACTTAGTAGAGATAACCATTGGGAAATATTTTTATTGATAATAGTTTCAGGTTGATGAAGCCAAAAGTGTAATTGAGGTAGATCAAAACTACAGGTTCCACCTTGTATCGCAAAGCGTTGTTTTAAGCTGGCTAGCAATACATCTTCTTTTAATTGGCACCAAGCCTGACTACCAATTCTTAGTTGGCTAACGAGGGCTACAGATGTCTTTAAATTGAATTCCAGTGCTGTAGTATCTATATTTGGTGCTTGAGACCACACGACTAAATTTTGCTGTAACTTTTCTAAATCTTTAATTAAATCTCCTCGAATATCACTACGATCAAGTATATCAATTATAGAAAATAATGAATTAAAAAAAACGTGATGACAAGTAAGTATATCTGAAGCAGAGCAACTCTCAACTTGTTTGAATAGTTGCTCAAGTTTTAAATAGTGACGAATACGTTCATTAAGAGGGTGTTCATATAAAATAGTTGTCATGGGAGTATTACATTATTTAAATTAAGGAATTAAATTGAGATCGTAGATTTAGATTTTATTGATTTGGCTATATTACCTATAGCCATTAGAAATGGCGAATCATTTGTTGTTTGTTTTTTGTTCAGTAACTGTAGCGATACAGTATATGGTTATTATTTATGTTTTGTTTGCTTTTTTTTGTGCTGCATACGCTAAATAAGCATGATGTAATTGAGCTACGGCACTGGTTAAATCTTCAATTAAACAATCATCATTATTTAATATGTCATCGGCATGTGACTGTCTAACTTGTCGACTAACTTGACTCTTAATAATAGCTTCTACTTGTTTTTTAGAGTTATTGTCACGCGCTATTGTGCGAGAGACTTGGGTTGCTTCGTTTACATCAACAACTAACACGCGATCTACTAATGTAGTTAGATTATTCTCAATTAGCAAGGGGGCTACAATAATACAATAAGGGCTTAATGACACCTGTGCTTGTGTAACAATTTGTTTTCTGATTAAAGGGTGTAACAGCGCGTTTAGCCATTGTTTATCTACTTCATTGGTAAATATTTTTGTGCGAAGCATTGCGCGATTTAATTGCCCGTCACTATGAAGGATGTCACTGCCGAAATGCGCTTCAATCAAAGTTAGCGCAGGGCTACCTTTTGCCACCACATCCCGAGCAATAATATCAGCATCTATAATATCGATACCTAACTTAGCAAAGATATTAGTGACCGTTGTTTTACCACTACCAATACCACCAGTGAGACCGACAATAAAATCAGACATATTTAGTTTTCTCTTAATAAAATAAGGGAGCTGTTTAATTTAGCTAAATGTGCATAAATTGTAATAAATGCAACTGATAGTACTAGCTGATTTGAGCGATATACCAAACCCAAATACCTTGACCCCATAATAATGTTATCCAACCCGAAACAGCTAGGTAAGGCCCAAAAGGAATAGCTTGTTCACGCCGATGATTTTTAAATAGCATTAATGAAATGCCAACTAATGCACCCACTACTGATGCCATTAATATCAACAGTGGTAATAGCTGCCAACCAGCCCATGCGCCAAATAAGGCAAAAAGTTTAAAGTCACCATGACCCATGCCTTCTCTACCGGTTAGTAATTTAAATAGCCAAAATATGCTAAATAAGCTCATGTAACCTATTGCAGCACCAATAACAGCATCAGCTAGCGGTACAAAAATCCCTTGTAAGTTAACTAACAAGCCAAGCCATAATAGAGGCATGACGATTTGGTCTGGTAACAGCATATGATCGAAATCAATTAAGGTTAAACATATCAAGCCCCACGTTAGTATAAGCAGTAATAAGGTCTCTATAGACACACCAAACTTTAACGCAATTATGACACTTAACACGGACGTTGCCACTTCCACTAGAGGATAACGGGCAGCAATACTATTTTTACATTGGCTACATTTTCCACCAAGTAGTATCCAACTGATTACTGGAATATTTTCATAAAATCGTATTTTATGATCACACATTGGACAAGTTGAGTTAGGGATAGATAAGCTAAGTGGCGTAATTTTTTTCGCCGGTATATCTTTTAATTCATCAGCTAAAAACTCACGACAATCTGTATACCAAGTATTGTGCATCATTTGAGGTAAGCGGTAGATCACAACATTTAAAAAACTACCGATGATCAATGAAAATAAGGCGACAAAAATGTAGTATAAAAGGGGAGATTGTTGAAAAAATAATAACGTTTGTTCAAACATAAACTACTCGTAATCTAAAAATAATATATTCACTTTGGAAATTTTGTCGCAAACTGCTTACGGCATGCCATGTTGTCAGTAACTTGAGTACTACATTGTTCACTTGCTTGTTGTATTGTTATCTTGAGCTTAATAAACTAAACAATCATGCCAATTTGGAATATTGGTAAATACATCGCAATAATTAAACCGCCAATCACCACGCCTAATACAGCCATAATCATTGGCTCTAATAATGCTGTTAAATTATCAACGGCATTATCTACTTCGGCTTCATAGACATTAGCCACTTTTGATAGCATATCATCAACTGCGCCAGACTCCTCACCAATGGCAACCATTTGAATAACCATATCAGGAAATATATTACTATTACGCATAGCTAGATTCATTTGCATACCTGAGGTAACCTCAGTGCGAACCTCTAGAATGGCATCTCGGAATACTGCATTGCCAGCAGCGCCAGCCGCTGATTCTAGAGCATCTATTAATGGGACACCGGCAGCAAAAGTGGTGGAAAGTGTTCTGGCGTAACGAGCAACCGCCGCTTTTTCAAGTAAATCGCCAATAATGGGGAGTTTTAGAATTTGCCTATCAACTTGGTCGCGTAATTTTAAACTGTTTCTATGAGCACGTTTGAATAGAAAGATAAAGGCAAAAATAGCACCTAAACCTAAATGCCAATAAGCGACCATAAAGTCTGAAATACCAACAACAAACAAAGTAAAGCCAGGTAATTCAGCACCAAAGCCGGCAAAAATTTCTTGAAAAACTGGTACCACAAAAATTAGTAATATTGAGGTTACAACAGCGGCAATAACTAATACAGCGATAGGGTAGGTCATTGCTTTTTTTATTTTTGCTTTTAACGC
The DNA here is from genome assembly GCF_018860915.1 of Colwellia sp. C2M11. Taxonomy (GTDB): domain Bacteria; phylum Pseudomonadota; class Gammaproteobacteria; order Enterobacterales; family Alteromonadaceae; genus Colwellia. The sequence goes on from NZ_JAHKQD010000052.1 coordinate 153,564, forward strand.
TTCAGCTTTTTCTTTGTAGGTTGCAATACGGTCATAAATGGTTTCTAACGACCCCGATTGTTCACCTGAGGCAACTAAATCACAATATAGGTCATCAAAGTGTCTTGGGTGATCACGTAAACAGTCAGATAGCGGAATACCTGATGATAACTTATGAGCTATTTCACCGAGTAATTTTTGCATTTTTCCATTGTTATGACCCTTGCCAATCATTTCAATAGTTTGTACTAAAGGCACACCAGCACCTAACATGGTGGCAATTTGTCGAGATATAATGGCAATATCGCCTGGGGTAATGGCTTTATCGCCTCCTAAACCAAAAAGTGGTTTAGCTTTTTTCTTTACTTTACTAGGCGTAATACCTTGTTTACGTAATTGCGCCTTTAATTCGATAATATTATTTGCTGGCAGCTCACCGCTAATCTTTTTACCTTTTCGATTAACGCCTTGCCAAGTAAAAACATCTAATGCTTTAACCTTCGGAGCTTTTTTTTTTGCTACTGCTGTCGCCATAAAATTACCTACTGTTTATAACTGATTTATATAAAATATCGTCTAGGAGCTGGTTACACGGTTTATTTCTTTTAGGCTAGTCATGCCATCCATTGCTTTTTCTAAGCCTGATTGACGTAAATTATTATAACCTTCTTTTTGGCACTGCTCAGCAATATCTAACGAGTTACCACCTTCCATAATAATAGAGGCAATTTCAGGGCTAATTTTAATCACTTCATAAATACCCACTCGCCCTTTATAACCACCAGTACAGTGTTCACAACCAACAGGCTTAAACAGTTTTATTTCACTTAACTTATCTATAGGAAAACCTTGTTCGGCAAGTTGTGCTTCTGAAAGTACTTCATGGGTTTTACATTGTGAGCATAAACGCCTTGCTAATCGTTGTGCAATAATAGTAGTCACTGAACTCGCAACGTTATAAGCAGGCACTCCCATATTAAGTAAACGAGTTAAGGTTTCTGCAGCCGAGTTAGTATGCAAGGTCGATAATACTAAATGCCCTGTTTGTGCGGCTTTTATTGCGATTTCTGCGGTTTCTAAATCTCGAATTTCACCAACCATAACAATATCAGGATCTTGACGTAAAAAAGAACGTAACGCGCTAGGAAATGTTAAACCCGCTCGGTTATTAATTTGTACCTGGTTAATACCTTCTAAATTAATCTCTACAGGGTCTTCTGCGGTAGAAATATTACGTTCAGCGGTATTGAGAATATTCAACCCTGTATATAGCGAAACAGTTTTACCCGAGCCTGTTGGTCCGGTGACTAAAATCATGCCTTGTGGTTGCTCTAGTGCTTCCATGTATATTTTTTTCTGAGCTGGTTCATAGCCCAACATATCAATACCGAGCATAGCGCTGGAAGAGTCCAAAATACGCATTACTATTTTTTCACCCCACATTGTGGGTAAGGTACTGACTCGGAAATCAATAGACTTTTTCTTAGAAAGTGATAACTTTATGCGGCCATCTTGTGGTACGCGCCGTTCAGCGATATCAAGTTTTGCCATCACTTTCAAACGAGCTGACATACGTGATGATAGACTTACTGGTGGACGCGCAATTTCAGTTAAAATGCCATCAATACGAAAACGAATGCGAAAAGACTTTTCATAAGGTTCAAAATGTAAATCAGAGGCGCCTTTTTTGATGGCATCTAATAAAATTTTATTGATAAAAACAACAATAGGTGCGTCATCTTCACCTGTACTAACCGGATCATCGTCACTTTGATCTTCTTGAACGTCTATACCCGATAACTCATTAGAATCAATATCAGTAATATTAAGGGAGCCACCTTCATCTTCTAATACTTTTTCAATACAAGCTTGTAAGCCAAGCTCATCAGTTAATATCAGTTCAGTGCTATAGCCAGTATTAAATTGTATTTCTTCTAAGGCATCAAGGTCGGTAGGATCTGACATGGCGACAAAAAGCACTTTGCCACGTAAAAATAACGGCAAGGCATTATGTTTAGTAATGAGTTTTTCATTACGAACCCCATCAGGCACCAAAGTTGTATCAAAATTACTAAGTTGTATATAAGGATAACCGAACTTATAAGATAAAATAGCAGCAATCTTTTTGCTGTCGATTTTTTTATCTTCAACTAAGTAGCGAATAAAAGGTTTATCTTTCCCTGTGAAGTCATTAAAAATATCATCGACATTAGTAAGCGGTATAAGATGCTCTGTAGACAAAGCCGATAAAACACTGGATTGCTGGTGATTGCCTTTCATAATGTTTACAGATAACCTTTTGAATAAATTCAATGAAAATGTCAAATTTCAGTGTAGCGCAAAAGACTATAAAATAACAAAAATTTATTACAGCAACTTACTTAGTTGTAGAATTAATGTTAAAGCTCAAAAAATGTTGGCTAATTATAGACAATAAAAAAGCCCCCGAAGGAGCTTTTAAAAATTAATTCAAATAAAATAAGTAAAAGTTACTCTTATCCCACTTATTTGCCCTAACAAAGAGGAGTACCGCCAGTAGGTGCGGCACAAGCTGTTGCCCATGCTACGGCTGCACCATTTCCACCTGTAGGTGTGAGTTGATAGGTATGATCAGCAGTAATACCTCCAACAGCTTTTGGTGTTACAAGAATTACCCCATTCGTAACTGATACACTTGAAACTACCGTTGATGACATTGTCGCAGGTATACCATGTGCACCTCCATCACACTCAGTTAGTGCACGAGTTAAAGTACAAATTTCAACAGCGTTTTTATAAGGGCCAGATGCGAGTATAACCTCTGAGTACTGTGCTTTAGCTGTATACGTTTGATAAGCAGGCAACGCCACAGCTGCTAAAATACCAATAATCGCAACAACGATCATTAATTCAATTAAGGTAAAACCTTGTTGTGCTTGTTTAGATATATTCTTCATTGTATTTAAGTTTTTCATTGTCATAATTTCCATTAATTTATATGGGGGCTACATTTAATATGCGACATATATTTATAAATGTAAAATAATGTTGCAACTTTTTTGACTTAAATTAAGTATTTAATCTTTTCTTTACTTAGGCGATGAAGTTAATTAACACTAAGGAAAATAGTTAACAGTTTATTAACTATTTTCTATGTACGATTCATTGCTCAACAATAGCTTTATATATTTCGTTATTTAAATAGTTCAAACTTTATAGTGTAACAATAGCTATTTAGTATTTTTTTTGTGCTTTTTTTGAAAAGGGGCGTGATCTTCTTATTAATCTTCTGTATAATCCGCGCTCCCTACGTTACAAACTGTCTTTTAAATAGTCTGTTTCTTTAGATTTTTGCTTTAATTATATAGCTGATTCTTAGATGTGGGTGGTTTAAAGGCGTTAGGCTCGATACTCGAAGGGGTAATTGCGTAGTCTATTATTAACCGACAAATAAAACATAAGTTTGTTTTGTCATTTAAGTAACATTTTTTAATTTGGGTTTTTTAATGAAAACTTTTGTAGCTAAACCAGCAAGCGTACAACGCGAATGGTTCTTAGTGGACGCCGAAGATAAAACTTTAGGTCGTATCGCTACTGAAATTGCAAGCCGTTTACGCGGTAAGCATAAACCAGAATATACACCTCATGTTGATACTGGCGATTATATCGTTGTAATTAATGCTGAGAAAGTACGTGTAACTGGTAACAAAGCGAAAGGTAAAATTTACTATTCGCATACTGAATTCCCTGGCGGTCTTAAGCAAATTAGCTTTGAAAAGTTAATTGAAAAAGCACCAGAACGTGTTCTTGAATTTGCAGTGAAAGGCATGTTACCTAAAGGTCCTTTAGGTCGTGAAATGTTCCGCAAATTAAAAGTGTATGCAGGCTCTGAGCACATGCATACTGCACAACAACCACAACTTTTGGAGCTTTAAGCAATGGCTGATAATCAATATTACGGTACTGGTCGTCGCAAGAGCTCAACTGCTCGTGTGTTCATGAAAGCTGGTAACGGTGCAATCACAATTAACAAACGTGACATTTCTGAGTATTTCGGACGTGAAACAGCTCGTATGGTTGTTCGTCAACCGTTAGAGTTAGTTGAAATGTTAGAAAAGTTTGACTTTAATATCTCTGTAGTAGGTGGTGGTATTTCTGGTCAAGCTGGCGCAATTCGTCACGGTATTACTCGTGCATTAATGGAGTTTGATGAAACTTTACGTGGCGGTTTACGCGCGGCTGGTTTTGTTACTCGTGATGCTCGTAAAGTTGAACGTAAGAAAGTGGGCTTACACAAAGCACGTAAGAAACCACAATTCTCAAAACGTTAATTTCTTTATATTTTATATATCGAATTCAAAAAACCGACCTTGTGTCGGTTTTTTTATATTAATTTTTCGGTAAATTATTTATTTTTCCCCTCGTGAGGTTTGCAGCGTTATCCTCAATTTTACAGCGTTATAGCGTTATAGCGCTGCGTTTAGGTGAACAACGAAATCACGAATTAGGCGAATAAATTCGCCCCTACTATGTTGGTAATCAATTCTTTCATTGGTGTTTTGTAGGGTCGTTTTTGTAGGGGCGACTTCAGTCGCCTGATCACAAATACACGTCAATAACATCTGTAATATGTTATATCCCATTATTAGTAGGCGTAGTAGGCGAATAAATTCGCCCCTACGATGTTGGTAATCAATTCTTTCATGGATGTTTTGTGGAGCGTTTTGTAGGGGCGACTTCAATCGCCTGATCACAAAACACGTCAATAACATCTGTAATATGTTATATCCCATTAATTAGCAGGCGAATAAATTTAGTAGGCGAATAAATTTAGTAGGCGAATAAATTTAGTAGGCGAATAAATTTAGTAGGCGAATAAATTTAGTAGGCGAATAAATTTAGTAGGCGAATAAATTCGCCCCTACTATGATGGTAATCAATTCTTTCATGGGTGTTTTGTGGAGCGTTTTTGTAGGGGCGACTTCAAGCGCCTGAACACAAATACACGTCAATAACATCTGTATTATATTATATCCCATTATTAGTAGGCGTAGTAGGCGAATAAATTCGCCCCTACGATGATGGTAATCAATTCTTTCATTGGTGTTTTGTAGGAGCGTTTTTGTAGGGGCGACTTCAGTCGCCTGAACACAAATACACGTCAATAACATCTGTATTATGTTATATCCCATTATTAGTAGGCGTAGTAGGGGCGAATAAATTCGCCCCTACTATGATGGTAATCAATTCTTTCATGGGTGTTTTGTGGAGCGTTTTTGTAGGGGCGACTTCAAGCGCCTGAACACAAATACACGTCAATAACATCTGTATTATGTTATATCCCATTATTAGTAGGCGTAGTAGGCGAATAAATTCACCCCTACTATGTTGGTAATCAATTCTTTCATGGGTGTTTTGTGGAGCGTTTTGTAGGGGCAACTTCAGTAGCCTGAACACAAATACACGTCAATAACATCTGTATTATGTTATATCCCATTATTAGTAGGCGTAGTAGGGGCGAATAAATTCGCCCCTACTATGTTGGTATTCAATTCTTTCGTAGGGCATTTCTGTAAGGGAGACTGTTGTCACCTGTAACTTGATTCAAAATCTTATTCATTAATATCCCAATCTTTTTCGTGTAAGTTACTTTTTATGATGATCAATATCAAAATATTTTGATATCTACCACACTTAGCTGACTTTTTACCTTGTAAAAAACGACCTATTTCTTTATGATCATAAAAATTTTTTGTCGATGTACCCCTTGGTATAAACTTGATCAAACAAAAATAAGGCATGTTGCTTATTCATCCTGAGATAATGGATGAGCAATAAGGCTAATAATAATTGTTTGGTAATCAATATGAATTGGAGAGTGTGAATGAGCAATGTGCCTGTAAATAACGGCCGCAGACGCTTCTTAACGGCGGCTACTGCTGTTGTTGGTGGTGCCGGTGTGGTCGGTGTGGCTGTGCCTTTCATTGGTTCGTGGAATCCAAGTGCTCGCGCGAAAGCTGCGGGTGCTCCAGTAGAAGTCAATGTAGGTAAAATAGAGCCAGGTCAATTAATCCGTGCAGAGTGGCGTGGTAAACCTGTTTATGTCGTACGACGTACTGAAGAAACAGTTAATAGCTTAGCCAAGCATGATGATAAACTACGTGATCCTAATTCAGAAGAAGCTCAACAGCCAGATTATGCTACTAATGCTTATCGTTCTATTAAACCTGAATTTTTAGTTGCGCTAGGAGTTTGTACTCATTTAGGTTGTGCTCCAACTTATCATGGTGGCGACTACGAACAGTTTGTTGACGGCGTGAAAGATGGTTTCTTTTGTCCTTGTCATGGTAGTAAATTTGATATGGCTGGGCGTGTATTTCAAGGGGTTCCTGCACCATTAAACTTAATGGTTCCAGAGCATTCATTTACTAATGACAACACATTATTAATTGGTGTTAGTGAAGGAGAAGCATAATGTTGGCAAACTTTATGGCTTGGATAGATAAGCGTTTACCAGTAACGGATGCTTGGAATAAGCATGTTGCACAATATCCTGCGCCGAAAAACTTTAACTTTTGGTACTTCTTTGGCTCTTTAGCTATGTTAGTACTTGTAAATCAAATTTTAACCGGCGTATGGTTAACCATGAGCTATGAACCATCTGGTGATGGTGCATTTGCCAGTGTTGAATATATTATGCGTGACGTTGATTATGGTTGGTTATTACGTTATATGCATTCTACCGGTGCGTCAGCATTTTTTGTGGTTGTTTATTTACACATGATGCGTGGCCTTATGTATGGTTCGTATCAAAAACCACGTGAATTACTGTGGATCTTCGGTATGTTGATCTTCTTAGTATTAATGGCTGAAGCTTTTATGGGCTATTTATTACCTTGGGGTAATATGTCTTATTGGGGAGCACAAGTTATTATCTCCCTCTTTGGTGCTATTCCTGTTATTGGTGATGATTTAACATTATGGATTCGTGGTGATTATGTTATTTCAGGTGCTACATTAAATCGCTTTTTCGCACTACATGTTATCGCGATGCCATTAGTTTTAGTTATTTTAGTGTTCTTACATATTCTTGCTTTACATGAAGTTGGTTCAAATAACCCTGAAGGTACAGATGTAAAACAACCTAAAGGTAGTGTTAAACCTGAAGAATTAAGCAAGTTTAAATTCCATAAGCAATATACGGATAAATACGATATTGTGGATGCAATACCATTCCACCCTTATTACTCTGTAAAAGATATTATGGGTGTTGCTGGTTTCTTAATTTTATTCTGTTGGGTGATGTTCTTTGCGCCTGAAGGTGGGGGTTACTTTATTGAGGCTCCGAACTTTGAACCTGCTAATGGGTTAAAAACACCTGAACATATCGCACCTGTTTGGTACTTTGGTCCTTTCTATACAATCTTACGTGTTGTTCCTGATAAGTTATTAGGTGCTATTGCTATGTTTGGTGCCATTATTGTATTGTTCTTATTACCATGGTTTGATCGTGGTGTAGTGAAATCTGTTAAGTATCGCTCTAAATGGCACTTGTTTAATTTAATTCAATTTGCAATTTGTTTTATTATTCTAGGTGTATTAGGTACTTTACCAGCAACACCTGTAGCTAATTTAATTGGTACTATTGCAAGCTTTGGTTACTTTGGTTTCTTCGTAGCACTTTGGTTCTATTCTAAGAATGAAAAATGTAAGCCTGTACCAACGAGGATTTCTCACTAATGAAAAAATTACTGTTAATTTTATGTGCGCTTGTTCCATTATTTGCCACGGCGGCAGGTCCAAGTATGCAACTAGACAAAGCAAATAATGATTTATCAGATAAAGAATCATTAAAAAATGGTTTTAAAACGTATGTTAATTATTGTTTAGGTTGTCACCAATTAGGGTATCAACGTTATAATCGTACCTTTACTGATTTAGGTATTGATAATGCAGATGGTGTTGAAAATTACATGTACACAGGCGAAAAAGTTGGTGATCATATCACCAACACTATGCCTAAAAAAGAAGCCGCTAGTTGGTTTGGTACAGCGCCACCTGATTTAACGTTAGAAGCACGTTTACGTAGCCCAGATTGGATATATACTTATTTACGTTCTTTTTATATGGATGATAGTCGTCCATTTGGTGTAAATAACAAAGTATTTAAAGATGTTGGTATGCCACATGTGTTACAAGATCTGCAAGGTGTTAGTTCACTTGACGAACATGGGCACATGACACCTGCGATGGGTGGTAGTTTAACAACAGAAGAGTATGATGTTGTTGTTCGTGATTTAACTAACTTTTTAGAATACGTTGGTGAGCCAAGTAAGTTAGAACGTAAAAGCTTAGGCTACAAAGTATTAATTTTCTTGTTTGTCTTCTTTATTATTGCTTATTTCCTTAAGAGAGAATATTGGAAAGACATACATTAATAACAATGTAGACGGTTAACTTGAAGAAAGTAATTAGGCTTACTTTAAGGTGATATTATAGCGCGACGGGTTTCCACGTAAGGAAACTTCATCGCGCTTTTGTTTTATAAAGAATAGGAGGCCCTATGGCCGTAGCAGCAAATAAACGTTCAGTAATGACGTTATTCTCGCATGCTGATGATATGTATAGTCATCAAACACGTATAGTATTAGCAGAAAAAGGTGTTGGTGTTGATATTAATTATGTTGATTTGGCAAACTTACCGGAAGATTTGATTGATTTAAATCCCTATGGAACAGTGCCAACATTGATTGATCGTGAATTAGCCCTTTATGAAGCTAAAATTATTATTGAATATTTAGATGAACGTTTTCCTCATCCACCATTAATGCCTGTTTACCCAGTATCACGTGGCCGTAGTCGCTTAATGATGCACCGTATTGAAAATGATTGGTATAGCTTAGCAAAAACTATTTTAACGGGTAGTGCTGAGCAAGCGCAAAAAGCACGTCAAGAGTTAAAAGAAAGCTTGTTGAGTGTAGCTCCAATATTAAATGAAGCTCCTTATTTTATGAGTGAAGAGTACAGCTTAGTTGATTGTTACTTAGCACCATTACTATGGCGTTTACCTGCTTTTGGTATTGAACTTGAAGGTCTTGATGGCTCAAAAGAGCTGAAAACTTACATGTTACGCTTATTTGAACGTGAATCATTTCAAGCTTCATTAACTGAAGATGAACGTGAATTACGTTTTGGTCATCCTGCTTAATATGGTTGACGCGACTTCTATAAAAATGACTTCTAATAAGCCTTATTTAGTTGGGGCTTTTTATGACTGGATTTCAGACAACGATTTAACGCCATACATTGTAGTAGATGTGAGTGTTTACGGTGTTTTGGTGCCTATGTCTTATGTCAATGATGGTCAAATTGTATTAAATATAGCATCACCTGCTGTTGGCAGTATTGCTATGGGTGAAAAAGCTATTGAGTTTAGTGCGCGTTTTGGCGGAAAACTCGAGCATATGACCGTACCTTATGGCGCAATTTCAGCTATCTATGCTAAAGAAAATGGTGCTGGTACTTCATTTGCAGTAGAGCACCCAAGTGATGATGAGATTAATGCTAAAGATAGTTTGATTACTGATGAGACTGAAGCCAAGGCAAAAATTAAGCCGAGTCTGAGTAGTGTTTCCTCTGGTGATAAACCAGCAGAATTGAAAAAGTCGTCTAAAAGTAAAGCTAGTTTAAAAGTTATTAAGTAAAAATAGGGCTCTCGTTCTATAACTTGTTTATATAAAACCTTTTTATTGAACTTTAAATAGTAAGGTTTTTAATTATATTAGGATGATGGACTCTAGTTTGAGTAAAGAATCTTATTTACACCATAAGTCTTTATTTAAGAGGATAATGCTTTAGTTACTAATGATAAAAGCATTCTCAAAGCGTAGATACGATGTATTCTGTAACCGACAGAATACATCGTCTTATAACGAATATCAGCATTGATTAATGTTTGGGTTGTTAACAATACAGTTAACGGTTAAATATATTCAAACGCTTTAAATACCTTATTAACTCCACTAATGTTACGAGTAATATTTACCGCAGCATCAGCCTCTTTTTTAGATACAATTCCCATTAAGAAAACCTCGCCATTTTCTGTGATAACTTTAATGTTCTTACCATTAACACTACTATCAGAAAATAAGGCCGTTTTTACTTTTGAAGTTAGCCATATATCATTGGTGCGTGTAGTTACCGAAGTAATACTACCAATACGTATTTGATTATGTACACGTACTACCCCTTCAATTTCGCTAATAATCTTGATTGCTTGATCTTTAAGGTAAGTGGTAGGTGCTTGCCCAATAATCAATACCGAACCATTTACGCTTGTTAGGTGTAAATTTGTATTGTCACTTAAGGCTTTATTTTTTGCGATACGATTATAAGCATTAACTTGAATAGTTTGGTCGTCAATTTGATTACCTATACTACGACGATCTGTTGCCATACTTGCACCAGCAGTAATAGCGACTACTGTGACTGCTGTACAACCTTGTAAAATACCTAATAGGAGTAGTGTGCTAACAATTTTTGTTGGTCGATTCTTCGAAATTTTAGATAAAATAGCCATAGTTAATCAAAGCTCCGATTGTGGAAATAATGTTGTATCAATAATTTCACATAAACAGTGCAGCACAATGAGGTGCACTTCGTTAATACGCGCAGTTCTAGAAGATGGTACTCTAATTTCAACATCTCCTTCACCTAATAAACCGGCAATATCACCCCCGTCATGACCTGTTAATGCAATGATAGGCATGTCACGAGATACTGCACTTTCAACTGCTTTAATTACATTCTGTGAGTTTCCGCTGGTTGAGATAGCTAGTAAAATGTCACCATTATTACCAATGGCACGAATTTGCTTTGAAAAGACTTCATTATACTGGCCATCATTAGCGATAGAAGTTATTACGACACTACCTGAAACGAGTGATATAGCAGGTAAACTTGGTCGTTCTGCTTCGAAACGATTCAGTAATTGCGAACAAAAGTGTTGAGCATGTCCAGCTGAACCACCATTACCACAAGCAAGCATTTTATTACCCGCTAACAAACATTGCACCATCATCATGCCTGCTTGCTCTATAGCGCTAGAAATAGCCTCTGTTGCTGCTATTTGTGTTTGAATACTTTCGGTAAAATTATTTTGGATCTGTTCTAACATGTGGGCTAAATAACTCCAGTATTTTGCTATCGCTTAAACATTGACTAAAAAGCATTCTTTAGCCAAGTAACTTGTGGTTGGTTAATATCACCTTCTAGAGCAATAACGTCAAACCTACAAGGGGTATTATATTCATTTAAATTGGCTTTATGCAGAAAAAATGCAACACAATGTTTAATTTTTTGTTGTTTTGATTGAGAAACGGCAGAAATGGCACCGCCAAAGTTGTTATTTTTACGATATTTTACTTCAATGAAGACGAGTGTATCTCCGTCTTTCATAATAAGATCTATTTCACCTTTTCGACAGTGAAAGTTTTTATCTATAAAAAGTAAACCTTGTTGGGTTAGATATTGCTGGGCAAAGCCTTCACTAGCTTTGCCTTTACTCTGACTTGTTGGCGTTTTATTCCATGCCAATTTGTGTCACCTTGTTATTTTTGTACTGACCCCATATAAGACTTCGAGTAAGTATGTTTTCATCATTTAAAGTCAACTCACCTGTTTGACCAAAATGACGAATATAAGGCGCTTTTTTCATAAGTGGGAGTTTATTTAAAAGTTGATAACTGTCAAATCCCATAGCAAATATTCTTGATAAGCTATCTGAACGTTTAGGCCATAAACTATCGCTAAGTTCGCTTAATGACTTATTTTGCTCTTTTGATGCTAGCAACCAAGGTATTTGGGTAAAAGTAAGGCCATGTAAATCATTAGTACTACTTGCATTGTATTTATCATTAAAATTACTATGACTTCTAGAACTAGCATATACAGGGATGACTTTAGCGAATGGACTGATATTTACATCGATATAAGGTTTAATTAAGCGAGTTTGAGCAGCACTACCAATAAGATAAATCATATCAATATCACGACGATTTCTTGTTTCTGATTTTATATTGTTTTTTAGGCTGCTACTTAATTGTTTTATGCGATCTTGGCTAGCATTAATATCTAGATTTTCTTTCAAACTTGCCTGCATTTGTTTACCTTGAGTGAAATAAACTATTTCTACCGATTTTCCTGTAGAGGCTTGCCATTGTAGTCTAAAAGCGTGAGCTATACGTTTTGATACTCTATCGTTATGACTTAATATCATTGGGTTATGATAATCTTGCTGGCTGAGTGTGGCAGCAGCTTGAACCGCTTCATCTTCTGGGCGCATAGATAAGGCAACTTGAATTTCAGAAAGTTGATGTTCAAAGGGCAAGTTCAATAATAATGTTGGCACTTGAAGAGCTAAATTTTGCATGCTTGATGCTAAAAATAGTTCAACATTTGGTTTTAATAAGGGACCAATGACTTGATTAATATTAAGTTCAGAAAATTGTGCTGCTAAGTTTTCCCAGTCAAGTTGGTTAGTGTCAATAAAGTAAATATTACTTTTTTCATGGCTGTTCAAGTGATTTTCAGCGTTGTTTTGATTATCACTTTCATAAGCGGCTAATATTCCCTGTTGGGCGGCTAGGCCTGCTTTTTGTTGGCTGCCACTTAGTGGTAACAAGATAGCTATGTTGTTAATTTTATTTCGATTTTCAGAGATATCTTCAATGTTGTTTTCGACAATACGCTCAGGGCTATGGATCGCGGAATTGGTTGCTTTTAATTGCTCTATTATGTTGATGCCAGGGTGTTCAGGGTTTTGTTGCTGCCATAAACTTAAATAACGTGAAAACTGTTCGGGATTAGCACCGAACTGATGGCTATAATTGAGTAATCTTGCCCAGCCTTTAATTAATGGTGGCTTATTGTTAATAAGTTGTTTTAATTGCCACTGTGGTAATACTTCAAGGTTATGCCAAATAGCTTGAATATCATCATTTGTAGGGGTAGCGTTTAAAGTGAAAGCACTCAATTGCGCAGTAAGTGCTGATACATTGTATCCTTTTTTCGCTAATACTTGACCCAATACTTGGTAATATTCAAAAGATGGTTGTAGTGATGGAATTGTGCTCTCATTAGTAGTGTAGGTCACCAATTCATTAGCTAGTTCTAATTGTTGTAGAGCTTGCGGTAAATAATTTAATGCGAATAAACTACGAGCTTTTATTACTAATAATGTGTAAGTTTTTTGATAGTCTTCCTGATAAAACGCTGTAATTTCATTTGCTAACAAAAGTGCTTTAGCATAATTCTGTTGTTGAAGAAAAAGCTCACTTGCTTCAATTAATAATTTATTAACGACTGCTTGTTGTGCAAGTAATGACTCTTCATCACGAGGCAATTTAGCATTTAATGATTGTGCCGCAGCGAGTTTTTCTTCCGCTGTTGCAGTTGTTTTGACTTCCTTAAGCGTCGCTTGAGAAACTGGCGTACTTTCTTTTTGGGTTGTAGGTTTCGAGCTACAAGCCGAAATAAATAAGGCTATCAATATCAATAGTATAAAAGATACATTGGCGTGCTTTTGTTTAAATAAATTAAACACTAGAAAATTAGTTTGACTCAAGTGGAAAAATCCATGCATTTTTAACTCTGTGTAGGGTTATAATAAACGCCATTGCAGTGAGTCTCAACTAAATCCTGCACCTTAATAAGTATCAATGAAAGAAGTAAGTTGAAATGAGTGAAAACATAATAAATCCCGGTACTTTGTATATAGTGGCTACGCCTATTGGAAACTTAGGTGATATCAGTTCAAGAGCGTTATCGGTATTAACTCAAGTTGATATTATTGCCTGTGAAGATACTCGCCATACACAAAGACTATTGTCTGCGCATGCAATTAAGAATAAAACATTATCAATGCATGATCATAACGAACGCCAACGACAAGATTATATTGCGCAACTATTGCAAGAAGGAAAAAGTATTGCTTTAGTCTCTGATGCGGGAACGCCGTTAATTAGTGATCCTGGCTTTCATTTAGTTCGACATTGTCGTAGCTTAAATTTACCTGTATCGCCTATTCCTGGTGCTTGTGCTGCTATTGCTGCGTTAAGTGTTGCTGGGCTACCGACAGATCGATTTTCGTTTGAAGGTTTTTTACCTTCAAAGTCTGGTGCAAGACAAAGTACGTTATTAGCATTAATTAATGAGCCGAGAACGATGGTTTTTTATGATGCTCCTAGACGAGCTATTGACACAGTAAAAGACATAGTGGCTACATTAGGTGGCGAACGTTATGTGGTTATTGCTCGCGAATTAACAAAAACTTTTGAAACTATCCATTCAGATACCGCTGAAAATTTTCTTGCTTGGCTCGAACAAGATGCTAATCAACTTAAAGGTGAAATGGTGTTAATTATTGAAGGTTATAAAGCTGATCCAGATGAAATCTCTGCAGAAGTCATTAAAACCTTAAAGTTATTGTTAGTTGAAATGAAACCGAAAAAAGCCTGTGCTATTGTTGCTGAAATTTATGGTGTAAAAAAGAATGCACTTTATGATATTGCACTAAGTTTAAAAGTATAGAGCTATAAAGCATTACATCGCTATATTGAGTGTTCATTATTATATTTCTTTATCGTTATAAGTGCGTTTAGAGAAACAGATCCTTGCTCATTAGAATACTAACAGGTAAAATGCGCTCGAGTTGACTAGACAATCGCTGCTTACTGAATTTATTTAGTGGGGGGAGGAAAGTCCGGGCTCCGATGAGCAGGGTGCCAGGTAACGCCTGGGCGGCGCAAGCCGACGACAAGTGCAGCAGAGAGAAGACCGCCGATGGCTATCTTAATTTATTAATATAGAACAGGTAAGGCTGAAAGGGTGCGGTAAGAGCGCACCGGATTGCTGGTAACAGTAATTGCAGGGTAAACTCCACCTGGAGCAAGACCAAATAGGGTTTCATGATTATTAAAACGCAAGTTTTGGTAATATAAGCGTGGCTCGCGTGGAAACCGGGTAGGTTGCTTGAGCCTTAGAGTGATTTAAGGCCTAGACGAATGATTGTCACTTCCTATGGAAGATACAAAACCCGGCTTATGTGTCATCTCACAAATTTTAGTAACCGTTTGAATTATTTTAAATAGCTCAAACGGTTTTCTAAAACTCTTCTTTATATTTTACTTCGAATAAGTATTCACTCGCTCGTTTTCAACTATTGAAACTTAAATATACTGTTATATGAATGCAAATAATCTATTGGTTGTTATTATCAGACAATTATTTATTAGGTTGCAAATTGGTTGTCTGATAAAAACATTAAAGTTGAACTGATAATATTCCCTCTATTAAGTCGAGGGATAACGTTATAGTTGAGCTAATGCTAGTTTTATGGTGGGAGATAGCTGTGAACCATCATTAGCAGCATACTTGAGTATGTTTTCTTTCATGGAACGTGCCCAAAACCTTTTTACATGATTAGCTACGACTTTTGCCGTTTCTTCATCTGTTTTTTTATAATTATTATTATTAGCAATTTGATTGAGCATACTAACTAAGTTTTCAATTTGAGAACTACTCATCACTATATCTTCCTATTTTTAACTATTTATCGAATGTGGTATAAAAAGTATGTCTACCTGGTCGAGCAAAGCCAATCAAGTTAAGATTGGCTTGGTTTGCTAAGGTTATAGCTAGCCCTGTTGGTGCCGAAACTGCGACCAAGGTAGCTATATTGACACTTGTCACTTTTTGTACCATTTCATAACTTGCTCTGCTTGAAATCACAACAAAGCCACTTTGGGTATTGATTTTACGTAGTGCTAAACTACCAATTAACTTGTCTAAAGCATTATGTCGACCCACATCTTCACATAATAAAGTTATTTTCCCCGCTGCGTCACACCAGGCTGCACCATGAACTGCGCCAGTTAGCGCTTGTAGTTTTTGATGTTCACTTAATTGTGACAGGGCATACTGAATGACTTGGGAAGAAGGTAACGGTTGTGGCGTTACACTCTTAATCGGCCGAATAGCTGTTTCCAGTGATTCACTCCCACATAAACCACAGCCTGTTCGGCCGGTAAGATTACGTCGGTGTGATTTCAAAGACATCATACGTTCAGAACTAATTTCAATACGTACTTCTATCCCTTTTTCACTGGTTACAAGCTCAATATCATACATTTCTGTTACGTTATTGATAATGCCTTCAGATAAGCTAAAACCTAAAGAAAATTCATGTAAATTAGCAGGCGAGGCCATCATAACCGCGTGAGAAATTCCATTGTAAACCATTGCAATAGGGACTTCTTCGGCGATACAGTCAAGATTTACTTGCTCTTGCCCACTACCTTGTTTCCAATAAGTTACCGGTAGTGTTAAATAGCTCGCTTGTAATTTTGGTTCATCTTCCAGTGTCACACTTAACTTCCTATGCTAGCTTTTTGTTTTTTAGGTGAACGTTTAAAGTGCTCTTTTTGTTGAGCACTAAACTTTTTATAACGCGTCTGCCAATCTGATGGAGAGGTGACTTTTTCAACCTGTACAGGGGTAACTTTATATTCAGGACAATTTGTTGCCCAATCTGAACTGTCGGTGGTAATAACGTTAGCTCCACTTATCGGGTGATGGAAAGTAGTAAATACCACACCACTTTGCATACGTTCACTAACTTTAGCTCTTAAGACAGTATCGCCAGCCCGACTCGTAATACCTAACCAGTCACCGTCATTAATGCCTCTTTCTTCGGCATCATTAGGGTGTATTTCAAGTAGGTCTTCTTTGTGCCAAGTTTGATTGTCGGTACGTCGTGTTTGTGCTCCTACATTATATTGACTGAGTATTCGCCCAGTAGTGAGTAATAGTGGGAATCTTTTATTAGCACGGTCTTCACTGGCAAGGTATGGCGTGATCGCAAAACGCCCTTTACCAATTGGAAAGTTGTCCACATGCATGATGGGTGAGCCATCAGGAAACTCGTCGTTACAAGGCCATTGAATACTACCTTGCTTGTCCAGTTTTTCGTAACTAACCTTACTGAACGTTGGTACTAATGATGCAATTTCATCCATTATTTCAGATGGATGTTGATAATTCATCGGATAGCCTAATGCATTAGATAACTTTTGGGTAACTTCCCAGTCGGCAAATTCAGCCAATGGCTTCATTACTTTACGCACTCGATTGATACGTCGTTCTGCATTGGTAAAAGTACCATCTTTTTCTAAAAATGAAGAGCCAGGTAAAAATACATGAGCGTATAATGCTGTTTCATTTAGAAAAATATCTTGAACAATTAAGCATTCTAACGATGCTAGTGCGGCTTGTACATGCTGGGTATTAGGGTCTGATTGTAAAATATCTTCACCTTGTACATACATGGCCTTGAACGTTCCTTCGATAGCTGCATCAAACATATTTGGAATACGGAACCCTGGTTCGTTGTCTAGGGTTACTCCCCAATTTTTCTCAAATTTTGCACGTAATACATCATCACTAACATGCTGATAACCTGGTAACTCTTGTGGGAATGAGCCCATATCACATGAACCCTGAACATTATTTTGACCACGTAAAGGGTTAATACCCACGCCTTCTCGGCCAATATTGCCGGTAGCTAATGCTAAGTTGGCAATACCCATTACCATGGTTGAACCTTGGCTATGCTCGGTAACGCCTAAACCATAATAGATAGCACCATTTTTTGCTTTAGCAAACGCACGAGCAGCAATACGAATTTGTTCAGCACTTACGGTGGTAATACTTTCCATTGCTTCAGGAGAATTGATCTCATCAAGAATAAATTCACGCCACTCGTTGTATTCATCGGTACGTTGTTCAATGAAGTTTTTGTCCTCTAAACCTTCGCTAAGTATTACGTGTGCTATGGCATTGATCATGGCAACGTTTGTGCCTGGTTTTAATGGTAAGTGATGATTAGCACTTATGTGAGCGGTATTTAGTAAGTCAATACTTCTTGGATCTATTACAATTAACTCAGCCCCTTGGCGTAAACGTTTACGTAGTTGTGAAGCAAATACTGGATGGGCGTCAGTTGGATTTGCGCCAATAACCATGACCACATCAGACTTCATCACTGAGTCAAAGGTTTGTGTTCCTGCTGCTTCACCAATAGTAGCTTTTAGTCCATAACCGGTAGGCGAATGACATACACGTGCGCAGGTGTCGGTATTATTATTACCAAAAGCAGCGCGAATAAGCTTTTGTACTAAATAGGTTTCTTCATTAGTACAGCGTGATGAGGTAATACCGCCAACACTTTCTCGGCCATATTTAGTTTGAATGTTTTTAATTTTGTTAGCTGAAAACGCTAATGCTTCGTCCCAGCTAACAACTTTCCAAGGTTGATCAATGCTGTCACGGATCATAGGTTCGGTGACGCGATCTTTATGGGTAGCATAACCAAAAGCAAAACGACCTTTTACACAAGAGTGGCCTTGATTAGCTTTACCGCCTTTGTAGGGCACCATTCGTATCACTTCTTCGCCTTTCATTTCAGCTTTAAATGAACAACCAACACCACAATATGCACATGTTGTAATAACGCTATGTTCTGGCTGGCCTTTTTCAATAACTGACTTTTCTGTGAGTGTGGCAGTAGGGCAAGCTTGTACACAGGCACCACAAGAGACACAATCAGAAGATAAGAAGTCGTTTTCGCTAGTACCAGCACTCACTTTTGAAGCAAAACCTCGACCTTCAATAGTTAAGGCAAAGGTACCTTGGACTTCTTCACAGGCTCTAACGCAACGAGAACAGGTAATACATTTACTCGGTTCGAAAGTGAAATAAGGGTTCGACTCATCAATTTTAGCGTCAAGATGATTATCACCATCAAAGCCATAACGTACTTCACGTAAGCCAACGGCTCCGGCCATATCTTGTAATTCACAATCTCCATTACTTGAGCAGGTTAAGCAATCAAGTGGGTGATCCGAGATGTATAGCTCCATAATATTACGGCGCAGTTTTGCAATGTCATTATTTTCAGTAGACACTACCATGCCTTCTTTTACTGGTGTCGTACAAGATGTTGGGTAGCCTCGCATACCTTTAATTTGTACAGCACATAAACGACATGAACCGAATGCTTCAATGTTATCTGTAGCACACAGTTTAGGAATATTAATATCAGCCATTGCAGCAGCACGCATAACGGAGGTACCTGCAGGAACTGTTATTGTTACTCCATCAATTTCGATAGACACTTTTTGTGTTGAAGTGCTGGCAGGAGTGCCATAATCCTTATTAAAATCGATTGGCTTATTAGAGGTTGTGTTTGTTGCCGGATCAAAATAATTAATCATGATTGTTTACCTGTGTCGTTAAATAGAAATCTTGAGGGAAATCAGTGAAAGCACTACGTACTGGTATTGGGGTCATACTGCCCATTGCACATAAAGATCCATCAACCATGGTGTCGCAAAGGTCGTTAAGTAAAGCCATATTCTCAGCGCGGCGCTCATCGTTTTTTATACGATCAATGACTTCTACACCACGGGTTGAACCAATTCTACAAGGGGTACATTTGCCACAAGATTCAACAACACAAAACTCCATTGAAAAACGGGCTTGCTCTAGCATATCAACGCTGTCATCAAAGACGACAATGCCACCATGACCTAACACGGCAGAAGCTTTAGAAAAGGCTTCATAATCAAGTGGGATATCTAATTTATTCGTTGGTAAATAGGCACCTAATGGTCCACCGACTTGAACCGCTTTTATTGGACGTTCGCTGGCGGTACCACCAGAAAATTCATCAATAAGATCTTTTAAACTTGAGCCAAACGGTAATTCAATTAAGCCTCCTTGCTTAACATTACCCGCTAGCTGAAAAGGTAAAGTACCTCGTGAGCGATTAGTGCCATACTGTTGATATGAATGACTACCTTCACTCATAATAAAAGGAACAGCAGCTAACGACAGTACATTATTTACAATAGTTGGCTTACCAAACAGCCCTTCTAAAGCTGGTAATGGTGGCTTGAAGCGCACTAGGCCTCTTTTACCTTCTATGGATTCTAAAAGAGCGGTTTCTTCCCCGCAAATATAGGCTTCAGCGCCTAATCTTACTTCTAAATTAAAGGTTTTACCGCTATTACAAATGTTATTACCTAAATAACCTGCTTCATAGGCAATTTCAATTGCTTGTTGTAATATTTCATCAGCAATAAGGTATTCGGAACGTAAATAAATATATCCTTGATCCGCACCAACAGCCAATCCAGCGATAATCATTCCTTCAATTAGCATAAAGGGATCACACTCCATTACTAATTTATCGGCAAAGGTACCAGAATCTCCTTCATCTGCATTACAAACGATATATTTTTGCTCGGCAGTTGCATCTCTTACCGTTTGCCATTTGATACCGGTAGGAAAAGCAGCGCCACCTCGGCCACGAAGACCTGAATCTACAATCGTTGTCACAATTTCTTGTGTAGATAGCTCAAGTGATTTTTGCAAACCTTTGAAGCCATCTAAAGCGAGGTAATCCGCTAGAGAAATTGGGTCAATAATACCTGTGCGAGCAAATGTTATGCGTGTTTGCTTTTTGAGATAAGGAATATTTTCTGTTAAACCCAGTGCCAGTGAATGCGCAGGTTGTTTTTCATGGAGGATATTATTAGTGATGTCTTCGATAATACTTGCAACATCTGCTGATTCTACTGGGCCATATGCCATTCGCCCTTGTGGTGTTTCAACTTCAATCATCGGCTCTAACCAATATAACCCACGGGAGCCATTTCTTATTATGCTGATGTCAATATTGTGTTGAGATGAATAATCGGTAAATGCTTGAGCAACATCATGTGCCCCTAATGAAATTGCGGTACTTTCTCGTGGAATAAAAATTTTCATCGTCTATCTCACTTAGATTTGCTGTTTAAATTAGCAATGATCTGTTCAAATTTTTCATTAGAAATGCGACCATGAAGATCATCATTAACTCGAATGTTAGGTCCTGTTGCGCAGTTACCTAGACAATAAACGCTATCCAAACTGAATTTTTTATCATTTGTCATTTCGTGGTAGTCAATATTTAAAAGATCTTTGGCGTGTTCTTCAAGCTGCCTACTCCCTCGAGATTGACAAGCTTCTGCTCGGCAAATCTGAATCTGATAGTCACTTGGAGGGGCTATACGAAATTGATGATAAAAACTAATGACACCATGAATCTCTGCTGGTGTTTGTTTCAACTTTGTCGCTATTCTCTCTATAGCCTGAGGTGCTATATAGCCTACTTCTTTTTGAATAGCATGTAATATAGGCAGCAAAGAGCCTTTTTTATTTTTTAAAGAATCAATGATGTTTTCCACACTGGACAATGGGGAAGATAATTCGATTTGCATACAAACTCCTGGATGGTTGTGACAAAATACATATATGAACTAAGCTGCATATTTGTTATTGTCTATAGTTCTTTTTATACGCTGACTATATCACCATTGGTTTGCTATAAGAATATGAACAATATTTCATAAATGAGTTCTTTTTTTAATCGATTTAAGGGTATGATTTAATTGTGAAATATAAAAATTAGAAACTAGCAGAACAAGAAATTATCTATGGTTTAAACAGCTAAACTTTAAAATTAAAATAATAAAAGGTGAAAAATGACCGATAAAATAGTGATGTCTAAGAGAATTCAAATTAAACCAGCGTGGTCATTTTATGATGAACAGGGCGAGTATGTAGATCCTCGACTTTTTGTGTTGCTCAGCTCTGTGCATCATTCTGGAAAATTGACCGTAGCTGCCAGTAAATTAGGCATGTCTTATCGCCATGTTTGGAATGTATTAAAAAAGTGGACTGATTTTTTCGGTTCTGATTTAGTTGAATTAAAAAAAGGAAGGGGGGCGTTGTTAACACCGCTAGGTGAGAAGTTACTTTGGGCTGAACAAAGAGCTCAAGCACGATTTGAACCTCAATTAATCAGTATTGCGTCAGAATTAAATTTAGAAATACAAAAACATTTAATGGTTAAGGAGCCTTTGTTAAAGATTGCAGCAAGCTATGGTTATGCTATTGCTTTACTACCTAACTTTACTAATAAATTTAAATTAGATCTGCAATACCGAAGTTATGAAGAATCATTTGATGCGTTAAGTAAAGGTGAGTGCAATATAGCTGCATTTCA
Organism: Colwellia sp. C2M11; assembly: GCF_018860915.1. Classification (GTDB taxonomy): domain Bacteria; phylum Pseudomonadota; class Gammaproteobacteria; order Enterobacterales; family Alteromonadaceae; genus Colwellia. Next base: position 175,690 of record NZ_JAHKQD010000052.1, read on the forward strand.
CTTACCTACTGATATTGTTAGCCAAAGGTTGATTGATATTTATAGTAAATACTTTAAAGCAAATACCTATAAAGTGATTCGCTTTGTTACACGTAAACAAGGCTTGATAGTTCAAAAAGATAACCCTAAAAATATTTCTAAAATCGAAGATTTAAAAAAGAGTAGTGTTAAATTTATTAATCGCCAAAAACACTCAGGTACACGATTATTGATAGATGAATTATTAGCAAGGTCATCAATTGAGTCTAATGATGTTATTGGCTTTGATCGGTTTGAATTTACACACTCCGCTATAGCCGCTTATGTCGCTTCAGGGATGGCAGATGTTGGTATTGGTATTGAAACAGCAGCACGTCAATTCGGCTTAGATTTTATCCCATTAACTACTGAACATTATGTATTGGTTTGTCATCAAAATACCCTAAAAGAACTCTCGGTAAAGCGTTTAATTACTGAAATAAAAAGTGATAAGTTTCATGAGGAAGTAGCAAAGTTAGCTGGCTATGAGTCGACCGCTTGTGGTGATATTGCAGATTTAGAAGATATGCTACCTTGGGATTTATAATATTCTCTAAATAAATATATAAAAGCCGCTTTAACTATAAGTTAACGCGGCTTTTATTGTTCTTTATCAGTCAAATACTAACTGTTAACCATGCGTATTTTCCACATGATGTTTAGCGGCTACAGGACGAATTGTTAAGTTAGCAAAAAAAGCAATAACTAATAAACCAGCCATAGCATACATAGTGCTATTATATAAACTTGGTGTTGGATCAACAGTACCCGCTGGAACTAATTCCATTAAATTACTTACGGTTACTGTTTTTGCGGCAACAAGCTCATTTAACTGACTAACGGCAGAGCCAAATTTAGCTTGAAATACCGCAGGATCTATTTTTGAAACCAAATCGGCTATCGCATCATTCACAGACATATTTCTTAGGTATGTAATAGCAAATGGACCAAGAACACCTGCTGTAGCCCATGCTGTAAGTAAGCGGCCATGTATTCCGCCAACATGCAAAGTACCAAATATATCAGCTAAGTAAGCTGGAATAGTTGAAAAACCGCCACCATACATAGTGAAAATAACCATTGTTGCGGCGTAGAACATAATTAACCATACCGTAGATGGATCAGCACTTACTTGAGAGGCAGCATAAGGTATCGATAAGTAGAGCATAGTCCCTAATACGAAGAAGAAATGGTAAGTGTTTTTCCTTCCAATGAAATCGGAAATTGATGCCCAGAAAAATCTACCACACATATTAAATACCGAAATCATGAGTACATAAGTGCCGGCAAAGGTTGCGGTCGCTACATCAGGCAACGTTGAGCCAAAAATATCAACCATCATGGTTTTAGCAACACCTATAACGCCAATACCTGCCGTTACGTTGAAGCAAAGAACAACCCATAATTTCCAGAATTGCGGTGTTTTTAATGCTTGATCAATATGTACATTGTTATGGGTAATCATGCTTTTGGCAGATGCATCTTTATCTGGAGGGGTCCACCCATCAGGGGTCCACCCCTCAGGAGGAACACGGTATGAGAGTGATGCGACAATCATTACAATAAAATACACAATGCCTAATGTTAAAAATGTGCCTGCTGCACCAGTATCACCAGTACCAACAACATAAACACCTGCATCACCAGGAAAGGCCATTTCCGCGGCTTCATGCGCGGTTGCCACAATAACTTCTACTGTGCCAGAAGCTGTTTCTGCAAAACGCTTACCTGCCTCAGTTATTAGTTTTACACTACTTTCGGTACCTAGATAAGTCGGTGCTACAGCATGGAATTTTAATAACGAGGAGATGAGAGGTGCGCCGATCATGGCACCACCACCAAAACCCATAATAGCCATACCGGTAGCCATCCCTCGCTTATCTGGGAACCAACGGAGCAAGGTGGATACAGGGGAAACATAACCTAAACCTAGGCCACACCCGCCAAGGGCACCATAGCCTAAGTAAACAAGCCATAATTGATGGGTAGATATACCAAAACTACCAATGATAAAGCCACCGCCCCAAAGAAATGCGGCGGTAACACCAACACAACGAGGGCCAACTTCTTCGAGCCACTTTCCAGCGACAGCAGCAGATAAGCCAAGAAAAACAATAGCAACAGAGAATATCCAAACGACATTACTTAATGACCAGTCGCCAGATGAGCTAGTAACGACCCCTAACTCCCTAATTAGCGCAGGATTAAATATACTCCATGCGTAAACAGAACCAATACATAAATGAATTGCAATAGATGCTGGCGGGACTAGCCAGCGATTAAACCCCGATTTAGCAATTATTTTATCTTTCATTAAGAAAGAAAAAAAGCCCCCACTTTTATTCGACATTATTTAATACCTTATAGCTACAGCCTGATATAAATATTTATACTTAAGCAGCTAGAACACCTATGAATGATAATGACACTACATATTTAAGAGCGAATATTATTTTGCTCGACAAAATAGATAATGCTTTACCGTTATTCTTTGTTCTAAATTATTCATAGTGAAGCGGCGCTAAATATAAAAAGGAATAATTAAATTGAATTTTTATTTTTATAAAATCTTATAACTAAGGATAATTATAATTTTTATATTATTTTTAATAATCAATTTAATCACTTTAGTTTCACTAACATAAGAGATATGAATTTAATTTCATATCTGTCTTTTTATTAGTCAAAAAAGTATAGCACTGGAATATTACCATTAAAATATGAACAAACTTTCATATTGTTAAGCTTGATTTTTAGCTGGCTTTAACTAAAAAATAGTGATGATAAGGTCTTAAATAATTCATAAAAAATCGGTAATGAATGCGGTGTAATTCATTACCGATTAAAATTAAATAATGCAGTATATAAAGCTTATAACAAAAACGTTATGCTGTTAAATCGCATATTTATCCTACATAAACTATTACTTTTTTGAACAATAATTAACATTTAATTGAATATGCCATCCACTATAACAATATAAATTTTGCTCTGCTAATTAACTAACGTTAATAATTTATCAGTGCTATCTACATTACAATATCCAAAGTTTAATGCAGCCATAAATGCATGATGAACCTGAGTTGCCGGCACTATGACACCATTAAACTCGAGATCTAATGTCGCACAAGCATCGTGAGCAACATGGCACTCATAGCCAAAATCTACAGCTGCACGGGTAACAGCATCAATACACATATGACTCATTGCACCAACAATAATTAATTTATCTACATTAAGATCATTAATGATTTTTTGTAGGTCCGTATCTTTAAAGCTATTAATTTGATGTTTCAAAATAACAGGTTCACTTTCAAGCGGCGTAAGGCTGTTGTGAATTTGTGCACCTTTAGATTCAGGTAAAAAAAATGGAGCATCATTAGAAGGAAATTCATGACGAACATGAATGACAGGTAATTTTTTCTGGCGAAATTTAGTTAATAGAGTTGCTGCATTTAATGATGCTGTCTCAGTACCAGACAGCGCCCATTTAGCTCCATTGTAGCTTGAAAAATAGTCGTTTTGAAAATCAATTAATAATAAAGCAATAGTAGACATAATAACCCTCTTGTGTTGTTTCACTGTTTTGTTAAAGGTATTATGCGAAATCCTTCTTAAGAATGCCTATGGCGAAATTGCCATTAAACAGTGCAAAAATGACAAAGTCTATTTGTGTAATAATTATTGATTACCCTAACGCGCTACAAAGTGCAGTTCACGGCTTACAAGAACTATTTTTATTATCTAATCAGATAATTAGAGATAGCGAGCTTGATATGCAATTTACAGTTTTAATTGTGAAACCAAGCGAGGAATTAGTAGGTGTGGTTCAAAGTGATATAGTTATTCTTCCTCCTAGCTTAGATGATAGTTATCACAATAAGCCTCAACCAGCGTTATTACAATTTATCAAAGAGGCGCACAAGAGAGGAACGATATTATGCTCTACTTGTGCAGGCGCATTTATACTTGCCAAAACAGGGTTGTTGGATAACAGGATAGCGACAACACACTGGCAATTAGCCGATAAATTTAAGGATCAGTACCCCAAAGTATCACTCCAAATAGAGCGTTTATTGATAAATGATGGAGACATAATTAGTGCTGGCGGGCTTACATCATGGATTGATTTAGGGTTAGAAATCGTCGCCCAATTTTCTAGGCCAAATATTATGCGTAAGCTTGGAAAGTACCTTATTGTAGATACGGGTAAAAGAGAGCAGCGCTACTATGAGACTTTTACACCTAAATTTAGCCATGGCAATCATCAAATTTTAAAAGCTCAATATTATATACAAGCAAATTATAATATATCACTAAAGATGGCTGATTTGGCTGTTGTCGCTTGCATGAGCGAGCGAACATTTTTACGTCATTTTACTCATGCGACAACAATAAAGCCTTTTGAGTATATTCAAAGAGTTAGAGTGCAAAAAGCATGTGAATCATTAGAATCAACAACACAAAGCTTTGAGCAAATTGCTCATAGCATAGGTTATGATGATGTAAATAGTTTTCGTAAGGTATTTATTAAAACAATAGGGCTAACACCTACAGCTTTTAGGGCCAGATTTGTTTAGGGGGTATGAAATAGAGCGTAATATGGCAATCAGTACTTTTAAAGTTAGCTTGCTGAAAATTAGTATTCTAAAAGTAAGTATCACAAAAAAATGTTATTAAGTTAAGGGTCTTAGCATTATATGTGGTAAGTGTTTTTTCTATTTAATGATAATTAAATTTTATAAAAAATATAAAGTTTAATTATTTTCATGGTATTGGGAACTTTAAGACGAATAACTACTCTTACTATATGAAGATACTTATTCCCTTAGTGTTTCATGTTTTTATAATGCGTTTACTTGATTTCAGGTAAACGTTTTTTTTTGCTTGATTTTCTTATGATCAAAAGAAAAATCAACACGCAATATTAGGCTTTCTTGCTTACATCATATGTCTTGTCATGATATGTTCAAAAAATAGTCACACTACTGTAAGAAACGTTTATTAGCCTTGCCCATAATGACTCATTATAGGAATTATTATGTCAAAAACGCATTATAAAACTGTTTGGTTGTCTGATATTCATTTAGGTTGTAAAGACTGTAAGGCTGAGTATTTATTAGATTTTCTTATTCATAGTCAAATAGAGACCTTATATCTTGTGGGCGATATTGTCGATATGTGGGCTATGTCTAAACAATTTCGTTGGCCGAAAGCGCATAATAACTTATTTCATAAACTACTCTCTTTACCTTCTGAGGGCACTCGCGTTATTTATTTACCAGGAAATCATGATGAACCCCTTCAAAAGTATGATGGAATGAATTTTGGTGATATCGAGATTCATAGAAGTTATACACACATAACAGCTCAAGGTAAAAAACTTCTGGTTTTACATGGTGATCAGTTTGACCAACAAGTTTGTTTTGGGCCTGTGCATTCATGGGTTGGGGATCTATTGTATGATTTTTTGTTGTTTTTAAATCGTTGGTATAACTGGGCTCGAGTAAAATCAGGCCAGCCTTATTGGTCATTAGCTAGTTATATTAAAGGAAAATTGAAAGGGGCTGGCAAGGCAATAGCGCGATATAGAAAGGCGTGTTGCGATACCGCAAAAAAAACAAGGTTTTGATGGTGTTGTTTGTGGGCATATTCATCACCCCGAAATCGTTGAAGAAGCTGGTATTCTGTATCTAAATGACGGTGATTGGATTGAAAACTGTTCAGCGTTAGTAGAGTCTAGCAAGGGAGACTTATCACTTGTTTATTGGGCTAAAATTAATAATGTTAGTAACCTTATTAACATTATACCTGAAAAAAACAGCACGAAAGGGCGTAAGGTTGCATAGCTTAAAGAATTAATATTTTTTGATGTTAGTATTAACAATAATGCTTTAGCGGGCGCTACACTTTCCTGTTGTTTAATTACTTATTAATATGTCATAAAGTTGTCATTTAAACGTCAAATATTAGCCATAAAAGTACTATATTCTGAGTAATCAGTGAATATCTGATTATGGCGGAATGAACATGTTTAATGTCGATCAAGTTGTTAGTGACAGCCTACCAAAAATGAATCATCAGTCATTGATGAGCAAAAGTATCAGAAACATTTTACGTTATCTGTTGCATGAAAAAGCCTTACTGACTATCGAAAAACAATATCCATATGCCAAGGGGCTAGACTTTGCCGAAGCAATGCTCGATCACTTTGATTTTGGTTACTGTGTCAGCGATAAAGATAGAGAAAAAATTCCGGCGACCGGTAAAGTTATTATTATCGCGAATCATCCTATCGGCACGTTAGATGGTGCTGCACTAATAAAGATGATCAGTGAAGTTAGGCCAGACTTTAAAGTAGTTGCCAACGACTTATTAATGAATGTTAAACCATTGCATTCTCTATTGTTACCCGTGAATAATATGGGTAATAAAACGCCGAAAAAAAATCTTGAAGCCATATACCAACACCTGAATAACGAGGGATCTGTGATTATTTTTCCTGCAGGAGAGGTCTCTCGTATGGGAGCTAGTGGGATACGTGATGGTAGTTGGCATAAAGGATTTCTTAATTTTGCTACCGCTACGCAATCGCCTATTCTTCCAGTGTATATGGATGCACGAAATTCTGCTTTTTTCTATGCAATATCAGCAGTGTACAAACCATTGTCTACGTTACTCTTGATTAAGGAAATGTTCAAACAAGCGCACAAACGCATGAATATTAAAATTGGTGATGTTATTCCATTTGAATATTTTGATTCTCTTGATGTGCCGCAAGTCAGTAAAGTTAAACTGTTTAAAAAGCATTTGTATAATATTGCTCGAAATAAAGCTGAAATATTAAAAACAGAAAAAGCCATTGCTCATCCAGAGAATCGCGCTGAGCTTAGATCGGCTATTCGCCAGTGTGAGTTATTGGGTAATACTGCAGACGGTAAGAAAATATTACTTTATCGTCAGCAAGGCTGTTCACCTATTATGCGCGAAATTGGCAGACTTAGGGAAGTTGCTTTTCGTTTAGTGGGCGAAGGTACGGGGAAGCGTCGAGATGTTGATGGGTATGATCTAGATTATTTACATTTGATTTTATGGGACGACGATGATTTAGAAGTTGTAGGTGCCTATCGCTTTGCTGAAACTCAGAAGTTAATCGATAACTCACAATCTCAGGGTATATATACTAATACGTTATTTGATTATCAACCCAGTATGGCACCAATCTTTGCCAAAGGCTTAGAGTTAGGCCGTAGTTTTGTTCAACCAAAATATTGGGGAAAACGAAGTTTAGACTATTTATGGGTTGGAATAGGGGCGTTTGTAGCTAAAAATCCGCAATATCGTTATTTGTTTGGGCCTGTCAGTATTAGTAATGCTTTACCAACACCGGCCAAAAATTTACTTGTACATTACTACCAGCATTATTTTCCGAGTGAAGAAATGATAGCGAAAGCGAAAATACCTTTTCAACTTGACGATATGGAAAAAGGTGAACTGCTTGCAGCATTTGATGGTGCTGATAAAGAAAAAGATTTTGTAACTTTAAAGCATTTATTGGCGAATTGTGGTGTAAGTGTACCAACACTTTATAAGCAATATTCTTCTTTATGTGAAGAGGGCGGTGTCAGTTTTTCAGCATTTAATATTGATCCAGATTTTAATGATTGTGTTGATGGTTTAGTGGTGGTTGATCTTGATAAATTGCTTACTAAAAAACGCATTCGTTATATTGAAAAGCATCAATAATTCTAGTGTGATTCGCTTGATTGTTAGATAAATTCTCTTTAAGAGAGCAGTATTCAACTACTACATATAACAAAGAAACTAGAGGAAATGGCTATGCTAAATGACATTTATCAGTATGATCTTCGTGTATTATTATGGTGTAGAAAATCTCGATTTTATCCTCAGTTTATTGCCATGGTTCGTATTATTTCTCGAACGGGTGATGGTTATATGCAGTTTCTACTGCCATTATGCTATTGGCTAATAAGTCCTCAAGAAGGAAAGCGCTTTGTTATTATATTGCTTTGGGCTTGTGCTATAGAGCGGTTATTATATTTTGTATTAAAAAATAGCTTAAAGCGTAGGCGCCCACCTGAAATAGTGACAGGCTTCACCAGTGTAATTGAAGCCTCTGATCAGTTTAGCTTTCCTTCTGGACATACCATGGCAGCATTTCTATTAGCTAACTTATGTGTGCTTGAGCTAGGTTTAATTGCATCACCACTTTATTTTTGGGCAACGAGTGTTGCAATATCACGGGTAATACTTGGTGTTCATTTTCCAACAGATACGCTGGTAGGGGCTACTTTAGGAAGTAGTATTGCTTATGTTGTGGTGATGGTGTGAAAATATTATATGGTGTTCAAGCCACAGGGAATGGTCATATAGCTCGAAGTCGAATTATGGCTAAGCAATTAAAAGAAAATGGTGTCGAGGTGACTTTTCTTTTTTCTGGCCGCCCTAAAGATAAGCTCTTTGATATGGAGATCTTTGGTGATTTTATTTATAAACAAGGGCTTACTTTTATTGTTCAAAATGGCAAAGTTAATTATTTAGCAACCGCATTCAATAACAATTTTTTACGATTTATTTATGATGCTCATACGTTGGCAATTGACGATTATGATTTAATTATTACCGATTTTGAACCTGTGACCGCTTGGGCTGCAAAGCTAAAGAAAAAGCCAGTACTTGGTATTGGGCATCAATATGCTTTTGGTCATAATACACCGCGAGCCGGAAAAAGTTTACTCGCTGAATTCGTGATGAATTACTTTGCGCCAGCAAAGGATTCTATTGGGCTGCACTGGGCACCTTTTGAGCAATCCATTTTACCGCCAATTATTGATGTCGGTCTTACTGGAAAAATGGATGAAGATGTAGTTTTAGTTTATCTTCCCTTTGAAAATCAAAGTAAAGTAACCACGTTATTACAACAATTTCCAAGTAAACATTTTATCCAATATTCTCCTGATGTTAATAATACCGAAGATAAGAATGTATCGATAAGAGCCACTTGTTATGCAGGGTTTAAACAAGATTTGTGTCGTGCTAGCGCGGTTATATCAAATAGCGGTTTTGAATTAATCAGTGAATGTTTGCATTTAGGGCTGCCTTTACTCGTTAAACCATTACAAGGTCAAATGGAGCAAGAGTCGAATGCACTTGCATTACATGATCTTAAATTTGCTGAGGTAATGCGGACATTAGATGAAGATATTGTCGCTGATTGGCTGGAAAAGTGTAAGCCTCGAATAAATAAAAAGACACCTGATGTAGCTTTTGAAATAGTAAAATGGTTACTTAGTGAACAAAGATTGCCAATTGACAAAGTAGCAGCTTCTTTATGGCAACAATATGAATAAAACAGGGGGCAGAGCCCATAGCTGACTGACAAAGAAAATCATTCCCTTTGATAAAGTAAGAATAGCTTATCAACGATGATAATAATGGAATAAACTGTCTTTAAAATGAGCTTATTAAACGTATAGAGTTAAGCTTTAATATTGATGTTTTGTCCAATGCTGGCAGTTGTATTGTTTGAACTAGCTACAGGGGCTGCACTTTGAATTAATTGCAATGCCATTTCTCCTTCAGCTTCGGCTACCTCTTTTGCTTTTACGGCAACAGATAAAATTGTACCGTTACCGCCATTTTCGGGGGCGAAACTTGGTGCATTAGTAATATTGATAGCCATAGCGCTACTCCAGAATGAATTAATAATTATGTTCAATAACCATATATCGGCTTATTCACAAAAAACTTTACTTAGATTATAGCAAAGTTTATCAAGATAGGATTTATTCACTTTTGAGCTCTTTTATCGTCTCTAGGTAATCACTTACTCATCGTGCTTTAATTATAGTTTGACGATATAATATCGTTTATGTGTCGCTTTAAATTGAGTCTAAAATATGTCAGAACAATTACCTATTTCGATTTCTGTTTGTAATGATTTAGTACAGCAATTTACTAAAATAAGATCGGTATGTAATAAACTTGAAGCACAATTTAATTTTCAAACGATGACTGCTAATTGGTATGGTAATGAAGAAGCTGTGCTTAGCGTTAAACTATTTATAGAAACAGCGAGCAGCTTTACTATACATAAACAAGCCCAAGCTCAATCAGAAATAAAGAATTATAGCGATGATGTTTTTAGCTATTACAATAACAGTGAAAAAAATCAAACACTAAGTTGCTATATTGCTATTACTGATTCAGAGTTTTCTATGTTAAACCAGCAGCATAAAATACTTGCTGGGTTGCTCCATATTAAACTACAAAAAGTACTTAATTTAGTTGCTAAGCAGTTAACCTTAGATACTATTTAGTCTCATCAAATTAACTTTTTTAATTTAGTAACTATTATATTATGTCTATAAATCGTGCTCGTCTAGATCGCTTTATTAGTGAAACTTGTCAAATTAATCGGAAAAAAGTGCGTTTATTATTAGCACAAAAAAGAGTAACTGTAGATGGGGTGATCGCGACAGATATTGCCTTATCTATTGATAAATTTTCTGTTATTTCATTAGATAATAAGATTATTCAGCAACACCAACCTTTGTACGTTATGTTGTATAAGCCTATCGGGGTTGTGTGCGCTACCAAAGATAGTAAACATATAACAGTTATAGACTTATTAGGTGAACTATTATCGGCTGAAGAAAAAGCGAGTTTACATATTGTTGGGCGCTTAGATTTAAATACATCAGGTTTGGTGTTGTTAACTAATGATAGCCGTTGGTCTGAAAAATTAACATCCCCAAAAAGCAAAGTAGCTAAACATTATTTAGTTACGTTGCAAAACCCATTAACACAAGAATATATTGCAGCTTTTTCTGCAGGTATGTACTTTGCTTATGAGAATATTACAACTCAGCCAGTCGCCTTGACTATTATTAATCAATATCAGGCGGAAGTTATCTTAACAGAAGGGCGTTATCATCAAATAAAAAGAATGTTTGGTCGCTTTAATAACCCTGTGGCAGCTTTACATCGAACATCCATTGGTAAGTACGTTTTAGATGAGAGTTTGAGCTTAGGAGAAAGTAAGCTAATTAACGTTAGTATTTAATCACTTATTTACTAACGTTATTATTGATATTTCCCAATTTACTCATTCAGGGAGCCATTTATTTAACACCTAGTTCGCGTAGGCGTTCAAGTAGGTAACTGGCTTGAGTATGTTGATCTGACAATTTTACATCACTACAAGGGTGTAAGAAAAGCGGCAATGAAATACGTGACTTTGTGCTAGCTTTACCGGTAGGGTTAATGACACGGTGAGTAGTTGAAGGAAAGTACCCTCCTGATGCTTCTTGTAACATATCACCTATATTAATAATTAAATTACCAAAGTCACTAGGGACATTTATCCAGCTACCATCTTGGCACTGTACCTGTAAGCCTGGTTCATTTGCTGCTGGTAATATAGTTAACAAGTTAATATCTTCGTGAGCAGCAGCTCTTATTGCGCCAGCTTCTTCATCGCCTGTTAATGGAGGATAATGCAAAATGCGTAATAGCGTATTTGGTGTATCTTTAATCATGCTAGACAACGGTTGAGAATAGTTTTTTGCTACGTCTTCAGGGCTATAGGCTTCCACCCAGTCTAATAGTTCACTGGCTAAGTTAGACGCTAATTGGTAATAGTTGAGTATTTCATCTTTTAATGAATCAGGAATACGGCCCCATGGGTAAACATGAAAATATTCTTTAATATCTTTTTGAGTATGGCCTTTAGCTACTTCTGAAATCTCAGAAGAAAAATAGCCATCTTGTTTTTCAACATCAAAAGCAAACTCTTGTTTGGCGTGACTATTAAAAAATTCTTGCCAATTAAGATAAATAGATTCAACTAAAGATTGCTGAATAGGATGGTTTTTTAATACGCCAAATCCTGTTTCTCTCAGGCTTTTCACAAACAGCTCTGGTGCGTTCTTAGCAGTGTAATCAACAACGGATAGTGTCATTTTTTTCTCTTTAAGGTAAAGTATAAGCCAATTGTAAACGGATATTAGCTATCATCAAGCATATAAACAAATAATAACGATTTTTTAATGCTTTGCTATATAATGTGCTCAATAATAAATTTGTAATATAAATAAGTGAAACACAACATGAAGTTATCTTTTTTTTCAGTTATATTTTTGGTTCTTTTTTTAGCCGCTTGCTCAAGTAATAATGAGACTTGTGAAGATATCACGTTAGCATCAGAACAAATTCAACAATGCCAAGCATTACATCGTCAAATAGTGAACACTAAAGGGCAACCGTTAATTCGTACTGAACTTGAGCGCAGATACCAGCAAGATTGTATTGATATTCGTTATTACCGTGATGAAAAGCAACAAGCTATTTGTGGTAATAAACACAAAAGAAAAGAAATTATAAAAAATATGAATGAGGAAGCTAACAATAAATAATACCTATATCATTCAGTCATTTTAGCATTATCAGAGTGAATTTTTTCGTCGAGATATTATGCTTATATACACTTGATGGAATTAAATTGAAAGTAGTAGAAATGGTGATTTTTATTTATGTCTAATGGATCTTTAAAAAATAATATGGACACTGCTAAACTTAAGAAAGAAGAAACAGCGGAACAAGCACTTCTGACTTTACAATCAGAACATCAAGATTTGCAGTTGCGTTATAATGCCTTGTTTAATTTGAATAAATTATCTCAAGAGTGTGAAGATTTAAACCATTTCTATCCTAAAGTCCATAAAACTATAGCCTCATTAATGACGGCTGAGAATTTCTATGTTGTTACTTATGATCAAACTTTTAATACACTTGAGTTTGTTTATCATGTAGATGAAAAAGATGAAAGGCCTGAAGGTGTTATAGATTATGATGCCCTTGCAGGCTCTTTTACCCATCTGGTGATAGAGTCATCACAGCCCCTCTTAGTAAATCCATCATTAGAGAAACAACTCTATGAAAACGGTAAAATAACGCAGCATGGTTCAACTGGAACTGATTGGGTTGGTGTGCCGTTATTACATAATGATTTAGTTATTGGAGTGATGGTTGTACAAAGTTACAATGAAAAAGTTAGGTATACTGAGCAAGACTTAAATATGCTGACTTTTACTGGTCAACATGTAGTTAGTGCTATGATCCGTCTACAAGATAAAGAGCGCTTAACCAGTGCTGTAAACGCACGTACACAAGAATTAATGGCACAAATTCGGGAACGAGAAAAGTCCGAATTATTACAAGAGTCCTTATATCGAATTTCAGAGTTAGCGAATGATGCTAGTTTTGATATCGATGCTTTTTATTCGAAAGTACACAATATTGTTGGCCAGCTCATTAACGCAACTAATTTCTTTATTGCTAAATACGATGAAGAAAGTGACACGATTGAGTATGTTTATGTTGTCGATGAAGAGTCAAACCATGATCGAAATTATTTCAAAAAAAGAAAGCTATCAGATCATTATTCTGAGCTGGTTATTCGTCAGCAAAAAACGGTTCTTTTAACGAAGCAAGATATGCAAGAGCTGTTTGAGAGTGGTCAAACTCGAAAGCCTACTTCTGATGAACAGTCTTGGCTAGGGGTTCCCTTACTTTATGTTGGAAAGCTATTAGGCGTTATGGTGATTCAAAGTTATTCTCCTCGTACTATTTATAGTGAACAAGATGCAGAATTACTTAATTTTGTTTCTAATCATGTTTCTTCTGCGATTAAACGCCGAGAAATGTCGGAAATAGAAAGACAAAACCATGAGCTCTTAGAGGAACAAGTCAAACTAAGAACCTTAGCGCTTGAAGAAGAAATTCTGCAACGTAAGCAAGCTGAAAAAAAATTAAAACACACCGCTTCACACGATAGTTTAACAGGTCTACCTAATAGAGCTGTATTTCTTGACCTATTAAATCATGCTATTGCCTGCAACAAACGAAAGCCAGAGTTATCCTTTGCGGTATTATTTTTAGATTTGGATCGTTTTAAAGTTGTTAATGATAGTTTAGGTCACCAAGCTGGAGATACATTATTAAAACTTATAGCCTATGAGTTGTCTTCTATTTTACGTGGTAAAGATACTGTTGCTAGACTTGGTGGTGATGAGTTTGTTATTTTAATTGAAGATCTCGAATCAGATCAGAAAGCCTTTGATATAGCTCAACGAATAACTGATTTTCTTACCGAGCCTTTTGTTATTAATAACCAATTAGTATTCACTGGAACTAGTATTGGTATTTTGTTTAGTGACAAACGCTACAATGATGCAGATACTATGCTAAGAGATGCCGATACTGCAATGTATCATGCTAAGGGCAATGGTAAGGGACGTTATGAAGTTTTTGATGCAAGTATGCATCAAAGAGTACAAAATGCACTCTCTCTGGAAGCGGATATTAGGGAAGCGATTGAGTGGGAAGAGTTTATTCCTTACTATCAACCTATAATACAGCTAAATAATGAAGAAATAAAAGGCTTTGAGGCCTTAGCTCGCTGGCCAAGCCATAAGCGTGGCTTTGTGTATCCAGATGAGTTTATTCCGTTAGCCGAAGAAACCAATTTAGTGCAAGCAATTGATTTTCAAATATTGAAAAAATCGTGTCAGCAGTTGAAATTATGGCAAGACACGTTATTACGTCATGACTTATATGTTAGCTGTAATTTATTTTGTAATCAGTTTTTTAGTGCGACATTACCTGATGATATTGAACGTATATTGATAGAAACTGGTTTGAAGCCAGAGAATTTAAGGGTTGAGTTAACAGAGCGAGCGCTGTTGGAAAATACCGAAATTGTGTTATCTAATATGAAAGCGCTCAAACGTTTAGGTGTTAAAATATTACTTGATGATTTTGGTACTGGGTATTCAAGTTTAAGTTATTTACATCAATTTCCTATCGATGTTTTGAAAATAGATCGCTCTTTTATTAATAACTTTCATGAACAGAATAATAGTAGAGCTATTATCAAAACTATTATTGATCTAGCGACAAGTCTTGGTATGGCCACCATAGGTGAAGGCATTGAAAGTCTTGAAAATGCACAATTACTTCAAAAAATGGATTGTTTATATGGGCAAGGTTTTTATTACGCGAAACCTATGCCCGCAGATGAAATGGAACAATATATCTTAAGCCATTAATAAATTATTTTAGCAAGTTATACGCTAGTTAATTAGTAAACTCAGCAATAGTAATATTTGTTTCAATAATTTTTCCTTGGCGGTACAGTTTAAATATTAATGTTGTATTTGGTTTTGTTTCAGCAACTATATCTAGTGCTTGTACAATACTATTTATAGGTTGAGATCCTATCTGGTACAGAATATCACCTACTTGAATGTTGCCTACTTTTGCTGGGCTATTTGGACTTACCTCTTCAACGACAATTCCTTTTGCATCTGTAGAATATTGAGTCGCAGAAATACCCAGCCAACCACGAACTACACGACCATTCTCAATAATTTGTTGCATGATTTTAGCTGCTAGTTCATAAGGAACAGCAAAGAAAATTCCTTGAATATTTAGTTGAGGGTTTGACTGAGTAAATTTTCTTGAGTTGATGCCAACTAATACACCATTACTATTAACCAAAGCACCACCAGAGTTGCCTTCATTAATAGCGGCATCCATTTGTAAAAAGTTTAGATAACTAGTGTTACTTAAGCCACTTCTACCTGTAGCACTGATGATACCTTGCGTAACTGTTTGTCCTAGATTTAAAGGGTTTCCTATCGCGAGAACGATATCGCCAGCGAGCGATTGCTGATTATATTTTTGTGGAATAGTAGGTAAATTACTGGCGTTAACTTTCAATACTGCAAGGTCGGTAATTTTATCAAAACCAATGATTTGAGCAGGAAATTGTTGGCCATTTTGCAATACAACATGAATTAAATCTGCATTTTGAATAACATGCAGATTAGTTAGGATATAGCCATTGCTATCCATGATAACACCCGAGCCTAATGTGGTTGTTTTACGGGCAGCCTGACCATATACAGAGCTTGGCATAATGTCTTCAGAATAAATATTCACTACAGCAGGACTAGCGACACTGACAGCCTTAGCATAAGAAAGAGGGCTTGTTTCTTGCTGTTCGGTACTCAGAAGTTGTTTTATGAAAGTATTGTCATTCAAATTTGGCTTTAATAGAAGTAAAGCAACGGCAAATAATACGCCATAACTAATAGAATTTATAATGTACTTTAATGCAGGTTTTAATTTCAAAGGATAGCGTCCAGTATAATAGTTATCATTGCGATAATCATTTTTGTTATATTTTTTGAGTTTAGCATAAAATATTGGACGAATAGAAAAATAAAAAGGCTAGTTTTCACTAGCCTTATTGTTAATGATAAGGTTTTTATCGAATCATTAAATATTGAGAGTAATTATCACGAATTATGTTTAATGCAAAAACACCTTCTTTGTCTTTTAAGTAACTACGCAGATCTCCAACATTATTAATACGTGTGCGGTTTATTGCAGTAATTAAATCACCAGTTTTTAAACCAACTAGCGCAGCTGGAGAATTTTCTTCAACATTTTTGATAATAACACCATTGTTATTATTGTTGTTTTCTAATTCAGCCCCTTTAAACATTGGATGTATACTAGCTGCTGCTACATTATTACCTTGAGATTGTTTTAAGGTAACGTCGAGTTCTTTTTCTTTACCATTACGTACAATGGTTAATTCAACCTCTTTTCCTGCACCGATAGAGCCAATTTTGCCACGTAACTCATTAAAGGTTTTTATTGGCTTGCCATTCACTTTAGTGATGACATCACCAGGCTCTATACCTGCTTCATCGGCAGCTGAATCAGGCATTACTTGCTCAATAAAACCACCTTGATTTGTTTCTAGCTCCATTGCTTTTGCAATTTCACTGTTAAGGCTACGGCCTGAAACTCCTAATACACCACGGTGTACTTCGCCAAACTCTATGATTTGTTTAGTTAAATTATTCATCATGTTGCTAGGAATAGCAAAACCGATACCAATGTTACCGCCATTAGGGCCTAAAATGGCAGTATTGATGCCTATCAATTCACCACGTAGGTTAATTAGGGCTCCACCAGAGTTACCACTATTGATCGCTGCATCGGTTTGAATAAAGTCCTCGTAGTCTTCAATATTTAGCCCACTACGTCCTAAAGCACTGACAATACCTGAGGTTACCGTTTGGCCTAAGCCAAAAGGACTACCGATAGCAATAGCAAAGTCACCAACACGTAGTTCATCTGAATCGGCTATTTTAATTTGAGTTAGATTATCGGCATCAATCTGTAATAGGGCGATATCTGAATCAGCATCAGACCCTATTTTCTTTGCTTCAATTTGACGCCCATCTTTTAATGTTATTAATATTTCGTCTGCTTTTTCAATTACATGATTATTAGTAACAATATATCCTTCTTTAGCATCAATAATAACCCCTGAACCTAAACCACGAAATGGGCGTTGCTGTGCTTGGTTAGGGTTTTGATTTGGATTACCAAAAAACCGAAAAATGTTGGGGACATTTTGTCTAACTTCGTGGGTACCTTTGACTGCAATACTGACTACAGCAGGTGTTGACTTCTCTAACATTGGCGCCAGACTCGGCATTTCTTGACCAGTAACGCTACTTGGCCAAATAGAGTACGCCTGTGCTGTAAGTGGTATGAGGGAGCTAGAAAGCAATGCCGCACCTAGTACAGCAGATAAGGGAATAATTGATAACTTTTTCATACGGATGAATTCTCCTAAACTTAATTGAATCAACTTAATGTTAAGTTGATATACCTCCAAATAGACTGAATAAAATAGGTTTAGTTCAAAAATGCATTTTGGACATTTGTAACACTATGTTTCTGAAAGATATAATAAATAATCAATATTTATACTAACTTATTAGGTGTTTTTTGGCTTTTGATCGACAAATAAACCACTTGCTTCATTAGAATAATCTAATGGAGCTTCTGTACTTGATTCATCTTGTTGAGTACTACGTTTCTCATGTCGTAAACCTGCTGTTTGGGCTAGTTGCTCTTGTGTTTCTTGTGAAAAAAAAGGCATTCCATCAGCATCATTAGTTGTTACACGTTGCAATAACTGAGTGCTTTCTTTCATTTGTTTCATTGCTGTTTGACACGTATTATTCATTTGCTCTAATAAACCGGCAGATGTTGCAAGGTGTTCACTAACATCAACTTTATATTGAGATAACGCTGCTTCACTTTTACTTACTTGTTCTGATAATTTACGTTGTTCTTGGTTTGAAGATGACAAAAAATGGTTAGCAAAAAAGCCAACAATTGCACCAACTACAAAAATGATTAATGCGCTTAAAACTGTCATAGGATTACCTTAAAATGTATGGAAATAAAATTTGTGATAAATTAACGCTGTAATGGTTTACAATAATACCAAATTAATTAAATTTGTCTCTAAGTAAGGTTTAATCTGTTTAGTATAATATAGTGCAAGCATTATATTGTGTAGCGATAACTTAACTTATTGGTTAAATATGTTGGCAATTTTTTCTTTTTCAAGTAAGTTTTCCTTTTTAAGCAAGTAACAACTAATTCAACATGGTTCATTCATGATTAAACTCTCTCCTATTGATAAATATAAGCAAGATTTAAAAAAAGATGATTTTCTTTTTGATGCGGCTCAAGAAAATGCGGTAAAGCATTTACAAAGATTGTATGAAGATTTACAAACCAAACCGGTAGAAATATCTAGCTTTAAAAAAGTTTTAAATAGTTGGAAAAAAGTATATAAAAAACAGGATGATAAACCTATAAAAGGTTTATATTTTTGGGGGGGAGTAGGCCGAGGAAAAACCTATTTAGTTGATACTTTTTATGATTGCTTACCCTTTGAAAATAAGATGCGTGTACATTTTCATCGCTTTATGCATCGTGTTCATCAAGAGCTTAAAGCGTTAACTGGACAATCAGATCCGTTAAAAATTATCGCGAAAAAGTTTGCTAAAGAAACACGTATAATTTGTTTTGATGAGTTTTTTGTCTCTGATATTACAGACGCTATGATTCTAGGCTCTTTATTTGAAGAGCTCTTCGCTCATAATGTTATTTTAGTTGCAACTTCAAATATTGTTCCTGATGAGCTTTATCGCAATGGTTTACAGCGTGAACGTTTTTTACCTGCTATTAAGTTGATTAATGAAAATACTGAGATTGTAAACGTTGATAGCGGTGTTGATTATAGATTGCGTACTTTAGAGCAGGCTGAAATTTACCATTACCCACTCGACCAAAAAGCTACTGATAACTTACATTATTATTTTAAACAGCTTTCATCTGACGCGATCAAGTCTGGGGTAGATATTGAAATAAATAATCGACAACTTCCTACAGTACTTGTCTCTGATGGTATTGTGTATTTTGATTTTTCTGTCTTATGTGAAAGTGCTCGTAGTCAAGGTGATTACATGAAAATTAGCCAAGAATATCATACGGTATTAATGGCTAATGTTAAGCAAATGGGACGAGAAAGTGATGACAGTACTCGACGCTTCATTGCTTTAGTTGATGAGTTTTATGAACGAAATGTCAAACTAATTATGTCTGCAGAAATGCCTTTAGAAGAGCTATATAGCGGCGGTAATTTAGCGTTTGAATTTAAACGCTGTTTGAGCCGCTTGCAGGAAATGCAGTCACATGATTATTTAGCGAGTGAACATTTACCTTAGAATGTTACCTTTATTATTGCCAATATTCATTGCCGAAGAAATCATTAATCTCTTTCTTCGGGTATTGAAATTAGCTATTTACCGTTCGTTTTTTAATACAAAAGAGTATATAGCTTACGACGGTATTTAGTGGCAATAATATCACCATCAGGTAATGACTTTAATACATCTAAAAATAACTCTTTGCTTTTATCTTTAGTTGTTGCTTCACCAGCTTGAACTAAACGAAATAATATTTTTAGAGCGTCTTCATGTCGATTTACTTGGCTATATTGACTCGCAAGTTGATGTTGGATGCTAATGTCATTTGGGTTATCGGCTAATTCTTTTTCTAACACTTGAATTTCTGGTGAATTTGCAGCTTGGTTTGCTAGTTCTAGTTTGGCTAATAAGGCTTGATAATAGCTATCTTGATCAACCATTTTTATGCTATCTAATAATGTTTGAGCTGCTTCTATTTTTCCTGTTTGTATATGGATATCGATTAGTGTCAATTTTATATCAGCGCGCTGTTCATCAAGTTGGTAGGCTTGGGTAATTAAATTTTGTGCCTCAGTGATATTATTTTCGGTTAACGCTAATTTTGCTTGGGCGAGTAGTGTGTCTTCTTGTTTTGGTAAATGCTTATCTAAAAACGTTGCAATGGTTTCGTCCGTTTGTGGTCCTGAAACCCCATCAATAGGTTGCCCATCTTGCACTAGTACAGCGGTAGGTAAACCTTGAATACCGAATTGTTGCGCTATTTGTTGCTGTGTTTCACAGTCGACTGTCGCCATGAGTATTTGTTCTGCATAGGGCGCTGTTTTCACGGTTAATTTGTCTTTTAATTCGACACTTTCAGGTATTTGTTGCGCCCAAAAAGCCACTAATACTAATTTGCTTTTTGATTCTTCTAAAACGATTTGTTGAAAATTTTCTAAAGTAATTGCAATCATATTTGAATTCGCTATATGTTCTGTTTAAATTATTTATTTTGAAAAATGATATTAAAGAGTGCGCTTTTCTAAGCTAATAAAAACCATAATAAGCCAAATCCTAGAATTAAACGATAAATGACAAAAGGCATCATACCAAGTTTGTTTAATAAAATAAGGAAGTAATGAATGCAAGCATAAGCGCTAATAAAAGCGAGAAAACTGCCAAGGGCTATTGCTTGCCAGTCAACAGCTTCTGTTGATAATACCAATTTCAGTGTTAGGTAACTACCAGCCATAGCAATGGCAGGGATTGATAATAAAAATGAAAAACGGGCTGCATTATCTCTAGATAAACCAAGCATTAATCCTATTGTCATCGTGATACCTGAACGTGAAGTACCGGGAATAAGTGCTATTGCTTGTGCTACACCAATTAACATTGCGCCTTTAATACCTAATTTTTCCAGTGGCTTATGAACCTTTCTATTACCGGCTTTTACATCGGCAAACCCTAACAAAAAGCCAAATAATATTGTGGTTAGTGCAATAATAAGTGCTGAGCGTAAATGCTCCTCTATTAAATCTTTTCCTAATAAGCCAAATAAGCCAGCGGGTATCGTGGCAAAGATAATCCACCAGGCAAGTTTCCCTTCAAATTTAATATGGCTGTCCGTATCATTTTTAGCTGGACCAATATTAAACGTACTTAACCAGGCAACAGACATTGTTCCTAATTCTTTGCGAAAATAGAGCATGACTGCTAATAAAGTACCTACGTGTACAGCAACATCAAATGCTAGCCCTTGATCTTGCCAGCCCAAAATTTGAGAGGGTAATATTAAATGAGCAGAGCTAGAAATGGGTAAAAACTCTGTTAAGCCTTGAAGTAAAGCTAAAATAATAATTTCTAAAGTAGTCATAATATTTTATGTGCCCTTGTTCTTGTGGTGATTACCAACAATTTTTAACGATTTTTAGGTGTTGGCTAGTTTTATTATAATTTTGCCAAAGAGTTTGATAGCTTAGTTTTAATAAAGGG
Organism: Colwellia sp. C2M11; assembly: GCF_018860915.1. Lineage (GTDB taxonomy): Bacteria > Pseudomonadota > Gammaproteobacteria > Enterobacterales > Alteromonadaceae > Colwellia. The sequence continues at coordinate 197,358 of NZ_JAHKQD010000052.1, forward strand.
TGAATAAGCGTTGGCGCTATTTCACTTAATGGCCAAAGTACAAACGCATTTTTATCAATTTCTTCTCTAGGCAATTGTGCTGGGGTATCAATGATTAAGTCGTCGTAGAGTAATAAGTCAAGATCTAAGGTGCGAGGGCTAAATTTTTTCGCGTCATGTGTTCGGCCATAATCAATTTCAATATTACGTAACTTACTTGCCACTTGCTCGACACTATCGTGAGTTTTTATACCTATAACCATATTGTAAAATGCGTTACCACTGAAACCGATAGCTTCACTTTCAAATAAAGATGATAAGGACAGTTGTGCAAAAGGAATATTAAAAGTAATAGCAAGTGCTTCAAGACCATGTTTAACATGGTATTCACGCTCAATATTACTACCTAAAGAAATATAAATATCAGCCATTATTTTGTAGTTTCATTATGAAGTTTAGTTTGTTCAAGCGTACCACGTTCAATTTCTACACCCACAGTGATAGCATTATGTACTGCTCCGGGTTTGCCAATAGCGAGTCGTAACCAAGGGATGTGAAACTGTGACATTAAATAACTTGCCATACGTTCAGCCAATGTTTCTAATAAATCAACAGGGTTGTCATTAGCAAATGCTTCTATCGCTGTGGATATTTCTGCATAATCTAACGTTTTTTCAAGTTCATCATTTATAGCTGCTTTTGCAGTATCCCAAGCCATGTCTACATCAATAACTAAGGTTTGTTTGATTTCTTTTTCCCATTGAAAAAAGCCAATGGTGGTTTGAATAGCTAGCCCTTTGATAAAAACCTTGTCCATTTGTTACCTATTGAATCATTTTTACAAAATAAAAAGCGAGTTTACCTGTGCAAGTGTAGAAAAACTAGCAGATAACAAGATAGAATAAAGAAAATTGTTATATTTGTGATAATTCTTATTATTATGTTGCTATTAACCTTTGCTATGATCATTGCTGCTTATTTATTAGGCTCTATTTCAAGTGCTATTTTAGTGTGTAGAGTGCTTGGCTTACCTGATCCTAGAACAACAGGGTCAAATAACCCTGGTGCAACAAACGTTTTAAGAATAAGTAATAAACTGACAGCTGCTACTGTATTGTTTTTAGATATATTAAAAGGCACTTTACCAGTATGGAGTGCTTATTTCTTGCAAGTTGAGCCTTTAGATTTGGGGATTATTGGTGTCGCAGCCTGTCTAGGGCATATGTATCCAATATTTTTTAATTTTCGAGGTGGTAAAGCAGTGGCCACCGCCTTAGGAACTTTATTACCTATTGGCTTAGGTTTAGGATTTTTACTGATTATTACTTGGCTTACAGTGGCAAAATTAACTAAATATTCAAGTTTAGCGGCTATTGTTACTGTTTCTTTGGCGCCGTTGTATATTTTTATATTAAAGCCGCTTTATGTTTATCCGGCTTTAATGTTGAGTGCGTTAATTATATTACGCCATAAAGACAATATTGTTCGTTTACTTAAAGGAACAGAAAGTAAAATCTCTACAAAAATAAATTAGTCGATTTAATTTACTATCATCATTGTATTGCTTTAAACTGCAGGTAAGCTATCTAATGACCAACGTGGACTGGCTTTAAAAGTTAGATCTGCGTGTGTGCCTGCTTTTAATCTTTGTAAGCCTGCATAAGCAATCATAGCGCCATTATCAGTACAAAATTCAGGTCTAGGATAAAATACACTACCACCAAGTTTTTTAGTGGTAATGGCTAATTTTTCTCGTAGTGCTGTATTCGCACTAACACCACCAGCAATGACTAAGCGATTTAAATTCTCTTGTTGTAAAGCACGTTTACACTTTATGGCTAAGGTATCAACGACAGCTTGTTGAAAAGCATTAGCAATATCTGCATGGGTTTGTTTAAGTATATCATCCGAGAAGCTTTTGCCATCTGCAGAGAAACACTCTTTTCTAACTAACGTACCAGCTGCTGTTTTTAAACCGCTAAAACTAAAATCTAAACCTGGTCTGTCTGTCATAGGGCGAGGTAATTTGAATCTACCAGCAACACCTGATTCGGCCATTTTTGATAACGCAGGGCCGCCTGGGTAGTCTAGCCCTAACAATTTCGCTGTTTTATCAAAAGCTTCTCCAGCTGCGTCATCAACAGATTCACCTAGTAATTTATATTGACCAATACCGTCGACACGAACAAGCATGGTGTGGCCACCTGATACAAGTAGTGCAACAAATGGGAATTCAGGTACATCATCTTCTAGCATAGGAGCTAATAAATGCCCCTCCATATGATGGACCGGTACTGCTGGTAAGTTCCAACCGTAAGCTAAGCTTCGACCAATTGAACAACCAACTAATAGTGCGCCAACAAGTCCAGGACCTGCAGTGTATGCAACGCCATCTAAATCTTTGGGGGTTAAATTAGCTTCTTTTAATACCGCTTGAATTAAAGGGATTGTTTTGCGAACATGATCACGAGAAGCTAGTTCAGGTACAACGCCGCCATAATCAGCATGTACAGCAATTTGACTATAAAGCTGGTGGGCTAAGATCCCTTCAGGACGATTGCCTTGCCCATCATCGTAAATAGCAATACCTGTTTCGTCGCAAGAAGTTTCAATACCTAAAATTCGCATAAAATTATTTTTGATTCACTTAAAAGAGACGATTTTACCTGTCCTAGTGATATTTCGCTACTATATTTGATACAGGAGCGAGATTAATCTTTACATCACTTAGCACTTAGCAGTAGAATACGTCACCCATTTTTGATAGAGCGGGTGTAAACAAGATTGAGTTTATTTTTTAAATAGAAAGAATTTACTAAGAGATCGAAGTTAAACACCGATTTATATAGATATAATACTAAGGTAAAAAAGTACATGCCAGTAATTAAAGTAAGAGAAAACGAACCATTTGACGTAGCATTACGTCGTTTTAAACGTTCATGTGAAAAAGCAGGAATCCTTTCTGAAGTTCGTCGTCGCGAATGTTACGAAAAGCCAACTTGGGAACGTAAGCGTAAAAAAGCAGCTGCTGTAAAACGTGCAGCGAAAAAAGTTTCTCGTGAGAACGCACGCCACGTTCGCATGTACTAAAAGCATTCTATTTAGAATGTCCTTAGTAACCTTTGGAGTATAATTAGATGTTACTTCTAACTCAGCTCCAAGATGAAATGAAAAATGCCATGCGTGCCCAAGACAAATTACGTCTAGGTGTTATTCGTATGGCTATATCTGCAGTGAAACAAGCAAAAATTGATCATAACACCGAAGCAACTGATGAGAATGTTATTGCCGTATTAACCAAAATGGTTAAGCAGCGTAAAGAATCAATCAAAATGTTTACTGATGGTGGTCGTGATGAATTAGCTGTGAAAGAAGCTGAAGAAGTAAGTGCTTTAGAGTTCTTTCTTCCTCAACCTTTAACTAATGCAGAAATTAACGACTTAATTAATCAAGCTATTACAGATACTGGTGCAGCCTCAATGGCTGACATGGGTAAGGTAATGGCAACATTAAAACCCTTGATGCAAGGTAGAGCCGATATGGGCGTAGTAAGTGGCCAAATAAAAGCCGCTTTAAATTAGCGTACTATCTGGAAATTAAGCAGCAAGAGTTAATAGTTTATAAGAAGCCGTAATAACTTTAGTTATTACGGCTTTTTTATTAAGTTTACTTTTTCAGGCTCTCGCCAATGTTCAGTTTTTAAAATTCCACGTTCAATCATTCCACCAAGTCCTTGCATACCACCAGTATGTAATAAGATAATTCGCTCTCCTTTAGCAAAATACCCTTGCTCAAGTAAATCAATAAACGCTAAAAGCATCTTTCCCGAATAAACAGGTTCAAAATCAACACTGGTGATACGGTTAAATTCAAGTATACGGTTGGCATCTAATTGGCTAAACTTTGCATAACCACCACGATGAAAGTTAGTGAGTAATTGCCAGTTATCATGCAATTTTACTGGCCCTGGTAATAATTTGTTTATAGTATTTGTTAAGTAATCGGCTTCTTTTAATACAGCGATTCCTAATAGTTTATGCAAATTCACATTTGAGTTGAGGTCTCCAGTGATAAGACCCGCTAAAGTGCCACCACTACCTACTGGCGTGATTAATGTGTCGTAATCAGTTTGTTTATTTAATTCTGTGATTATTTCTGCAACACCTTTAATTGCTAGTGTGTTACTGCCACCCTCGGGCACTATAAAGTAATTAGGATACTGTCGCTGTAATTCGGTTAAATAATCAATGTCGTGTCTGCGACGATAAGTTTTACGATCAATAAAATGTAGCTCCATTCCCCAGTATTTAGCCCATGTTAACGTGTAATTATTGGCATATTGTTGTTCACCACGGATGAAGCCTACACAAGGTATACCTTTTTGGAAACAAGCAAATGCTAAAGCATGTATGTGGTTTGAATAACTGCCTCCAAAGCTAAGTACACCATTAATATCTTTACTCCGTAACACATGTTCTAAATTGTATTTAAGTTTTCGCCACTTGTTACCCGAAATAGTTGGGTGAATATTATCATCACGCTTTACTTGAACTACTACGTTATGTTTCGTAAATAGTGGATGATGTAGAGGTTGCAATTCGGATAAAATGGTCATGGTAGATAAGTAATATCATTGTAATTATTGATGGTTTGGGTAAAATATAATCAATTGATGAAAATATAATGCATAAGTGTTAAGCTATAAAGTAAGTATACATTGAATTTAAAAATGATAGTTAGGGAATATTTTCTGTCATGTTTTTTAACAGTCAGGATAATAATAAATATTGTTTATGCTGTTTGCTATTGATATATAAGAGTATTTAATTTTTGGCACACAGATTGCTTTATCTGTTGTTAAGAGATCTATACCGTTTTATATGATTTAATTACTGACCCTCTGTAGGGTTTAAGGAAAGTAGTATGAGTTCTAAAATTATAAATGTTGTTTTGGTTTGTTTATTTACTCTTTGTGTTGCAGGAAAAGCGAATGCAGGGTTAATTGTAGGTGATTTATATGCTGATGATGCAGGTGTTCAGTGGGCATATGTAGGCAGCTTTGAGCTGGCAGAAGGCCCTAAACTTAAAAATGACAATGAAGAAATACAAGATGTTGTGCTATACAATGGTCTTGATGTTGCAGAGATGAAGTTTGGTGAGCTTTCTCAAGGCGAATATGCAATAAGTACCTTATTGATGAGTGATATCCTTTCTAGTACATCTCTTTTAGGGGTTAATCATAAAGCTTGGTACGATATATATGAAGGTGGAGCGAACGGTTTATTAAGTATCGCAGCTCTTGATGAAGGACTTTCTGAAATGAATTTTGGCGGTGATGATACAAAATATGACTCTGTAGGAGATATGACTGCTTATGTTAAGGATCGTTCATCAACGAAAACTGAGCTCGAAAATCAATTACCTTTCGCAGTACCTGAAAATATTTTACACGTGAATCATGTTTTTAAATCTGTGACTACATCAGTTCCTGAACCATCAACAGTTGCTATTTTTGCATTGGCGTTAGTGGGATTAACAGCTCGTCGCTTTAAAAATAAATAGTAATTTTTGTTATTAATTGGCGATGTCGCTCGGCATCGCTATTTGTTTATTTGTTATATATTGTTCATTGTTAAACTAGTAAAAGCACCTCATATTGCCTACTTCTGAACGCATAATCTTAAAAGCCAAATGTAGATCAAAGTTATAGCAAATAACCTTAATTATTCTTAATTACGCCATTGACTTTATGGAGTAATTAACCGATAAAAGATAGCTAGTACAGACTTTATTTAAATAATATTAGTTAAGCTTAATTTATAGTATTTTATTGCTAATTATTCATTAAGTTTTGTTAAATGCTTTTTAAGATATGGTAAACCAAATTAATAGGAAGGTTGTCTATGGAAAATTATACTAACCCAGCAAATGCCGAAGTAACCGATGTTATTGGTGAAGTAAGTATTGATTTGGCTGAAAATACTATATTACAAGTTGGCGATATTATTCAATCAGGCACGACAGTTAACTTAGCAAATGGCAGTGAACTTATATTAACTTTTGCTGATGGTAGTCAACAGAGAGTTTCTAATTCTGAAGGAGAATTAGTCAAGGAAGAGATTGTTGATACCGTTACTACAGAGAGTGAGCTTAACGCTGTCGAAATTACAGATATAGATAACCTGCAGAATGAGATAGAGGCAATTCAAGAGTTAATTGCCTCTGGAGATGACGTTGATCTTCCTGAGACGGCTGCAGGTGAAGTTGCTAACGAGGGAACCGATTTTATAACTTTGAATCGAACGGGTGATGAAACTTTAGCACAAGCGGGTTACGATACTGCAGAACAAGATAACGCGGCTCCTTTACCTGCAAATTTTGAAGCAGATACTATTAATGAACAAGTTCCCGTTGTTGACCCCGAACCACCAGTAGCAGAGCCAGAACCACCAGTAGCTGAGCCAGAACCACCAGTAGCTGAGCCAGAACCACCAGTAGCTGAGCCTGAGCCAGAACCAGAGCCGCCAGTAGCTGAGCCTGAGCCAGAACCACCAGTAGCTGAACCAGAACCAGAGCCGCCAGTAGCTGAGCCTGAGCCAGAACCACCAGTAGCCGAACCAGAACCAGAGCCGCCAGTAGCTGAGCCTGAGCCAGAACCACCAGTAGCCGAACCTGAACCAGAGCCACCAGTATCTGATTTAACTGATGATAATGAGTATGTTGAGATAGCGGAAGATGAAGTAGCTTCAGGTAGTGTACTAACCAATGCCTCAAGCCCTGAAGCTGGGTTGAAAGTAACAAGCTTTAGTGTTGATAGTGACGGTGATGGTGTAGATGAAACTAATTATCCTGTTGGTGTACCTGTCACGATAGTAGATAAAGGCACCTTGTTATTAAATGGAGACGGCACTTATACTTTTACGCCACTGCCAGACTTTAACGGAGCAGTGCCTGTTGTTACTTATCTTGTTGAAGATGGTATCGGTGATAC
>NZ_JAHKQD010000026.1 GCF_018860915.1 Colwellia sp. C2M11
GTGTCTTGGCTACCCATTAAATTAGGGACCACAACACTTAACATCATGCCGATAATAACAATTACCACCATAACTTCTAACAAGGTAAAGCCTTGTGCTTTTTTTTGTGTGTGTTTTAAACTTTTATTAATCATTATTTTTCCTAATTACCTTTATAAATTTAACATTTTCATTCTGTTATCTCTCATTATTAGGCGAATAAATTCGCCCCTACGATGATGATAATCAACCCTTTTGTGGGGCTTATTTTTTATCTGGCGAATAAATTCGCCCCTAAGGTGATAATAATCAACCCTTTTGTGGGGCTTATTTTTTATCTGGCGAATAAATTCGCCCCTACGGTGATAATAATCACCCCTTTTGTAAGGCTTATTTTTTATCCGGCGAATAAATTCGGCCCTACGATGTTAATAATCTCCCCTTTTGTGGGGATTATTTTTTATCCGGCGAATAAATTCGCCCCTACGATGTTAATAATCTCCCCTTTTGTGGGGATTATTTTTTATCCGGCGAATAAATTCGCCCTACGGTGATAATAATCAACCCTTTTGTAGGGGCGACTTCAGTCGCCTGTTTACAATACACACTAATAACGCCGTATTATGTTACCTTCCATTATTAGGCGAATAAATTCGCCCCTACGGTGTTAATAATCCCCCCTTTTGTGGGGATTATTTTTTATCCGGCGAATAAATTCGCCTCTACAGTGATAATAACCAATTCCTTCATATTCCGTTTATCCACCAACAAAGGTGTTTAATTTCAATATAGGCTCTAATATGGCCATTACGATAAATAAAACAACCCCTGCCATGCCTACCATCAATGCAGGTTCAAATGCTTTTAATGAAATATTCATCAATGCTTCAAATTCGTTATCTTGGTTGTCGGCTGCGCGTCCTAACATTTGCTCGATTTGTCCACTTTTTTCACCACTGGCGATCATATGCAACATCATTGGTGGAAATAATTTCGTTTGTTCAAGCGATAAGTGTAGGCTTGAGCCTTCACGTACTTTATCTGACGCTAATTTTACTTGCTGTTTTATGTACAAGTTGTCGAGTACTTCACCTGAAATTTTCATACTTTCTAATAACGGCACTGCACTCGCTGATAATATACTTAAGGTTCTTGCAAAACGTGCCGTATTAAGACCTTTAGCTACTTTACCAATACCGGGTAAGTAGATCAGTCTTTGATGGAAGAGCATCTGATATTTTGGCTTCTTTAATAGCTCTGAAACTATTAACATAAGACCTGCAATAAATAAAACAATCAAAAGGCCATTCGCTTGTAAAAACTCACTACTGGCAATTAAAAACTTAGTTGAGCCAGGTAAGTTTGCACCCATATGCTCAAATTGCCCTACGATTTGTGGTACTACTTTGGTTAATAATATTGCGATAACCCCAATAGCAACCACTGTCATAATGACAGGATAAACTAAGGCTTGGATAAGTTGAGAACGCATTTGTTCTCGTTTTTCTGTGTAATCAGCTAAGCGATTTAATACTTTATCTAAGTGACCAGATTTTTCACCAGCTGCAACCATCGCGCGATATAAGTGATTAAATACTTTCGGGTATTCAGCGAGGCTTTCTGCTAAACCATAACCTTCGGTTACCTTGGTACGAACCCCCATAATCATACTTTTAATACGATTTTTTTCACCTTGCTCAGCAACGGCTATTAAGGACTCTTCTAATGGCAATCCAGATTCTACTAAGGTTGCTAGCTGACGAGTAATTAACGACAATTCAGCAGCAGATACTTTTCCTGTGCCTTTACTTTTGCCTTTACCCGAGCTTGCTTTTCCTGTTTTACTTTTATTATGAGTAAGGGTAGGGGTTACTTCCGTAGGCATTAACCCTTGTTCACGCAATAATGCGCGGGCTTGCCTTGGGGTATCACCTTCAATAACACCTTTTTTATTTTTCCCTCGGCTATCAACCGCAAGGTAATCAAATGCTGCCATATGTTTTAATCATTTCTTGTTGTTTGTAAATGTGCCATTAATCTTCTCGCGTAACGCGCAATACTTCTTCCAGCGTTGTTTGCCCCAACATGACTTTATCAAAGCCATCACGTCTAATTGACGCAGTGTTGGTGCGTATATATTTCTCGATGCCTTGCTCACCATGCCCATTATGAATAAGCTCACGTACAGTATCATCAACCACTAATATTTCCTGAATACCGGTTCTGACGTGATAACCTTTAAAGTTACATTCTTTACACTCTTTAGGGAGATAAATGACTTGTTGGTTATCGTTAGGTAAACCAAGTAACGCACAATCTTCTTCACTAGGTAAGTGACTTTCTCTACAATGGGGACAAAGCGTTCTTACTAAG
>NZ_JAHKQD010000046.1 GCF_018860915.1 Colwellia sp. C2M11
AAGAGATCAAACAAAAACTGATTGAACTTAAATCTATTGATAATATTAGCTTCGACGGTTTACGCGCGGATAGAGCTGCGGTATTAGCGAGCGGATTATGTATATTAATAGCGCTCTTTAATTGTTTACAAATTAAAGAGCTAACATTATCCACTGGTGCCCTGCGAGAAGGTTTATTATTTGAACTATTATCTGATAAAGCCTAATAAATAAGGCTGAGTTTCCCCAAGCTTAAATTAGCTCTCTTCTTTCAACCATCCTGCTACTTGCTTAGCGAAGTAAGTCAAAATTCCATCAGCACCGGCACGTTTAAAGCATAATAAACCTTCCATAATACAAGGCTTTTCTGCCAACCAGCCATTTTGAATTGCAGCCTTCAGCATGGCATATTCCCCGCTGACTTGATAGGCATAAGTTGGGACTTGAAAGGTATCTTTAACACGACGTACTACATCTAAATATGGCATACCTGGCTTCACCATTACCATATCTGCGCCTTCGGCTATATCTTGTGCGACTTCATGCAAAGCTTCATTACTATTAGCAGGATCCATCTGATAAGTGTGCTTATTGCCTCCTTTGATATTACTGGATGAACCAACCGCATCACGAAATGGACCATAATAATTAGATGCATACTTAGCAGAATAAGCGAGAATCTTAGTATTAACAAAGCCATGCTCTTCAAGCGCCATTCTAATAGCACCGACACGTCCATCCATCATATCTGATGGTGCAACAATATCAGCCCCAGCTTCGGCATGAGATAATGCTTGTTTCACTAAAGTATCTTTAGTAACTTCATTTAATACATAACCCTCTGGTCCTGCTTTATTCTCATCACTTTCACTTAAAATACCATCTTGGCCATGTGTAGTGAACGGGTCAAGTGCTACATCAGTAATTACTGCTAACTGAGGAAATTTAGCTTTTAAAGCACGAACAGTACGCTGCGTTAACCCCTCAGGGTTGTGTGATTCTTCAGCCATCAAAGATTTGATATCATCTGGCGTAACAGGAAAAATTGCAATCGCAGGAATACCTAAATCTACTAACTCTTGAGCTTCTTCTAATAACAGGTCGATACTCTTACGTTCAACACCTGGCATAGATAGAATAGCTTCTCGTCTATTATCACCTTCTAAAACAAATACAGGGTAGATTAAATCATTTACAGTGACTTGATTCTCTGCCATTAACCGTCGAGTATACTCATCTTTACGCATACGACGCATACGACGAGCTGGATATTGACCAAACATATTACTATTGTTATTCATTACCATTCTCCTAAATTTTTATCTTCTGCAAACACGTTTATTGCGTTGTATATTCTTGCGTTTGGTTTCGACCATGATTTTTTGCTTGATAAAGCGCTTTATCTGCAAAAGAAAATATCTGCTCCGGTGTGATATTTTCTTGTTGAACATAGGTAAAAAGACCATTACTCACCGTTAGTGAAATACTTTTTTCGTCATATATAAAAGGCCGTTCAGCAATATTTTCTCTTAATGTTTCAGCAAGAGCTAAAGCACCCTTAGCATCCGTATCTGGTAGAATTAAGCAAAACTCCTCTCCACCATAGCGAAAAGCCATATCACTACTTCTTTTTAAACTCTTGTTAATATGCTTACTCACCCACGCAAGACACTGATCTCCTGCTAAATGTCCATAAGTATCATTAACACCTTTAAAATGATCTATATCTATTAAAATAATACTTAATGGGGTTAAATTACGCTTACTTCGACGATATTCAGCAAGGATTCTTTGATCATAAAAACGTCGGTTATATAAGCCAGTTAATTCATCAAGTGTATTCTTTTTTTCTAATTCTCGATTAACTTCTTCTAATTCCTGTAAGGCAATATTAAGCTCTAAAGTTCGCTCTTGCACACGGTTTTCTAAATCTTCTTGGGTTTGTGATTGTAAAGTAAGTAGCTCTTCTTGCGCACGTTCCGAATTAAGCTCACTAGTTAATGCTTGCCGTTGCGCTAAGTGTTTATCAACTAATTGATATCGGTACTGATAGCTCAATATAAAAGTAATCATTAAAGCATTAAGCCAGAAGAGCATGCCATAAAATGAACTACGGTAAGAAACAAAGCCCATATCAAACCAGTTTACGGAAACAATAACAATGACTACAAAAATCAATTGAATGAGCATCACAAAGGTAAATAATAAGGCTAAACGAGATGCTGATTTATATAAATAAATACCAAGAATAACTAAAGAAAGCTCTAACAATATATAAATTGCCATACTAATATTAACGTTATCAGCAATAGATAGCTGAATACTCACTGGCATATAAATTAATAATGCCCAACAGACTGCTCGAATACTCCGGTGAATATTGTAAAACTTATTTTTTAAGTGAAAAAATTGTGTACTGAAAGCCAATAAACATATTGCTGATGACGCTGATAATAAAGGAAGTTCAACCCCTACCAACCAAGTAAAAGCAGGAAAAAGATAAGACAAGTTAAAACCCAGCATTGCTGCGAGCATTAGGCTATTACTCAAGAGATAGCCAAATAAAGCAATGATAGCTTTACTACCTGTACTAAAAAATAGCAGCATACATGCAATAGATAAGCAAAGTAAGCCACCTATAACAATCCCTTGCTGAAACTGTAAATCACTATTAGCCGCAATATAAGATTCTGTAGAATATACCTTCAATGAAGAACGGAGTTGAGCAGAGCTTTTAATCGCTAAATAAATTGTCATTTGTGAGTGAGGATCCGCATTCACTTTAACGCTGCGATTATTACTTCGTTGCAACATCATCTTTTTCTTATCAATATTTTTATATTGATCTTGAATAAATAATTCAACCTCGTTTATTCGTACTTGGTTGGCCATATCGAGATAAACTTGCTTTACTTTGTTAGTATTATTTACTAACTCAAAAGCAATCCAGTTTTCCCCTGGCATTATTAGTAAATCACCGTTATTAAGGTGGATTTTTTGCCATTCGCTATTCTCTAATGTAATTACTTCATGCAACTGATGTTGTTCCGATTGCTGAATAAGTCGATATAAATAGTCGACAACAAGATGTTTATCTTGATCAAGGCTATATCGAGGAATCTCAGCTTTTACTTGTACGGATAACATCATCAAAAAGACAGAAATTACCATCAGTAAAATCTTCATAATTTTAAATATTGGATGAGAAAGTATTGGCATAATTGACGTTTATTTCAAAGTTCAACAGCTAAGAAGGTAAATCGAACACTTGTTGTGCATTTATACTTGTTTGACTAACTAATTCTTCAGGGTCAAGCGCTAGAATATGAGCAATTTTATCAATTATAAAAGGTAAGTAACTTGGTTCATTACGATTACTTTTCGGTTTTGGGCGAATCGTTCTTGGAATTAAGTAAGGAGCATCGGTTTCAACAAGCAGTTTATCTAACGGAATTAAATTAATAATTTCCTGTAAAGAGCTACCTCTTCTTTCATCACAAAGCCAGCCCGTTATACCAATATACATACCAGCATCAACACACTTTACCAATTCTTCTTTATTGCCAGTAAAACAATGAGCAACCATAGCGGGTACTTGATCAATAAAAGGACTTAATGCATTGAACCAAGCTTGAAAAGCATCTCTTTGATGCAAAAACAACGGCTTATTAAGCTGCTTAGCTAACTGAATTTGTTCTTTGAATACTACTAACTGTTTTTCAGGAGTAGAAAAATTTCGATTAAAGTCTAAACCACATTCACCTATCGCTTTAACACAGGGTTGCTCTGCCAACTTTGATAAATCATTTAAATAACCTTCATTTACTGCATCAGCATCGTGTGGATGTACACCAACAGTAGTATATAAAGTATTCGGAAATTGCTGTTGATAATGTTGACATAGTGCTACTCCTTTTTTACTCTCATCAACATTAGTTCCTGTAATAATTAACTGATGTACGCCTTTATTCTTAGCACGAACAATGACTTCAGTTAAATCTTTATCGAAACGTTTGTTGGTTAAGTTAACACCAATATCAATCATTATTTAAGTCGCTTAACTCGTATATTTCGATTAAGACCTTCTTTAAATAAATACACAGAGCCAAAGCTACCTTTTTCCAAATTGATACGATCACCCACAGCTAATTTTAAAATAGTTGTGTCTGTTTGTTGCCATCTTTGACCGTTTTCTAAATCAATAACCCACTGACCACGAATCAACTTTTTCAAACCACTGACAGTTGCAGTAATACCTTCAATTTCTTCTTTAGGTTTTTTCAACGTTTCTTTAGCAAAATCATCTATTCTCTTTGCTTCTGCTAGTTCTGTGTTTTCAACTGCCGCTACTACTTCTTTAACTTCTTTAACTTCTGGTACGGAAGTAGTGCTTAAGGGGGCTAAATTTTTCTCTGATAGCTTATCAAAGCATGCTAATCGCTCTTGATCATTAGAGACGTGCATACAGTGTGATAACCCCTCAACTAAAATACTATTATTATTAGCCAATACACCTGTTGATATTATGGTACATAATAAACCAAATAGTGCTGTAATATTTACTTTCATGAATCATCCTTATCGAGATCTTCATCTTCTTTGTGATACAACGAAGCTATAATAATACCAACTTCAAATAACAGTAGCATAGGTATAGCCAACATCGACTGAGAAATAATATCTGGTGGTGTTAATAACATACCTATAACAAATGCACCTACAACAACATAGGGGCGCTTTTTCCGTAAACTATTAGGAGAGGTAACACCTGTCCAACACATTAGTATAATAGCAACAGGTATTTCAAATGCCGCACCAAACGCAAAAAATAGCTTCAAGACAAAGTCTAAGTAACTACTAATATCAGTTGCAATAACAACACCGTCTGGAGCAACTGACGTAAAAAAAGCGAATATCACCGGAAAAACAGCAAAATACGCAAAAGCTATACCGCTATAAAAAAGCAATGTAGAGCCAAGCATCAACGGGGCTATTAATCTCTTTTCATTTCGATAAAGCCCAGGGGCTATAAAAGACCACATTTGATAGAGAATATATGGCATAGCAAGAAATATAGATAAAACAATTGTTAACTTAAATGGTGCTAAAAAAGGTGATGCAACATCAGTGGCAATCATCTGTGATCCAGATGGCATAGTTTGAAGTAATGGTTGAGCTAAATATTGGTATATATCTTGAGCAAAATATACCAAACAACAAAATACGACGATAACCCCTAAAACAGCATGAAGTAATCGAGTTCTTAATTCGAGTAAATGATCGAAAATTGTGACACTCTTTTCTGATTCTAATGGTGTTGATTGTTCTTGATCAGTAGCTGTATTCATTATTCTTTTTTATCTGTATCAATAGGAGAAGTATTATTTTCTTTATGAGGTGACAATTCATTATTAATAGATAAATTCCCCTCATTGTCTTCTGCTAAAGTAGATTGAGTAGAAGTTGGATTTAAAGGCGATGAAGCTATATTTTTTTCATCTATACTCTTCGTATCCATGTTTTTAAATGGTTCTCTAACCATTTCTGCTGCTTCTTGCAGCGACTTAACAGATTCAGCAATTTCAGGGGACAAATTTTTCATGCCGCCCTGTTCTGCTTTCTTTAAGTTCGCATGTAATTCATGAATTCTTAATTCTTCAGTGAGCTCTGATTTCACACTATCGCTAAAATTACGAACCCCCGCTATCCAACCTTTCACGGTTCGAATAGCCACAGGTAAACGTTCCGGACCAAGTACAATAAGTCCGATAATACCAATAAGCATTAATTCCCAAAAGCCAATATCGAACATGCGTTACGCCTGACTGTTTTCTTTTTTACTATCTTTTTGGCCAGCTTCACTTTTAGCTGCAGTATTGTCAGCTAAAGAATCTGCCTCTTTGTCCGATTTAGCCGTTGAATCCTTTTCATCTGTTACTGCATTTTTAAATCCTTTTATAGCAGAGCCTAAATCTCCACCCAAATTACGTAATTTTTTAGTACCAAATAATAAAACAACGATCACAGCAATAATTAATAATTGCCAAATACTAATGCCACCCATAAGAAACTCCTATAATCTATTTAACAGCAGTATACACCGAAACTCATTAACTAAACGAGTAAAAGACTATAAAGATTTAATAAAATATTCAAGAAAATACGATCAAAGTTAAATGCAGTCGTTTTTCAGATAAGATAGGAATTTATGCGCAGTTTTTATCTTGACTTTTAAGAGAGGTAATTTGGATCTTTTCAGGTTTATTAATATGATATCCTTGCCCAAAGTCGCAACCTGCAGCATGAAGTTTTAACATTACCGATTCAGTCTCTATACCTTCCGCCACTAATCGATAACCATATTTTTCACCTAAGTCATGTAAAGCCTTAACCAAAGGTAAATTTCTATTACTATTTGTTAAAGTGCTGATAAAGCCTCTATCTAATTTAATGAATTCAAAAGGATAGTTATGTAAAAAACTAAACGAAGACACACCTGAGGCATAATCATCTAGTGCTAGCTTAACACCAATATTTTTTAATTTACCTAAACCCTTCAAGGCTAGCTCTTCATGGTGAATAAATGCTTTTTCATTAAATTCTAAAATCAATCTCTGTGGATCAAACGACTGATTCTTAATTAGAGTTATCAGCTTATGCAATTGGTTAGTTTGAGTTAAATGTCGACCAGATAAATTGATTGCGATAAACGCATGTTGGTACTCAAGATCACCCTGTAATAAACTCAGTTGTCTTGCCACTTCTTCAACAACCCAAGTTTCAATTGCTAATATAATGCCCGTTTCTTCGGCTAAGTATAAAAATTCACTTGGTGTTTGTAGACCTTTTTTAGGATGGTTCCAACGTAATAAGCCTTCAAAACCTATCACTTGACCAGTATTTAAATCTGATATTTTTTGATAATGAAGCTCAAATTGTTGCTCAACAATGGCTACACGCAACTCTTGCTCTAACGTCATAGTAGCAATAAGTTTTTCACGCATACTTTCATCATAAAAAACATAGCGACCTCGCCCTAAGCTTTTAGCTTGGTACATTGCCGCATCAGCATCACGTAAAACTTCTACCGCACTGTCATAATGTCTATTGCATAAAGCAATACCTATACTTGCACTAGAATACACAGTATTACTATCAATAATATAAGGGTGTTCAATACTGTTTATAATTCTAGTGGAAACCTCTTCTGCATCATCTGCTGTTAAGGAATCTAGTAAAATAACAAACTCGTCTCCACCGAGACGTGCCAAAACATCATTTTCGCGCACACATACACTAAGACGTTTAGCTATTTCAACAAGGAATATATCACCCGCATGATGACCCAGGGTATCATTGATAATTTTGAATCTATCTAAATCAATAAATAATACAGCATATTGTTGATCGGGATGTCGTTTCAAATGACGAAGTGCATAACTAAGTCGGTCAGAAAACATCGCACGATTAGGCAATTTAGTTAATACATCATGATGGGCATCAAAGTATAGTTGCTGATCAGCCTTATTCTTTTCAGAGAGTTTTTCATGTAAGCTTAAATTTTCACTAATTAATGCTTGTGTTTTTTCTGCTACAAGATTATCCAGTTCTAGGTGATAGTGCTGTTTTAAAGCAATATTTTCTTCTTGAGCTTTTTTAAGGCTTTCGTTTGCTAAGTTTAAAGCTTCTAATAAATAGTGAACATCAGAGCTATCTAGCTCAGTAGGTTCTTTATTTTTAATCCTCGTAGGCATCAATGTTCCTATGCGTGATATACATTAAACTTAGTTAAAATTTCAGCACACTTTTCAGTATGATTTTTGAACGGTTAGTGTATCAAATTATCGCCACTAGGCTAGTAATAAATTACCTTTTGATATAAAGATTTTATGACAAGGAAGTTTTAATATCGCCATAAAGTACTTAAAATAATTCAAACACGCAATATTAGTGTAAAGATGAGGTAACATAGTATTCAAATTTAGATCGCTCTACGAATTTACTGGGCGATAGATACAAAAATACCAGCAGTTAGCTGGTATTTAGTTCTTATACAAATAAGATGGTGGAGGGAGGTGGATTCGAACCACCGAAGGCGGAGCCGTCAGATTTACAGTCTGATCCCTTTGGCCACTCGGGAACCCCTCCACAGGGTCAACAAAACAATAAATTGAATTGTTTGAAGATGAAATCTAGCAATGTCCTACTCTCACATGGGAACTCCCACACTACCATCGGCGCTACTGCGTTTCACTTCTGAGTTCGGAATGGAATCAGGTGGGGCCACAGCGCTATTGTCGCTAGATAGAAACTTTAATTTATTAACTTACTTTAAAAATAATTTAATAAATTAAATTTTTAGCAAAAAACCCGTAGCATC
>NZ_JAHKQD010000006.1 GCF_018860915.1 Colwellia sp. C2M11
TCACAGCGAGGAACTTGCTTAAAGCTTAAAAAACAAACAATTGAGGAAATATAAAAAAAGACGTAAATACGTCTTTTGGGAGAAATTCTACAGCCTCAACGCCTCATTAAGAGGAAATTTATAGTTGGCTAAAATGTTGAACGCAGTGAAAACAGCCAACTGTAAATTTTCCTGCTTTAATGCCTTGTTATATTTCGTTTAATTGAACCAAGCAATTAAAATGATGATTAGGGCATAAAACAAAATACCTGTTACGTAAGGCACAAGATAGCCATTGTTAGATTTGCCTTTAAACTCTTTATATTCACTATAACTATGTAATTGATGTTTAGATAAACCGAAAGAAATTACACGTAATACACCTGCTCCAGTTATATACAGAACAAAATCAAAAGCCAAAGCTACAAATAGATTAGGTATGAACTCAAGAAATATACTCATTTGACACTCCTATCGAAAGAAATATAACGCCAACAGCAAGCGCGCCGCTTTTTGGCGTCGGCTTGACTGTTTTTGTTATGTTTTTTCTCGATTGATAACACATGCCTGACTGAACTGCCTTCCGAATACAGTACCCCTTGCATAGTATTTATTAAAATCCCCTTTTACCTCTTCGCCGCTGTTATTAAGCTGCTCAATAACGGCCTGTACAGGTGGATCATTGATAAGACGGTCATAAACATCCGGCTTAGTAAGATGGCCATCTCTAGGTATTTCAATTAGACCAAGCCTTTCCAAATTTACGAGATATGATGAGCTAAGATCCTTATGCTCTAAGCCAGCATCATGGCCTAACGTTGAAACAAGCTCATGTACTTTCACCTCCCCTTGATTCTTGGGTAACACTCTTTTTATATCGACAAGAGGCACTACTTGATTTTTCATGATGTATTCAAGGAGCTTTGCTTCGTCGGAAGACATATTTCGAATTATCTCTACGAAACCTGGGTGAGCAGTTTTGGCCGTTTCTTTATCCATCGCTGATGCCAACAGGTTGGCATATAGCTCGCTTAAGGACTCTTTATGTCCTGTATATCTTAGTGATTCCAGTGCTGGCCCAGCTACAGCAGGGTCTGGCGTGCATATGTTTTCTACAGGCGTGCTTTCAAGCTTCTTAGAAACTTTCGAGTGAACAAACTCTTCGATTTGTTCAATTCCCCAGACTAACCCTCGCACGGGTAAAAGCGCAGCATTGACTGTACGACCAACAGTCTGCAGTACTTTTCCTGTTTCCTTTGCGACGGGTTGAATCGCATCTTCATAGACAGGAACTTCCTTAACTAAACCAGTAACGGCCTTAATAGTTCCTTCTACATTACTCTCTGTTCCTGAAGGATCTTTGTCAGTCATTCATTACTCCTTGAAACATAACAGTATATTATCCATAATTCACGATAGTAACGGATTATGAAATAACAGAATAACAAAACAATAATAATTAAATTATTACTTGTCAAAGCTTTATAGTTAAACAGGTGGTTTTATTTTAAACATTAAGTTTGTAGAAACTAAGCACTGCGTCATACTCAGCTATTTTGTGCTGAGTATGACGCAGTGCTTAAAAAATTAAATACTAAAAATCAATAAATTAAAATTTTACCTATGTAGAAAGTGAGCATATTAATGCTCACTTTCTACACAAAAAACTGCGTTTTTGTTGAAAACACATTGTAACTGTATAAATACACAGCTAGCTGGGATGTTTTTATAATTATCAAA
>NZ_JAHKQD010000035.1 GCF_018860915.1 Colwellia sp. C2M11
GCCCCTAGTATTTATTTACTAGGGGCTTTTTTATTCCTCAACTCAAACACAACTTAATAAAATGAAATTGGTACAATTTCTAAGTCTAGCTGATAAAAGCAAATTTTTAACCCTAACTGGTGCTGCCATTAAGCGAGGGAGGAGTTCAAGTAAATTGTTGTCAGCCTTTGTGCAATCTATTCTGCAGTCATAAGCTCTGTTATCACTAATAATACCCTGTTCTAATGTTCGTTATTTAGTTAAATAATATGATTAATTGCTTGATAAAGTTTATGTTTAATAAAGCTTACAGCAATTCTATATAGTTAAATGGTCTTGATAAACTAATAAGCAATGCAATACACTAGAAAAAACATAATAATAAATAAGTGTTATTTATAATTTAACCACTAATGCACTAGGAAACAATAATGTCAGATCTTCGTCAACAAGCACTTGATTACCATTCTTTACCAACGCCAGGAAAAATTAGCGTAGCATTAACTACGGCAGCGGAAACGAGTGAAGATTTATCACTAGCTTATAGTCCAGGAGTTGCAGAGCCAGTAAGAGCAATAGCAGATAATCCTGACGATGTTTATAAATACACTGCAAAGGGAAATACTGTCGCTGTTATCACTAATGGCACTGCCATTTTAGGCTTAGGCAATTTAGGTGCAATGGCATCAAAGCCAGTGATGGAAGGTAAGTCATTATTATTTAAACGTTTTGCTAATATTGACTCTTTTGATATTGAAGTAAAACATAAAACGGTTGAAGAGTTTGTTAATACGGTAGCGAATATTGCTGATACCTTTGGTGGTATTAACCTCGAAGATATTAAGGCACCAGAATGTTTTGCTATTGAAAAAGCATTAATTGAGCGTTGTAAAATTCCTGTGTTTCATGATGATCAGCATGGCACTGCTATTGTAACTGCAGCAGGCATGATGAATGCTTTGGATATTCAAGGTAAAGATATCAATCAAGCAAATATTGTCTGTTTAGGTGCTGGTGCTGCCGCGATTGCTTGTATGGAATTGTTGATTAAGTGTGGTGCACAACGAGAAAAAATTTATATGTTAGACACTAAGGGTGTTATACATTCGCGCCGTGATGATTTAAATGAGTATAAAAAGCTATTTGCTAATAACACTGACAAACGTACTTTAGAAGATGCTATTACTGGTGCTGATGTATTTGTTGGTGTTTCTGGTCCTAATTTATTATCACAAGAGCAAGTTAAATTAATGGCACCTAAACCTGTTATTTTTGCTTGTTCAAATCCTGATCCTGAAATTAAACCTGAAGATGCACTCGCTGCTAGAGAGGATCTGATCATTGCTACGGGGCGAAGTGATTATCCAAACCAAGTAAACAATGTTCTATGCTTTCCATTCATTTTCCGTGGTGCGTTAGATGTTCGTGCTCGTACTATTAATGATGAAATGAAAATTGCCGCTGTACATGCTATTCGTACGTTGGCGAAAGAACCTGTTCCTAATGAAGTGTTAATTGCGAGTGGTGAAAAAGAATTAAGTTTTGGTAAAGATTATATTATTCCAAAACCAATGGATTCACGTTTGTTAGCGACTGTTGCTAGAGCTGTCGCACAAGCGGCGATTGATTCTGGTGTCGCTGCTTTACCTATGCCAAAAAATTATATGCTTTAATTCATCTGGCCTTTAATTAAGAGGGGGGGGAGATATAAATTATATCTCCCCCCTTTTTTTTAAGAAAAACAATCATGACTGCTTTAATAAGGGCAGTTAGTTAGCAATTTTATGTGTTTGGCAATTTATAGGTTGCTGTAAGATAGTTAACATTGGTTGTTCATTCAAAAACTGCACTTGATATAAATACTGGTAATCATCTTCTGTTAATGGTGCTATTTTTTGTTGGGCTAAAAAGCCTGCTAAGACGGGGGTAGTATTACTATGGCCAACAATAAGGGCATTCATTTTATCTTGTTGTAATTGGTTAGATAGTTTCTTTAAATCATTTGGGTTGTAATTTTTGATTGTTAGTTGCTGTAATCTAGCTGTCGGCGCTGCAGTTTGCATCGTTCTTTGATATTTTGTGCTATATATTGCAGATATGTTGGTTTTCGCTAAGATTTTAGCTAATTGGTGAGCACGTTGATTACCACATTCACTTAAATTTGGATCTGCAGACTTATCCAATTTCTCTGCGTGTCGCACTAGATAAATACTATAATTCTCAGCAACAACACTGAAGCAGCTAAATAATATTAAGCTTGTCATAAAAAACATTTTATTAGTCATTGCCATTTCTTACGAGATTAATTTTTGTGTGTTATTTTCAATAATCTAGATCACTAGTTACTTAATAGACAGCGATAAGTTACATAACTCAATTTATAAGCTATGTAACTACAGTAATTACCCATTTAGTAAATGGATTAAAATAATCTATTTAATCCATTTAATGCTGCAACACGAAATGCTTCAGCCATTGTTGGGTAGTTAAAGGTTGTATTTACGAAATACTCAATAGTATTACCACCATTGGTTTGTTGCATGATCGCTTGACCAATGTGAATGATTTCAGCAGCATTTTCCCCAAAGCAATGTATACCTAAGATTTCTTTAGTTTCACGATGAAAAAGAATTTTTAAAGAGCCAACTAGGCTATTGGTGATCTGTGCTCTAGCTAAATGCTTGAATTGTGCTCTACCAACTTCATAAGGTATTTTAGCTTCCGTTAACTCTTGCTCGGTTTTACCAACGGAGCTGATTTCAGGAATGGTATAAATACCTGTAGGAATATCAGCTATTAACATCGCTGTGCTTTGATGATCAATCATAGCCGATGCTGCTAATCTACCTTGATCGTAAGCAGCACTAGCTAAACTTGGGTAACCAATAACATCACCAACAGCATAAATATTATCTACGTGTGTTTGATATTTGTTATTTACTTTTAATTGTCCACGTCCATCTACTTTTAAGCCGGCATTCTCTAATTTTAAATCAGCCGTGTTGCCTGTACGGCCATTAGCAAATAACAGGCAATCAGCTCGCATTTTTTTACCTGATTCTAAATATACAATGACGGATTGCTCTGTGGTTTCAACACGCTTTATTTGTTCACCATGCCTAATAACTACACCGTTATTCCATAAGTGATAACTTAAAGCATCAGATATTTCATCATCTAAGAAGGATAAGAGTCGTTCACGTGTGTTAATTAAATCTACTTTTACACTCAGGCCACGAAAAATTGATGCGTATTCACTACCTATAACACCAGCCCCATAGATAATTATAGAACGAGGCTCATGTTTAAGTGAAAGAATAGTATCTGAGTCATACACTCGTGGATGATTAAAATCAATATCATCAGGTCTGTAAGGATGTGAGCCGGTAGCAATGACAATTTTTTCTGCGTTAATCTTTTCTATTGAACCATCTTTTTTTATAACTTGGATGGTATTAGTATCAATGAAAGAAGCATCACCAGTGATTAGTTCAACTTGGTTACGATCATAAAAACCACTGCGGAGTTGTACTTGTTTACTTATAACTGAAGAGGCATGATTTAAGATTTCTGCACAGGTTAAACGCTTCGCTTTATTGTGGCCACGAAATAATGGGCTAGCATTATACTCTGTTAATCGACTAACGCTTTGACGTAATGCTTTAGAAGGTATTGTACCCCAGTGAGTACAGCCACCACCAACGTCTTTATAACGTTCAATAATAGCGACCTTTCTATTTTTTTTGGAAAGTTCCATTGCGGCACCTTCGCCACCAGGACCCGTACCGATAATGATTACATCATAATCAAATGTTTTTTCACTCGTTGATTTCGTTGTATTAGCTTTAGCCAAAAGATTTTCCTCAAACCCTGATTATATTCCTTATGAAAATATTAGCAGGATTTAGGGAAAATGGTAATCAATTGATTTGTATTTTATTGATTATTATGTGAGTTTTGCAGTGAGGCTGTGCCAATTCTTTTGTTGTTCAATCAATTTAATTTTCAATTCTTTATATTGTTTCATCAATTCAGACTTTTCAACATCTGCTAATACTTGCTCACGCTTTTCTGTTAGCAGTGTTTTTCGTACTTGATAATAATCATTGAGTTTACTAATCAATAAGTCATATTCTTGTTGAAGGTGTAAAATAGCTTGCTCCGCATTAGGTAATCGAGTTAATTTGTCTTTGCTACGTTTTAGGGTCATAGCTAGACGCATCTTTTCAATTTTATCTTCTGGGCTTGTGCGTAATTTTGTCGTCAACCCTAACCACTGACAACTTTTAATTAGCCATTTTGTGGGGTCGAATTGCCACCAACGAATACCATTTCGGTAATCATTTTCAAATATATGATGATAATTATGATAGCCTTCGCCAAAGGTAAGTAATGCTAACAAACCATTATCTCTTGCAGTGTTTTTATCAGTATAAGTCTGTTTTCCCCAAATATGGGCTAACGAATTAATAAAAAATGTCGTGTGATGACTTAACACTAATCGTAGGAAGCCAACTAATAGAATACTATTAAGAATATCTCCGTGCCATAAACCAAATGCGATTGGCACGCCAAGGTTCATCATAATAGTCAGTAATAAATAATGCTTATGTTGCCACATTACTATTTTGTCTTTTTGTAGATCTCGAACATTATTGTAATCACTATAACGATGAGCTTGATACTCTCGGCACATCCATCCTATATGTGAATACCAAAAGCCTTTTTTGGCTGAATAAGGGTCTTTATCATTGTTATCGACATGTTTGTGATGAACTCTATGATCTGAAGACCAATGTAAGATACTATTTTGTAATGCAAATGCGCCGCCTAAAGCAAAAATGAAACGTAAACTTGAATGTGCTTGGTAGGTTTTGTGTGACCATAAACGATGATAACCAGCGGTGATTGACATACCACAATAAATAAAACAGATTAAAGCAAATACTAATTCTGTATTGTCAAAGCCTGTGGTCATGGCTCTATAAGGAACTGCAATTATAGCGACTAAAAAGGTGACTATAAAAATAACGACGTTGAGCCATACAATCTGGGGTTTTTTCATTTTATCTCGCTGTTCTTAACTAATATTTCATATGAATTTAAGTGTACACGTGTACGCTATTGTTATAGTTTAGCGTACACGTTGAACCAGTCAAGTCTAATTAATATATTTTTACTCGGGTTAGTAAACTGATATTATGCGTTTGTTATAATATGCTCACCTAGAATACTTTATAAAGAGGAAAGCCATGAGTGGTATTCGTGCCCAGCAAAAAGAAAAAACACGTAGGTTGTTGATTGATGCCGCTTTAAATCAATTAAGTGCTGAGCGTAGTTTTTCCAGTTTAAGTTTAAGGGAAGTAGCAAAAGAGGCCGGTCTTGCACCAACTTCATTTTATCGACATTTTAGTGATATGGATGAACTTGGCTTAACATTAGTAGATGAGGCAGGTTTAACATTAAGGCAGTTAATGCGCCAAGCCCGCCAACGTATTGCGAAAGGTGGCTCAGTTATCCAAATATCTGTTGAGACATTTATGGAGCTAATAGAAAGTAACGGTAATGTTTTTCGATTATTACTAAGAGAACGCTCAGGTACTTCAGCGGCTTTTCGAGCCGCGGTAATTCGGGAAATTCGTTATTTCACCATGGAACTTTGTGATTATTTACAACACGCAAAGAATTTAGATACAGAAGTTGCTTATATGCAAGCTAATGCAGCGGTCACTATCGTTTTTAGTGCAGGTTCCGATGCATTAGATATGGACGATAAATCAGAAAGAGCGCAATTATCGAAACAGACTATTCAACAACTTCGATTTATTGCTCGTGGTGCTGCTGAACTTAGTGATAGACGTAAAATATCAAAAAAAACAAATAAATAACTAAGTTCGCAACAGATGAAATTTTGTTTCAACCCTTTTGAGTTTGAAAGGTCACTTCCTTAAACTATTTTCTTGTTAACACCATACCTACTTCAATATGTGAGGTATAGGGAAATTGATCAAACAAAGCAAATTTCTCAATGGTGTGTGTTTTCGTTAAGTCAATTAAGTTTTCTTTTAATGTATTAGGGTTGCAAGAAATATATATAATCGTATTAAAACGGCTTACGAGCTCAACACTGTCTTTGTCGAGTCCTGCACGAGGTGGATCAACTAATACTGTATCGTAATTGTATGTGGTTAAATCGAATCCTTCTAGGCGTCTGAATTTACGTTCACCGTTCATGGCTTGACTAAACTCTTCACTCGACATACGCACAATATTTATATTATCAATATTATTAGCTGTTATATTTACCTGTGCGGATTTTACCGAAGTTTTTGATATTTCAGTACCTAAAACACGTGCAAAATTTTGCGCTAAGGCAATACTAAAATTTCCATTACCACAGTAAAGCTCTATTAAATCTCCACCAGCGTTGACTGTCGCTTTTTGAGCCCATAGCAGCATTTGTTCATTTACACTCCCGTTTGGTTGGGTAAAACTATTTTCAACTTGTTGATAGATAAACTTCTTATCACCAACCCTTAAAGACTCCATCACATAATCTTTATCAAGGATGATTTTCTGTTTTTTCGCCCGACCAATTATATCGACGGGAGCTATTTTTGATAATTGAACTTTTAGCTCTGTTGCTGCTTTTTCCCAGGTAGGCTCTAAAGGTTTATGGTAAAGCATACTAATAAGGAGCTCACCACTTAACGTTGAAAGAAAGTCAACTTGGAATAGTTTGTACCGTAGCTCTTTAATATCTTTAATTGCAATTAATAAAGCTTTCATAGCCTGATTTATTAATTGACTGGCCACAGGAAAATCATCAACACGGAACTTTTCTTTAGTTTCACTGTTAAAC
Source organism: Colwellia sp. C2M11 (assembly GCF_018860915.1). Taxonomy (GTDB): domain Bacteria; phylum Pseudomonadota; class Gammaproteobacteria; order Enterobacterales; family Alteromonadaceae; genus Colwellia. The sequence goes on from NZ_JAHKQD010000035.1 coordinate 6,842, forward strand.
ATTATGTAATAGAGATCATCGCCCTGGTGCCAGACTCTAAACTCAGCACGTAAACGATAATTCAACGGCTTTGATGGAAATATTTCTGCAGAGGGGAGATTATTAAAGCAAGAAAATAGAGCGGTCATTTCTTGATTTTTCTCTGACAATTGCTGTTCATAATTATCGGGATGAATATGACTAAACATAAATGCTTACCTTATTGTTTACTTATTAGAGGCTACTGGTATGAGCTAGGATACTCAGTTATTTTGATAAACTTGAGTATTGAAGTGCGCAATTTTAGCGTGAGATTAGGTTTTGTCTAGTATAGAGTGAATATTTGTTTAGGTTTATCCCATTGTCGTTAGGAGAAATTTAATATCGTGCCTTTTAACTAAGAAAGATAAAAGTCATAAATCATATCAACAAAGCGATAGGGCAGTTATATCGAAGACAACAATTAAGTCGATTTTACGGTAATAAAAAACCCGATAGTAATCGGGTTTTAGTTTTAAGCTTTAATGCAGAGTTAACGCTATGAGGCTTAGTCCTTTGTTTCAACTTTTTCAGGACGCTCTTTTGCTTCTCTAACTTTTAAAGTACGTTGCTCAAATTCAGCATCATTTAATGCTGTAATTGCTTTTTCTAAATCACTTGCAGACATCTCTACAAAACCAAATCCTCTACGTTTACCGGTATGTTTGTCTTTCATCAATCTTACTGATTCGACATGACCGTATGTAGAAAACAGTTCTCTTACTGCTGTCTCATTGGCGCGATAAGGCAAATTACCAACATAGAGTGTTTTTAAATCGTTGGTATTATTTTCAGTATCAGATGAAACACTTGGGTTGTCTTTACTAGCAGGAGAGTTAATAAGTGAAGCAATAAGTAAACTGACAAAAACAAAGACAGCAATAAGTAAAGGTGTAACAGCTGATATATAACTAAAAACTAAAAAAGCAATAATAGCGAAAATGGCTGCTATAACTATTGCTGAGATATTCGGAGACTTCATAATGGATACCTAATTATTATTTTAATATTAATTTATAAGAACAAAATGTAAATTTACATTTCTATGTTACTCACCTTTTGTCATTGTGCAACTATATTAGTGTAAAAAACATTCAAGATAGCAATTAATAACGATAAATTGGATGAAATGAAAACATTTAGCTCGATTTATCTGCGAACAAGCAAAACTTTACAAAAAATCCTTGACCCTTTTTTAAAAATCTCTACAATGCGCTCCAGTTCCAAGGGGTTCAGGCAAAACGAATCATCAACGGGCTGTTTTAATAAGTTATCTACTTTCATTTAATGATAAATGGTTAACTTAACGTTTTAAAATGAAAGGTTTGAGAGTTTGCAAAAACTTTTAAAAATATCAAAATAAAATGTTGACATTAAAACTCGGGAGCGTATGATACGCATCCTGCTTCGGGGCAACAGCAACGAGCAACGCAGATTAAGTTAGACTTAACCTGCTCAGATGAAGAGCGAATGCGACTCTCATCTATATCGACTAACCTAGTTACTCGATATCTTCTTTAACAATTAGTTATCATGCAATTTGTGTGAATACTCACATTAACTTGTTTTTACATAGTTCTTCTTTCTTAGGAAAGCGGAACAAAAAAAACGCTTAATGAATGATGTTCATGCAAATAAATATAGTTACTTATTTCTAGCGAGATAGGTAGCGACTATGTAATGCGATATCAGCTTTGCTGGTATCACGACAGAATTCATTGAGCAGTAACACATCACTTTTACTTAGGTAATAATGG
>NZ_JAHKQD010000031.1 GCF_018860915.1 Colwellia sp. C2M11
TTGTGATCAGGCGACTGAAGTCGCCCCTACAAAATGTTCGACAACGGAGTCGAATATTATCACCGTAGGGGCGAATTTATTCGCCTAATAATGAGATATAACATAATGAAGAGTTATTGGCGTGTATTGTGAACAGTCGACGGAAGTAGCCTCTATAAAACGTCCTACGAAGGAGTCGTATATTATCACCGTAGGGGCGAATTTATTCGCCTAATAATGAGATGTATCATAATGAAGAGTTATTGGCGTGTATTGTGAACAGGCGGCTATAAATATATTATAAAATCGAAAATCTATTAAAAAGTTAACACTTTATTACTAAAGACTAGTATTCATTATCGTCACTTTATTCAAATATCTGTTGATACCATTTGTCCATAGATTCAAATAATTCTATCGTCGCCTTTCTACTCGGCTCAAGGAACTCATCACTAGACTTTTCTAAGCGATTTAACATATCACTACTACTATCTTTTACATTATTCCAAGCCTCATTCGCAAAGTTCGCAGAATCTTGTTTTCCTTGTTCTAAGCAGGCTTGCATATCAAACTCTTCTTGAGTATCAAATAGAATATTGGCATCTTCATTTAATACCTGTTTATCATCACAATATTGACTTATCTCTAAATAAGTTAACGTACCAATAACAGCAACGGTGCCAATGGTTGCAGCAGAAGCAGCAGTTATCGCTACTTTTTTTCCTGACCGCTTAATAAAACGCTTTGACACATTAGCACTTTTTACTTTATGTCTGGTTTGCATCTTTTGCATAATTTTTTTGGAATGGGTTAAACTTGCTAAGCTTTCAATAGGCACAGCCGCATAGCCAAATAATGAAAAAAGACTAGTAAAAAAGAATTTAACCGCGATAAAAGCAAAAAAAGAGATAACAAAAATAGTAGAAAATACAGATTTCATAACCTTAGCCCTACACTGATTATTTAATAGCTTAAGTAATACTAACATTAACTTAGCTTTTAAAATAATTGTACAAGAAAAGTTATAATTAATTTAAAGATCTTTCATTAAAAATATTGATTGTTGTAACTAAGACTTAAATCTACATAAATTTTTATGGCCATTATCTTACTTATGTAGACTCACAGCCTGCTCGATTAAGTAAAACACCTTTTTTTACCCAAGTGTTATTTTTAGCCATCACTTCTAGCCTAGCCCAGTTTTGAAACTCTTTTATACTACAATTTTTAGAAACTGAAGGCGTATTTCCTACGACAGTTTTATAGGTTACTTTTTTGTCATCTATGTCACGTACTTCACGTACAGACCAATTTTTACCTAATGCACCGTTACTATAATAACAATTTTTATTTACCGGTATTTTGCTCTTATTTATATTTTGAGCTGCATTATCTAATGCTAAATCAAAAATCAATGCCAGCTCTTCTGAACTAACATCAATATATGAATCTAAATGAATTAAAGCTGCACTGAAGTCTTCATGACTTAAGTTATTGGATTTATTTTCAGAGTGGAGACTGTGAAAATATAAATATGCTGGATATCGACGCCAATAAAATAAATTATTAAAAATGACACCACTAATTAAAATAACAACAAGATTAAAAGATAATACTTCAAAAATGAGAGCAAAGTTAAAACTATGTTCTTGCCCTGACAATATGATAAATAAGGCGGTTGCCGCACCAGGAGGATGAATACTACGTGTCAAATACATAATAACAATAGCACCACCAACAGCCAGTGAACTAGCCAGAATAACATCAGGAATATAAAGTAGTGCCAAATACCCCACTACAGCAGAAAAAATATGACCACACACAATATTCCAAGGCTGTGATAAAGCACTGTGTGGGGTAACAAAAATTAGAACTGCTGTTGCTCCTAAAGAAGTAAATAGGATATGACTATGCGGATCGGTTAATGCCGTACTTGTGATGATATAACTACAATATACCCCTATGATACTACCAATACTAGAAATTATTTTTTCATAAAATGAGGTATTAGATGTTTCAATTCCTATCATTTTAATAATATGAGTAAATACCTTAAATTTTTTAATTTCCACCTAAGCCTTACTCCCACGGCTAGATGCTAAGACTAAAACATAAGAGAACTTAAACGCTAATCCAGTTAAGATAAGTGTGAAATGCCAAAACATAGTCCAACCCAGTGAAAGTTCAATTAATGAAACAAACAAAATATAAACAGCTACTAGCACAACTAGAAATGTTAATACCATGCTAAAAACACCTAATTTATACATTTAATTAACTCTCAAAACTAAAATCTGTGTAAAGGATAATAAAAGTTAAAACTTATGTATAATGAATAATAACCATACTTAACTTCAATTATTTTTATACATGGACATAATACTTGCTAAAACATTTTTAGAAATAATGAGCACGGGTACATTTGTTGAAGCTGCTCGTCGATTACATATAACTCAAACCGCCGTAACCACTAGAATAAAAAACTTGGAAAGCCAGCTAGACTGTAAATTATTTATAAGGAATCGCTCAGGCGCGCAATTAACAAGAGAAGGAGAAGTATTTTCAACATATGCTTTAACACTTGTACAAACATGGCAAAAAGCGCAGGATCAACTGAAGCTACCTATGAATTTAACAGAATCAATTCATATTGGAGCAGATATCAGTTTATGGAATCCAATCATGATCGAGTGGTTAGAAGAGATTACAGCTACTCTACCAAATATAAACGTGCATATCGAAGTAGATAAAACGGCAGGGTTGATCAAAAAATTAAAAGAAAATAAACTGGATGCTATAGTAGTTCATCTACCGAATTACTTTTCAGGATTGGTTGTTGAACAAATAGTCGAAGAAAAGCTTATACATGTTCGTTCAACCATCACCCCCTCCCCTTATTTATTTATCGATTGGGGGGACGACTTTAAAAACCAATTAGATTCAGTATTACCCTTATCACGTCAGGCTACTCTCAGTTTTAATCTAGGACCAATGGCATTAAAATATATATTGAAAAATGGTGGTAATGGATACTTTAGAACTCGCGTAGTGGAACCTCATTTACAATCAGGAAAACTTGAAAGAGTACTAAACTCACCAGAATTTTCTTATCCAATTTATGTAATCTATCAAGAAGATAATATGAAAGAAACTTTACCTAATGTGATTACCTGCCTCAATCAAAGTTTTAACAATAATAACTCATGGTTAATTTAATACCAAACGGATTAATT
>NZ_JAHKQD010000005.1 GCF_018860915.1 Colwellia sp. C2M11
AGTGTTTGATTGCCTTTTTTACTTTACCTATAAACTCACTACCGGCAACAATATCCCCGTCTTCAAGCGTAACAAGCTGCTAAATTGAACTAAAATAGCATCCGTTTATGAGAAGATACGCCATGTTATTTGAAGAGTTTATGACGCAAGCGCGGTTTGATACTTTTAGAAATGTAGCCATAACAAACCAACCTACTGATAATAATACCTCTATTAGTGATTATAAGGTTACTTGAGCCAGCGCGACAAAATAGGTGAGTAAAATATAAAACCAAGAGTATCATTTAGTGCAAGCAGAGTATTACCAGAACTCGATAGTGATACAACTTTACTCAATCTCCTTGCCCCCCATTCAAATGACAAGTGGTAATGATTGGATAGAAAACTTAACGTTAAATCCGATGCAACCTAATAGCTTCAAAAATGGTAAACCTATAGTTATAAGGCAAGTTCAAAAAGCTATTCCTTATATTTACCATCATAAAACACAGCCTAAACATTAACTTAAACAATAAGCTTTGACATCAAAAGCAGTTAGAAATATTATGAAAAAGTGGAAATTATAATAATATTTCCTACAATGTAAGTAGATGCTTTAAATAAAGTATGTGTCGGTTAGATTGAATTCACGTCACTTATGAATATTAATTTTTATCGATTAGAGTCATTTCTAATACTAAAATAAAGTTTTATACGTACTACTTTGTAGAAATAAATATTTATAAATAGGTATGTTGAAATCTTCTATCAATTTAACGTTTAGTTTTACCTGCTTATAAAGCACACCAACCAGTAAGGGTGATCATGAACACATTAAGTATTAAGCAAAGAATTTTGTTGCTTACAATAGCTCCTATAACGCTCGCAGTATTAGTTATTATGTTTTTGGTCAATATCCAACTCCAGGAACTTGGCGAAGAACAAGTTAAAAATACTAAAATTACTATGATGGAGGATAAACGAGCCACCCTTAAAAATTACGTTGATATATCATTGTCTGCCGTGAGCAGTTTAGTTGAACAAGCGAGTGGGATTAATGATGAGCAAATAAAAAATGAAGTCGCAGGCTATTTGCGTAGTATTGATTATGGTGAATCAAGTGATGGTTATATATTTGTTTTTCAATATAATGGTGAAAATGTCGTGCACTCAGCACAACCCGAACTTGAAGGGAAAAACCTCTATGATGCCAAAGATCCTCAAGGTACTCCTTTCATCAAAAAACTAATAGAGAGTGCTAAAAAAGGGGGTGATTATGTTGAATTTATGTGGAACAAACCATCTATCAATAGGGATGTTGCAAAATTAGGATATGCAAAACCAATAGAAAAATTTCAATGGATGGTAGGCTCGGGTTTTTATATTGATGATATTGAAAGTGAAGTTGCCAGCATTCGAATGAAGATTGATACAAGTATTAATAAAGCCATGGTGCTTATAGGAACTGTTGGTGCTGCTTTGATCGTACTTGTGATTTTTATCAGTCTTTATGTTTCCGCTAAAATCACCCGCCCCTTATGTGATACCGCAAATGCCTTAGATGACATTAGCCAAGGTGAAGGTGACTTAACTCGCCGTTTAAAATTATATTCTGAAGATGAAGTTGGACAAGTAGCAAAAGGATTCAACTTATTT
>NZ_JAHKQD010000042.1 GCF_018860915.1 Colwellia sp. C2M11
TTGCGCCGAATAAATACCTGTGACGGAAGATCACTTCGCAGAATAAATAAATCCTGGTGTCCCTGTTGATACCGGGAAGCCCTGGGCCAACTTTTGGCGAAAATGAGACGTTGATCGGCACGTAAGAGGTTCCAACTTTCACCATAATGAAATAAGATCACTACCGGGCGCTGAGAGATCCCCTCATAATTTCCCCAAAGCGTAACCATGTGTGAATAAATTTTGAGCTAGTAGGGTTGCAGCCACGAGTAAGTCTTCCCTTGTTATTGTGTAGCCAGAATGCCGCAAAACTTCCATGCCTAAGCGAACTGTTGAGAGTACGTTTCGATTTCTGACTGTGTTAGCCTGGAAGTGCTTGTCCCAACCTTGTTTCTGAGCATGAACGCCCGCAAGCCAACATGTTAGTTGAAGCATCAGGGCGATTAGCAGCATGATATCAAAACGCTCTGAGCTGCTCGTTCGGCTATGGCGTAGGCCTAGTCCGTAGGCAGGACTTTTCAAGTCTCGGAAGGTTTCTTCAATCTGCATTCGCTTCGAATAGATATTAACAAGTTGTTTGGGTGTTCGAATTTCAACAGGTAAGTTAGTTGCTAGAACCCATGGCTCCTTTGCCGACGCTGAGTAGATTTTAGGTGACGGGTGGTGACAATGAGTCCGTGTCGAGCGCTGATTTTTTCGGCCTTTAGAGCGAGATTTATACAATAGAATTTGGCATGAGATTGGATTGCTTTTAGTCAGCCTCTTATAGCCTAAAGTCTTTGAGTGACTAGATGACATATCATGTAAGTTGCTGATAGGTTTCCAGTTTTCCGCTCCTAGGTCTGCATATTGTACTTTTCCTCTTACTCGACTTAACCAGTACCAACCCAGCTTCTCAACGGATTTATACCATGGCACTTTAAAGCCAGCATCACTGACAATGAGCGGTGTGGTGTTACTCGGTAGAATGCTCGCAAGGTCGGCTAGAAATTGGTCATGAGCTTTCTTTGAACATTGCTCTGAAAGCGGGAACGCTTTCTCATAAAGAGTAACAGAACGACCGTGTAGTGCGACTGAAGCTCGCAATACCATAAGTCGTTTTTGCTCACGAATATCAGACCAGTCAACAAGTACAATGGGCATCGTATTGCCCGAACAGATAAAGCTAGCATGCCAACGGTATACAGCGAGTCGCTCTTTGTGGAGGTGACGATTACCTAACAATCGGTCGATTCGTTTGATGTTATGTTTTGTTCTCGCTTTGGTTGGCAGGTTACGGCCAAGTTCGGTAAGAGTGAGAGTTTTACAGTCAAGTAATGCGTGGCAAGCCAACGTTAAGCTGTTGAGTCGTTTTAAGTGTAATTCGGGGCAGAATTGGTAAAGAGAGTCGTGTAAAATATCGAGTTCGCACATCTTGTTGTCTGATTATTGATTTTTCGCGAAACCATTTGATCATATGACAAGATGTGTATCCACCTTAACTTAATGATTTTTACCAAAATCATTAGGGGATTCATCAGTACCGGGCGTATTTTTTGAGTTATCGAGATTTTCAGGAGCTAAGGAAGCTAAAATGGAGAAAAAAATCACTGGATATACCACCGTTGATATATCCCAATGGCATCGTAAAGAACATTTTGAGGCATTTCAGTCAGTTGCTCAATGTACCTATAACCAGACCGTTCAGCTGGATATTACGGCCTTTTTAAAGACCGTAAAGAAAAATAACAACAAGTTTCAACCGGCCTATAACCACATTAAGGCACGCTGGATAAATGCTCATCTCGACTTTCGTATGGC
>NZ_JAHKQD010000022.1 GCF_018860915.1 Colwellia sp. C2M11
CTTGAGATTTAAAACGCCCTTCCCAGAAATGACCAGTGCAATTGTCTTCTTGATTCGCTTGTGTCGCGATACTTTGGTTGAGTAGGCGCATAAACCAGCTGATGTCCATTAAGCGATGGCGATATACTTCAACCGTTTCAAGCAAAGAAGTCATCAGGTAGTCAGGAATTTCTTCTCCTCGACAATATTGCTGTGTTAATAATGTGCCTTTAAATAACTGATGCCAACGCTCAAGTACTGCTTTGGTTGACCATCCTTTTGCCGTTTCTTCATCGATAAATAATACCGTATGCGTATGGTTACTCATAATAGCGTAAGCGCAAACATCAATGGCAAACACCTGCGTTAGGCTAAGTAATTTATCCTCTACCCAACCTCGCCTGTGGTCAAAATTTTTCCCTGTATTTTTATCTTCACCGCACAAAAAGGCACGACGAACACAACGAGAAATACAGTGATAATAAGGTGTATCAGCTAAGCTAATAAGTTGTTTTCTGGCAGTTGTCATAAAAGACCTCTCACTTACAGGTTATTTATTAAACTTAGTTGAGAAGTCTGTGTTGTTCAAATTTGAGCGACTGTCCTTGCTAATATCCTAATAGGTTAAGCGACTGTCCTTGCTAATAGGTTACTTAAGTTCGGCTTGATTTCTGGAGAGCGTCCATATATGTCCTTGCTAATAGGTATATATATAACTAAAAGCAAAAAACCCGTTAATCTTTCGATCAACGGGTTTTCTAAACATGGCGGTGAGGGAGGGATTCGAACCCTCGAAGGCTTGCGCCTTACACACTTTCCAGGCGTGCTCCTTCGGCCACTCGGACACCTCACCAGTAACAAGCTGCGCTATAGTAGATAAAAACGAACTAACACGCAAGCGGAACTCATTAGTAATCGAACAAAACTGCACAAATGTTTATAATTCACACGGTTATGTTAAGTCTACTCAATGAAGCTAAGCTAAATTAAGCGTTCCCCTTCACTGCCAGTTTATTTTCTGCAGCAAAATTTAACATTCTATGTAATGGAACTAAGGCTTTTTTAGCAAGCTCGCTATCGACAGTGATTTCTTTACCTACAGGGCTCTCTAACGCTTCAGCAATAGACTTTAGGCCATTCATTGCCATCCATGGGCAACTTGCGCAACTACGACATGTAGCTCCATTACCACCCGTTGGTGCTGCAACAAAAGTTTTATCTGGATTAGCTTGTTCCATTTTGTAAAAAATACCCTGATCAGTCGCCACAATAAAGTGTTGATTTGGCATTTCTTGGCTAGCTTTTATCAATTGACTGGTTGAGCCTACGGCATCAGCTAATGCGACTACATTAGCCGGTGACTCAGGATGAACTAATACCGCAGCATCAGGATATTGAATTTTTAAATCTCGTAAAGCTTTCGCTTTAAATTCATCATGAACAATACAAGCGCCCTGCCACATTAACATTTGAGCACCTGTTTCTTTTTCAATATAGGCACCTAAATGACGATCTGGCCCCCATAAGATAGGCTTTCCTTCGCTTTCTAGCATTTCAACAATTTCTAACGCAATACTTGACGTAACAACCCAATCAGCACGGGCTTTAACAGCCGCAGAAGTATTAGCGTATACAACAACAGTATGATCAGGATGTTGATCACAGAATGCGGAAAACTCTTCAATAGGACAACCTAGATCTAATGAACAAGTTGCCTCTAGCTCAGGCATTAGCACTGTTTTTTCTGGGGTTAAAATCTTTGCGGTTTCCCCCATAAACTTAACACCTGCAACAATTAAAGTGTCTGCTGGATGTTGATTACCAAAACGTGCCATTTCTAAAGAATCAGCAACACAGCCCCCTGTTTCTTCAGCAAGCGCTTGAATTTCGGGATCAGTGTAATAATGAGCGACTAAAACTGCATTTTTTTCAATTAATAATGCTTTAATTCTCGCAATATATTGTGCTTTTTCATCATTATTTAATAATTCAGGTTTCGCTGGAAATTGAAAATCAAAATCAACAGCTGCATTAATTTGGCTCATTTTAGCTCTCTATATATAACAAGTATAAATGTCTTTAAACGGCGTAATTATAAGGGAACGACTAAGTAATGTGTAGTACTTTGAACGATTAGCCCCGAGTTTAAAAGCTTGTAAAAGACTAATAAGATATAAAGCAGTATTCTTTGTTAAAAGATTTACAAGTATTGGAATAGTTGCTTGACCGTAAATGTTCGAACATTAGATTACTTGATTGAGCAGTTAAAAGCCTGATCTTGGTTTGGTTTATTTGTAAGAACTGAAGAAGTATAAAAAAGTGGTCGGCCGTGAAGAATTTAAACCTTCGACTAACTTGATTTAGTTGGTTAAAAGCCAAGGCTTATTTTTTGGTACTTAAAAGCTATAAGAAAAGTGGTCGGCCGTGAAGGATTTGAACCTTCGACAAATTGGTTAAAAGCCAACTGCTCTACCAACTGAGCTAACGGCCGACATATTGTGATATTGGAATAAATCCAAGCTAACTTTTAAACTCGTTAGTAGAGTGATTTTCCTTTAAAACTATCTTTAAAAGAATATTTTTAAAAAGTGGTCGGCCGTGAAGGATTTAAACCTTCGACTAACTTGATTTAGTTGGTTAAAAGCCTTGGCTTTGATATATTCAGTTATTGGAGATTGTTGTAGAAAAAGTGGTCGGCCGTGAAGGATTTGAACCTTCGACAAATTGGTTAAAAGCCAACTGCTCTACCAACTGAGCTAACGGCCGACATATTGTGATATTGGAATAAATCCAAGCTAACTTTTAAACTCGTTAGTAGAGTGATTTTCCTTTAAAACTATCTTTAAAAGAATATTTTTAAAAAGTGGTCGGCCGTGAAGGATTTGAACCTTCGACAAATTGGTTAAAAGCCAACTGCTCTACCAACTGAGCTAACGGCCGACATATTGTATTATTGGAATAAATCCCAACCTATCTTTTAAACTCGATAGAAGAGTGCTTTATTCAAAATAATTCATTTTGAATAAAAGGTCAGTTTTGAAGGATATAAAGCTTCATCTAACTTAAACTAGAAAATTAAAGGTTAAACCTTAATTTTGATAATCTAAAATCAAAGTGGTCGGCCGTGAAGGATTTGAACCTTCGACAAATTGGTTAAAAGCCAACTGCTCTACCAACTGAGCTAACGGCCGACATATTGTGATATTGGAATAAATTCCAACCTAACTTTTAAACTCGTTAGTAGAGTGTTTTTCTTTTAAAACTATTTAAAAGAAACATTTTAAAAAATTGGTCGGCCGTGAAGGATTTGAACCTTCGACAAATTGGTTAAAAGCCAACTGCTCTACCAACTGAGCTAACGGCCGACATTGCGTTAAGGTTGGTGCCTCAACGCGCCGCATATAATACTGATATATAAATTTAGTGCAAGAATAAATTTACTTTTTTTCACTATTATACATTGTTTGATTAAAAACAAAGCACATTGCTAGTTTTGTCAACAACAAAAATAGCAATAGTCTTTAAACTAGCAAAGGCTTAGTTTAGTTTATTTAACCGAGGTTTTGCTAATTGTGCTGAAGTTGACTCAGGATATTCACTTAACAGTTGACGATATAGCTGCTTAGCTTTATTGTCATTTTTTTGTTGTTGTGCAACCATAGCTAATTTTAACAGTGCATCAGGTCTTTTACTTGAGTCTTTAAATTGCTCAACAACAATAGAAAATTCTTGTTCAGCTTCAGATAACTTACCTTTATTAAACAACAACTGCCCTAACCAATAATGTGAATTAGGCGCATAAGTTGACTGAGGATATGCCTTATTAAAGCTGTGAAACTCAGAAATTGCCTGTTCATATCGCTTATCTTTTAGCACCAAATTAAGTGCTTTATCATAAGCTTCATTCTCAGTTAAATCATCACTATAATTTTTGGTAACCGCCGGCAAATTAACCACCGTAGTACTAGCAGCTTGTGAGGTTGACTGCAAAGCCGCACTTACTCGTCTATCTAGCTCTTGATATAACTCTCGCTGTCTTTCAAGTACTTGAGATAGTTGATGTGTATGTAACTCAGTTACACCACGTAATTCATTAACTTGATTTTGTAAATCATCAAGCTGACTTTGAATATTTACTTGCGCTCGATTACGAGAGTCAAGTTTTCGCTCAACATTAGCCAATTGCTCTGTTAATGAACCTTTATTTTGTTTTTCACTCGATGCAGAGCTTACATCAATAACTGGCGCTTGAGCCGCTAGCACAACTGAGGTACTAGCAGTCAAAATTAAGCCAAATAAAACCGCTCTATTTGAAAGGGTTAGTTTCATTTTTTTTCCGATTATATTTATTTAAAGTTCGCTATGCAGTTCTGATGCATAGCGTTTAATAAATAGTTTTAGTATACAATTACCGCACGGCGATTTTTAGAAAAAGCTTCTTCAGATCTATCTTTGATCATTGGCTTTTCTTCACCATAGCTTACAATTGATAATTGATCTGCCGATACACCCATGTTTTCTAAATAAGTTACAACAGCTTTAGCACGACGCTCACTTAATGCAATATTGTACTCAGGTGTGCCACGTTCATCAGCATGACCTTCAATTAGTACTTTCACACCTGGGTTAGCATTTAAGAATTTAGCATGAGCATTCAATATGTCTGAAAATTCACTGCTAACACTTGAAACATCAAAACCAAAATAAATAATATGTTCAGAACGTAACATAGCTAATTGTTGACGTTCTTGCTCTTTAATTTCAGCAGCTCGTTTAGCAGCTTGAACTCTTACAGCTTCTTCAGCTGCTGCTTGCTGCTCTTGTACCATTTCAACGTTACTATCAACGCTTACTTGCTCGTCTGATGAATCATTAGAGCTACAAGCCGCTAGTGCTAGCATTGGTAAAGCGATAGCTACATTTTTAAGTGTTTTATTTAAAATCATATTATTTTTTTCCTTATTTTACAAAAGTGTAATTTTAATTTTTTCTTTCTTTTTTATATAATAAATAGTTTTTTATTTAATAACTATCACTTTACAAAAACGGTGACCAAGCAGGTGACTTAACTTGACCATCAAGAGCCGGTAGACGTGCTTTAAAGCGACCATCAACTGACACTAACCCAAGTACCTGCCTATTATTATGCAAGGTACTATATATTATCATTCCACCATTAGGTGAAACACTTGGTGACTCATCTAACCTAGTTTTCGTTAGCACTTGAAATAAACCTGAGTCTAATTCTTGCTTCGCTAAACGATATTGACCACGAGTTCTATTAACCATGATTAATTGTTTATTATCAGGCGTAATAGAGCCACCTAGATTCATTTCACCATTAAAAGTGAGACGCCTAACTTTCCCATCGATTAAATTTACGCGATATAGTTGCGGTTTACCACCCCGTTCTGAACTAAATATTAAAGAATTTCCATTTGGTGCCCAACTTGGCTCGGTATCTATCGCTCTATTACGCGTTACTCGACGTAATGTTTTTGTTGCTAAAGTCATGACATACAGGTCAGGATTACCGTCTTTTGATAAAACCATCGCCATTTTTTTGCCATCAGGAGAAAAGCGTGGCGCACTATTAATACCGTCATACGAGCTTATAAGCTGACGTTCACCTGTATAAATATTAATAGTATGAATTTGTGCTTGTCTATTCTCAAAAGAGACATAAGCTAATTGCTCGCCATCAGGATGCCATGAAGGAGACATAAGTGGTTCATTAGAGCTTAATAATACTTGTTCATTAAAGCCATCATAATCGGCAAAAGCTAACTGATAAGGAAAGTTTCCTCCATCTCTAACAATAACGTAAGCAATTTGTGTTAAAAACGCACCTTTTGTGCCGGTAAGTGACTCATATACTGCATTACTAATAGTGTGTGCATAGCGGCGAAACTGTTCACTACCAATTTGTGCGCTACTTTGGCTTAAAATATGATCTTCTGTTTGTACCAATTCACCATTACTCAACATAGATGTTTGTCCGCCAGTAACTTGTCCACGAATAACATCAACTAATTGATAGCTCACTCGATACTGTCCTAAGCTAACTTCATCTATTGTGCCTGTAATAATAGCTTCTACACCAATACTAGCCCACGCACTGTAATCAATATTTGTTGCTGAAGTAGGCAGTTGAGGGAATTTACTTTGACTAATGGGATTAAACTTACCACTGCGTAATAAATCATCGCTAATGACTTTTGACACTTGTTCTGGAAGCTCCCCTGCTCCCCTCCATTGAAATGGAACAACCGCAATAGGTCTTGCACTATCAACACCTCCAGTGATCACAATTTCGAGTGTAGCCATCGCTGAGGTAGAGAGTAAGGTTATAAAAATTCCAAGTAATAATTTAATTTTCATATTTTTCTATTTAATCCAGTTCTGTTAATTTTTTGAGAGTTATTGAACAAGCTATTTTAAATTTATTTTGTTTTCATCCAAAATTAGAATTCAGGCACAACAGTAACACCAATATTACGCATTTCTTTAAATACTTCAGGATCTTTAGAAACAGGCAGTGTACCTGCTTTATATACAGCCCTTTTAGCCGCTTCACATACTACAGTATCACCGCTAACGTTTTTAACTTGTGTAACAAAGCCTGAAGGCGCAAGACTGATCATCAATTTACAAGACTTACCCTCCATTGTTGATCGATCATTAATCATATTTTGATCAATAACATTAGTAATAAGCGCTGCATAGCGTTGTATTTCCGACATCATTTGTTGCTGACGAGCCTTATTACGTGTGGCCATTTCAGCGGCCATTTGCTCAGCAATTATTTTTTCTTGTGCGGCCCTTTGCGCAGCTTCTTGCTCTTTGCGTTTACGCTCTGCTATTTGCTTTTTACGAAGCTCTTCCGCTTTTTTGGCTTCAGCTTCAGCAGCTAACCTTTTAGAACGAGCTTTTGCTGCCGCCTCTTCCGCTTTTTTCTGTTCTTGTTCTTTTTGTTTTCTCACTTTCTCCGCATTTTTCGCTTTCGTATTAGCTTCTTGCGCTGCTTTATCTGCTTTTTTCTTTTCTTGTTCTTTAATCTTACGCTGTTTTTCTAATTTCTTTATCCGCGCTTCTTCTTGTGCTCTACGCTTCTTAGCATCATTGGCACGCTTTTCTATTTCTTCAATTCGTTTTTTCTCTGCTGATTGTTCATCCGCTTTTTGTTTTTTTATCTCATTTATCGCTTTTTGTAATTTTGCCCCATCAACAACCGTTGCTTCTATCGGCTTAACTTCTTGCGCAATTGAAGCACTTGCTTTGGGCTTTATTTCGCTATTAAAGTCTCCCATAAAAAGAACAACGATCAAACCTACATGCAAGGTTAAACTTAGCCAAATAGCTTTAATGAAAGTGCTCTTGTTATATTTTTGCGTCACTTTAATTCTCCAACGGTTCTGTCATTAAACCCACCGATGGTACACCTGCAACATTTTGTAGTAATACCATTAACTGAATAACTGCATCATATGAAACAGCACCATCTCCATTAACAACAACCGGTGTATCAGGGTTTACCAATAAATGTGCTTTCACTAACGTAGCAACTTCTTCAGCTGAAAGTGGCTCTTTATCATTAGCACCCAAAGTAATATAGTATCGCCCTTGAGCATCAACTGAAGCGACCAATGGCGGTTTAGTATCTTTATCTAATGGCTCAGCATCTGCTTGAGGTAAATCAACCTTAACCCCTTGCGTAATGAGTGGCGCTGTCACCATAAAAATAATCAATAATACCAACATAACATCAATATATGGAACAACGTTGATTTCAGCAACTTTTCGGCGTCTAACTCTGTTATACATAAAATACGCCCTTATTTATTCTGGCTTACTAACAACAGTTTGTCGTTGTAAAATACTCGCAAACTCTTCCATAAAATTACCGTAACTATTTTCAAGTTTTTCTACTTTATGGCTAAATCGGTTAAAAGCCATTACGGCAGGAATGGCGGCAAAAAGCCCCATAGCTGTTGCAATAAGCGCTTCAGCGATACCAGGAGCTACCATCGCTAATGTGGCTTGTTGCACCGACCCCAAACCAATAAATGAATTCATAATACCCCACACAGTGCCGAACAATCCGATATACGGACTAATAGAGCCGACTGTCGCCATAAAAGGTAAATGTGTTTCTAAGTTGTCAACTTCTCGTGATAGTGCAACACGCATAGCACGTTGGGTGCCATCAATAATCATAGTTGGATTATCAATGTGACTTTTACGTAAACGCGCAAACTCTTTAAAGCCTGCAACAAATAAATTTTCAACGCCTTGAACTTCGTTCTTAGTTGATATTTCATTATAAAGTTTACTTAAATCGGCACCACTCCAAAACTTGTCTTCAAAGTTTTTTAATTGTTGTGTCGCTAAGCTAAGCGCTTGTCGACGCTGAAAGATCATCGCCCAGCAAGCCACAGAAAAGCCTAACAACACTAACATAACAAATTTAACCAATATACTGGCTTCTAAGATGAGTTCAACAATTGAAAGTTCAGCAGACACGTTTTAACGCTCCTAATATAGATTCTGGAATAGCCATAGGTTTTACTTTTTGAGAGTTATGACTTTGAAAGTTAACACAAGCAACACGTACAGTTGCAGTACATATTAATTGTTGTTCTTGATTTGTTATTTGTTGATTAAACACTAAACTAGCACGTTTTAACGTGGTTATAGTAGAGTTTACCTTAAGTAAATCATCTAATTGTGCAGAAGCAATATTATCCATTTCAACCTTTCTGACAACAAAACCAATGTTTTGTTCTAAAAAATTAGTCTGGTTAACACCAAGCTCTCTTAACCACTCAGTACGAGCTCGCTCAAAAAACTTTAGATAGTTAGCATAATAAACAATTCCACCTGCATCAGTATCTTCGTAATAAACTCTTAGCGAGTAATTGTGGCTTGTATTTAATTTTATATTTGACATTTACAACAAGGTTTCTAAGCAATCGACACAAGTGAACATATACTAATAGATAACCTAGTAGACAAACAAGGCGAAGTTAATGAATATTTACACTTTATATCAAAAAAGTAATTTATTATGTTACGGCTAATTAATGATTAACATTAACAAAGGTGATAATTAGATAAAAGGCCTTATATAAATTAAAAACAAAATTATTCATTAGTTTTTCTAATGCGAAAAAGTAATTTTATTAGTTTGTCACACTAAGTGAACAAACTTATAATAATCTTGTTTTCTGGTATAGCCCTTTGCAGTGATAACTTACTCTCCCCTGTATTATTATCATTTATCAGAAAAAGATGAATTGATATTTTTTTGTTTTATCTTTTCTCGACATGTTTAATGTAATTTCATATAGACTTCCTTCTATCAACTTGATATTTAAGTTGGCCCGCAATAAGTTGCGGGCTTTTTTTTGCTTAAAATTTAAGATATTTAATGAAGTACATCAATTTAAGTACAGCAAGGGGTAGCATAATTTCTTACGCTTACTCTAATAAAGCAGCTTATAATTGCCCTAAAACTTGTGCTGGTTCAATTTTTGTCGCTCGCCAAGCAGGGTATATGGTAGCAA
This sequence comes from Colwellia sp. C2M11, assembly GCF_018860915.1. Classification (GTDB taxonomy): domain Bacteria; phylum Pseudomonadota; class Gammaproteobacteria; order Enterobacterales; family Alteromonadaceae; genus Colwellia. Next base: position 9,546 of record NZ_JAHKQD010000022.1, read on the forward strand.
CTAAAGACATCAATAATGCGGTAATTATGGTGATATAGACATCAGATAGATTTAACTGACTAGGAATATGATCAATAAAATAAACATCTGCCGATAAAACTTTAACTGTAAATATATTTTCAATAAAGACTACAATATCGGGTAGATTAAGCGCTAATAGTATTCCGAAGGCCCCGCCAATAGCCGTACCTAGCAAACCATTAACTAGCCCCTGATATATAAAGGTCAACATAATTAATTTATCACTAGATCCCATTGTTTTTAAAATCGCAATATCGCCTTTCTTATCATTAACGGCCATAATTAACGTTGATACTATATTGAAACTTGCTACCCCAATCACCAAGATTAGTACAATAAACATAACCATGCGTACCATTTGTATATCGTTAAATAAATGCCCTTGCGTACGTGTCCAATCCATAATATAAACATAATGATTAAAATTAGCAGCAATAGAGCGAGCGACACTCGGCGCAGAAAAAACATTATCTATTTTAATTCTAATCCCTTGTACTTCATCGTTTTGATAACCTTTAATTTCAGCTGCCTGTGTCAATGATATATAGGCAAGGGTTTCATCAACAGTACCGCCAAACTTAAATATACCAACAATTTCAACTTGTCTTTTCACTGGTGCAGAAAATAGGTTTTGATTACCCAGGTCATTTATTTCAGACATATGACTACTTGGTGGTAGTAAGATCTGTACTTTATCGCCGAGCTTCACTGCTAATTTTTTAGCAACTCCCGCGCCAATAACAATCCCGTTCCCTAGGTATTCTGTTACCATGGGGTCATTACTTTTTTTACTTTCACCTTGGTTCGATAAAGCATGCCAACTACCTGATACCATATAATTTTCAATATCAGATACAAGGGTTTCTAACTGAACATCAACTCCTCTAATTTCCAATGCCTTTAATTGGCTTTGATGCTGCATCATTCCTGTTAAATTAATCACCGGAGCGGCGGCAATGACTTCTGGATGACTCGCTATTCGCTTAACATTTAAAGGCCAATTTGATATCGGCTCATCAACCGATATTAATTCAGCATGAGGAACTATTGATAACAGTTTATTTGCCAATTCACGCTCAAAACCATTCATAGCACTTAAAGCGATAATTAATACCATAGTGCCCAAGGCAATACCAAGAGTAGAAGAAGCAGAGATAAAAGTAGAAAAACCATGTCCATTGCGACTTCGTACATAACGTAAAGCTAAAAAAATACTTAATGGGGTAAATATAGGGTATTTGCCACTTTTATGAGAGGTTGTTAATTTATCCATAGCTTATTAACTCAGTTACTTACAACATTATGTTGTACAAAGTTCGATAACTTGCCATGGTCTAATTGTAATTGTCTGTCCATACGCATCGCTAGCGAAATATCATGTGTAACAACAACAAAACTGGTTTGCACAGTTTTATTAAGACTACGGATCAATTGATATATCTGTTCAGCGGTATCGCTATCTAAATTGCCTGTTGGTTCATCAGCTAAAATCAATGAAGGTTTAGTCACTAATGCTCTAGCAATAGCTGTACGTTGCCTTTCACCACCCGACAATTCACTCGGTCTGTGATTAAAACGATGAGCTAACCCTACCTGTGATAGTACTTCTGAGGCAGAAGCTATCGCTTGCTTGGGCTTGTTCCCTCGAATTAATAAAGGCATAGCTACGTTTTCAAGGGCGGTAAACTCCATCATCAGATGATGAAATTGATAAATAAAGCCTATATGTTGATTACGAAAAGTCGCTCTTTCTTTATCCGATAAACTTAAAATATTAACATCATTGATAAAAACTTCACCTGAACTAGGTAAATCTAAAGCGCCGGCAAGGTGTAAAAAAGTACTCTTGCCACAACCCGAGCTACCCACAATGGCAAGTAGCTCGCCTTTTTCAACTGTTAGCTCTAATTTATCCAAAATCTTAGTTTCTATATCGCCCTGCTTATATGATTTAGATAATTGACTACAATGTAATACTTTACTCATTACGTAAAACCTCTGCTGGTTGGGTTTTTGATGCTTGAAAAGCTGGATATAACGTAGCGATGAAGCTCATCCCTAAAGCTGATAGAACAATAACAACAACATTTACTAATTCCAGCTGTACAGGTAAAGCTTGCATAGCATAGCCACTACCTAATATATTCACCCCTAATGCTGACAATATTTCATTTAAATTTAACGCAATTAATACACCTAAAATACTACCGATCATCGCTCCCCATAGACCATTTACCATGCCTTGAGTAATAAATATTTTAACTATCCCAGCTCTAGACAGACCTAATGTTTGCAATATACCTATTTCACCTTGTTTTTCAACAACTACCATAACTAGTGCTGATACAATATTAAAAGCAGCAACAGCAACAATTAAACTAAGCATTAGCCACATCATTTTTTTCTCCATATTAACAGCAGAGAAAAGTGCTCCTTGAGTTTCACTCCAGGTGGTATAAGTTAATTTATTCAACGCGGTTGTCTGCAAGTTAGCCGCTGTTAATGTATTCACCACTTGCTGCGCATTAAAAGCATCATCCAAATACAGTCGTAATTGATCAATGCCATCAGCAGTTCTACGTAATAATTTGGCACCTGATTCGCTATGAACATAAACCATTGACCCATCAACTTGAGAGCCAACATCGAAAATGCCACGAATAACAAATTTACGTTGTACGGGAATTCTCCCCATCGGTGTAAAAATAGTTTTATTAGGTAAAACAAGGCGAACAGTATCGTTTATTGTTACTTTTAATTTTCTTGCCAGGGATTGGCCAATAACAATGCTATAGGGATGTTCGGATAAGCTATTTAAAGAGCCACTTATCATATGAGTACTGATAATGTTTTTTTGCTCAAATTCAGGGATAATCCCTTGCAATAAAACACCTTGTAAGTTTTTTGACGATTGAATAAGCGCTTCGCTACTTAAAAAAGGAGTTACCTGTTCAACATGCTTTTGTTTTAGTAGCTCTTCCCTTAAGGCAGGCCAGGAGTCAAAATTATTGGGCTTTGAATCATTTAAGTCTTGCGCAACAATTACATGTGGCACAATACCTAAAATACGTTTTTTTAGCTCCCCTTCAAAACCATTCATCACAGACACTACGGTAATAAGCGACGCTACACCTAGCAAAATGCCAACGGTTGAAAAGAAAGTAATAAATGAGATAAAGCCAGTACGCTTTTTACTACGGCTATAACGTAGTCCAATAAATAGGCTAACAGGTTGAAACATTTAATTATTGTTACTGAAATTATAAAATAAAATAGATAATCAAGCATAACACAGCCTGCGATTATTTAACGTTTTACTTGTTAGAAAGTATGTCTAAATAGTTCTATATCTGCTATAACCTTATAATTAAATACGATTTTTAAACACTTAAGCTAAGTAGTATAAAATTCATATAATTAAAGTGACAACAATGAATAAAGAAACAACAGCGCAAAAGCTAATAAAATATAATGAGTTTTTTTCGATTGAACATGATTTTTCAATTAACATAGTAGCCATTGATAGAAATAAACACATAACTTATGACGAATTTATAAACAACATGCCAACGCCATTTAAAATGGCCAGTGACATGTCGAGTTTAGATCAAGCTGCGTTACGTCCACTACAAGCGTTGTCAGGTGTGGCGAGTAAGTTAGTTGAATTTTTAAATCATCAATCAAATAAAATTGATTTATTGATTGGCTACATCCTACAACAAGAAGATGATGAAGCGCACAGATATCAAGGTATCAAGTTTGGTGGTGGTGGTTTATTATTTACTGCAAATAAATCTTTTGAATTATCACAACTTCTAGAGTTAAAAGTTTTTCTACAAAACGAAAATCATGCTGTTTATTGTTATGGTGAAGTTATTGAAATAGAAGAAGTTGATAAAGATTATTTACATAAGGTTATTTTTCACTTTATACGTGAAGACGATAGAGAAATACTAGTACGAAGCAGCTTACATGAGCAATCGAAACAACTTCAAGCGCTGGCTTTACAAAGAAATCAAGAAGATAAGAAAAACTAAGCACAATAATATCCTTATTATTTAGTGCTTGTAAGTTATCTTAATAATAGTAAAAAGCATATTGCTTAATTCAATTTTAATCCTTGTTATCTTCAACGATCGTTATCGTTTTTTGAATTAGTTTTACTCTGCCTGAATCAACTAATGCTTTTCGTAATACATATTCAATTTGAGCATTAACACTGCGAAGTTCATCGTCTGACCAACGCTGCATTGCTGCCAATACATCAGGGTTTATTCTTAATGGAAAGCTTTTTTTAGCCGCCATAATAACTCCTATAGTAATTTTTTATTGCGGCTAATAAAGACTGCCAGTATTTACAACAGGTTGTGTACTTTTATCACTACATAACACGACCAGTAGATTACTTACCATAGCGGCTTTGCGCTCTTCATCAAGCTCAACTATTGATTTTTCAGAAAGTTGCGTTAATGCCATTTCAACCATACCAACAGCGCCATCAACAATTAGCCTTCTAGCAGCAATGATCGCCGACGCTTGTTGTCGCTGTAGCATAGCGTTAGCAATTTCTGGTGCATAAGCTAAATGACTAATACGGGCTTCATGTACTTTAACACCGGCTTTTTCTAGCCTTTCTTGTATCTCACATTTTAATGCTTCAGAAACTTCTTTTGAATGGCTTCTTAAAGCAATTTCGTCGCCGTCATGTTGATCATAAGGGTAGCTAGTCGCCATATTTCGTAATGCTGATTCACTTTGTATATTCACAAAACTAATATAATCATCAACTTCAAACATCGCTTCAGCTGTATCACCTACAGACCAAACAACAACAGTCGCTATTTCTATAGGATTACCATGATTATCATTCACTTTCATTTGGTTTGATTCAAAATTTCGAACTCTAAGTGAAATGTTTTTACGTTTGAAGAAAGGAATACTCCAGCGTAAACCATTAGACTTTACAGTACCAACATAACTACCGAAAAAAGTCATCACTTTCCCCTGATTAGGCTGCACCATAAAAAAACCAGGTAATATAAATATGATAAACACAATGCCAACAAAGGATAAAACCCCAACATTATAATTAATAACTTGACTCACAACCGCTCCTATAATTATCAATAATGCCAAAAAAACACTATAGCCATTGATTGAAAAACCTTTCTTCTCTTTCATATTTATTCCTTAAAAAAACAATTGTGACATCAAAATGATATCATAATTATCTACTAATAATTAATGTTGTCAATTAAAAATGATCAATACCACTAAGTAGAAGGCATAAAAAAACCCAACATTACTATTAATGTTGGGTTTAAAAAGCCTTATATCTTATTTATATTAGTGGCTATGCTAATATAAAACACTAACTCGAGGTTATCGATTAGATATGATCTACGGCCATAATTTCGTATTCAACCACACCACCTGGTGTTGAGATTTCAATTTCACTATCAACAGTTTTTCCTATTAGGCCACGTGCAATAGGTGAATTTATAGAAATTCTGTTTTGTTTAATATCTGCTTCGTCATCACCAACAATTTGATATTTAACTTCTTCTTCAGTATCAATATTAAGTAAAGTAACGGTAACACCAAATATAACTTTACCTGTATTAGTAATTTTAGTTACATCGATAATCTGTACATTACCTAACTTACCTTCAATTTCTTGAATACGGCCTTCACAGAAACTCTGTTGCTCACGAGCGGCATGATATTCAGCATTCTCTTTTAAATCACCATGTTCGCGCGCTGTTGCTATGTCAGAAACAATTCTAGGACGTTTGACTGTTTTTAAATAATTTAATTCTTCACGTAACGCATCAGCGCCGTGAACTGTCATTGGATATTGACTCATAATTTTAATCTTATCTTTTATGTAAAATGAAATAAGTGCGAGTAACAAAGCTCGTTTAGCTAAAAGCAAAACGGAACACATAGCTTAGTAATTCATATAACTACTAAGTATGTATTCCAACAGTGCTTGTGCTTAAAAAAGCAAGTTAGTCTGCTTATTTACAACGCTTATGTAATTCTTGGATAGACGTAACAGTATTTCTATCATCAGCAGCATGCGCTTGACAAGCTGCAAATGCAGCATTTAGTGTTGTAGTATATGCCACTTTATAGCGCAATGCTCCACCACGTAATACTTTAGAATCTTCAATCGCTTTACGCCCTTCGGTAGTATTGATGATATAAGTATATTCACTGTTTTTAATTCTATCAAGAATGTGTGGGCGACCTTCATGTACTTTATTAACTAAACGAACGGGTACATTAGCTTCACCTAAGATAATTGCTGTACCGTGTGTTGCATCAAGTTCATAACCTAAAGCAACCATTTGTTTAGCTAGTTCAACTACACGTACTTTATCAGAATTACGAACAGAAATTAATGCCCTACCCGACTTAGGTACAGATACCCCAGCACCTAAATTAGCTTTAGCATAGGCTTCTTCAAAAGTATTGCCGACCCCCATTACTTCACCTGTAGAACGCATTTCAGGACCAACTAATGGATCACTACCATGGAATTTGTTAAAAGGAATAACCACTTCTTTTACAGAGTAAAATGGTGGGATAACTTCTTCAGTAATACCTTGTTCGGTAAGCGATTTTCCAGCCATCACACGAGCACCAACTTTCGCTAAAGGTATAGATGTCGCTTTTGAAACAAATGGCACGGTACGCGCTGCTCTAGGATTTACTTCGATTAAGTAAACCTGATCACCTTTAACAGCCATTTGTGTATTCATTAATCCAATCACACCTAGCTCAAACGCTAGATCTGTTACTTGCTTGCGCATAACATCTTGAATTTCTTGGCTTAGGCTATAAGCAGGTAATGAGCAAGCACTGTCACCAGAGTGAACCCCTGCTTGTTCAATATGTTGCATAATGCCACCAATAACAACTCTTTCACCATCGCAGATAAGGTCGATATCAACTTCAATAGCATCATCTAAGAAGTGGTCTAATAACACAGGAGAATCATTTGATACACTTACGGCTTCTGTCATATAACGACGTAAGTCTTCTAAATCATAGACAATTTCCATTGCTCGACCACCTAGTACATAAGATGGACGAACAACTAATGGAAAACCAATAGCTTCAGCCTTTGCCATTGCTTCATCTAATGATGTAACAGTCGCATTCTCAGGTTGTAATAAGCCTAAACGATCAACCGCTTGTTGGAAACGCTCTCTATCTTCTGCACGATCAATCGCATCTGGAGAGGTACCAATAATTGGAACACCAGCAGCTTCTAAAGCACGTGCCAGCTTAAGTGGTGTTTGACCACCATACTGGACAATAACACCTTTTGGCTTTTCAATTCGAACAATTTCAAGTACATCTTCAAAAGTAATGGACTCAAAATATAATCTGTCTGATGTATCGTAATCTGTTGAAACTGTTTCAGGGTTACAGTTAACCATGATTGTTTCATAGCCGTCTTCACGTAATGCTAAGGCAGCATGAACACAACAGTAGTCAAACTCAATACCTTGTCCGATACGATTTGGCCCACCACCTAAAATCATAATTGATTCTTTGTCTGTAGGATTCGCTTCACATTCTTCATCATAAGTTGAATACATATAAGCAGTGTCTGAGCTAAATTCTGCAGCACATGTATCGACTCGTTTGTAAACTGGGAAAATATTCGCATTATGACGCTTTTTACGAATCTCAGCTTCTGCAACACCAATAACATCAGCAAGACGAGCATCAGCAAAACCTTTACGTTTAAGTTTACGTAAATAGTCTGCATTCAGTATTTTCAATCCGCCTTCAGCTACTTTGGCTTCCTCTAAAACGATGTCTTCTATTTGTACTAGGAACCAACGATCAATTTTCGTTAAACGGAATACATCATCAACCGTTAAACCTAAACGGAATGCATCGGCAACATACCAAATTCTGTCAGAGCCAGCTTCTTGTAACTCATGCATAATTTTGGTTTTAGCACCAGGTTGCGTTACATCAACCATAGAGTCGAAACCATTTACGCCAACTTCTAAACCACGTAATGCTTTTTGCATTGATTCTTGCTGATTACGGCCAATAGCCATAACTTCACCAACTGATTTCATTTGCGTCGTTAATCGGTCTTCACAACCAGCAAATTTTTCAAAGTTAAAGCGTGGTATTTTAGTCACTACATAATCAATTGTAGGTTCAAATGATGCTGGTGTTTTGCCGCCAGTAATATCATTTGTTAATTCATCAAGCGTATATCCTACCGCTAATTTTGCTGCGATTTTAGCAATAGGGAAACCTGTTGCTTTAGATGCAAGCGCCGATGAACGTGATACACGAGGGTTCATTTCTATAATAACCATACGACCGGTATCTGGACAAACACCAAACTGTACGTTTGAGCCACCTGTTTCAACACCAATCTCACGTAGCACGGCTAGTGAAGCATTACGCATAATTTGGTATTCTTTGTCTGTTAACGTTTGTGCTGGCGCAACCGTTATAGAATCACCGGTATGAATCCCCATAGGATCGAAGTTTTCAATTGAACAAATAATGATACAATTATCATTTTTGTCACGAACCACTTCCATTTCGTATTCTTTCCAACCAATTAATGATTCATCAATTAATAACTCTGATGTTGGTGAAAGATCTAAACCTCGCGTACAAATATCATTAAACTCTTCAATATTATAAGCAATACCACCACCTGAACCACCCATCGTAAATGAAGGACGAATTATACAAGGGAAACCTAAGTTTTTGCTTGCTGCATGTGCTTCTTCAATCGTGTGAACAATTTCAGCACGTGGCGTTTCTAAGCCAATGGCTTTCATCGCTTTGTCGAAACGACTGCGATCTTCTGCTTTATCAATTGCATCAGCAGTAGCACCAATCATTTCAACATTAAATTCTTTTAATACACCTTGCGCCTCAAGTTCAAGTGCACAATTCAATGCAGTTTGACCACCCATAGTTGGTAGTACCGCACAAGGACGTTCTTTTTCAATAATTTTTCTAACAACCTCCCAATGAATAGGCTCGATATAAGTTGCATCAGCCATATCGGGGTCAGTCATAATTGTTGCAGGGTTAGAGTTAACCAAAATAACTCGGTAACCTTCTTCACGTAATGCTTTACATGCTTGCGCACCTGAATAATCGAATTCACAAGCTTGACCAATAACAATTGGGCCTGCACCTAAGATCAAGATACTTTTTAAATCTGTTCTTTTTGCCATGTCTCTATTCTCTCTTCTCTTGTCAAGGGTGTGGGTTAAGCCTGTTTTGCTTTGGCGTCGGTTTTATATTCGTTAATCAAGTCAATAAAATGGTCAAATAATGGTGCGGCATCATGTGGGCCTGGGCTTGCTTCTGGATGACCTTGGAAACTGAATGCGGGTTTGTCAGTGCGATGAATTCCCTGTAAAGAACCATCAAATAGCGATTTATGTGTTGTTCTTAAGTTATCAGGTAAATTATTTTCATCAACAGCAAAACCATGGTTTTGCGAAGTAATCATAACTACATCCCGGTCAATATCTTTCACTGGATGGTTAGCACCATGGTGACCAAATTTCATTTTAACAGTCTTAGCGCCACTGGCTAAACCAAGTAATTGATGGCCTAAACAAATACCAAAGACAGGAATATCTGTTGTTAAAAACTCTTTAATCGCGGTAATAGCATAATCACAAGGCTCTGGGTCACCAGGGCCATTTGATAAAAAGATACCATCAGGGTTCATAGCTAACACATCACTTGCTGATGTTTGTGCTGGTACTACGGTTAGTTTACAACCACGGTCTACTAACATGCGCAAAATATTGCTTTTAGCACCAAAATCATAAGCAACTACATGAAAGTCGAATTTTTCTGGTTCAGAGAAACCTTCCCCCATAGCGCTACCAAGTGCCCAACTACCTGAGGTCCATTGATATTGCTCTTTAGTAGAAACAACTTTGGCTAAGTCCATTCCTTTAAGACCTGGAAATGCTTTTGCTTGCGCTAAGCCATTAGTTTCTGCAGCTTGTAAAGTCTCATCATTAGCGTCATCAATAGTTAAGATACAACCATTTTGAGCGCCTTTTTCTCGTAAGATACGCGTTAATTTACGTGTATCAATATCAGCAATACCTAAAATATTATTGCTAACAAGGTATTCACTTAAGCTTTGTTCACTTCTAAAATTACTTGCAAGTAATGGTAAATCACGAATTACCAAACCTTTAGCAAAAATAGCGTCTGATTCTTTATCTTCACAGTTAGTACCTGTATTACCAATATGCGGGTAGGTTAGCGTGATAATTTGCTCTGCATATGAAGGATCGGTGAGGATTTCCTGATAACCTGTCATTGAAGTATTAAATACTACCTCACCAACAGCCGTTCCCTTTGCACCAATTGCGGTGCCTTTAAATACAGTACCGTCTTCCAGTACTAAAATCGCAGATATAGCCAATGTAACCTCCAAAAAAGAAGAAAAGAATGCAGAACCTTTACTTTAAAAATTAAATTTAAACTCTATTTAAATTGTCTTTAGTAGTAAGGTAAAACAATCACAAAATTTGTACATAAAAAATGCCAAAAAACGGCTTTGAGCTAAATTTTTGACAAAATCCACTTATTTTACGCTTGTAGACCACTTTCGTCTAGTGAAATTTTCAAAAACCTATTCTTTTATGTGATTTATTCACTTTTAACCGTCAAGCAGTTAAAAGTAGTAGTTATCTATTATTTTAAACCTAAAACATCTTGCATATCGTAAAAGCCATTATCAGCTTCACTCAACCAAAATGCGGCTCTCATAGCACCTAATGCGAAAGTCATTCGAGAGCTTGCCTTGTGAGTGATTTCTATACGCTCACCTAAATCAGCGAAATAAGCCGTGTGCTCACCAACAATATCACCCGCTCGAACCGTAGCAAAACCAATCGTTTCCTTACTACGTTCTTCTGTAATACCTTCTCGCCCGTACACCGCACATTCATTAAGGTCGCGCCCTAACGTATCAGCAATTACTTGCCCCATTTTAACGGCGGTCCCTGAAGGAGCATCTTTCTTAAATCGATGATGTGCTTCGAAAATTTCAATATCAGTATAATCGCCAATGGCTTTTGCTGTAATTTCCAGTAACTTAAACATTAAATTAACACCAACAGAAGTATTCGGCGCTAGCACGATAGGCATTGATTGTCCGGCCTCTTTAATACGATGGACCTGTTCATCGTTAAACCCTGTAGTACCAATCACTAGTGCCTTATTATGTTCTTTGCACCAGTTAATATTTTCAAGTGACGTTTCTATTGATGTAAAATCAATAAAGACTTCAGCTTCATTTAATTGGCTTAACTCCGTAACCGTAGTTAGCCCCATCGCGCCTATACCCGCTAATTCACCAAGGTCGAAACCTGCAAATGAAGAACTACTACGAACGCTACCTCCAATCAATTCAATACTTTCATGTTCATGGGCTGCTTGAATAAGATTACGCCCCATTCTGCCACTACAACCTAATATTGCTACTTTTACTTTCATGTTTATTCTCTACTTTGAACCTGTCAGCATAACAGGATGATCTAATGTCTGTGAATTGGATAAGTCATGGGAAACAACATTAATAATTTTCAGCTTATTATCAACTAAAATTAAATGATAAATTGCGCAAAAATCAGCAAATATCTCCCCTTTTTCATCAAGAAACTCCCAATCTACACTCATTAAAAATAAATGATCAGTGACTAGAGAGTAACTTGCCTTTTTAATGAGTATATCACTGGTTTTTGCTTGCTGTAATTGATTAAAAATCTTAGTAAGCTCTTGCTGACATGCTTTGATATCTGTCACTAAAACAACTTGGTCAGGAGTATGCAGAGTACAAGGTAGGTAATAAGCAGTCGCAGCCTTATTCAAATCATAATGGGTAAATGCCGATAAATATTCCTTTAAAAATAATGTAACTTTTTTAGTCTGCATTCTATGTGTCACCAACAAGACAAGTTGTGTTAATTTTCACTTAAAAAAAAGCCCTCAACTGAGGGCTTTAAAATAACTAACTAGCTAACGATGCTAATTAATTCAACATCAAATACTAAGGTAGCATAAGGTGGGATAGCACCTTGTGAACCTTGCTCGCCATAAGCTAAGTTATAAGGAACTGTTAGCTTCCATTTACTACCTTCAGGCATTAACTGTAATGCTTCTGTCCAGCCAGCAATTACACCGCCAACTGGAAACTCTGCCGGCTGACCACGTTCAACTGAACTATCAAATACATCACCATTAGCGAAGGTACCATGATAATGAACACGAACAGTGCTAGCAGCTGTTGGCTTATCGCCGTCACCTGTTTCAATTACTTCATATTGTAAACCTGACTCTGTAACAGTAACTCCATCACGTTTAGCATTTTCAGCTAAAAAAGCTTCGCCTTCGGCTGCTTTTTCTTTAGCAATAGCTTGCTCTTGCTCTTGTAATTTTTTAGAAACTACAGTGAAAGCTTCATTTAAATCTTCATCTGATACTTGGCTTGCTGCATTAATTAATGCATCAGCAATACCTGCTTGTACAGCGGTAATATCAAATTCTTTAAAAGGGTTGTTACGTAATTGGTCACCTAATTGACGACCTACACCGTAGCTTACACGTTGCTCAATTGTTTCGTATTTGTTTTCAGACATATTTTTCACTTACTTTTTTAAAAATTTGCGAGAGTCTATCATAAAGCTTAGCCAGTATGTAGGGTCGGAGTATCGCAATTTGTTATTTTTTATAAACGCTTTAAATATAAATACCAATCACTACTTCACACCACGTTGATTTAACGAATATAATAGGCAACGCATGTAACATTTATAATAAGAATTTATATTTATGACCACTTCTGCAGCAGAAGATCAACCAATAACGAATAAGAAAAGCCTCATTGCTTTACTGCCTTTTGCCGTATTTCTTGGCATATTTTTAGGTACTGGTATTATTTTAACGCTTCAAGGTGTTGAATTCGCTTTTTATCAACTCCCTGCCAGCATTGCTATTATTCCTGCTATTTTTGTGGCTATTTATCTTGGTAAGGTGTTAAGTAAAGAGCCTATTGATAAACAAATAGGGCAATTCATCAGTGGTGCAGGCCACGCCAACATTATGACCATGTGCATTATTTATCTACTGGCAGGGGCTTTTGCAACGGTAGCGAAAGCAACAGGAAGTGTTGATGCTAGTGTACAATTAGGTTTAGCATTTTTTCCTACTTATCTATTATTACCTGGTTTGTTCTTAGTTGCGGCATTTTTATCAACCGCGATGGGTACCTCAATGGGCACTATTGCTGCCATTGCTCCTATTGCTTTAGGTTTTATAGAGTCTGCAGGAATAGATTCAGCTTTAGTGGCGGGTTGTTTAATTTCAGGGGCTATTTTTGGTGATAATTTATCTATAATTTCAGACACCACCATTGCCTCAACACGTAGTCAAGGCGCTCACATGAAAGATAAATTTAAAGTGAACTTTAAATTTGCCGTGCCTGCTGCCATTATTTGTTTAATTATATTTTCAGTGTCAGGACAAAATATTGATTATCAATTGGCTAGTGATCCTGCCGTTTTAGGGCTGATTCCTTATATTGTTATTCTAATACTTGCCCTTTCTGGCGTTAATGTTTTTGTGGTTTTATCGTTAGGCATCGTATTAGCGGCAGCTATTGGTATGTTAACAAGCGACTATCAATTATCAGCACTAATAACTGATATCAATGCTGGTTTTTCTAGTATGCAAGATATCTTTATTTTGTCGTTGTTTATTGGAGGGTTAAGTGAATTAATTCGTCACCAAGGTGGCTTATCTGCGCTCACAAAAACTATTGAATCATTCGCACGAAAATTAAGCCCACATAATAAAAAGCGTGCCGCTGGTTTAGGTATTGCCGGATTGACTTTTGGTTGTAATTTTTTTACTGCTAATAATACCGTATCAATTATTATCACCGGCGAGACGGCAAAAGATTTGGCCACTGATGGGGAATTAACACCGGCACAATCTGCCAGCTTACTCGATGTGTTTGCCTGTATTAACCAAGGTTTATTACCTTATGGTGCACAGGCTTTATTATTAGGATCAACGTTAAGCATTTCACCGCTGGCAGTGATCTCTCATGCGTTTTACCCAATGATATTGTTCTTTACTGCAGGTATTGCATTCTGGCGAATGACAAAGAATTAATGTTCAATATAAACTTATACTTACTTTATTAACGTAGTGCTATCTTTTGTAACACTATAAATATCACTTGGTTTAAAGCCTAGAGTTATATGAAAATCTTTACTGTTTAGCAAAAAACGCTGACGAATTGATTGTCCATCAGCACTTTGAGCGACAACAAAGTAGGTTTTACTATCATCGCGTGCCACTGTACCTAAACCAAGTAAGTTAATATTAATCTGATTCGATAATTCGCCATTAACACCTGAAGCAAGTAACTTTTCAACTAATGCTTTATCTGCTAGTTGATATTCAGGTGGGCTAACTAATGTCATATGAAATAGTTGATGATCACGTGCCGCTTGAAATGCTCTATATTGCGGAAATTCATCCCCTAGTAATTTCTCTAATTGGGTTAAGTACACAAATAATTCTGCACGACTAACGACTGCACCTAAATAAGTTTGCCCTTGATTATCGGTCAATTTAGAGACTTTCAAACTAATAGTTTTGATGTTTTTACTATTGTCAGATGGTTGATGCTGATTTGCACTTAATGACTGGAGCGCCCTAACCTGCTTATTTGTCAGCTCAACTTTATCATCGGTTATGTTATGAGCTGACACATGAAACTGCATCAAAAGAATAAACATGGTTATCGATATTTTAATCATTAAATTCTCTTTATAATAAATAAGCTTTTATTTAGGGTTAGTTATGCTTTGCTAATAAAGCAACTAAATCGTCTTCTGTTAACACAGTTACACCTAAGTCTTGCGCTTTTGCTAATTTTGAACCTGATTTTTCACCAGCTACTAAAAAATGTGTTTTTGATGAGATACTCCCTGAGACTTTAGCACCTAAAAGCTGTAAAGCCGCTTTCGCTTCACTTCGCCCCATTTGGCTTAGAGTACCTGTTAACACAAATGTTTGGTCTGTTAATGGTAATTCCTCAGCAGTTTTAACAACAATGTCAGGCCAAGTCATTATTGCATCTAATGCTAATACAACCGCTAAATTGTGTTCTTCTTTAAAAAAGTTAACAATGTTTTTAGCGACAACCGCGCCTACATCATCAACAGCTTGTAAAGCCTCAAAACTTGCTGTGCGAATCGCTGTTAAAGTGTAAAAATAATTAGCTAAGTTAGCTGCAGTCGCCTCACCAACTTCTCGAATACCAAGACCATAAATAAATTTAGCTAATGTTGTATGCTTTGCTTTTTCCACCGAGGCAATTAAATTTTTTGCTGATTTTGCCCCCATTCGATCCATAGTACTAATATCAATTTCAGTTAAACTGAATAAGTCTGCAGGTGTAGAAATAAGACCTTCATCAACCAATTGTTCTACTAATTTATCACCTAGACCATCAACATCATGCGCTTTACGCGAGGCAAAATGTTTAATTGCTTCTTTCCTTTGTGCTTGACAAAATAGCCCAGCAGTACACCTTAGAACAGCTTCACCTTCAACTTTACTCACTTTAGAATCACAAACCGGGCAGGTTTGTGGAAATATAACGTCTTTAGCATCCTCAGTACGTTTTTCAAGTACAACCGAGACAATTTGAGGTATAACATCACCAGCACGACGAATAATAACTGTATCACCAATTTTCAAACCTAAGCGTTCAATTTCACTTTGATTATGTAATGTAGCGTTTGATACCGTAACGCCGCCAACAAATACCGGTTTTAAACGAGCCACGGGTGTAATAGCCCCTGTGCGACCTACCTGAAACTCAACATCTTCAATAAGCGTTAATTCCTCTTGTGCAGGAAATTTATAGGCCATTGCCCATCGCGGTGCTCGTGCAACAAAGCCAAGTCGTTCTTGTAATAAAATATTATCTACTTTTAATACAGTGCCATCTATTTCATAACTAAGCTGCTCTCGTTTACTTAAAATATCTTGATAAAAGCTTTGCACTTGTTCCTGATCATCAAGTAAACGAACTTCAGGACACATAGGTAAACCTAATGACTTAATTTGACATAAGCGTTGGTAATGGGAGTTTTTCAAGAAACCTTGCTCACCTTCAGGTGCATTATTTACCGTTAAATCACCGACAAAGCCGAGACCATAAGCATAAAAGTCTAAATTACGTTTAGCGGTAACTTTTGAGTCCAATTGCCGTAGACTGCCTGCGGCAGCATTACGAGGATTAGCAAATGATTTTTCACCTTTCTTTATCGCCATTTCATTTAAGCGCTCAAAACTCGCTTTAGGCATAAAAACTTCCCCTCGAACTTCAATAATATCAGGGTAGTCAATACCACTTTCGCCATTAAGCCTTAGAGGAATAGACTTAATGGTACGAATATTCTCGGTAATATTTTCACCTATACTGCCATCACCTCTTGTTGCCGCTTGAACTAAAAAGCCTTGCTCATAACGTAAGCTTACTGCTAAACCATCAAGTTTTGGCTCTGCACAGATAACAAGTTTTTCATCACTATTTAATCGATCACGAATACGTTTAATAAACGCTTGCCACTCGTCTATTGAAAAGACATTATCAAGCGATAACATAGGTATTTGATGGGTAACTTGGCTAAAAGCTTTTAACGCTTGGCCTCCCACTTTTTGGCTAGGAGAGTCAAGTGTTTTCAGCTCAGGGTGCTCTTGCTCTATTGCTGTTAACTCGCGCATTAACCGATCATATTCAGCGTCAGGGACAGTTGGTTGATCAAGTACATAATATTGATGATTATAGTGATTAATGTCTTGATGAAGTTGTTTTACTTTTTCAAATAACACTTGTGGAAGGTCAGTTGTCGACATGGGGTATTAACTCAAAAAAAGGCAGAGAATGCTTGCAAAGAGTCACTGTTTAATAGAATTAAACAGTGACTAAAAATTTATTATCAAAATCGAGCAAGGCGATGTTGTCTATCAAACTCACGAATTTTACTAACATAATGCTGCTCTGTTTGCTTAGTCATTATATTACGTTTGTCATCAAGTAATTGTGCATTAAATTCATTAGCTAGCTGCTTAGCGGCTAATAACATTTGATCAAACGCGGCAAAGGGGTCACCGGCATTAGGAAGAGTCATAAATAAGCTGACTCCTTGTGTTACAAATGTTTCCATGGTATCTAAATCAAAAGAGCCTGGATTTAGCATGTTAGCTAAACTAAAAGTAACAGGGCCATTACCAGCACTATCTTGATGACGATGAAAAATGTTCATTTCTCCATATTTCATGCCCAAGGTTAATAAACTAGGTAAAAGTGCAGCGCCTGACATTTGGTGATTATCAGGCATTACCACACTAAGAATAATCACTTGTGTATCGATATTATTATTAACTTCAGCTTCGTTAGGGCCAGTTTTTTCCTGTGCATTATCAGCAACATTAGTGTTTGGCACATTTTCATCATCAATAGATACACCTTCACCAAAATTAATTTCCATTTGGTTTCTTTTTATTTCTTCTTTAGATAATGATTCGACCGGCTTAGTTCGTGTAAATTTTTTACTGGCAACTTGACTAGTATTGCCTCTTGCAGGTTTTGCATTAGTTACAGGCTGTTGATACATTGGCTGTTCTAAAGAAATTTCTTTTTTCGCTTCTATTTCAACTTGTGCCTGACTATTTTTTTGCTTTTTTAATTCAACATCATGCTCCGAAACTTTTTCATTAACAGCAAAGTCATTGTATAGCTCTTGATGCTGGCCGTTATCTAGATGATTAATTTCTTCGAGACTAATAGTTTGTTCAAAGTCTTTTTCACTTTCTACTTTAGGTTCATTAGCCTGCTTTAATACTTTTACTTGGCCTACACCATATTGATCAAAACCACTATCATCAAAATTTCTAGAGACTGGCTCAACTTTTTCCTTGCTGGTTTTAAGTTTATAAGGATTTTTTTGCTTGCGAATGGTCCATAAACCATGAATAAATATAGCAGCAATAATAAAACCGCTAAGAATAATTAATGCGTTTCTGAAGTTATCTTCCATTGTTATGCCTGTCTTGTAATTCTTTTTTAAGGAAAATTGTGATTATTATTATAGTCTTTCTTATCATACTCATGTTACCTCAAGATATTTAATTCAGCGAGAAAAAAGTATGATGAATAAAAATAAAATACCATATAAACTCTAACAGAAATAGTGCCACTTTGTAACAAGTTAGTACTGTAATTACATGCAATCAGACTTTATAATCAGTCGATTAATATTAAGGTGTTATTATTTATACATGTCTAGATATACAAACAAACAATTTACTAATAAAAATTCCCCTTTAGCGCTAAGTGGTGCCGGCTATTTATTCAAAGGTTTTGAGCTTATTCGTTTAAAAGGTATTCGTCGATTTGTTTTTATACCACTATTAGTTAATTTAGTGCTTTTTAGTTGTGCCTTCTATTATATATATAGAGAATTAGAACATTATATGCAGCTAATGATAGGGTGGTTACCAAGTTGGCTTGATTGGCTTAGCGCAGTGTTATGGCCTTTAGCTGTAATAACGGTATTAATAGTATTTTCTTTTTTATTTAGTACTGCGGCTAATTGGTTAGCTGCTCCCTTTAATGGTTTATTATCTGAAAAAATAGAACATTTGTTAGTAGGGGAAACTGGCCCAAGTGAGAGTATGTTAACCATCGTAAAAGATACCCCTAGAGCTTTAGGCCGAGAATGGACAAAACTCGTCTATTACATTCCTCGCGCTATTGGCTTTTTTGTTTTAATGTGGATATTACCAGTTATAGGGCAGGTTATTTGGTTTTTATTTGTTGCTTGGATGATGGCAATACAATATAAAGATTACCCTTTTGACAATCATAAAATTTCTTTTTTTGATATGAAGCAAGCATTAAAAAAACAACAAGGATTAAGTTATAGCTTCGGTATAACGGTTACAGTCTTTGCCATGATACCTATTGTTAACCTAATTATTATGCCTGTTGCTATTTGTGGTGCTACAGCCCTTTGGGTTGATCATTATCGTAAAGACTTTTTATAAAAACGAAAGGAAGTTCTTGCTCAATAAACGACTTCAATTTGTCAGTATTTTTTATTGCGCGTAACTTCGTACTCTAATAAAGAATCATCTATATTGATAATAGTTGCATTAAAGGAATAGGAGTTTATTACATGAAAGTAAAAAGTATAAGTAGATACAGCATATTAATTGCAGCTATTATATTTAATTTAAGTGCTATTTCGATGGCAAGTGAGATAAATAAAAGCCCTATTATTACCGTACCTGTGTTAAAAGATGCGCATATATTTGCTGACTTTACCGATACGCTTCCCGCTGTTGTTAATTATTATACTTTAGCCACTAAAGAACAAATTATCACTTATTATTCTCAGCAATTTGGCAAGCCTATTTCACAACAAAACACACAAAACTATTTAACCCTACTCTATCAACAAGAACAAAAAATGATTAGAATTGTTCTCTCTCAACAAGAAAATCAGCGTCAAGTTGATATTATAATAGAGTCAAATAAAAGTTAGCGTATATTCTATTAGGTTACTTTTATTAAAAAAAAGCCCTGTAATTCATTATGAATACAGAGCTTCATTAATTATTATTGATAAGACTATAGTCAATAACTTTATTCTGGTTCTATTTGTGCTGTTTTTACTTCCATGTCATCAGCGACTGAATTACTACTCAGTATTGCTGAAACGGTCATTACAAATACTGCAAAAATAACCGTTGTCAACTTTAACCCTTTAGGGGATGACTTTCGCATTTTAGCTACCTAATTTTTATTTTAATTTTATCTCTTACGTTAGTTGTCTATTCTTATTATTTTATAAACGTTCAATTTATGCACTTTTAATACAAAAACACAAAAAAACATTAATGTAAACAACCTGATTAAAAACTAAACTATTTGATTTCATAATTCAAGGCAATTATTGATTTTTCTATTATTTATTATGTTTTTACAAAAAAATTTATTAGTAAGGTCTAATTGTTATGTGCTGTGAGGACTTTTATCATTATTTACCCTATTTATTTTTTACAAAGGAATTAAAAACTAAATCCCTACCATATTTCAATTTCTTTATTTCTTAATAAAAATCAATATATATGTTTTTTTTACACAAAAATTATACTTATCACCTTAAGTAACCGAAAAAAAGATAAAAAATTATGTAATATCATTTGCGATATATCTGATGGTAGGAGAAAATACGCGCAATTCAATTATACCCTTTTAATAAAAAGTAAATCGGAGCTAATATGTCGTCGCGTCAAGAACTAGCCAATGCAATTCGTGTTTTAAGCATGGATAGCGTACAGAAAGCAAAATCAGGACACCCTGGTGCCCCTATGGGGATGGCAGATATCGCTGAAGTTTTATGGCGTGATTTTTTAAAGCATAACCCTACTGACCCTAATTGGGCTGACCGTGACAGATTTATTCTTTCAAACGGCCATGGTTCAATGTTAATTTATTCTTTATTACATTTATCTGGTTATGATTTATCTATTGATGATTTAAAGAACTTCCGTCAATTACACTCTAAAACTCCTGGTCATCCTGAATATGGTTATACTCCTGGTGTTGAAACAACAACAGGTCCATTAGGCGCAGGTATTTCTAATGCCGTAGGTATGGCTATTGCTGAGAAGACTTTAGCTGCTCAATTTAACCGCGAAAATCATGACATAGTTGATCATTTTACTTATTGTTTCTTAGGTGATGGTTGTTTAATGGAAGGTATTTCTCATGAAGCTTGTTCATTAGCAGGTACGTTAGGATTAGGTAAATTAATCACTTTTTGGGATGACAATGGTATTTCTATTGATGGTCATGTTGAAGGTTGGTTTACAGATAACACGCCACAACGTTTTGAAGCTTACGGTTGGCACGTAATTAGTGTTGATGGCCATGATAGCGAAGCGATTGCAGCAGCAATTACTGAAGCAAAATCAGTGACAGACAAACCAAGTATGATTTGTTGTAAAACTATTATAGGTTTTGGCTCTCCAAATAAATCAGGCACACATGATTGTCACGGCGCACCATTAGGTGATGATGAGATAGCTGCCACACGCGAATTTTTAAACTGGCCACACGCACCATTTGAAGTACCAGAAAATGTATATTCACAATGGGATCAAAAAGCAAAAGGCGCAGCTAAGCAAGTAAGCTGGAATGAAAAATTCTCGGCTTACCAAGCGGCTTACCCAGAGCTAGCAAGTGAGTTTGAACGTCGTGTAATTAAAGGTGAATTACCACAAGATTTTGAAGAAAAAGCCAATGCGTTTATTCAACAATGTCATGAAAATGGTGAAAATATCGCGTCACGTAAAGCTTCGCAAAATGCTATTGAAGCTTTTGGTCCTGTATTACCAGAAATGTTAGGCGGCTCTGCCGATTTAGCCGGTTCAAATTTAACACTGTGGTCTGGCTCAAAAGGTATTGAAACTGATCCAGCTGGCAATTACATATTCTACGGTGTACGTGAATTTGGTATGAGCGGCATAATGAACGGTGTTTCATTACATGGCGGCTTCATCAACTACGGCGCTACTTTCATGATGTTTATGGAATATGCACGTAATGCTGTACGTATGTCTGCTTTAATGGGTATTCAAAATATCTTTGTTTACACCCATGATTCAATTGGTCAAGGTGAAGATGGTCCAACTCATCAGCCGATAGAGCAATTAACAAATTTACGTACTACACCTAATTTAACCACATGGCGACCATGTGATGCTACTGAGTCAGCTGTAGCTTGGAAAGCTGCGGTACAAAATCAAAAAGCACCTTCTGCTTTGATTTTCTCACGTCAAGGTTTACCTGCAATGGCCCGTAGTCAAGAGCAAGTAAACGATATTGCAAAAGGTGGTTATATTTTACAAAATTGTGAAGGAACTCCTGAGGTAATTCTTATTGCTACCGGTTCAGAAGTAGCATTAGCGATTGATTCAGCTAAATCACTAACAGAGCAAGGTACCAAGGTTCGTGTTGTATCTATGCCATCAACTAATGTTTTTGACGCACAAACAAGTGATTATAAAGAATCTGTATTACCTGCTAACGTTACTAAACGTGTTGCTATTGAAGCTGCTCATGTTGATTTTTGGGCTAAATATGTTGGTTTAAACGGCGCGGTAGTAGGTATGACTACTTTTGGTGAATCTGCACCAGGTAATGTATTACTTGAACACTTTGGCTTTACCGTTGATAACGTTATCAAAACAGTCAACGCGCTTTAAGCTTACAGCTTAGCTTTATACTTTAGCTTTATACTTTAGTAATAAGCAAGTAGAAAACGGTGGGCAAGAAATTGCCCACCTTACACATCTAGGTACAGTGAATAACATCACTTCAAGTAATTTATGATAAATATTGCTATTAACGGCTTTGGTCGTATTGGTCGAAGTATTGTTCGCTCGCTTTATGAAAGCGGTAGAAACGAAGACTTCAGAATAGTTGCGATAAACGACTTAGCACCCGCAACCGGTATTGCTCATTTATTGAAATACGATACAACCCATGGACGGTTTGCTTTTTCTGTTGAACAAGAAGACGAAAAGCTATTTATTTCCAATAAAAGTACCTCACAAAATAACCAATTTAGAAGTGAAATAGCATTACTTCATTTTGACAAAATTGAACAAATCCCTTGGCGTGAACACAAAATTGATATCGTCCTCGACTGTACAGGAAAATTTGGCAGTAAAGCCGATGGTTTAGCGCACATTAAACAAGGTGCTAAAAAAGTATTATTTTCTCACCCTTGCACCCAAGATATTGATGCAACCATTATTTATGGTATTAATCATCATGAGCTTACCAGTGGTGACACGGTTGTTTCAAATGGCTCATGTACAACTAATTGTATAGTGCCTGTGATAAAAGTGCTTGATGATGCTTTTGGTATTGAAAGCGGCACTATAACAACTATTCATTCTTCTATGCATGATCAACAAGTCATCGATGCTTATCACCCTGATCTACGACGTAGTCGTGCTGCTAGCCAGTCTATTATACCTGTTGATACAAAATTAGCGGTCGGCATTGAACGAATTTTACCTAAATTTAAAGGTAGGTTTGAAGCCATTGCTGTTCGAGTACCAACATTGAATGTTACAGCAATGGATTTAAGTGTTACGGTTAATGAAGATGTCAGTATTCATGCTATTAACCAAATAATACAGCAAGCTGAAGCAACACCATTAGCTCAACAAGGCTTACAAGGCATATTAGCTTATACCGAAGAAGCGCTAGTTTCTGTTGATTTTAATCACGATACCCATTCTTGTATCGTCGATGGTAATCAAACACGTGTTAGCCATAAACGTTTAGTTAAAATGCTAATCTGGAGTGACAATGAGTGGGGATTTGCAAATAGAATGTTAGACACTGCTCAAGCAATGGCCTCTATTTAGTCCTCATCACTGAGCTAACTAGTCAGTTAAACCGAATATTATAAAACAAAAAGCAGCCATGTAACTTATGACTGCTTTTTTATGATCTCAGTACCACTCTATAGGCTACTCATGCATAGAAATAAAATACTTAGAAAATACAGTGTTGTTTACTTAGCTTTTTGATAAAACTTCATTAAACTGGCTGTTGAACAATCATGCTTAGATGATATTGTATTGCTCTCTAATTCTTGCTGTATCTCAGCTGCTAACCCCTTACCTAATTCAACTCCCCATTGATCAAAAGAACATATTTGCAAGATAATTCCTTGAACAAATATTTTATGTTCATAGGCTGCAATTAAACTACCTAATGTTTTGGGATCAATACGTTTTAATAAAATAGTATTGGTTGGCCTGTTACCTTTATGTACTTTATGAGGAGCCACTTTATCAATATAGTCGGCTGTACGACCTTTTGCTTTAAGATCGGCCCTTACTTGTTCTTCGTTTACGCCAGCCATTAATGCTTGAGTTTGAGCAAAGAAGTTTGCCATTAACGTTTCGTGATGACCTTTTACCGGTGTCACACTTTCTACAGAGCCAATAAAGTCAGCAGGTACAACATTATTACTTTGATGCAGATATTGATAAAACGCATGCTGCCCATTAATTCCCAGCTCGCCCCAAATAGAAGGGACTGTCGCATAGTCAACTTCATCACCATCCCAAGTAACCGATTTTCCATTACTTTCCATTTCAGCCTGTTGTAAGTAAGCTGAAAGCATATGTAAAGTTTGATCATACGGTAGAATAGCTTGTGAGCGTGCGCCCAAAAAAGTGGTATTCCAAACACTAATTAACGCCATTATCACAGGCATATTATTACGTAATGGCGCGTTAATAAAATGTTGATCCATATCACTAGCACCATCAAGTAGCTCTTTAAATTTATCAAAGCCTAAATCGAGCGCAATTGCTAAGCCAATCGCTGACCATAATGAAAAACGTCCTCCAACCCAATCCCACATATCAAAAATGTTATCAGCTTCAATACCAAGACTCATAGCATTCTCTTTGTGAGCAGTAACAGCAACAAAGTGTTTCGCAACTGACTTCTCATCAAAGGACGCACTTGTTAACCACTTCATCGCTGTTTTTGCATTAGTCATAGTTTCGGTCGTTGTAAACGTTTTGCTTGATACAATAAACAAAACGTTTTGAGGATCTAGCGGCCTTAGAACTTCAACAATTTGAGCACCATCAACATTTGAAACATAATGAACGTTCACTGCGCCATCACTATAATGCTTAAGTGCTTCCGTCACCATTTGAGGGCCTAAATTAGAGCCGCCAACACCAATATTTACAATATCGGTAATACGCTTACCTGAATACCCCAACCAATGCCCTTGACGAACTTTATTTACAAACGCTTCCATTTTTATCAGTTGTTTATCGACTTGCTCGGTAATATTTTCACCATCTAAAATTAATGCTTCGTCACTTTTACGGCGTAAAGCGGTATGTAAAACTGCTCGCTCTTCCGTTCTATTTATTTTTTCGCCAGTGAACATTTTAGTCCGCCATTGGCAGACTTCTGTTTCTTCAGCCAAATTCAATAAATTATCCATGGTTTCACAATCAATTAAATTTTTAGAGTAATCAAGTAACAAATTAGGCAACTCAATAGAGAATTTTTCAAAACGCTCTCCATCATTAGCAAATAAAGTATTCATATGCTGAGTTTTCTTATCTAACGCTAATTGTTGTAGTTTTTTCCAGCTAGGTAATATTTGACGATCTGACATAGTTGTTCCTGTAAATGACTCTCATGATGAGTAAAGTATTATGCTCGTACATAGTAAGGCTAACACATGACGAGATTATGTTTTTATAAACAATTATGGTACCCTACTCAAGAATGACAACGCTGTCAATTATTGGTTCTTAGCTTATTATGCTTTTACTGTGTATTTAATTAGATAAAAATAGTATTAGTTATTGCTGCATAGATAAAGAAGCACTACTCTACTGCTGTAGTAATGGCTGCTCTAAAAATAATAAAGGTTAAATGGATAGATGAAAGCAACAATTAATGATGTCGCCAGACTTTCGGGTGTTTCAATTAAAACCGTTTCACGTGTAATGAATAATGAACCTTCGGTTCGTCAAATTACCCGAGAAAAAGTACAGGAAGCGGTAAAAGAGCTGAATTATCAGCCAAATTTAGCGGCCCGAAACTTAGCAGGTACAAAATCTTTTACTATTGCCTATGTATATGACAACCCAAATGCTTATTATATTATTGATATGCAAGAAGGTATTTTATCTGCATGTCGTCAACAGGGTTTTGAGCTATTAATTAACCCCTGTGACTCCCAAAAGGAAGATATTACCGAAGATATTATTAATACAATAAAACATGCACGTGTTGCTGGTTTAGTATTAACACCACCATTTTCGGAACAACCTGAATTTGTGAAGCGTATTACTGCGCTTGATATAAAAGTAGTTCGCATTATGTCAGGAGACGTTGCACCTGATGAATTAAGTCCCTGTGTTATGGTAAACGATAGAGAGGCAGCACAAACGATCACCCAACACTTGATCGACTTAGGACATAAAAAAATTGGTTTTATTGCAGGTGGTGCTGAGCATATGTCTACGATTGAACGTTACAAGGGATATAGACAGGCATTAAAAGTTAATGATATAGCATTTAATAAGAATTTAGTGATTGAAGGTGAATACTCATTTGAATCTGGTGTAAATGGCGCTCAAAAATTAATGGCAAAAGAAGTAAGCCCAAGCAATACACCAACAGCAATATTTTCGTGTAATGATGAAATTGCCGCTGGTGCTTTATTTGCAGCTCGATTAATGAATATAAAAATACCTGAACAGCTATCAATTACTGGTTTCGAAAATAGCCCTTTTTCTCGTCAAACATGGCCAAAACTTACCACCGCTGATCAACCTAATAAACAAATAGCACATGATGCAGCAAGCTTATTAATTAGTCAGGTACGTAAACAAAAGGGAAGAAATGTTATAAGCCAGTACATTCCACAACTAATCGTTAGAGATTCTACTGGAGCCCCTTAGGTAGTAGCTAGGTATAATTACAGTTTATTAATTTCCCTAGCAACGCTAAACTCTGAAGATGTTACATACTGCTCAATACGTTGTAGTTGCTTCTCTAAAGAGCCAAACTTTCTTCGAATATCATGGAAAGCTTGTTTGGGTGGTTCACCTGATTGCCAAACTCTTGTTTTCACTTTAATTGATTCATTTTCATAATCGCTAGCTGATGGGGGAGTCCCCCCTGATGAATCAGATTTTGACGACTCTGTCTGATGAAATTTATTAGACATCTTAGGGTCTTTATCAAGAATAAGCCAAGCCGCAATATAACCTAAAATTAAAAAAGGTATGCCAAAGAGCACCCCTGACACTACTAAAATTCGTACTAACCAAGTCTCCCAACCAAAATAATCTGCAATTCCCGCACAAATACCCGCTATTTTACCGCGCGAGGTATTTCGGTATAAGTCTCCCCCTTTAATCCTCATAATTTACTTCTCCATTCAGGAGTCTCTGCATCCAAGATTGCTTCTAGCGTTTTAATACGATCAGCCATTTTATCTGCCATCTCGGATAAATCAGATAACTGAATATACTCTTCTTCAGTCAAGCCTTGATTTACTTGTCCTTTACTACGGTAATGTAATATTAGCCAAATGGGGGCAACAATAACCATAAAAATAATGACTGGCGCCATAATGATCTCTTCCACGATACTCTCCTTAACTTTTTTTCTAACTTATTAGCTAACGGTTTAGCCATTGGAAGTAATAAATAAACTTATTACTTAAGGTTTAATTACGTTAAACCTTACACTTTAGAAATAATAACTAACTCGCTAATAGTTAATCCTGTTGTTTTTTCATTTTCGCTTTTAACGATGCAAGTTCATCATCAACTTTCTCGTTTGATTCAAGCTCTGCAATTTCATCAGCTAAAGATTTACTACCTAAATCATATGATTCAACTTGTGCTTCAATACCATCAATTTTACTTTCATAACGGTCAAAACGACTTAGTGCATCATTCACTTTGTTACTATCAATATTCTGCTTCACCTTTAAACGAGAATTTACAGTTTTTTCTCGCATAATAATCGCCTTTTGACGAGTTTTGGCATCTGCTAATTTATCTTGCAGTTGTGATATTTCATCTTGAAGTTTAGTAATATGCTCTTCAACATTCACAAGCTCTTGTAATAAAGATTGAGAGTTTTCAGTACTCTTTTTCTTTTCCATTAAAGCCGCTCTAGCTAAATCTTCACGATCTTTGCTTAGAGCTAATTCAGCTTTTTCTTGCCATTGTGCGGCCTCATTCTCAAAACGAGTTACTTGACGAGTTAGCTCTTTTTTATCCGCTAATGTTTTAGCAGAGCTAGAGCGTACTTCAACTAAAGTGTCTTCCATTTCTTGAATAATTAACCTTACCATTTTAGCTGGGTCTTCAGCTTTATCTAATAAATTATTGATATTAGAATTAATAATATCGGTAAACCTTGAAAAAATACCCATAACAACCTCTCTCTAGAATTAATAACTTCATTTAAACGTAAACCATCTATATTATACGCTTGTTGAAATTAGTATAAATTCGAATTTAAATTTAGACTAAGTTATATTCATGTTTTACGCCAATATGACATAAAACATTAACCTTTTGTTTTAAAGAGTTTTTTTATAATATTAAAAAATTCTTTTCTATAACTAATTAATGAAATACACTATTTGTTAGTTAAATTAACTAATACCAAGTCTTTCCTGTTATTTCTTATCCAACAAGAATAAACTGTATGATATTGGTATCAATATTAGGTCAGGTAATGGGACGCTTTAATAAACAAGATAACTTGCTGGGACAATCAAATAGCTTTTTAGAAGTATTAGAGCAAATATCTCAAATTGCACCACTTAGTAAGCCAGTATTAATTATTGGTGAACGCGGAACAGGTAAAGAATTAGTTGCTGCTCGTTTACATTATTTATCAAAGCGCTGGGAGCAAAGTTATTTAAAACTCAATTGTGCCGCTTTAAATGAAAACCTACTTGAAACCGAGCTATTTGGCTATGACTCTGGTGCTTTCACTGGCGCAAGCAAACGTCATGAAGGTCGTTTTGAACGCGCCGACAATGGCACCTTATTTTTAGATGAAATTGCGAATACGTCAGGCTTAATACAAGAAAAGTTATTACGCGTAGTTGAGTATGGTGAATTTGAACGTGTAGGTGGCTCTCGTACAATAACTACTGATGTACGCCTCGTAGCAGCCACTAATGAAGATCTTCCATCATTAGCTGCATCAGGGCAATTCAGAGCAGATTTACTCGACCGCTTAGCATTTGATGTTATAACACTACCACCATTGCGTGAACGACTTGATGACATTTTAATGTTAGCAGAGCATTTTGCTATGAC
The DNA here is from genome assembly GCF_018860915.1 of Colwellia sp. C2M11. GTDB lineage: Bacteria > Pseudomonadota > Gammaproteobacteria > Enterobacterales > Alteromonadaceae > Colwellia. Next base: position 38,619 of record NZ_JAHKQD010000022.1, read on the forward strand.
AATGGCACGTGAATTAGAGTTTGAATTATTTAGTGGTTTCACCGAAAAAGCGAAAAGAGCCATGCTTGAATACGCTTGGCCGGGTAATATTCGTGAGTTAAAAAATGTAATTGAGCGTAGTGTTTATCGCTGTAATAACCCGCACTTGCCTGTTAATGATTTAATTATTGACCCATTCGAATCTCCTTTTAGACCTAACCAGCGCATTAAAACCCATGATAGAGTCCATACACCACAACATGAGACAATAAGTGACAACGGCGTAGATTCGATTGACAAGAATACGAGTAATGAGATAATTCAGCCGGAAGTAACCGCTACCACAGCACTAATAAACACTCAATTCCCTCAATCATTAAAGTCCTTATCACAAAATTACGAAATAGAATTGATTAAATCAGCTTTGGCGCACTGTCAATATAATCAAAAGAAAACCGCACAAGCACTAGAATTAACCTATCATCAACTAAGAGGTTATTTAAAAAAATACAATTTGCTTGATGGTAATGACACTGATGAATAAAATTAAGGTTAATCTACTTGCTTGCCTGAGCCTTTTCGCATTATCCGCGTGTTATGATGAAAGCACAGTTTCATTAGATGAACACAGTGTTATATATTGTGCGGAAGGCTCTCCTGAAACATTTAACCCGCAATTAGTAACATCTGGTACCACCATTGATGCTACATCGAATCAGTTATACGATCGTTTATTGAGTTATCAAGGAAAAGAGAATACGCTTACACCTGCAATAGCAAAAGCTTGGCATGTAACAAAAAACGGTAAAAAGATCACTTTCTATTTACGTAAAAATGTTGCTTTTCATCAAACAGAATATTTTACACCAAGCCGATTTCTAAATGCTGACGATATTATTTTTAGTTTTAATCGTATTTTAAATAAAAATCATCCATTTCATTATGTATCAGGCGGTGATTATCCCTTTTTTCAAAATATTGAGTTTAATAGCCTAGTAGAAAAAATAGAAAAAATAAATGATCATACTGTTCGCTTTCATTTAACTCATCCTGATAATTCCTTTCTTGCCAATTTAGCAACTGATTATGCGGTTATTTTATCCGCCGAATATGCTGAACAACTAAGTAAACAACAAAGAAAAAGCAATATAGATACCGATCCTATAGGCACTGGGCCATTTAAATTAAAAGAATATCGCATTGGCTCTTTTATTCGTTATTACCGTCACGAACAATATTGGCGAGAGCCGGTAAAAATTGAACAATTAGTTTTTGATATCACGCCAAGTAATACTGGAAGGCTAACAAAGTTACTAGCAAAAGAATGTGATATATCAGCTTACCCTATTGCCCATAATAAAATAGGTGAAAATAAAAGCTTAACCTTAGAGTCAATTACCGCATTAAATGTCGGCTATTTTGGCTTTAATATTAAAAAGCCACCTTTTGATAATAAACTGGTTCGCCAAGCGGTTAGTTATGCTATTAATAAAAAAGTATTACTCGATACCGTTTATAAAGGTAAAGCAGTATTAGCAAAATCGATACTACCGAATACCTCTTGGGCATTTGACGATACGATTCCAACTCATGAATTTAATCCTGTGCTGGCAAAAAGCCTATTAAATACGGCAGGGTTTCCTCAAGGATTCACTATGGATTTATGGGCTATGCCGGTACAAAGACCTTATAACCCTAATGCAATAACAATGGCTAAACTTATACAAGCCGATCTAAATGATATTGGAATTAAAGTTAACATTGTTTCTTATGAATGGAATACTTTCTTAAACCGCTTAAAGCTTGGCGAACATCAGAGCTTTTTATTAGGTTGGTCAGCTGATCATCCAGATCCTGATAACTTTTTCTCTCCTATGCTAAGCTGCTCTGCAAGTAATACAGGGAGTAATACCACTTTTTGGTGTAACCAAGAATATGATGATATTATTCAAAAAGCCTTACAAACAACTGACTTAAGTCAAAGAAAAAAATTCTATTCCCAAGCAATGAAAATTATAGAAGAGGAAATCCCTTTAATTCCCATTGCTCATTCAAAACGTTATCAAGCACGTAATAAAGAAATTACGGGTGATATCCTAGCAGCCTTTGGGGGTATTAATTTTTATCATATAGATAAAAATAAAAAAACGCCCCTAAGTGCAAAAAGTAACAACGCAGTGAAAGTGGCTCAACCTAATGTAGGTGAAAATTAATCATGTTAATTTTTACTTTACGTAGATTAAGCTTATTTATTTTTACAATGTTAGTACTAACATTATTATCTTTTAGCTTAAGTTTTTTATTTCCAGGTGATTCAATCATCAACATCTCGGGTGCTATTAACGCAACCCCTGCTCAATTAATAGAAATAGAAAAACATTACCACACTGAAAGTAATATCTTTTGGCAATATATTACTTATCTACATAACATTGTTAATGGCGAGTTAGGTATTTCAATGGCAAGTCAATCTGATATAGCCACGGAAGTGCTCAACCTATTACCTGCAACTATTGAACTTAGTTTGGTTGCTTTATTTATTGCAATGTTTGTTGGTATTCCACTTGGTTTTATTGCGGCAATAAAACACAACAAAACCACTGATAATATTATCGTATCAGTTTCAATGTTGGGCTATTCAATCCCCGTATTTTGGCTAGGTATATTGGCTATTTTAACCTTTTCGATAAACTTAGGCTGGTTGCCATCAGCCGGACAGATTAGTTTATTGTTTGAAATTGAGTTGATAACTGGTATTCAATTTATTGATATATTACTCAGTGATAGCCCTTATAAATGGCAAGCTTTTAGTGATGCCACCGCACATATTATACTACCTGCTTGTGTTATTGCTGTAGCTCCTGCCACTATATTTATTCGCTTAGCTAGAACATCAATGATAGAGGTTTTAGAAACAAGCTATATTCGAGCAGCAAATGCAAAAGGTTTAACCTTTCGACAAATGATATTTCGCCATGCGATCAGAAATGCGCTAATACAAATAATTCGTCACGTTGGTTTACAGTTTGCCAACCTGGTAACGATTGCCATGGTCACCGAAGTTATTTTTAGTTGGCCTGGTATAGGCCGTTGGCTCATCGAAAGTATTTACCAACGAGACTATACCGCGATACAAAGTGGCTTGTTGGTGCTGTCGTGTTTTATTTTTATCGTGCACATTTTAACTGACTTTATCTATGCTGCGTTAAATCCACTAGCCCGAGGTAATAAGTATGGCTCGTGATAAAATTTATTTAGAAGAGATATTCCCTTCACCTTTTATGCAGCTTTGGCAGGTTTTTCGTAAAACACCTTCTGCAATGGCAGGATTGAGCTGTTTTATATTCTTAATAATTTTAGCTGTTTTTGCACCAATACTAGCACCACATTCACCAATTGATGGTCAACTAGATATGCTATTATTACCTCCTGCTTGGCACCCTGATGGAAATATAAGTTATTTACTTGGTACTGATGAACTTGGCCGAGATATGCTTTCTCGCTTAATGTATGGTACTTCTTTAACCTTTGGCCTAAGCTTTATTGTAGTTATTACATCACTTATTATTGGTGTTGTTATTGGCTCCTTATCAGCATTAACCACAGGGATAAAATCAAGCTTCCTCAATCACTGTTTGGATGTCATCTTATCTATTCCTTCATTGTTATTGGCTATCATCATTGTTGCTATATTAGGACCTGGTATTAGCAATACCGTATGGGCTGTAGTGATAGTACTGATACCTCAGTTTATTCACATTACACGTTACGCCGTAAAAGAAGAATCGCGTAAAGATTATGTACTTGCATCTCGGCTAGATGGTGCAAGTCCTTTTAGAATATTGTATTACTCTATTTTTCCAAATATTGTCGATCGAGTAATGAGTCAGGCAACCTTAGCACAATCAGCCGCTATTTTAGATATAGCTACATTAGGTTTTTTAGGCTTAGGTGCTCAAATTCCACTACCGGAATGGGGAGCAACATTAGCTAACGGTTTAGATTTATTTTACATAGCCCCTTGGACAGTATATTTGCCAGGTTTAGCTATTTTGTTTGCTGTTATAGTTACCAACCTTGTTGGTGAAGGTATTCGCCATTCTCTTAAGCTTCGCAAGGACAAGTAATGAATTTACTCGACATTAGAAACTTATCCATTGAACTTATCAGTGAAAATAAAAATATTTTAGCGGTTGATAAAGTTAGCCTGATCATGAAAGAAGGCGAAGTTCGTGGGTTAGTTGGGGAATCCGGCTCTGGTAAATCACTTTTAGCACAAGCAATTGTTGGTGTACTAAACGACAAATGGAAAGTACATGCTGATAGGTTCCATTGGCGAGGTGTCGATTTATTGCGTTTATCTATTGCGGAGCGTAAAGCGCTTATATCGCGAGATATTGCTATGATATTCCAGGAGCCTATGGCCTGTTTAGATCCAACAACCACCATCAAAAACCAATTAGCTGAAGCGATTGATACTAGTTCACTCACCGGTTTTTTCTGGCAGAAACAGCGACAGCGTAATGAGGCAGCTATTAAATTATTACATAAGGTCGGCATAAAAAAACATAACGCTTGCCTTAACAGTTACCCACATCAATTAACAGATGCGCTATGTCAGCGCGTTATGATCGCTATAGCCCTAGCTAGAAGGCCGATATTATTAATTGCAGATGAACCTACTGCAGCAATGGAGAATACAAATCAGGGGCAAATATTTAGGCTGTTGGCTAGTTTAAATCAATTAAAAAACATGTCGATATTATTAATTAGTCATGATTTAGAAAATATTACACATTGGACACATAAGATAACAGTGATGTACAGCGGACAATTCGTTGAAGCTGGAACTACTGAACAAATATTCAAAAATCCATTACACCCATACACTAAAGCTTTAGTTGATAGTAGCCCGAGTGCAAATATAGAGTTGCCTGCTAAATCAAGATTAATGGCATTACCTGGTACTATTCCAATTTTGCAACATCTTCCTATTGGCTGTCGTTTAGGGCCACGTTGTCCAAGAGCCCAACAAGCCTGTGTACAAGCACCGACAATCACTAGCTTTCATGATCATAAAGTTAGTTGCCACTACCCTTTAATACCGACAAAAGCTAAACGTAAAGCTATTAAAGAGGTATGTTAAAATGACAGAATTACTTAAAGTTGAAGAGTTAAGCAAGTCTTATCAGCAGAAAGGCTTTTGGTTTAAAAAGAAAGTTACTATTGCATTAGAGCCTATTTCTTTCAGTATTGAAGCGCATAAGACTTTAGCTATTATTGGTGACACAGGCTCAGGAAAATCGACACTTGCTAAATTATTAGTCGGAGCAGAGCCAGCCAGTAGCGGTCATATTTACCTGAATGGCAAAAAACTACATGATAGTAGTTATAAAGAAAGATGTCAGCATATTCGTATGATTTTTCAAGACTCAGGAACAACTCTCAATCCTAGCCTAACTATTTTACAACTATTAGATGAGCCGCTTAAACTCAACACAACATTTAATGAAAAAAAACGCCAAGAGCTGATCAGGGTTACCCTACAACAAGTTGGTTTATTAGGCGATCATATGAATTTTTATCCTCATATGTTTTCTGGTGGGCAAAAACAACGTATATCCCTTGCTAGAGCAATTATTTTACAGCCTCAAGTAATCATACTGGACGAGGCATTAGCAGCACTTGACCCTTCATTACGCTCTCAAATGATTAATTTATTATTAGATCTACAACAACAAATGGGACTTGCCTATATACTCATATCCCATAATTTGGGTATTATTCGCCATTTTAGTGATGAAGTTTTAGTGTTATCACACGGGAAGGTAGTTGAATCAGGAAAAACAATGGAGGTTATGAATAAACCTCAGCATAAAGTCACGCAAAGATTATTAATGAATCAAAACTTTCAACTGAGATCTAGAACCGTAAAATAATATCAATGAAAAGTAGCGAGCTTTGTTACTCGCTACTTACTACCAACTAAAAGCTCGTTGGCGCTGCCACTGTATTTATCTTTATCTTTGCATCTAACTTTAATGAATCAACATAGCTTGCGTAAGCAGACTGCGCTAATTGAGAAGTTTGTTGCTGAGAAAGCTGCGGGTTATCAATAATAACTTTTGGTACATTCACTGCTTTTAGCTCTACTAGAGCCAAATCACCGTTACTTAAAGCAACTGAAGAGGCAGAAATACTCCCATCAACAGGGTGTGGTAATACAAATGCTTCACGAGTGATACTTTGATCTATATCTGTACCATAACGTGTCATATTTTCTTTGCTAGTAAAGCTTGCATAGTTTTCAAGTAACTGTTCAGTAATATCTTCACCCGCTTTAAACTTCGCAAGTAAATCATTTACTGTTGTCTGAGCTTTTTCTGTCGCTTTTTGAGAGACTAAAATAGCTTTTATTTGCTCTTCAACTTCAGCAAGTGGTTTAACATTCGCTTCTTGGTATTCATTTAAGCGTAATACTAATGAAACACTATCGCTTACTTCAATCACATCAGAATTCATATTATCTTGTAAAACTATATCTGAAAACGCTGCCTCAATAACTTTAGCATTATCAAAAGGTGCAGCATTGCCTGTAGGAGATAACCAAGAAGAAGTTTCTACAGTAGCATTCACTTCACTTGCTGCATCTTCTAAACTGTCAGGAAACTCAAAGCTAATACGCGCCATTTCTTGCGTTAAGGTGTAAAACTGCTCTTGAGCTTTATCACTACTTACCTTGATGTATAGCTCATCTTTAACGTCAGCTAAACTCTGAATTTCTTCAGGCTTAAGGTCAGTCAATTTAATGACATGATAGCCAAAGCTTGATTTAACAAGCCCTGTTGTATCACCAACAGTCGTTAATTCAAATGCGGCTTCATCAAAAGCCTCTCCCATCACGCCACGTTCTATATAATCTAAATCACCACCATTTTCACCGCTAAAAGTATCAGTAGATAACGCTTTAGCTAATTCGGCAAAATCTTCACCGGCAGATAAACGAGCTAATACAGTTTCAGCTTGAGCTTTAGCTGCTGCTTCGCTGTCATCATCACCTTCAGTAAAGCCAATTAAAATATGTGAAACACGACGTTGTTCTGCTTGGGTAAAGCTTGCAATGTTATCTTGATAATATGTTTCAACATCACTGTCAGACACTTCAATATTTTTAGCAATATCATCAACAGCTAAACGAATATAATTTACTTTAACTTTTTCTTTATTTTCAAAACGTATTTGATTCGTTTGATAGTAAGTTTTAATTTCTTCTTCACTTACCTCAACACCGGCTTCAAACTGTTTAGCTGATAGCGTTGCATAACGAATATCACGTGTTTGACCTTGCAAGTTTTGTTGTAGTTTTTCTTGGTAAGGTAAATTAAATTCTGTAGCTACTAGTGCTTGTGATAACTGACTACGTGTCATTTCTACACGTAGGTAATCACGAAAGCTAGACGACTGATAAAAACCGGCTTGATTAATAACCGCTAAATAACGATTGTTATCAAAAACACCATCCACCTGAAATTCAGGCATTACACGAATAGTCTCTTTAATGCGCTCATCTGAAACACGTATTGCAAGATCTTCTGCACTTTGATCTATTAATTTTTGATTAATTAAATTATCTAATACGCCTTGACGAAAGTTAGCCATATAGTTAGCGTCATTCGATAATGTATCAAACATTTCACCAAACTGTTGAGCCATACGATTGCGCTGTGCTTGATATGCTCTATCAAACTCTTGTTGACTTATTTTCTCGCCATTAACCGTTGCGACAGAAGTATCTACAGAATTAGTGTAGCTACCCAGACCTGCAACAGCGAAGGTTAGTATAATAAGACCAAGGATTATTTTGGCTGTTAAGCCCTGCGAGCTTTCTCTAATATCTTCTAGCATTTTTTTCTCTTATCTCCAAAGCCGATTTTTTAAAATCGATAAATATTAAACCGATAAAAAATATCGATACTTAAGCTATAGTTTTTGTTGCTCGCGATTTTAGCAGATGCGGACCATCGCTTGAAGTGCAAGATGTGTTTTATTTGATTAAATTATTTATAAATAATTTAATCAAATAAATTAAAAGCAAAAGACCACCTAAAGGTGGTCTTTAAATATATCTTTAATATAAAATCACGAAATGTAATTAATTATATTATTAGCTATTACAAGCATCTTTTAATGCTTTACCCGCTTTGAAAGATGGGATTTTAGCTGCAGCGATTTGAATAGTTGCACCAGTTTGTGGGTTACGGCCAGTACGTGCTGCACGGTCACGTACAGAGAAAGTACCAAAACCAACTAAAGCAACTTGCTCACCACTTTGTAATTCTTCAGTTACAGCGCCAATAAATGAATCTAATGCGCGACCCGCAGCAGCTTTTGAAATGTCAGCGCCTTCAGAAATTTTCTCGATAAGTTGAGATTTATTCACAGTGTATACCCCTTCAATTGTTATTATTACAACGCTATTTTACTTTTCTTTAATAAAAGTTTTAATAAAAGTTCGTCCTAAAAAAATAAAGATTCGTTATGTTATTTTATTTTATTGAACATCAAGCGCCGAGTTGAAAAAAAACTATTATGTCTAATCCTTTATTATTTATACCTATTGAGCAGCAGCCTCTTAGGTATACTAAACAAGGGGTCTAGCGACATAAGCGTTGTTAACTTACCATAGTTTCAGCGTTTGAAAAGCCTTTATTTCACTTTTTTACTGTTTTTTCGCGTTTTTTTGCTTTTTTTGCTTATTTCTATCAAAAATGCAACTTTTTACGCATAAAAATTACTCTGCCTTCCACTGCTCTACAGGGTGTTCAAGTGCTATAGAAAGTACGTCATCAATCCATTTTACAGGGTGAATAGCGAGATCTGCTTTAACATTTTCAGGTATTTCTTTTAAATCACGTTCATTTTCATGAGGAATAATAACCGTTTTTATACCACCACGATGAGCCGCTAGTAGTTTCTCTTTTAAACCACCAATAGCAAGTACTTCACCACGCAATGTAATTTCACCTGTCATAGCAACATCAGCCTTGACCGGGTTACCTGTTAAACTAGAAACAAGTGCCGTACACATACCTATACCTGCACTAGGTCCATCTTTTGGTGTTGCTCCTTCAGGAACATGAACATGTATATCTCTTTTTTCATAGAAATCAACGTTAATGCGTAATTTTTCTGTTCTGCTACGTACAACCGTCATTGCTGCTTGAATAGACTCTTGCATAACATCACCCAATGAACCAGTGTAGGTTAGCTTACCTTTACCTGGTACAGACGCTGTTTCAATAGTCAGTAATTCTCCGCCTACTTGTGTCCATGCTAACCCAGTCACTAAACCAACTCTATTCTTATCATCAGCTTTACCGTAATCAAAACGTTGTACCCCCAAATATTCATTTAGGTTTTCTTGGTTAACAACCACTTTTTTCAGCTTTTTATCGAGTAAGATAGCTTTAACTGCTTTACGGCATAACTTAGATATTTCACGTTCTAAATTTCGAACACCCGCCTCTCGCGTGTAATAGCGAATAATACCAATAATGGCACTATCTTCAATTTTAATTTCATTAGCCTTTAAACCATTACGTTGTATCTGCTTCTCAACCAAGTGACTACGCGCAATATTTAGCTTTTCATCTTCGGTATAACCAGACAAACGAATAACTTCCATTCTATCAAGTAATGGACCTGGAATATCCATGCTATTTGATGTCGCAACGAACATCACATCTGATAAATCATAATCGACTTCTAGATAATGATCATTGAAGCTTGAGTTTTGCTCAGGATCTAATACTTCTAATAATGCTGATGCTGGATCACCACGCATGTCCGATGCCATTTTATCTATTTCATCTAATAAAAAGAGTGGATTTTTAACCCCCACTTTTGACATTTTTTGAATAAGTTTACCTGGTAATGAACCAATGTAAGTTCGACGATGACCTCTAATTTCAGCTTCATCACGTACACCACCTAAAGCCATACGAATATATTTTCGGCCTGTAGATTTTGCAATAGATTGCCCTAATGAGGTTTTACCTACACCGGGAGGACCAACTAAACAAAGAATTGGACCTTTCAGCTGGCTAACACGCTGTTGTACGGCCAAATATTCTAATATACGCTCTTTAACTTTATCTAAGCCATAGTGATCTTTGTCTAGCACTTCTTGTGCTAACGCCAAGTTACGTTTAAGCTTACTACGTTTTTTCCATGGCACATTAATCATGCATTCGATATAGCTACGAACGACAGTAGCTTCAGCTGACATCGGCGACATCATTTTTAACTTCTGCAATTCAGCTAAGGTTTTATCTTTTGCTTCTGTCGGCATTTGTGCTTCATCAATACGCTTTGACATTTGCTCAAGCTCATCAGGTGTTTCATCACCTTCATTAAGCTCTTTTTGAATCGCTTTCATTTGCTCATTTAAATAGTATTCACGCTGACTTTTTTCCATTTGCTTTTTAACGCGAGTACGAATTTTTTTCTCAACTTGTAATAAGTCAATCTCACCTTCCATCAATGCCATTAAATGCTCTAAGCGTTTAACAATATCAACTATTTCTAATACTTTTTGCTTCTCTTCTAGCTTCAATGGCATATGAGCAGCCATAGTGTCAGCTAATTGCTCGGCATCATCAATTCCCGAAACCGAAGTAAGTACTTCTGGTGGAATTTTCTTATTTAGCTTTACATAACCTTCAAACTGAGAAATAGCAGAACGAATTAATACTTCATTATCATCTTCCGCACTATTTTCTATCGTTAAATACTCAATATTGGCACTGAAGTATTCTTCTGTTTCAATAAACTCAGTGACTTTAGCACGTTGCACACCTTCCACTAGCACTTTAACAGTGCCATCAGGTAGTTTTAACATCTGTAAAATAGTTGCTACAGTGCCAGTTTCATAAACATCCACAGCTTGAGGATCATCGACTGCAGCATCTTTTTGTGCAACTAAAAATACTTGCTTATCATTTTCCATCGCAAGATCTAAACAACGGATAGATTTTTCTCTACCTACAAATAATGGAATTACCATTTGTGGATAAACGACAACATCTCTTAAGGCAAGAACGGGGATTTCAACTACACTAGTTAATTCTTCGGTCATGTGTGTCTCTTTGGAAAGTTTAAATTACTGATAAAATCTATATGGGGATAAATAGAAAACTTACAAGCAATAATAACAATTTGATTTTATTTATTCCCAACTCATGGTTGAGATTTATACATATTAAAGCACACAGAGCTTGTTAGAGGTAGCCCAACTTAGTTACCTTAATATCACTATTATGGCTGTTAAAAAACAAAAAAGAGCCCTTAGGCTCTTTATATTTCAATATTAATTTGTCAGCAATGATTTACTCTGATGCTGCTTGCTCTTGTTGACTATCGTAAATAACCAAAGGTTTAGATTCACCTTTAATTGTAGTTTCATCAACAACTATTTTACTCACGTTCTCCATTGATGGGAGTTCGTACATGGTATCAAGTAAAACAGCTTCAACAATTGAACGTAAGCCACGAGCACCTGTTTTTCTGTCCATTGCTTTTCTAGCAATGGCGTTAAGTGCATCTTCTCGGAACTCTAATTCAACATTTTCCATATCAAACAATGCCGTAAACTGCTTAGTTAATGCATTTTTAGGTTCTTGTAGAATTTGGATTAATGCTGCTTCATCCAATTCACGTAAAGTAGCAACAACCGGTAATCGACCAATAAATTCAGGAATCAATCCGTATTTTACTAAATCTTGCGGCTCAACATCTTCCAATCTTTCAGTTAAGGTGACTTCTTCATCTTTACCGCGCACTTCGGCACCAAAACCAATGCCAGTTCCAGTGTGACAACGCTGTTCAATCACTTTATCAAGGCCTGCAAACGCACCGCCACAAATAAATAAAATTTTAGAAGTATCTACTTGTAAAAACTCTTGCTGAGGGTGCTTGCGACCACCTTGTGGTGGTACTGAAGCGATAGTACCTTCAATAAGTTTTAATAAGGCTTGTTGAACACCTTCACCAGAAACATCACGCGTAATTGACGGGTTATCTGATTTGCGAGAAATTTTATCTATTTCATCAATGTATACTATGCCACGCTGTGCCTTTTCAACATCGTAATCACATTTCTGTAATAGCTTTTGAATTATATTCTCAACATCTTCACCAACATATCCAGCTTCAGTTAATGTCGTTGCATCAGCCATAGTGAAAGGTACATCAAGGAGGCGCGCTAAAGTTTGCGCTAATAATGTTTTACCTGATCCTGTTGGACCAATAAGTAAAATATTACTTTTACCTAATTCAACACCATTGTGTGAATCACCATTGCGTAAACGCTTATAGTGATTATAAACCGCCACTGCGAGTACTTTTTTCGCATGGTCTTGGCCTATAACATAGTCATCCAAGCTTTCACGTATTTCAACAGGAGAAGGTAAAGCTTCCTTTTCTTCTTTAGGAGAAATTTCTTTTATCTCTTCACGAATAATGTCATTACATAATTCAACACATTCGTCACATACAAATACTGATGGGCCAGCAATTAGCTTACGTACTTCATGTTGGCTTTTGCCACAAAATGAACAGTAAAGTAATTTACCATTGTCACCGTCACCACTTTTAATATCGGTCATGCCCTACCTCAAATCTTAATTCCGTTAATGATTACTATAGCTATAAATAATTATAATATGGCAATCATTCAATCATCTTTTAAGTTGAACTTGATGAGTCAAATTCAACTTACAGTTAATATTAACTATTTCTTTGTTCTAATATGGAGTCAACTAAACCATATTCAACTGCGCTTTCAGCACTTAAGAAATTATCACGATCAGTATCTTGAGAAACTTTCTCAAGAGGTTGCCCTGTATGCTCCGACATTAAACGATTTAATTTATCTTTAATAAACAATATTTCTTTCGCATGAATTTCGAAGTCAGATGCTTGCCCTTGGAATCCACCAAGAGGTTGATGAATCATCACACGTGCATTAGGTAAACAATATCGTTTACCTTTTTCACCACCTGAAAGCAAAAATGCTCCCATGCTTGCAGCTTGACCAATACATACAGTAGAAATATTAGGTTTAATAAATTTCATTGTATCATAAATGGCCATACCTGCTGTTACAGAGCCACCCGGTGAATTAATATAGAGGAAAATATCTTTATCAGGGCTTTCTGATTCTAAGAATAATAATTGCGCAATAATTAAATTAGCCATGTGATCTTCAACTTGGCCGCATAAAAATATAACACGTTCTTTAAGTAATCTTGAGTAAATATCATAAGAACGTTCACCCTTAGCTGTCTGTTCGACTACCATTGGTACTAAAGCACTCTCTGGGCTAGTCGCTGAATTTTGAGAGTTTGATTGGGAATTGAATTGGGAATTAAACAAGTGTGTTCCGTCCTTAAATATAAAATACATGATTACTTTAACTAAGCAGCTTAAATTAAGCTACATTCTTTAAGTAATCATTAAAATAATACGCTAAATAAAAATGGCTTGTATGAAGATATCCATACAAGCCATTAAATTTAAGCGATTGCTAAGCTTTTTGTCAATAAAAAAGCGATATTACTTCCCTTCAGGGTTCATAATTTCTTTAAAAGTTGCTTTTTTATTTTCTACTTTCGCTTTTTCAACTAAAAATTCAACTGCCTGCTCTTCTAAAGCGACATTTTGCATTTGTTGCATTAATTCTTTGTTGTTTGCGTAGTATTCAATAACTTCTTGTGGATCTTCATAAGCTGACGCTGCTGTTGCAATTAACTCATCAACTTTAGCCATATCAACTTTCAGTTCATTAACTTTAATCACTTCGCCTAATAACAAACCAATTTTAACACGACGTTCAGCTTGCTCTTTAAACATCTCGTTAGGTAGTTCAGGTAAGTTCTTCGGATCCATTTGACCTTGGAAACGTTGCATTGCTTGTTGACGTAATACGTCAATTTCTTGTGCAACTAAAGCTGATGGTAAGCTAACATCATGGCTAGATAATAAACCTTCAAGTACTTGCTCTTTAACTTTAGCTTTAACAGCTTGAGTTAATTCACGAGTCATGTTTTTACTAACTTCTTCACGTAAAGCTTCAACACCACCTTCTTCAACACCAAAAAGTTTTGCAAACTCTTCATCAACAGGAGGTAATACAGCACCTTCTGTTTTATGAACAACAATATCAAACTCTGCTTCTTTACCTTTTAGGTTTTCTGCATGGTAATCGTCAGGGAAAGTTACTTTAATTGTTTTTTCTTCACCAGCTTTCATACCTGTGATTTCTTTTTCGAAACCAGGAATCATGCGGCCAGCGCCAAGTTCTAGTTCAAAACCTTCAGCTTTACCACCTTCAAACTCTTCACCGTCAATGCGGCCAGTGAAATCAAGTACTAACTTGTCACCTTTCTTAGTTTTACGCTTATTTTCTTTCCACGTTTGGTGCTGCTTCTGTAATGTTTCAAACATTTCATCTAGATCGGCATCTGACACTTCAACATCAGGACGCTCTACTTTAATATCTTCTAGACCTTTTAACTCAACTACAGGGTAAACTTCAAAAGTTGCTTCAAATTTTAATTCTTTACCATCTTCATTGCTTTTTGCAACAAATGAAGGACGACCCGCAGGGTTAATTTTTTCAGCAACAATAGCATCAACAAAGCTGCGTTGCATGATTTCACCGGCAACTTCTTGACGTACAGATTTACCGTAACGTTTTTGAATAACTGATGGTGGAACTTTACCTGGACGGAAACCGTTGATACGTTGGGTTTTACTTACTTGACGAAGACGATTCTTAACTTCAACATCTACTGTTTCGGCTGGAACAGAAATAGTCAAACGACGTTCCAAACCTTGTGTAGTCTCAACTGAAACTTGCATTTATATACCTCAAAACTTAGCGTGTTACGCTTTCTTATATAGCATCAATTTTACTTGCTAATAATAGTAAAAAAAGTGCCTTGCTCATACGAACGGTTAAAATTTATGACGCGGAATTATAGCTAGACACAAAAGAAGTTGCAAGGGCAAGTTTCTGGCGGAAATCGTAGCCTAAATAAAGCCTCGTCGAGGATACTCTTACCTACAGCATAATGACTGTTACACCAACTACCAAGGTAGTTAAAATACATATATATTATAATAACTTACATATAAAAAAAGGGTAACATAAGTTTAAGTAAAATAAATTAAATACCATGAAAGTGATCAAATAACACTCGCCCCTCTCTTATAAAGGAACAAATTGTATTCTCGAACATTGCAAACAACCAAGATAATTACCGTAAAACATAATTTTCTACTTCATTGGTAAATGGCTTTTATTCGCCAAGTATAAGTTAAAAATTCATTATTAATGTAAAGTTCAACGTTGCAACGAAACTTGATAACACCCAAACCAATTTTGGTCAGATATAGGAGATAATATTTTTGAAAAGTGGTCGGTGATGCAAGATTCGAACTTGCGAC
>NZ_JAHKQD010000014.1 GCF_018860915.1 Colwellia sp. C2M11
TAACATTGGTATTATGTTATATCTCATTATTAGGCGAATTAATTCGTCCCTACGGTGATAATATTCGACTCCGTCGTCGAACATTTTGTAGGGGCGACTTCAGTCGCCTGATCACAATACACGCCAATAACATTGGTATTATGTTATGTCCCATTATTAGGCGAATTAATTCGCCCCTACAGTGAGAATAATTAATTCCTTCGTAAGGCGTTTTTAAAGGGGCGACTTCAACCATTTATATAATTTAACAGCTCGATATATCAGTTAATGTATTTAATTCAAACTAAGTACGACGCAGTTATAGGCTTAGCTGAACTAAGCTAATTACCGATTAAACCATTAATGTGGGCTACAACACTTCTGCCCAAAGAGCTTAAACTATAACCACCTTCTAATACAGATACTATACGTCCTTTAGCATGATCTTGAGCAATTACCTTGAGTTCATCAGTTATCCAACGGTAGTCACTTTCTGTTAGGCAAATTTGTGACATTTCGTCTTCAATATGAGCATCAAAACCTGCAGAAATAAAGATAATTTCAGGCTTAAACTTGTTTAAAGCCGGTAGCCAGTGTTCAGTTATAGTCTTGCGGAATCCTTCGCTTTTAGTTGTTGCAGCTAAAGGAGTATTTATTATAGGCGGTGTATCACTTTCGTTAATATCAAAGGGGTAGAAAGGATATTGGTAACTAGAGCAAAATAAATATGCGCCTTCTGATGTATCATCAACGGTAGGGAAATAATTTCTAACAATATCTTCTGTTCCATTACCGTGGTGTACGTCAAAATCGACAATAGCGATTCGTTTTAACTTATATGTTTTTTTTGCGTAGGCTGCGGCAATAGCAATATTATTAAAAAAGCAAAATCCCATTCCTTTATCGTGTTCAGCATGATGTCCTGGCGGTCGAGTAGTACAGAAAGCACTATTTAACGTATTGTCCATTACTAAATCTACACCATCAATTACAGCACCAGCAGATAGCATAATAGAGGTTAACGTTTTTGAATCCATTACAGAATCTTCACCAATAACAAAATTTTCATTTTCAGAAGTGGGTGCATTATTGAAAACAAAATCAATGTATTTTTGCGTGTGTGCTAAAGAGAGTAATGACTTATCAATAGGCTTAGCATCAAATTGTCGTACAACATAATCAAGTCCACTTCGTATTAGTTGATCTGAAATGGCGGTTAAACGTTTGCCATTTTCAGGATGATCTTTTCCTAAATTATGGTGGTCTCCACATCGGTAGTGGCCAATTATTCCAATAGTCATACATTTCTCATTAATTTTTGATGCTTGTTCTTTATTAATACAATATTGTTATTATTGTATATTTTCTATGATGTTTATTTATAGCGTCTATCTATTTAATTGTTGATTATTGAGCAATTAAATCTTTTTCTTCGCTTAATGGAAGTTTTAAGCTGATTTCATCAAAGTCGTCACTAGGTTGACGAACAAATCCTGCTCTTTCAAAAACTTTTAACATAGAGGCATTATCTCTACGCACACAGGCAACTAAACTGTCGAGCTTTCTAATTTTGGCAATCTCGATCATTTGACCTAATAAAGTACTGGCCATACCTCGACCACGTAAACTTTCTTTAATAACAAAAGCGACTTCACCAGAATTAATACTTTCAATATAATAATACCGAGCTACTGCTTGTATTGCTTCGCCTAAATAATCTTTGCGGGTAAAGCATAAGGCTAAATCTACGTGTTGATTCACGCTAACCAAATTACATGATTTTTCTCGTGTCATTTGAGTTATATGATGATTGTAACGCATGATTAAGGTTTCTTTATTGTGTGAATAAAAGAACTCTTGCAGTTTACGTTCGTCTGATGGGGAGAGTGGGCGTAAAATGTAATCAATATTAGCAAAGTTGAATTTTTTTAGCTCAACATCCCCGAGCTCAGGCACTGAACTAGGTGAGCTTTCTTGATATTCAGGTACCCAATAATGTTTACGGACATCAGCTAATAATTGTTCTCTAAACTTAGGATGAGCAATACGAATAAGCTCTAATGCACGTTCTCGAATGCTTTTACCTTGTAATGAGGCAATACCAAATTCAGTGACAACATATGAGACATGACCACGTGAAGTCACTACGCCACCGCCTTCGGTAATATGCGCTACAATACGTGATATTTTGCCATCTTTGGTAGTAGAAGGTAGAGCGATAATAGGTTTACCACCTTTACTTAATGATGCACCTCGCACGAAATCGACTTGTCCACCTATGCCACTGTAAAATTGATAACCAATAGAGTCTGAAACCACTTGCCCTGTCAAATCAACTTCAATTGCGCTATTGATGGACACCATGTTGTCATTTTTGGCAATTTTAACGGGAGAGTTAACGTGTTCTGAAGGATAAAATTCAATGTGGGGATTCCCGTCAACAAAATCATATACTTTTTGGCTACCTACGCAATAGGTGACCACTGCCTTTCCTTTATGGTATGTTTTTTTGCGATTATTTATCACGCCTTTTAGCATTAAGTCAATAATACCGTCAGATAGCATTTCACTATGAATTCCTAGATCTTTATGGTTAGCTAAGTAGCGTAAAACGGCTTCAGGAATTTTACCTATGCCTATTTGTAAAGTGGCTCCATTTTCGACTAGCATGGCAGCGTATTGACCTATTTGCTCAGTGCGTCGGTCGAGTGCAGGAGGAATAACTTCAGGTAATTTTTGTTCTTGATTTATCCACGCATGAATTTGATTTAAATGAACAAAACTATGGCCATTAGTACGAGGCATATGTGGGTTGATTTGTGCAATCACATATTTTGCAGCTTTAACTGCCGCTGACACTACATCGACGCTGACACCTAAAGAGCAATAACCATATTCATCTGGTGGGCTAACCATAATTAATGCAGCATCAAGAGGTAAACTGTTTTCATTAAATAAACGTGGAATATCAGAAATGAAACAAGGCGTGTAATCGCCACGTCCTTCAGCAATCGCTTCTCGGATATTCTTTCCTCCGATAAACAAACTGTTCACTTTAAAAAGATCTTTATGTTCAGGTTTTGCCCAAACGTTTTCAGATAAAGTTAAAATGTGTACTGTTTCAATGTCATGTAATTTATTTGAATTAGCGATTAAATTGTCAATTAAGGCGTTAGGTACCGCAGCTCCTGAGCCGATAAAAATTCGGTTTCCTGACTTTAAATAATCTTCCCAATTTATATTGTCACGTTCTTCATATTGGCCTGCCATACAAATTCCTATTTTAATTCTTATACTGCAATATTAAGAGGTTACCTTATTAAAGCACTTTACATCAATGTAAGCTATTAGATATAAGTATGACTTAATATTTATTGATCCTAGTCAATGGTATAATTATTTTTATTTATTTAGAGTAAGAAAGTGACCATTAATAAGATATTTATAATCGGCTTACCAAGAACTGCGACGACGAGTGTATGTTTAGCCATGTTAGGTCTAGGTTTCAAAACAGCACATAATGCTTATACTGCAAACGCTTTTAGTGACGCTGAAGTGATTGCCGATACCCCCGTATTTTGTGACTACCAAAAACTGGATAAGCATTTTCCAAACAGTAAGTTTATTTATTTAACGCGAAACAAAGATAATTGGATACCTTCAATAAAACAGTTATTGCAGCGTATGATTGTTAATTTACAACGGATTGATGGTGGTTTTAATCCATATTTAAAACGTTGTTACAATGAAACTTTTGCGCCGTTGACAGCTGATAATATAGAGCAAGATGATTTTCTTTTTCAATGTTATCAAAATCATCAGCAAGGGGTATTCGATTATTTTCAAAATAGATCTGATGATCTTTTAACGATAGATGTTAGCGATGAAACGAGCTACCAACAACTGTTGACTTTTCTTAACATTCCACCTGAAAAGGGGAGAAGCACTGGTTTTGAAAAAATTAATATCGGCGGCAAAGTTAGAGCTTGGCAAGATATTAATAATGTATTAAAAATAGAATCAACCAATAAAGGGCGTATTGATAAGATCCTTTATTAATCGGGGTTTGATCTGTAAAATCCTTTCTAATTATTTAACCTTCTCGAAATACTATTTATGTTTGAATTAAAGTATAACACCACGCAAGAGTGGATTGATGCTGTTATGGCGGATTTCCCTAGTTTCTTACAAGACCATGCTGCAGCTGAAAAAAAGGCATCAGGCATGGCAATGGCAATGTTGTCGCATTACCCAGATAAAGCAAAATTGGTTAGAGCAATGACGGATTTGGCGATTGAAGAATTAATACACTTTAAACAAGTTCTAAAGTTACTTGTTGCTCGAAATGTCACCTTGGGACAAGATAAAAAAGATCCTTATATTAATCAAATCAGACAACATTTTCGTAATGGTACAAGTTACTTTTTAATGGATCGATTATTAGTCGCAGCAGTAATTGAAGCACGAGGCTATGAAAAATTTTGGCTAGTTGCACAAGCTTTACCTGAAGGCAAAGATAAAGATCTATATGACGCCATTGCTAAATCTGAAGAAAAGCACAAAAACCTGTTTGTTGAGTTAGCATATGAATACTTTGATAAAGCAGAAGTCGATCAGCGTTTAGAAGAGCTATTAATTGTCGAGGCTGAAATATGCAAAGCATTACCGATTAAAGCAGTACTTCATTGATTGTGACTAGTTGATTTTATATAAATATGAAAAGATGTTTTGATAGTATTACACCTGTATTAATAAACCACCGAAAATCTGTTCATGAGCTGTGCCGTCAATTTACGCGTAGCCCAAGTAAAGGTAACTTAAAACGGTTAAAAGCCTTATTTTCCTCATGTGGCGATGATGTATTTATTGAATATGGCTTTCATATGGATTATGGCGATACTGTTAGTATTGGCGATAGAACCTTTATTAATTCGCATTGCACTATTGTTGATGGTTCAAAAGAAACTAATAGCAAAATAAATATTGGTGCTGATTGCCTTATAGGACCAAAAGTACAACTATTGGCTGTTTCGCATGATATTGATCCTAATGAGCGACTAGCTAAACATAACTATGTTGACGATATTTTTATTGGCAATAATGTTTGGCTAGGTGGTGGCGTGATTGTACTGGCAGGTGTAAATATTGGCGACAACAGTACAGTTGGTGCGGGTAGTGTCGTAACTAAAAATATTGAAGCGAATAGTTTTTATGCTGGAAACCCTGCTGTGAAAATTCGTGATTTATAATTTAAGTTTTATGACTTCTGCTGGTACATATTCCGAATCAAGTTCAGGATGGCGGTGTGGATTGAATAGAATAGAGACTCTATTTCCCGTTACTTCATAAGTGCATAACATCTAACATAATATGGTGTCCGGTCGCCTTTATTTATAACAGTACTCTATCCAAAATCGTATTACTACATAAACTTACTAACTTCTGGTGTATTTTACTAATATCTCGTTTAATTTACGTTATAGTTATCCTACTTATTTTTATCTTATTGTATTCTAAGTGATATTTTATTGGCTTGGCACTTGCTTGTTAAAGCAATATAGATGTTTTTAATCATCAAATAATAACAAAGGGAACTAACATGTCAGTTATTTTAGAAGATCGACCTACAGAAACAGTGCGCAGTGAAGTTATTGATCAATTAATTATGAATTATAGTCATGGTGAATTATCGTATGAAGCTTTCGAGCGACGTTTAGATCAAGCTATGGAACTACAATGTAATCAAGCACTGATCGAACTGACAGAAGATTTACCTTTAACCGTTGATAAAGCTTTTGTTGAAAATAAAAAGCAAGGCTTAGCGCCCAATGTTGTTTCTGGTGAAACAGAAGATGTTGAGTATATGATTAACGTGTTTAGCGGTAATAAACGCGGCGGCGTTTGGACTGTACCAAAAGAAATTCGTGCGCTAAGCATTTTTAGTGGTTGTGATATAGACTTAACTGATGCGAAATTTACACAAAATGAACTTCGTATAAAAATATTTAGCCTATTTAGTGGCAGTGATATTTATATACCTGAAAATGTTAATGTTGTTTCTAAAGCCTTCTGTATTTTTGGTGGTGTTGACTATCAAACATCTACTCAAGTAAATCCCAATGTTGTTGTACCAACAATTATTATTGAAGGGATTTGTATTTTTAGTGGAATCGATATAAAAGTAAGAAGAACAATGAAAGAAAAATTTGTTGATATGGCAGATAAATTTAAAAGTATATTTTTTCATAATATTTAATAATAAATAAAAGCGAGTTATATTTTAACTAAGCTAACAGAAACTTTTATTATAATATAAGTATATGAATTTATATTATAATAATTAACTAGAGCTGCTTATTAATAGCCGTTATAATGAAAATTCACATTTTTAATTTTAACCTATAAAGGTTGTTTATGAAGTTTTTCTCTCGTCGTTTAGTAATGCCTAATGATTTGAATTATGCCAATTCCTTATTTGGTGGTCGTGCCCTTGAATGGATAGATGAAGAAGCGGCCATTTATTCAATGTGTCGACTAGAAACCAACTGCTTAGTGACTAAGCATATTGGTGCTATTAGTTTTGATTCAGCAGCAAGACAAGGTGATGTTGTTGAGTTTGGTTTAGAAACTAAAAAAGTAGGGACTACTTCAATAACCATTACGTGTTTAGTGCGTAATAAAGCAACGAAAAAAACAATTTGTTTAGCGGATGATATTGTTTTTGTAAAAGTTGACCCTGAAACCCGAAAACCTGTGCCTCATGGTAAAACGCTAGAGCAGTTACAGAATTCAGAAAAAATTTAATAATAGTAATGACGTTATTGGTTAATCACCCACGAAAGAGTCATTGATAAGGTTTTAACTTAGCAATACAATGACGTTATTATTTACTTATTTCCAGTGTTATTATGTCTTCAGATAGATTTGGCACAAGTGCCAATTATAAGCAAAAAGAACAAGGGTATCGTGATCGTGCTTTAAAGTTGTATCCATGGGTATGTGGGCGTTGTGCGCGTGAATTTGTCTACTCCAACATTAAGGAGTTAACTGTACATCATATGGATCATGATCATACAAATAATCCTAATGATGGAAGTAACTGGGAGTTATTGTGCATTTATTGTCATGATAATGAGCATGCCAAATACACAGAACATGCTAACTATCAAACTGAAGTAAAAGCAGGGGATACTAATCAAGATACCGCTACTTACAATCCATTTGCTGATTTAAAATCAATGTTGAAAAAGTAACGCTTATTAATTATTAATTAACAATACTTAACACTTTAGTTTTTATGACTCTGGTGTTAAGTATTTTTTATAGTCGTTAATACCAAAATACCGAACCGATTTTTTTTGTGTTAGTTTTTTAGCAATCAGTTGCTCACCACAATAAATTTTCACAACTTGTTTGTTACCATTGGAATCACTGTCATAACTATGCAGGTCATTCGTTCTAAGGTTATCAAATTCAGTTTTCATGATTAATTGCATAAGATAAACCGTTATAAATTCTTGATATCTTTTTGAACTTGATAGCCTTCATCAGTTACAATTTTTTCAAGTACTTGTACGCGTTCAGTTAATTTACTAACTTGTATTGCTAATTGATCATTTTCTTCCCCATAAGCTTTATTTTGATTTAGCGTTTTTGATTTAAATTCTAAATATCTGTTATACATTTTGTATAATACGCCACTCACCACACACACAATGACAACAAGCATTGTTGTTCCACTCATAAGATACTCCTAACTAAGTTAAATTTTATGTCGAAAATAAATAATGTTTATTATAAATAATACGGCAATTAAAGGGAGACTTGTTAGTACCACATAATTCCAACCACCAACAAATAATACCCAGCCAGCCATTAATGAGGCAAATGCCTGAAAGCCAAACAAAACAAAATCATTTGTTGCTTGTACTTTATGGCGTTCACAAGCGTTATAGCTTTGCGGTAATAAAGAAGTACCGGTTAAAAACAGAAAATTCCATCCAATACCTAATAAAATTAATGCCCACCAATAATGTATTACTTTTTGGCCTGAAAAGGCAATGAGAGTGACAAGAAGATAAATAGTCGTGCCTGTCATTAATAAGCCTTTTAATGTTATTTTTTTGACTAACCAAGGAGCGAACAAGGAAGGAAGATACATAGCAGCAATATGGCTTTGAATTACCCATTTAGTTTCATTTAAGCTATGTCCTTGCATGTGATGCATACTTAATGGTGTTGCAGTCATTAAATAACTCATTAGTGCATAACCTATTGTCGCGGTACTGATGGCAACAAGAAAAATAGGCTGCTTAGCAATAACAGATAACGCTCTTGTTTCTCCGGATTTTAATGTTTCTTTTATTTCAGGCTCTTCGAAAAAGAACATAATAAGAGTAGCTAAGCAAATGAATAAACCGAGTAAAAAAAATGAACCAACATAACCATGAGGTGAGCTAAACCAATCTTTAGCTGTTACGGCTATTTCAGGCCCTAAAAAAGCAGCAAACACACCACTTAACATTAAAATGGATAAAACTTTGGGGATATCTTCTTCGTTATTACTACTTTCTATCGCGGCAAATCTTAGCTGTTGTGTGAAAGAGCCACCAATACCAAATAAGAAGCTTGCCAGAGAAAATATTTCAAATAATGCTAATTTAGTTGCTAAAATAGCCAGTAATACTGCAATTAAAAGGCAGCTAAACCCTGTAAATACAGCAAACTTGCGTCCTTTTACTTTAGCAATCATTGCCGCAGGAATTGATCCTGCAGCCACACCTAATATCATTAAACTAATAGGTAGTGTAGCCAATGAAGCGTCAGTCGTTAATTCACTTGCTAATAAACCACCAATAAAAACAATAATAGGTGCAGAACAAGTTACTAGCGGCTGTGCGATAAAAAGCAAACTGATATTTCTAGGTAAATTAAACCTTTTGGTTAGTAAAATAGCTGAAATAACAATAAGGGTGATAACGAATAAAATAATTGACATTATTAGCCAGATTCCATCGCTAAAATAGTTTTTATATCAAGTTCACCTTGGTATTTAACAAGTGTTTCTTGTTTTTGTAACCTAGCTAATACCGCCATTCGATCAGATAACTCATTACCTTCAATATTGGCATGTCCTTTAACATGGGTAATAATGATGTGCTGTTTAATCTCTTGATACAAAGTAAAGCATTCTTTGATTAGTTCAAGGTTTTTAATTTCTTCTCCTTTGCCACGTGTCCAGCCTTTAACTTGCCAGCCTTTAGCCCACTTGGTAATGCAATCAATTGAGTATTTAGAATCAGAAAGAATTTGAACTTGCTTAACACTGGTTAAATATTTTTTAGCGAGTTTGAACGAATAAAGTAAACCATTTAATTCAGCTGTATTATTTGTACCATTGGCTTGAAACAAACCATAATAGAGTGCGGCTATTTTACCTTGTTGATAAATTGCGATACCAGTGCCTGATTTTCCTGGGTTTGGTGAACAAGCACCATCACAGTATATTTGTATTTCAGCTGTTGAGTTAGATAAACCATGAGCTGAAATATTATTATTACTCGTAGATGACTTCTTACTTGTAGCACCACTTGTTGCTTTTACCTTATTACTAGCAGCACCTTTGTTGGCTAAAGAGCGTTTCATTAATGCTTTAGTATAAGTTGATGCAAAAGCTGCTTCAGCTTCTGCTTTTGAAGGGAAGCCCATAAACTGAGCATCAGATCTTCCTTGGGTATAATTTTGTACTTCAACCCAAGTAGAAAATATACCTGTTTTGGCGCCTTTCCAGATCACGTAAAATTTTTTACTCATAAAAATTAATTATTTTATTAATGACAATACTAAGTATTATCATTAATAACGTATTGTATAGCTAGTAAAAAAACAGGTAAGAAATACAATTTAGCTAATGTTTAGAGAGTAAAATTGTTAAAACGGTGGCTAATTATATGCTTTGATAGAATTATACTATCAGGGAAACTTCTTTTTTGTAACGACGGTTTTTTTGTAAACGAGACTCTACATAGCGGCCACGCTCTTCTTGATTTTTCCGTCTGTCCTGACCAGTACGACGGTCATTCTCTTTTGCAATAACAGGTGATTCTTCAGGTGAAATTTCAGATTCTGAGTTATCTTCAGAACTTGGAGTTGCTAATAAAGCCATTTGACTGTATTTGTTTTTTTGTTTTTTGTCTTTCGCTAGTTTTTTTGCTTGTGCTATATGGCTAGCATAAGCTAAATCATTTATATAATTCATCGAACTTACTTCGTACACAAGAAAATAGTTTATTAAACTTGAGTATATACCTTAGTTATTTTTTATGACTTGTATGTTTAATCGGCAATAAAATAAAAAAGTTTAACTTTTTTAGACTGTTTTTCTCATTGTTTTCGAATAACCTTTGTACCTAAGGTAAACCTTGCTAAAATTCACACTATATATTTGTTACTTAATTAGGACTTTTCATGGCAATTAACTGGTTTCCTGGCCATATGCACAAAGCTCAAAAAGAAATTAAAGAAATTCTACCGCAAATAGATGTGGTCATAGAAGTGTGTGATGCCCGCTTGCCATTTAGTAGTGAAAATCCAATGATTACTGAAATTAGGGGTAATAAGCCGCTAATAAAAATACTGAATAAAAGTGATCTGGCGGATCCTGATAAAACAAAAGTTTGGCTAGAATATTTTGAATCACAACATAATGTTAAAGCCATTGCATTAACCACAGAAAATAATGCGATAGCGAAAACAATTCCTGTATTAATAAAGAAATTAGTGCCAAGTAAAGATGAAGATGGCAAGCAAATCAATGCCGTTATTATGGGGATTCCTAATGTCGGAAAATCAACATTAATCAATACACTGGTAGGTAAAGCAAAAGCGAAAGTGGGTAATGAGCCAGCCGTTACTAAAGGTCAGCAACGCATTCGTTTAGAAGATGGATTATATCTTTTTGATACACCAGGTATGTTGTGGCCCAAAATCGCTAATGAAAATAGTGGTTATCGCTTAGCAGTATCTGGGGCTGTTAAAGATACAGCGTTTGATCATGATGATATTGCTTATTTTGCAGCAGAATATTTACTTGAAAGTTATCCTGAGCGATTGATGGAACGTTATCAACTAGCAAGTCAGCCTGTGCATGAAGAAGATTTAATTGAAGCAATTGGCCGCAGGCGTGGTTGCGTTCGTAGTGGTGGTCATGTTGATATGCATAAAGCTTCAGTTATTTTAATTAATGAAATACGTGATAAAACTTTAGGGGCAATTACTTTTGAAATGCCAGAAAATATAGAAAAAGAAAATGCACACTTTGCTGAACTAGAAGCAAAGAAAGTTGCGGCTCGTGAAGCGAAAAAATTAGCACGGGGTCGAGGCCGAAAAAATAAAAGATAGTAACGTTTGCACTAGCTGACAATATTTAACAAATTATCGTTGAGGAATATATAATGACAGAAGTTATACCTGTATCAGAGTCTTTTAGTTTACACCCACAATTAGTTCAAGATTGTATTGAATTGGCTGAATTTCCGTTATGCAAATTACTTCTGTGTAATGATAGTGCTTACCCTTGGTTTATTTTGGTCCCTAAAGTTAGTGATATTAATGACATTTATCAGTTAGATTGGCAACAGCAACAGCAGTTACTTAATGAATCAAGTTTGTTAAGTGAATTGCTTATTCAGGTATTTGATGGGGATAAAATGAATGTAGCTGCACTGGGTAATGTAGTCGAGCAGTTACATATTCATCATGTTGTACGATATAAAAAAGACGTTAGTTGGCCTAAACCTATCTGGGGTCAACAACCGCTAACACCTTATTCTGACGAAGCTATAGTTGCTTTAAAAGAAAAATTATTACCCAAACTATCGATTATTTTAGATGCTTTATAAATAAAAGTGATTCGACTATCAACTACCTTAAGCGGTTAATAAGATGCTAGCTCGGCAGTTGGTTGGTTTAAATGTTGATATGAAGCGCAAAAAAAATGCATCTATAAAAATAGACGCATAAAATATAAAACACTAAAGGGATAACATAACTATTAAGTAAGAGTACCTATCTATTGTAAAGTTCAATTTGATTTTCAATAATGATAAAACATTGAAAATCACGATAATAGATAGGCTGTTCTCCCGAGTTTACTTAAGTTTATTGAGTCGACTTATTTAGTTGCGCCTTTCATATCTATGACGAACGTTGTTAATTCCGCTAGCATTTTTTTATGATCGTTTAAGTTATTTTCAATTATTTTTGCTACAGCAGAGCCGCTAATAGCACCACTTGCACCCGCTGCTAATGCGTCTTTAACTTGTTGCGGTGTAGATATACCAAAACCTAGGATTGGTGGCGCAGCTTGATATTGATTTAATGTATTGATTAACGCTTGTGCAGGCGAGCTTGTTTGAACTTTTTCTTCTAATACATCTACTCCAGTTACACCTGCTCGGCTCAATACATATGTATAACCTTTACTATAAGAAGATACGTCGCGTAAAGTGCTATCATCAGCGTTAGGTGGTGCAATAAAGATTGGCGCAATATTGTGTTTTAACGCCGCTTCTCTAAATGGTAAGCTTTCACGAATAGGTAAATCAGCGATTAAAACAGAATCAACACCTACCTTTGCCATATCAGCATAAAAAGTATCAATACCACGAGCAAAAATTAAATTACCATAAAGTAATAAACCAATAGGGATATTAGGTGCATATTCACGAACTTTAGCAAGTATATCAATGCATATATCGGTATTAATATCAGACTTTATTGCACGCAATGCCGCCATTTGAATAGTAATACCGTCTGCACTTGGATCTGAGAAAGGAATACCTAGTTCAAGCGCATCAGCACCAGCATCGATTAATGCTTTAATAATGTTAAGCGATTGTTCCGCATTTGGATCGCCAATCATCACAAAAGGAATAAATGCTTTTTCTTGTTTTGCTGACAAATCAGTAAAAGCTTGTTGATAGCGATAGCCCGCCTGTAGTTTCTGCTCTGCCATTATGCTTCTCCTCTGTGCTTAACATTTGCCGTTTCGTTGGTTTGCTCGTTAGGGTGTAAAACAGCATGAACATGGGCAAGATCTTTGTCTCCACGTCCTGATAAATTAACTAAGTAAATAGTTTCTGTGGTTGCTGACTCTGCCATTTTAAGTGCTTGTGCTAACGCATGCGATGATTCAAGTGCTGGAATAATACCTTCACTTTGTGCTAACGCTTGAAAAGCATTCAATGCTTCATCATCATTAATAGGAACATATTGTGCACGACCAGTTTCTTTTAAGAATGCATGTTGTGGGCCTACAGCAGGATAGTCTAGCCCAGCAGAAATAGAATAAGATTCTTCAATTTGCCCATACTTATCTTGCATGATATAGGTATAATTACCGTGTAACATGCCCTTAGTACCAGCAACCAAGGTTGCACCATGCTGGTCTGTATCTATACCTTTACCACCAGCTTCAACACCAATTAGTTTGACTTCTTCATGTTGAATGAAATCATTAAACATGCCAATAGCATTAGAGCCACCACCGACAGCCGCAATAACATAATCAGGTAAGCGTCCTTCTTCAGCTAAGAATTGCGCTTTTGCTTCTTCACCTATCATTTTTTGAAACTCTCTCACAATAGTTGGAAAAGGGTGTGGGCCTGCGGCAGTTCCTAATAAATAGTGTGCATTTTCATAATTGGCAGACCAATCACGCAAAGCCTCATTAACAGCATCTTTTAAAGTCCCAGATCCTGCGGTAACTGGAATGACTTCAGCGCCCATTAATTTCATTCTAAATACATTGGGTTGTTGACGCTGACAATCTACAGCACCCATATAAACTTTACATTTTAAGCCTAATAATGAGCAAGCAATAGCTGTAGCAACACCATGCTGACCGGCGCCAGTTTCAGCAATAACTTCTGTTTTACCCATACGCTTAGCAAGTAGGGCTTGTCCTAAAACTTGGTTGGTTTTATGAGCACCACCATGTAATAAGTCTTCACGTTTTAAGTAAATCTTTGCTAATGGGTTTTTAACAATATTACGACAACAGGTTAGTGGCGTTGGACGGCCTGCATACTTAGTGAGTAGATTATTAAACTCAGTAAGAAAGGCTTCATCGGTTTGCGATTCAATAAATGCTTGCTCTAATTGCTCTAAAGCGGGAACAAGTAATTCGCCGACAAACATGCCGCCAAATTCACCAAAATAAGCCGGTAGTGTTTCTTTGATTGTATTTTTTACTGTTTTAGTCATTTTAATAATTCCTTATTTGCGTAAAAACTTGCTTCAGTTTTTCGCTAGATTTTATACCTGGGCTAACTTCAACGCCTGAGTTGAGGTCTAAGCCAAATAAATCTAAATTGGTTAACTGCGTTAGTGCTAAATTAATATTCTCGGGATTTAATCCACCGGCAAGTAAGCTGGTTGATAAATCTTGTTTGCTATCAGATAACGTTTGCCAGTCAAAAGCTTGACCAGAGCCAGGAGATTTTCCATCGAGTATATGGTGAGCTATGCTTTCATCTAATTCAGGAACTTCGTCTGTGACAGAATGTGCTTTCCACACTAAGCATTCAGCATTATTATTTTCAGCTAATTGCTTTTTAAGAGAATCAATATAAGTTTGATCTTCATCACCATGTAACTGAACTGCAGTTAACTTTAAGTCGTTAGCTAAATTAGCGACTTCTAAAGAGGGATGATTTACAAAAACACCCACGTAGTCTAAGTGTGGTTGAGACTTTATAATATTCAATGCTAGTGCTTTGGTTATACTACGAGGGGATTTTTCAGCAAAGATTAATCCGCCAAATCGAGCGCCTGATTGTGCTGCTGCAATTGCATGTTCTGGAGTAGTTAAACCACAAACTTTATTATTGCCAAAAATCAATTTACGACATGCTAAGTCTATATCGTTATAGGCATTATTATCCATTGCCATTAAAGAGCTACCGACAAGAAAACCATCAACAGCAGGCGCTAATTCGCGTACTTGAGCGTTATTGTAGATCCCTGATTCTGAGATAATGATGCTTTCGTCTGGTAATGTTGGCGCAAAATCAAAAGTACGTGAAATGTCGGTACTTAAATCACGTAGATTACGGTTGTTAATACCAATCATTTTAGCGTTGAGCTTTATTGCACGATCACGTTCATCTTCTGTTGATATTTCTGTCAATATAGCTAAATTATATTGTTCAGCCACTGCTGATAATGCTCGATATTCTTCATCTGATAGAACACTTAGCATTAATAAAATAGCATCTGCGCCGTAGTAACGAGCTAAATGTACTTGGTATGTATCAATAAAAAAGTCTTTATTGAGTACCGGACATTTTACAGTTTCTGTCACTAGTTTTAAGTATTCAAAATTACCTTGAAAATATTTTTCATCGGTTAGTACGGATATTGCCGCTGCATATTTATCATAAACTTGGCAAATACTTTTTACATCAAAATCAGGGCGAATTAATCCTTTTGATGGTGATGCTTTTTTACATTCTAAAATAAAACCGGCTTCAGGTTTCTCTTTAGTACGCCTTAAGGCAGTATACATGTCTTTCGTTGTTGGTTTTAGCTCATCAATAAAGCTTGATAATGGTTTTGATTTTTTAAGGGCATCTATTTCAATACGCTTATCAGCAACTATTTTTTCTAATATATTAGCCATAATTATTTACATTCCTCGTTAGAAAGTACAACAAGTTGCTCTAGTGTTGCTAAGCCTTTGCCACTTTTTAATATATCGCCTGCCAGTTGAGCTGCACCTTTCAAAGTATCCGCTTTGGCATGTAAATAAAGCAATGCAGCACAATTAATAATGACTGCAGCATTGTGAGCTTCTTGTCCTTTACCGGATAAAATTGTTTTAATAATGTCAGCATTCTCTTGCGGCGTACCTCCTTTGATTTGTTCAAGGGAGTAATTTTTTAAACCAAAATCTTGTGGTGAAATAGTGCGTTCGGTTAATTTTCCTGCGTTAAGTTCAATCACATTGGTTTCACCATGAAGTGCTATTTCATCTAAACCACTGCCATAAACAACAAAGGCACGTTCAACACCTGTTAATTGTAAAGCTTCTGCCATAGGTAATAATAAATCAGGAGTATAAACGCCAAGTAACATCACCTTAGGATTCGCAGGGTTGGCTAGAGGTCCTAAAATATTAAACAGTGTTCGTACCCCCATGGTTTTACGTACACTTGCAGCATGTTTAAAACCGGTATGATAAGCGGGAGCATATAAAAAACATAAATTTGCTTTATCTAAACAGTTGCTGGCTGTTTCTGGTGACATATTTAGGTTTACGCCAAATGCTTCAAGTAAATCGGCAGAGCCCGACATGCTAGAAACACTACGATTACCATGCTTTGCCACTTTTAAACCACAGGTTGCTGCTAAAATAGCCGCGGTAGTTGAAATATTAATGGTATTGGCACCATCGCCACCGGTACCGACACAATCAGCAACGTTGTGGGCTTGAAGTGGAAAGCCAGTTGCAGCATTCTTTATCGCTAAAGCAGCACCTGAAATCTCTTCGGGCGTTTCGCCTTTCATCTTTAATGCAGTAAGAACACTAGCGAGTACAATAGGGTCAGTTTCGCCTTTAAGTACTTCTTCAAAAAACGTTTTAATCGTTTGTTGATCAAGGTCTTGCCCGTCAACTAAGGTTGCTAATATATTCGTCATGTTATACTCCTCGCGCTTTAGTGCTTAGGTTTTCACTCAAGGTAAGTAAATAATCAAAACTTTGCGCTAATAATGTAGAGCCAAAAGTTGTTAAAATAGATTCTGGATGAAATTGATATGCTAATATCGCATCCTTTTCTTGGCAAATGGCCATCGGCATATTGTTGTAGTCGGCAATGACAGTTAAAGAGTCTGGTACTTTAATGCCAACGAGTGAATGATAACGAGCAACCGGTAATGGATTAGGAATATTAGCAAAAGCGCCACTAGCACAGTGAGTAATAGGTGACGACTTACCGTGTACTATTTCTTCTGCACGCCCAACGGTGCCGCCATAATGTTCAATTAATGCTTGATGTCCTAAACAAATACCAATCATTGGAATTTTGCCCGCACATAACTTGATTAATGCCATTAAGCAGCCAGCTTTTTTAGGTTCGCCTGGTCCAGGTGATAATACTAAAATAACTTTTTCGCCAGTTTTTTTAGTGTGTTCAAGCATCTTGTTGAATATAAAATCACTGCTTAACGTATTTCGGTAAACGGTCGGCTCAAAACCTAGGCATTGAAATTCATCGACTAAGTTATAAGTAAAAGAGTCTAAATTATCGAGCATAAAAAGTTTTGTGTTTTTATTATTCGTTTTCATTTTATTTTCAGCTAAAGTCATTAGTTCACTCCTTGAGCGAGTGATTCATTTGATGTTAGTACCGCGTTAATAACCGCTTGTGCTTTTTGTTTAGTTTCATCAGCTTCCGCTTGAGGGATAGAATCATAAACAACACCTGCACCTGCTTGTACATGAGCGATGTTGTTTTTGACAAATGCTGATCGAATAACAATACAGGTATCCATTTCACCTTCGCCAGTTAAGTAGCCAACAGCACCACCATAACTACCGCGACGCTTGCCTTCAATTTCTCTAATTAGAGAGGTTGCTTTTACTTTAGGCGCACCTGATAAGGTTCCCATATTCATACACGCTTGATAAGCATGTAAAGCATCAAGCTCTTCTAGTAAAGTACCGCATACACGTGATACTAAGTGCATTACATGGGAATAACGATCTACTTTTAATAAATCGGCAACATAACGAGTGCCAGCTTTACAAACACGCGCAATATCATTACGTGCTAAATCAACTAACATAATATGCTCAGCAGATTCTTTTTTATCTTGCCTTAACTCCAACTCTATTCGTGAATCTAAATCTAATGAGATACTACCATCAGCATTTAGCCCTCGTGGACGAGTGCCGGCGATAGGATAAATTTCAACTTGTCGCTTTCCTTCAGGAGAGTTTTGTTGATATTTGATAGCCGACTCAGGAGAAGCACCAAACATACTAAAGTCACTATCTTTAAGGTAGAACATATAAGGGCTTGGGTTACTCAGCTTTAATGCTTGATAAGCCGCGATACTATCTAAACAAGGTAACGAAAAAGTGCGAGAAGGTACCACTTGGAAAATATCTCCGGCACGAATGTTTTCTTTTAACGTCTCAACATTTTTACAAAATTGTTCGTCACTAATATCAACAGAGACAACTTGCGCATCATTAAAATTCGAGTCATTCCTTTCAATTAAAGGAAGAATCGATTCAGTGGTAATGTTTTTTGATAATAGCTGCTTTATATGGGCAATACGTTCAGCTGATTCTGTTGGATCAGCCTGCATACTATTTTCTTCACTTGATGAAGAAAATAGATTAGCGATGATTTCAGTACTTCTTTTTTCATGATCAATCACAACAACTGTTTCAGCCAAATAATAAACGAAGTCAGGGCAGGTATTTTCGCCATCTGGAACTTTGGGTAAGGTCTCGCTCATGCTGATCATATCAAAGGCGAATGCTCCCCCAAGAAAAATAGCAAAGTGATGATTATCGCTATTCTCTATACGATTAAATAAACGCAAACTTTCGAATGGGTTTATTGCCATTAATCGAGATTGTTCATCAAGCTCAGTAGGTGTATCAGGAAAAGTAGCGGTTAATATTTGATTCTTTTCACACAAGGTAAGTTTTGCATGGTTTTGCAATTGAGCCGCGGCAAATTGTAAAGCTGTTTGGCCATTGTGTGTTAAAGCGGTAAAAGTAACAACATTGTCATTACAAACAATTTTTAATGCAGCATCAACAAGTAATAGGCTTTTTAATAAATGCTTTTGATCTATTTCTGCGGATTCTAGGAGTAAATTATTTTTTTTATCGTGGCAAAGCAATTGATAAACACTTAATGGGTCGCTTTGATAATTAGCGTTATCCGTTAAGGTGCAAACACTTGCGGTAGCTTGGTCGTAGGTACTTTGATTAAACTTTGTCATTTGTATCTTCTTTTTTCATTGGTTATTTTTAGAGTGTCATCCTGCATAAATTGGTTGAAGCCACCAAAGAAACCATGTTCTTGTTTTATTCATTGTCTTTTCTCTTATTCGTTATTGTTAAAATAGTATTAACAGCATATTTTACAAATTACTGCTAATAAACGTAAGGCTTTAAAAAGCAGAAAACCCGCTAGTTCTAGCGGGTTTTGAAATTTGTTTTGATTTACTTTAGCTTTTAATTTGTTAGCTTATCGTAAGACACACGCAATTATCACAACCCACTTATGTAGAGTTATGCCACCACCAACGGAGTTGGGTATTTGTTAAATTAAATTGCTTTGTTTGTATCATTATTTTGCTCTTATCAGTAAACTTGTCATTTCATTAAGTCAATTTTAAATCGACTTACAAAAAAGTTCCTATAGAAGACCTTATTATGGCGTTGCTGTCAACCACTGATTTTCCTTTTTTAATTGAAAAAACCGACGGTTTTTCTCATGGCCGTATTGATTTACATTGTCACACCCATTGTTCTGACGGAAGTTTATCGCCACAAACCTTGATAGATAGGGCTGTTAACTATCAAATAGATGTTTTAGCTATTACAGATCACGATACAATTGAAGGATTTAATATAGCGCAAGATTATATAATGGAAAATAATATTCCATTAAAATTAATCACAGGTATTGAGATTTCTACTGCTTGGCAAGGTTTTGAGATTCATATTGTCGGTCTTAATTTTGATAAAAATAATTTAGCGTTACAATCCTTAATTACTTCACAACAACAAGCACGGGAACAGCGAGCTATAACGATAGGCGAAAAGCTAGCTAACTGTGGTTTTCCTGATGTATATCATGATGCTAAAGTACTCGCAGGCACAGGAACAATAACTCGAGCACACTTTGCTAAGGTACTCTTTCAGCAAGGACATGTTGCCACCATGCAAAAAGCCTTTGATCTATATTTAGGTAAAAAAGGTCGTAATACTCAAAAAGCTTATGTGAAGCCGCTATGGTGTTCTATTGAAGAAGCCGTCGAGGTTATACATGCTGCTGGAGGCACTGCTGTTATGGCACACCCAATTCGTTATGATTTATCGGCAAAATGGTTAAGACGGTTAATTGTGCATTTTAAGGAAAGCCAAGGCGATGCTTTAGAAGTTGTTTTACCGCAAATGAATCCCCAACAGCGACAAATAATGTTAAACTACTGCTTAGAATATAATTTACATGCATCAACGGGCTCTGACTTTCATCAGCCGAATAAATGGTCCGATCTTGGTCGTAATTTAATTTTACCTGATGGGGCTACACCTGTCTGGGCATTGTGGAAATAATAGTTTCTAATTTCGATAATGTTTCTTAAGTAGTAACGTTCAGCATTAAAAAGGAAATTATCATGAGTCAGTTTTTTTATGTTCATCCAGAGACCCCTCAAGGGCGTTTAATGAAACAAGCGGTAACAATCATCAAAGATGGTGGTGTTATTGTTTATCCAACCGACTCTGGTTATGCCTTAGGCTGCCATATAGGTGATAAAAAAGCGTTAGAACGCATTTGCCAAATTCGAGATATTAGTAAAAGTCATAATTTTACCTTGGTGTGTCAGGATTTATCACAATTGTCTGAATATACGCGTATTGATAATACTGCGTATAGATTGTTGAAAAGTAATACCCCAGGTGCTTACACTTTTATTTTCAAAGGGAGTAAAGAAGTACCCAAGCGGTTACTTAACCCAAAAAAGAAAACCATTGGTATTCGCATTCCTGACAATAATATTTGCCAAGCCTTGTTGGCTGAACTAGCAGAGCCTATAATGTCTACCAGTTTGATCATGCCAGGGGAAACCATGGCTGAGTTTGATCCGGAACAAATTCGGGATTTATTAGAGCATCAAGTTGATTTAATTATTAATGGTGGTCATTTAGGTGAACACCCAACAACAGTTATTGATTTTTCAAATGACGATATTGAAATTATTCGTGTCGGAGAAGGTGATCCTTCACCATTTGAGTAACCCCCTTTAATAGTCTAAACGTTAATAACGTATAAATGAGCCAGAAGTAAGTTTCTAGGGAACTGCTACTGACGTAACAGAGTAAAAAAATATGTCTCAAGACAAAAAAATACCGAAAGGTAAAAGTACTTCTACCGATTCTAAACCTGCTAATAATAAATATGGCAGCCGTGGTACTGGTTCAAAAGCCACAGTTAAAAAAGGTCAGAGTAAAGCAGCTGGTAAAGTTGGCCAAGGGAAAGGTAAAAAGACTGAAGAGTTACCAGTAAAAGTTAATTTTAAAAAAGCGACGGTTAAAGACTCTGAAAAATTGCAGAAAGTCTTGGCGAGAGCTGGCAAAGGATCACGTCGCGAAATGGAGACTATTATTGGTCAAGGGCGTGTTAGTGTTGATGGAAAAACCGCTTTTTTAGGTGATAGGGTTGATGGAAGTGAACAAATTCGAATTGATGGGCATCAAGTTAAACTAACAGCGCAAGACGACGATATTTGTCGTGTATTAATGTACAACAAGCCAGAAGGCGAAATGTGTACACGAAAAGATCCTGAAGGTAGAGCAACTGTTTTTGATCGCTTACCTCCTTTAGAATCAGGTCGCTGGGTTGCTGTTGGGCGCTTAGATATTAATACTTCAGGTATGTTACTTTTTACTACTGATGGTGAATTAGCCAATCGTTTGATGCATCCATCACAAAAAGTTGAACGTGAATACGCTGTTCGTGTTTTTGGTGAAATCAATGAAGCTATGTTACAAACGCTTCGTACCGGTGTAAAACTGGAAGATGGTCCTGCACGTTTTCAAAAAATTACCTACCGTGGTGGTGAGGGAAGAAATCATTGGTTCCATGTAGTATTATCTGAAGGTCGTAACCGTGAAGTTAGACGTTTATGGGAAAGCCAAGAAGTACAAGTAAGTCGCTTAATTCGTGTTCGTTATGGTGACATGGAAATGAAGCGTCAATTGCCTTTAGGTGGATGGACAGAGCTAGGATTACAAGAGGTTAATTACTTTCGTAAGTTAGTACAATTAACACCTGAAAAACAATCAAAAGTAAAAGTTGATGAAAAAGCTATGGATAATGCCAAAAGTCGCCGAATCCGTCGTTCAGTGAAAAAGCATCAACAACGCCATCAACAAGCGACACGTCGTAGAAGAAAATAGCAACCGATAAAATATTGAATACCAGTATCAGTAATCAACTTAATAAATTAAGTTGATTATGCAACATTTAGAAATAAAGGGATAAAAAACGTAAAAATTATGCAGTATCAATTAATTGAAGATTTTATAAGTTTACAGACCCTTTGTCAGCAATATAGCAAAGCCAGTGTACTCGCGATAGATACTGAGTTTGTTCGTACTCGTACTTTTTACCCTAAATTAGGCTTGTTACAGGTATATGATGGTAAAACGCTTGCTTTAATTGATCCAATAGCAATTGATGACTTATCACCATTTTGGCAATTATTGACGAATGAAAATATAGTTAAAGTGCTGCATGCTTGCTCGGAAGATCTAGAAGTGTTTCTCACTAGTGCTAATTGCAAACCGGTTAACTTACTTGATAGCCAAATAATGATGTCTTTTCTAGGACATGGACTGTCAATAGGTTATGCCGCGATGGTAGAACACTTTACGGGAATTGAGCTTGATAAGTCGGAATCTCGTACTGATTGGACAAGACGGCCATTGTCAGCTAAACAATTAGATTATGCTAGTGCAGATGTCGAGCATTTATTTAATATTTATCCTAAATTAGTGACATTACTTGAGCAGGTAGACAGGTTTCATTATGCTCAGCAAGAAACGCAATTGCTAATTGAGAGAAAATTTACGCCAGTAGACGAAAATCTATTATATCGCCAAATGAAGTTAGCTTGGCGATTAAATGCTAAGCAGTTAAATATCTTACAGCATTTAGCTAAGTGGCGTTATCAGCAAGCAAAAATACGCGATTTACCTTTAGGGTATGTTGTTAAAGAAAATACCTTGATGGCAGTTGCCGCAAATATTCCTGCTAGTTTATCTGCAATGAGTAAGCTAGATGGCGCTGAAGTACTTGATATTCGCCATAAAGGTAAAGCAATGTTAGCTATTGTACAGGAAGCAAATAAAGATAAAGAGGCT
This sequence comes from Colwellia sp. C2M11, assembly GCF_018860915.1. GTDB lineage: Bacteria > Pseudomonadota > Gammaproteobacteria > Enterobacterales > Alteromonadaceae > Colwellia. The sequence continues at coordinate 23,159 of NZ_JAHKQD010000014.1, forward strand.
AGTTACCCGAAAAAAATACAGCGTTTAGATGAATATCCAGGTTATAAACAAATATTTAAGCAGGTGAAGTCTTTTATTAAGGCAATTGGTGATAAACATGATTTAACTGTTGAAAACTTAGCGTCTAAAAAACAAATTAACCAATTTCTAACTTGGTATTTTGATTTAAATGAGGCTAAAAAATATAGCGAAAATACAGGTGTTTACCCTGATATACTTATCGTTTGGCGCAAAGAGTTATTTGGCGAGTTATTGCAAGATTTTGCTGAAAAGGGGTTTAAATGATATGTATTCATTGGTGTATACTGATATTTACGTAAACCTCAATGAATAAGAAAATAAATCTTTTAGCTGTTATCAACCTGAATAACAGCTAAATTTAGCGATAATTTATTTTATAAACTTGCTAAAAATGTTTTTATCTCTTCTTTTAATTCTTCATCATCAATATTTTCACTCGCAATTTCAGCTTGTTTTGCATATTCAACAGCTTTAGATGACTCTTCAAATTCTTGTTGTCTTTGTGCCATAGCTAAATAAATAGAAGCTGTAAATGTGTTTAATTTCAGTTTGTTAGCAGTGTTTAGTGCAATTTCATATATATCCATTGCTAAATCACCGTCTTCAGTAAAATCGCCTAATGCTTCCCACTGTAATGGATGATCCTTTGGCGTTTCTTGATTAATTGCACATAACTTTTGCAAGTCTTTACAGGCATTATCTCTAAGTTCATCGTTACTCTCGGTAGAGGCGTTTGCTATGCGTTGACAAATGCCGAGAATTTCATCGTATAAAGGAGCTTTCATGTTTGTACCTAACGTTATCAAAAAAAGTAATGTAATTTATTGTGTCATTGTATCGCATATCAATACGAGTGCGTGATATATTATGCATCCATTTCTTATCATAGGTCTCCATTATGCTATGTGCTATTTATAAAAGTGCTAAAAAAGAGCAAACATACCTTTTTGTTAAAACACGCGATGATTTTTCCTCAGTGCCTGAAGCATTAATGCTTACTTTTGGTACTCCTACATTGGTGACTTTAATTAATTTAGCAACGAAAGAAAAATTAGCATTTGCTGACTTAGCTAAAGTAAAAAGTAGCTTAGTAGAGCAGGGCTATTATTTACAGTTACCGCCACCAAAAGAAGATTTACTAAAACAGCACAAAGAATATATGGGAGGAGGGAATGAAATTTAATCATATTATCACTTCTTTATTAGCGGTTAGCTTGATAATTATACCGAGTAAAATATTACAAGCAAAAACATTGAGCGAAGTAGGCTTTAAAGAATACGTTATTGAATTAAAAGAAGCGGCGTTAGCACAAGGTTTCTCACAAAGCTTAATTGATGAAAGTTTTACTAATGTTAAATTTCATAAAAGAGCCGTAGCTGCTGACAGGAAACAACCTGAAAAAGTTGAAACATTAGATACTTATTTGCCAAAACGCATACCTGCTTGGAAAGTTGATAAAGCGAGAGCGTTATTTAAAGAGCATGAAGAAATACTAACAAAAATAGGTCAGGATTATGCTGTTCAACCACGATTTATTGTCGCGCTTTGGGGGCTAGAAACTAACTTTGGTAAATTTACCGGTGGTTATAATGTTATTTCTGCATTATCAACTTTAGCTTATGAAGGGCGTCGTGAAGCTTTTTTTAAAAAGCAATTATGGGCCGCATTAACTATTTTAAAAGAAGGACATATTAAAATAGATGATATGAAAGGTTCATGGGCTGGCGCAATGGGACAAAATCAATTTATGCCAACATCGTTCTTAGGTTATGCAGTTGATGGCGATGGCGATGGTAAAAAAGATATTTGGAAAAACCAAGTTGATATTTTTGCATCAATGGCTAATTACCTACAAAAAGAAGGTTGGAATAATGAGCTAACATGGGGACGCCAGGTTAAGTTACCAGAAAACTTTGATACATCATTAGCGATACCTCAAAATACAGGCAGTCGCAAAAATTGGTTAAAAGCTTGGGCTAAAACTGAGAAAAAGTTAGCGGAATGGCAAGCTTTAGGTATTCGCCGAACAGATGGCACGAGTCTTCCAAATGTAGATATTACTGCTGCGCTTGTTTTTCCTGATGGAATAAACGGACGTGCATATTTAGCATATGATAATTATAAAAGTTTAATGCATTGGAATTTGTCTTATTATTTTGTTAGTTCTGTTGGTCATTTATCTGATCAAATTAAATACCCACCAATTCAATAAGAATATTATTAATTATGACCGTTCTCCAAAAAGATGCACCATTTTGGCAAAGTAAATCATTAGCTGAAATGTCACGTAGTGAGTGGGAGTCGTTATGTGACGGCTGTGCTAAATGTTGCCTTAACAAATTTATTGATGATGAAGAGACTGATGATCACAGTGAACTACAACCTACTGATCATATAGAGGAAGGCGAGCAGGTCGTTTATTCTAATATTGCTTGTTATTTGTTAAATGAAAAAACTTGTCAATGTAGTCAATACGATAAAAGAACCACGTTAGTTCCTGATTGTGTGCAGTTAACACAAGATAATTTAGCAGACGTCTTCTTTATGCCGCCAAGTTGTACTTATCGTCGTTTGCAAGAAGGGCGAGGTATGCCATCTTGGCATCCGCTGCTTCACAAAGGGAAAAAATCGGCAATGCACAAAGCAGGTATGTCAGTTCGTGGAAAAATAGTCAAAGATGATGATGTTGCGCTTGAAGATTTTGAAGATTACATCGTTATCTGGCCTCTTCACGATCTTGATTAATCAACGTACTTATTAACTATAAAATTGACGTTAACCTATGACAGCTAAACAACAAAGCCTTTGGTTTCTTCATAGTGCAGTTCTACTTTTTGGCGGGACAGCGCTATTTTCTAAACTTATTGGTTTACCGGCGTTAGATATTACCGTATATCGTACTGGTGTTGCGGCAATTGTATTATTTATTTTACTTACAATTCAAAAAAAGAAAATTGCTCTCGCCAACCCAAAAGACTATGGCGTTGCTATATTACTTGGCGCTGTCGTAGGCATTCATTGGGTTACCTATTTTGCTAGTATGCAAATGGCTGGTGTCACTGTTGGGGTGATTGCTTTTTTTACTTATCCCGTTATCACTGTATTTTTAGAGCCCCTGTTAAGCAAGACTAAAAGTAGGCCTAAAGTTAAAGATATTGTTATTGCTGTTATTGTTTTAATTGGAATTTTTTTATTAATTCCTGAGATAAATTTAGGAAACCAAGTAACAGTAGGAATTATAATTGGTGTTATTTCAGCTTTCTTCTTTGCATTGCGAAATGTCCTTCATAAAAATTACTTTAGTCACTACTCTGGTCCACATACCATGTTATATCAGACTTTAGTTGCTTTTTTAATGTTAGGGTTATTTGTTGATGTTCCTCCACTCGAGGTGAGCACTAATGATTGGTTACTCGTTTTATTGGCAGGCGCCATTTTTACAGCTATGCCTCATGCCTTGTTTGCCTCATCTTTACGTCATTTATCCGCAACAACAGCAGGCCTTATTTCATGCTTACAACCACTATATGGAAGCGTTTTAGCATTTTTATTACTTAATGAAAGAGTTAATATCATGACTGTTATTGGTGGGATGTTGGTGATTAGCGCGGCATTGTTTGAAACTTGGTCAGTCAGTAAAGAGCGATAATCAGCTTATTTTCGCATTAATTCTCTATTTTTAAAGAATCACTAAAAGATAAGTAAACTTGATTTAGCCCTTGATGATTATTGGTTGAAAATGAAATATTTAGCCCATCTTGTTTATACTTAAAGGAATTAAACTCTTCTAGTAAGCATGCTCTTGTTAATTTTATTCCACACCGTTTGGCAACAAGATTAAAAACATGAGCATTAAGATATCCTTCTAACTGAAATTTATTAAAATCAACATATCCAGCTTGTTTCATATCACGAATAAATTTTTTACAAATGCGCCACTGACATTGATAGGGAGAAGGTATAACTTCACTTACTATTACTTTACTTGGATGCTCAAGTCTTGCAAAAAGATATGAACTTGATACAAATGATAGGGTGCTAAAATAAGCTCTGATTCCCTGTTCATAACCTAAGTTGATTAAATAACTTAGCGGTTGATAAGTACCAACAAAAATAACTGTATCTAATGGCATTGTTGCTAAATTATCAAGAACACGTTCAATATCATTCGTATTACGTTTATATCGCTCTGTTATAACAGGCACTATATTATATTTTTTGAAAATTTGTTCGTAACTTCTTTGAGCTGCTAAGCCAAACTCATCAGCTTGAATAACTAATGCTATCTTATTTACCTTTTTCGCTTCAATTAAAAACTCAATTTGCGCTTGAGCTTCTTGTAAATAGCTAGCCCGTAGATTGAAAATATTATTAATGACAGGAGTACGAAGGAAGTCTGCTCCGGTCAGTGGCATTAAAAAGGGGATATTAGATTGTTTTAAAATTGGCAAAATAGCATGAGAGCTAGGTGTTCCCATAAAATTGAGTAAGGCTAAAACTTCTTCTTGGATAATGAAGTTTTTAATGTTTTTAATAGTGTTCTTGGGTTCGTAAGCATCATCTAAGCTGATTAATTCAACCCGTTGACCATTAATTCCACCAGCATTATTCAGTTGTTCAAAATAAACAGTTGCGCCTCTACTAACCCCTTTACCAATATAAGAAGCTGGTCCTGTTAATGCATTCGACATGCCTAACTTTATATGACTTGCCGACCATGTTTGACCTGGAAAAAAAGTAACACTGACAATAAATGAAAAGAACAGAAAATTTTTAAACAATCGGAATAGGCCTATAAATAGAAAAAGAGTTATGCGTTATTGTCATATTAATTCTATAAGTTACTAAAGAATTATCAAGTAGTTAAAAAATAACTGAGCACAGGTGTTTAAAAATAACACTATAAGTGGTAAAACATTAAGCACTTAGTCCTTTTTATTAATTTTCAAAGGTGTTTTATGATCATTAGCATTCCCAAAGAGTCATTAAAGGGAGAAAACCGTGTTGCAGGCTCTCCTAGCTCTGTTAGTGCTTTAATCAAGTTAGGCTTTACTGTGCGAGTACAAAAAAGTGCTGGCACTAAAGCAAGTTTTACTGATGAAGAGTATAGCAAATCTGAGGCAGAAATAGTGACTAAAAAGGTTTGTTGGCAAAGTGACATAATCTTTAAGGTAAACCCTCCTACTTTAGATGAAGTTGCACTAATGAATGAAGGGACTACACTTATCAGCTTTATTGCACCAGCCCAAAATCCTGATTTATTAGCTGCGCTACAAGAAAAATCCATCACCACACTAGCGATGGAGATGGTACCTCGTATGACCCGTTCACAATCAATGGATGCATTGAGCTCAATGGCAAATATTGCTGGTTATCGTGCTGTTATTGAAGCCTCGCATCATTTTGGACGTTTCTTCACTGGGCAAATCACTGCTGCAGGTAAAATGCCACCTGCGAAAATAATGATTATAGGTGCTGGTGTTGCAGGTCTTGCCGCTATTGGTACTGCCAGTAGTTTAGGCGCCATTGTCAGGGCGTTTGATACACGACCAGAAGTAAAAGAGCAAATTGAAAGTATGGGGGCTGAATTTCTTGAGATGAATTATAACGAACCTGAAGAATCATTATCAAAAGGCCCAGGGGATGGTTACGCTAAAGAAATGAGTAAAGCATTTATTGATGCAGAAATGGCTTTATTTGCTGAACAAGCCAAAGACGTTGATATTATTATTACTACTGCCATGATTCCAGGCAAACCTGCGCCAAAACTGATTACAGATAAAATGGTGCAATCAATGAAAGCTGGAAGTGTAATTGTAGATCTAGCTGCGGCTGGCGGTGGTAATTGTGAATGTACTGTTGCGGGTAAAGTAGTTAACGCACATGATGTTAAAGTGATTGGTTATACTGATTTAGTGTCAAGATTACCAAATCAAGCATCTCAACTATATTCAAATAATTTATTAAATTTAGCTAAGCTACTCTGTAAAGAAAAAGACGGTACTTTAACTATCGACTTTGATGATGTAGTTATCCGTAATATGACGGTTGTGAATAAGGATGAAATTACTTTTCCGCCACCACCTATTCAAGTGAGCGCTTCACCGTCATCGACTAAAAAAGAAAAGGTAATGCCTGCTGTTGACGTAGTTGAAGCACCGGTATCATCGACAAAAAAATATGCCTTTATAACGGCAGGTATGGCATTGTTTGGTTGGATAGCTAATGTAGCACCTGCTGATTTTGTCACTCATTTTACTGTTTTTGTCTTGGCTTGTGTTATTGGTTACTACGTGGTGTGGAATGTTAGTCATTCTTTGCATACTCCTTTAATGAGTGTCACTAATGCAATTTCAGGCATCATTATTGTGGGGGCGTTATTACAAATCAGCTCTGAAAATATTTTAGTTCAAATACTCGCAGCGCTAGCTACTTTGGTCGCCACAATAAATATAGTGGGTGGCTTTAAAGTGACTAGTCGTATGTTAAAAATGTTTAGTAAGTAGGAGAACTGTATGGAATCCACACAAATTGCGTCCAATGGTTTTATCAGTGCAGCTTATGTTGTTGCAGCATTACTTTTTGTGTTTAGTTTAGCTGGATTAAGTAAACAAGAAACCGCCAAACAAGGTAACTTATACGGCATGATTGGTATGGGCATTGCGTTGATGGCGACAATTTTTAACCCCGCAGTGACTAGCATTTGGCTTATCGTGCTTGCCATGATCATTGGTGCAGGCATAGGGTTGAAGTTAGCCAATAAAGTTGAAATGACACAAATGCCTGAGCTTGTCGCTATATTACATAGCTTCGTTGGCTTAGCTGCAGTATTGGTTGGTTTTAATAGTTACTTTGAGGCTGGTCATCACGTTATCATAACTGCCAGCCAACAAACGGCCATGAATATTTATCTAACTGAAATTTTCTTAGGTATCTTTATTGGCGCTGTTACTTTTACTGGATCTATTGTAGCTTTTGGTAAGTTAAGTGGCTCTATTAGCTCTAGCGCTTTGGCGTTGCCACATCGTCATAAAATGAACCTTGCTGCTGGCGTTGTTTCCTTTGTTTTAATGATTATCTTTGTGCAAAATGGAGGATCAAATTTCCCACTGTTTTTAATGACCGTTATTGCTCTAGCGTTTGGTTGGCACCTTGTTGCTTCTATTGGAGGAGCCGATATGCCGGTTGTGGTATCAATGCTGAATTCATATTCAGGTTGGGCAGCCGCCGCAGCAGGTTTTATGTTAAGTAATGATTTGTTGATTATCACTGGCGCATTAGTTGGATCATCAGGTGCTATTTTATCTTATATCATGTGTAAAGCGATGAACCGATCATTTATCAGTGTTATCGCTGGCGGTTTTGGTACAACGGTAGTGATTGATGAAGATAAAGATTATGGAGAACACCGCGAAATACAAGTAGAAGCGGTTGCTGACTTGTTACGAAGTGCTAAGTCTGTAGTCATAGCACCAGGCTACGGTATGGCTGTTGCTCAAGCACAATACCCGGTATATGAACTGACTCAACAATTAATAAGTAAAGGGATTGATGTACGTTTTGCTATTCATCCTGTTGCGGGTCGGTTACCTGGGCACATGAATGTATTACTCGCGGAAGCAAAAGTACCCTACGATATAGTGTTAGGCATGGATGAAATCAACGATGATTTTCCTAATACTGATGTGGTATTGGTTATTGGCGCTAATGATACTGTAAACCCTGCGGCTAATGATGATCCTAACAGTCCAATTGCAGGCATGCCTGTACTTGAAGTTTGGCATGCAAAAGAAGTCATCGTCTTCAAGCGCTCAATGAATACAGGTTATGCCGGTGTTCAAAATCCTTTGTTTTTTAAAGATAACACGCAAATGCTTTTTGGTGATGCTAAAACTACAACCGAACAAATATTTAGAGCTTTGTAATGTTAAATATTTATTATAAAAATAATATTCAGCAAATAAATAGTAGGTATTGACGGTGAGGTTATAGTGTAAAGGCGCTTTTTGCTTTACTTTAGATACAATGAAAGTTTAAATCATAATTGTTGAAAGCTAAGTTAATTTTAATTAAATCTCAATTAAGCTCAAGTAACAAAATGATATTTTAAAAACTTAATTTTCATGATGTTTAGCTTTTGTCGCTACCATGATATAAATATTTTAAACATTTTTAATGTTCATTCTTCCAATTAGGAGAGCGCTTTATGACAAGTAAAATTACAATTCCCAGTTCAGGCGATAAAATCACGGTATCTAACGGTAAATTAGTCGTGCCAAATAACCCAATCATTCCTTTTATTGAAGGTGATGGTATTGGTATTGATGTTACGCCACCTATGATTAAAGTCGTTGATGCTGCTGTCGAAAAAGCTTATGGCACCAAGAAGAAAATTGCTTGGATGGAAGTATATGCCGGTGAGAAAGCAACGCAAGTATATGATTCTGAAACTTGGTTACCAGATGAAACATTAGAAATGTTTAAAGAATATAAAGTTGGTATTAAAGGGCCATTAACTACCCCTGTGGGCGGCGGTATGCGTTCTTTAAATGTAGCGTTACGTCAAATACTCGATTTATATGTATGTCAGCGTCCAGTGCAATGGTTTACTGGCGTACCAAGTCCGGTGAAAAAGCCATTTGAAGTAGATATGGTAATTTTCCGTGAAAATACAGAAGATATCTATGCCGGTATTGAATATCAAGCAGGTAGTGATAGTGCTAAGAAGATGATTAACTTCTTAACTGAAGAAATGGGGGTCACCAAAATTCGTTTTACTGAAAATTGTGGTATCGGTATTAAACCTGTTTCTAAAGAAGGCACTCAACGTTTAGTTCGTCAAGCGATCCAATATGCTATCGATCATAATAGAGACTCAGTAACGTTAGTACATAAAGGTAATATTATGAAATTTACTGAGGGTGCATTTAAAGATTGGGGTTATGAATTAGCGTGTGAAGAGTTTGGAGCAGAATTAATAGATGGTGGTCCTTGGTGTCGTATTAAGCATCCTAAAACAGGCAAAGAAATCATTATAAAAGATGTAATTGCAGATGCAATGTTACAGCAAGTATTGTTACGTCCTGCTGAGTACAGTGTTATTGCAACACTGAATTTAAATGGTGATTATTTATCTGATGCCTTAGCGGCACAAGTTGGTGGTATTGGTATTGCACCAGGTGCTAACTTAAATGATGAAGTTGCCATTTTTGAAGCAACTCACGGTACTGCGCCTAAATATGCGGGGAAAAATAAAGTTAACCCAGGTTCGGTAATTCTATCTGCTGAAATGATGCTACGCCATATGGGGTGGGTTGAAGCAGCCGATTTACTACTAAAAGGTATGTCTGGCGCTATTGGTGCAAAAACAGTAACGTATGATTTTGAACGCCTAATGGATGATGCAACCTTGGTTACTTGTTCACAATTTGGTGATTGTATTATTGAAAATATGTAACTAAGCCTCTAAGCCTATGTGAGCTAACGTAACTAAGTAAATATAAACAAAGTAAAAGCATTAAAACCAGTATTATCTAAGATGATACTGGTTTTTTTAGGTTTACAGTTAATACTATTATTTGATTTTAAAGTAGGCTTTTTAACCACTGCACAAAAAGACCTAAACTTTCGTACCAGGCAGCGGTTGTTATCTGCAGAGATTTACTTTTAGGAACGTAGTACCCCCAACCTTTAGGACCATTTATATTTTTAACCATAAAGCCTGTTGGTGCAGGTATTGGCTCTACTCCTTGTGCTTGAAAGTATTTTATTGCTCTTAGCATATGACTTGCATTGGTTACTAATACAACATTATGTCCTTGTACTCTAGGACCAATTAATTGCGCTTCTTCTTCAGTATCTTTAGGGAAATTTTCTGTCATGACTTTATTGGCAGGTACACCTAAAAGAACTAAAGATTGCTTCATTGTTTGAGCATGAGATAACTGATCCTTAATATAATAACCTGACGTGATAATCGTTGCTTCTGGATGTAATTGATAAATCCTTAATACTTCAACTAATCTTTCTAATGAGTTTGTATTAAGTTGGCTAGTTACGGGTAAGGCATCATTAGCAACGTGCCAACCTCCTAGCACTATAATGTAGTCAACAGGTTTACTAGAATGAGTAAAGCTTTCATATTTATTTTCAATATTTACCATTAACTTATCAGAAACCACTGGCATAGAGGATATAGTTAATAATAATCCTGCTGAGATTAAGCACTTAATGCTTCTTTTTGGGCGTTTTCGACAATACAAAAGTGATAAGGTTAATAAAATTAACACTAAATTAATCGGCATAATTGCAGCCGAAATAACTTTTTTTAGTAAAAATAAATCCATTAGGCTCTACATAAGCTAGTAATACATGTTTGTAGTTAGACTATAACAAATGTAACTGTAAAATTGGGGAAAGTTATGTGCACAAAAAAAATTGCATTGTATTTTTCTACTATTTTGCTTTATGTGCTTAGTTGTTTCTTAAGTTTTAGTCATCTTTAGTTAAATAGAAATAGGCTTGATTAGTATTGACTATTAAATATAAAAATTATTGTTCCAAATTAACTCTCTTTATAGCCATCTAAAAGTCTATTGCAATTACTACTGAATTCATGTCTAATAGACGGGTTGTTTATACACTTTTAATTTAAGTGATATTTACAACACCAGAAGAGGAGCGATAACTAGATAGATAACGTTATACTGAAAAGTATTAGGAACCACATTCCAACATACGTTATTGAAGGAGATTATCGCCGAGAACATAAACACCGTGGCTGTTTACGTTCGGTCACTAAGGCTGAATCCTTAGGACTGTCACCTGATTTTAGTGTCTGTATAGACTAAGGTGGAGAGCTTCTGGCTGAAAAAGTTACTATGCTCTATGCCTATATTGTTAAATAGGCTAGCCTGTCGAACTGTTCAGTCATGCTCTTCCTGTTTTAATTAGTGAGTATTATTTACTAATGTAAATTATTGTATTTAGGAAGATTACCCATGGTACACCCAAGTTCACCAAAAGAAAATTTATCCCTTACCGTTGCTAAATTTGGCGGTACAAGTGTTGCTGACTTTCCCGCTATGTTGCGTTGCGCTCAGATTATTAAAAATGACTGTAGTAATCGCTTAGTGGTTGTATCTGCTAGTGCAGGCGTTACCAACTATTTAGTACGCTTAAGCCAAGCAAATTTATCCCTTGATGAACAAGCAGATATTATTGATAAAATTCAAGCTATTCAGTTAAATATTACTCAACATTTGGCAAAAGATGTTGAGCAAGCTTTAAATACTGAAATAAAAGGGTTACTTGAAGAGTTAGCAACGCATGCGTTAAAACAATCGCAACAGCATAGTGTTAAGCAAGGTGATGCCATTCTGTCATTTGGTGAGCAGTTAAGTTCACGCATCTTTGCGCAAGTTTTACAGTCTATTGATGTTAACGGTGCTTATTTTAATGTACAGCAAGTTATGAAAACTAATAGCTTATACGGCAAAGCAGTGGTAGATATAGAGCAATTAAGTTTAGCATGTACAGAGCTTTTAGCGCCTAAATTGACTCAACAAGTATTAGTAACACAAGGCTTTATTGGTCAAGATGGTTTAGGTGAAACAACAACCTTAGGTCGTGGTGGCTCTGATTATAGTGCGGCTTTATTGGCTGAAGCACTTCATGCGAATAATTTATCAGTATGGACTGATGTTGTTGGCATTTTTACCACCGATCCTCGTATAACCGATCAGGCGCGTGCTATAAAAGAAATTAGTTTTGGTGAAGCAGCTGAAATGGCAACTTTTGGTGCCAAAATATTACATCCAGCTACTTTGATCCCAGCAATGCGCCAGAACATTCCTGTTTTTGTTGGTTCAAGTAAAGAGCCTGAAAAAGGTGGAACACAAATCAAAAAATCGGTCGCCTCTAATCCTACTTACCGGTCAATCGCCTTAAGACGAGAACAAACCTTAGTCACAGTTAAAAGCCCGGCTATGTTACACGCGAGTGGTTTTTTAGCACAAGTATTTGGTATTTTAGCTAAACATGAGCTGAGTGTAGACTTAATTACTACCAGTGAGATTAGTGTCGCCCTCACTTTTGATAACCCAAGTGGCTCTACACAAGCGTTAATAACATCAACAGTCGTAGAAGAATTAGAGCAGCTTTGTGAAGTAACGGTTGAACATGGTCTGTCATTAGTTGCTGTTATTGGCAATGGCTTAGATTGTGCAAAAGGCATAGGGCAACGTATTTTTCAAACGATTAATGACATCAGCGTTCGTTTAATTTGTCATGGGGCAAGTGCCAATAACTTATGCTTCTTAGTGAATGAGCGAGATGCGAATAATGTTGTTGAGAAACTACATGGAGAATTATTTAACTAATCTTTTTGCACTCTACTAGTATTAACTTTTCCTCGTCATTTATTATTACCAAGTAGGAGCTCCGATTTTACTTGGTAATAAATCATTCCAAAAGCCCCTTAGCACCATCTAAAGCAGTAAACTATCAATTATTGCTTTCTTTAATTGCGACTCCTTCATCTTAATAATTGGTATATCCTGTTTATATCTCCTTGTTATTATTTTAATACCCAATTACCCAATTACCCAATTAATCATCTCACCGATTATATTCTCATCACTGATATTGTCATTTCGAGTGTAGTGCAAAAGTATGAGAAATATAATTCGAACGTACAGTGCCTATATTAAATATGATGCGTATGATTGATTATATAAAACAAACATAAGGAAAAAAATTTTAGGGGTGTTGTCTCTTAAATTTTTGATATTTTTAGCACTTATAGTTCAATTAGCTCGTGCATTTTTTATCTTATTCACCTCATTATTGGAATTCTACAAATGAGTATACGTGCTCTGATCAATATGAGAATAATTGCATCAGTATTGTTGATTTTAATTTTCAGTGCAATTATTGCTGTATGGCAGGCAAGAAGCTCAGTAGAGCGAGAAGTGAATTCTTCAATTAACTTAGCCGTACAAATGATTGAATTTGGCCTTAATCAAAGCTCTTCCACTAGTGAAGAGAAAGACGCATGGCTAGACAAGATTGCCACAATGCAACCAGTAAGGCATTTAAATATTTCTGTCAAAAAGAGTGAAAATCAAGTTAAAAATACCCATGCTACTAAGCTAAATGATGATTTAAATGATGATTTAAATGATGAGAAAAAATCGACACCTCATTGGTTTGTAAAGTCAGTTATGGTCGACTTTTTTATACATCATTATGATATTAAAATTGCGGATGGATCTATCAAAGCGATTGTTATTACCGCGAATCCAATGGATGAAATAAATGAAGCTTGGCAAGAAACAAAGTCTTTTTTTTGCTCTATTGTGTTAATGCTTTTTATTATGTTTTTGACAGTGAACCTAGTGTTTAATGCAATGTTGGATTCTGTTAAAGCTATTTTAACTGGACTTAAACAAGTTGAAAAAGGGCACTTTGATCATGTACTACCTCACTTTAAAATTAGTGAATTTGATGCAATAGCGTTAGAAATTAATGGTATGTCATCAGCCCTTAAAACGGCTCAAGAGAAGAACCAAGCTTTGGCGCGCCACAGTATGCAAATTCAAGAAGCTGAAAGACAAAATCTGTCTCGAGAGTTACATGATGAAATGGGGCAATCGTTAACAGCAATCAAGGCAATGGCGATTACATGTCAACAACCAAAGACAAATGTAAAGGCAGTAACTAGTTCAATTGTTGATATTTGTAACCATCTATCTGTGGTCGTTCGTTCTATGATGAGAACATTACACCCATTAAGTTTGTCAGAGCTTGGCTTAGGAGCCACCTTATCTGAGCTGGTTAGAGAATGGCAAAGACGAAGTAGTGAGGTTCAGTTCGATTTAGATTACGACCAAGCTTTAGAGCATTTAAGTCACGATATTACTATTCATGTCTATCGAATTGTTCAGGAGTGCTTAACCAATGTTGTTCGACATGCAAATGCAACTAAAGTGGTTATTTTAGTCGTTAAACGCGGTGATAAAGTCATGATTACTGTATCTGATAATGGTCAAGGAAAACAGCTTAATACTCCTGGCTTTGGTTTGTTGGGAATGCGCGAGCGAGCTGAAAATTTAGGCGGAACATTTACATTTGAATCTGTATTAAATACCGGTGTTAATGTTGTTGTGGAATTACCTTACTGGGAGGAAAAGTAATGGAAACAAAAAAAATTAAAGTTCTATTAGTTGATGACCATATGGTTGTTAGGGCAGGGTTTAGAATGTTGCTCGACTCTCAACCCTATATTGGTGATATTGTAGACATTGAACGCGGTGAACTGGCCGTGAAGGAGTATGAACGTTTCCAACCTGATGTTGTTGTGATGGACTTGTCAATGCCGGGTATTGGTGGTTTAGAAGCTATTCGTCGCCTTTGCAAGCATTACCCTAATGTACTTATTTTAGTTTATAGTATTCATGATGAAAAAGTTTATATTGAACGTGCATTAGAAGCAGGTGCACGTGGTTATGTTAGTAAGAATAGTGCTGCTGAAGTATTAGCGCAGGCGGTTGCTGTTATTGCTAGCGGTAAACGTTATATTGAAGAAGGCTTAATGCCGGAAGTAAATGATATATGCTTAACCGAAGCTAAAAAACCAAAGCATAAACTTAAGCTTTTATCGCCACGTGAATTTGATGTGTTTCGCTTACTTTCAAAAGGGTTAAATGCTCATAATGTCGCTAGCGAGCTTTGTTTAAGTTATAAAACTATTTGCAATTACAATACACAAATTAAAAGTAAACTGAATGCGAATACCTCAGCTGATCTTGCTAATATAGCGATGGTAAATAATATTATTTAGGCCAGACTAATTTTTTACTTTATTGATATATTTGGTATGGATGCGGTTTAATTTTTATCGCTATTTTTTGACCTAGAGCGAGTAACATCTCACTATAAAAACTAAGTTGTTTAAAAGCTAATGATGAATCTCTTTCAATGCTACTGAGTAAATAACGAAATCCTTGTTCAGTAACGGCAATATTATCTACTGTTACATTAACCTTTTCATCCTCACAATACTCAATAGCTTGCGGTTTTAACAAGAATTGTAAGGTTTGTGAATTCTTATTATTGGCTTCATTATTCGTGTCTACAATTGCTGAATTGGTTGATGAAAAACTGCCGATGGCTGTTTGGTATTCATTACCTTTGGCCTTTACGGGTATCCAACTACCTAATTGTAAAAAGTCAGCAACTTGCCAACTACTCGGCGATTGGCAAACTGAAGCAGGGCTGCCTGTTTGTAAAATTCTTCCTTGGTGCATAACCGCTATTTTATCTGCAAAAGTAAAAACTTCATCTTTGTTATGTGTAACAAAAATAGCACTCATTTTTAGTTGCTTTAAAAGCTGGCGCATTTCTAACATTAATTCATTACGCAAACGGGCATCAATATTTGAAAAAGGTTCGTCTAATAATAATAATTTAGGCTGAAGGGCCAATGCTCGTGCAATAGCAACCCTTTGCTGCTGGCCGCCAGATAGCTGATGAGGATATCTTGATTCTAAACCGGTTAACTTAAGTAAATGTAGTAGATCAGCCGTGCGTGTTTCTTGTTCACTTTTAGGTAATTTATCAATACCAAAATAGATGTTTTTCTTAACCGATAAGTGAGGAAATAATGCATAGTCTTGAAAAATCATACCAATATTACGATGTTCTGGTGGTATGTTTTTAGAGGGACTAATAGTCAATATATTCATCGCAGTTTGCGTACTATTGTTTATTTTTAATTCACCAGTACTCAGCTCATTAAAGCCCGCAATGGTATTAAGTAATGTTGTTTTACCACAACCGCTAGGACCTACTAGACCAAGTATTTCACCAAAATTTAAGGTCAAATTAGTATCTGATAAAATGATTTTTTTTTGTAATTTCACCGAAAGCTGTTTGATGCTTAATAATTCAATGTTGTTCATTTATGTTATTTCCTTTCTTTATTAAGCCAAACAATAGGTAGTAATCCCAGAAGAACAATCAAAATAGCGCCCAATGCACCTTGCTCTAGCATTTCATCAGAGATTAATTGATAAATTTGAATACTCAGGGTTTCAAAGTTAAAAGGCCTTAATAATAGTACGGCTGGCAACTCTTTCATCGACTCAACAAATACCAATAACCAAGCCACTAAAATAGAAGGCTTTAGGATAGGAATATGTATTTTTATTAGCATTTTACCTAAGCCGGCACCTAAACTTGCTGGGGCTAAGTCGACAGATCTCGGTATTTGTTCAATACCACTGGATATTGTGCCATTAGCAATAGCGGCAAAACGAACTACAAAAGCAAAAACGACAGCAAAAATAGTACCTGATAATAATAATCCTGGAGAGTCTAATCTTAAATAATCAGCGACTTCATTAAGCATGTGATCTAATGGGCCGAAAGTCGCGAGTAATACCATCGCCAAGACTGTACCAGGAATAGCATAACCGAAACCTGCCAAACTTAATGGAAGCATACGCCATTTATCTTGGCTAAGTCTACGATACAAACCGAATAATAGAGCTAAAAAAGTTGCAATAGTTGCAGCATAAAAAGATACCTCAATGCTGTTAATACTTGGCGGTAATAGTGCTATTAGTTGATTTAGGTCACTGTATTCAAATGCCATAATAATCAATAAAATGAAAGGTGCAAGGAAGCCTGCGAATACTAATATCCAACAAAAAGCACCAATGAAACATTGTTGTATAAAAGATAATTTTATTACTTCTATATTTTTATTGGGCCTGTTTGACTGATGCCCTTGTCCAGCTCTTGCACGTTGCTCTGCTACAACCACAAAAAATATTAACAACATTAAGATACTTGCTAATGCGTTTGCAGCGGCTAAGTCGCCATAACCTAACCAAGTATCGTATATCGCTGTTGTAAGTGTATTAACCGCAAAATAATTTACCGTAGCAAAATCGGCTAATGTTTCCATCAGAACTAAACTTGCAGCGACTGCAATAGCAGGACGCGCCAAAGGTAGGGCAACTTTTAAAAAGCTTTGTTTTGATGATAAACCTAATAGACGTCCGGCTCTTAATAAGTTTTGATCTTGTTGTTCAAATGCAGTTCGTGCCAACATATAAACATAAGGAAACAATACAAATGCCAGAATAACGGCGGCGCCGGGTAAAGTGCGTATATCAAAAAACCAGTAGTCATTTGGCGATTGCCAATTAAACCAATAGCGTAATGCGCGTTGAACTGGCCCTGCATAATCAAAAACATCAGTATAAAGATAAGCAACTAAATACCCTGGCATTGCCATGGGTAATAAAAGCAGCCATCGTAGAAACCGTTTACCTACTATATTGGTGTGAACAATAAAGGCCGCACTAAAGGTACCAAAAATTAAGGTAAGGCAAACGACCAGTACACCAAGTATTAGCGTATTAGTAATATAATCTGGCAAAACCGTTTGCCAAAGATGAGAGAATAAGTCACTCGACGAACTGAGACTCGCTAACAACATTACTACGATAGGTATTACGAGTAGTAATGCTATTAACCAACAGACAGTTCGCCAGAGATTATTTTTTAACGGGGCAATCAAGGAGTAATTATATCATCTTATAAATCAAATTTAGCTTGATCAATTAATTTAAGGGCTTCTTTTCTATATTTCGCAATAGTTTCTAATGGTAAGTCATCGGCTTTAAACTTACCCCATGAAGCAACTAACTCAGAAGGCATTACATCAGCTCTTACTGGATATTCTACATTTGTTTCTGCATAAAGTTGTTGTGCTTCTTTTGATATTAAAAATGCCATTAATTGTTTAGCATTGCCAGTATTAGGAGAGAACTTTGCCATTCCCATGCCAGATATATTCACATGAGCACCACGGTTACTTTGATTAGGAAAGTTAATGTTTACCGCTTCAGCCCATACTTTTTGTTTTTCGTCTGATAGCATTCTACCGAAGTAATAGCTATTTCCTAGTGAAATATCACATAAGTTTTGATGAATAGCTTGTACTTGTCCGCGATCATTGCCTTGAGGTTTACGTGCTAAATTTGCTTTGAATTTTTCTAACCAAACAAGTGTCTCTGCGCTACCATGTTCAGCAATCATAGAAGAGACTAGTGCGATGTTATAAGCGTGTTTACCACTTCGTGTACAAATTCTACCTTTATACTTACTATCAGCTAAGTCTTCATAATTAATATCTAATGTGCCTAAACGTTTGGCAGAATAAATATTTCGTACACGCGTTGTTAATGCAAACCAAGTATTGTCTTTTGCTCTGTATTGACTAGGAATAACATCAAGTAATACTTCAGCGTCATTTGCTTGTAGTAAGTTACGGTCCTGTAATTCAATAAGTCGACTAATATCTGTAGTTAATAATACATCTGCAGGGCTATGTTTACCTTCACGCTCTAGACGTTCTGCCATGCCTGTTTTAGCAAAAATAACATTTACTTTGATGCCGGTATTTTCAGTGAACTTGTCGAACAGAGGCTTAACTAAAAATGCTTGGCGATAAGAATACACATTGACTTCTTCATTCGCTTGTACAAGAGAAGATGAAATAAGACATAGGCTAGTAAAGGTCAACAGGATTTTTTTTCTAATCTTGGTTATTTGAGGCATAACATAATTCTGACAATATGATGTCAGTCTCTTTAATAGGTTTTTAATACAAATAGGGGGGGCAAGATTAAAGAAAACATTGTACTATGTCAATATCATTTGATAACCATTCTCATTTGATGGCGATTCTCATTTGATTTATTTAGGTGTAGTAAATATTACGTTATTCTATTAATCACAGCTTTTAATATTTTTATTCCTCATTATTAATTAGGCCCAACATAATAAGATCAGCCTTCTACTTTTGTTAATTATACTTTAGGTAGAAGGCAATAATGGCTTATTAATATACGTTTAATAAATTGTTATAACGCCCAAATACTATTACGCTCTCCAAAATATGCGCGTTTTTTAGTTTTTAGTGCTCCATAATAAAATATAGCGGCAAAAATTAAAGCGGATATATCAATAGCACTATTGCTAAACGCATTTAAATTCCACTGGCTAAAGATTGGTGTTGTTATAGCAACAAGTGTTGTAATAGGAATACATAAACAAGTTAAAGCAATGATTTTTTGCATATGAATAGCACTTTTTGCGGCGCCAAAAACAAAGCTATAAATTAAAACAGCAAAAAATACTAGGTAGTAACAAGTTACATAACTATTGTTAATTTTTGCGTTAATCAAATATAACCACTTACTTGCTAATAAAGTAACAACGACCGCTAATATCGAGCCTAAACATACACCAATAGTTAGATTAGCCATAAAACGGTTAGATTTACTCTGAATCGGTTTCTTTTGTCTTCGTTTTTCTAACCAAAGCAAGTTACCGCTGTAAAATAAAAAAGCACCGAGTAAGCCCATCACAAAGTACAACCAACGGCCTAATTCACCGCCAAATCCACCAAAGTGTAAAGAAAAGAAGCTCGCGACATAAGAAACGTAATAATCGTCTTCGCTCATTGAAATACTGCTAAATGCAGGAGCAAGAGTGTAAGGGTTCATGTAAATAAAGTCGCCAGTGTTATTACGCATCATTTCTGCTGTATTCATCACACTTATTGCAACAGAAGGGCGTTGAGTTGATAAGCGCGAAAACTCAATGTATTTGATACTATAACCCTCAGTTAGCTCATTGACCTTATCTATATATGTTGAAATAGGTGGTAGTTGGCTCGCAGAGTAGTTTACTGGCGCACTTTTCGCTTGTTCAAATATGGGTTGTTTACCATATACTAAGTCTAAACCATCATATAATACGTCGTGAAAAGCAAATACCACAACAGACCAAGCAATTATTAAATGAAAAGGAAGACTCACAACGCCAACTAGGTTATGGCTGTCTAACCAAAATCGGTTTGCGCCTTTATTTTTTCTAACAGAAAAAAAAGTTTTTACTAACGTAGGTAGTAGAAAAATAACACCTGAAACTAAGGCTAAAAAGTAAAGTATAGAAGCAAAACCAAGCACTAAAACACCTAGGTTTTCGTGTCCAACTTTTCCTGCAATACCTGCCGTACGGTGTAACATGTCAATTAAATCACCTAGTTCATTGGTAGGCTCCGTTCGAGTAATTAAATCTCCTTGAGCTGATAGGGTGGCATGCACCATAACATTATCTAAATATAAACCTCGTCCTCCTTTTTTTTCATACCAAGTCATCGGGGAGCTTGCGTCATTGAAATTTATTTTAAAACCTTGTTGCGCGTTTTCTGAGGTGTCTAGGGCTTTAGTGATTAAATTATCTATTTTATCTATAGTGACCTGTGGAAGGTGATGACTTGGAGGCGTTGCCCATTGAGTAATTTCTTCCTCAAACATAGTAAGGGAGCCAGCATAAAAGCCGATAAATAAAACTAAGCCAGCAACAATGCCTGTCCATGTATGTACAGATTGGTAGGTTCTAAGTATATCGCCACGAACTCTCATGATAACCACCTTAAAAGAAAAAATACGCTGTAAACGATAATGTTCGCAGATAATAGATATACAACAGCTTTTAACGCTGTTTTAAATAAATAGGTAAATGACAATACAAACAATGCAATGGGAGAAAGCACCCACATATTGAATTGACCTTTTGCAGGGGCATCCAAGCCTCCAGGACCAAACCAAGCAAAAATAGCAACAAAAGCGTAAGCTAATGTTAAACCAAAAATTGTTCCGGCAAATGTTTTAACCCACCAATGGGGTTGAATCTTTTGTTCTGAGGTTAACCTACTCATGATGATGCTCCTTTATTAGAGCCGTTATTTTTGTTTGGTGTAATCATTAAACTAAGGAAAGGGATACAAGCTAAAGTGGTTAAAAGTACAAAAAGCCAAGTGAATAGTGCAGCAGCAAGCACCTGTGTTTGAAGGCAAGAAACTAGTGATAATAGCCAACATAAGTAACCCAGTGTTCGCCATTTTTTTGTTAATGGTTTGCGAAATAAATTTTGATTTTTATTAGTGGAATATACAATAAATACGCCAAAAAAAATAAATAGTAGTGCCAATAATTGCCACATATTAAAAACTCTCAATGTTAAATATAGATACCCAAAACAGAAATAGTATGGGTATCTATATTGTATAAAACGACATAGTTATTTATTTGTTAAATAAATAGTGTTAGAAATCCATTTTTACTTTCACAGCAAAGGTTCTGGGTTCACCAATGCGTAAACCACCATATGAATCACTATTTGCCCAATATTCTTTATCAAATAAATTATCTATCGTCGCGATAACGGTAAGGTCTTTTTCAGCTAACTTTGTACTGTAACTCGCACCACCATAAAAAATAGTATAGGAAGGCAATTCCCAAGTATTGTTTGAATCTACCGTGGTTACACCATGGTATTTTCCACCTAAGTTTACTGTTAGCCCTGGAATAGCAGCAACATTGTAATTAGTTTGTAGGGTGAACTGTTGTTTAGGTGCACCTGCAACATTGTTACCTTCAATTGGCTCACTTGTTTTGTCATATTCAGCACTCAATAGCATAAAATCACCATACAGTGATAAATTCTCAGAGAACTCTAATGCACCACTAAATTCTAATCCTTGGTAAAGACTTATTCCGTCTTGAATTAAATAATTGTCATTGGTAACAAGAGTCGCACCGCGTTCAATACGAAATAGTGCAGAGGTAATAGACCAGCCATCTCCAGTAGTTTTAAGACCAAGCTCATACTGAGAGCTCTCTAGCGGTGGAAGTAATTCGTCAGCATTGGCATAATCTTCACTAACAACACCTGTTTTACCTTCAAAAGATTCTACATAGCTCATGTAGTAAGAAGTATTTTCACTGGGTTTGTAGATTAATGCCGCTGTTGGGCTAACGGCTGAATCATTTAAATCATCATGTGAAGAAAAATAGTCACTGGCTCTATGTTCAATTTTGTTTGATCTAATACCAACCAGCACTTCCCACTGTTTTGTTATCGATATAAAGTCACTGATGAACATAGACGTTTGTGTATCGGACCAAGCCATTTGTATATCTTTTTCTAAATCAGCGCTGTAGGTTTTAACCTCAACAGGGTTATATAAATTGTCAACAGCATAACCTCGAGTTACTAAACGACCGTAAATACCGCCGTCATTTCGGTATGTTATTGCTTTTTGATGAGACGCTCCAATAACTAGGTTATGACTAATATTACCGGTATTGATTTTACCCGTAAGTAACCCTTGGAATTGATCATATTCAACATCAAAATATTGCTCATATAAGCTAATACTGATATCGCCATCGCTATTTAATATGCTGTCTAAGTTTTTAACCCAACGAGTTTCATTTTTAGAATGATCATAATCAATGCTAGCATGCCAGTTGTCATTGATTTCCCATTTTAAACTTGTTAGCGCTATTAAATTTTCGTAACGGTCAAAGGTACCTTCGGCAGCAAGATTATGTGTGCCATTGACTGGTTTAGGTAAAGAGTCATCGCTGTCTAAACCATTACTAAATTGAGTCCATGAGTTTTCAACTAATCGGTCATTAGATATAATATCTACTGTCCAATATAAAGAGTCGGTTAGTTGAGCATCAAACGCTAATGATACTGTTTCACGATCTATCGAGCCACCATCTAAATAAGTATCACCTTTTTCTTTAACCAAATTAACACGTAAGCCGTAATCGTCGTTATCACCTATGCGAGTACTAGCATCAAGATGTCCACTGAAAACACTATCACTACGCATTCCTACATTAACGCTAATAGCATCATCAGTTGCTTTTTTAGTGACATAATTAATTATGCCTCCGGGTGCAGCCATACCGTACATAAAACCAGTCGCACCTTTTATTAAGGTTACTTGCTCAAAAGCTTCGTATGGCAATTCACCACTAAAACTGTTAATAGACATACCATTAACTTTAAAGCTTTGCGTGTAATCTAAATTTAAACCACGTACGCGCACTGTATTACCAAAGGCACTATAGGCGCTGCCATCTACAGAAACGGAAGCTTCACGACTGAATAAACTGTCTAAAGTATTTACCTGACGAATCTCCATATCTTGTAGTGAAATAACATCAACAGAGAATGGCGTGTCAAGTAGGGATCTATTACCTAAAGCACCACCATTATTTTCTTCACTAAGTTCGGTCAGCTTGTGACCAACAACGTTGATTACTTCTATTTTTTTTTCAGTTTCTTCAGAAGCTAGAACAGAAGAGCAGTTTACTGATAATACTGCCGCACAGGCCACAGCAACTTTATTTAACCGTAAGTTATTAGTTTTCATTTAGAATTCCATTATATTTTAGAAAAATGATCAAAGGCAAAGCATGATTATTAATCGATAAGGTTTGCCAAATTGTTATTGGGGTTCAATCGTTGCGAATACTAACCTAAATGATAATGATTGTTAATAGCGTTAATGAGAAAAATGGGTTATTATTCATTTTTTTCACATGCTTAGTATATTTTTATTGTGATTCCGTTAAATAACTAATCGAAAATCAAGGTAAAAAGGGGTAATTAATGATAAGTAAAGAAGTGTTTGTTAAGGGAGCTAAACGGGGTGGACTTGGAACTATGTGTCTAATATCTTTAATTCAATTTTCGGTATTGAGTGCTGAAATAACTTCATCAGCTTTATCAAACTTAACGGTTAGTAATGCTTTAACAGGTAGATTTAATGACACTCAGAGTAAAAAAAATGAACTCAATCAAAACTTTAAAACGATAAAAATAATCGTACCCTGTGAAAAAGGAGACTATCTAACGGGATATATTGAGAATAGTCACCCTATAACGGTTGATGTTATTAATGCAAAGGGTGATTTATCAAGACGTTTAATTGATAACAAAAATGGGAAACAAGATTTTTATTCAGTCGCTAAAAATTGTGATGAAATATGGCATATATCAGGCTCTGGTTCATACCATATTGTGCTTGAAAATCGTATTAGCTTAAAAGAACAAATCCCTGATGACCAAAGTAAGATTTTAAGTCCGGTAATATCGTCATTAAATGATGAGCTTCGAAAAGGGCAAAGTACTGAGAATTTTTGGAAAATGATAGAGAGAACAGGGACGCCATTGGTTGAAAATACACCTAACGGAACTTTGATGACTTTTTTGGCAAGAGGTTCGTACAAAAATGTTAAACTTATTGGGGCGCCTTCTAACAATCATGAGTCCCTACAAAGGCTTGCTAATTCTGATACCTGGTATAAAAGTTTTATTGTACCTGACAATACTCATTTATCTTATCAAATAGCCCCTGATGTGCCGCAACCGCCACTAACTGGTTTTGCTCGTCGAGTTGCTATAAAAGCTGTGGCTCAGGTTGATCCGTACAACCATTACCCTTGGTCATCTTCGGGTTTTGACAAGTTTAGTACGAAATCAACTATCACTCTTGAAGGTGCGCCTAAAAACCCTATGATCGATTCAACAGAAATAAAGCCAAAAGGGACATTTTCTCAATTTTATTTTACGAGCAGTACCTTAGCGAATACTCGCGAGATAACTATTTATTCTCCTCTAATGACTAAGAAAAATAAAAAGGATTCTGTACTGCTATATATTTTTGATGCGCAGGCTTACACAGAATTGGTCAACTTGCCAACAATACTCGATAATTTAATGGCAGAAGGCGCTATTCCTCCTGTTATTACCGTTTTTATCAGTAATCCTGATCGTGAAGCTCGTGCTCGTGAATTGCCAGCTAATAGCATATTTGCTGATGTTTTGGCTAATGAACTTATTCCTCAAATAAAGCAGAGGTTACCAATTATAATACCAAAAGAAAAAACGGTTATTGCTGGCTCTAGTTATGGTGGATTAGCAGCAACGACGATAGCATTACGTCATCCTGAGATATTTGGCAATGTTATCTCTATGTCAGGGTCATTTTGGTGGAGTCCCAAAGCTCAGACTGAAAATGATAAACATTTTGTAGCTTCTGAAGTCATAGCGATGGATAAAAAAGCAGTTCGTTTATTCTTAAGCGCAGGTTTATTTGAAAACTCTCGTGGCGTTGGTGATGGAATTTTAGAGACTAATCGCCATTTACGTGATGTTTTATTAGCAAAAGGCTACGAAACTCATTATCAAGAATACGGTGCTGGGCATGATTATTTTTCTTGGCGAGGGGTTATAGCAGATGGTTTAATATCTCTTTTTGCTACCAATGAACTCAGAGAAAAATAGAATAAATAATGTAACCTAAGGTATGATTTTTCATGTTACCCCTTAAGTTATTGACCTAACTTGGTTATTAATGTTTAGAAAGGCACTACATCGAGGTAGCTTCTTAGCATATTTATTCACTATAGCCGTTCTGCTTGAAAATGTTGTTAATTACATTTGCATTATCTCTATTCAAGTGGAACGGTTTTACAATCAATAGCATTATAGAATGAGAGAATATTCATAGCTGCCCAGTTGGGTTGTTAGTATTGTAAATTATTGAAATATAGTGCATACCCCTCCTTTTTCATCACTTTTTGGCTTGGTGTTTTTTTTTGTCATAAATCTTTCTTTTAAAGCTTATATTATTGCGTTGTTAACGGTTTTATTAAAATAATTTTATATTGATGAATAATTTATTTTAATTTTGTGGTCTAGGTAAGAAATTAAAACGTATTACCTGTCAATTGCGATAAAAATAATGACAAGCTGAACTGATGAGTTACCTATATGAAAATCATTCAATTATTTAATGGTGAGTTTTCTGCTGAAAATGCGCCCAAAGCACAACTTGATAATGGCAGTTTTTGCATACCACAGCATTATCTTAAATATCGACACACGTTAGCGAGTGTAGAGGAGCTAATTTTAAAAATAAGTTATTGCGATAGATATCCCATATTTGTTTCAGAAGATAATCAAGGGATTTATATACAAGTTGGTATCATCGGCGCCGATAACTACAAAGGTAATAATTATGAAAGTCACTCTATTCTTCATCAGAATCAGAAATCAAGTGATGGCGTTTCAGCAGTAAAAGATAAAAAACTTAAAATAATGTATGGGCGTAAATGGCGAGTAGAACCTAAATTACCTAGTGCTGAAATAATACAAACCGCTTTTCTTGCGATAAAAAAGGTGAGAGAGCATGAAGTAAGAGAGCTATTTCGTTTAAAAGCGTTTAACAAAACAACAACACCATTAAATTGTCATCATGATGTGACTATGTTGATTAATAGCCAAGAAATTAGAAGTAAAGAGACTGAAATTTCATGGTTAGAACTACAACAAGAGCTGGATAATTTGCGCTATGAACAAGCTAAGTTTCAGGTAATTAATATTGAAAACCGACATGAAAAATATTGGATACTTGAATTAAAAGTATGTCTTGAGGCTTCAAGTCACTTAGATGAAATAGAGCATGATCAACTTATTGTGTTAATCATTAATAAACTCACCTTTAATAATGTTTGTTATCAATTAATGGCAGAGCTAATTCGATTAAGTGATAGGCATGTAGACGAAAACTTTATGTTTTCTTGCGTTCCTCGTTTTAGTCAAAAAAATGATATAAAAGCGATTGCTAAAATATCAGCTAATACACGTGAACTTCACAAATCAGCAGAAAAGTCGGACTTTGAAGAAGATTGGCGTAAAGAAAATTATCAAGTGGACTTAGCCCGAGTTCCACAATTAAATACCAGCGTATTTTCAGAGCGGATTAGAAACATATTAAATTCGTTCAATGGTATTGAAGGAATATTACCAGAGAATACTTAATGACTTTACGTATTCTCTGGTGCTATGCATAAGGGAGTATACCTTTAGGCTGTTGTTATACTTATTTGACTTGTGAAATATTCTTTTAAATAATTAAGCAGTAACCTAAGCTTTTTCGAATTAGCTGTGCCTGGAGGAAATACGCCATACACATTAATATCACTAAGTTGGTAATCATCAAGTACTGTTTCTAACGTGCCTGCTTTTATTTTTGGTAACGCATCATAAGTAGGTATCCGGCCTAAACCATGTCCTGCTTCAACGAAAGAAGTTCGTGCAGCAGCATTATTGGTACTAATGCTGCCTTTTGTCGTAATGCTGAATGAACGACTACCTTTAGTTAACGTAACTACACCTGACGTTAGCTTGTAAATGATCCATTGATGATTACTTAAATCGGCAGGGTTTTTTGGTCGGCCATACTGAAGGAAATACTCAGGAGCACCACACAAACACGTTTGTAATGTGGCTAATTTACTTGCTTGCAAACCAGAATCAAGTAAAGGCGCGCCACGAATAGCTAAATCAATGCCTTCTTTCATAATGTTAACAACTTCATCTGTTAGCATTACATCAAGTGATATTTTAGGATAGATTTTTTTAAATTCATTTAGTGCCGGTACAACGGTTTGTAAACCAATATTCACCGGACACGTTATTTTAAGTAGCCCAATAGGCTCATTTTTAAAATTCTCTATTTGTTGATTAGCTGCACTCGCTTGTTCAGAAATGATACGACAGCGTTCATAATATCCTTGGCCTGCTTCGGTAAGATTAATGGATCGGGTAGAGCGGTTAAGTAATTTTACTTCTAGTTGTGCTTCAAGCTTTTTTAAATGATAACTGACCACTGCTCGGGATAAGCCTAGGTGTTTTGCCGCAGCACTTAAACTTCCTTGTTCAATAACTTGTGCAAATACAACCATACTTTTGAGCTGTTCAAATGATATATCCATAAACCCCTCTAATAAAAACCTTTTAATTATTGTATCAATTATTGATACAAAGTTGTTAGTTTTATCTGCATTGTTCACTTGGAGGCTGAAGCATATACTAGCTGTATTGAAAATGAATAAACAATTGTAAGAGACTTACATACTTCTAAGTATATAGATAAAAGGATAAATAAGAATGACTAAAAAAATATTGATGGTACTTACTTCGCACGATGAACTAGGCAACACAGGTAATAAAACAGGCTTTTGGGTTGAAGAGTTTGCTGCTCCTTATTATGCTTTTATCGATGCCGGCGTTGAAGTAACGTTAGCTACACCTCTAGGTGGACAAGCACCTATTGATCCAACAAGTACATTAGCCGACTTTCAAACTGCAGCAACAGAGCGTTATGATGCTGACTCTGAGGCACAAGCTAAAATTGCCACAACAGTAAAACTAGCTTCAGTGAGTGCGGCAGATTTTGATGGTGTTTTTTATCCTGGGGGGCATGGCCCATTATGGGATCTTACTGATAATACTGACTCTATCACTTTAATTGAAAACTTTTTAAATGCAGAGAAAGCTGTTGCAACTGTTTGTCATGCAAGTACTGCCTTATTAAATGTAAAAGATGTGTCAGATAATTTTGTTATAAAAGGCAAAGCTGTAACAGGTTTCACTAATAGTGAAGAAGCAGCAGTTCAGTTAACAGATGTTGTACCATTCTTACTAGAAGATGAACTGATTAAGCGTGGTGCTGAATATCAAAAAGCGCAAGATTTTCATCCCTTTGCTGTACAAGATGGCTTAATTATTACTGGGCAAAACCCAGCTAGTTCAGCATTAGCTGCAGAAAAATTACTCACTCATCTTTCAGCTTAAATAAATTACTTCGTTTAGCTAAGTTATTTAACTAATTAACTTAGCTAAATCGTTACAGACAAATACAGGACTATATATGTTAAATTTTAATTTTCAAAATCCAACAAAAATTAACTTTGGCGAAGGCCAAATCAAGGTTATTTCAAAAGAAATCCCTTTAAATGCAAGAGTATTAGTGGTTTATGGTGGTGGTTCCATTAAAGGTAATGGCGTATATCAACAAGTTGTTAATGCGCTTACTGAGCATACTTGGTTTGAGTTTTCAGGAATTGAACCAAACCCAACATACGATACCTTGATGAAAGCCCAAGATATCATTAAAGCCGAAAAAATTGATTATTTATTGGCGGTAGGTGGCGGCTCTGTAGTTGATGGCGCAAAATTTATTGCTGCCGCGGCTTTGTATGAAGGGGATACTGAAGGAAATGATCCTTGGGATATTCTAGCGAAACAAGCAACTATCACTAAAGCCTTACCGCTTGGGGCAATATTAACATTACCGGCTACAGGCTCAGAAAGTAATGGTAACTCTGTAGTGACTCGAGATGGCAATAAACTACCTTTTGCTAGCCCTTTAGTTCGTCCATTATTTGCAGTACTAGATCCAACAGTCACCTTGTCGTTATCAGATCGCCAAATTAGTAATGGTGTGGTTGATGCTTTTGTTCACACAATTGAGCAGTATTTAACTTACAGTGTTAATGGCAAGGTGCAAGATCGCTTTAGTGAAGGTTTGTTGCAAACGCTAATTGAAGAAGGCCCTAAAGCTTTAGCAGCTGAAACGAAAGATGATTTAGAAGTCAGAGCCAATATTATGTGGTCTGCAACCATGGCATTAAATGGCTTAATAGGTGCGGGTGTACCACAAGATTGGTCAACACATATGATTGGGCACGAATTAACTGGTGCTTTTGGTATTGATCATGCGCGGACATTATCTATTGTCTTACCGGCAGTGATGAAGGTTTGTAAAGAACAAAAACGTGAAAAATTACTGCAATATGCATCGCGCGTGTGGGGAGTAAATAAAGGTGATGAAAACACACGTATTGACCAAGCAATACAATTAACTGAAGCATTCTTCGAAAAAATGCAAGTGCCTACACGTTTATCTGATGTCGAGCTTGGTAGTAAAGATATTGATTTATTAGTTGAGCGATTAGAACAACACGGCATGACCGCGTTAGGTGAACATAGCGATATTACGTTAGACATAAGCCGTGAAATTTTAACTCAAGCACTATAAAAGATAATAGGAAGTAATATGACTCAAACAACGGATATAAATCGTCAAATGCTCTTGGCATCAAGACCTTTTGGTGCCCCAGTGAGCGAAAATTTTAACCTAGTAACGAGTGAAAAGCCGACACCTAAAGCAAATGAAGTATTGCTTCGTACCGTGTTTCTTTCATTAGACCCATACATGCGTGGCCGTATGAATGATGCGAAATCTTATGCCGAGCCAGTTGGTATTAATGAAGTAATGGTTGGTGGCAGTGTTTGTCGAGTAGAAGAATCAAACCATGCTGATTATAAAAAAGGCGATTGGGTTGTCGCTTTTGGTGGCTGGCAAGATTATAGTGTTATCAATGGCAGTGAATTACTTAAACTTGACAATAATATGGTCAACCCATCATATGCATTAGGTGTTTTAGGTATGCCAGGGTTAACAGCCTATATGGGGCTACTTGATATTGGCCAACCTAAAGCAGGTGAAACTGTTGTCGTTGCTGCAGCAACAGGTGCAGTAGGAAGCTTAGTTGGACAAATAGCCAAATTGAAAGGCTGTAAAGTCATTGGTATTGCCGGTGGCGATACTAAATGTAAATATGCGGTTGATACCTTAGGCTTTGATGCTTGTTTAGATCATTATTCAGATGATTTAGCTGAACAACTAGCGACAGCTTGTTCATCAGGTATTGATGTTTACTTTGAGAATGTTGGCGGAAAAGTATTTGATGCTGTTATGCCATTATTAAATAGCTCAGCCCGTATCCCTTTATGTGGCCTTATATCACAATATAATGCGACTGAATTACCAAGTGGTCCTGACAGATTGTCATTATTAATGGGCACATTGTTAATTAAGCGTATTAAAATGCAAGGCTTTATCGTGTTTGATGACTATGGCCATCGTTATAATGAATTTAGCGAACAAATGGCTAAATGGTTAATAGCTGGTGACATCAAATATAAAGAGCAAATGGTTGAGGGACTTGAAAATTCAGTTAATGCATTTATCGGCTTATTAAAAGGCGATAATTTTGGTAAGTTAGTTGTACGTGTTGGTCCAGATAACCTCTGATTTTAACGCCGATTTAATAACTGCTTTATATTTTTAAAGGGCTCTTATAAATTAAGAGCCCTTTTTTATATTTGTGGGTTTATTCGTTATTGCACTACTTCTATTAAATTAATCAGTTATCAAATTAAGTTGTTATGCTTGTAGTCTTTGATTTTAATTTTCTTTTAATTGTTTTTTAA
Organism: Colwellia sp. C2M11; assembly: GCF_018860915.1. Lineage (GTDB taxonomy): Bacteria > Pseudomonadota > Gammaproteobacteria > Enterobacterales > Alteromonadaceae > Colwellia. The sequence goes on from NZ_JAHKQD010000014.1 coordinate 54,255, forward strand.
GGATTGTCTTTCTAGTAGCTAGTGTTTGAATCACGAGTTTTTTAGTAAGGTGTTTCTGATAAATGCTCAGTAGATTCTTTGTTTAATTTCTTCAATATTTCACATTCACCAATAATATTATTTGAGCAAGATGTAGATAAGGTATGAAGCGTTTTTTCTAATAGCGTTAATTCACTTATCGTACGACGAACTTTCTTTAATTGCTGATCTATAAGTAAATCTACTTCAAGGCAAGAAGATGTTTTATCTGATTGTACTGCTATTAATACTTTTATTTGCTCAAGCGGTATTTGTAATTCTCGACACCTACGGATAAAAATCAAGTTGTCTACATCAGCTAAATTATATTCTCTATAACCATTACTATTACGTGATGGTTTTGGCAGTAATCCTATTTCTTCATAATAGCGAATTGTCTTACTGAGTACGTTCGTTAACTTAGACAGTTGATTTATTTTCATAACATTTGACCTTACACCTACAGTAAGGTTTATGATGAGCCAAAATAAGGGCTTATTCAACATAAATTCATAAAAACTGCTACAGCATCATTTGATGTAGCGGCTTCTATCACCTTGTACTCCAGAGTAAAAAACGCCCTTAATTACGTCAATAAAAATGTAGGAAATGTAAATGCGTTATTTGTTTTTTGTGCCATGTAAAGTTGCAAAATTATCATACCGATTAAAAGACTCATTAAAGATTAAATTATCCCCTGTGAAGCTTCTGATGATGAGCTTGTGCTTCTTAAGTCCTTTCTCTTTAGCTGATAGTGATAACAAAAGCCAACAAAATAAAGAGGTGGTGTTAAACACGTTAACGTTAGCTTCAGCAATCAAAAAAACACTCAATGATAATCCTTCTCTTAAAGTATTTGAATTTCGCCAACGTGCGATTGAAGGTCAGTTGCAAAGTCAGCATTTAAAACCTGCTTATGAAATCGGTTTCGAAATGGAAAACTTTGCCGGTACTGGCAGTATAGGTACCTTTGAAAATACTGAGTTTACGGTATCTCTTTCTTCTGTGGTTGAGATGGGAGATAAACGCTCTGCTCGTACAGGTGTTAGTCATAGTCGTAACTCCCAACTGATTGCGATGCGCAAAATTAAGGCCTTAAATTTATTGAGTGAAGTTGCACGCCGATATATTGATGTTCTAGCGGCACAAGCGCGATTGTCATTGGCTAAAGAAGCAACGGCATTAGCTGAGGAAACATTATCTGAAGTAGAGAAACGGGCAAAAGCAGGGGTTGCACCAGAGGCAGAAATTAAACGCGCACTTGCTGCACTAGGAAATGCAAGATTAGTGACTTCATCAGAGCAACAACAATTTGATTATGCAAAAGTTTTTTTAGCAATGATGTGGAAAGAAACAACAGCTGAGTTTGAAAGCGTTGAAGGTAACCTATTCCAGTTTTCTAAAGATGTAGCGTTTGAAAAATTATATAACAAGGTTAAACAAAACCCTGAGATTTTAGTTTATGCAGCACAAGAGCGTTTAAGAGATGCTCAACTTCGTTTAGCGCGGACTGAGTCAAGTGCAGACATAAAATGGTCGGTGGGTATTAAGCAAATTCATGCGCTTAATGATACAGCGCTTACTGCTGGTTTTACTATGCCTTTATATTCATCTCAACGGAATACCGGTGCCATTATATCTGCTCAAGCTGCACGAGATGAAGTTAACTACAAAAGAGAAGAGAAATTGTTAGCGTTACATCACCAATTATATCGAGCTTATAGCAATAGAAAACAAGCAATTTTTACAGCGATAAATTTAAAAAATAGCATTATTCCTACACTAACAGAAGCCTTGAAAGAAACCCAAATAGCCTACCAACGTGGTCGCTATAGCTATTTAGATTATTTAAGTGCGAGACAAGAACTGCTTTTTGCACGCCGTGCCATTATAGAATCAGCTACAGCCGCACTACGATATGGCATAGAAATAGAACAGCTTATCGCTGAACCATTACCAGCTTCACAGCATAATTTTACATCACAATTAAATGACCAGTTTTAAGGGCTTTTACATGACAATTACCCAGAGAATTACAAAATATACACTTATGTTCTTATTAACCATGGCAACAACCAGTAGCGTTGTGATAAGTAAAAACACCTTTGCTATGTCTGAGCATGATAGTCATGAGCACAAACGTATAGAAAAACATTCAGATCATGATGAAGAAGAAAGTACACATGCAGATGAGCACGGAGATGAAAATGAGCATCAAGATGATCATGGACATGAAGGGCATGTTGAGATCTCAGTCGATAACGCAAGAGAAGCTGGCATTGTAAACTTGATTGCCGATAGTGCTCAAATAAAAAAAAGTATAACCGTTTATGGTAAGGCAGAAATAAAACCTAATGCTATTAGCCAAGTAAAAGCGCGTTTTGCTGGTTTAATTACACGTGTAAATGTCGATGTTGGTGATAATGTTAACGCTGGCGATATTCTCGTGGAAGTTGAGTCGAGTGATAGTTTAAAAAAATATAATATCACCGCACCTATTTCAGGTGTAGTCGCAGAGCGACTTGCTAATCCTGGTGAAATAGCAGAGTTACAAACATTAATCACAATAGAGAATTATGCACAGTTGTGGGCTAAGTTTCAGATTTTTCCAAGTCAGCAAGTAAGTGTTAAAAAGGGACAAGCAGTCACTATCTTATCTCCAAAACAATCTTCAAAGCACTCTTCAAAGCCACCTTCAAACTTGCTCTCAATAAAAACTGCTCAATTCAAATCTAGCCAATCAACAATATTACATTTGTTGGCCAATAAGAATCAGCCGTTTATTACCGCAATAGTTGCTGTAGATAATGCAAATAACCTATGGAGTCCAGGAGAAATGCTCACTGGCAGCATAGTAACAAGCGAAGAGAAGGTTACTATTGCCGTTGATAATCGAGCTATTCAAGAAATTGAAGGTCAGCGTGTCGTTTTTGTAAGAAATAAAGGCGGTTATGAAAAACGTGAGTTAACGCTGGGTCAAACAGATGGTGAATTAACTGAAGTTTTCGCCGGAATTGATGCCGGCGAGCAATATGCCGTTATTAATAGTTATCTACTTAAAGCTGATTTAGGTAAAGCAGGCGCAGCGCATGTTCATTAAGGAGAAGAGAATATGATTGAATCAATATTGCGCTTCTCGATAGCGCGTCGTGGGCTAATGATGGCGATGATTTTAGTTATTATTGCTATAGGTTACTGGAGTTATCAAAAGCTTCCTATTGATGCTGTACCCGATATAACTAATGTCCAAGTACAAATTAACACGCGTGCGCCTGGGTATTCACCATTGGAGACGGAACAGCGAATCACTGTACCTATTGAAACGGCGATTAGAGGCATTCCTGCTTTGTCATATACGCGATCTATTTCTCGTTATGGGTTATCGCAAGTGACTATTATTTTCGATGAAGGTACTGATTTATATTTCGCTCGTAGTCTTATTAATGAAAAGTTAAGTGCACTTAAAAATAAACTACCGAGTGAATTAACGCCTGAGATGGGTCCAATTTCTACTGGGCTTGGTGAGATATTTATGTATAGCGTTGAAGCATCTGCCAATGCTTTACAGGCAGATGGCTCACCATTTGATGCTACAGCGTTACGTGAAATACAAGATTGGATCATTAAACCTCAGTTATCGTTAGTTGACGGTGTAACTGAAATTAACACCATTGGCGGCTATGACAAGCAATATCACATTACGCCAACACCAAGTAAAATGCTTGAGTTTTCACTTTCATTTAATGACATTAATATGGCCTTAAATAATAACAATAGTAACCGTGGAGCAGGTTATATCGAGCAACATGGTCAGCAACTTATGGTGCGCTCACCAGGTCAACTAAGCTCAATTCATGACATAGAGCAAGTTGTTGTTAAGTTGGTTGACGGTACGCCAATTAAAATAGTCGATATTGCTGATGTTGCTATTGGAAAGTCATTACGCACAGGTGCTGCAACGCGCAGTGGTGAAGAAACCGTTATAGGTAGTGCGATGATGCTTGTGGGTGAAAACTCTCGTGTTGTTGCGTTAGCTGTGGCAGAAAAACTTGAACAAATAAAGTTATCTTTACCTAAAGGCGTTATTGTTGAGGCGGTATATGATCGGACAACCCTTGTTGATAAAGCCATGTTTACAGTACAAAAGAACTTGGTTGAAGGAGCGTTATTAGTTGTCGCTGTATTATTTTTATTATTAGGTAATATTCGGGCGGCATTAATCACTGCTGCAGTTATTCCTCTTGCTATGTTAGCCACCATCACTGGTATGGTGAAAACCGGTGTGTCGGCCAACTTAATGAGCCTTGGCGCATTAGATTTTGGTTTGATTGTCGATGGTGCCGTCATTATCGTTGAAAATTCAATTAGGCGGCTAAGTGATGCACAACGAAATAATGGCGGTATTCTTACTAAAAAAGATCGGTTAAAAGTTGTTTATTCAGCAACCAATGAAGTGATTAGGCCAAGTTTATTTGGTGTTTTCATCATTACCATTGTTTATATTCCATTATTTAGTTTGACGGGGGTCGAAGGAAAAATGTTTCACCCAATGGCTGCAACCGTAATGATGGCATTGATTGCAGCCCTTGTTTTATCACTTACTTTAGTACCTGCTGCGGTTGCGTTATTTATGACCGGTAAAATTAAAGAAAAAGAAAGCCGTATTATTAGTGGGGCGAAATCAGTTTATAAGCCTGTGCTAATGATTGCGATGAAATTTAGATGGGTAATATTAGTTTGCTGTGCGGCTTTAGTTGCTTTTTCTCTTTGGTTAGCAACAACGCTTGGCTCGGAGTTTATTCCACAACTTAACGAAGAAGATTTATTGTTACAAGCAATTCGTATCACAGGTACAAGCCTTGAACAGTCAGTTGAAATGCAAAAAGCATTAGAGCTTAAAATACAAGAATTCCCTCAGGTTAAAAATGTATTTTCCCGAATAGGAACACCCGAAGTAGCGAATGATCCAATGCCACCCAATATTGCAGATACTTACGTCATGTATACACCAAGAAATCAATGGCCAGATCCTACCTTGAGTTATGATGAATTATCGGCACACATTGTTGAAGCTGTCGCAGAACAACCGGGTAATAATTTCGAACTTACGCAACCTATTGAAATGCGCTTTAATGAATTGATTTCAGGTGTTAGAGCTGACCTAGGAATTAAGGTGGTGGGTGATGATTTAGACCAACTATTACGCTCTGCTAATGCCATTAGGGAAGAGATTGAGAAAATTGATGGTGCAAGTGACATTCAGGTTGAACAGGTGACGGGGTTACCTATGTTATCAATTTTACCTAAACGTATAGAGCTTGCCCGTTATGGTCTTAATATTGCTCAATTACAACAGGCTTTAGCTACGGCAATTGGTGGTGAAAATGCTGGCGCCATTTATGAAGGTGATCGTCGCTTTAATATCGTCGTAAGATTACCAGAGCAAGTTAGAAATAATATTTACCGATTAGGGGAGTTACCTATAGTTTTACCTAATGGCCAGTTTGTGCCTTTATCAGAGGTTGCTGATCTTAATATTGCTCCAGCGCCTAATCAAATTAGCCGTGAAAATGGTAAACGCCGTATTGTGGTAACAGCCAATGTGAGAGGTACTGATTTAGGTACTTTTGTTAAGAATGTTAAACAAAAAATTCAGCGTAATGTAGAAATTCCGTCGGGATATTGGCTTGAGTATGGTGGTGCGTTTGAGCAATTAGCATCAGCCAATGAACGATTAACCCTCGTTATACCGATAACCTTAGCAATTATTTTAGGCTTGCTAGTTATGGCTTTTGGCAGTTTAAAAGATGCGTTAATCATCTTTTCAGGGATTCCACTAGCCCTAACTGGTGGTGTTATAGCCTTGTGGTTACGTGATATGCCATTATCAACTTCTGCTGGTGTTGGTTTTATCGCACTTTCAGGTATAGCTACACTCAATGGTTTAGTGATGCTGATGTTCATTCGTGATTTATATAAAGAGCGAGGTGAGCTTATTTCAAGCATTATCGATGGTGCTATGCTCAGATTAAGACCGGTATTGATGACTGCGTTAGTTGCAGGGTTAGGCTTTGTCCCTATGGCGTTAAATATTGGTACGGGGGCAGAGGTACAACGCCCATTAGCTACCGTTGTTATTGGCGGTATTATTTCATCCACGCTGTTAACATTGCTCGTGTTACCTATTTTGTATCGTATTGTTCATCAGCGTGAGTTTGACAAAGGTTTACTTTAATCTAATTGATAAAATTTTTCCGAACAAAGTAGATGTTATTAATGTAAGTTACAGTCACTTTGAAAAATACCATGATGTACCGGGTAAATGTTGCGCAAGTTAAAAGTTGATAACCCTTCATTGTTAAAAGAAATGGAAGGCTGTATTGATGTAGTAATAAATTACTACATCAATACATTATTAAAGCAATAAGTTACTTTTGGCAGTGTTACTTATCTTTAGTTGAAAAACCTTCTCTAAGTGAGCTTATCCAACCACCAAGCTTGTGCATTACCGTATTACCTTTGCCGAGCAGTTCATTCATTTCTTCTTCAAAATGCCATTGTTTTTTCTCTTCAGGCTCTGGTAGTGGAGGTAAAATGTGAGCAAAATACGTTTTATCCAGTAACCTATGCAACAAACGCTCACCAAAGAAAGGCTTGCCACTGTTAAGTGCTCTTGCGCCTTTGATCATGTTACGAATATCATATTGCGTTGGGCTAATATCTGGCACTTGCTTAGGAATATTCAATAGCTTATACACGCCAACACGCGCACTTCTAATGGATGTTTCCATAGTAAAGATAACGTCGTTGCGCGTTTCAACAAACTGACCAACAAAGCCTAAATTAGTACAACCTTCTGGCACAGGTTTTGGTCTATCGCCTGACGCACGAGTCATAAATTGCGCAGTAATGTAAGGCATTAATGCAGTACGAATTTTAGTGTTGGCAATCACTTCATCAAGTTGCTCAACAATACCAAGGTGAAAACAAAGCTCCTCAAGAATTTCTCTACCAGTACATTCAGCCATGGTTTTTTTAACTCGATTGCCTTTCTTATCCATAAGTAAACCGTAAACCCATATCACTAATAAGTCGTCAGGTTGCTCTGGATAATGTGGTTGGCGATTACAAGTAACACTTAACAGCCAGTTTGAATCCGTAACGGTAATAATGCCGCCTGTTGCAGCTCGGCCAGAATAAAGATCGTTAGCGGCTAATGTTTGTAATTTATCAACCAGCGGTGACGGTTTACATGTTAGCGTAGCTGACTCCCAAATAGACTGTTCAACATTGCCACAAAACTTATCAGGTTTACCAAATACAGGCGATTTTACCGCTAAGTTTTTCCATAAATCCCAACCGCTATTTTTACCGGGATCATCGTTTTCACAAGTAAGAACAGGAACGCTGTCCATATCACCATAAGCAGTTTGTTCAGTCATGGAGCCATTAAGAGCAAAGACTAAATCTTGTGGTGCCACTGCAATCTGTTGCTCTTTACCATCAATAACGGTTTTGATAGCTGTCACTGTTTTTTTATCGCCTGTGAAATTGATATCAAGATCATGTGCACAAGTATTAAACTGAAACGTAACGCCTTTATCACGTAAGTACTTTTGCAGTGGTTTAATAAAGGTGTCGTATTGATTGTACTTAGGAAACACTAAAGTAGACATATCACCAAAGCCATCAATAGCGTCAAGGAAACGATGTAAATACAGTTTCATTTCTAACAAGCTATGACAGTTTTTAAAGGCAAACATAGTGCGGAATAAAAACCAAAAATTAGTCTTTAAAAAACCTTCACTGAAATACTCTTCAATGCTGATGTCGTCTAATGTATCTTTACGTTTTAGTATGAGGCGGAGCACTTCCCACTGTTGAGACTTACTTAGTCCAAAGTCCTTATCATCTAAAATCTCACCGCTTGTTTTAATTAACCGTGCTTTAGAGTAATTAGGATCGTTGTCGTTAATGAGGCGATATTCGTCAAGTACAGAATAACCTTCTGGTAGTTCAAGTGCAGGTATTTCTTGGAATATATCCCACAAGGTATCATAGTTCCAAGTCATTTCACGGCCACCGCGAATTATGTAGCCGTTTTCTGGATCTCCAGAACCATCCATAGAGCCGCCAGCAACATCCATTTCTTCTAAAATGGTAATGTTTTTACCTGGCATATGACCGTCACGAATAAGATAAAATGCAGCGGCAAGTCCACCAACGCCACCACCGATGATCCAAGCTTTACGTTTTTCTACCTCTGGAGTAGGTAAAGGCTTATGACGAGAATAAGGAGAAATATAGTCACAAGGTGGCAGTGTATTTAATTTTTGGTGATGCCAAAAATCTTTAGTTGCATCAGGTTCATGTTCAAATCCCTCTGGTGCCGTTGTTGGAATATCAAATCGGGAATTCATTTTTATAGACATAACGCGTTCCTTTTATAAACGAGTGTTGTGCAGAAAGTATGATTTTTTGCTTAAACTAATCATGCTCCCACCAAACAGTAAATATATTGTGATAGATCAATCTATTGACGTTTATTTAAAAACTTATAATTTCGCGTAAACACTGTAGATTTAGATGATAAGAATGGTAATTGCTACTTTTTTATATCAATATAATACTCAACGTATTTTAAAGGTGAATGAAATGAAATTTATTGATTTGATTAAAGCGAAATATTTAGTGGCGGTAGTATTAATGTGTACGGCTGGTTCTTCGTTTGCCGGCAGTGAGGCATTTAAACCAGGCACTCAAATAAAAGAATTTGGTAAGATTGCATCGGTTGATACTACAGTTGCAATACCTAAAAACACAAAGTTTAAGATTGTATTCGATGTCGCCACAACGGGAGATGCAGGTACGGTTAATCGTAAATTTGATAGTTTAGCGCGATTTATTAACATGCACGTAGCTAACGGTGTTAACCCTGAAAATATTGATTTGGCGTTGGTTGTGCACGGTAAGGCAACACTTGACGTACAAAATGCAGCAGCTGTTCAGGCAAAGCAACTTGGTGAGAATAAGAACATACCGTTATTACAAAGCTTGCTCGATAACAATGTAAAAATTTACCTATGTGGTCAGTCAGCTGCTTTTTACGATGTTAAAACTGCAGATCTTTACCCTGGAGTTGATATGGCACTTTCTGCTATGACTGCTAATGCTTTGTTACAACAACAAGGCTACACTTTAAACCCTTAGTGTTTGCAATTGTACATGATGATCCTGCAACATAATTGTCATTGAAACTTCTTTTTCTATTTATAAAAATGAAATATTTAAGCAGTAAAGTGTGAGGTTACTGTTTAAACATCTTATTAAGTAAATTATGTCAAATACCTCCCGTCGTAAATTTTTAAAACTAACCACAGGTTTATCAGCTGGCAGTGTGCTTGCACTAACCGTATCTACTTCGTTAACTGGCTGCGCTATATTACAGAAAGAATCGTTAAGCAAAGTTGAATTTAACCATGGCGTTGCCAGTGGTGATCCGCTAAGCAATGCCCTTATTATATGGACTCGTGTTCAAAGTAAAGAGGCGAGTGCTGTCGTTGCATGGGAACTTGCTAGTGATGCTGATTTCAAAAATATTATTAGAAATGGATTTGAGAATACAGATAAGAGTCGTGATTTTACCATCAAGATAGATGTGCAAAATTTACAAGCTAACACTGAATATTTTTACCGTTTTGTTGGTTTAGACTCTGTAAGCCCTGTCGGTCGTGGTAAAACATTACCGGTTGATAATATTGAACAAGTTAAAATGGTAGTGGTGTCTTGTTCAAACTATCCTGCTGGTTATTTTAATGCTTATTCTGATGCAGCAAAACAAGAAGACTTAGATGTAGTGTTACATTTAGGTGATTATATTTATGAATATCCAATGGGCGGTTATGCCACGGACAATGCAGAAAAAATAGGTAGGCAATTAGCCGCCGACAATAGCGATGAAATCATTAGCTTAAGTGATTATCGTAAACGCTATGCCATATATCGAACAGATAAAGGTTTGCAGGCGCTACATGCCGCGGCACCATTTATTGTAGTTTGGGATGATCATGAAATCAGTAATGACACCTATAAAAGTGGCGCAGAAAATCACAGTGCAAATGAAGGTGACTTTTTTAAACGCCGCGCTGCAGCAATTCAAGCGTATTATGAGTGGTTACCTATTCGTCCTCCTATGGGGGAGCAAAATCCACAAATTTACCGTACTTTCGATTTTGGTAATTTACTTAGCTTACACATGTTAGACACGCGTGTTATTGCAAGAGATAAGCAATTGTCTTACAGCGATTATCGAAATAAAAATAGTAAAGAAATGGATATTGCTAAATTTTCCAAAGATCTTAATAACCCCGAAAGACACTTACTTGGTAAAACCCAATTAAACTGGTTAACATCTGCAGTTGATAAGTCAAAAGCAAAGTGGCAAGTGTTAGGTCAGCAAGTTTTAATGACTAAAATGTGGCTGCCAACGGAAATTTTTTCACAAGCCGATCGCAATAATATTCCTGCGGTAGTGGCTGAACTCGGCGCGATAAAACAAGACGTTTTAAATAACAAAGCGGTGACGGATGAACAGCTTGCTAGGGTTAATAGCCTTATGCCTTATAATTTAGATGCGTGGGATGGTTATCCAGCAGAGCGAGAAGCTTTGTACAATAATGTATCTGCGTTAAACAAAAAGTTGATAGTCGTTGCCGGTGATACCCATAATGCATGGCATGGCACATTAAAAGATGCCAAAGGTAATATCGTTGGTGCTGAATTTGCCACGCCGGGAGTAACATCACCTGGTATGGAAAGTTATTTATCGATCGACACAGAACAAGCGCAAAAAATGGCAGAGGGCTTATCTCTATTGATCAATGACCTAGAGTATTGTGATTTATCACAGCGTGGTTATATGCTTGTTACCTTAACTAAGGAAGAAGTAAAAGCTGACTGGCGTTATGTTGATAATATCATGTCAACGCAATACAACATCGTTAATCCAACACAAAGCATTTATAAAGCTTAAGCGCTAAACATAAGTTACGCTAAACGGATTAAATGGTCCGAACGATAGGTAACGATAATATAAAAGTAGGGCGGTTACGTTAATGCGTAACCGCTTTTTTATTTGCTTACTTTGTAAGTATATAGATAGTTATACCAGTTTCATTAATTAAGTGAACAATTTTATACGTAGAAAAAATTGCCTAATACAAGACATTTATTTCAATAACTCGTTGTTCTAATTATTAAATAACGATGTAGTTGGTGATTTTAGCAAGTAGAAATGATCACATAGCTAGTGAGATTGGTATTATATAGAGTAAATCAAGCTGAAGTGAAATGTAGACAATAAAAAAGCCACAATAAAAGTGGCTTAATTAATTATTTTAGGAGTATAAGTTGTTTACTGCTGGTTAGTGGTTATAAGCCCGCAGTACCAAAGTTCATGGTAAACTCAACACCAAACATACGAGGTGCACCCGCTACGAAAGTAGGGTTGCCAAATCCACCACCAGTATTCCCCGCATCAACTAAATATTCTTCATCAAGAAGGTTGTTAGCATATAAGCTTACAGACCAATTTGCATTACTCGCGATACCAACACGGGCACTCATTAAACCAAATGCTTCTTGGCTGATGTCTAAGCCAGATATTGGGGCATTTTCAGGCTCAAAGAATACTTCTGTACGGTAGCTGTATATTAATGAACTCGTTAGGCTTAAGGAGTTTGTTATTTCAGTACCGTAGAACACACCTGTACTAAATGTCCATTCAGGTTGTAATCTAAAAGTATTACCCGCTAATTGGCCATTGTTACTGTCATCGTCAATTTCTGCATCAAGGAAAGCCGTGTTTGCAAATACTTCAAATTCATCGCTAAGTAAGGCTCTTACTTCGGCTTCAAAACCAATATTAGTTGCAGAGCCAGCATCAGCAGAATAAGCAACGCCTTCTTCATCTTGTAAAGTCACTTGGAAGTTTGAATACTCTTGGTAAAACATTGCCACAGAGTAATCCACGCGGTTTTGTAATGCTTTACCTTTAATCCCTGTTTCGTAGTTCCAAATAACCTCTGCAGGTACTTCGCTAACCGAGATAGCAGCATCACCTTGTGCCGTAGCCATTGAGCTTACTTCAAGAACTTCAGAGCGTCTGCCCTTTGAAATAGTTGCATATACGTTAGTTGTTGGGTTAATTTCATATAATGCGTTAAAACGGGGCAGCCAGTCGTCATAATCGGCTTCTGCGTAGAAAATTTCACCACCAGTATCCACTGTGAATAATGCCGCACCGGTTAATACACTGTTAGGTGCGTCTGACTGATAACCACTGCGTTTTTCTTCTTTTACATAACGTAAACCAGCGGTTAGCTCTAATGCGTTAGTGGCACGGTAACTAACATCAGCAAAGGCTGAATAGGCAGTATTTTCACCATAGTTAGTAAATTCAAGCGAATAAGGAAGTAGCGTTGCGGCTCCTTCTGTTAAATATGGCGTTAATACGTTAACACTACCATCTGTATTAATACAAGGTAAGTCACTTCCTAATAAACCAAGACAATTTAAGAATACCGACTCTTCTGTACTAAATGGCACTGCTTGACTGCCGTCTTCATCAAAGTAGCTAGCACCAAAAATAGTCGTGAAGTCACCCGCTGTATAAACAGCACGTAATTCTTGGCTAAATTGATCGCCTTCAGCGGCTTCTGCAAATTCTAGAAACCAAGCTTGTGTGCCGTCACCGTCGAAAACTTCTAACGAATCAAAGCTACGTTGCGCCGTAATTGACGTAACGGTTAGGTTGTCGTTTACATCCCAGTTAACGGTCAGGTTTAGGTCGTTAACGGTACGTTCTACCCCTAAATCTTCTTTACCAAATACATCTTTAGAAAGCGGTGAACCTGATAATTCTACAAAACTGTATGGGCTAGTGTCACCACCCGTTGGTGCGTATAAACCATTTTTAAATGAGGTACCAGAGTCATCATTTTTTTCATAGGTGTATACAAGATCAATCGTTACGTCGTTGTTTGGGGTAATGCGTAGAGATGGACGATAAGAAACATGATCAAGTGCATGCATGTCTTCTTGAACGAATCCGCCAGCACTTTGTGAATCATCATTACCCGCTATATTTTCAATAAAGCCGTCACGAGTACGGGAAGTAAAGGCAAAGCGACCTTGTACTAGATTGCTACCGCCGGTAACAAAACCACTTAAGTTTTTAGCGGAAAAGTTACCAATCGAGGCTTTAATTTGTGCGGAAAAGTCTTGTTCAGGTTTACGAGTAGCAACACTGATTGCACCAACAGAAGCGGCAGTACCAAACAAGGTTGCTTGTGGCCCTTTTACAACTTCAATGCCTTCAATATCAAATAGTTCAAAGTATGAGCCTCGTGAACGAGAAACATCTACACCATTATAGTATACAGAAACGCGTGATGATGATTGTGAAGAGCCACTGTCTGAGGTTATGCCGCGAATAACAAACCCTGGATTGTTTGGGCTTTGCTCTTGAATAACAAGCCCAGGGGTGATGTCTGATAATGCATCTAATTCACCAATGCCAACACTTTCCAAAAAATCACCATCATAAGCCGTTATTGTTACAGGTACATCTTGAATTGATTGCGCACGTTTTTGTGCAACAACCACAACTTCTTCCAAAGATTTTTCTATTTCTTTTTCAGCTTGCTGTGCTGCATAACTATTTACTGATGTAATACATAACATCGCTAACGATAGTTTTGTTAGTTTAAATAAAGGTTGAGAGATATCTTTACTTGTCATTTTTAATTCCGATTAAAGTGGTTTTTTTAAGTCGAAAGGAGAGTAACCAAGTAATGCGAATTTTTTGCGTCGAAATAATGACAAATTTATGAAAATATATTTCAATTTTATGAATTGGTGTTGAGTTTATTTCTATATTAGTCCTTAATACATAAAGAAAAAAACTAAAAGCTTAAGGGAGGGGGCTATCCACAGGGCAATTATTTATTGTGAGTGACTCAAAAGCTAACACCTTTTGTTAACGAAATTTTCTAATTGATGATAATTAGTAAATAGGACCTTTTAATTCGAGTTGAGTTAGATATAAACGCATCTCAAATTCTAACTGATGGTAGTCTGGCAGCATATGTTGGCACAATTGATAAAATGCTTTATCGTGTGGCTTGACCCTGATGTGAGCTAACTCATGAACAACGATCATTTCTAAGAACGCTTCAGGAGCCGTTTTGAAAATATCGCTAATTCGTATTTCATTCTTACTTTTTAATTTACTCCCCTGAACTCTTGAAATAAATGTATGCAAGCCCAAAGCATTATTTACAACATGTATTTTTTTATCGTAAATAACTTTACTTAATGGGGGGGACTTTCGTAAATGAGTATTCTTTAAATTCATGACATATTCACGAAGCATTTTATCGTTGTTAATATGATGTATTTGAGGATGCTTCTGAAGTAAAAAATTACCTAATGTATCTTTTTCTATCATCGTGCTGATTTGATCTTGTACTTCACTTGAATATGCAGATAAATACTGTAATGGCGTTGGTTTAACTGTTGAGGATGGCATTTTTAGCTTAGATAATCGAATAAAGAAAATTGTACCTTACTTATTTTTATTCTGATAGTGATAAAATATCAAGTCTAAAATACAAACAAAGGATACTGTCTTAACGCACCTAGCCTTACCCAACACAAAAACATAAAGCCAGTGAAAATCTGGCAGGCATCATTGCTGCCGTAATACACCAAATCCGATTGAATAGCGCAATTTTTTGTGTAGAAAACGAGCATTAATATGCTCACTTTCTACATAGATAAACTTCTATTCATTGATTTTTAGTGTTTAATTTTTTAAGCACTGGGTCATACTAAGCACAAAATAGCTGAGTATGACCCAGTGCTTAGTTTCTACAAACTTAATGTTTAAAATAAAACCACCTATTTTACTATAAAGCTTTGACAGGTAATGATTTAATTATTATTCTTTTATTTCATAATCCGTTACTATCGTGAATTATGGATAATATACTGTTAACTGAGAAGGATATTTAGTGCGAAATTTAAATTACTGGTTGATCAATCAGGCACATATTGTTTGGATGGCTTCAATAATCAATATAGGTTTGGGGGTTATCATTCCTGACTTCGACTTTCTATCAAAAAGTATTAGCCATGTCGCGTTGGAAGCTCCGATTTTTGCGTATACTCATCGCGCTGCTGACATCATTATTGGTTTGTCGATGTGTGGATTTTCTTTTGGTATACATAAAATTTCACAGAATCGCTTTTCTGCAGCTACGCTGTCCTCATCTTTACTTGGCATCAGTATGATAAGTGCGGGTATCTGGACGCTGGAAACGCCACTTCACCTGTTGTACAACTTATCTATTTTCATGATTATTGTACCAATGAGCTTTGCGCTGGAGTTTAAAAACACTATTAAATCTCGCCTATTTGAAAGCTTTTCTGTAGCGGTAACAGTATTGCATGTTTTAATGTTTTGGTTTATATACGCAGGGTTTATACCGCAAGAATTTAACGGTTTAGTGCAACGCTTATGGGCCATTCCGACAATGGGATGGTTTGGTATAGCTGCTTACATGCTCATCTTGAATCAATTTTCAGTTAACAAGTCAATACAGCCGACCGCTAACGCGTCGACTGATTGAGACGTTGGTTTTCAAAGGATTTGAATTATGAGTCATAATCAAAAGGTAGTATTTTGGAGTATTTTCATAATGTTTTGCGTTGGAGCTACTGCAAACATTTATTCTCAAGGTGCTTTCGATAATATTACTTTAGGTGGCTCAATTATCATGGTGATCTTTTATCTTATTGTTGCAATATTTATTCGAAAGTTTGTAGAATCAAATCCTAAAGATATCGATAAATGGTTTAAAAAATAAATACATAAAAAGCAATTCAACGGGACACGTAAAGTTGGCTGCGTTCGTTCCTCACACATTATAGCCAACATACTTAGCCCATTAATTGGGTGTTGAGGCTGTAGAGTGTTAACGCGATATAGGTAATGCATTTAGTACCCCTATTTTATGGGGAAATTTATAATAAACGAGTTATTCTACAAACTCGTTGGTATTTTTCTAGAGTGCGGAGTTAACATCCATACTTTTATGTAATATTCTTACGATAAATATTTGACTGTTTTTATACTCTTTGTAATAGATAACATGACTAGCTTGTGGGTATTTACTGTAACCTTCTCTTATGTAATCACAGTTAATACCCAGCTCGGGATCACCAGCTAATAAATGGAACGTGCTATCTAATACTTTTAGGTAATCATTCCGTTGAGAGAGTCCCCAAGTTATTTGGGTATATTTAGCTATTTTAATTAAGTCTGTTTTGGCTTTTGAAGATAATACAAACTTATTCATTAATGGTCATCTTTATCTAATTCAGTCAATAAGCTTTCATAGCTGTATTCAGCGATACCGCTTTGTTCGCCTTGGATTAACATATTACGTAAATTTAAAAGCTTAGCTTCTTGATCTTCTAAGACCCTTAATCCAGCTCTAACAATTTCACTTGCTGAGCCATAACGACCAGTGCTAAGTTGTTGGTTTATAAACTGATCAAAATGATCGCCTAGTGTAACGCTTGTATTTTTAGCCATGATGTAAATCTCATAAAGTACCTATATATAATACATTATGGTATAAAAAATATAACAAGTCACTCAACAAATAAAATAGGACACCTATCTTTTATTGTTGTCGTAATACACCAAGTCCGATTTAATAACGCAATTTTTTGTAGAAAGTGAGCATTAATATGCTCACTTTCTACATAGGTAAACTTCTAATTTATTGATTTTTAGTATTTAATTTTTTAAGCTCTGCATCATACTCAGCACAAAATAACTGAGTATGACGCAGTGCTTAGTTTCTACAAACGTAATGTTTAAAATAAAACCACCTGTTTTACTATAAAGCTTTGACAGGTAATGATTTAATTATTATTGTTTTGTTATTCTTTTATTTCATAATCCGTTACTATCGTGAATTATGGATAATATACTGTTATGCTGACTTAGCTCGGAGTATAAATGAACCTATTGAGTCATTTCATTTTGATGGCAGATTATAATCACAGAATGAACATTCAGTTTTCTAATGTTATAGATAATTTGAGTGAAGAAATTACTAACGAAGATTTAGGAGCATATTTCACCTCTATAATGGGAACTCTTAATCATATATTAGTTTGTGATATCATTTGGCTATCAAGATTTTCTACACATTCAAAAAATTATCTAGCTCTAAAAAGTATACTTGAACTACCTAAACCAAATGGACTAAACGATATGATTTTTCCAGAGTTTAGCTCATTCAAAATAGCACGTGAAAAAGTAGATTTATCATTATCTAATTGGCTTATGAGTGAAGCTGATGCAAATGACTTCACTAAAAACTTAGAATATTCCAATACAAAAGGTATTATCAGTATTCGTAATTTTGGTGAGTTACTTAGTCATTTATTTAATCACCAAACACATCATCGAGGTCAATTATCTACTTTGTTAAATCAACAAGGACTTGATGTGGGAGTTACTGATTTCTTAATAGAGATCCCCGAAATGTCAGCATAACAAGCTGTTAAACAAGGACAAAAAACAGTTGTTTTTTGCTCCTGCGTCGCTTATTTTAACCAACTATTTTATTGCCTGTTAACAGGGCGTTGAGGCTGTAGAAT
>NZ_JAHKQD010000055.1 GCF_018860915.1 Colwellia sp. C2M11
AGTCTGTGTTGTTCAAATTTAAACAACTGTCTCTGTTAATTCGATTCGTCAGTTAATTCGTCAATGCTTTTTAGGCAGTTTAAATTAAAACTTCGGTTGATTATAATAACTTAAGCATTATATCTATGCTTTCGCTTTATAAACTTTAGAAAGGATCACCATGTCTAGCTATAACGAATCTCCAGAGGAAATTGAACAAGCCACTAAAGGCTATGTGATGCAACAAACCATGTTGCGTATTAAAGATCCAAAGCCGTCGCTCGAATTTTATCAAAATGTATTAGGTATGAAGTTATTAGGTAAGTATGACTTTCCTGACATGAAGTTTACTTTGTACTTTTTAGGCTACGAACCAGAGCAACCGCAAGGTGATGATAAAACAAAAGCTAAATGGGTATTTGGTCGCCCTGCACTAATTGAGCTTACTCATAACTGGGGAACTGAAAACGACGATAGCTTTGAAGGCTACCACAGCGGCAACCAAGAGCCTAAAGGCTTTGGTCATATTGGTATTAGCGTGCCAGATGTTTATGCAGCCAGTGAACGCTTTGCAAAATACGATGTAGAGTTTGTAAAAAAACCGGATGATGGCTCAATGAAAGGCCTAGCATTTATAAAAGACCCTGACGGCTACTGGATAGAAATACTCTCACCAGAGGGCATTACCGATATTATTTTTGGTAAATAACCTGCTTACTAAATCCTAAAAAACCAGCCGTAAAGCTGGTTTTTATTCAAATAAACAATTACCTATAAGTAAAAGTCACTTCATCCATTTAGCTGGAGTTAGAGCGACTGTCCTCATTAATTTAATTAATTTAAACGTACTATAAAGCAATTTTCATTTTAAAGTAAGAAACATCAGCTTTATAAAAACGTTCTCCGTATGGCTGCATACCGAAACGCTGATAGAAAGTTAAAGCTGATTCTCTAGCATCACACCAAAAAAAATTTACAACCGTATTATTAAGAGAGTGAAGAATAAATTTTAGCATTTGAGAGCCAATGCCTTGGCCTTGACAATCAGTTTTAGTAGCAAACTTACGTAGGCGAGCTTTATTTGATTTTATGTATACGGAAGCAACACAAACAAGCTCGTCATTAGCAAAGGCACCAAAATGCATTGCGTCATGATCACCATCTACATGGCAATATTCAGGAGGCTTGTTTGGCCAAAGAACACTTTGTCGAAGCGGGATTGTTTGCTCCCAGGAAATATTGCGAATTTCCATATAATTTTGTAGAGCCTCCATAGGCATATAGACACAATGACTCCCCACAAGATACTAGCCTCTGAACGTGGGTTAATTTTACAAGCCAGAGCCATAATATATGTCAACAATATACAACAGAGGTTAGCATGACAAAACATAACATACTTTTCATTAGTTTAGATATACATAAAACACTCACTGAAGTGGCTTATATAGAAGACCAACGCGGAGCTAAGCCAATACACTTAGGTAAAATTCTAAGCAACAAAGCAGCCTTTTAACAAATTAGCAAAATTAAAAGAGCACCCATTTATAAAGCATTAGCTGCCAAGTCTGTGTTTTTCAAGTTTGAGCGACTGTCCCTGTTAATTCTTATTGAATTAGATTGGCTTGTATTTACACTTATTTGTGGGGATACCGTCAGATTAACACTTGGTGATGGATTATTAGTTAACGATTGACTAAAAGTTGCTTTAATTCTGATATATAAGTTTGAGCGACTGTCCCTGTTAATTCTTCCATAGGCATATAGACACAATGACTCCCCACAAGATACTAGCCTCTGAACGTGGGTTAATTTTACAAGCCAGAGCCATAATATATGTCAACAATATAAAACAGAGGTTAGCATGACAAAACATAACATACTTTTCATTAGTTTAGATATACATAAAATACTCACTGAAGTGGCTTATATAGAAGACCAACGCGGAGCTAAGCCAATACACTTAGGTAAAATTCTAAGCAACAAAGCAGCCTTTTAACAAATTAGCAAAATTAAAAGAGCACCCATTTATAAAGCATTAGCTGCCAAGTCTGTGTTTTTCAAGTTTGAGCGACTGTTCCTGTTAATTCTCTACTACAACAAGATATGCCAGAAGTTAAATATTTTATGGATATGTTTTTATAAGCTTGTTCTGCAACTGTAGATAAGCTTTTCACACAAAAATAAATAACTTCTTCGGGTTATATCTCTATCTACTTTTTAAGTAGCGCAAAAATGTAGGTATACGCATATAAAGTAGTAAAAAGAATACTTGGTGCAACCGTTAACAATAAATTAGGTGTTTGATTAATAATATTCACTAACAATACCAAACTGGATTGCACCGCGATAGGAAAAATAGGTGCAAACAAAGTCCCTGCTAATTTTTTATCTTCCAAATACGACGCTGACAATGTAATCGCATTATTAAAGCTTTGTCGAATTGCAATATTTTGCGGTGTTTTAGAATGAAACATACACAAAATGGGCGTTACAAAAGCTAAAGAAATGCAGCTTCCTCGGTACTTATTAACAACTTTCTCTAAGATAAAAGTAAAAAATAAGGTTACAAAACCACTGTACCCACCTTGAACTAAAGCCGCTTGAAGCGTAACAGACTGAGGAATATTATCTGCACTATTAGCCCAATATGCCCAACCAAAATAAAAAACAAAAGACACAACACCAGATAAAATAAGTCGACCGTTCAATTTAATTCCTTAATATCATACTAAAACAATTTAAATAACAATTAAGCACTCATACCTAAAGACTGATGCCTAATAACTAATGCCCAATGACTCATAAGACCGTAAATCTGATGGTTTCATTCATAACATAATCAACTTCAGCTTAACTTAATAAATCACTCTAATGAATTAAATAAAAGAAATAGATAAGGAAAGGTAAATTTTTTAACCTAAAAAGTAGATTTTATGGCACAGTTTAGCTTGCACAATTAAAGTGGCTGTCTAGTTTAATTTCTAATGCTGGCCTTTCAAAAAACGGTAACAGAGATACTTATATTGCAGCCACATTAGAAAAGTTGCTTGAAAATATGCAAAGAAATATTGATTTTCACAAAGACAAATCCAATCCCAAGTTGCTATACATTCTTGCTCATTATCAAGAACTCGCCGATGGCAACATTGATTACTTAGATAAGTTGCAAGGTTTGTTATTATAATAAGTAGTGTTAGCGAACTGCGTATTAAAAAATTTGAGCGACTGTCCTTGTTAATTGGTCCTTGTTAATTGTTATTTAATAGATAATCTCATTTTTTTAAATGCCGATGTGAAGGCAAATATAACGCCGCCAGCACGTGCTGCTATGTAGTGGAGGCGAAGCCGCAACTGAAAAGCTGTCGCCGTGACTGGCTTTGTTATGAATTCTCTGGTCCATGAACCATAACTCGCTCCCAAACTTCCTGCTTATATTCAATACCAGCTTTGGAAAATGCTAGCATTGCATGATCTTCCCACTGAACGTCATTTTCTAAGGAAAACTTCTTTCCTGAATCGATGCTGTTGAGGTAACTAATAACCTCAACAGCATCGATGATTAGACGAGCCGTACAAGGAGTAGGAACATTAGCAGACCCTTTCTGTTCATACCAAGTTGTTGCCTCGTCTCTTTGGTGATCTTTTTTTGGAATTCCACTAATTTTAGTTTTAAGATTCAAAATCAAGCCTCGTTGATCTTTTGTAAGAATCCTGTTCACGGCAATTAGTTCAACTACAAGTGAGTCAATACAGCTCATATCAACTTGGCTAAAACCCGAATACGAGGGGCGTAAAGGATTCTCGAACTCATCAACTAGCTGCTTTAGCCAACCTTGAAAGTAATTCTTTATCAGGTGCACCTCATTATCCAGTCCACGTTCTAAGGCATCAGCACGTTTACTATGCGTTCGTATAGTAAGCCAATGTCCGATATACACAGACAGCAGTGTGAATAGAGCCCCAGCAAGAGCTATAAGCCAAGGTTGATATTCGAATATTGTGGCTACTATATCTTTACAGCTATCAAATTCCATTCCAGCACCATTCATAACGCCTAATTAACAGGCAAAAAGTAGTTGGCTAAAATAAGTGAACGGAGTGAACAAAAAGCCAACTGTTTTTTGTCCTTGTTTAATTTCTTGTTAGGTTAATACATCATCAGGCATCAAATTTAACATTGATAGTAATGCCTTTATGGAATGATTAACAAATAATTGATGCTCTTTATATGGGTCGATTATTAAATAAATAATAACAAGAATAAATACAACACTTTTTTTGTGTTTTAGGAAATCCCCCATACTCTCAACGGTAGGTATTCCATTTGTATGAGCATATATTATTTCGTTTCTTTTATTAGCCTGTTTTTTAACATATTTAAGAATCTCATCAAATTCAGATTCATTTGCTATTTGATTTAGCTCATTAGCAAAGTCATATTCTCCTCCGTTGTACTTAAAAGAAAAGTTAAGGGGAGGATATGGGTATGCCCATTTTTCTTCAATGTTATTAAATGAGTCTTGAAAGAATTGTGTATACCTTATTCTTACAAGCGTTTCACCGTTAGGTGATAGTTCCTCATTTAACACTATTTTAGGGTCTTTAATAACCTCTTTTAGCTGAGCAAGATTTCGAGTAATAGCGCACACAAATGGGTAAATCGCAGATTTATGAACATGGCTCCTAAAATTTAGTGACTTTGATCCAGGATATTTTAGCCTTTTTAGTGATTTAATTATCGCTGTTGCAGCTTCTTCTTCAGCGCAAATAGCTCTAAATACAGCCATCTCAGGATCAATATTTTCTATTTTAAAAGCCATTTCTATATGATTAATGGCAGCTCTTGCAGAGTGCTTTGCTGGTGCGGGCCTCTCTTCTAAAAGCTCTATGATTTTATCTTCGAACTCGGTAGTGAGCATAAATCCCTTTATTAACCTAACGCCACGCTAAGCGGCAAAAAATTGTTGGCTAAAATAGCGAGGAACGAGCAAAAGCCAACTGTTTTTTGTCCGTTCTTGAGCGCCTTGTTATATCTGAGGTTGAACGAAGCTTGGTTGAATTAGTGGGCTTCCTTTTTCAATAGATTTTTTCTGAACTTCTGTTTGATCTTTCATTCGTTCAGTCAAATTCTTTTCCCACTCTTTGCGAACAGCTTCATCGCCTTTTAAAAACTGAATGTCGGCTTCTGTTTTTTTCTCAATAAGTGTTACATAAGCCTTAACTAATTCGGAATTTTCAGGGTTGGCTTCAATAACTCTTTCCAAAAAATTCCTACAATTGTTGAAATTGAAATCATTCATTACATACTCCTTGTAAGATATAACAGTATATTATCCATAATTCACGATAGTAACGGATTATGAAATAAAAGAATAACAAAACAATAATAATTAAATCATTACCTGTCAAAGCTTTATAGTAAAATAGGTGATTTTATTTTAAACATTAAGTTTGTAGAAACTAAGCACTGCGTCATACTCAGCTATTTTGTGCTGAGTATGACGCAGTGCTTAAAAATTTAAATACCATAAATCAATAAATTAGAAATTCACCTATGTAAAAAGTGAGCATATTAGTGCTCACTTTCTACACAAAAAAACTGCGTTTTTGTTGAAAACACATTATAACTGTATAAATACACAGCTAGCTGGGATGTTTTTATAATTATCAAATCTCCTTTTTTACTGTCGCTTCAAGATGTAATTCGAGTTAAACGTTACAGATAACAAACAGAAAAAACTTGAACTCTACTCGAAGATGCAGCGCTACAAACCACGGAGTTGTATTTAGCAAACTTTAGACGAAAAAAAACCGCAACTCGTTAAAGTTGCGGTTTCTTAGAATGTGGCGGTGAGATAAAAATTTGAACTCTACTCGAAGGTGTAACGCTACAAACCTTATTTCCTATATTACTAAAAGCAAAAAACCCGTTAATCTCTCGATTAACGGGTTTCTCTAAATGTGGCGGTGAAAATAGCGATTTGAACTCTACTCGAAGATGTAACGCTACAAACCACGGAGTTGTATTTAACAATCTCCAGACGAAAAAAAACCGCTATAAATTAATATAGCGGTTTCTTAGAATGTGGCGGTGAAAATAGCGATTTGAACTCTACTCGAAGGTGTAACGCTACAAACCTTATTTCCTATATTCCTAAAAGCAAAAAACCCGTTAATCTTTCGATTAACGGGTTTCTCTAAATGTGGCAGTAAAAATAGCGATTTGAACTCTACTCGAAGATGCAGCGCTACAAACCTCGGGTTTATATTTAACAATCTCCAGACGAAAAAAAACCGCTATAAATTAATATAGCGGTTTCTTAGAATGTGGCGGTGAGATAGAGATTTGAACTCTAGAAGGGCTACAAACCCTTGCCGGTTTTCAAGACCGGTGCTTTCGACCACTCAGCCATCTCACCTGAAGTTAAAAAGCATTGCTGCTTCAGAACGAGGCGAATATTAAAGTTTCGTTACGCTCTTGTAAAGTGCTAATTTCGCTTATTTTGCATTTTTTTACTTTATTTTGATTAAGTGCTGAATTAATCATCAGAAACTAATGGTTCTTATGTACTTTGTTCATATTTCAGGCATTTTTATTTATGTTTATATTTTCGCTTATGCCCCCTTTTATTAGTTTCATTAATATTCTGGCTTTATTATTAGGTTGTTATTTTTCACTATTGGCTTTTTATTGGCAATAATTAGCCTGAGTTCAGGCTAATTAAACTAAATTACATTGTTTATAAAAAACAAAAGTAGTTACCAACGCTATGAGCCAACATTAGTTACTACTTTGTATTACTATTTTATATTGCTGTGCTTATGAAATTTAACCATTAAAATATTACTGACGCTAACGTTGCGTTAATAATAATTAAAAGGCGAAGTTTTCACTTGGTATTGCCATCATTGAGTCAACACCACCTTCAATACAAGCTGCGTGTCCTTGAGCGCGCGGCAATATACGTTTAAAGTAAAAATCTGCGGTTTGAAGTTTTGTTTCATAAAAAGCTTTATCTTCACCAGCACTTTCTAATTTACTGTGAGCTACTGCTGCCATTTTCGCCCAAAAATAAGCTAAGGTTACATAACCAGCAAACATTAAGTAATCTACCGATGCGCCACCAATTTCATCAGCATTGCTCATTGCTTTTTTACCCACGTCTGTCGTAATTTCTTGCCATTGTTTACAGTAAGCACCTAATGCTTGTATATGTTGCGCCATTGCAGGATTACCAGCATTTGCCTGACAAAATGCGCCAATATCAACCATAAATGGTTCTAGAATCGCACCTTTACTGCCTAATACTTTACGTGCAAGTAAGTCTAAGGCTTGAATACCGGTAGTACCTTCATATAAACAACTAATTTTAGTATCGCGCATTAGTTGTTCCATGCCCCACTCTTTTATAAAGCCATGGCCACCAAAAATTTGTACGCCGTGACTTGTACATTCAAACCCTAATTCACTTAATAGCGCTTTTGCTATAGGTGTTAATAAAGCAAGCGTTGTATCTGCTTCAGCTATTTTAGCTTTATCCTTTCCTGCATGCGTTATATCAACTAATTGTGATAAATACCCAACTAGTGCTCTACCACCTTCAGCAATAGACTTCTGGGTTAACAGCATACGACGAACATCAGGGTGAACAATAATGGGATCAGCAGGACCATTAGGGTTTTTAACGCCACTAATAGATCGCATTTGTAAGCGGTCTTTTGCATACGCTAATGCACCTTGAAAAGACGCTTCAGTAGCTGCCGTGCCTTCAAGTGAAACACCTAAACGTGCAGCATTCATAAAGGTAAACATACAGTTCAAACCACGATTTACTTCACCAATAAGATAACCTTTGGCACCATCGAAATTAATAACACATGTAGCATTGGCGTTGATACCCATTTTATGTTCAATCGAACCACAATTTACGCCGTTTCTATCGGCAATGGTACCGTCGTCGTTCACATTGAATTTTGGTACGATAAAAAGAGAGATACCTTTACTGCCTTCAGGCGAGCCTGGAATACGTGCAATAACAATATGTACAATATTGTCAGACAAGTCATGTTCACCTGCTGAAATAAATATTTTTGTGCCCGTTAATGAATAACTGCCGTCGTCATTTAATTCGGCTTTTGTGCGAAGCATACCTAAGTCAGTGCCACAATGAGGCTCGGTTAAACACATTGTGCCGGTCCAGCTGCCTTCAACAAGCTTAGGCATAAACTGTTGTTTTTGTGTCTCAGTACCGTGCGCTTCAATGGTTGCAAGTGCACCATGACTTAAACCGGGATACATCGCAAAACTATGATTAGCAGAAGACATCATTTCGCTAATGGCACTATTAAGTGAATGTGGCAACCCTTGCCCACCAAACTCTACACTTTGTGATAATGTCGGCCAACCGCCGTCAACATATTGTTTATAAGCATCTTTAAAACCATCAGGTGTTGTTACTACACCCTCTTTCCAAGTACAGCCTTGTTGATCACCAATTTGGTTTATCGGAGCAATAACCTGTTCAGTAAATTTAGCCGCTTCAGTTAGAATAGCATCTATCATATCTTCTGTGGCATCAGTGTAACCGAGTTGCTGGTAGTGTGTATCACAATCTAACAACTCATTCATAACAAACTTTATATCTCTAATTGGCGCTTTATACTCAGGCATTTTTCTCTCTCCGTATTATTTTTTTAATCAAAAAATTTAATCAGTTTTTTTATCAATACCGATTTAAATACTCAGTAACAGTAGGAGCAGCTATATCAATTCGCCAGTACGTTTAGGTAGCAAGGTGATTACTGAACATTCGCTATTACCTTTACTCTACTAGTCATGCTAATTACCCAAGGTATATAAAACAAATGAATATTACTTATAAGAAACTATTAATTATTCGTATACTCAAGAAAATTAAGCATCGCTATTATTTTGACTAATTCTCGGTAACTTCCTTGTTATTCCGTTACTACAAGGGATATTTATTTTTTCATCCCGCTTATTTTGATAACTATATGTTTTATGAATACATCACAATGATAATTATTCATTGGCATTATAAAAATATCGGCTTTAGCATGAGTGATACTAAATTACATACATTTATCTTTAAGTTACTGTTAATGCTATTTTTAACATATAAAAGTAACAGTTATTAATTTACACATTATTAAGGTTTTCTTATGTTATTGAATGCTCTATTAGAAAAACGCTATTCTGTTCGCGCTTATTTAGACAAACCTGTACCACAAGATTTATTAGAATCAATCTTTAGCCAAGCCCAACAAGCACCTTCAAATTGCAATGTACAGCCTTGGCAGACCTGCGTTGTTTCTGGCAATACAAAAGAGCAATTAAAAGCTGATTTAGTTGCTGCAGTGATGAAAGGTATTGCACCTAACCCTGATTTTAATTGGGTAGCTAAATATGAAGGGATTCATCGCGAACGTCAGTTTGGCTCTGCTAATGCGCTATACAGTTCAATAGGTGTTAGTCGTGAAGATAAAACAGGACGACAAATGTCGATGTTACGCAACTGGCAATTTTTTGATGCACCTCATGCTGCCTTTTTTACTATGGACAAATATTTAGACATTATGGGCGCGGTCGACCTTGGTATTTATGCACAAACACTAGCCTTACTACTGGAAGAACATGGAATTTCATGTTGTATGCAAGGTGCCTTAGGACAATTTCCAGATCCGGTTAAAAAAGTCCTACAGTTACCTGAACAACGCGGTATTTTGTTCGGCATGTCGTTTGGTTACGCCGACGAAAGTGCTGCGGTCAATAACACACGTACCGAACGTGAATCACTTAATAACGCTGTTTCTTTTTTTAATTAATCACCATGAAACTTCAAAGTAACTTCGTACTTATTGATGACGTTAACATTCATTACGTGTCAGCGGGTCCTACTAAAAATAAAGCTTTAGAAGGCTCTACTTTACTATTTTTACATGGCTTTCCTGAATATTGGCAAACGTGGCAAGCTCAACTCGATTACTTTTGTACTGATTATCATGTTATTGCGCCTGATTTACCGGGCTATAACATGAGCGGTAAACCTGAAGATGTTTCGTTTTACGAAATACCTAATTTAATTGAATTTTTTACCAAGTTTATTCGTGCTGTCAGCCCAAGTAAAAAAGTCTACTTAATCGCTCATGATTGGGGCGGCGCAATAGCTTGGCCATTAGCTGCTTTCTACCCCCAATATATTGAAAAACTGATTATTTTAAATGCTGCTCATCCAAGTACTTTTACCCGTGAAATGATCAATAATCCAATTCAACGAGAAAAAAGTGCCTACATTCATCAATTGATCAGCGCGGGAGCTGAACATTTATTAGCTGATAATAATTATAAATTCTTACGTGAAAAGATATTAGTAGCGTCAACTCCAGCTATTTTTACCGACGAAGAAATTAACAATTACCAGCAAGCATGGCAACAACCTGATGCCATTAACGGTATGCTGCAATATTATCGTGCGATGCCACAACTTGCTGCTAATCCTAATTCGCACCATGAAAAAGAAAGTAAGGATAATCCCGTACAAGTCTCTGATCTAAGCAAAATGAGAATTCCAAAAATAAGAATCAATCTGCCAACACTTATTCTCTGGGGGGAAAATGATCAAGCTTTTGTCAATGAGAACCTTAGTGGTATTGAAGAATACGTACCCGATTGCCGTATTGAACGTTTTTGTGATGCTACGCACTGGCTTACGCATGAAAAATCAACCGAGATTAACAGCGCAATTGCCCACTTTATTAACGAGTAATATTGCCGTAAACATCCCCTTGTTGCTAGCTAAAACTTACCAAGGTGACAAGCATAGTAAATGGACAAATATGACAAGTTAAGGAAATTAAAATGCAAGGTACTAAAATGCAGGATATTAACGTTCAAACATTTGAGGTTGAAAAAGCCAATTTACAAACAACACGCTTAACAACATCAACAATAACAATGCCACTGGGCGAAAATGAAGTTGTGCTTAAAGTCGATAAATTTGCCCTTACCGCCAATAACATCAGTTATGGAGTAGCGGGTGATAGTTTAGGTTATTGGCGATTTTTTCCTACAGAGCAAACAAGTGAAAAACAATGGGGTCGATTACCAGTGATGGGATTTGCTAACGTTGTTGCATCAAATAATGAGCACATTAGCGTAGGCCAACGCGTTTGGGGCTTCATGCCGATGGCAAGCCACGTAAAAATTATAGCAGGTAACGTTAATAAAAATGGTTTTTCAGATGTAAGCCCCTATAGAAAAGGACTTGCTCCTTTATATTCAGTATTTGAACTTGTAAGTGCTAACCCTTTTTATTCAGTAGAAAATGAAGATTTCGACATACTTGTTCGTGGTTTATTTACTACCTCCTGGCTGGTTGATGATTTTATCGATGACAATCAGTATTTTGGTGCTTCGCAATACTTAATTACCAGTGCATCAAGTAAAACCAGCATAGCCCTTGCCTTTGCGATTAAACAGCGAGGAACAATCCCGAGTATTGGTATTACTTCTGCAACTCATCGTGATTTTGTCGCCTCTTTAGGTTGCTATGATGAAGTCATTAGCTATGACGAAATTGCCACCTTAGACGCTAAGCAATTATCAGTTGTGGTTGATATGGCTGGTAGCCAAAGTATTTTGTCAAAAATTCATTATCATTTTGGCGATCAATTACGTTATTCATGCCGTATAGGCGTAACCCATCATGATGATTCATTACCAGATGAACTAAGTAAAATATCAACCTTACCTGGCGTTACGCCAACCTTCTTTTTTGCCCCGACACAACTTAAAAAGCGGATAGATGACTGGGGTACTAATACAGTAATGCAAAAAATCGGCTTGTCATTACTCAATTATATTCAATTTTGCCAAAGCACCATCACGATAGAGCACACAACAGACAGTGAAAAAATCAACACTATTTATCAACGCGTGTTATCAGGAACGTCAAATGCTAATACGGGGCAAATAATCTCTTTATGAGTTAACTAACCCCACAAGACATAAACTATTTAATAATTGGAGATATGAATATGGAAGGCACAGAGTTAATAACAATGGTCAATACGAAAGTCGTTCCTATTTGCATATTTCTCATTATGATGGGGATGGGATTATCGCTTGTTCCTAACGACTTTAAGCGCGTATTAAAATACCCAAAAGCAGTGTCCGTAGGTTTACTCAATCAGCTAATACTTTTACCTCTGATTGGTTTTGGATTAGCTAATATTATGCCACTAGAGCCTGAATATGCCGTTGGTTTAATGCTACTCGTGCTATGTCCAGGCGGAACCACCTCAAACATGTTTACCCATTTGGCGAAAGGCGATGTTGCCCTGTCAGTTACCATGACAGCGGTAGCTAGTTTGATAACCGTTTTCACTATTCCGGTTGTGTTAAATTTATCTTTGCAGCATTTTATGGGGCAAGGCAATGAATTTCAATTACCTATGATGGCAACCATGATAAGTTTAATGAAGTTAACGATAGTACCTATTATTATTGGTATGTTAATTAAAGCGTTTGCCCCTAAATTTGCCGATAGCTCACAAATACATGTAGCAAGATTTGGCGTATTATTTTTAACCCTATTAGTCATGTTTTTAACCTATATTCAGCAAGACATTATTGTGTCTGCCATTATTGCAACTGGCCCTGTGTCACTTATTCTTAATATTTCTACCATGGCATTAGGCTATTATTCGAGTCGTTGGTTTGGTTTGAATGCGGCACAAACCACTTCTATTACAATTGAAGTTGGCCTGCAAAACAGTACTTTATCAATGTTTATGGCACTCACTTTATTAGCGAATTATCAAATGTCATTTACGCCAGCAATATACACTTTAATTATGCTGTTTACTGCAGGAATGCTAGTGCGATTTTTTCGCTCGAAAGTTAACGTAGAGCTAGCACTAAAACAACAACAAAAAGTTAAAAAGCAAAGCAATGTTATTGATGAGCTTGCGTAACTTTAATTTCTTGTTGTTACGGTAAGTTATAAGCAGTTTTTTTAAGTTATACTGTTATTCTATTACTCCATTTACAGCTTAAACTCTAGTGTTGAAGCTGTACAAAAAATTTAAGGCATTACCTTATTATGATAACGATTCACCATTTAAATAAGTCACGTTCAACTCGCGTTATTTGGTTACTAGAAGAACTGAATATGCCCTATAACATAGTTAATCACGAACGAGACTCGCAAACAGGTTTAGCGCCTGAAAGTTTGAAGAAAATTCACCCATTAGCTAAGGCTCCTATTATTGTTGATAACGATGTTACCTTATGTGAATCCGGCGCAATAATGGGCTATATTCTTAACCAAGCAAGCAATGATACTTTAAGACCTAAGATTGATAGCGCTCAATACTATCAATATCTAGAATGGCTTCATTTTGCTGAAGGGTCATTAAGTTTACCAATAATCAGTAGCTTATTAATGTCGATGGAAACCCGTGAGGGTAACAAACCGCTTGATGGTTATATTGCGAAAGAACTACAGCTAGACTTTTCATATATTGACGATACGTTAAGCCAACGTACTTATTTTGCTGACGGTGCTTTTAGCGCAGCAGATATTATGATGACAATTATGTTAGACATCGCTGATAACCTTGGCTTGTTAGAAAACAGAACACATATCAAAGCTTATCTTGTAAATATGAAGCAAAGACCTGCCTATCAAAAAGCAGCAAGTTTTGGTTAGATTATAATTATTTAGCACGAGGAAATACCGTGGAATTAATCGATTTAGATATTACTGAACAAATTGCAACAATTACCTTAAAAAATGGCAAGGTTAACGCTATTTCTCCTCAGGTGATTGTGGAAATAAATGATGCTTTAGATCAAGCAGAATCGGCAGGTGCTGTCGTTATTTTAACTGGCCAACCGGGAATATTCTCAGGTGGTTTTGACTTGAAAACTATGAAAGAAAGTTCAGAGTCAGCGGTAGCATTAGTTACTGCGGGTTCAACATTATCACGTCGGATGTTGTCATTTCCATTCCCTATTATCGGCGCATGTACTGGTCATGCAATAGCGAAAGGTGCCTTTTTGTTATTGAGTTGCGATCACCGTGTTGGCAGTTTAGGCGCATTTAAAATAGGCTTAAATGAAGTTGCCATTGGTATGACGATGCATCAAGCGGGTATAGAAGTCGCGCGTAATCGCATTCCAATTAATTATTTAACACGTTCAGTCATTAACGCAGAATTGTTTTCACCAGAAGCAGCAATTCCCGCAGGTTTTTTAGATACGGTAGTAGAGCCGGAGCAGTTAATGGTAACGGCGAAGCGTATCGCTAAACAAATGCTAACGTTAAATATGACAGCACATCATGGTACTAAATTAAAAGAAAGAAAAGGTATGTTAGCGGCTTTAGATGCAGCTATCGTACTTGATTCAACCATTGTATTAAAGCTGTAGTACAAGCAACTGTACGAAAAAAAAGAGGACTGTTTAAGTCCTCTTTTTTATTTTAACAAGTAGAAATGATCTCATCGTTAGTGAGATTGGTATTAAAAGCTTAGTTATTGGCTTTGATAAAATCAATAATAACTTGCGCTATTTTCTCACCTTGATCTTCTTGTAAGAAATGCCCGCCATTTTCAATGGTTGTATGCGCCTGCCCTTTGGTACCAGGAATAAGTTTTTGTAATATTTTATCTGCACCGCAAGTAATAGGATCGTTATCACTAAATGCTGTTAAAAATGGCTTATTCCACTGAGTTAACACCTGCCAAGCAGCAATATTACTTTTTGATGCGGGA
The DNA here is from genome assembly GCF_018860915.1 of Colwellia sp. C2M11. Lineage (GTDB taxonomy): Bacteria > Pseudomonadota > Gammaproteobacteria > Enterobacterales > Alteromonadaceae > Colwellia. The sequence goes on from NZ_JAHKQD010000055.1 coordinate 14,782, forward strand.
TCATCAAGGCTAGTTGGCACCAATAATGGAAACTGACGAGCACCTTCTTTATAACTTTCTTCCGGGTAAGGAGCATTGTAGCCAGCGAGGATTTCCGGCGTTAAATCTGAATTTGTACCGCCATTAATAACACTAGCAGCTGGAAATACTGGCATTTCTTGCGAGTTTTTTTGCCACTTCATAAAAGCTTCGCCCGGAGAATGTTCTCCTGTAGGTAGCATAGTATTTGCTGCAACAACTCGGGCAAATCGATCACTTTGCTCTGCGACTAAACGTAAACCGATTAACCCACCCCAATCTTGACAAAATAACGTAATAGTTGTTAATTCCAACTGATTAAGCACACTGTGCATCCAGTCAACATGACGTTGATAGGTATAATCAGTGCGTTTTGTTGGTTTATCAGAGCGACCAAAACCAACCAAGTCAGGTGCAATAACGCGATAACCTGCCCCAACCAGTGGTGGTATCATTTTACGGTATAAATAGCTCCATGATGGCTCACCGTGTAATAACAATATTGGCTGGGCATCTTTAGGGCCTTCATCAACATAATGGACTCTAAGTTGCCCACCTTCAGTATCATCAACTGATAAATAATGGGGTGAAAATTTATAACCTTCTAACGTTGAAAAGCAACTATCGTCAGTTCTTAAAAAGTCCATATGAGTCCTTATTTTTTATAATTATTGGTGTTATGTGATTAAGCTAAGTTAAGTTAAGTTAAGTTAAATTCAGTTAAGTTAAATCCATTTAAGTTAAAATAAGTCAAAATGAGTTTACTTAAATTTTAACAATCAACTTACCTTTGTTTTTGCCAGTAAAAAATAAGTTCAACCCTGTCATTGCTGACGGTAAACCATCAAGAACATGCGCACGATGTTTGATTTTCCCTGCCATGACATACGGTGTAAGTTTTTCTAATAACGCTGGAATCTCACCGAAATGATCTGGCATGGTAAAACCTTGAACCGTTAAACGCTTTTTAATGATAGGTATCCAGTTTGGACCTAAATCTGGTGTTTGCTTTGGATAATCCGCAATCAAGCCACAAACAGCAATTCGGCCATGGGCGTTCATGCGATCAAATACGTGATGTTGTATTGGCCCACCAGTATTCTCAAAGTAAACATCAACACCACGTGGCGTTAGTTTGGCTAACTCTTCAGGCAAGTTTGCTGATTTGTAGTTAACCGCGCCATCAAAACCTAATTCGTTAATAACCCAATCGGCTTTCTCATCACTACCAACGACACCTATAACCGTTAAACCGTCCGCTTTAGCTAGCTGCCCCACAATAGAGCCAACTGAGCCTGCGGCACCAGACACGACTAAGGTTTCACCTTTTTGCGGCTTACCAATACTATATAAACCTTGTGTAGCCGTTAAACCAGGTAAGGCAAAAACAGATAAAATAGCTTCGTCTGGGAGTGGCGCAGACACTTTATTTAATCCTGTGCCGTCACTTAAATGGTATTCTTTCCAACCCATCATGCCCATAACACGATCACCTACGTTAAAATCAGGATGATTACTTTCTACTATTTCACCAATACCAGAGCTGCGCATAACATCACCTAATGCCACGGGTGGAATATAGCTTTCAGTATCTGGGCTCATCCAACCAAACATTGCAGGGTCTAACGACATGTGATTTTGTTTTACTAAAAATTGCCCGTTACCCACCGTTGGCATATCAAGTTGTACAACGTCAAATAATTCTGGACCTATTGGCCCTCCAGTTGGACGAGCGATTAAATTAATTGCGGTATAAGTAGTCATGATGTTTCTCTTTTTTGGTGCTGCCCTGATGTGCGGCGTTGAGGTACAGCAATGTGATACAGCGTTATCTAATGAATCAACACATCAGATAACGCTGTTGTTACTTTCTATTAAGCCTATATTGGCAAATAGTCATGTTAATAAACTTAATGAAAGTGCTATTACTTGTGACTTATTCTCGTAATTCTTTTCTTAAGACTTTTCCGACATTTGTTTTCGGTAAGTCATCCATAAATTCAATAAATTTAGGACGTTTATAGTTAGTCAGCATTTCATGACACAAATCGAAAATATCTTTTTCTGATAAGTTAGGATCCTTCTTAACAATAAATACTTTTACGGCTTCACCAGTAACCTCGTTTTTAACACCAATGGCAGCTGCTTCTAGGATCCCTTCATGCATAACAAGCACTTCTTCAATTTCATTTGGGAAAACATTAAACCCTGAAACAATGATCATGTCTTTTTTGCGGTCAACAATATTGAAAAAACCGTTTTCATCAACGGTGGCAATATCACCCGTTGCTAGCCAACCGTCTTGCAATACTTCATCAGTTGCATCTTGACGGTTATAATAACCTTTCATTACTTGTGGTCCTTTCACCCACATTTCACCGGGCTCACCTAACGCAACTTCTTTACCGTCATCACCAATTAAACGTATATCGGTTGACGGTGCTGGTACACCAATAGAGCCATTGTAGCTTTCTTGGTTATAAGGGCTCATCGTCACTAATGGGGCACATTCCGTTAGGCCGTACCCTTCTAATAAACGTGTTCCTGTTACTTTTTCCCAGAATTCGGCCACTGGACGCTGTACCGCCATACCACCAGCAAAACCTAGTTTTAAATGACTAAAGTCAAGTTGCTCAAAGCCTGGCGTATGCAATAAACCATTAAATAAAGTGTTAACCCCTGTAATAGCAGTGAAAGGATATTTAGCTAATTCTTTAACAAAACCATCTAAATCTCTTGGGTTGGTAATTAATAGATTTGCGCCCCCAAAAGGCATAAAAGACAAGCAATTAGAGGTTAATGCAAAGATATGATACAAAGGTAAAGCCGTGACCATTATTTCTTTACCTATTTCGTAAACATTTTTAGTCGATGCATTAGATTGTTCAATATTTGCAATTAAATTACGGTGAGTTAACATTGCGCCTTTTGAAGGTCCTGTTGTACCACCGGTATATTGTAGAAAAGCTAAATCTTCACCATTAACAGGCACTGAGGTAAAGTTAAGCTTCGCACCTTTTGCCATGGCTTGATTAAACCTAACTGCATTTGGTAAGTTATATGCTGGTACTTGTTTTTTAACGTATTTTAAGACGAAATTAACAATTGCCCCTTTCACTTTACTTAATCGGTCACCAACACCAGTAATTATGACTTTCTCAACATCAGTGTTATCAATAACGCTTTCCAATACATTGGCAAAATTTTCAAGGATTAGGATAGATTTGGCACCAGAATCCTTTAATTGATGTTGTAATTCACGCGGTGTGTAGAGTGGATTCACGTTTACGACCGTTAACCCAGCAATCAGAGCACCAAAGAGTGCAATAGGGTATTGCAAAATATTAGGGATCATAATGGCGAACTTATCACCTTTCACTAATCCTAAATCGCATTGTAAATAGGCAGCGAAGTCGGTAGCTTGCTGCTCAAGCTCTTGATAAGTAATGCTAGTATCCATATTAATGAACGCTACATTATCCTTATATAATTTAGTGTATTTAAAAAACAACTCCGCTAAAGAGCTATATTTATCTGGGTTTATCTCAAATTCAACATTTGCCGGATAACTCTTCTCAAGCCAAATCTTTTCCATTATTTTCTCTCCCCAATCACTAATTTTAGTGCCATTGTTATTATTGTTCATAGCACTCTTATTTATGAAAACTTATTTACTAATACATGATTACTGATATTTATTTACTAACCCTACGATTATAGTACTTCGAACAAGCCTGCTGCCCCTTGACCACCACCAATACACATACTAATGACAACATACTTTACACCGCGTCGTTTGCCTTCAATTAATGCGTGCATAACCATACGTGTACCACTCATGCCATAAGGGTGCCCTATTGAAATCGCACCACCATTTACATTCAAACGATCTTCTGGAATGCCCAATTTTTCTGCACAATATAAAACTTGCACAGCAAAAGCTTCATTAATTTCCCACAAACCGATGTCATCCATCGTTAAATTATTACGTGCTAATAATTTAGGTATAGCATAAATAGGACCTATACCCATTTCATCGGGTTCACAACCGGCAACAGCCATACCTCGATACGCACCTAATGGTTTTAAACCACGTTGCTCGGCTAATCCGCGTTCCATCACCACAACCGCAGCTGCGCCGTCAGAAAGCTGAGACGCATTACCGCCGGTAATGGTACCGTTTTCTTTTACGGTTTTTAATGTTGATAAGCCTTCGAGGTTAGTCGACGGACGGTTACCTTCATCTTTAGTTAGCGTAACTTCTTCTTTGCTGATATCACCTGTTGCTTTATCCATCACTAACTTGGTTGCAGTTACAGGGACAATTTCATCGTCAAATTTGTTTTCAGCTTGAGCTGCTGCTGTACGTTGCTGAGATTTAAGGGCATAAGCGTCTTGTGCTGATCTTGAAATATTGTAACGTTCAGCGACAACTTCTGCGGTATCTAGCATTGGCATATATATCGCTGGACGATAAGCTTTTACACTTGGGTCAACCGCACGGTGCATATTCATTTTATCATTTTGTACTAAACTAATAGAGTCACACCCACCAGCAACAACAACCTGAGCACCATCACAAACAATATGATTTGCTGCCGTTGCTATCGACATTAAACCTGATGAACATTGACGATCAATCGTCATACCAGCAACTGATACTGGTAACTCGGCAGCCATAGCAACTTGACGACCAAAGTTCATGCCTTGATTACCTTGCGTTAATGCTGCACCAAAAATACAGTCTTCAATTTCGTTAGCATCAATGCCCGAACGCTCTACTGCTGCTTTTACCGCAACCGCTGCCAATGTTGGTGCTGATAAATCATTAAATGCGCCGCGATATGCTTTACCTATTGGCGTACGCGCTACTGATACTATTACTGCTTCTCTCATGATGACTCCCCATTACTTCTATGAATTAGTTCAATGACTTAGCTCAATGACTTAGTTATTAGTTACTTATTAATTACTACCTACGCTTTTAAATGTTTAATGAACAAAGTGCTGTATGACTATTTTTGTTGTGACTTCATAAACGCCATCGCTTTTAACACAAACTTTTCACCTTGTTTATCACCTGATATTAACGCTGCTTGCCCTGTTTGGTCGGTTAATTCAGACCAGTGCTCAAGTACAGTTTCAGGGCTTTGTTTATGCTCTGGAATAAAACATCCTTCGGTTTCAAACATACCAGCACTTGAGTAGCCACCTGCCCCTGCACATAAAATAAAGCGATTTGGCGCTTCTTCGTCACACAGGGTTAACATACCCGCTGTTACTGCTTCAGGAGCAAAGGCTTGCACAATTTCTGGAGGCATTAAGTCTTCTGTCATTCTTGTGCCAGCAGTTGGCGCTAAGGCATTCACGCGAATATTGTTCTTTGCACCTTCTAGCACTAACGTATTCATAAATCCTAGTACCGCCATTTTTGCAGCGCCGTAATTTGATTGCCCAAAATTACCGTACATACCACTTGATGAGGTCGTCATCACAATACGGCCATAATTTTGTGCACGCATAATTTCCCAAACGGCTTTAGTACAATTAACCGATCCCATCACGTGAACATCCATCACGAGTTTAAAGTCATCTAACGTCATTTTTGAAAAAGACTTATCACGTAAAATGCCTGCATTGTTGATAAGAATATCAACACGCCCCCATTTTTCCATGGTCTGATTAACCATATCTTGCACTTCATCGAAGTTGGCAACATTAGCACCATGGCTAATTGCTTCGCCGCCATGCGCTTCAATTAAACGCACTACTTCTTGAGAAGCTTCTGACGAGGCACCGCTACCGTCGCGAGCACCACCTAAATCATTAACAACAACTTTTGCACCACGGGCTGCAAGTGCCAATGCGTGTGAGCGACCTAAACCGTTACCTGCGCCAGTAACAATGGCGACCTTACCTTCAAAACTGATTGACATAATACTTCCTTAAAAAATCTTTTTATAATTAATACAATTATTTAACCATTTGTACAGAAACCCATTCAGCAACAAGTGCAGGGGTATCACAACCTTCTATTTCAACAGTTACTTCTGTGCATAAACGATATTGCCCAGGCTTTTTCTCTTCAATCTCTAGGGTTTTAGCATGTGCTCTTACGCGACTATCAACTTTAACGGGTTGTAAAAATCTGACTTTATCGAAACCTGCATTTAAGCCCATATAGAAGCCGTCGATAATGACACTGAAATCTTCAGCAAAATGCGACAATAGAGATAACGATAAAAAACCATGTGCAATGGTAGAGCCAAAAGGTGTTGCTTTCGCTTTTTCTTCATCAACATGGATAAATTGATGATCGAGCGTACAATCTGCAAATTGATCAATTTGCTCTTGGTTTATTACGTGCCAAGGTGTTGGCGCTGATTGAAAGCCGATGTATTCGGCTATTTGATCTTTTTTTATAATTGTTGGCATAGTAAATCCTTATTTAGCTAAACATTTTTTATGTTATTTATTATTAAAATTTATTTTTAGCTATAGTGTTAAACATAGTTAAAAACTATAGCTATACGCTTAAAACCAAGCTACTTTCATATCGTATGTTGTACTGTCACTAGTACGTAAAATATTTGACCACAACGCTATTTCTGGCAATTCAAAACGATAGAAATACTGTAATGCTTGTAGTTTGCCATTATAAAAATCTTCATCTGCTTGGTGCGGCTGCTTGCGCAACGCTTCACTAGCAACGACACCTTGCTTTAACCATAACCAAGCAATGATAACGTGACCAAATAGTTCTAAATATTTCACTGAGTTTGCCAATGCAAGGTCGATATTTGTCGCTTGCATTGCAGTTAATACCACATCCGTAGTTTGCTTTAATGTTTCAAGTGCATCACTAAGCTGTGCTGAAAATGCAGTTAAATTGCTATATTGCTTGGCTTGTTCAATCGTTTTATAAATTTCACTCAACGTTGCTGAGTAGCCCGCCATTTTATTCATCGGTACTTTACGGGTTAATAAATCTAGCGATTGAATACCGGTTGTACCTTCATGAATAGGATTTAAACGATTGTCACGATAAAACAACTCAACAGGATGTTCGTTAATATAACCATGCCCTCCAAGTACTTGAATCGCTAGATCATTCGCTTTAGTGCCATATTCAGACGGCCAAGTTTTGATAATAGGAGTTAGAAAGTTCAATAGTACGTGCGCATGTGCTCGTGCTTCTTCTGTCGGTGCTGTTTTTTCGTCATCACTCAGTTGAGAGCCGTAAAGTACTAATGACAACGCGCCTTCGGCATAAGCTTTTTGTGCAAGTAACATACGACGAACATCAGCATGTTCGATAATATTCACCATAGGTGAAAGCGGATCTTTACAAGAAGGTAAACGACCTTGAGGACGGTTTTTTGCGTAGTCAACTGAATATTGATAACCAGCAACGGCAAGTGTAGCGCCACTTGTGCCAACCATAATACGAGCTTCGTTCATCATATGAAACATGTACTTGAGGCCTTGGTTCTCTTCGCCAACTAAGTAGCCAATAGAGCCATTTTTTTCACCAAAACTTAACGCGGTAGAAGTTTGTGCTCTGCCCCCCATTTTGTGAAATAAGCCTGCAAGGGCAACTTCATTATCAGCACCTAACGTACCATCGTCATTTACTAAAAATTTAGGTACCACAAACAAAGAGATACCTTTAACGCCTTTTGGTGCGCCTTGAATTCGAGCCAAAACTAAATGAACAATATTTTCACTTAAATTATGATCGCCACCAGAAATATAAATTTTATTACCACTAATACGGTAAGTGCCATCGTCGGATTTCACGGCTTTCGTGATTAGGTCGCCTAGCCCTGAGCCACTGCCGGGTTCAGTCATCGCCATGGTGCCCATAAAACGTCCAGAACGCATCGGTTTAACCCACTTTTCAATTAACGCTTCACTGCCGTGAGCTTCAAGTAAGTTAGCATTGGCATTGGTCAGCATGTTATAGCCTAAACCAACACCACCTGCAGCCGTTAAATAGGTGCTCGCCACACTGGCAACTATCGGTGGTAACTGCATACCATTTAATTCGTAATCAGCCGTTGCAGAGGAGATACCTGAGTCAATAATCGCTTCAATAGCTGGCTTAAGTTCAGGAATAAGTGTGACTTTTTTGCCATCAAATGTTGGTTGATGAGTATCAAGTTTTTGCCGAATAGGTAAGAAGTATTTTTCTGCTATCGCCTTCGCAGTATTAATGACTTCATTAAAAGTCTGACGGTCATGGTCTTGATATCTATTGCGTTTGATCAGCGCTTCACTGTCAAAAAGCTCATAGAGCATAAATTCAAGATCTCGTTCATTCATTAATGTGGCTGTCATACTATTCTCTTCTTATCTTTTTACTTATCGATATTATTAGCCATAAAAAATAATGATTTATGGCTAATATACTGCGCTATAAATGCGTGTTGCTTTACCGCTTACTGTGCAGATACACCACCATCTATTGCGATGCATTGTCCTGTCATATAGGTATTTGCTGGTGATAACATCATCAGCATCATGGCAACAATCTCTTTAGGCTCACCTAATCGGTGCATAGGTGCACCTCTGCTCATGCGTTTTTGCTGCTCATCATCAGCAAAGTTTGTCACCATTGGCGTCAAGGTAAAAAACGGACAAATAGCATTAATACGAATATTGTTACGACCATATTCAACGGCACCGGTTTTGGTTAAACCAATAACCGCATGCTTAGCCATTGCATAAGCACTGCCTCTTGCTGCGCCACCTAAACCGGCCATAGAGCTAACATTTAAAATAGCGCCTTCGCCCTGTTTAAGCATTTGTTGTATTTGATGACGCATACCAAATTGCACGCCTTTAACATTAACCGCAAATTGAGAGTCCATAATGGCTTCATCTATGTCATGTAATGGCATAAATTCGTGGGCAATACCGGCATTATTAACGCCAATATCAACTTTACCAAAGTGCTTAATTGCCGCATCTACCATTGCTTTACAATCATCATTTTTTGCAACGTTACACGCCATGGCAATAACGTCTGCACCAGTCGCTTTAATGCCGTCAGCAACTTTCATTACACCTGCTTCGTTAATATCACTAATCACTAGTTTTGCACCGCGCTGCGCTAATTCTTCAGCAAGCAGCTGACCAAAGCCTTGAGCTGCACCAGTTATAACGGCAACTTTTCCTGTAAAATCTAATAGTGGATCCATGGTAAATTCCTTACGTTACAAATATCGTTTAATAATTTATTGTTTAGATAACAATTTCTTTTGTTCTTAGTTGTTATGCATTACTTTATTTTTTGCTAATTATTTTATTTTCTTTATCCGTAATTCTTCATCAAACAGCATTAATCACATTTTATTCATCACTAATAATACTCAAGGCCATTTGTGCCAATGGTTCAACAAAAGCGCCCACTTTATTCGCTTGTTCATTTGTGGCATTGCCTTGAGAAGCTCGTTTAGCAACGCCTTGTGCAATAGCCGCTAATTTAAAGAAGCTAAAAGCAAGGTAAAATGTCCAATTTTCAATACGTTCAATTCCCATACGCTGACAGTAAGCCGCAACATATTCTTCTTCTGTAGGAATACCTAAACTTGCTCTGTTTACGCCTTGTAATCCATCAATAGTTCCCATGCCTTGTGGCATACGCAACTGCATACATTGATAAGCTAAATCAGAAAATGGATGTCCGAGTGTCGATAATTCCCAATCGAGCACCGCTATCACTTCTGCTTTGTCTTTTCTAAACATGATATTGTCTAAACGAAAATCACCATGAACTAAACAAACTCGACCATCATCAGGCGGTAGGTGTGTTTCAAGCCATGATATTAAGTTATCCATCGCATCAATTTGTTGCAACTCAGTAGCACGATATTGTGATGTCCATCGCGAAAATTGACGCTCGAAGTAATTTCCTGCTTTGCCATAGTCACGTAAATTAACTGCATCAAGATCAACACTATGTAATGCAACTAAAGCCTTATTCATAGTGTCGTATAGTTGACTTCGATAAGCGTTAGTTGATACCTCACGTAATGAAGCACTCCAATAAACAGTACCATCACAATATTCCATTAAATAAAACATCGAGCCGATAATGCTGATATCGATACACAGATGATAAACCTTAGCTACAGGTACATCGGTATCTTTTAGGGCATTAAGTACCCGAAACTCTCGATCTACTGCGTGTGCAGATTTCAATAAATTTCCTTGCGGTTGGCTTCGTAGTACATAAAGCCCCGACTTAGCATTGACTTTAAAGGTTGGATTTGACTGACCACCAGGAAACTTCTCTAAACTGATAGGACCAACAAACCCCTCAACATTAGACTCTAAATAGCGAGTCAATTTTTCTATATCAAAAGAAACGGTTGCTGACATTTTTTATCTCTTCCATTTATTTAACGTACTAATGATTAACTCTTCACTAACAAAAATTACCGCTAGTTTTTAGCCGAATTAAGTACTATGTTGATTTTTTTACTAAGTCGCGTCCAAGTTGCATCATGTGTACTTGATCAGGACCATCAGCTAAACGTAACGTTCTTTGGCCGGCAAACGCATGAGCTAAAAAGGTATCTTGGCTAACGCCTACAGCACCATGACATTGAATAGCCCGGTCGAGTACATCTAGTGACATACTCGGAGCAACAATTTTTATCATAGCGATAATATCTTTGGCCGCTTTATTGCCTTCTAGATCCATCTTTTGAGCCGCTTTTAACGTCATCAGTCTGGCTTGTTCAATTTGACAAGCCGAAATAGCAATATCTTCTCGAATAGATTGTTGTTTGATCATTGGACGACCAAATACAATGCGATCGTTAACACGCTGACACATTAAATCTAGCGCGCGTTGTGCGACACCAATTGAACGCATGCAATGATGAATGCGACCTGGGCCTAATCGCCCCTGTGCAATTTCAAAACCTTTACCTTCACCCATAATGATGTTTTCAACAGGTACGCGAACATTGTCAAAGGTGATTTCTGCATGTCCTTCTGGTGCATCGTTATAACCGAACACTTTCATTGGGCGTACCATAGTGACCCCTGGTGTTTTCATTGGTACAAGTACTTGAGATTGTTGAATGTAGCGGTCAGTGTTATCTGGGTCAGTTTTACCCATCACAATCATAATTTCACACTGTTTTCGACAAGCGCCACTGATGTAAAATTTTCGACCATTGATAACGTATTCATCACCATCGCGCACTATGCTTAATTCAACATTAGTTGCATCACTAGAGGCAACTTCTGGCTCAGTCATCGCGAAAGCCGAACGAATCTTTCCTTCAAGCAACGGCTCTAACCACTGTTTTTTTTGTGCTTCGTTACCATATTTAGCTAATACTTCCATATTGCCCGTGTCTGGCGCAGCACAATTAAATACTTCAGGCGCCCAAAATACTTTGCCCATAATTTCAGCAAGAGGGGCATATTCTAAATTAGTAAGTCCTGCACTGTATTTGCCATAACTAACGGGTAAAAATAAATTCCATAATCCCTGTGCTTTCGCTTTCGCTTTCAGCTCTTCCATTAAAGCAGGTGTTGTCCATTGATTTTGTGCTACTTGCTCATGCATTTCTGCTTCAGCAGGATAAACGTACTCGTCCATAAATGCGCTAACACGTGCCATTAATTCTTTAACTTTGTCGCTGTATTCAAAATCCATGGGAAATCCTTATTATTTTTACTATAAAGTTATGTAAGTGATTAACTAATACCTTATTAAGCGACTAACTTAATTTCATTAACGCCTCTTTATTAAACGGCGCTATTTCATCTTCTTTATTATGTTCAATTTTATTTACCCATTCAGGGTCAACCAATAAGGCACGGCCAATAGCGACTAAATCAAATTCATCATTATTTAAACGCGTTAATAATCCTTCGATTCCCGTTGGGTTAGACGTACCAGCAAGATCAACACTACCTTCACCGGTAAAATCGCTGTCTAAACCAACACTACCAACAGTAATTACAGGTTTATTGATTAATTTTTTTGTCCAACCGGCAAGGTTAAGATCAGAGCCTTCGAATTCAGGTAACCAAAAGCGTCGAGTACTTGCATGGAAAATATCAACGCCTGCATCACTTAATAAGGTTAGAAAGATTGCTAATTCTTCAGGCGTTTGACAAAGTTTGGCGTTGTAATCTTGTTGCTTCCATTGTGAAAATCGAAAAATAATTGGAAAGTCTTTACCTACTTTTTCACGAATAGCCTTGACTATTTCAACGCCAAAACGGGTTCTGTTTTCTAATGATCCACCATATTCATCATCACGTTGGTTAGTGCCCTCCCAAAAGAATTGGTCAACCAAGTAACCGTGTGCACCATGTACTTCGATAGCATCGAAACCAATAGCTTTCGCGTCTGCAGCAGCTTGGGCAAATGAAGCGACGACATCATCAATATCTGCTTTACTCATAGCAACACCGTTTGGTGCGCCCGGTTTATATAAACCTGATGGGCTATAGCCCGGAACTTCTTTATCTGGACCAATACCTTCTTTACGTACCGAGCCTACATGCCAAAGTTGTGGCGCTATTTTTCCGCCTGCAGCATGAACTTCGTCAACGACGTGTTTCCAACCCGCTAAAGCCTCATCACCAAAAATTGCTGGTACACGTTCATAGCCGTTTGCGGCTTTATGAGAAATAAATGTCCCTTCGGTAATAATTAAACCAACATTGCCCTCTGCTCTGCGGCGATAGTATTTTGCTACGTCATCTGTTGGAATATAGTTAGGTGAAAACGTACGTGTCATGGGTGCCATCACGGTGCGGTTTTTTAAGTTTAAGCTACCTGCTGAGAATGACTCAAATAGTTTTGCTGCGTTATTGTTGCTCATTTTATTTCCTAACATTCATTTGCTAATTATCTATCGTTAACATGCTTGCTAACTTGATATTGTTTAAATTTACACCGTACACTAGTAAAGAAAACTTACGGCTTATTTATCTACTCAATCGAATACTTTGTTTTATCTGTCGCGATTTATCCGATCAAGTAGCCGCCATCAACATTTATTGCCGTGCCAGTTGTGTAACTAGAAGCATTAGAAACTAAATACAGTACCGTGCCTGCCATTTCTTCTGGCTGGGCAACACGTTTCATTGGTACGTGATGCATTAGTTGTTCTAATATTTTTGGATTATTGACTAAGGTTGAAGCGAATTTAGTATCCGTACCACCAGGTAATAAGGCATTAACACGAATATTGAATTGTGCACATTCCTTAGCAAACGTTTTTGTCATAGAAATAACCGCGGCCTTGGTAATAGAATATATACCTTGATAATCACCAGGAATTATTCCATTGATTGAGGCAACATTAACAATGGCTCCACCACCATTTTCTTTCATTAATTTAGCGCCAATAGTAGACATAAAGAAGTAGCCACGGATATTAACGTCAACCGTTTTTTGAAAAGCTAACAGGTCTGTATCTAATACATGGCCAAAATAAGGATTTGCTGCAGCATTATTCACTAATATATCTAGTTTGCCGTGCTCAGTTGATATTTGCTTAAATATGCTTTCTATCTGTTCCATCTCACCAATATGACAAGCAATTGCTTGAGCACTACCACCGGCGGCAATGATTTGGTCAACGACAGCTTGGCAACCGTCTATTTTACGGCTCGATACAATGACATGAGCGCCATTTTCAGCGAGTAATTTTGCTATATGCTCACCAATACCTCGACTTGCGCCGGTAACTAAAGCCACTTTTCCTGTTAAATCGAACAAATTAGTACTCATATCTAAATTCCTCTTTAAAATTTTTGTTAACGACCTTTATCTAAAGGTTTCCCAGTCATGACCTGCTTGAGTTAAGTGACCATAATTATTCAAATAATCAATGCTTAGGCTACCTTTGGTAAAGAGTAGCTTTGTGACACTAGTATTTCGTAATTGTTGATTAATCGATAATGTGTTTTGATCAGATAAGCCTAAAATATGTTGAACCAATACTGAAATAGTACCGCCAGAAGTGAAAATACAAATGTTATTTGACGGTGTGATGTTACTGAATTCTTTCTTAGCATTGAGCTCTTGGTTAATTACGTCTTTTAATGCAGTAATACAGCGCTTTTTAAACTGCGACCAACTTTCCATATAATCTCCATCATATTTACCGCTAACCCAACGATTAAGCGCCAAAGAAAATTCTTTTTGAAACACTTTATTTGCTTCTGGTTTTTGACTAATTAGTGCAGCCATTTTGGCGTAATTTTTCCATTGACTATCATAACGCGATAACAAATCAACATGATTAAATTCATCAAAACCAGAGTGCAACACTGTAGATGGTTTATCGCCCTGATAACCTTTTAAAAAGTTTTCAAGTGTTTGTTCATGACGTAACAATGCACCTGAAAATAACTTTCCTGGTTTATTCTGAGTCTTAAGCGTTTGCCAATATTGACCAAGTAATTCAGATTGCTGACAACCTTTATCAGACAGTTGATCATAATCAGCTTTGCCGAATGAAGCCTGCCCATGGCGAATAAGATAGATAGCAGACATAAGTTACGCTGCTATTATCAAGGTTGGGTGTTGCACTGGGATAATGCTTATTATTTTTATCATCTTATTTATTACCACCAATATAGTTAAACAGTTAATTGATATAATTAAAAACAGCTTTAACACTCTGGATTAATGTGAATAACTCATGCTATGCCTAATCGAATGATTAAACAAATGAATAGTTCTTATAACTTACTATTCTCCATACGAATTAATAGTAGTAAATAAAATGATCAATACTTAGTAATAAGCAAACAACAAAAAACCTATTTAAGCATCTGATTTATAATTATTTTATTAAAAATTTACTGGGTATAGAACCCTAGAATAAGAAACAGCCTTGTAATAAAAATTACAAGGCTGTTTAATTGACACTCACTATCAATTCAACTCGACCATAAAATCGACTTGAGTTTGATATGCTTCTTAAATGTGCTTACGTTTTTGTTTAATCCTTCTGTTTAAAATTCATAAGAAATAGAAGCACCATACATACGAGGCTGGCTTGGGTAAGCATTATAACTACCTGCCTGTATTGGTGGTGGGAAGGCAGAATGTAGGTATTCATCATTATTTAGATTACGTACCCAAAGTTGAACATTAAGTCCATTGTCAAAGTTTAATCCTGCTGTCGCATTTAAGGTGCCAACTTCGCGTGTTAGCGACTCCGGCACATTTTCAGCGAGGTACACTTCACTCTCATAAATATAATCAGTTCTTACATAACCATATGCACCATTTTCTAATTCATAGCTGTAAGTAATGCCGGCCGTTATGCTGCGTTCATGAATACCCGCTGGTTTTTCACCTGATAAATCAACAGGACCATCTAACCCTGTTGCTCCAACAAATGAGTCATAGACAGGATCAAGAAAAGTACCTGCTAACGTAAATGACCAGTTTTCAGTTGGGTTGTAAACTGAATCAAATTCCAGTCCTTGCGTACTTTGTTTACCGGCATTTGCCAATACGTAACCAGTACCAATAAAGATAGATGACTGAAACCCTTCAATCGTTTGGTCAAATAAAGTTACGTTAAATGCCCCTTTTTTAAATCTCGCTTTCACGCCAAGCTCATAAACTTTTGCTTCCTCAGGTGAAGCAAAGCGACCACCGTAGGTTTGATTAGCAAGCGCAACACCTGCACTTTCCATTGCTGCTTGATCTGCAATAAAAGGGTTACTATTTCGTCCTAGATTCCATGATGATGCTTTAAAGCCAGTCGCTGCCGTTGCAAAAACATTAAAGTTATCGTTTACCTCGTAGGCTAAGCGCATTGACCAAGTTGTTTTACTATCTTCAGATTTACTCTGTTCAACGTCGTTAGGTAAACTCGGCATGGGTGGTAACAATTGAATGCTATTTAAAATAGGAATGGCTGGTGCAAGTGTTGGAATAAGCGATAATGGTACACCAAATGCTGTTAATTCAGTGTCTATATCAAGGCCAGACAATACATCTTTATTGATCTGTTCCGCTGTTATCGTTTTTTCATCTTTCGTGTAACTAACACCGAAAATAGCCGTAAAATCTTCCGTTATATGATAATCAAAATTAGCGAATAATGAATAAGCGTCATTATCTTGGGTAAATTCAGAGTTTACAAAAGATTCATTAGAAAAAAACGCCCCCTGTTCAAGCCCGTAAACTTGTTCAACACCCGCTAATAAACCATCTGCACCACCAGCGGTCATCAACGCATCAAAAAAGCTACGAATATCATCCCCGTAATATAGCGTATCGCCTGTAATTACTTCTTCTTGGAAAATATACGCACCTATCATCCATTCCAAAGTTTGCTTTCCTGTTGAAGTCAAACGAAATTCTTGAGTAAGAGTATCAATTTTGGTGTGACCTCCTTCTCGTAAAATATCTAACGAGGTATAGTCTACATCGTTTAAAAAATCGGAATCATTACTACGCAGCGCACTAATTGAGGTAAAAGAAAAGCCATCAAAATCAATATCAAGTTGAACTGAAACACCACCATCTTGCACTGTATTGTCAGGGTCAATATTAAGTGATGATTGATAAGAGAATGGATCGTTATCTTCTAACACAACACCACCTAATGCACGTACCGCTGCAGTTGTCGGACCATTAATAACATCGGCGGCAGTACAACAGGCTTCATCTATCTCACTATAATCAGCAATAACACGTAAGGTTACATCTGTAGTAGGCTCATATAATGCCTGACCACGAATATTCCAGCGATCGCGATTATTAATTTTATTTAGTCCAACAACACTATCGGTGTAACCATCACGTTTATTGAAACCACCTGATAAACTGAAAGCCAACTCTTCCGTAACACCATTAGTAATATAGCCTTTAACAAGTTTTTGATTAAAATTACCAGCACCAAGTTCTATGCTTCCTTCAAGCGAGTGAGCAGGCTCCATCGTTCGAACATTAATAACACCAGCAGATGCATTCTTTCCAAATAACGTACTTTGAGGACCACTTAACACTTCTATTTGTTGTAATCGTGGTAAATCACCAATTTGAGCGGCAGCTCTCGAACGATAAACACCATCAATAAAAATACCTACCGATGGTTCAATACCGGTATTATTTGTACCATTACCAAAACCTCGTATAGCAAAATTAGTATTTATAGACCGCTGTAAAGGGGTGACACGTAAGGTTGGCACCAGCGTTTGTAAATCATTCATATCTAAAACTTTTGCTTGATCAACAGCGAGGCCACTTACAACGGTTATGGCTACAGGAGATTCTTGTAGCCCTTTAAGTCGCTTAGATGCAGTGACCATTATCCTTTCTACATCTTTATCATCGTCTTCAACAGCTTGATTAACTTCCTGAGCACTTACTGCGCTTAGGTTGATTGCACTTAATATTGCTGAAACAAGTAATGTACGTTTAAAATATTTTGTTGTTCTTGTTGTTGGTATATCTCTCATCTTGAATCCCCAATTTTGCTATAAATACTAAAAAACACGTATTCACTAATATGATCCCATTCAAATACTTTGTTTGAACATGAATTATTGTATAAAGTACATTTCAGTAATTACTGACTAAGCCGTACTTATTATTGTCACCACCTGTTGTCACTATCAGTCCAACGTTAATGATTCCTCAAGCACAATTTTTGTACTATTAATCATGCTAGGTCTAGCTATTAGATTTAACAAATGAATAGTTCTAATAACTAACTATGCATATTGAGAATAGTGATAGATATACCTCAAAATAAAGAAGATATTATGATGGAAAACTCCATGTTTTTAGCTGGATAAAGCGAGGTTTTTCGATAAGAGTTGAGCTGTTTTTTATAGTGATAATATCCAAGACTTAAAGTTATATGGTTAATTTATTATCAACGACCATCGGACAAAATACAGAAAATCATTAAATATAAAGAGCCTGTAACCTTATTAAGCAAAACAAGATAACTAGGTGATACAAGTAAGTGAAATTAATTTAAATATAAAAGAGGTATCTGTGGAAAATCAACAAAAAGAGCTATCAGCATGTCGCTGTCCATGGCTAGATACATCAAAGCCTGATTATGTTGCTTATCATGACGAAGAATGGGGTGTTCCCGTTTATGATGATCAGAAATTGTTTGAGTTTTTATGCCTTGAATCTGCACAAGCGGGTTTGAGTTGGTACACTATATTAAAACGTAGAAATGGCTATCGTGATGCATTTGCAAACTTTGATGTGAATATTGTTGCACAATATGATCAGGATAAAGTTGAGCAGTTATTGCTAAACCCTGACATTATTCGTCATCGAGGTAAAATTAACGCCGCGATCAATAATGCACAATTATTTATTAAAATTCAGCAGGAGTTTGGTAGCTTCAGTAACTATATGTGGGGCTTTGTCGATAACAAAACCATAGTTAAAGAATATAAAACATTGAGCGATTACCCAGCCACAAGTCCAGAGTCAGATGCTTGGAGTAAAGATTTGAAAAAGCGTGGTTTTAAATTTGTTGGTTCAACGATTTGTTATGCTCATATGCAAGCATGTGGCATGGTTAATGATCACAGTTTGTCATGTTACAAACGGAAACAAATTATTGATAAATATCAGCAGTGCTAAACTAGCTATTTAAAAACCCCCATGTCATAATATGTCAGAAGGTCGTTAGTCAATGTTAAGAAAAATACTTGAACTTTACGTAAACGCCCTTATCTTAGCTTATATAAAGTAATTATAATTAAGTTCTTAAAGGAAGAGTTATGCAAACTAATATGAATTTTCAAACCGCGAGTAAAAGCTCAGCGATTGAAATTAACAAAGTATTAAAAAATACTTATATGCTTTTATCTATGACACTAGCATTTAGTGCCGTAACTGCTGGCGTTTCAATGGCAATCAACCTGTCTCACATGGCAGCACTTGTGATGATGTTAGTTGCTTTTGGTTTAATGTTTGTTGTTAATAAAAAGGCTGATTCTGCTAGTGGTATTTACTGGATTTTTGCTTTTACTGGTTTAATGGGTGCATCATTAGGACCAATGCTTAATGGTTATGCAGCTATGCCTGGTGGTCCAGCAATGATTATGCAAGCACTTGGTGGTACAGCATTAATATTTTTCGCTTTATCTGGATACGCTTTAACAAGTAAAAAAGACTTCTCATTTATGGGTGGTTTTTTGATGACAGGCTTAATTGTTGTATTTGTTGCTATGATAGCTAACATATTTTTCCAAATTCCAGCGTTATCATTAGCGATTAGTGCCGGTGTTATCATGATTATGTCTGGTTTAATTTTGTTTGATACTAGCCGTATTATTAACGGTGGCGAACGAAACTATATTAGAGCAACTGTTTCATTGTATTTAAACATTTATAATATTTTTGTTCACTTGCTTCACCTTTTAGGTGTTTTCGGTGGCGATGACTAATAGAAGCTGTATAACAGCTTAAGCTAATTAGCTTTTAGTCTCAAAAAAAAACGTTATAATATCAAGCCTCGCTATTGCGGGGCTTTTTTATGTCTAAAGTATGATTTTTTCATTAGCATAATATATGACGTTTATTAATAGACAAATAGAGATTTTAATCGTGAAGAAACTTGCCGTTCTTGTCACCACCTCCCCTTATAGTAATCTAAGTGTTACAGCACTTGACTATATTGAAACTGCGCTAAAAAGTAATATTGAGCTTGTGGGGGTTTTCTTTTATCAGGACGGAGTTATGCATGCGAGTAAAAATATCCAAATAGCCAGTGATGAATTTCAAGCAATACAACATTGGCAACGATTACACCACACCTATAACCTCCCCTTACATCTTTGTATTACGGCAGCAGAAAAACGCGGCATAAGTGATGAACACAATGACTCTATTCACGCAATTTTTACTGTTTCAGGTTTAGGAGAGTTAGTTGAACTTACGACAAAGGCTGATAGGATGGTGCAACTGTAATGAGTGATCACGCATTAAAAACACTCGCAATACTGAATAGTAAAGCCCCTTATAGTGATAGCGCTGGTAAGGATTCAGTAGATATTGCCTTAGTTTTTGGCTCTTTTGAACAACCTGTATCACTGTTCTTTCAGGGGGATGGTGTTTGGCAGCTAGTACAAGGGCAAGATGGCTCGGCTATTGCCGTGAAAGATTATCTTAAGACCTTTTCAGCTTTTGAATTTTACGATATTGAAGATATTTACGTATGCCAAAACTCGTTAGAACAGCGGAATTTACCTGCTACTTTTCATATTGAAGCAGTACAGGTATTAAATCAACGAGACTTTGCAGAGCGATTAACATCACACCATACTATTTTCAGGTTTTAGTGTTAATTTATTAATAATTATACTAATTTACGAATAAACGCTAAGGAATTACGTTGATGACTACACTACATATTGTTCGTCAAAGTGCTTTTAATACCAATGATTATGCTCAATGCTTACAAGTACTTGGTGATAACGATGTCATCGTTTTTATTGATGATGGCTGCTATAACTTACATCATCATTTAACAAACAACTTAATCGATAACTTAAATAACAATTTATCTAAGAGCAATGTAAGCGCAATTAACATAAAATTAAAGGTGATTGCGCAGCATGCTAATGCTCGGGCAATTAAGATCAATGAAGCAGTTGTTAGTAAAATTGAGATGACAGATTTAGTTTCACTGACTTTTGAAAATGACAGAGTGATAACATGGCAATAGACTTTAAAGGCATAAAAATTGATACTGACAAACAAGGATACCTATTAGATTACACTCAATGGCAATCCGATTTAGCACAAATAATCGCAGATCAAGATGGTTTTACACTGACAACTGAACACTGGGAAATAATCAATTTTGTTCGTCAGTTTTACTTAACCTATAACACTTCTCCAGCAATAAGAGCCCTAACAAAAGCAATGAAAGCTGAGTTTGGTGAGGATAAAGCCAATAGCCGTTATCTTTTTCGTTTATTTCCTGATGGGCCGGCTAAACAAGCAACTAAATATGCTGGTTTACCAAAACCTAAACGCTGTTTATAGTGCCACGAAGATATACATGTTTCGCTAAACACGAGAGTTCAAAGCTAGCACACTAACTATGTGTCATTTCTACTTGTTAACGTCACCAACGACATCGTTATTTATTTAATAATTAGAACTACGAGTTATTGAAATAAATGCCTGGTATTGGGCAATTTTTTCTTCGTATAAAATTGCTCACCTAATTAATGAAACTGGTATAACATGGAAATTTAATAAATTTTAAGCATAAAAAAACGCCTACAATTTAATGAAGGCGTTTCAATGTGTTACTTTCAGTTAATGTTATTACTAGTTCACTGGTAAGGTTGGAATTGTAATACCTGCCATTTCTAACATAACACGTACTACCTGACAGCTATAACCAAACTCGTTATCATACCATACGTATAAAACAGCACGATCACCATCAACAATAGTTGCTTGTGAGTCTACAACACCCGCATAGCGTGAGCCCACTAAGTCTGTTGAAACAATTTCATTTGAAGCAGTATAATCAATTTGATTTTGTAGATCAGACTCTAAAGACATCTCACGTAAATAGTTGTTTAAACTATCTTTATCAGTCTCTTTTTTCAGGTTTAAGTTCATAATAGCCATAGATACATTTGGCGTAGGAACACGAATAGCATTACCCGTTAACAAACCTGCCAGTTCAGGTAGCGCTTTTGCAACCGCTTTTGCTGCACCTGTAGTGCTGATAACCATGTTAAGTGGTGCACTGCGACCACGACGAGGCGCTTTATGATAATTATCAATTAAGTTTTGATCATTTGTATAAGAATGAATGGTTTCAACGTGGCCATTACGAATACCAAATTCATCATTCAATGCTTTAAGAACAGGAGTAATCGCATTCGTTGTACAACTTGCAGCTGAAACAATTTTATCTTCCGGTAAAATCATACTTTGATTAACACCATAAACGATATTTTTGATATCACCTTTAGCAGGGGCTGTTAATAAAACTTTAGCAACACCTTTAGATTGTAAATGTTGGCTTAAACCCTCTTCATCAGTCCAGATACCAGTATTATCAACAACAAGAGCATTGTTAATGTCATGCTCAATGTAGTTTACTTCTGAAGGTGAATTTGCATAAATAACTTTAATAAAAGCGCCATTGGCTTTGATGACATTATTTTCTTTATCAATAGTAATGCTACCATTGAATGCGCCATGCACAGAGTCTCTACGTAGTAAACTTGCACGTTTTTCTAGGTCGTCTCCGCCTTTACTTGGACGTAATACAATAGCACGAAGATTTAATTTAGCATTAGGACCTGTTTGCTCAATTAACAAACGAGCAAGTAGTCTGCCAATACGTCCAAAACCATATAAAACAACATCTTGCCCTTGATCTACATTATTTGTTGTATTGACTGTTTCTAATTCTTTTTCTAAATATTGCTCAATAGACAAGCCATTAGACTGCTCTTTAAATAAGTAACGATATGCCAATTTACCTACATCAATACGTGCAGGAGCCAATGACATTTTGCTTAACGCTTCAACAAATGGAAAACTTTCACGTAAACGTAGTTTGCTTTCTTCATGTAAAGCAACGGATTTATGCGCTTTAATGATATCAATAGGAGAAGCATTTAATAACGGTCTACCATAAACAGATATTTCAATTCCTTTATTTCTAAATAATTGACCAATGATTGGTTGCATATTTTCTGCGAAAGTTTGGCGTTCTTGCCAGCTGATCTGATATTCTTCCTCAAGATGAGACGTCATTAGTTAAGCCTTATATTTCAAGTGATTGAGCGAGAGTTTAATAAAATAATCTTAGACTAATTAAAAAAAATATAAAACTAGACTAAGGTGGATAATTAATTTTGGCATATTGTAATGCAAGACGTAATATTTCTCTATAGGTTACATAATAATTTAATGAGAAAAACTACAATTATTACAACGCTATTAATTCGTTATTACCTAGCCTGATTTTAAGGTAATAGATCAATATTATTGATATACAATTAAAATTTATAGGTCACCCCTTAGAATAGACAATCTTTATCAACGCGTTATTTTATTCATTTATCTTCGTTATTCTATAAATAATATTATACGTTGTTTTCTTTGATAGGCATTGTAGTAAACGATTTCCTTTAGGCGATGGAAACCGTTAAATTATTTGCTATAAGGAATGGTAATTTAAGGTTGTGACACAAAGTGATTGTATAAATGACTCACCAAGATGTGAGTCATTTTGTTCGCAGCCATTAACAGTAAAATGGTAGAGATAATTATATGCTTAGAGATAGTAATGCTTAATTGTTTTTAAAAGTTAAACTGAGCGAATTCACACAATATCTTTTGCCGGTTGGCATAGGTCCGTCGTCAAATACATGACCAAGGTGTGACTGACAATCCTTACATTGGATTTCTGTACGGCTCATATTATGAGTTTCATCTTCAAAGTAGGCAACATTGCCTGCGATAGAAGAAGAAAAGCTAGGCCAACCACAACCAGCATTGAATTTACTGTCACTATTAAATAAAGGTTTATCGCAACAAGCACACAGATAAGTACCTGATAGCCAATGATCATTATAAATACCCGAAAAGGGCTGCTCTGTTGCAGCTAAACGGCAAACTTTGTAAGCGTCTTCACTTAGTTTATCTTTATAATGATCGTTCATCAATATTTCTCCTAAAGGCTATAAACCTTATTAATATGTATTTTGGTACCTAAAACTAGTCTACAACAACCGTTTTACGCTCTGCAGTAGACCATTCAACATGATATTTTTTGCCATCCGCTTTATCAAGACGCTCAAAAGTATGCGCACCAAAAAAATCTCGTTGCCCTTGCAATAAATTTGCTGGCAACATTTCACTACGTATAGAGTCATAATATGATAATGCAGATGAAAGGGCACCATTAGGTATACCAAACATAGTGGCACCACAGATAGCTTTACGCCAATTAAGCTGACGTGTGTTCAACTGCTCAGCAAAAAAACTGTCTAATAGTAAGTTATCTAGGTTTTCATCTCTTGCATAGGCTTGAACAATAGATTGTAAAAATGTCGCTCGAATAATACACCCAGCACGCCAAATTTTTGCAATATTAGCAAAATCAAGCGTCCAACCATGTTCTTTCGCAGCTAATTTCATTAGCTGAAAACCTTGTGCGTACGCACACATTTTAGCGCAGTAAATAGCATCATGCAGTTGTTCGATATAATCATGTTGTTCTTGGCTTGATAAGCTTGTCTCTGCTGGTCCACTTAATATTGTGGATGCCTTAACACGTAAATCTTTAAATGATGAAATTGAACGAGCATAAACGGCTTGAGCAATAGTAGGTGCTGGACAACCTACCTCTAAACTACTCATCGCGGTCCACAGACCCGTACCTTTTTGTCCCGCTTTATCAAGGATAAGATCAATAAGTGTTGTGCCTGTATCAACTGATTTATGGCGAAGCACTTCCACACTAATTTCCATTAAATAACTATCAAGTAAACCACCATTCCAGTTTTCAAAAATATCAGCTATTTCATCAGAAGATAAACCCAAACCGGATTTTAGAATATGATAGGCTTCACAAATAATTTGCATGTCCGCATATTCAATACCATTATGCACCATTTTAACATAATGCCCTGCACCAGCAGGCCCAATATAAGTGGCACAAGGTTCACCTTCAGTAACAACTTGGCCTGGTTTTGTTCGTTCAATAGGCTTGCCTGTATTTGCATCAACTTTAGCTGAAATGGCTTCCCAAATAGGTTTAACCCGAGTCCAAGCATAAGGTGAACCACTTGGCATTAATGAAGGTCCAAAACGTGCTCCAACTTCTCCTCCTGAAACAGCTGAAGAAAATAATAAAAAATTATTTTTATATTTTTGTTCACGAGCAACGGTATCAACCCAAAGGCTATTGCCTGTATCAATAACAATATCGTCTGGCTGAACTCCAGCACCAATTAAACTCTCACAAACTTGATCAACAGGCGAGCCAGCAGGAACACTCAACACAATAAGGTGAGGTGCCTTTAACTGAGCTAATAATTCAGTGTAGGATGAGCATCCATAAACACGAGGTAAACCCGTTGTGTTTTCCTCTTTATCTTGCTCAATAACGCTTTGAACTTTTTCTGCTGATAAATCAAAAGCTGCTATATTGTAGCCATTATCGGCAAGATTCAGTACAAGGTTTTTACCCATAACGCCTAAGCCAATAAAACCGATGTCACACAAAATTTTATCCTGTGTCATAAAATTATTTTCCTAAAGATTAATGCTCTACACTAATGTGTTGACTTGATATTGATAAATTTTACTATATGAAGCTTATACTGATGTAACGATTTTGATCTTTATTTCCCAAAGATAAAATATAAAAGGTACATCGGAATAACATTATTCTAACATGCAGCTATTGCTAAATCATGAAAATAGCGAATAAAGCTACATATTCTGAAATATTCTACAATAAATATCTATTTATTAGCAAAAACATGTAAATAATTAACTTAAAATGACATTTTACGTCATATATGCAAACTTTAACTTGAATTTTTCCTAAAATGATGTAATTTTACTACATATTGAGTTTCTGGGAGAGTTCTATGACAATTAAAATAGGTATAAATGGTTTTGGCCGTATTGGTCGTTTCGTATTTCGTGCTGCTGCAGCAAGAGATGATATTGAAGTAGTTGGTATTAATGATTTAATTGATATTGATTACATGGCATACATGTTGAAATATGATTCAACGCATGGTCGTTTTAATGGTACTGTTGATGTTGTTGACGGACAACTTATCGTTAACGATAAAGTAGTACGTGTTACGGCAGAGCGTAATCCTGCTGATTTAAAATGGAATGAAATCGATGTTGATGTTGTAGTTGAATCAACAGGTTTGTTCTTAACAGACGAAACAGCACGTAAACATATTGAAGCTGGCGCTAAAAAAGTTGTGCTTTCGGCACCTTCTAAAGATGATACGCCGATGTTTGTTTGTGGTGTTAATTTAGCTGAATATGCAGGACAAGATGTGGTATCTAATGCTTCTTGTACCACTAACTGCTTGGCGCCAATTGCAAAAGTATTAAATGATAACTGGGGCATTAAAGATGGCCTAATGACAACAGTTCATGCGACTACAGCAACTCAAAAAACTGTAGATAGCCCTTCTGCTAAAGATTGGCGTGGTGGTCGTGGTGCTGGCCAAAACATCATTCCATCTTCAACAGGTGCAGCAAAAGCTGTAGGTAAAGTTATTCCAGCATTGAATGGTAAGTTAACTGGTATGGCATTCCGTGTACCTACTCCTGATGTTTCTGTAGTTGATTTAACAGTTAACCTTGAAAAACCAGCTACTTATGCTGAAATTTGTGAAGCAATGAAATCGGCTTCTCAAGGTGAATTAAAAGGTATTTTAGATTACACAGAAGATGCTGTTGTTTCTAATGACTTTGTTGGTGAAGTATGTACTTCAGTATTTGATGCTAAAGCAGGTATTGCTTTAACTGATACTTTTGTGAAAGTTGTATCTTGGTACGATAATGAAATTGGTTACTCAAACAAGGTATTAGATCTTGTTGCTTTCATCAGTCAATACGAAAAATAACTTTTATTTATCATAAGAAAAATATCAAACCAGGTAATTTAATTACCTGGTTTTTTTTGCTTAAAATATTAAATAACGACTTTTATTTCAAATAGAAGAATCTCTATCAACTAGCATTAACCCATACTGCTATAGCGAATATCAATGCGAACAAAGAGTTTAACCATAAGATAAATCTTATAACTAAACTCTTTCAATAAAGGAGAATTTACTATCTTAATTTTCAGGAGTAAACCTGAAAATAAGTTAAAAATTAAATTGAGGCGTTAATTTGTTGTAAAACTAATTGTGGATCAGCCGCTTTAGTAATAGGACGTCCGATCAC
This sequence comes from Colwellia sp. C2M11, assembly GCF_018860915.1. Classification (GTDB taxonomy): domain Bacteria; phylum Pseudomonadota; class Gammaproteobacteria; order Enterobacterales; family Alteromonadaceae; genus Colwellia. The sequence goes on from NZ_JAHKQD010000055.1 coordinate 41,759, forward strand.
CAAATAATCGACACCAACATCAATAGCTTGTTTTGGGGTCATAATACGTTGTTGATCGTCTTGTGCTGAGCCTTCAGGTCTTATTCCTGGCGTGATCAATTTAAACTCTTTACCTAAATCATGCTTTAATTGTTCTGCTTCCCATGCTGAACAAACGACGCCATCAAGGCCACTTTGTTTAGTTAATTTTGCTAAAAAGTTAACTTGCTCTGCTGGTGTTTTATTAATACCTAAACCTGTTAAGTCATCTTGTGCCATACTAGTTAATACCGTAACTGCAATTAACAGTGGTGCATCGTTACCATAGTTATCTAATGCTTGTTTTGCTTTAGTCATCATTTGACTACCACCACTAGCATGTACATTAACCATCCAAACACCTAAGTCAGCCGCAGCCGTTACCGCTTTTGCCACGGTATTAGGAATGTCGTGAAACTTTAAATCAAGAAAGACATCAAAGCCCTTCCCTGTTAACGTTTTAACAAAATCTGGACCAAAGTAGGTAAACATTTCTTTGCCTACCTTAAGTTTGCACTCTGTCGGAGAAATTCTGTCTACAAACGACAAAGCATCATTTTTTTTATCAAAGTCTAAAGCGACAACAACTTTTGGGTCAAACATGGGAGTTCCTATTTTCAATTCTTTCACGCGACAATGTCGCTCTTACAGTATAATTTATGTTAATAGCTATAGATTCCGACTTAAGACACAACCGGAAGGGCGTGTTATTTGAAACTTATAATAACAATGTTAAATTAGTCGGCTTTATTTACTTAACTGCTTAACTAAATTACGATCATTTTATTAATAATGACTTCTTTCAAAGTTCTATAGTTCAAGAGCAAAGAGAAAGCACGGAGTTGACGATAGTCAATGAGTACTTCCGATGCAGTTATTGAGCTTTAGAACAAAGAAAGATTAAATTATTCACCTTCAAGGCCTCGAACTGGCTTAAGCTGTTCCCATTCGTGACATGATGGACAAGACCAATAATGGGTCGAACTATTAAAACCACAACTACGACAACTATACCTGTGTTTAAGTTTTAAATATTCACTGATTAGATCTTTTATTAAATCTAAACTAGCCTTGTTCTCTATTTGGTCACTTTGGCTCATTTCCATTTTAACTAGGTGTTTAAAGCCTCGAATAGTGGGTCTGCGTTTAAGTGCTGATAATAAAAACTCTTTAGCTTTTTTATTGCCATGTTTTTTTTCAACATGACTTAAATAAGAAATAAGCGCACTGGAACTTGCCGTTTCATCATAAACTTTTTTAATAAAACTAAAAAATTCATCACTAGCATCAAGGTCAAGATAACATTGATGCATTTGATCGATAACGTCAGGAAAGAAATCTTTATCCTGTGTATAGATATCTTGATAACATTTTCCCGCTAACTCGCACTGCTTATGATTTTCATAAATCTTAGCCATCAACCAATTAGCACGGCAAGAATTAGGATCCAACTTGAGTGCTTGTTCAAGTAATTCAATTACCTCAATAAATTTATCTTGCTCAAAAGCAGTTGTTGCTTGTTCACAATAAAAATTAGCTAACGTATGTAATAAACGTTTATCATTAAATTTAATGGCTAATTTTTTATGACTAATACCACGTTGCCAATCTTTAGTAGATTGAAATATTTGCAGCAAATAAGTTAATGATTTCAGTCCATAATCAGGAGATTTTAATAATTTATTAAACATTTTTTCTGCACGATCATATAGACCTGCACTTAAAAAATCTTTACCTAACTCGTAGACTGCTTGTTGTTTGTCTTTTGTAGGTAGGTTGCCATGACGAACTAAATGTTCATGTACTTTTAATGCTCTATCCAATTCACCTCTTTTACGAAAGAGATTAGCCATGGCAAAATGTGCTTCCACACTATCATCTTCAACTTTTAATGCATCAAGTAGTGAGTCTATTGCTTTATCTTTTTGATTAGAAAGTAAGTAGTTTAGTCCGGTGGAGTACTTGATAGACAAGTCTTGTTTAATGGTTTGATCTTTTTGCTTTATGCTATTTCTTCCCATAAACCAGCCATAGGCCATAGCTACTGGGAGTAGTAAGAAAAGGAGCTCTATCATTTGGTTACTTATTTCTATATTTCAGTTGAGCGGTTTTTGGCTAAAGACTTTTTACCCTTGCGGATCAATCGCCAAATAATGGTTGCTAACAAACCAAGAAAAAAACCAATCCCGGTAAATAAGCTAACAGCTGCTGCAATAGAAAGCTCAATTCTAGCGATCAAATAATTTAATGAAATTATTTGATCATTTTGGCTACCAAAAACAAAAGCAATGGCGAGTAAAATTAGAACTAATAAAAGAGTAAAATAAATTCGCACGTTGGACTGTCTCGCTTGAAGTTGTTGGTGAAATTACGTAAGCGTCTTTCGAATATAAAAAATAATTACCAAAAAAAAACGGCATACTAAAGTATACCGTTTATTATCCAATTTTTTTCTTGCTTTTGCAATGAGCTTACAATGATGCAGCGATTAAGCAGCTGAAAGATTAACTCTTTCTCGTAACTCTTTACCAGGTTTAAAGTGAGGTACGTATTTACCACTTAACTCAACTGATTCACCTGTTTTTGGGTTTCTACCAACTCTAGGAGCACGATAATGTAATGAAAAACTACCAAACCCTCTAATTTCAATGCGTTCTCCTTTAGATAAAGATTGCGCCATTAATTCTAAGATTTCTTTAATCGATTGTTCTACATCTCTAGCTGATAAATGGCTGAATTTATCACCTAGTTTTTCAATGAGTTCTGATTTGGTCATATGACCCTCCAGTATTCATCTAGCATCGTGCTAATGAGGTTAATATAAGAGGAGAATAATAACATTCTCCTCCCCTAGTCTTTTTATAGTGTAATACAATCTATAAAAAGTGCAAAAAATAAAATTAGTATCTTGTTACAAGATATTAGTTTTTAGCATTTTTAAACGCAGCAGCCATAGCACTTAAACCAGTTTCTTCAACTTGGTTTAGGTTTTCCATTGCATCACGTTCTTCTGCTTGATCTTTTGCTTTGATAGATAAGCTGATAGTACGGTTCTTACGATCCACACCCATAAACTTAGCTTCAACGTCATCACCAACTTTAATTACTGTAGATGCATCTTCGATACGCTCTACAGAAATGTCGCTAACACGTAAGTAACCTTCAACACTTTCAGCTAACTCAATTGTAGCGCCTTTAGCGTCAACTTCAGTTACTTTACCAGTAACGATAGTACCTTTCTTCTTATCAGTTAAGTACATGTTGAACGGGTCATCTTCAGCTTGTTTAACACCAAGAGAGATACGCTCACGCTCAGGGTCAACTTGAAGAACGATAGCAGTGATTTCATCGCCTTTCTTATAATCACGAACAGCTTCTTCACCGCCAGCCCATGAAATATCAGATAAGTGAACTAAACCATCTATGCCGCCATCAAGACCAATGAAGATACCGAAGTCAGTGATTGACTTAATCTTACCTGATACTTTATCACCTTTGTTGAAGTTTTTAGCAAACTCTTCCCAAGGGTTAGCGATACATTGTTTAAGACCTAAAGAAATACGACGACGTTCTTCGTCAATTTCTAATACTAGTACTTCAACAGTGTCACCTAAGTTAACAACTTTAGATGGGTGGATGTTTTTGTTAGTCCAATCCATTTCAGAAACGTGAACTAAACCTTCAACGCCTTCTTGGATTTCAACGAAACAACCGTAGTCAGTTAAGTTAGTTACACGACCAGAAAGTTTAGAACCTTCTGGGTAACGGTTAGCAATTGCTACCCATGGATCTTCGCCTAACTGCTTCATACCTAGAGATACACGAGTGCGCTCACGGTCAAATTTCAATACTTTAACTTGAATTTCATCACCAACATTTACGATTTCACTTGGGTGCTTAACGCGTTTCCAAGCCATATCTGTGATGTGAAGTAGGCCATCAATGCCGCCTAAGTCTACGAATGCACCGTAATCAGTAAGGTTTTTAACGATACCTTTAACTTCTTGGCCTTCCGCTAATGACTCTAGTAATTCATCACGTTCTGCACTACCTTCTGCTTCGATAACAGCACGACGTGAAACAACTACGTTATTACGCTTTTGATCAAGCTTAATAACTTTGAATTCTAAATCTTTACCTTCAAGGTGAGCTGTGTCACGTACTGGACGTACATCAACTAATGAACCCGGTAAGAAAGCGCGAATATTGCTAACTTCAACCGTGAAACCACCTTTAACTTTACCGTTGATAACACCGATAATAGTTTCTTTTTCTTCGTAAGCTTTTTCAAGTACTTGCCATGCTTCGTGACGTTTAGCATCGTCACGTGAAAGTATAGTTTCACCGAAACCATCATCTGTAGCTTTAAGCGATACATCTACTTCATCACCAACAACCGCTTCAACTTCGCCAGCAGCGTTTTTGAATTGGTCGATTGAGATTACACTCTCAGATTTAAGACCAGCGTCAACAATTACGTTGTCTTTGGTTACTTTAACGATTGTGCCACGGATAATTGAACCCGGGCGAGTTTCGATTTCTTTTAAACTTTCTTCAAAAAGTTCTGCAAAATTTTCCATCATAACTTGTCTATTAACTCAGTTATTAATCCAGTCAACATCATTGTTTCATGGGGTTATTAATTTAGCCTCGGTACATCCATGACGTAGGCTTTAGTTAAATTTATTTTTATTTAGTTTTTCAACATCAATAAAAAAAATAAGGGTTTATGTTAACTTTCCATTCGCAAATGAAAGGACTTTATTGACCACTTCTTGTATAGAAAGGCCAGTAGAATCAATAATTAACGCACCTTCTGCGGGAATAAGAGGAGCGACTTCTCGGTTGCTATCTCTTTCATCTCGTTGACGTATGTCATCCAAAAGGCGCCCGATTTTAACATCAAAGCCCTTCTCTTTCAACTGATTAAATCGGCGTTCTGCTCTTTCTTCTGCACTAGCCGTCAAAAAAACCTTCACTGGTGCTTTAGAGAAAACAACAGTTCCCATATCGCGACCATCAGCAACTAACCCAGGAGCAACACTAAATGCACGCTGTCTACGTAATAAAGCTTCACGAACACGCGGAAAAGCAGCAACTTTTGATGCTAAAGCACCAATCTCCTCTGTTCGAATGGTGTCAGTAACATCTTCACCTTCTAAAATAACTTTACTTTCGCCTTCACCCGTTATTTCAAATTGTACATCAAGGTGCGCTGCCATAGGAATCAAGTGTTCTTCATCATCAAGATTAACATGATGATGTTGGGTTGCTACAGCAAGTACACGATAGATAGCACCACTATCGAGTAGGTGCCAACCAAGCTGTTCAGCAACAATTCTGGCAACAGTTCCTTTGCCTGCCCCACTTGGGCCATCAATAGTAATGACGGGAATGCTTTCCAGCATACATATTTCTCCTTATCTCAAAAATCGGCAGAATTATACTGGATTTATGTATTAAAATCGCCAAAAAAAATATTTTGTAACCTGTTTAACAAGAAACTTGTGCTAATTTGTCAAAGTAGTCAGGAAATGTTTTCGCCGTACATTTAGGGTCATTGATAGTGACAGGTGTATCACTTAATGCCACAAGCGAAAAACACATAGCGACACGATGATCATTATAAGTATCAATTTCAGCATGCTTTAATGAAGCCGGCGGAGTTATAGTAATAAAATCTTCACCCTCTATTACTTCTGCCCCTACCTTTCTAAGCTCTGTTGCCATAGCAGTTAATCTATCAGTTTCTTTTACTCGCCAATTATAAATATTACGAATGGTTGTTGTACCTTTCGCAAAAAGTGCCGCTGTTGCAATAGTCATTGCAGCGTCAGGGATATGATTCATATCCATATCAACTGCCGTCAATGGTTTACCTACAACACTGATTGATTCATCAGCCCAAGTAACTTCTGCACCCATTTTTTCAAGCACATCGGCAAAATGTTTATCACCTTGAACACTTAATGTTCCAACACCATGTACTGTAACTTTTCCACCTTTAATTGCACCGGCAGCTAAAAAGTATGACGCTGAAGAGGCATCCCCTTCAACCATGTACTTTTCAACAGCTTGGTATGATTGGTTACCTGTAACGATAAAGGATTGATAGTTATTATTTTGCACATCCACGCCAAATCGACTCATGATATTAAGTGTAATATCTATATATGGCTTAGAAACTAATTCACCTTCAATTTCGATATTGGTGTCTGTTGCTAATAAAGGGGCAACCATTAATATCGCTGTTAAAAACTGGCTTGAAATTGAACCATCAATACTAACAGTTTTACCTGTTAACGCTTTACCAGATATTTTTACTGGTGGGTAATCTTTATTTTCAAGGTACTCTATACCAGCACCAAGTTGTGCAAGTGCATCAACCAAATGACCAATAGGTCGCTCTTTCATTCGTGGTTCACCTGTTAAAACAAATTCCCCCTCACTGGCAGCTAATGCAGCACATAATGGACGCATTGCAGTACCTGCATTACCCAAATATAAGTCTAAAGGTTTATCTGTTTTAAAAAAGCCATTATTGCCAACAACAGTACATTCTGTACCACAATCACTTAACGTGTATTTAATACCAAGTGTTGTTAATGCGTTAAGCATATGCTCAATATCTTCACTAACAAGTAAGTTAGTAATTTTAGTCACGCCATTAGCCAATGCGGCAATTAGCAATGCACGATTAGATAAGCTTTTTGAGCCTGGTAAGAAAATCTCGCCGTTAATCTTGCCAATTGGCTGTAATGTTAACTGCTCCATACTACTTATTCCCCTTTTCAAATTCTTGCATAAAATCAACCAACGCTTGCACACCTTCAATTGGCATTGCATTGTATATACTTGCACGCATACCACCGACAATTCTATGACCTTGTAAAGCCATTAAGCCTTGTTGTTCAGCTTGTGCTAAAAACGTTTCATTTAAGCTTTCATCTTTAAGCCAAAATGGGATATTCATTTTACTACGATACTTGTGTTCAACAGTGTTTTGATAAAAATCACTGGCATCGATTGTTTGGTACAACAATTCAGCTTTAGCCTGATTAACTTTAGCTATGGCGCTCACTCCACCTAGTGCTTTAAGCCATTGAAAAACTAATCCTGCTAAATACCATGCATACGTTGGTGGCGTGTTATACATAGAATCATTATTGGCTGAAGTTTCGTAATTCATAATACAAGGTGTTGCTTTTTGTGCATTCCCAAGTAAATCTTCACGAACAATGACAATTGTTAACCCTGAAGGTCCAATGTTTTTCTGAGCTCCAGCATAAATAACACCAAATTTAGTGACATCTATTTCATGAGATAAGATAGTTGATGACATATCAGCAACAAGTGGAATGCCATTGGTATCAGGTACATCATTAATTTCAATGCCATCAACCGTTTCATTCGGACAGTAATGAACATAAGCAGCATCACTATTGAGTGGCCATTGTTCACTCGGCATTAAGCTTATTTCACCATCAGAATGCTCTTCTCGAATATTAATCACATTAATTTCACCGAAGTTTTGCGCTTCAATAGCTGCCGCTTTTGACCATGAACCATTCACGATATAATCAGCAGATTTACCTGGTGGCAATAAGTTTAGCGGTACCGCTGAGAATTGACCTCGTCCGCCACCATGGCAAAATAATACTTTATAATTGCTTGGGATAGCCATAAGTTCACGTAAATCTGCTTCAGCTTTTGCAGCCATAGCCATATATACACTACTACGATGACTTAGCTCCATTACTGAGCTACCTGTATTATTCCAATGAATAAACTCTTTTTGTGCTTTTGCCATTACCGGCTTAGGTAACATTGCTGGACCCGCACAAAAATTAAATATTTCTGACATTATCTTTTTCTCAAAATAGGTGACTTTAACTTATCAAGCCTTAAAATATACACTTGATATACCGTTCATCCTGAACATACACGTGCTTTGCCATCAGGATAATTGCTCCTTGCATAATCCTAATAAGTTACCTCCTTGTAACGACATGGCACCGCAAAATACTGCTCCTCTTGAACATACACGCTCTTTACCATCAGGATAATTGCTCCTGCATTATCCTAATAAGTCACATCCTTGTAACGACATGGCACCGCGAAATACCGTTCATCCTGAACATAAAAAAAGGCGGTTATTAGCCGCCTTTATTTCATATGTGACGCCTATTATTGGTCGTCGGGTGTACTTTCGTTATCTAATTGTTCATTACTTTCAGAAGTATCAGGGGATAATGTTTGCTCTGCTTCAATAGCATCTACATTCTCACCTTCTTCTCCTTCGGGTAATTCTGGCTCAATAACCTCATCAATACGTTGAAGTGCAACAACATGTTCACCTTCAACTGTACGAATTAAACGAACACCTTGGGTATTACGACCAATAACACTCACTTCATTAACACGCGTTCGTACTAATGTACCGTTATCAGTGATAACCATAATCTCGTCAAGATCTTCAACTTGAACAGCGCCAACAACTTTACCGTTACGTTCACTAACTTTAATAGAAACAACACCTTTCGTTGCTCTACTCTTCGCAGGATACTCATTTAGGTCAGTGCGTTTACCAAAACCATTTTCAGTAATGGTTAAAATAGGACCGTCATTCTTAGGAACAATCAGTGATACTACCTTTTGATCGTCTTCAAGTTTAATACCACGAACACCAGTACCGGTTCTACCAATAGGTTTTAACGCCCAACGTTGTTCACCTGTTTCAGGATCAAGCTTAATTTCACCTGTTTCACTATCACGAACTTTTTCGTTGAAGCGTACAACTTTACCCGCATCGGAGAACAGCATGATGTCATTATTACCATCTGTAATATCAACACCAATTAAGGTATCGTCATCACGTAGATTTAACGCAATAATACCGTTAGCTCTTTGATTTTTATAAGCAGTTAACGCTGTTTTCTTAACAGTACCAGACGCTGTCGCCATGATAATGTATTTATCTTCCTCATACTCACGTACAGGTAGAATTGCTGTAATACGTTCATCATTCTCTAATGGTAAAATATTAACAATTGGACGGCCACGGGCCGTTCTACTTGCTAGTGGTAACTGATAAACTTTCAACCAGTACAACTTACCGCGATCTGAGAAGCATAATATAGTATCATGAGTGTTAGCGACTAATAAGCGTTCAATAAAATCTTCTTCTTTCATCTTAGTTGCAGCTTTACCTTTGCCACCACGACGTTGAGCTTCATAATCACTTAACACTTGGTACTTAACATAACCTTCGTGAGAAAGTGTTACGACAACATCTTCCTCAGTTATTAAATCTTCTAGTGATAAATCATGAGACGCATTAGTAATTTCTGTTCGGCGTTCATCACCAAATTCATCTCTAATAACTTCTAGTTCTTCGCGAATAACTTCCATTAAACGCTCAGGACTTTCTAAAATAAGCATTAATTCAGCAATAAGATCTAATAACTCTTTGTACTCATTTAGAATCTTTTCATGTTCAAGACCACTTAACTTATACAATTGTAGTTCAACAATTGCTTTAGCTTGTACCGGTGTTAAGTAATACTTGTTATCACGAATACCAAATTGTGGTTCTAACCACTCAGGACGAGCTGCATGAGTACCTGCACGCTCCAACATCGCGCTAACATTACCTAGTTCCCAACCTTGAGCTACTAATTTCTCTTCCGCTTCTTTTCTTGACGGAGAGGTTTTAACTAATTCAATGATAGGTTCAATATTAGCAAGCGCAATCGATAGACCTTCTAATATATGTGCTCGATCACGGGCTTTTCTAAGTTCGAAGATAGTACGACGCGTAACAACTTCACGGCGATGAAGAACAAACTCTTCAAGCATTTCTTTTAGATTAAATATTTTCGGTTGGCCATTACCTAATGCCACCATATTAAAACCAAAAGATACTTGCATTTGCGTAAGTTTAAATAAGTTATTTAATACAACTTCACCTACGTCGCCACGTTTAATCTCGATAACCATACGCATGCCGTCTTTATCAGACTCATCACGTAATGCTGAAATACCCTCAAGACGTTTTTCTTTAACAAGCTCAGCCATCTTTTCAATCAGGCGTGCTTTGTTAACTTGGTAAGGTAATTCGTGAACAATGATTGTTTCCTTACCTGATGTTTCGTGAACTTCAATTTCCGCACGTGCACGAATCTTTATTTTACCACGACCTGTTCGGTATGCTTCTTCTATACCTGCTCTACCACTAATAATAGCGGCAGTAGGAAAATCAGGACCAGGGATATGCGTTAAAAGTTCTTCAAACGTAATGTCACTGTTATCGATTAACGCTAAACAACCGTTAATAACTTCTGTTAAATTATGCGGTGGAATATTAGTAGCCATACCAACAGCAATACCTGAACCACCATTAACAAGTAGGTTAGGAATACGGGTAGGCATTACTGCTGGAATAAACTCTGTACCATCATAGTTAGGTACAAAATCAACAGTTTCTTTATCTAAGTCGGCAAGAATCGAATGCGCAATTTTAGACATTCTAATTTCGGTATAACGCATTGCAGCTGCACTATCACCATCAACAGAGCCGAAATTACCTTGACCATCAACCAACATATAACGTAAAGAAAATGATTGCGCCATACGAACGATAGTATCGTAAACAGCAGTATCACCGTGCGGGTGATATTTACCTATAACGTCACCAACCACACGGGCTGATTTTTTATAAGGTTTGTTCCAATCATTCCCTAAAACTTCCATAGCGAATAATACGCGACGATGTACAGGTTTTAATCCATCGCGAACGTCAGGCAATGCACGCCCAACGATTACGCTCATGGCATAATCTAGGTAGGATGTTTTTAACTCATCCTCAATATTTACTGGAACTATTTCTTTGGCCAGATCTGACATATATAGACGTATCCCTTAACTTAAAATGTAACTATAAAATCACAATATTTTTATTATTATATTTTCATAAAAAATATATAAATCAACGCGGCATAATAGCACAATTTTGAGTGATGCCAAACAGCTTTATTTGCCCATTTACAAGGAGATGGAGTACTAATAAAAAAGTGATGATAAAAACAACAAATGCACAGTTAAATTGCTCTACTCTATTACTTTAGCTGCTGTTTGCGCTTCGTTTGCGCTTTGCTTAGTTAAAAGTTTCGTTTAGAATTGAATAATTCAAAAATTAACTAGACATAACCATGACAGAAACTAATAAAATGCTGAATGTGAATGATGCTGAAATTGCTAAATTTGAGCAAATTGCAAATCAGTGGTGGGATTTAACAGGTGATTTTAAACCATTACATCAGGTTAACCCACTAAGAGTACAATTTATATGTCAGCATATTAGCGAACAACAAAGCGAACTCTTTTCTAAAAAGGTAATTGATGTTGGCTGTGGTGGTGGTATTTTATCAGAATCTTTAGCTAAATTAGGTGCTAATGTTACTGGTATTGATATGGGAACTGAACCACTTAACGTTGCTAAGTTACACGCACTCGAATCAGGTTTAACAATTAATTACGAAAAAATAACCGCTGAAGAAAAAGCACAACAAAACCACGAAAGTTTTGACATGGTAACTTGTATGGAAATGCTAGAGCATGTTCCCGACCCTGCTTCTATAATAAATGCTTGTGCAAACTTAGTAAAACCTGGAGGTTTAGTCTTTTTCTCAACACTCAATAAAACAGTCAAATCTTATTTACTTGCTATTTTAGCCGCAGAGAAAATATTTAAGTTAGTACCTGATGGTACACATGAGCATGATAAGTTTATCAAGCCTTCGCAATTAATAAGTTGGGCTGAACAATGTGGGTTAAATTGTATTGATGCTAGCGGTATTCATTACAATCCAATTTCTGAGAATCATAAATTAACAAATAACTTAGATGTGAACTACATTTTGTGCTGTAAGAAAATATAATTTACGCATTTGTTTTTTTTTCAATCAAGTTGTTCAAACTACAAACAAAACAGCTAAGCAATTGATTTAAAGGATTATTTTTATTTCTCTCAAATTCCATATTTAATCGTTGTGAAAATATATTAAAATTAATTAAAATATTTTTAGCGAATTATTTATTTAAAAATAAAGATTGATTTTAGCAAATTACTAAAGCTTTTAATGGTAGTAGGTTAGTCATTACTAACCTAATGCAATCAATCGAAAAATCAAGTGAAATTAGCACTTTTTTATCACTTGCAATAATAACCAAACCTCATTATCTTGTGTCTATATTTACAAACAAACCCTAGATGTTGTGCATGCACTTTTTAACCAGTCTATTTATTAGGCTATTTGAAAAGCAGGTACAACACAGGACTCTTTAGTGATAAATAACGTTTTAAAACTAAAGAAAACAATAACAATTTACACCACAGGCCTTTCATGACTAATAAACTTTTTGTTACTAAGCGTAATGGCGAAAAAGAACCCATCGATTTAGAGAAAATTCACCGCGTTATTGCTTGGGCAGCTGAAGATCTTGATGACGTTTCTGTTTCTCAAGTTGAATTAAAATCTCATATTCAATTTTATGATGGTATTAAAACGGCTGATATTCATGAAACGATTATTAAAGCAGCCGCAGATTTAATATCAGAAGAGACACCTGATTATCAATATTTAGCTGCCAGACTAGCGGTTTTTCATTTACGTAAGAAAGCTTATGGCCAATTTGAGCCACCAAAACTATATGACCATATAGTGAAGCTGGTTGACTCAGGTAAATATGATCAACATTTATTAGTTGATTACGATGAAAGCGATTTCGAACATATGTCGCTATTTTTAGATCATAGTCGTGATTTAAACTTCAGCTATGCTGCAGTTAAGCAACTCGAAGGTAAATACTTAGTACAGAACCGTGTTAATGGTGAAATTTATGAAAGCGCACAGTTTTTATATATTTTAGTTGCTGCCTGTTTATTCGCTAAATATCCGAAAGAAACTAGGTTAAGTTATATTAAGGGGTTCTATAACGCTATATCAACCTTTAAGATATCGTTACCAACCCCAATAATGGCGGGGGTTAGAACACCAACTCGTCAATTTTCATCATGTGTATTAATAGAATGTGATGATTCTTTAGATTCGATTAACGCAACATCAAGCGCAATAGTAAAATATGTTTCTCAACGTGCTGGAATTGGCGTTAATGCAGGACGTATTCGTGCATTAGGTAGTACTATTCGTAATGGTGAAGCCTTTCATACCGGATGTATTCCGTTCTATAAACACTTCCAAACAGCTGTTAAAAGTTGTTCTCAAGGTGGTGTTCGTGGCGGTGCCGCTACCTTGTTCTATCCGCTTTGGCATTTAGAAGTTGAAAGCTTACTGGTACTTAAAAACAATCGTGGTGTTGAAGAAAACCGTGTTAGACATTTAGATTACGGCGTTCAATTTAACAAAGTCATGTATCAACGTCTGATTAAAGGTGGCCATATTACCCTGTTTAGCCCTAGTGATGTTCCAGGACTTTATGATGCATTCTTTGAAGATCAAGACAAGTTTGAAGCGCTTTATGTACAATATGAAAACGATGATTCAATTCGTAAAAAACGCATTAAAGCAATAGAGTTATTTACGTTATTCGCACAAGAGCGTGCGAGTACTGGCCGTATATATTTACAAAACGTTGATCATTGTAATACTCATAGTCCGTTTGACCCAAGCAAAGCCCCTATTCGTCAAAGTAACTTGTGTTTAGAAATTGCCTTACCAACTAAGCCAATGACTGATATCAACGATGAAAATGGTGAAATAGCACTCTGTACCTTATCTGCTTTTAACTTAGGTGCAATTGAGTCTCTTGATGAACTAGAAGAGTTGGCCGATTTAGCCGTACGTGCGCTAGATAACTTATTAGATTATCAAGACTACCCTATTCCTGCGGCCCGTAGTGCGAGTTTAGCACGCCGTACGTTAGGCATAGGTGTAATCAATTATGCTTATTATTTAGCTAAAAATGGCTTATATTATTCAAACGGTAGTGCCAATAATTTAACCCATAAAACCTTTGAAGCCATCCAGTATTATTTACTGAAAGCGACTAACGGTTTAGCAAAAGAAAAAGGTGCTTGTCCTAAGTTTGATGAAACTCGTCTTGCTCAAGGTATTTTACCAATTGATACTTATAAAAAATCTATTGATGATATTACCGGTGAACCGTTACATTTAGATTGGGAATCATTGCGCGCAAGTATTCAAAAATATGGTGTACGTAATTCAACTGTATCGGCTTTGATGCCATCTGAAACTTCATCTCAAATATCAAATGCAACAAATGGCATTGAACCACCTCGTGGTTTGATCAGTGTTAAAGCCAGTAAAGATGGCATACTAAAACAAGTTGTACCTGAGTATCAGAAACTTAAAGACAATTACGAATTACTTTGGAATATCCCAAGCAATGAAGGTTATTTAGAGCTTGTTGGTATTATGCAAAAATTTGTTGACCAAACTATTTCTGCAAATACCAATTATGATCCGGCTAAGTTTGACGGTGGCAAAGTGCCAATTAAACAAATTTTAAAAGACATATTAACTGCTTATAAGCTTGGTGTTAAAACCATGTATTACCATAACACTCGTGATGGTGCGAATGATGATATGGAAGTAGAAGATGATAGCTGCGCTGGTGGTGCTTGCAAAATATAATACCTAAGTGATTACGTAATCAGGTATATAACAATCATCAAATAATATAACGAACACAATTCAACAAATGAAATCAAATGAATCGGGTAATTTTACTCGATTCATTATTGTCGTTTAAAACAATGGCAATATATTAAGGGATAAATAAATAATGACGTACACCACGTTTAATCAGACGCCTAATAATGCTTTACTTGAACCAATGTTCTTAGGTAATAGTGTTAATGTTTCTCGTTATGACCAGCAACGATATGTCGCTTTTGAAAAATTAATTGAAAAACAGCTTTCATTTTTTTGGCGACCAGAAGAAGTTGATGTTTCAAAAGATAGATCTGATTGGCAAGGTTTAACTGACTCTGAAAAACATATTTTCATTTCAAATTTAAAATATCAAACTTTACTTGATTCAATGGCTGCACGTTCAGTTAATGCAGTTTTATTACCTCTAGTATCATTACCCGAAGTTGAAACTTGGGTAGAAACCTGGGCATTTAGTGAAACCATTCACTCACGCTCTTACACGCATATTTTACGTAATTTATTTACCGATCCAGGTGAAGTTTTTGATGACATTATTGTCAACCCGGCAATTTTAAAACGTGCAAGTAGCATTTCAAAATATTTTGATGACGTTATTCTAACCACACAATTGTTACAATCACTTGGTGAAGGCGCGTACGACATTGAAGGGAAAACTATCGAGGTAAGTAAACGTAAGCTTAAAGAACGTTTATATTTAGCTATATGCTCTGTTAACGCCTTAGAAGCAATCAGATTTTACGTTAGCTTTGCTTGTTCATTTGCTTTTGCGGAACGTGAATTACTTGAAGGCAATGCAAAAATTATTAAATTAATTGCTCGCGATGAAGCACTTCATTTAACGGGAACTCAGCATATTTTAAACAATTGGATGACAGGTAAAGACGATCCTGAAATGCAAGAAATAAGCATTGAATTACGTGATGCTGGTTTACAAATATTCTTAGATGTTGTTGAACAAGAAAAAGAATGGGCGCAATACTTATTTAAAGATGGTTCAATGATCGGATTAAATGCCGAAATATTAAATCAATACATCGAATATATTTCCAACCAACGCCTTTCTGCCATTGGTTTTGGTGCGCCATTCGATATAAAAAGCAACCCACTCCCTTGGATGAATGCTTATTTAGTTAGTGACAATGTACAAGTAGCTCCTCAAGAAACAGAGATATCAAGTTACTTAGTTGGCCAAGTAGATTCAACTATTGATGCTGATGATTTTGATGATTTTGATTTGTAAAACCGTTTAAATATCTTTCTATGCCTGCATCAAGTAAACCTTCGATAAAACCAGTGCCACAAATTAGTGTCAACGGTAAGGTCATAGAGTATAAGCAATCAAAGCAAAGCTTATTGGAATGTTTAGAGCAGGCAGGTGTCGAAGTTCATTATCACTGTCGAGATGGATTTTGCGGAGCTTGTCGAGTCACGCTAGCCTCAGGAGAGATAAGCTACCCTGAAGGGGAGCCGTTAGCCTTTATCGGCGAAAATGAGATCCTACCTTGCTGCTGTGTTCCCGTTACTGATATTAGTTTAAAAATTGATGAATAATAAAGACATCTTAACTATTTTTTGAGATGTCTTTGTCACCACCCTTTAATTATTTTACATATAGAAATATTAAATACACTTAAAAAATCAAATACTAAGCTCAATAGTTACTATTTAAACAATACTTACAAAGAAAGTAGGTTTATTTTACAAGATACTGAGCTTTAACTTTTAAAGTATAGGAAGTTTCGTTAAACTCAATTCATCAGTATCTTCCTTGTAATAATTATAATATGCATGCACTTTTTGAATACATTCCATTAGTTATCTTTTTTGTAGTAAATAAATTTGTCGATATTTATTGGGCTACCGCTTCATTAATTGCTAGTTCAGCCTTACAAATTCTTTATTACATTATTAAAAAAGAAAAAGTCCCCACACGTAATTGGATATTTTTTGGTTTAATCGCTGTTTTTGGTGGCTTAACTATCTTTTTACACGATGAAGCTTTTATTAAATGGAAAGTAACGATCATCAATGAGTTTTTTGCTGTTGCGCTACTCGTTAGTTATTACCTATTTAAAAAGAATATTATTAAACAATTTTTATCTGAATCAATAAATCTTCCCGATCCTATTTGGACTAAACTAAACCTAGCTTGGGCACTTTTCTTTGCCTTATGTGGTGTACTAAATTGGTATGTTGCTTTTAACTTTGACTTAGAAACTTGGGTAAATTTTAAAGTATTTGGCTTAACTGGGCTTATGTTTGCCTTCTCAATTATCACAATATTATCTTTACACAAATATATGCGTGATGACAGCGAAGACATAACTAACGCAATTGAAGATAGTATTGAAATAAATTCAAATGTAATAAGTAAACCTCAACACAACAAAGATAATGACAAAATATAGGAAAACAAATGTTATATTTAATATACAGTGAAGACGTCAGCAACAGTTTAGAAAAACGCTTATCAGTAAGAGAGCTTCACTTAGCTCGCTTAAGTACTCTACAAAGTGAAGGACGCTTATTAGTTGCAGGCCCATGCCCCGCTATAGATAGTAATGATCCGGGTGCAGCTGGCTTTACGGGCTCATTAATTATTGCAGAGTTTGATGACCTAACAGCAGCACAACAATGGGCTGATGCTGATCCCTATATTGCAGCCGGTGTTTATGAAAAAGTCACCGTGAAGCCTTATAAAAAAGTATTACCTAATTAATAATTTTCTTCTATTTAAAATATGATTAACAAGAGAACTATCTCAAGCGTATTAATATTTACGTATCAATTACTTTCTGCTCCTGTCTACGCTCATGATCCGTTAGACGCATGCTTAGAGGTAGAGCAAACGGCTAAAAGCCAATCACTCTGCCTTGATAATTTAAAAGAAGTGGTTGAACGCGAATTGCAAACATGGATAAACACCCATATTTTAAACTTGGAAGAGAAAATAACAGCTACTTGGCGCCCTGCAGCACTAAAACTTTTCAGACGTTCAGAAAGTGACTTTGTTGCTTTTCGAGAGCATGAATGTCGGTGGCAATATTTTGCGACACCACCAGAAAAAAGTGCAACATTAACATATAAGCGATGCTACATATTAATTACTCAAAATCGTATAGATCAATTGAGTAAGACACTGTAAAGAATATTAAAAGTAGCGGCATATTAGTATTAATAATATCAAATAATATCCATAAAAAAGTCAGCTATTTACATCGCTGACTTTTATTAAATTCATCAAGTTATTCCAAACAATTTAAACGATTAATCTTTACTCTTTTGAATCTGTTCTATTTCTAATAAAACGCTATCTTCATCACTGAGTAAAACAGCTAACCAGCGTCCTTCAGGCGTACTCTCTAACCCTATTTTTAAAATCATGGTTAATGGGACACTCAATAACATACCAACAGTTCCTAATAACCAGCCCCAAAAGATTAACGACAAGAAAACCACTAATGTTGATAAACCTAAACCCTTGCCTAAATATCTAGGCTCGATCATATTGCCCATCACCATATTAATAGCAACATAACCCAATCCTATAAAACCAGCTTCACCAATACCTAACTGTAAACTTGCTAAGGTTACAGCAGGCACAGCAGCAATAATTGAACCAATATTTGGGATGTAATTTAATAAGAAGGCAAATACCCCCCATAAAAGATAGAAATCTAACCCAAAGGCCCAAAGCATCAGCGAGACAACCATACCGGTAGCAATACTAACCATTGTTTTAATAGCAATATAATGATTTACCGAGGCTAAGAAACGTTCAATTTGCTTAATACGCATCTCAGGATCGTCAAGTGCAAAATGCAATTTCACAGGAAATGAAGATGCTTCAAAAAGCATAAACACAACAGTAAGCACAATTAACAGTAAATTAGCCATTACCGAGCCAAAACCACTCAGCATATTTGCCGCCATGCCCATAGCCGCGGCAGGATCAAAGTATTCTAATAAAATAGAAGACGATATTTGAATATTATAACGAGATAAAAAAGCAGTTAACCAAGTAAATTGCTCTTGGAATTGTAGTCGATATTGAGGAATAAGTTCTGACAATTCATTCAGTGACTTGCCCACTAAGCCTGCTAACGATAAAGCAATAGTGACAAAGATAGCAATAACAATAATCACCGAAACGGCTTTAGGTATCTTAAATTGACTCGCCTTAACAACAAGAGGGTTACAAATGATGGCAATAAATAAAGATAATAAAAAGGGGACTAATATATTTGCTGCTGTTTTTACTCCTGCAAAGATGATAAAGATAGCAGCAACAGTGACAAACCCTTTAACCATTGAGCTGTTTTTAGTCGATAATACCATGAAAATTAACTCTTATTTTTTAATAAGAGTTAATATACCTGAAATTAGTCTCTGGCACTAGCTTATGAATTGCTTGCTTTTGATATTAGATTAACTCAGTTTTCTTAATAAACCTTGGGTATTTTGACGCATTGTTTGAGCAACCATAATGTAACCGATGCTACCAACAAACAAAGCACCACTTGCCGGCCCAAGTACCCATACATAAGGGTGAAGTCGTCCTTCAAGATCAAACAATTGTTGCTGAATTACAAGTAAGGTAATATCACTTACCATAGCAGCAACTAAACCAGAAATAGCACCAAGTAATAAAAACTCATAAAGTGTTGCCAATTTAATCAAGCGCCCTTTGGCACCTAAAGTCCGTAATATAACCACTTCCTGTAAACGCTCAGACAAGCTCGCTTGTACTTGTGATATCAGTACTAATGCACCGCTAATTAACACAATTGATAATACAAAGCCTATGGCAAGTGTAACTTGCGAAATAATTGCTTGTGCTTGCTCCATGCGAGTTTTAACATCGATCATGTTAATAGTAGGGTGTCGTTGTAGTAAAAGGCTGATATCTTTAGTGTGCCCCTCTTCTAGTTTTGCTGCACTAAAATAAGTAACGGGTACTTTTCCAACCATATTAGGACTTAAAATCATAAAGAAGTTAGGTTTTATATTTCCCCAATTAACACTTCTAAAACTAGTAACTTTTACCTCAAATTTTTGTTCATTCACTAAAATTGTTAAGGTGTCACCAAGCGCTATATCAAGATCATCTTTCCAACCTTCAAAAACGGAAACTTCTAACGCATCACCATTTTCCGTACTAAACCATTCACCTTCGGTTATCTCATTACCTTCAGGTAATTCATCTAACCAAGTTAAATTAGGCTCACGTCTTGAGCCATTTCTAGCATTTTCATCTTTCTCTTCACCCTCTTGCTGTGAAACACGTCGCGCAAATTCTTCGCCATTAACGGCATCAACGCGCCCCTTAAAGACAGGATAAAAAGCTTCATGTGTAATGCCTTTATCATTAAAGAACTGTTTTATAGGGTCAATTTCTTTTTCTGCAATATTGATGATAAACATATTTGGCGCATCTTCAGGCACTTGCATTTGCCAATCCGCAATCATGTCATTTTTTAGCACAACTAAAAACAGCATTAATTGAATAGCCAAAGCAAAGCTAATTAATTGAATAGCATTAGCATTTGCTCGTTTTTGTAATGTAGCAATAGCTAATGACCAACTAGAGCCAGGTCTTAAACCTAAACTGCGTCCTGCAGCAAAAAACAAGCGCGATACGGCAAATAAAATAACGATGATTAATAAGGTTGAAGCAAATAAAACTAAGGTAGTCACAAGTGCACCACTGAACAACCACATTAAAGCAAAAATAGTAATAAGTGACAGCGCGATATGAATACGGCTTAACGCTAACGTATCCCCTAAATTACGACGCAACACCCGTAAAGGTGGAATATCAAATAAGTCTAATAAAGGTTTAAGTGAAAACATTAATGCACATACCACACCAATGAATGTTGATAAAATCCAAGGTCTAAAACCTGATGGCGGTAATTCTGTCCCCATAAAATTAGCCAAATAACTTGCCCCAATATTTTGCAAAATAAAACCTATGGCTAAACCCGCCATAATAGAACAAATAGTGACTAAACTTAGGTGGAGTAAAAATATATTACGAATTGTTGTGCGGCTACCTCCTAATGTTTTCATCATAGCGACAGGATCATATTGTCGCTCACAATACCGTTTAGCAGAAACCGCCATAGCAACCGCAGCCAACATAATACCGAACAATCCAGCTAGCAATAAGAAACTTTCAGCGCGCTCTAAATTATTACCCAATGGCGTTTGTCGGTCTTTGATCCCTTCCCAACTTTGGTTATTTTGAAGCTGTGGTTTTAACCAAGCGTAATAATCTGATAACTCTTGTTCTTCACCCGCAAACAATAAACGATGAAAAACTCGACTTCCTGCTTGTACGGCTTTGGTAGCGGGAATATCTTCATAATTCAGTAATACTCTTTTATTTCCGGATAAAGAAAAAAATGGAGCATCAGGCTCATTCACCAAAACTTTTGTAATAACAAAAATACCTGCCCCTAACTCAACTTTATCACCCACGTTCACATTAAGCGGATAGAATAAACCTTCACTCAGCCAAACAGTACCAACTTTAGGGCCAGTATCAACCTCATAAGACTCTCCAACTAGCGTATCCTTGATCGTGATTTTTCCTTTTAGCGGATAAGATTGCGAGGTAGCCTTAACCGACCCTAACACTAATTCATCATTAGCAAACAACATAGAGTCAAAAAATAAGAGTTGTGCCGTTTCAAGTCCTTGCGCTTTGGCTTTGTGTAGTATGTCAGGATCAAAAGCATGATTACTTGAAAGGCGCCTATCAGCTGCAATAAAGTCACTACTTTTTTGTTCTATGTTTAAGCCAATACGTTCGGTTATTGACGACAAACTAAAAACAGTTAACACCGCCAATGCAATAGCGGCGAATATAATCGTTAGTTCACCACGACGAAATTCACGCGTAAATAATTTAACAGCTAACTTAACCCACATTAGCAATCACCCCTTCGCTAATTTTTTCAAGCTGTCCGCCTTCAATATGAATAATTCGCTGACATTGTTTAGCTAATTGTTCATCATGAGTAACCAATACCAAGGTAGTGCCATTTTGTTTGTTCAGATCAAATAATAAATCTTCAATTAAATGTCCATTTTTACTATCTAAGTTGGCCGAAGGCTCATCAGCAAAAAGTATTTTTGGTGAACCAACAAAAGCTCGTGCAATGGCAACACGTTGTTGCTCGCCTCCAGATAATTGTGATGGATAATGCTCTAAACGATGAGACAAGCCTACCTTATCTAGAAGATCTAAGGCTTCTTTTTTAGCATTTCGATCGCCTGCTAACTCGGCAGGTAACATAACATTTTCTAGAGCAGTTAAACTCTGTACCAACATAAAAGATTGAAAAACAAAACCTACTTTTTCCGCCCTTACTTTCGCTCTTGCTTCTTCATTAAGCGTGCTTAACGCGTCACCATCTAAATAGATTTCCCCTGCACTGGCGACATCTAGTCCTGCTAGCAAACTCAATAAAGTAGACTTACCTGAGCCTGAAGCTCCAACAATTGCTACAGATTCTCCCTGCCTGACGTTAAAATTAATATCGTTAAGGATAGTGAGGCTTCCTTCAAGCGTGCTAACATGTTTACTTAATTCTGAGACTTGGATAACATTTAATTGAGAAGGTACTGGCATGACTCGTTTTTTCCTAAATTTTGCTGTTGTTATAATGCTAACATGTTTGTCATTTACAACCACCGCTAAAGACAAAATATTACTTATTGGTGACAGCTTAAGCGCAGGTTATGGACTAGAGCAAGAAGAAGCTTGGGTTCATTTGTTACAAAATAAATATAACAAAAAAGATAATGATATCATCATCATTAACACAGCTATTAGCGGACAAACCACTGACAATGCTCTACTCAATATAGACACTTGGCTTGAAACCCATCAGCCAAGCCACGTATTAATAGAACTTGGTGGCAATGATGGAATTAGAGGCTTTCCTATAAAAATTTTACAAAAGCATTTAACTGAGTTAGTGACTAAAAGCCAAGCACAAGGTGCACAAGTCGCATTAATGGAAATTCAAATTCCACCTAATCTAGGTGCACGCTATACCACGATGTTTACTGATAGTTACAATAAAGTAGCCAAAGCAACAAACGCGTATTTAATGCCTTATTTTATGACTAAAATTGCTATTGAACCTAAATTAATGCAAAACGATAATTTACACCCAAATGCTCAAGCACAAGCTATTATTAAAGATTTTATGTATGTAGAAATTAATAAATGGTTGCAAAGCTTAGCCCCTAGATAGCTAGCTAACGTTTGCTATACTAATATAACGTAAGGTGATAACAAATATTGATTAATATCAATCAGTAACCTTTTATAGCTATGCTATTATATCGATATCATTTAATGGCATAACAACTTAACTTGAGCTAAATATGGACTTTATCTGGATTCTTTTTGCTTTTATTTGTGGCTTAGCAGCAAAAACTTTTTCTTTCCCTCCTTCAATAGGCTACCTTTTAGCTGGCTTTATTTTAAACTTTATGGGTTATCAGGCTGATGAAAGTCTAACCATTTTAAGTAATTTAGGCATTACCTTAATGCTATTTACCATTGGCTTAAAACTTAATGTTAGAAGTTTATTTAAAAATGAAATTTGGTTAGCTAGTTCACTGCATACCCTACTTTGGATAGTGCTCACTGTCATAATTATAAAACTCTTTACTATCTCAGCTATAGGCTACTTCTCTAAGTTGGATGTTTTAACCGCAACACTTATTGTTTTTGCGTTAAGTTTTAGCAGTACCGTGTGCGTGATCAAACTACTTGAAGAAAATGGTGAAATGCGTACTCGCCATGGCAAATTAGCGGTTGGTATACTGGTAATTCAAGATATTGTGGCTGTTGCCTTTTTAGTGATTGCCACAGGCAAAACGCCTACTGTTTGGGCATTGGCTTTACTACTATTGTTTATTATCAAACCTGTTATTAATAAAATTGTCGATCATGTTGGCCATGGAGAATTACTCCCTTTAACGGGTTTTTTTATTGCGCTTGGTAGTTATGAACTATTTGAATTAGTGAATATTAAAGGTGATTTGGGAGCACTATTAGTCGGAATTTTTCTTTCTTCGCACCTTAAAGCTACAGAAATAAATAAGTCACTACTAAGCTTTAAAGATATGTTTCTTATCGGTTTCTTCCTATCTATCGGCTTTAGCGCCATTCCTACTTTAGAGATGTTAGGCTTAGCTGCAATGCTGGTTTTAATTATCCCATTAAAATTCATTCTGTTTTTCGGGCTATTAAGCTTGCTAAAAATACGTTGTCGAAC
The DNA here is from genome assembly GCF_018860915.1 of Colwellia sp. C2M11. Classification (GTDB taxonomy): domain Bacteria; phylum Pseudomonadota; class Gammaproteobacteria; order Enterobacterales; family Alteromonadaceae; genus Colwellia. The sequence goes on from NZ_JAHKQD010000055.1 coordinate 65,796, forward strand.
ATCATATTTATCGGCGTTAGCACTAAGTAATTTTAGTGAATTTGGTTTAATTGTCGGAGCAATCAGTGTGTCTAATGAATGGTTAAGTAGTGTGTGGTTGGTTATTTTAGCTTTAGCTGTATCTATGTCTTTTGTGATCACCAATATTCTGTACCCTCATGCACATAGCTTTTTTAGTAAACATAAAGAGTTTTTCTATAAATTTGAACGTAATGAATATTTAGCTGAAGATAAATTTTCTCAGCCTCAAGATGCACCTATCGTGATCATAGGAATGGGTCGTGTTGGTATGGGAGCTTACCGTGCAATTTGTGAACATGACAATAAACTAGCTTGGGGGCTCGATGCCGAGCCTGAAAAAGTGCAATTACTTTCAGAACAAGGTGCTCAAGTGTATTGTGGAGATGCCGAAGATGCATTTTTCTGGGAAAAAGTTAACCTATCTAACTTAAAACTCGTACTACTTGCCTTACCAAACGTAATCGACAGTGTGAATATAACGAATCAATTAAAATCTGCAGGTTATCAAGGGAAAATAGCCGCTATTGCTCGTTATGATGATGAGCGCTCTCAGTTAGAAGAGCTAGGTATTGATAAAGTGTTTAATTTTTATACTGAAGCAGGTGTTGGTTTTGCCGATGAAAGTATGGGGCTTATACAAACAACAAATTAACACTTACGTGTTAATTTGTAAGGAAGATTTCCCATTTAAAGTTAGCGTATTAAGCCTTTGAATTATTGTGAAATTGAATAATTACTAAGTCAATTTTACAATATTATTAAAAATAATTCGCATAACTCAAACCTTGCACTACACTTATTCAAGCACTATAGCAGTTTACAGACATAAATATTTTACTTCCTCTCTCTGAAATAAAGTATATGCTCGCAGCAGGCAGGGTCTGGACTTTATGCTTAGAATATTTAGTAACGTATGTAAACGAATATAGCGCATGGCTCAAACCCCTTTGAGCCAACTTTTTAGGCCTAAACTAGCATAGTTTGGGCCTTTTTTTATATAAGAAAACTGAGAACTGATAAAGTATATTTTAGCTTGTCGGCTCATTTTTATTTGGCAGTTTACTTGAGATAAGTGCAGCGATGCTCACAAATAATGTCGAAATGACTAAACAGGCAATTAAACCTTGTTCTTGATACATCCATCCAGATAATACAGTACCCATTAACCTCCCCATAGCATTGGCCATATAATAAAAACCAACATCAAGTGACACTGCATCTTTATTAGCATAACTTACAATAAGGTAACTATGTAGCGATGAATTAATCGCAAACACAATACCAAAAATCAATAAACCAATTATGATTGAATACTGAATATAAAAATCAAAATATAATGAAGCCGCTATTGCTATAGGCAATAAACTCAGCATTACAGCCCACAAACAGGCTGATTTTCCAGTAGGTACTTTGCCTTGTTTTTTCCCGGTAAAGTAAGGGGCAAACGATTGAACAATACCATAACCAATTACCCAAGAAGCCATAAAGCCACTAACCCACCAATGATCCCATTGAAAAGTTGCCGCAAGGTAAACAGGTAAAGCAACAACGAACCACACATCCCTAGCACCAAATAAAAACATTCGTGCAGCAGATAGGCGGTTAATAGCATCACTTTTAGAAAATATCTTAGTAAATTTTGGTTTGTTTTTGGCTTTTCCTAAATCTTCTTTTAAATATAAAAGGCTAAAAATCCAAACCACTATTAATAAGAGCGCCATCACAATAATAGCGCCCTTAAAGCCTATTAATGTTAATAATATTCCCCCTAAAAAGAAACCAACTCCTTTAAGCGTATTTTTAGACCCCGTAAGAATAGCAATCCACTGATATAGTTTATTTTCGGCATTTTCAGGAACCAGTAATTTTATCGAACTTTTAGCGCTCATTTTATTAAGATCTTTCGCTATTCCGGAAAGCGCTTGCGCCATCATAACATAGACCACAGTCAACATTTCTGGCGGAGCTGTCAGCATACCAAGAGCTACAATTTGCATCGCTAAACCAATATTCATGGTTTTATTTAAACCAAACCTTGCCCCTAACCAACCACCAACAAGATTAGTAATCACGCCAAATATTTCATAAAACAAAAATAACATCGCAATTTTTAGTGGGCTATAGCCTAATTGATGAAAATAAAGCACTACAAGCATGCGTAGAGCACCATCAGTTAAGGTAAATGCCCAATAATTACCTGTTATCATTAAGTATTGTTTAATCTGCGGCGTTAATGTTTTTAACGATAAAAAACTCATTAATAACTATTCCTTTAGGCTAAATCGGCTAATCCGACCATACGCGCTAATTCAGCCGTTCTATTGGCATACCCCCATTCATTGTCATACCAAACATATAATTTAACTTGAGTATTATTAACGACCATCGTTGATAAAGCATCGATAATGCTTGAACGTGGATCTGTTTTATAATCAATAGAAACTAATGGTCGTTCTTCATAACCTAAAATACCGCTAAGCTCATTATTAGCAGCTTCTTTAAGTAAGTTATTTACCACTTCTACTGTTGTATTTTTTTCTAACTCAAACACACAATCGGTAATAGAAGCATTGGTTAACGGTACACGAATAGCATGACCATTTAGTTTTCCTTTTAATTCAGGGAAAATATGTGTTATCGCTGTTGCTGACCCTGTTGTTGTTGGAATTAAGCTAGTGCCACATGAGCGAGCACGTCGTAGGTCTTTGTGCGGCGCATCAATAATAGTTTGCGTATTCGTTATGTCATGAATAGTGGTAATCGAACCATGCTTAATGCCTATCTTTTCGTGAATAACCTTAACGACAGGGGCTATACAATTAGTGGTACATGATGCAGCCGTTACAATAGAATGAATTTCTTTATTGTATAAGTGATCATTAACTCCCATTACAACATTTAACACTCCCTCTTCCTTTACCGGCGCTGTAACAACTACACGTTTAACGCCTTGATCTAAATAAGCTTGTAATAAAGCTTTCGTTTTGATTTTACCTGAAGCTTCAATAACAACATCACATTTTGACCAATCAGTCTCTTGTGTCATTTTATTTTGTGTACAAGGGATCGCTTTGCCATTTATGATCATTTCCTCGCCATTCACTGTTTTTTTACTCGTCGCTTCATGACACCAGCGACCATGAACTGAATCAAAAGTCATTAAATGCGCTAATGTTGCCGCATCACCTGCTGGATCGTTAATATGAACAATTTCTACATCATCCCAATCAAATGCAGCCCGCATCGATAAACGTCCCATACGGCCAAAGCCATTAATACCAATTTTAAGTGTCATCGTTTTTTCCTAAAATAAGAACAAGAATATTTAATATGAATTAAAGTAATTTAATTGCTTCAAGTTTTTTAATGATGTCGGTCTGAGTTTTTGTACCTCAGAAATAATTTTTTCATGAGACCAACCTAGGGCTAACAGTATTAATCCGATAACTAAACCTGTTCTGCCAGAGCCACCTTTACAATGGACCGCAATAACTCCTTTGTTATTTATTATCTTTATGATGTTAGCTTTATGAACCTGCCATTGTGTTTCAAATGCCTGATTTGGTTCAGCGTCATCTAAAATAGGCAATTGTAACCATTGTATACCTTGCTTGTTGCACTCTTCAGGTAAAGAAAGTACTGCATTTCTTTCCATTTCTTCATCAAACATCAAGGTAATAAGTAAATTAGTACCCGCATTTTTAAGCGTGGCAATAGATGCGACTAAATCTGCTTCTTTTGTGCCCGGACAAGGAGTAAAAATAAGTTGAGCGCCATTATCTAACGGTAACGTATCAAAAGGATGTGTTAAGCATAGTGTTTTTTTAATCATTTTATTTAAACCAATGTTGTGTCCGATTAATGATATAAACTAAGGAGAGCATTACGGGTACTTCCACTAACACCCCAACGACGGTTGCAAGCGCAGCCCCTGAATGTAAACCAAACAGTGAAATGGCAACCGCAACAGCTAATTCAAAAAAGTTTGAAGTACCAATTAAACAGGCTGGTGCCGCAATATTTTGAGGCAGCTTCATCCATATAGCAGCGATATAAGCAATAATGAAGATACCGTAAGTTTGGATCATTAATGGAATAGCGATTAAGCCAATGGTTTCAGGCTCATTAATAATTGTATTGGCTTGAAAGCCAAATAATAATACTACCGTAGCGAGCAATCCAATAACTGACCAAGGCTTCATTGTTGATAGAAAGTGCGTCAGTGATTTCTCACTATTATTTAATTTTTGGCGAGTTAAAATACCGGCAACTAACGGTAATAGCACGTAAAGGACCACTGAGATAAATAAGGTTTCCCACGGTACTTCAATATCACTCACCCCAAGTAATAATGCCGATATTGGCGCAAAAGCGAAAATCATAATGACATCATTCACTGATACTTGTACTAAGGTATAGTTTGGATCACCTTTTGTTAATTGCGACCAAATAAACACCATGGCAGTACATGGCGCAACACCAAGTAAAATCATACCCGCAATATATTCCTGTGCAGATTCAGGATCGACTAAATCAACAAATAAACCATTAAAGAAAAGCCAACCTAAACCTGCCATAGTAAATGGTTTAATCAACCAATTAATTATCACGGTTAGAACTAACCCTTTTGGGTTTTTACCTACATCTTTTATTGCTGAAAAATCAATTTGCACCATCATTGGGTAAATCATCACCCAAATAAAAATAGCTACCACAATATTAACATGCGCTATTTCAACGTTAGCAATAAGCTGAAATACCTCTGGTTGCCATAACCCTAACAACACACCAGAAAGCATGCTAATAGCTACCCAAAATGATAAATAACGCTCAAAAATACCCATTAAAATATATCCTTAAATTTAATTTTTACTTCGCACAATTTTACTTACAAAAAGTAGCTTTATTCGGTCGGCTTTGCATTTTAGTTAATCGTAAGTATGCATCCTGGAAAAGATGTGTATTATTTTCCGTTGTCTCTGCTATAACCGCTTTTGCCCAATGAGGAAGTTCAGGGTTAATTCGGTAAAACACCCATTGACCATGTTTTCGAGCACTCAAAATATTAGATTTTCTTAATAGTGCTAAATTACGAGATACCTTAGGCTGACTATCTTCAGCTAAAGCTTCCATTATTTCACAGACACATAATTCACCATGATAATGCGATAACATTAAGACCTTCATTCGGATTTCATCTGTCAGGTTTTTATAAAAATCAATCGGTGTTAAACGCAGCGTTTTTTCTTCTGTTTCACTAAGCTCTGTGTTGTTGCTGACCTTCTCTTCAACACTCGCTCCTTCCATGATTAGAAACATAGACAAACGACGACTTAACTCATTTAAAGTCATTGTAAATGGTGCATTACCTAAACGGTTTTTAGGGTCTGGAAAGTCCCAGGCATATTGTTGTTTTGCATCAGGAAAATCCCGACATTCACTGCTGGCTTTATCACAAAGTGTAATAACAAAATCAAACTCTCGGCCTACAAATGTATCAATTCCTTTAGAGACTAATTGCGGTGGATCAATACCAAATTGCTTTAATGCTGCAATCGCACGTCCATCGACGTTTTCGGGTTGTGTACCCGCACTAAAAATATCAAATTGATCACCTGCTTTGTGCTTAAGCAACGCTTCTGCCATTTGTGATCTCGCTGAATTACCAGTACATAGAAAAAGTACGCTGCGTTTACTTTTGTTCATATTAAATCTTACACTCACAATATATAAACATAATTGTATATATGTTTTTTCATATATACAAGCAGATGAGCACAAAAAAAACGTAGATATTATAATAAACATCTACGTTTTATAATCTAAGTGACCATAACTTATTGTTATAAAAATATATTTAAGTCATTAACAGCTCAAATGTACATTACAAATAAAGAAAACTTAGTAAGAACGAAAGCGTTACCCACATCAATAAAATTAGTGGAATACCAACCCGCATAAAGTCAGAGAACTGATAACCGCCAGCATTCATCACCAACAAATTAGTTTTATACGCCATCGGGGTCGCATAGCTTAAATTAGCACCAAATAAAACAGCTAAGATAAAAGGTTCTGCCGGCAGGTTGAGTTGGCTAGCAACAGAGATAGCAATGGGTGTACCAATAACTGCCGCAGCATTATTCGATACTATATTGGTTAAAATAGCGAGTAACAACATCAATGCCGCAATCACACCACCCGGAGGGAGCCCAAAAGATACAGCAACAAAAACCTGTGCGATATATTCAGCGCCCCCTGTTATCATCATCGCTGAGCCCAAAGCGAGGGAAGCAGCCACAATTAAAATAACTTGAGTACTCAAAGCAGATGCAGCTTCTTCCCAATTTAAACATTTAGTCATAAGCAGTATAAGTACACCAACAATAGAACTAATTTCAATCGGCAACAGACCAAGCGCCGAAGATGCAACAACCGCTAATAACGTTCCTAACGCAATTGGCGCTTTACTGGTTTGTGGTAAGGCTTCTGCACCATCAATAGTTAAAAAACCTTTTTTAGACTTTAACAAATGTATTTGTTCTGTTTTACCTTGAACCAGTAATACATCACCAATTTTAAGTTTAGTATCACCAATACTACTACGCCCTATCTCCATTGCTTTACCTGCACGGTGTAAAGCAACTACTGAAATTGCATATTTTTGGATAAAATGCGCTTGCTGTAACGTTTTCCCTTCTATGCCAGAGCCAGCAATAATCACAATCTCAGCTAATGTTTGTTCATCAGCTTTTAATGGATGCTCGTCAGAAACTTTATGCAGCCCTGAGAATAACGTAGCGCCTAATACTGTCTCAAATTCTTTTAAGCGATCAGGGTAATCATGCACTTTTAACCTATCACCAACTTTAAGTATCGTATCAGGTAAAGGAATAATATTACGATTATCCTTTCCTCGCTGAATACTTTCTATTTTAAGTTGACCATCAGTCATCGCAATTATTTCAGCAATGGTTTTTTCGTTTACATTACTTTCTTCACTAATATTAAGGTATGCACTAAATAAGCGTGGCGAGGTATCAGGCATTAACGGTGTTCTACTTGGTAATAGCTTAGGGGCAATTAACCATAAATAGATGATAGCGACTAGAGAAGCAATAAGTGCTGGCTGAACAAAATCAAATAATCCAAACTCAACTGACCCCATGTTTTTTGCAATACTAACCACTAATAAGTTTGTTGAGGTGCCTATAGTTGTAGCCATACCACCTACCAATGTTGCTAAGCCCATAGGTAATAACATTGGAGAAGCATCTGTTTTATTACGTAATGAAACACTGATCAAAATAGGCAATAAGAGAACAACAACGGGTGTGTTATTGATAAAAGCACTTAATACGCCAGCAAGGATAAGTGTCAATAATAAAGACAATGCTGGGCTAATCTTCCACAGTTTAGCTAAATATCGCCCAATAGGCTCTAAAGCTCCCGTTCGCACAATACCATGACCAATAATCATCAATGCACAAACTGTCACCAGCGCTTCGTGGCCAAAACCAAAAAACAAAGTACTTGGTTCAAAATGTTCACCATCAATATAAAAAGGAAACACTGAAAACATCACACATAAAATTGCAATAACAGCTAATGATGATGTTTCTAGAGGTATGCTGTCACGACGAAATAGATATAACGCTAGTACGGTGATCAATAAGATCGCTAATGCATGATAATTAGGTAGGTCAGGAATATTCAATGGGCAATACCAAGTTGATTAAATTAGGTAGCGTGAACGCTAATGACGCTATAAGGGGTAAATTTAAAATAAATTTTATTTGTTATAAATACTTTATAATACCTTCTGGATCAAGTATATACTTAACCTGAACTCAGTTTAAGATGTTTTTAATTTATTGAAATTATTAATAATATAACTATATTTTATACTTTAACTTGATAATTTTTCTTAATTCAAAGCAAATTTCGCGTCACTAGCTAGTCTATTACAAGTAAATTTAACGATGAAGTAAGGGAAAAATAACTGTTAGGTAATCTAACAGCAATAATAGCCTTACTATTGGTAGGTTTTACTTGCATGTTTATGGAGTTTATTATGACTGTTACGGCAGTACGTTTTTAAATATCCTGAGATTAACGGCGATAACGGCATTGAGTATTTTAAACTGCGCTCTGTTTAGTACATAATGAGTATAATAGTTAACACCTTAGTTTGTATTAAAAATATAATATAAGAAAAGCTGAAAGATCATACTGTTGAAATGCAAGATTTGTAACCTACATCACTTTACAATTTACGTATTGAACCAAGCTTTTTCCTTTGCCCTTATTTCTAATGTTCATATTTTATAGCCTACTAGTGAATGTAATATTTCATTTTAACAACTAACAATAACAACAAATAACCACTAACGAATATACAATGACAATAAAACGCAAAACTCTTTTTTGGAAATTATATCCCTCTTTTCTAAGCATCTCATTTATTTCATTACTCGCTATTGTAATGATTGCGCTTTGGTCCTTTAAATCATTCTATTATCAAGAGCGAGCTTTAGATTTAGAAATTAGAGCCAAAATATTAGCACCTGAATTCTCTCGACTTATTCAAGCTAAACGCTATCCAGAAATTCAAAATAAAGCGCAACAATTAGGTGATGATTCATTTACCAGAATAACCATTATTCTCCCTTCAGGATTAGTGCTGGGTGATAATAAAAAGTCACCAAAAATAATGGACAATCACATAGGTCGTCCAGAAATAGAACAAGCACTCATGACAGGAAAAGGTTTAGCAATAAGGTACAGTGATACTATATCAACAGATGCCATGAATTTTGCCATGCCCATTATTGAACAAGATATCCTTATTGGCTTTATCAGAACATCAACGCCTTTAGATACATTACAAAATGCGCTATGGATAATTTATTATAAAATATCTATAGGGTTTATTATTCTCACAGTTATTACTGTTTTTGCTAGCTGGTGGATGTCAAAATCTTTAGTGAGGCCGCTTGAAATGATAAAAATACAAGCACAACGGTTAGCTAAAGGTGATTTTTCAAGCCGTGTACAATTAGGCTCTAATGATTCTCTTGAGTCTGAACAATTAGGACAAGCATTTAATGAAATTGCCATTGAATTAAATCAACGTATTGAAACAATCCTCAATCAAAGAAACGAACAAGAAGCGGTATTTTCAAGTATGGTTGAAGGCGTTGTTGCGGTTGATAGTAATGAAAAAATTATCAGTATTAACCAAGCAGCCTATAACATTTTAAAAATAAGAGAAAAAAATATAGAAGGCTGTAAGTTAAAAAGCACAATAGATAACAGTGAACTATATAACTTGATTGTATTTTCGCTACAACAGAGCTCTCCAGTTGGGCAAGAAATTATTATTCATAATGAAAATACACATGAACAAGTTCTGTTTGCTCAATCAGCTCCGCTACTTGATATACACAAAAACAAGTGTGGTACCCTTGTTGTATTTAACGACATAACAAAGTTAAAAGAATTCGAATTACAAAGAAAAGAATTTGTTGCTAACGTATCGCACGAACTCAGAACACCACTTACCGCTATCCAAGGCCTTTCTGAAACCTTAATAGAGTTTCCAGAGTTAGATCAAGAAAAACGCTGCTATTTTATTGGTGTGATACATACCCACTCTATTCGTTTAGAAGGGATTATAGAAAACTTACTGACATTATCTAAAATAGAAAAAGAAACAGAGGTTGATGAAATAGACTTTGTTGATGAATCAGTCACCTTAGCAATAAGCAATGCTATTTTCCTTTGTAAAGACAAAGCACTAAAAAGAAATATCAACATCATATTAAATAATGCAGAAGATATAAGCTTTAAACATAATTCGTCATTAATAGAACAAGCAATTATTAATCTATTAAACAATGCTATTAAATACAGTAATGGTAATAGTGAAATAAACATTACTATTATTAAAGAAAATAATGATATTAAGATCAACGTTGCGGACCAAGGCAGTGGGATTCCTGAAGAGCATTTATCTAGACTATTTGAACGCTTCTATCGTGTAGATAAAGCACGTAGTCGACAATTAGGTGGGACAGGCTTAGGTTTATCTATTGTAAAACATATTGCTTTAGCGCATAAAGGTACTGTCAGTGTAACTAGCGAGCTAAATAAGGGCAGCGTTTTTTCATTAATTTTACCATTGAATAATGAAGGGTAATCCAAATTAACTAACGCCATATTCGACATAAAGCTAAAGCAATAATTTAATGTTCGATTGTACTAATTAGATAATCAGCATGGTCTATTAAACTATGCTTACTTAACTCACTAAACATAGCCTTTGCACCAAATAATAGACAAAAAAATAGCGCTAAAATGAGCGCTATTTTTGTATGTGTAATTATTAGCTAATGCCTAGCTATTCTGCTCGCTAGTTATTGTCCAACAATAACCTCGGCTGAGTTCGAATTATAAGGCGAAGCTGAATTATCTGCAGCTAATGAATCACCAACTGAGTAGCCCTCAAAATCATCAGAGAAAACTTCTACTGTAGCTTCTGTATCAGAATAAAGTTTAATATCATCCACTAAAAAAGCGGTTGATGCGACACCACCGTTATCACCTAATTTAAATACAACAGTTGATACACCATCAGCGGTTAAATCTAACGCTTCCGTTGTTGCGGATAAGAATGGCCCAAACATTTCGCCATCAATAGCAAGTGTCAAGGTTGTAACTTCGGTAGTGCTTGATGAATCCCACGTTATTTCAACATCATGCCATTTATCAGTTTCAAAGGTTACTGCACTAAGAATCGTTTCGTTATTACGAATTTCAAAAACACCGTTTTTAATTCTTAGATCAATAACAGCATCAGCAACACTGGTTGAGTTACCATACAAGCCAATGTAAGCATCTTTTTCATCACCTTCGGCTTTATTAAATGACGCTGTTAATTTACCTGCCGCTAACATTGATCCTTTATATCGTAATTCACCTGCATCATCGGTCATAGTATCAGTAATTGATGCAAATTTACCACGCGTGGTAGATGGGGCTTCAGGCTCTGTTGGCTCACTAGTACCTGCTCTAATCACTTCAACCACAAATGCATCAGCGGTACTTGAATCATAAGGTGATGCACTATTATCAGTATCTAATGAGCTATTGACTTCATAGCCTTCAAAATCATCTGAATAAGCAACTGTTGTGCCTGGAATATCAGAATACAGAGTAAAATCATCAACTAAATAAGCGCCTGTTACTACAGAACCAGTATCACCTAATTTAAATACTACTGTTTTAGCACCATCCATTACTGACGCAAGGTCTTCAGAAACAGAAGTAAAAGCTTCAGTAGTAATAGCACTACCATTAATAGAAACAGTTACTAACGGTGCGACACTTTCACTTGCGCTTGAGGCATCCCAAGTCATCTCAACGTCAATCCATTCACCTGGTGTAAATGTTGACGTCACGGCAATATCACTATTACGTATAGTATAAGTGCCATTACCTATTCTTAAATCAACTATCGCTGCGGCTGTTGAAGTTGAGCTGCCATATAAAGCAATATAAGCTTCTTTAGCGCTACCATCTGCGGTCAAAACTTCATCTTTTGCAAATGAAACAGTAAGCATACCTGCTTCAATAGTTGAGTCATGTTTATATCTTAATTCTCCTGCATCGTCGTCCATAGTGTCCGTAATTGATGCAACTTTAGAAGTAATAACATCAGCAGGTTTTTCGATAATAGCGGCTGTTGGATACGAAGTAGAAGCTTCCTCAAAACCATCATTATCTAGGTAACTTACAGCCACAGAAATAGTTTTTCCTTCTTCAGCAGCTGTTACCATGTAAGTAGCTTCGTCTGCATCAGCAATGGCAACACCATCCGCCATCCATGTGTAGGTAATAGGAGTATCACCAGATCCGTTATCATCGATAATTTGTGCTGTTAATTCAAAACCTATATAAGCATCACCTGTGATCTCGACTGTGCCTTCACTCGGTACTGCTGGAAATTCAACAGTTTCAGTTAGTGATGAGGTTGCTATCTCACTATAACCATCATTATCAACATAACTCACGCTTAATGAAATTTTTGAACCTTCATCAGTAGATGTAACAGTATAAGAACTTGATGAAGCACCACTAATGGCAACGCCATCAAGTAGCCAAGTATAGGTAACATTACCTGATTCAAAACCATTACCTTCGGTAATATTAGCAGATAATGTTGAACCAATAATAGCATCGCCAGAAAGTGCAACACTTCCTAAAGAGTTACCACTTGATGGTAGTTCATAATCACTTTTACATGCACTTAATGCTAAAGCGCTCGTCATTGCTATTAACAATTTGGTTTTCATTATAGATATCCCCGTACAAATTATTTTAATTTCTTGTAGTTATAAGTATAAAACCAAACCAATAAATAAGATTGGTTTTAATTAAAACACTGACAACTATAATCACAGCGCATTACCAAATTGTCAACCAATAATAAAATACAAACAATAAAAAATCATAAAATTGGTAAACCAAATTTCATGATGACGTTATATTTTGACCAGATGATGATAGGGGGAATAGCGACTAGAGGAAGATTTATTAATCCGAGAGCAGATTATTTACGTTATTTAATTAAAAATATAGCTAATTTGAACTGAGGTTAAGCAATATGGGAGACGAATCTTAATTCTAAATGCTAAATTGAAAATAAATAATAGTGCTTTAGCGCTTACAGTATATATGGACAATGCAGTGTACACCCAAAGAACAATATTAACATATTACATTTTGGGTGTTTTATATTTTGACTAAACTAAACTTTCTTTTACTAATAAAACAGCTGTTTCATGATGAGCATGGACAAATGATTTTATGTCTAACTCAGATAAAACTACTTTTTCCTCAAGCGTATTTACTTGCACAATCAAATTGGCTTCTGGGCAATATTCTAATACTGCTTCACAAATTAACTGTTTACCTTTTAATGTATGAACAGTCACTATAATGCTTTTAGATAGCTCTACTTTAAGTGATTCAAGCACTACTCGCTTATCAAGATGACCAAAGTAAGCATTGTATCCTCGTTTTCTAGCTAATAAGACATGCTGTAAGTTGTCAGAAATAATTAAAAAATCAATATCTTTGCTCGCTAACTCTTTGGCAACAATTCTTCCTAATGTAGCAAAACCACAAACAATCGTATGATTGCGCACATTTACCGGTGCTATTTTATCGGCTTCAAAAAACTCAACCACAAACAGCGATGCTATTTTGTAGATATTATTAATCATAAATGGGGTTACCAACATAGATAACACAGTAATCAATATAAGAAAATTTCCCAGTTCACTATCTAAAATATTTTGGTGAACAGCCAAGGCAAAAATTGCGAAAGAGAACTCCCCTATTTGACATAAAGCTAATGCAGACTTTATTGCATCACTTTTATTGGCGCTTTTTCTAATAATAAAATAGATAAGAACGGCTTTAATAATCATCACCAACAAGAGTATACCTAGCACTAGATATAAGTTACTGGCAAAATAAAAAATATCAATTTTGGTACCGATAGAGAAGAAAAAAGCCCCTAACAATAAATCTTTATAGGAAGAAATATCTGACTCAACTTTAATATGAAAGTTAGTTTCAGCAATAATCATTCCGGCAATAAAAGCACCTAAAGAGTAAGTAAAACCGAGCTCATGCGCCAATAATGAAGCACCAATAACGATGGTAAAAACAGAACTTAAAAACAATTCTTCCATTTTTGCGGTGGAAGAAAAATGCAGTAACCAGCCAATAATTTTTTTACCTAAAGTAAACATAAAAACGATGATAGCCGTCGCATAAAGAAAGGTCTTTAAGAGAATATCAGTCATCGACATTTCATTATTGGCTAGAAAACTCATTAATAGCAAAATTGGAATAACGGCTAAATCTTGAAAAACTAAAATGGCTACAGACTTTTCTCCGTATGGCGTTACAATATCTTTAGACTTTTTCAAATACGGCAGTACGATAGCCGTTGACGATAAACTAAAAGAAAGAGAGATAATGACAGATGAAATAGTATCTAATGAAAACACATAATGAGCTAAAGCAAAAATAATAAGGGAACTACAAGCGACTTGCATAAAACCATTATAAAATATCAAATGCTTCATCTTGTGAAGTTTAGAATAAGACATTTCTAAACCAATAGTGAACATAAGGAATACAATACCAAATTCACCAATTAAATCGAGTGATTCTAGGTCTTCACTACCGTTAAAATCGAAAATAAAACTAACGATAGTGCCTGTAATTATATAGCCAATAATATGAGAGATGGAAAACCGAGTTAATACTATATTTAAGACACTTGCTAGTGCTAATGAGATAGTAATAATAACGAGTAGTGAGTCCATTATACTTCCTTAAATAAACCTCATGTCTCGCCTACTACAAATGAAACAATTGAATAGTTAAAACAGCAAAGGTAGTGTGGATATTATAATTGGTTGTACTACAAACGATTAAGCGTATTGCACACCAGAATAAAAAATTTGAAATAACATGATATATCAGTATGTTATTTCAAATCTATAATTTTTTATGCAGTAATCAAAAAAATTCGTTTCGTTATGTTTGATAGGGTAATCAGCTTTGCTGAAATATAGCACTTAAAATCTTTACTTTTCAGAAATCCAAAGTTTTATATGGCCTTGTACTACCACAACATCATTGCTGTCATAAGCGGTAACAGGTACAAGAAGATCACCGACTTGCCATTGCTCAGGCTCTACTTGTGCTACACAACGTATATCTGAACCAGCCTTGGCAGTATAGTCTAGCGACATACCTTTAGGGATCCACCGTAAATGTTTAGGAATAGAAGCTTCAGCCATAACACCCATCGCCATTTCTAACCCGTTACAAATAGCAATAACATGTACCGTTTTTATATGATTATGAACCTTGTTGCGTTTTTTGATATAGCATTCGCAATAGTTGGGTTTTAGCTCAGTAATTAAAGGGTTGATGGTACTAAAATAAGGAGCCATACGAGCAACCATCATAGAGAATAACTTCTTCCCCATTGGCCAACGAGTCACTCTTTTATATAGCGCCATAACTTTAGTGGGTTTAGCTTGAGTAGACTTAGTTGTGGTGTTTTGCGCCATCATAAATTTTCCTGTTTTATCTTTACCTGGTCAGATGAGTTTAGCATTAATTTACCAAAACTCAACCAGCTTTATATACAGGAAAATTGTTTATGCTTAGTTTATAAATTAAGTAAACGATACAAATTGAGGAATGCTCTTAGAATAAAAACAAGATAAGGTATTGCGATTCATTTTAATACGTTGCTTCCATGCAACGTGATTTTTGCCTACAAATAACGGTTAAATGTAGGCAGAAAAATTTAAATATATTTATAGTTAGCTTACGTTATTTTTAAGCTTCGTGCTTGATGAAGTTTTTTATAACTTTCAATCAATCTTAAATGTTTATCTAAACCTTCGAGTTTCATGCTCGTTTTAGTTAAACCAAAGAATCTGATTTCACCAAACACTGACCCAACAACATTACTCATATTTTCTTCACCAAACATACGATTAAAATTAGTAATAAAATCATCTAATTCTAATTCATCATCTAACGTAACTTCGAGTACCGCATGTACTGCTTGATAGAATAAACCACGTTCAACAGTGTTATCATTGTACTGTAAAAATTCCCCGACTAAATCAAGGGCATCTTCCAATGCGCCTAACGCAAGACAAATAAGAATTTTCAGTTCAAGAATAGTTAACTGTCCCCACACGGTATTTTCGTCAAATTCAATGCCAATTAAAGTGCGAATATCAATGTAGTTATCTTGTTGGCTATCTTCTAAACGTTCAAATAAATCTTGTAATGCATCATCACTTAGCACATGAAGGTTTAAAATATCTTCACGATAATCTAATGCTTTATTGGTGTTATCCCAAATAAGATCTTCAACCGGATACACTTCTGAATAGTCAGGAACTAACATGCGACATGCGGTAGCACCTAGTTGATCAAAGACAGTAATATAAACCTCTTTACCCAGTGCTTTTAAAATAGCAAACAAGCTACCGCACTCTTCTTCATTTGTGCCAGAAAAGTCCCATTCACAAAATTGGTAATCGTATTTTGAACTAAAGAAACGCCAAGAAATAACCCCTGTAGAATCAATAAAGTGTTCAACCGCATTTTCCGGTTCAGACACTGCCATGCTATTAAATGTTGGCTTTGGCACATCGTTTAATCCTTCAAAACTTCGCCCTTGTAACAATTCAGTTAAGCTTCGCTCTAATGCTACTTCAAAACTTGGATGTGCACCAAATGACGCAAACACACCGCCTGTTTTCGGGTTCATTAAGGTCACGCACATAACAGGAAATTGTCCACCTAAAGAGGCATCTTTAACAACAACTGGAAAACCCTGCTCTTCAAGGCCTTTAATGCCCGCTAAAATACTTGGATATTTCTCAAGCACTTGTTGTGGTACATCCGGTAAGACAATTTCTTGTTCAATAATTTGTCTTTTGACCGCACGTTCAAAAATTTCAGATAAACACTGTACTTGCGCTTCAGCTAAATTATTACCCGCGCTCATACCATTACTTAAAAATAAATTTTCAATTAAATTAGAAGGAAAATAAACCGTTTCACCGTCACTATGACGTTGATAAGGAATAGAACAAATACCGCGCGCAACATTACCTGAGTTAGTATCAATTAAATTTGACGCACGTAGCTCATTTTCAGGGTTGTAAATACCTAAACAATAATCATCCAAAATTCCCTCAGGTAAGGCATCATTTTCTGCCGCTTTAAACCATTTTTCATTGGGGTAATGAACAAAATCACTATTCGCAATTTCTTCACCTAAAAATTGATCGTTATAGAAGAAATTACAATTAAGACGTTCGATAAACTCACCTAATGCTGAACAAAGTGCACTTTCTTTTGTTGACCCTTTGCCGTTGGTAAAGCACATAGGAGAAGCTGCATCTCTGATATGTAAAGACCACACATTAGGAACAATATTTCGCCATGAAGAAATTTCTATTTTCATACCCAAATCGGCCAGAATGCCCGTCATATCTTCAATGGTCTGCTCAAGTGGTAAATCTTTGCCTAAAATGTAAGTGCTACTATCACCAGTTGGCTGCCCCATTAACATTGCCTGAGCATCTTCTTCTAAACTCTCAACCGCTTCCACTTTAAATTCAGGTCCCGACTGTACAACTCTTTTTACTGTACATCGGTCAATAGAGCGTAAAATACCTTTTTTATCTCGATCAGAAATACTCTCGGGTAATTCCACCTGAATTTGAAATATTTGATTGTAGCGATCTTCAGGATCAACAATATTGTTTTGTGATAAACGAATATTCTCAGTTGGTATGTCACGCGACGAACAATAAACTTTAACAAAATAAGCAGCACAAAGCGCTGATGATGCAAGAAAATAATCAAAAGGACCAGGAGCTGAGCCATCTCCTTTGTAACGTATAGGTTGATCAGCAATGACACTAAAGTCATCAAACTTAGCTTCTAATCTAAGGTTGTCGAGAAAATTAACTTTGATTTCCATGAAACGTTTCCATATTTTAATGTTGTAATAAAAGTGTTTGGATCGTCTCAATTTATGAGGATTCACCGAAACTATTTAGCATCTTAATATTGATGAGTGTAATTATTGGATTTTTGGCTATATTAGCCTTAAGTCATAATATAAATTGACTCAATGTTTGTATAAATAAATATTATACGCGTCGAATCAACCTACGTTAACTACTTGCTCGTTTAATTAGTGATTACTTATAGGGTAAAGTATACCATTAGCAGCCGTTAACTTTTAATTCATCGACAGAATTATTATTAGCGCTAGAATAAAAAGTTCAAGATGTTACTATCTATTAAATTAATTACAGTTTTTTAGCAAAGCATTAGGACAGTTATGGAATATACAACACGCGAATTAGCGCAAAATAAACATATAGCGCTTGTTGCACATGACCATATGAAAGAATCACTACTCGATTGGGCGGAAGTGAGAATAGATATATTAAAAAGTCACAAACTTTATGCAACAGGCACCACAGGCACTCTGCTTTCACAAAAATTGAAATTACCTATTGAGAGTCTATTATCTGGCCCAATGGGTGGCGATCAACAACTGGGTGCTAAAATAGCCGAAGGAAAAATAGACATACTTATTTTTTTGTGGGACCCAATGAATGCTGCACCGCATGATCCTGATGTAAAAGCCTTATTGCGACTAGCCGCAGTTTGGAATATCCCGGTAGCAACAAATTTAGCAACGGCAGACTTTATTCTAGACTCATATCACCTTGATAAAGTTTATCATGCTCGTATACCTGACTATAAAGGCTATTTAGCAAGAAGAACCTAACAGTCATTAGTACTTTTTTCATATCAGGTAGCGCCCTTTTCATGTTAATATCTATTTATGACAGGCTCTATAGTAAAATAGCATCAAAATTGCGCTATGGTATACTGTACATCTACATTTGGATTAGCTCGCTAACCAAATATTAAAATATATAGTCGATCCAAGGTACCCAATGAAAAAAACATTTTTATTAACTCATAAAACAATTAAGCCAGCAAGACTTATTGATGCAATTAAGCACGAAGTAAAAAAGTACATTAAAAGAGAACGCAATAAAAAACTACCTGATGACGCTGACTTCTGGGACTTTGATTGTAAATATGGTCATACTAAAGAGGTAGCCGATGTTGTTCATATGTCTACACTGAATAAGTGTATTGATGATGCTGCACAACATGAACTGGAAAGTTTCTACCTAGAAATTATCGCAAAACCGGCAGTAAGAACATCAAAGCCAATTGAAGACGAAGAATAGAACACTTGAATTGATGGCGAGCATTTTTGAACTAGAATTCTCGTCATTTTGAGTTTAGTAATCCCCTTAACCTCGATTTCCTCATAAAAAATTTTGGTCATACCTGAGTAAAACCCGTCATTCTGAACTTGATTCAAAATCTCATGTATTATTCAACCACACGCATGAGATTTCGTATTAAGCGATCTACGGAATGACGAAATCCCCTGAACACCTCGTCATCATTCTAAACTTGATTAATAACCTCGGTTTTGTTCAACCATGCGTATGAGATTACGTATCAAGCGATCTACAGAATGACTAATCGAGCAAACACCCTGCACTTGATTCAAGGTCTCACGTATTATTCAACCACGCGCACGGGATCACTTATCAACAGACCTATGGAATAACTAAATAAGACATACAGGAATAACTAAATAAGACATACAGGAATAACCAAGTATTTTGTATTTAATGGCCTATGAAGTATATGATGTGACATATAGAATATGACAATAGAATGCAAAAATCGCACAAAAAAATCTCAGGAATATACATAATAAAAAAAAGCGCCTAAAGGCGCTTAAAAGGGAGGTTAAACAAAACCTATTCTCTATACTAATTAAGCATAGCTAAACGCATTTCCTGTTGTCTTTGAAAAGCGTCTTGTTCACGTGCAACATATTTAGCCCATTGCTGTGCTGTTTTTTTAATTTTAGGTAATTTTTCTGCCTGCTCAAAAGCCGCCAAAGATGCATCAAATTCTTTTAAATTAAAGTTTGCCATACCTTTAGCAAGGTACATATTACCTAAGTAAGCCGCTGATTCTTCACTTTTACTTTTTGTAATTGCTTTATCTGCAGCGTTAATGGCTTGTTGCCATTTTTCAGCATTTAAATATGTTTGCGCAAGTAACGCATCATATTTACCGTCATCAGCTAACTCTGTTAATTGTTGTAGGGTTTTAATAGCTTGCATTGTTTCCTTAGCACCTAAATATGCACGAGAAAGTAAGTCTAAACTTTTTTCTTGTGCAACTACGTTACCTTGTTCAATGGCTTCGTCTAATAATTTCGCAGCTTTAAAAGGCGCGCCATGAAATTGGTATAATTGTGCAAGTGTCATAATATCATTTGATTTAATAATATAGCCTGCTTGATAAGCCGCTTCCATTACCGCAACTTGCTTATCTTCTTCTCCAATTTCACCATACATACCTGCAAGCTGTAACCAATATTCAGGCTTGCTGTATAAACGTACAAGTTGTTCCATCACTTCGGTTACTTGTTTAGGCTGATTTAACTCATAGTGAGTGGCACGTTTTAGAATAAGCCAATTTTCTTTAGGTATTTTATTATCTAGTTCAGCTATTTTAATGGCATTTTCAATATGCATTAAGCTATCAACAAATTGTTTATCTTGGTAATAAACTTGAGCAAATAACATTTCTTGACTCGAAGTTAGTGGCTTTGAATTAATTTCTTGCCAAGCCTTTAAATGTGTTAATGCCGAAGTATAATCTTGGTTTTGCATCGATAATTGCGCAAGTGAAAATCGTGTTGAAATAAGCAAACTATCCGGAATTGAACTTTCGTCACGGATCACTTTATTAAAGTTAATAATCGCATTTTCAACATCATCATTGGCGTAATGCATAAAGCTATAAAAGTTATATAACATTGCTTGTTCGTAGCTATTTAAACTATCAACACGCTCTTCCACTTCAGCTAACACAGCTATTCCTGCGGGTATATCGCCTTCATCCGCAAGTTTTTGTGCTCGCGCAAGTTGCGTGTAAACACGGTTTCTCATCGCTGGAACTTTTTTACTTTCACGGTAACTTTTATGTTCTTGTTTAGCTTCTTGTTTAGTGTTGGCTGAATTATTTTCGTTAGCCATTACCTGACTTGATGATAAAAATGTCACCAAACCTAATGTTGAAGCTAAAAATAAGGAAACTTTCATTTTAACTCTCCTTTTTATTTAAATATTAAAAATAAACTTACTTTTCTTGTGAAGTTTGATTTATCCGTCGATCTCAAAACTAATTTTATTTTGGACCCCTGCCACTGACATTGCGACACCATCAACAACACGTGGTTTATATTTGAACTTAACCACCGCATCTAAGGCTGCTCGGTCAAACACACCTTCAGGCTCGGCTTGCACTACAACTGGGTTTGTTACAGCCCCTGTTTTAGTCACGGTAAATTCAACAATTACATAACCTTCAATACCTCGTGCTTGCGCTCGACGTGGATAAACCGCGGCAACTTTTACAATAGGTAAATAATCTCCATCACCACTATCTAAGTTCAAACCACCTGATAACCCGATATCAGCTTGAATATCAGCAGCAAAGCTACTTTTAGTCGCGTTTGCATTAGGGTTACTCTGCTGCATAGGAGGTGTTGTCATTGGCGGTGGTGGCTCTTTAGGTTTTGCGGGCTTTTGTACTTTTCGTTCTTTTTTAACAACCGACTCATCTTTTTTCAAACGAATAAAATCTAGCACATTACCTTTTACTGGCTCTGACATAACATCATTACCGCCAGCAATAAGGTTCTGCATTCCCCAAAATAATAAAAAGGTCATACTTAGCGCCAGTACACCTGCGATAACATATCGAACACCACTGCGCACAATTATTGTAGTCACTTAACACTCTCCAACGTTTACTAGGCTTCTTGCGCAGCAATCGATACGTCAAACACACCAGCGGCGCGCGCTGAATCCATAACCTTAATTAAAGTATCTGTTGTTGCCTTCTTATCAGCTTGAATAACAACAGTACCTTGCGGGTTTTCAGCTTTTAATCGTTCAATATTGGCTTGCACACTGCGAATATCAACTTTACGTTTATTGATCCAAATGTCGCCTTTATCACTAATAGCAACGAGTATATTGGCGCGCTCTTTCTTAACAGCTGTAGCTGCTTCTGGACGATTAACATCAATACCAGCTTCCTTAACGAAAGAGGCAGTAACGATGAAGAAAATAAGTAAAATAAACACTACATCCAACATTGGAGTCATATCTATTTCTTCTTTTTCTTCCTGCGCTTGTATCATTTTATTTAAGTGACGCATGATTTTTCCTAATAGTTTATCTGTATGGTACTAGCCAATAATCATTAACTAGTACGTAACTTTCTTTTTGTTTAATGATTTGCTGTTAAAGAATCAGCTAATAACTCGGTTTCTTTCTTAGCATTTCGTTTAATCCAGGCGACGGTGAAAACACCTGATAAAGAGCCAACCATACCGGCCATTGTTGGTATCGTTGCTCTTGATACACCTGAAGCCATTGAACGAGCATTGCCACTACCTGAAATAGCCATTACATCAAAAACTTCAATCATACCGGTCACTGTGCCTAGTAAACCTAGAAGCGGACATAGCACAACCAATGACTGAATTAAGCTAATATTTCGATTTAACTTAGTTGCACCACGTGAAATTAATGCCGTTCTAATTTGCTCACTGTTCCATGACGTTTGATCTGCTCTGCTTTCCCATGTACTAAGCAAATGCTTTTTCACACTTTTATAACTTAGTGAGATAAATACAAATCGTTCAAAGATCATTAACCACATAATGAAAATAACACAGCCAATAACGGTTAATACCTGCCCGCCCGTATCCATAAACTCTACAATAGCGTCGAACATTTCGGTTAAGGCAATCACGTTTTATGCTCCCTGCCCTGCTAACTCTGCATTTTCAGAGCGCTGAGCAATTATACCGGTGCTTTCTTGTTGTAAAATATTGATGATATTTTTACTACGACTATTTAGGTAAGCGAATATGAATACCATTGGAATCGCAACAACTAAGCCAAGAACCGTTGTAACTAAGGCTTGAGAAATACCACCTGCCATTAATTTAGGGTCTCCTGTACCAAACAAGGTAATCGCTTGGAACGTATTAATCATACCGGTTACCGTACCAAGTAGACCGATTAACGGTGCAACGACTGAGATAATTTTAATAAGCGTTAGCATGCTAGATAACTTAGGTAACTCACGTAATATTGATTCAGACAGTTTTAATTCTAATGTTTCAGTATCTAAACCAGGATTATCGTCTTTTACTTGCATAACACGGCCTAACGGATTGTCATTTGACGCAACATCAGACTTAAG
This sequence comes from Colwellia sp. C2M11, assembly GCF_018860915.1. Lineage (GTDB taxonomy): Bacteria > Pseudomonadota > Gammaproteobacteria > Enterobacterales > Alteromonadaceae > Colwellia. The sequence continues at coordinate 88,845 of NZ_JAHKQD010000055.1, forward strand.
TTGACGATTAACTTTAGCGCCTACAGATACCAAGCTAATTAAACGTATTAACGCGATTAATAAACCAACTGCGCCAATAGCAAGAATGATATAACCAACAACACCACCTTGGTCGATACGCTCTCGTGTGTCTGGTGCTTGCACAAGTAAACTTAAAATTGAACCGCCTGTTGGGTCTAACGCAAAAGCGGTTGTTTCTTTGCTTGTTGTTAACGCATCAACTGTTGATAAATAACGGTTAGCGGGTTGTCTAATTAACTCAGCAACACTGCCTGTTTCATCGATATATTCTAAATATTTACCATTAGCAACTAAGTTAAATCCGCCAACACGTGTAACGTCTGTCATGGTACGTTCGCCATTAGCTAAAACGACTTCACGATTAAACGTACTTATTTTACCGCTTTGTGTCATTTCACGTTGTAGTTCAAACCACAAACGTTCTATTTCTTCAATTGACGCTAACTTACTAGTAGATCCCATACTTTGCGCAAATTGATCTAAAAACTCACCACGACCAGGAATTTGGGCCGAAATAACAGATGTTTGAAATTTACTACGAGTATCACCTGACACTTGTTGCAGTACGCCAAATAACTCTTTTAATTCACCTAAGCGCTTATCAAGTGCTTCCGTTTTATTCGCTAATTGAATTTCATTATCAGCAAATGTTTTTTCTAATTCACCACTTAAGGCAATCGCTGAATCTCTTTGCTTTTTAATATCATTAAGCATTGCTTGTTGTTGATTCACTTTTGCTTTAAATTCAGCTTCTCTATCTTTATTTTGTTTAGATTGCGCAATTTTTCCTTGTTCTAGCTGACTCAATAAATCATCAAGATTAGTCGCTTGTTGCGCCATACTTGCACCGCTTGCCAGCGTTAATGAAAGCGTTACAGCCGTTATTGCTTGTTTGCTAAAAGTTGTTAACGATTTAACAGTATTAATAATAGTCATGTTTGATACTCTGCTATAGCTTGGCTTGTGTGTTGGTCAATGGCACCATGATTAAGTCCGGTGCTAGTTGTTTACGTGCAATACGAAGTGCTTTATTTACACCTAAACGATAATCTTGTGAAAGTGTTTGCCATTGGCCACTTGCTTGATCCCATTGACCCAAACGACTTCCATCACGTGTTTGATAAATATAACTAACACGCCCTACCCGTAAAAAGTCGACATCCATTTGTTGGTTATCAACTGTCAATTGACCACTGTATGATTCAATAGTACGCCCATAATCAACTTCAATTTGGTAAGCTTCTAAAACACGACGAAATTTTTCAGCAACTGAAGTATCAGCACGTACCATCATGTCATTTAAATCATTAAGTCTTTTACTACGCTCTTCAGGGAGAAAAGGAACATCAAGTTGTACGAAACTTTCTAATGTAGAAATCATGCGCGCCATTAGAGGTGATATTTGGCGTTCAATAACACTGACTTCTTCCATAGACATAGCCAGCTGAGTTAATTCGGCTACTTGATTGTCTAATTGAAGTTGCATTTGTAAGTTATATACATTTAAACCGTCTAGCTCTTTCGTTACAGTATTAAATTGTTGTAACTTAGTCTGAACTTGCTCTGTAAGGCCATTTACTTTTAACTGAGAGTTAACGGCAGACTGATTAATTTGTTGTCCGGCAGCAACCACTTCATCTAGTCGTTGAGATTGGTTGTTTTCATTCGCGATAGCACTTGTATGTAGCAGGCTGCTAGCACTAAAGCTAAGCAATAAGCTTGCTTTGGCAAGGTGTGATAACTTCATGTATTTACCTATATCTTGTCATAAAATAATTGTGACAAAGTCTACCCAAGAAATATGACAGTTAAGTTATGGAAATGTGACAGTTAGGTTTCAGTAATGTTTCACTTTTATGAATTACTAAGTAGAAGAATGTTCAACAGTCATGACGTATACTTTTTATGGTTCATTTTGTTTACTTAGGGTTTACGACTAAATAATGTACTGTTTCGTTTGATAATATTGAAATTGGTATACCTAGTTGGTATGGTAGGTTGGTAAACCAAAAAGCAATAAAGAGTAAGAGGGGAGATTGTAAATATAACAATGCTATTTACATCATCATTATTCTTTTATAAAGAATCAAATATAAATAATTTAAGAGAACATTATGAATAACATTCGAGTAAGGCAAACTATTTTATCCTTAACTGCTATACCTATTTCTGTTGTCATGCTGATGTCATGTGCAAGTAATGGAGAAAGTGAACAATCTAGTTTTCCTCCTAAAACAACGGCTACTATTCCTGCTGATAAATTTGATTTATCTCATTGGAAAATGAATGTGCCACTTGATTCAAACAATGATGGAAAAATTGATGAAATTTCAGTAAAAAAGATGCAAAGCTATTCGCATCCAGACTTCTTTTATCTTGATGAAGAAGGTTATATGGTTTTTACGGCGCCAAATAAAGCCATCACTACTGCCAACTCTAGTAATACTCGTAGCGAATTACGCCAAATGCTTCGTGGGAGTAACACTAAAATAAAAACAAGTTATCCTGGTAACAATTTTGCTATTGCAGCCCACCCATTGTCTGAACGTTTTGGTGCTGTAGGCGGGAAAATGACAGCTACCTTAAAAGTTGATCATGTTGCACTAAGAGCTAAGAATATTAATAAACCTGCAGCTTATTCCGTTGTTGTAGGACAAATTCATGCAGGAAAAGATAAAGCATTACAAGCAAAAAACTTAGGGTTTGGTGCCGGTAATGAACCGATAAAAATTTATTATAAAAAATGGCCAAATCATGAAAAAGGCTCTGTTTTTTGGAACTATGAAAGAAACCTAGCTAAAAATGATCCTAACAGAACGGATATTGCTTTTCCTGTTTGGGGAAATACCTGGGAAAATTCAAATGAGCCTGGCGATAATGGTATCGCACTAGGAGAAGAATTCAGCTATACCATTAATGTACATGAAAACATTATGTATTTAACTTTTACTGCGCCAGGTAAACCAACAGTTAACTACAATGTAAATTTAGCAAACAATGTTGATGCAAACGGCGAGATAGATCCCAAAGATAATAAGTGGGGCTATACTGGCGACTGGTTATACTTTAAAGCCGGTGCTTATAATCAATGTAGCACTAAAGATGCTCCTGGTCTGTGGTATGCAGCTTGTTTAGGAACGGGTGATTGGAAAACAGATAAAGCTAATGGAGATTATACGCAAGTTTCTTTTAGTTCATTAGTGCTTAGCGACTCTACTAATCCAAGATAATAGTACATTATCCTAACTGAATTTTACTTTAAAGTTGCTTTAATCATAAGGGGGATCATACGTTCCCCCTTAATCGAAAAGTAATTCAATATTATTTAACTATTAAATTGAGAAATTAAACTTTGTTGCTCGTGCAGTCGTTTTAATAGTTTATTACTTAACTCAACAGCTTCTTTACCATGAGACTCACTTTTGGCTGACATATCAGTAATAGATGAGATATTAAGGCTAACATTTTCAGCAACAATAGATTGCTCTTCTATTGCTGTAGATATCTGTATATTTATATCAGCTAATGCTGTTACTTCCTCATTAATTTCTCGTAGAGCTACTCCTGTTTGATCTACCATAGACACGCAATTTTCTGATAGATCTCGTCCTTTAGACATAGAATTAATTGCAAAATCAGATTCTGCTCTTAATTGAATAATTAATTTTCCAATTTCATCAGTGGATTGTTGCGAACGTGATGCTAAAGCTCTCACTTCTTCTGCTACAACAGCAAAACCACGCCCTTGCTCTCCAGCTCTTGCAGCCTCAATAGCCGCATTCAATGCTAAAAGATTAGTTTGATCAGCAATAGCGCTGATTTCACCCAAGATTTCTTCTATTGATCTCGTTCCATCAATTAAACGATGAATAGCCATATCAACTTCACCTAATTGCTTAGATAATTCATTTATAGAACTCATTGTTTCAGATACAACTTCTAAACCATTATTACTAATATTCAATCCTTGCTGAGATGTATCAGCAGCTAGTGTTATCACTTGAGCAATTTCTCTTATGGTCGAAGACATTTGAGTAATAGAAGTAGCGACCTGATCAGTTTCATTTTTTTGTTCCGCAAGAATTGTTGCTACATTGCTACCCCGTTTTTCAGATTGAGTTGCTACATCATTAATAATGGTTGAATCGTCAGAAACACGCCCTACAACAGCTTTTATTTTAGCTGCTTGCATTTTCAAAGCTAATAAAATATTTCCAACCTTATCGTTATTGCCAGAATATAAAAAACTCATTAGATTATTATCATAAATATTTTTTGATTCTTGAAGTACAGTTAGATATTGAGAGCGCCACAAAGAAAAAATTAATGCCCCACAAAAAATGAGCCCTGCGAGTAAAATAGATATCATTGTATTATTATCTTCAACAAAAATATTTGTTATAGATAGTAATACAGAGAGCAATAAAATAACTTGTACCCATAAAGTTTTATCAACTTTTTCTTTAATAGCGGCTGGTTTCTTACCTTGGTGAAGCTGCGGATAAACTTCATTAGCTCTGTCAATTACTTTTCTATCAGGTAAAGTTCTAACAGATTGATATTCAAAGACACTACCAGTATCATCTTTAATTGGTGTAACAAAAGCATCAACCCAATAAAAATCACCATCTTTGCAACGATTCTTAACAGGCCCCATCCAAGAATTACCTTGTTGAATACTTGACCAAAGGTCCTTAAAGGCTTCTTTTGGCATATCTGGATGTCGAACTTTATTATGAGGATTATTCACTAACTCATCTAACGTATAACCAGAAATAGTACAAAATTTAGTATTTGCGTATTTAATATGACTATTTAAATCAGTAGTTGAAAGCAATATATCAGACTCAGAAAACAACAACTCTTTACTCATTTTATTCTCAATAATACAACGGTTGAATTAATTATATTAATCATCAAGATACAACCAAACTTAGCCTCATAACTTAATATTTTATAATTAAAAACGGAAGTTTATTGTAATATAATATTCATTACTTTTAGTGGGATAATCACTTTAAAAACATAACATTGCGAATTTTGTACAAAACTTTAATAGCAAATAAATGTTATTTACATAATCCTATTAAATCATTCAAACTAAATAGCTAAAACTAAATTAATAAAGACGGTTATTTACCTTTTTTTATACATATTCCAATTTATTGAAGTAATTACGCCTTACAGAGAGGCTTTTATTTTTTATCAAATAGACTTGATTTAGATCAAACAAATTAAAATAATGCGTATTTTGTACTATTAAAATTTTAATATTTAAATCAATTACTTTAAAAGATAAATAGATCGAAACTCTAGTTGAATTTCGCATTAGAATTTGTATGTTAATAACAGAGGTAATATGAAGTACTTTTATTATGATATTAATGACTTGATAAATAAAAGTGAGTCGAAGTAATCTAATCGTTAAGTGTATTAGTCAACCTATTTTACAAATTGAGACTGCTTTCCCCCCTAAATGAGCCTACCTATTTAACCTGAACTCGGTTTAAGATGTTTTTAATTTATTGAAATTATTAATAATATAACTATATTTTACTCTAACTTGATAGTTTTTCTTAATTCAAGGCAGATTTCGCGTTAATAGCTAGTCTATTGCAAGTAAATTTAACGATGAAGTAAGGAAAAATAACTGTTAGAGAAAGATTTATTAAACCGAGCTCAGGTTATTTAACGCGAGAGTTAAAATAAAAAAAGGAGCTTTACTAAAGCTCCTTTTTGATTCACTAAATTTCTAGTACCTTAAAAGTCCCACTTTAATGCGACTTCAAATTGAGTACCTTTCGTTTCACTTTGTATGAGCGTATCTTCAAATTCTATCGCTTTATCTTTACCTAAAATATTCTGTACTTTAAAGGTTACAGTTGAAGAAAAAGTAGGATAGTAAGTATAGACCATATCAAGTGAATGAAATGGTTGCTCGTATGCATCATCTTTACCTTCAATACCCGGTATAATAATACGTTCGCCAAACACATTATAAACTAATGTCGCACTATGATAGCCATTAGGTGCATCCCAACCTAGATTGAAATTAAGTACATACTCTGAATGACCCGTCATTCTGCGTGTAGGATTTGAAATACTAGTAGAAACACCTGTTTGTTCAACGACACTTTGGGTATTAATATTAATTTCAGAATCACTTAACGTAACATTACCCGATAAGAAAAGATCGGCACCATTTACCGGGCCTAAATCACCTAAGAAAGTAAAGTCTTTCAAAAATTCCATTTCTATACCATAAACATAACCGTCTTCAGCATTGGCAATACGGATAAGTGATGGACCATCTTGCGAAGGTGACTGTACCGATTCAATTGGCATATCCATATCTTTATAGAATAAGCCAACCGACAAGTTTTCACCTGTTTCCATATACCATTCCCAGCGTACGTCATAGTTAATTATGTCGGTACTTTCTACGCCAGGAGTTCCACCAATAGGGAAACCAGTTAAAGGATCAATATAAGTTGCTGGGGCTACTTCACGAAGATCTGGACGAATTGTTGTTTGGCCAACTGATGCACGAAATTGCATTTGATCATCTAAAATATAGGTCAATGCTAAAGCACCAAAGAATTCATCTTCTTGGAAGGCAAGATCAGCTAAGTCAGCTTCTGTTGGTTGTGAAGGTAAGTCAAATTTTCCTGTTGCTGGATCAAGCGGTGCAACAACTTGTCTAAAATCTTCATAACGAACACCACCTACTACGCGCCACTTTTCATTAAAGAAAAAATCTGCTTCGACATAATAAGCATCAATCATTTGCCCTGAATAATAATCATCACCGGCAATTGACGTATCACGCATAATATTATCATTGCCACTTAGCGGGTAATTTAAAATAACATCATCAGTTAATATAGTGTTTAATTGACTACCTGTTAAGTCTAGATCACTTAGTGCTAACGTATTAATATCAACACGTCGAGCAAATGCTTCTCTTGATTTTTTAACAAAATCACCACCAAATTTTAATTCAACTTCAATGCCAGAAAAAGCTAATGGCAATGACAAATTATAACCATAATTTTCTACTTCATCGTCTAAGTCTTGAAAAGTATAACGAGTAGAAGTACTAGCTTTTCTTAATGAACTTTCATTAACGTAATCAAAGATTCCATCTTCTGGTTGCCCATTATAACCATCTGAAATAATGTAACGTGTTTCTATATTACCTGGAGCATAACGGTTAGAACGTGCATCAGAATAAAACCAATCAACACCGAGTCCCCACCAGTCATTAAAATTATGCGTGCCACGTAATTGATTCGAAATCATTTCACGTTCTTCGTAGATAACTTCACTATCGCGAATTCTTAAACCATCACTCAGTAAAACGTTATTAGTATTACCTCGTTTATCACTCACTTGATCACGAGTATCATGCAGTATTAATGAAGTAAAATCGATGCGATGGTTGCGCATGTACTCTAAGCCTAAACTCATCATGCCAGAAAAACGCACTGAATGTTCAGTTGTATCTACTTCATCAAAACCACGCACTAAAGACCAAGCACCATCTGAGCCTTTAGTAAAATCTTGACCTTCATAACCTTCTGATACTTCCCATTTATTGTCATAAGAAATAGATGAAAGAAAACCTAAACGAAAATCATCAAAGTCAAATTTATTACCAAGCGTTATATCTAACCCTGTATTTGGGTTAATACTTTCACTTTTTGGATCATAATCGCGATTAAGCTGGGCTGCCACTAATCGGTTTTCATCTTGGTCTAAACTATTGATAGAGGTATAGCTATTCCACAACTGTGTTAAATCATCTGGTGCTGCTCTCGTACCATCATCAACACCGTACCAATCGTTACCACCACCATTGTAAGTAAGCCCGTCATCAAAGTTATTAGTGTTACCACCAAGTTTAGCTTTCATGTTAAAAACGAAATCTGTTGGAATAGTTTTCAAACGAACATCAACATTACCACCAGCAAAATGGGCTGGCATACTGGCCGAATAAGACTTTTGTACTGATAAGGATTCAATAATACTCGATGGAAATAAATCTAATGGTATTACTGTTCGTGTTGGGTCAGGACTAGGTACAGCAGCACCATTTAATTGCGTACTTGAAAAACGTTCACCAAGACCACGTACATAAATAAATTTTCCATCTACAAGTGTTATACCTGTTACACGACGAAGCGCAGCGGCTGCATCTGAATCGCCTGTGCGAGAAATTTGCTCTGCACCTAAAATGTCGGCAACAAAAGCTTGATTTTTACGTTCTTGCATTACGGCACTTGCAGTACCTTTTAAGCGACTAGCTTTGACCACAACTTCTTCAATGGCCTCGCTATCGTCTTCTTCAGCTATAACCTGTCCCGTTGTTGCCATCAAAGCAATTGTTAGAGAAGATAAAGCAAAAGATTTAAACTTATTATTCATTGTAAACCTCATGAATTAGGTATTTGAACATTAATACCAAACTAATGAATAGAAGTGCTCAATTGATTAGTTTGGTATGAAATGCTGTAGTATAAAAATAATTGTGCTACAGCATTTTGATTAGCTAGTCTGTTACTCTAAACCTACAGTCCAGCCAGCAGTCCAGTTGTTTCCTTCAGTTACCGCACCAATGTGATTAGCGTTGTCAAAGAAAGCATTACCTGTAAAGTCTTTCGGGGTAGTTGTATCAATGGTGAATATACCGTTTAGTACTGTACCCATATTTTCGGCAGTTGAGTTATCATCGTTTTGATTCAGCACCCAATCTTCAGCGTCAAGTAATACCGTGCCATCCGTTGCTTTTGAATCTTTGAAGTTTTCATCACAAGCAAATACTGAATTTGAAATAACCGTATCGCCATTTATGGCTTGGTCTGTTGTTACCGTAGAGCTGCCGCCTTCAAGTTCTAAACATTCACCCATGCCTGAAGTACCTGTTACAACAAAATTATGTAACTGTGCTTTAGTACCTTCACGTAAGTATATACCTTCAGAAGCTTTATCAGGTGTATCAAAGCCATTACCAATAATCGTCATATTAGCAATTGTTGGATTAGATTGAGGTTCTTTATCAGGCGTTGAACCGTCGTTATCAGCTTCAATTGCTCGGTTAGCTTCACCGTCATTATCTGCATGTTTTACTAATACATACTGTAAATTACCGCGGTAACCATTATCCCAGTCAACACTGTCATCTTTATTCCCTGTAAGCACAACATACTTCGCATTAACAGTACCACCGAAGAATTCAACACCGTCGTCTGCATTTTCATGTACTTGAATATATTCTACTGTTGTACCTGAGCCTACACCGCCAAAAGTAATACCGTTTAACTCATTGTCTGGGGCAATTTCATAACCGGCATGTTTAACAACAACATAACGCAATGTACCTGAGCTGTCTTCATCATCAGTACCACCAAAAACACCACCTTCAGCTACACCTTCAACCTGTAATGCACAGTCACTACCATCTGATGGACATTTATTTGATTTTGCATTACCAAGAATAACAACACCGCCCCATTGGCCAGAGCCAGTAACACCTTGTGCAATATCTTCACTAGAAGTAAAAGTGATTGGGTTAGTCGCAGTACCATTAGCTTCAATAGCTGAATCACGGCTAATAACTAGGTAATCGCCACCTGAGCGACCATAAATGGTAGTACCTGGTTCAATTGTTAAAGTAGCGCTATTCGCTTTATCTTCACCAATAAATACCGGACCATTTAATGCATATAAATTATTGGCCGTTAATGTTAAATCATTAGTAATTTCACCTGTTAATTGACAGGTTGTCGTAACGCCATCAATTGGTGTAATCGGTGTAGTACCTGTTGGACAACCTTCAGCCTCAGATTCAGCTGTTGCCGTTACAACACCACCACCAAAACCAAATGCCCAACCTTGACGCCAGTCATCTGTACCATTTAGTGCACCAACATAATCTGTCGTATCAAAAAATGCATTTTGAGTATTAGCAACATCTTGACCTGCATTAGCTGCAATGAGTGGAGAACCACTATCAGGTACACCTGATTCACTAATTAAAATTGACGAACTAATACTGTTTGAAGATTCAGCACTAAACCATGCTTCCATATCAAATGAAGTGGAGTCTTTAAAGTTTTCTCCTTCACATGCCATAATGACATTTTCCATCACGATTTTGCCGCTATTGGCATTATCTACCGTGATCCCAGCTTCAAATTCTAAACACTCACCCATTTCGCTCGGGCCAGTGATAACAGTATTAAATATTTTCGCTGCGGTTCCTTCACGTAAATAAATACCTTCGGAATCTTTATCCGCTGTGTCGAAGTTATTACCAATAATGGTCATATTCGAAATTATTGGGTTAGACTGTGGCTCTTTACTTGGGTCACTACCGTCATTATCTGCTTCAATAGCACGGTTAGCTTCACCAGAATTATTAGCATGCTCAATATAAATATGCTGTAGCATACCTTTATAACCATTATCCCAATCAACACTATCGTCTTTGTTGCCTGTCAAAACTAAATGTTTTGCGTTAACAGCACCACCAAAAAATTCAACGCCATCATCAGCATTGCTGTGAACTTGAATATAGTCAACAGAAGTACCTGAGCCAACACCACCAAAAGTAATACCGTTTAATTCATTATCAGGGGCAATTTCATAACCTGCATATTTAACAACTAGATACTTTAATGCACCTGAATCATCTTCCCAATCAGTACCGCCAAATACAGCACCTTCACCAACACCTTCAACTTGTAGCGCACAATCGCTACCATCAGTTGGACATTTATTTGATGGTGCATTACCTAGAATAACTAAACCACCCCATTGACCTGAATCCGTTGTTTCACCTTGAACGTCTTGTAAAGATGTCATGATGATTGGGTTAGTTTCAGTACCTTCAGCCATTATCTTTGCATCACGGTGAATAACTAAATAGTCATTACCAGATTGACCAAAAATAACTGTGCCTGGTTCAATTTTTAATACCACATCATCAACACCACGTGCTTGTTTATTAGCAGATAAACCACCAACATCTACACCACCACTTAAAGCGTACATAACAGCATTACCATTACTGTCGTTCGCCACTAACGTTGTGCTTTCTGTAATTCTTGTATCAAGTACTTGTATTTGAACATCAAAACCTAGTGCAGCAGAAACTTGTGTGCTCAATGCAGAATTCGCCTTACCCGGTAACACTTCATCAGGTGTCGTTGGAGTCGTTGGTGACGGATTCGTTACAACTGTATCACCGACTGAATTATCTACATTTGACTCAAGGTTTATATCACCACCACAAGCAGCAAGACCAAGAGATAGAGCAGTTACAATAGCAACATTGGTTGCGCTGTGCTTAAAGATCTTATTCAATTTCATGTTTCTCTCCGAAGAGTTAGTTGTTTTATTAAAGGACTAATTAATTTTTCCAACATGCTACAAGAGAAAAATGACAGAAATGTTTTAGAAATATGACTGTTTCTTTACAGTTATATTTCATTTTAATGACAGAGATTGCGCATCAAGGGCTGTGGGCGTTATCTATATTTCACTTAAGAAAATAATCAATCCCGTTTTATGCTTAATTACACTTGTCATTAATTTGAAACATTACTTCTTTAGTGTTTTAGCTTTATAAATGCCCCTTAACTTTATGGAGTATATTAATGAAGTTTATTGAGAAAGAGCTCAGCTGGTTATCATTTAACCACCGAGTATTACAAGAAGCTCAAGATATTAGTGTTCCTTTATTAGAGCGCTTGAGATTTTTAGGAATATATTCCAGTAATATGGATGAGTTTTATCGTGTTCGCGTTGCTAATGTAAGAAGAAAAATATACATAGCAAAATCAGTGTCAGAGAAAAAACAAGCGCGTGAGCTTTATGATCTTATTCAACAAAAGGTCATTGAATTACAATTAATATTTGACGATACCTATTTAACATTACTCAATAAGTTATCAGAGCAAGACATTAATTTAATTAATGAAATGCAACTTAGTCAGGAAGAAGAAGCTTGGCTTGATACTTATTATAAAGATAAACTACGTCGCCATATTTTCCCGCTTATTTTAACTGAAAATATTAATTTAAAAGATAATATAAAAGACGACTCGACTTATTTAATGGTTGCTATGACTATCAATAACCATAGCCAGTATGCCTTAATAGAAGTGCCCAGTAGTAATGTACCTCGCTTTGTAAAATTACCTAAATACACCAACAGTGACGATGAAAGTTCGAGTATTATTCTACTCGACAATATAATACGGCACAGTCTCAAACAAATATTTGTCGATTTTTTCGAGTTCGACTATATTCATGCCTATTCAATGAAGCTTACCCGTGATGCTGAGTTTGATTTAAGTAATGAATTTAGCCAAAGTCTGTTTGAACAAATGAATACCAGTTTACGCAAACGAATTAACGCAGAGCCGGTTCGTTTGGTATATGACAAAAAAATGCCGGCCGACATGCTATCTGTGCTTAAACAAAAGCTAAATATTACTTCGAATCAAAGACTTGTTTCAGGTGGGCGTTATCATAGTTTTAAAGATTTTATTGAATTTCCTGATGTTGGTAATAAATCACTCTCTTACGAAAAAATGTCAGCTATAGAACATAAAGATTTTCGTAATCATCCTAATGCTTTTACTGCAATGGCTAATAAAGATATTTTACTTTATTATCCTTACCATAAATTTTCTCACTTTACGGAATGGTTAAGGCAAGCAGCTTATGATCCTAAGGTTGTTAGCATTGAAATATCACTTTATCGTGTGGCTAAGAAATCCCGTGTTGTTGCCGCGCTGATTGAAGCGGTTAAAAATGGTAAACAAACCACAGTAAATATAGAGTTAAGAGCTAGGTTTGACGAACAAGCAAATTTAAATTGGGCTGAAATATTAACAAACGCCGGTGCTAAAGTTACCTTTGGGATTCCGAATTTAAAAGTTCATGCAAAAATTTGTTTGATTACACGTAAAGAAGAGAGTGGCTTAGTGCGTTACGCGCATATAGGCAGTGGTAACTTTCATGAAAAAAATGCTAAAATTTATACTGATTTCAGTTTATTTACTTGTCGTCCTGAATTAACGGAAGAAGTCGCACAAGTATTTAAGTTTATTAAAAGCCCATACCAAAAGTTCACATTTGAACATCTTATTATTTCACCTATTAATTCACGTGCTAGTTTTGTTGATCTCATTGATCAAGAAATAAGTGCTGCCAAAAATAATCATAAAAGTGGCATAACGCTTAAAGTTAATAATTTAGTAGATCACAGTTTAATTAATAAACTCTACCAAGCGAGTAATGCCGGCGTTCCAATTAAATTAATTATTCGTGGTATATGTACATTAGTTGCAGGAATTAAAGAACAAAGTGAAAATATTCAAGTCATATCAATTATAGATAGATTTTTAGAGCATCCTCGAGTTGCTATTTTCGAACAAAAAGGCAATCAAAAAGTATTACTTTCATCTGCCGACTGGATGAATCGTAACATTGAAGAAAGGGTTGAGGTAACCTGTCCAATTTATTGCCATGATGTAAAAAAACAAATTATCGATATTATCAATATTCAACTTGCAGACAACACCAAAGCCAGAATAATTGATAGTGAACAACGTAATCTCTATCCACCTAACCATTGTAATGAGAAGGTTCGTTCTCAAATGGCTATTTATCGTTATTTAACTAAGCAAAATGATGAATTAGTAAAAACCACTGAACTAACAGAAACTATAGAACAGAGTAAAGATATGAGTATCATGGATAATTTTATTTTAAAAAAAGAGCCTGCTTGATGATATTAAATGAATCTACTAGTGTAAAACATTTTGTAGCGATTGATCTGGGCTCAAATAGCTTCCATTTAATTATTGTTCGTGAGCAAAACAATCATACTGAGGTAATTTATAAACAGAAGCAATCTATTAGATTAGCAGCCAGTTTAGAAAGAGAAGGCACCATTAATGATCAAAGTATGACTTTGGCCATGGATTGTCTAAAGAGCTTTGCAGACTCTTTTGCTCAATTACCTAACTGTCAAGTAATGATAGTGGCGACTTATGCTTTACGGCAAGCTCAAAACAGTCAACAATTTCTTGAGCAAGCAATCACAGTTATGCCCCACCCTATAAATATTATTTCAGGGGAACGTGAAGCTGAATTGATTTTTTTAGGTGTTGCCTATACGCAAATAATAAATCAACCGACCTTAATTATTGATATAGGCGGTGGAAGTACCGAATTTATTATAGGTCAAGCATTAAGCCCTAACTTGACCCGAAGCTTAGACATAGGTTGCGTCAGTTTTAGCCAACGATTTTTTCATTCGGGGAAAATAAGCGAAGAATTAATGTTTACAGCGGAACTTTATAGTAAACAAGTTCTAGGTAGTATATCGCTTGAATACAATAGTTTTGGCTGGGAGCAAACCCTAGGATCGTCTGGTTCAATAAAAGCAATAACTCGTATAATGAAAGAGTTATACGACGATAGTAATATTACACTCAAGCGATTATATAGAATAAAGTCACAACTTATTAATTGGGGTCATCACGATAATATAGCGTTTGCCAACTTAAGTGATAAACGTCGCCCTTTATTAGCGCCAGCAATTGCTATTTTAATACCCTGCTTTGAACTACTTAATATTGACATGCTTAAATACAATTCTGGTGGTGTTCGTGAAGGTTTATTACATCAGCTAAGGTTTACACAATAATATAAAATAGTATTGAAAAAATAAAAAGGCTGTTAATAAACAGCCTTTTTATTTATGTTGTATCAATCAGACAGATACATTGTTAATTAACAATAGTATTAACCAGCATGAACAATACGTTTTGTTATTAAGTTATCAACAACACTTGGATCCGCTAATGTTGAAGTATCGCCTAACGTATCGACGTCATTTTCAGCAATTTTACGCAATATACGACGCATAATCTTACCTGAACGTGTTTTAGGTAAACCTGGTGCCCATTGCACGTAATCAGGTTTTGCAAAGCGACCTAGCTCTTTAGCCACAAAATCTTTTAGCTCTGCATTAAGTTCATCTGACTCTTGCGCATTTGCCATCAAAGTAACATAGCAATATACACCTTGGCCTTTAATTTCATGAGGATAACCAACAACAGCCGCTTCAGCAACAGCTGGATGAAGTACTAAAGCACTTTCAATTTCAGCAGTACCTAGACGATGACCTGAAACGTTTAGGACATCGTCAACACGACCAGTGATCCAATAGAAACCATCTTCATCACGTTTTGCACCATCACCAGTAAAGTAATTACCCGGGTATTGACCTAAATAAGTTTGGTAGAAGCGATCATGATCACCATAAACAGTACGAAGTTGTCCTGGCCAACTAGCTGTCATTACTAATAAGCCTTGGTTTTCACCTTCAAGGGTATTACCATCTTTATCAAATAATGCTGGTTGAACACCAAAGAATGGTTTACCTGCACAACCAGGTTTCATATCTACAGCACCAGGTAACGAAGTAATTAAAATACCACCTGTTTCTGTTTGCCACCAAGTATCAACAATTGGACAATTACTTTTACCTACAACTTCATAATACCAATGCCAAGCTTCAGGGTTAATTGGCTCACCTACAGAACCAAGTAAACGTAATGATGAAAGATCATATTTCTCAACAAATTCATCACCTACACTCATTAAAGCACGAATAGCTGTTGGTGCAGTATAGAATACATTCACTTTATGTTTTTCACAGACTTGCCAGAAACGTCCAGCATCAGGGTATGTTGGTACACCTTCAAAAACTAAAGTGGTAGCACCGTTTGCTAATGGGCCGTAAAAAATATAAGAATGGCCAGTGATCCAACCTGCATCAGCAGTACACCAGTAAATTTCGCCTTCTTGATAATCAAATACATACTTATGTGTCATTGCTGCATATAAAATATAACCACCACAAGTATGTACAACACCTTTTGGTGTTCCAGTCGAGCCTGACGTATATAAAACAAATAGTGGATCTTCAGCATCCATGACTTCTGGCTCACATACGGCTTCTTGTCTTGCTACAGCTTCTTCATAATTAATATCTGTCTTTTCATTCCAAGCAACATCACCACCTGTGCGAGCAACGACAATAACAGAGTGAACTTGAGGACATTCTGCAACTGCAGCATCAACATTCGCTTTAAGTGGAATACGCTTACCACCGCGTAAGCTTTCATCAGCAGTGATAACTACTTGGCATTCAGCATCCATAACGCGAGCTTTAATAGCTTCGGTAGAGAAACCACCAAAAATAACAGAATGAATAGCACCAATTCGAGCACAGGCTAACATGGCATAACCTACTTCAGGAATCATTGGCATGTAAATACAAACACGATCACCTTTTTTAACGCCACGTTCTTTTAGTAAATTAGCAAAACGACAAACATGATCATGAAGCTCTTGATAAGTTACCTGTAAATCTTCACTTGGATCATCGCCTTCAAAGATAATCGCGGTATCATTTGCCTTGGTCGCTAAATGGCGATCAATACAGTTGTAACTCACATTAAGTTTACCGCCTGAGAACCAATTGATTTCAGAATTTTTCAAATCAACTTTACTTACGCTATCCCAAGGTTGGTACCAGTCAATAAACTCTTTTGCTTGCTCTCCCCAAAATACATCTGGCTGTTCGATAGATTGCTTATACATAGCATCGTAAGTTGCGCTATCAATATGCGTATTAGCTTTGGCTTTCTCTGATACAGGGTAACAAGGTTTTAATTCATTCATAAGTTATTCCTTCTTGGGGGTTAACACCCAATATAATAATTTTTATTTTTTACTTTATCTAAATAAGTAAGATTGTGTTTATGCTAAGTATTTTACGTTGGTTTTCATATACGCCTTTAGTCTTAAGCAAATACACCTTTAGTTGGAAACTATATAAATAGTACTCATTTTAGGCATACGTTCAGAATCTTATATTTAATGTTTTTATAGGCTAAAGCCATTTTATTTTAACGCGTACATTAGCATTGACAATGGGTGTCGACAATATTGTCACTTCGCCATCTCCTAACTCATAAGGTTATTGAATGTTAATTATACAATTAATGAATTACAAAAAATTGACACATATAAAATCATCGTTGCATATAAGTTAGCCTTAATAATTTATCAAAAGAGAAAAAAAGATCAAATCCCTAACAAATCAACAAACCTATTTTACAGTAACCTATCAAGCAGCAAACATACTCTAAGATATTTAGCTTAGCGAATGAGATAAACTAACCTGAGTAACAACACAGCGCTATACAGAAAGGCCAATAGTAATATGCTACTTATTATTTTCTAAGGAGCGTAATTAAAATCTTGTGCACTAAAAGATTAACACGTCCCTGATACACAGCACATATATCAACCGAAATAGTGTAAAAAAAGACAGTTTGGATTACTATTTGAGCAACAAAGAAATAATAAAAGTGCAATTTAAAATATACTGAAACAATAATTTGTATCATGAGTATTAATGAAATGAATAGTATTTAGCCAGCTTTTATATATCATTTTAGCTAGGTTTTGCTAGAATCTGCAAAAAATCAAAACCTCCTCTTACTCAAAACCTAGAGAATAAGCATGAAACAACTTTTATTCATTTTAGTGGCACTACTGCTTGCACCTAGTATTGCCTTTGCATCTGATGCTTCGCATCAAACCTTAAATTTAACCGCTCATTGGGTTGGTTATGCCGCAATAGCTATTTTTGTAATTGCTTATACTTTAGTTATTTTAGAGGAACAATTACACTTAAGAAAATCTAAACCTGTGTTACTCGCGGCTGGGTTAATTTGGATACTTATTGCCTTTCATTACAGCTCTCAAGGAATGCCGCACTCTGCTGAAGTAGCCATTCGCCATAACTTTCTTGAATATGCTGAACTTTTTTTCTTCTTACTTGTTGCTATGACCTACATCAATGCTATGTTAGAGCGTAATGTATTTGACTCATTACGTGATTGGTTAGTTGCCAAAGGATATAGTTATAAAACACTCTTTTGGTTAACCGGTATTCTTGCTTTCTTTATTTCCCCAGTTGCTGATAACTTAACGACCGCTTTAATTATGTGTGCAGTGGTTATTGCCGTAGGTAAAGACGAGCCTAAATTTATTGGCATGAGTTGTATTAATATTGTTGTTGGTGCAAACGCTGGTGGCGCGTTTAGCCCATTTGGTGATATTACAACGTTAATGGTTTGGCAAAAAGGCATGGTAGAGTTTAACGAATTTTTTGCATTATTCATTCCTGCTGTCGTTAACTTTTTTATTCCTGCTTTTATTATGCAATTCTTTTTACCTAAAGGTAATCCGTCAACTGAATCAGAGCACGTTACATCAATCAAACAAGGTGGTTTAGTGATTGTTGGCTTATTCCTTTTAACAATTATCACAGCAGTATCTTTCCATACATTTATTAACTTACCTCCGGTATACGGTATGATGCTGGGTCTGGCATACCTGAAGTTTTTTGCTTACTACCTTCGTAGATCTGGACAAGGTGAAATTGATAAATCAGATATGCCAACAAGCCACCAAATTGAAGATGATTTTGATATTTTTGATAAAATTGCCAAAGCAGAATGGGATACATTATTCTTCTTCTATGGCGTAATTTTAGCTGTTGGTGGTTTAGGTTTTATTGGTTATTTAGGCATAACATCTGAATTTATGTATGGTCAGCTTGGAGCAACGAATGCTAATATACTTGTGGGTATTTTATCTGCGATTGTTGATAACATCCCGGTAATGTTTGCAGTGTTAACTATGAATCCTGATATGTCACATATGCAATGGTTACTAGTAACATTAACGGCTGGAGTTGGAGGTAGCTTATTATCTATTGGCTCTGCTGCTGGTGTCGCTTTAATGGGACAAGCTAGAGGTTACTACACTTTCTTTAGTCATCTAAAATGGACTCCTGTTATTGCCTTAGGCTACGCTGCTAGTATTTATACTCACTTATTAATTAACGGCTAAAAAATTGTAACAATTTCAGATAACAACATTGATAATTAGTTGTTATGATTAAAAGCTTCTACTTTTTACTTCAAGGTAATTTAGAAGCTTTTTTTATATTCATAAGCATCGTTATCATAAGAATTATTAGGAAAAAAATGAAATTTTTAAGTGATTTAACCACTCGTTCAAAATCTTGGTTATTATTAACCATATCGGCCTTAGCTTTCGAGTTATGCGCTTTATATTTTCAATATGTAATGGACTTAGCACCTTGCATCATGTGTGTATATCAACGCCTTGCAATTTGTGCAATTATTATCGCGGGTGTGATTGGCATTGCCGGTTCACGCTTTTTACTCACCAGAATAATAGCTTATGCTTTATGGGGTGTTGGTGCTATTTGGGGCTTATTAATAGCGTTAGAGCATATAGAAATGCAAAGCAACTCAGGTTCATTATTCTTTAGTTGTGAATTTGTACCTAATTTCCCAACATGGGCACCATTACACGAATGGCTCCCATTTTTATTTGAAGCAACGGGTAGTTGTGGAGATATCGATTGGCAATTTTTAGGTTACAGTATGCCGCAGTGGATGACTGTTGTTTTTGGATTTTATACAATCGCTTTTGGTATTATTTTATTAAATAGATTAATACACAGTAAAAAACTTTAAACGTTATCGTTAAATTAAAAGCGCTTATTTAACGATAGGCGCTGCTACACCTGCAGCAACATAAGGAATTACTTGCTTAATAACGCCAGCAATATCTACTTGGCGGTCAAAATCATTTAACGCAATATCAATTAACGCATCACTTGAAGACATAGTAAACACAATAGTCCCCATCGTAAAATGTAAACGCCAAAACATTTCTTCTGCACTCAATTCTGGATAAGCTTTGTGAACAGCATTAGTGAAATTAGTAAAAACATTTGGGTATTGAGTCGTCAAAAACCATCTTAAAAAGCCTTGGCTATCGGTATAACCTCGACCCAATAATTGCAAAAAAATACTTGTGCCATTGTCTTTAAAAGTATTTAAATGAAGTAAAGGATCAAGAAAAGCCGAAAAAACATCAATTAAACTTGGCTTTGCTTCGTCAGAGCACAATGTGCCTAATGCTGATTCTAAGCGAGGACTGAGTTCATTCATGTACCGAGACATAACAGCTTTGATTAACTCTTTTTTAGAGCCAAAATGATAATTAACTGCGGCTAAGTTTACTTCTGCTTGACTAGTAATTTCTCTTAACGATGTTCCGTTAAAGCCTTTATCAGAAAATAGGACTTCTGCTGCATCTAAAATTTTATTTTTTGTACTCATATTTCTTTATACCAAAACGCTATAACTAACATTAAAATTCAAACAAGCGTTTAAAATAGCTTATTTATCACGTTCAGGTCAAGCAGCATCAAGACCTAAATAATAATTTATAATTTTATGTAGAAAAATTGAACTAATTATAAATAAGTGTCTCAAACCTAGTGAACATACATGTTTACTTCCTGACTCAGTGGCCTGATCTGTCAATCTGCCCTGAGTCTTTTTTTTCTGCTGCTGATAAGACCAAATAAAAAGTTTATCAAATTTATTTTCGTCATTATCAGCCTGATTAATAGCAAACTGTTACGCATTGTATACAGTAACGTCTGTTAAACAAGTCATTCACGCGTCTTTTTCAACGTGTAATTTAACTATAAAAGGCAATAATGGCTATTAATCAAACCGAATAAATCACAACCTTTTTTACTTAACTACAATAAAAAAGCCTTATGAATAAAGGCCTAGCAAGTAGAAATATCTATGACTTTAGTTTGTGATATTACTGGTTGATTTGAATAACTGAGCAACTAGATATCATTTTTACTCATCTTACTTTTCCTTTATTAGATCATTTGCATTAGTTTCATCTTTCAATATACTAAATTATCTTCCAAATTTTCTATAACACTTAAAAAACATGATGAATAATATAACAAATACGTTCAAATTTACTTCTATTGCTTTAGTCATAGCAGCGTCATTATCTGGTTGCTCTCAAGTTCAAAGTAATTCAACAACAACAACATCACAAACAGAAGAAAAAGCGTTAACAAGCCAAGATGCGCAAGTGTTTCTAGATGATGTAGCAAAAGAAATGACTGCTTTAGGAGTGTCTGGTGCAAGAGCTGCATGGATATATTCAAACTTTATTACAGAAGATACAGCATCTCTGGCAGCAGAAGCTGATCAAAAGTCTACTGAAGCTGGTGTTCGTTTTGCTATGCAAGCAGCTAAGTTTGATAATGTCGACGTCAATCCAACGCAACGTCGTCAATTAAATATATTAAAACAGTCTTTAGTCTTACCGGCACCTCAAGATTCTAAAAAATCTGCTGAATTAGCACAGATTGGTGCAGAATTAGGCAGCATCTATGGTAAAGGAAGTTACACAACTAAAACAGGTGAAAAACTTAGTTTAGGTGATATGACTTCAATTATGTCAACGTCTCGTGATTACGATGAATTATTAGAAATGTGGCAAGGATGGCGTGAAATCAGTCCATCAATGAAGCCTTTATATGCTCGCCAAGCAGAATTAGCAAATGAAGGGGCAAAAGGATTAGGCTATAAAGATCTTGGAGCTATGTGGCGTTCAAACTATGATATGCCTGCCGACGATTTTGCCAATGAATTAGATCGACTTTGGGGGCAAGTAAAGCCTTTATATGATGATTTACATTGTTATGTACGTAGCGAGCTTGGTAAAGAATATGGCGAAGATAAAGTACCACAAGATCAACCTATTCCAGCGCATTTACTTGGTAATATGTGGGCACAATCTTGGGGAAATATTTATGATGTGGTTGCTCCCGATAATGCCGATCCAGGTTATGATGTAACTAAGCAATTAGCAGTTCATAATTATGATGAAATACAAATGGTTAAAGGCGCAGAAAAGTTTTTTACTTCACTTGGATTTGACGCATTACCCGAGACTTTTTGGACTCGTTCATTATTTACTAAACCTGAAGATAGAGATGTAATTTGTCATGCTTCAGCGTGGGATTTAGATGCTAAAGATGATTTACGCATTAAAATGTGTATTCAAAAAACGGGCGAAGAATTCTCTGTTATTCACCACGAATTAGGTCACAATTTTTATCAACGAGCCTATAAAGATCAGCCTGTATATTTCCAAAACAGTGCTAATGACGGATTTCATGAAGCAATTGGTGATACTATTGCCTTATCGGTTACACCAAAATATCTAAAAGAAATTGGTTTAATTGACACTATTCCTGATGAGTCAAAAGATATTGGTTTATTGATGAAAATGGCCTTGGATAAAGTTGCCTTTATTCCTTTTGGTTTAATGGTAGATCAATGGCGCTGGAAAGTTTACTCAGGCGAAATTACACCTGAAAACTACAATACTGCTTGGTGGGAATTACGTGAAAAATATCAAGGTGTTGCCGCACCAGTTGAGCGTGAACAATCAGCGTTTGATCCAGGTGCAAAATACCACGTTCCAGGTGGTGTTCCATATAGCCGTTATTTCTTAGCGCATATACAACAATTTGAATTTCATCGTGCTTTATGTGAAATTGCTGGTAATACCGATCCGATTCACCGTTGTTCTATTTACAATAATAAAGATGCAGGTAAAGCACTTAATACTATGTTAGAAATGGGCTCTAGCCAGCCTTGGCAACAAGCGTACAAAGTATTAACCGGTAATGAACAAATGGATGCTACGGCAATTTTAGATTACTTTGCCCCATTACAAACTTGGCTAAAAGATAAAAACCAAGGTAAACAATGTGGCTTTTAAATAAATAATCCACAGATAATTTTACTCAATAAAAGCCCTAATATTCACAATATTAGGGCTTTTTATTTTGACCTTGGATTATCACACCAACACTGAGCATAATATGTTAGACTGCCTCGCTATTGTCTATCATCACATTCTAAATAATCATTTCATGTTGCTGTAATATATCTATTAATTAGGGTAAATACTGCTAGGAAATTGTGTAGTGATGAACGACCAACAGGTAATGCCTTTACTCCTGCTCGTAAATTAACTTGTAGATATAAATAGGTAACCACTAATAAACAATAGCGTATTTTACTAAATTATTATGTCTGATTTTTTCATTTCACAACTACTCGTTAGCGTCACACTCATTATTGAATGCTGTGCTATGCAACTGAAGAACAAAAACTACATTTTGGCTCTATTGTCTGTTAGTTGTTTTTTTAATGGTTTTCATTATCTATTACTTGATCAGCCTACCGCAGGTTTTATTTTTTTGTTTTCCAGTTTGCGTTTTTTAATTTCAATAAAATGGAAGTTAAAATGGCTTTCCTTTGCATCGCTTGGGGTAAGTTTACTCATAACCGTTGCTACTTATATTGGTTTGTTAAGCATTGTTGGCTTTATAGCAACAGTATTTATTACGCTCGGTTCATTTAGTCACAATGATAAATTTTTACGCTTAATGATGATTATAGGTGGCTCATTATGGCTGGTGCATAACCTTATTTTGTGGACGCCTATAGGGGTACTCGTTGAAGTCATTTTTGTTGGTAGTAGTTTTATAGGATA
Source organism: Colwellia sp. C2M11 (assembly GCF_018860915.1). Classification (GTDB taxonomy): domain Bacteria; phylum Pseudomonadota; class Gammaproteobacteria; order Enterobacterales; family Alteromonadaceae; genus Colwellia. Next base: position 112,458 of record NZ_JAHKQD010000055.1, read on the forward strand.
TTATCGTTATTATCTCGCGCAAAAACCAATAAAGTATTAACCCGAATTAATCAGTAAATAAAATACTGGTTTGATAAGTCTGAATCGATACTGAGAGAGTCCAGCTATAAAATTTATAGTGGTTACACTCAATGCTATGTCGGCTCCTTTTTTAAGCCATTATAAAAAGACTCATGCTATTAATATCACTTAAAGTAGCATTTAATTCTTTTTCATTTATATTGATCAAAGTACTCCATAACAGCGTTGCTCTTTACTACAATAACAATTATTCTCAATTAAGGGCCTTACCTTGATATATTTTCCAGTACACAATAAGATTATAAACTTAATGAGAATGATATATTAACAACCTAATCAATACTTTAATTCAAGATAATATTAGATGACTAGAAGACATAATTATGTTGCCAGTAAAAACGCTTTAGTACTAACCGGTGGTGGGGCTCGAGCCGCCTATCAGGTAGGAGTTCTTTCAGCTATAGCTAAGTTTGTCCCTAGAAATCATGCTATTCCCTTCCCTATTCTCAGTGGCACTTCAGCCGGAGCTATTAACACTACTGCCTTAGGCTGCTACGCATCATGTTTTCATTTAGGGGTAAAAAAACTTGAATGGGTATGGAAAAATCTCGATACCAGTAAAATTTATCATAACAATACCCGCGGTGTATTTGGCCATATAGGTAAAGCTATGTTTGCTAACTTTCAAGCTGATTACGCCAATAAATTACCACGTAGTTTATTAAACAATGAGCCGCTTCGTGACCTACTAAACTCTGTTATGAATTTTAAACGTATTGATAATAACATTTTACAGGGATATCTATCTGCCACATCAGTTACCGCTTCCAGTTATAGTACAGGAAATTCTATCAGTTTCTTTCAAGCTGACGATACGATAACGCCCTGGAATAGAGAGAAGCGTTGTGGTCAAGCAACTCAACTTAATACTGAACATTTAATGGCTTCAGCAGCAATTCCTCTAGTATTCCCGTCTGTAAAAATTAAAAAGAATCACTTTGGCGATGGCTCTGTACATCAATTATCGCCACTAAGCCCTGCGATCCATTTAGGCGCGAAGCATATTTTTATTATAGGTGTAGAGCAACCTAGAGAGCCTATTTATGTTAATGAAAATACCCCTCACCCGCCGACGGCAGCAACAATTGCTGGTCATCTATTAGATTCTATATTCGCTGACACTATGAATAGTGATTTAGAACGTATGGCCCGTATAAATGAAACTTTAAAGTTGATTCCAAAAAGTAAAAAAGAAAATGTTGAAGGCCTAAAGCATATTGATAGTTTTATTATTAATCCAAGTAGTGATTTTAATACTATCGCACTAAATTATTATGATGATTTACCTTTACCTGTAAGAATCTTATTACGTAGCGCCGGAATTAATAATGATGCTGAATCAAGTCTTATTAGCTATTTACTGTTTGAAAAAAACTTCTGCAGCGAGCTAATAAGATTAGGGTTTAATGATGCCATGGAGCAAGAGAATCAAATCAGGCATTTCTTAAATTTATATACAGCAACTAAGTCCTAAATAAACTGCCAAAATAAACTGCCAAAATAAATGTACGTATAAAAGCTTATGTCTTAATATGAAAACCCGTTTAAATTTAGGTTTGTACTAATGAAAAAAATTATAATTTTTATATTACTTGCTATCGTACAATTCTCAGCCTTTTCACAAACAACATTACTGAAAAATATTAATGGTTATACATTAAATGAAACAGGTGAACTTGTTCAGTTTTCAGCTATGCAGTTTAGCGATGACAAAATAGATAAAATATTTACCAGCAATGACATCCTACCGACAAAAAATATACAAGAAATTGACGGACAGGGTAAAACACTATTACCTGGTTTAATTGATGCTCATGGACATGTATTAGGCTACGCCTTAAGCTTAATGCAAGTGAATCTAAACAATGTATTATCTGAGCAAGAAGCAGTTCAATTAGCGATTAACTTTCATAAAAAACATGAAAATGGACAATGGCTGTTAGGCCGAGGTTGGAATCAAGTTTTATGGAAAGATCAACAATACCCAACAGCCATCTCACTTGATGAATATTTCAAAAACACACCTGTTTGGTTTAGCAGAATAGATGGTCATGCAGGCTGGGCAAATTCAAAAGCGATGGAGTTAGCGGGTATTGATCATACCTCAGTTTCACCTAACGGTGGTGAAATAGTCAAAGATAAACAAGGTAAACCTACCGGTATTTTTATTGATAATGCAATGAGCCTTATCACCGATAATATTCCTATGATAACGCAAAAAGAGATGAAAGAAGTTTTAGTAATCGCTTTAAATGAATTAGCTAAAGTAGGCTTAACATCAGTACATGATGCTGGTATTAGTAACGCAAATATTTCGGCTTATAAAGCATTAGCTTTAGAAGATAAGATGCCAATTAGAGTCAATGGTATGATCTATGTTGATGATACAAATTTACAAGAATTATTAAAACATGGGCACTTTAAATCCCCTGATGATAAATTTATTATCAATAGTGTTAAAATTTCAGCTGATGGTGCTTTAGGTAGTAGAGGTGCGTCATTAATTAAAGATTATTCCGACTTAAGTAATCATAGAGGCTTATTACTCTACAACCAAGAAACGTTAGCCTCACTGATACAAACAGTAATGATGGCAGGTTTTCAAGTAAACACTCATGCAATTGGAGATAATGCCAATAAACTTGTCTTAGATCTTTATGAAAAATATATAAAAAGCACGAAAACAAGAAATATGCGTCACCGAATAGAGCACTCGCAAATTCTTCGTCTAAAAGACATCCCTCGCTTTGATGAGTTAGGCGTAATAGCCTCAATGCAAGCCACTCATGCAACAAGTGACAAGAATATGGCACAAGACCGTTTAGGTGAAGAAAGAATATTAGGTGCTTATGCATGGCAAAAACTAATCAAGGCTAATGCCATCATTGCTGGCGGATCAGACTTTCCTATTGAATCAAGTAATCCATTTTTTGGCCTTCACGCAAGTGTCACAAGACAAGATCATCAAAACAAACCAGCTTTAGGTTGGTTTCCAGAAGAATCTATGTCCATTAAGGAAGCATTTAGAACATTTACTGTTAATGCTGCCTATGCAGGCCACCAAGAAGATATTATTGGTATACTTGCTAAAGATAAAAAAGCTGACTTTATTCTGATTGACCAAGATATTTTTGCCATTCAAAGCAGTGACATTTGGAAAACTAAAGTTTTACAAACCTGGGTAGACGGTAAACAACTCACGTTCAATGAGTAATACTGTATATTAGAACGAAAAGTAAAAAATACTAAGTAAAGGTGTTGTAATAGAAGCTTTATCTATACGTTTTACAATACCTGACCTGCACTGGCAGTAATTAGTTCTATTTAAGAGATAATATAAATTAATTATGTATTATCTCGTCCAATCAATATTTTCAATAAAATAATGCGAGTATAAGATACTCATGTTATAAATCATCCCTAACCCTATGCTATTAATACTAAAAATGTCCTATATAGCTATTTAAAAGAAAAAACAAACTTGCCACCCGGCAAACTATTGCCGTCAATTTGCTGACAAGCAATATACCATCTAAAAACCATACAAGGCATCCACACAAAGATAAAACAAAAGCCATGTAAATCAAATACATAGATAGCAACTTAAAGATCGTTTTTTTAATTGAACCACACTCTAAATTATTGGAATAATTTTTGCTTAAACATACTTATTAACAACTAAAGCTATGTAAATAGAGGCGTAAGTATGCAAACATTGAATATACTTGAAAATACAACACCATCATTTAATGTATTTAATGTATTAGCAAATAGTACTGCTATCAATAATAAACAAAATATGAGTTTGTTAGAGCAACTCCAAACAACCTTATCTTTAGAGAAATTACTCGATATTTTTGCTATGGAAGCCGCTCGTTATATCAAATTTTCAGGGTTATATTTTAAAAGTGAAATTGCCAGCAAAACTTTACGTGGAAGCCGTAAATCAAAACAGGAACGCCACTTTGAATTAAAGCTAAATAATGAATTTATTGGGACGCTTACCTACGGTATAAATAACCCTATTAGCATGCATCATTATAAAGACTTACAACGAATCCATAAAATACTATTATACCCTTTAAAAAATGCTCTCCAGTATCACCAAGCGATGCAACTTGCTATGGAAGATGGTTTAACGGGCTTAGGGAACCGTAGATATTTTGATGATCAATTAAAACGTGCCATGCATAATGCAAATCGTCAACATGAGATGGTTGGTTTGATTTTAGGAGACTTAAACAAATTTAAAGCCATTAATGACAATTACGGCCACAGTATAGGGGATCAAGTACTGATGCAATTCTCTGATATTTTAAGAACTTGTGTACGTGATTCCGACAGTATATTTCGTTTTGGTGGTGATGAATTTGCTATTATTGTTGAGCATGCGAGTAAAGATGCTTTAGATATCATTGAAAGCAGAATTGATGGTGCTTTAAAAACAAACATCATACTTTCAAAATACCAAGTAGGTTGCAGTTTAGGTACAACCTTTATGACTAGAGCTGATAATGAGCAAACATTATTTGAACGAGCTGATGCAGCGCTCTACCGTGAAAAAATGAAAAGCATAACAGGCTTGAGTGTTGTTTAAGCCAGCCAACATAAACAACATAAATATTAAACGAACTAAACTTATCGTTTTTTCTTTATTTTAACGTTATATTTTTTATTGCTTGTACGAGTTGTTTGCTTTTTCTTTTCAATTGCTTGATTCTTTTCTTGATTAGCACGATAACGGTTTTTACTGGCGCGTTTTTCAATAATTTGTTGGTACTCTAATGCCTCATCTTTCTTTAATTCATATCCTGGCACAATAATGCGTTCAAATTTTCGCTCTATAAGTGCCTCAATATTTTCTAAAAATCGTTCATCCTTAGGGCTAACTAAAGAAATAGCTGTACCTGACTTCCCTGCACGACCTGTTCGTCCAACTCGATGAACGTAGTCTTCAGCCAAAAAAGGTAAATGAAAATTAACAACGTATGCTAAATTTTCAATATCTAAGCCACGGGCAGCAACATCCGTTGCTACTAATACCCTAACCTTACCTTCACTAAAATCACTCAGTGCTTTATTTCTCGCTCCTTGTGTTTTATCGCCATGACAAAGTGCAGCTTTTATTCCATCAAGTTTTAATTCTTTTGCAAGAATATTTGCACTTTCTTTAGTTCCAGCAAAAACAAGTACTTGCTGCCAATTATTAACACCTATTAATTCTGATAATAATTCTCGTTTTCTTGCTTCACTCACCCAATAAACTGATTGCTTTATTTTGCCCGAAGTAGAGTTTTGCTTTGCAACCCCTATAGTTTTAGGTGTAGTAAGTAAGGTATTTGCTAATGATTTAACTTTATTTGAATAAGTGGCAGAAAACATCAGGGTTTGATGCTTTTGTTTCACCGCTAATGTTAACTTTTCTATATCGGTTAAAAAACCCATATCTAACATACGATCAGCTTCATCTAGCACAAGATACTTTACTTGGGATAGATTTACATTACGTAAATTTAAATGTTCAAGTAATCGTCCTGGCGTCGCTACTAAAATATCGACACCTTGTTTTAACAAGCTAGTTTGTGATGGCATTTTCCCACCCCCATAAACAACACCAACTTTTAATGGTAAAAACTGACTGTATGCGATGATATTTTCAGCAACTTGTGCTGCAAGCTCTCGGGTTGGTGTTAATATTAATGCGCGTATATTTCGAACAGTATTATCATCAACTACATCACTTTTAGAGGCTTTAGCTAATGCATCTAAAATAGGTAAGCTAAACGCAGCTGTTTTCCCTGTTCCTGTTTGAGCACTTGCTAAGACATCAACGCCTGAGCGGATCATAGGAATAGCCTGCTGTTGAATAGGGGTTAAATTTTTATAACCACATTCCTTTACCGCTTTCAATAAATTGGCAGACAAACCAATAGCATCAACACTCATACATCACCTAGAACAAAAAAAACACAAATAAGGTGGCGGATTATATACTAAGCAAACTTAAAACACAGTGTTAATACTAATATTTATTAAACATAAAAAAACCCTGATAATTATTCATCATCAGGGCTTTACAGGTAAACAATTAAAACGCTGTCGTTAGCTGTTTACACTTTTACTACATATAGACTTATCTTTAAAAAAGAGCAGATAAAATAGTATTTAATGTTTCACTAGAGCGCATTGCTTTTTCAGCTTTAGCTGGGTCAGCAAAATAATAACCACCAATATCCATTGCAGGACCTTGTGCACCATTTAACTCAGCAACAATTTTATCTTCTTGCTTAGTTAATGCTTGAGCAACACCAGTAAAAGCGGCTTTCAGCTCACCATCACTTGTTTGTGCCGCTAATTCTTGTGCCCAATACATCGCAAGATAAAAATGACTACCACGGTTATCGAGCTCACCCACTTTACGTGACGGAGACTTATTACTATCTAAAAACTTACCTGTGGCTTTATCTAAGGTATCAGCTAGGATCTGTGCTTTAGCATTACCTGTTGTAACACTTAAGTGTTCTAATGAAGCTGCTAATGCTAAAAACTCTCCTAAAGAATCCCAACGTAAATGATTTTCTTTTTCAAACTGCTGAACATGCTTCGGAGCACTACCACCAGCACCCGTTTCAAATAAACCACCGCCATTCATTAATGGAACAACTGACAGCATTTTAGCACTAGTGCCTAATTCTAAAATTGGAAATAAATCAGTTAAATAGTCACGTAAAACGTTACCTGTTACAGAAATAGTGTCTTCGCCTTTTAAAATTCGCTCTAAGGTAAATTTACAAGCATCAACAGGATTAAGTGTTCTAATATCTAAACCAGTTGTGTCATAGTTTGCTAAATAAGCATTAACCTTTTTAATCATTTCTCTATCATGAGCACGATTTTCATCTAACCAGAAAACAGCTGGCATTCCAGAAGCTTTAGCACGTGTTATTGCTAATTTAACCCAATCTTGAATTGGTAAGTCTTTAGCTTGACACATACGCCATAAATCACCAACTTCAACATTGTGCTCAAGTAAAGTTGTACCAAGCGCATCAACAACACGAACACTACCTTCAGCATCCATAACGAATGTTTTATCGTGTGAACCATACTCTTCAGCTTTTTGCGCCATTAAGCCAACATTAGGTACTGTACCCATAGTCGTTGGATCAAATGCACCATGTTCTTTACAGAAGTCAAAAACGGCTTGATAAACGCCCGCATAACAACGGTCAGGAATCATAGCTTTAGTATCTTTTAACTGTCCATCAGGTCCCCACATCATTCCAGAAGAACGAAGAGTTGCAGGCATAGAAGCATCAACAATAACGTCACTTGGCACGTGTAAGTTAGTAATACCTTTATCTGAATCAACCATTGCAAGCTCAGGACGATTAGCAAAGACATTAACTAAATCTGCTTCAATTTCAGTACGTTTAGCTTCAGGTAAACGTGATATTTTACTATAAACATCACCAATACCATTATTAGCATCAACACCGAGTTGCTCAAAAACTTCAGCATGTTTTTCAAATGCTTCAGCGTAAAAAACTTTTACTGCGTATCCAAAAATAACAGGATCTGATACTTTCATCATCGTTGCTTTTAAATGCAATGATAATAAAACATCTTCTTTCTTAGCATCTTCTATTGCTTGTTGGTAAAACTCAATTAACGCTGATTTACTTAATACAGATGAATCAATAATTTCACCTGTTAATAAAGCTAAGTTATCTTTTAAAACTTTAACGCTACCATCTTTAGCGACAAATTCTATTCTTGCATTGGTCGCATAGTTAACAGTAACTGATTGCTCTGAATCATAAAAATCGCCTTTAGACATACTTGCCACATGAGATTTAGAATCGCTTGACCAAACGCCCATTGAATGAGGATTTTTTTGTGCGTACTGCTTCACTGAAGCAGGTGCTCGACGATCTGAATTACCTTCACGAAGAACTGGATTTACCGCACTACCTTTGATCTTGTCATAAGTATACTTTATTGACTTTTCAGCTTCATTCTGTGCTTCTTCAGGGTAATTAGGTACTTCATATCCTTTTGCCTGTAACTCTTTAATTACGGCATGTAATTGAGGAACTGAAGCACTGATATTAGGAAGTTTAATGATATTTGCATTTGGATTAGTAACCATCTCTCCCAATTCAGCTAACGCATCATCAATACGTTGCTCTTTTGTTAAATACTTTGGAAAACTAGCTAGCACACGACCAGCTAAAGAAATATCACGTGTTTCAACATTTATACCAGAAGATGCTGTATAAGCTTGGATAATAGGTAATAATGAATATGTTGCTAAGGCTGGTGCCTCATCAGTAATAGTATAAATAATTTTTGAGTTATCTGTGCTCATGAGTTTCCTACTTTATTTAACTTAAGTTGATTAACCTATCAAATTGACTCAGTTTTTCTCATTCAATAAAAAATAAAGGGTATTAAGACGAGTGTTAGTTGTAGAGACTTATTTATTCTCTAGCAAAAACTAATAACACAGCTAACTACCTTTTAAATTCATTTCGAGAATAGATTTATGCAAATTGATATTATTGGCTAATCCTAAATATAATTTAGATTTAACATTTATTTTTCGCGCATTATATTATAATAATTTACGACGTATTAATATAGCTGAGTATAAGCACAAATCTCGTTATCCCGACTGAAATAAGATCAAAATGAACAACAACAAAGACCATACAAGATATAGAGCGAAACAACAAACAAAGGTACGACCAGATAAAAGTGAGCGCAAGATTGTACTCTTCAATAAACCTTTTGATGTTTTATGCCAATTTACCGATGAAAAACATGAAGGGAAACAACAACGAAAAACATTAAAAGACTATATTCCTATAGAAAGCGTCTATGCAGCAGGTCGGCTAGATCGAGATAGTGAAGGCTTATTAATGCTGACTAATGATGGAAAATTACAACATCAAATAGCTAACCCGAAAAAAAAGACAGCTAAAACCTACTGGGTACAAGTCGAAGGCAGTCCAACCGATAATGATTTAGCTATGCTACGTAAAGGCGTAATACTTAAAGATGGTATTACTTTACCGGCAAAAGTAAAAATAATGGAACAACCTAACATTTGGCCACGCACTCCACCTATACGAGAGCGCGCCAATATTCCAACAACTTGGCTTGAAATAACTATTACAGAAGGTCGAAATCGTCAAGTTAGACGAATGACAGCTCATATCGGCTATCCTACACTGCGCTTAATACGTTTTTCCATTGGTCAATGGACAATAAATAATATTGATAATGGTGCATATAAGGTAATTGATTAGATTAATGATAGTTGTTATTAACTATGGCTATTTAATCGCGATAATGAGCGTGCTATAATTCTGCGCCCATTTATTGCGTACATTCATTTTTTACGACCAAGAGTTTTTCAATGTCTATTGAGCTTCAAGATCCACAAAACAAAACACTAACGCCCTCATCACCACAAGCAACGAAAGTTATTGTTGGCATGTCAGGCGGAGTAGATTCTTCAGTTTCAGCCTATTTATTAAAAGAACAAGGCTATCAGGTTGAAGGCTTGTTCATGAAAAATTGGGAAGAAGATGACACCGATGAATATTGTGCAGCGGCACAAGATTTAGAAGATGCTCAAGCAATTTGTGATAAATTAGATATAAAATTACACACAATTAACTTTGCCACTGAATATTGGGACAATGTTTTTGAATACTTTTTGGCTGAATATAAAGCTGGTAGAACACCAAACCCCGATATAATGTGTAACAAAGAAATCAAATTCAAAGCTTTTTTAGAGTTTGCTTGTGAAGATTTAGGCGCTGATTATATTGCCACTGGTCATTATGTACAGCGTCGATTTACTAACAATCATTGGACCATGGTACGTGGTTTAGACAATAATAAAGATCAAAGCTACTTCTTATATACCTTAGATGAGAAGCAACTTTCACAAACATTATTTCCTGTTGGCGACATTGAGAAACCTCAAGTGCGTGCTATTGCTGAAAAAGCAGGATTAATTACGCATAACAAAAAAGACAGTACTGGGATTTGTTTTATAGGCGAACGTAAATTTAAAGATTTTTTAGGGCAATATTTACCCGCACAACCCGGTATTATTGAGTCAGCTGAAGGTGAAGCTGTCGGTCATCATGATGGTTTAATGTATCATACCCTAGGTCAACGTAAAGGTTTACGTATAGGTGGCTTAGCTAATGCTGGTGAAGAGCCTTGGTATGTTGTGGAAAAAGACTTATTACGTAATGTACTTATTGTTGGTCAAGGACATAATCACCCTCGTCTATTTTCAAAAGGTTTAATTGCTAATCAGTTACATTGGGTTGATCGAAAAGAATTATCTGCGCCAATAAAATGTACGGTAAAAACACGTTACCGACAAGATGATGTAGCTTGTACAGTGATGCCACTCGCACAATCAGAAATGAAAGATGACGATAATAGCCCACAATATCAAATTGATTTCGATGAGCCTCAAAGCTCAGTAACACCAGGCCAATCTGTTGTATTTTATCAAGGCGACGTTTGTCTTGGCGGCGGTATTATCAATACTCTTATTCGTTAATTATTTATTAACGAAAATAAACCTATTTAAAGAAGTAATTAAAGTAGCAATGAAAGATCAAACGATAACTTTAGCCGCCATTTTTCAAGCAGCATATCTGGTACAACAAGTTTCACGTACAGGGCAAGTTGATGAAAATGACCTGACCGTATTAGTCAACAGTATAACCATTACGTCGCCCGAGAATACCTTAGCAGTATATGGTGGAGATTTAGCTAATGTGAAATTGGGGCTCAAGCTGTTAATTAATCATTTAGGTGACCCATCAAGTGAGAATAGTAATAGCGAAGGTAAGAAAGTAAAAGATCCTGAGCTTACCCGCTACATTATTGGTTTAATCAATCTCGAGCGAAAATTAGCAAAACAACCAAAACAGTTAACAAAGCTCGGTGAACGTATTGATGCAAGTAAAAGACAAATAGACCATTACAGCATTACCAGCGATACACTTATCTCCAGCTTTGCTAGCATATATAGTGATATTATTAGCCCACTAGGAGCTCGTATTCAAGTAACTGGCGAGCCAACCATATTAAAACAATCTATAAATCAACATAAAATTAGAGCCTTACTCTTAGCAGGTATAAGATCAGCCGTATTATGGCGACAAGTGGGCGGTAAACGAAGAAGCATATTTTTTAACCGTAGTAAAATAGTAAAAACAGCACAACAGCTTGTTAATACTATTTAACCTATTTTGTAACCGTATTTTAAAAAGATACTTTTAACAAATACTATAAAACATAAATTTTTAACCTAGGAATACATCATGGAACTTTCAGCATTAACAGCTATATCGCCAGTAGACGGCAGATATGGCAGCAAAACAAGTGACTTACGCCCTATATTTAGTGAATTTGGTTTAACTAAATACCGTGTGACGGTTGAAGTACGTTGGTTACAGAAATTAAGTGCGACTAAAGCTATTGCAGAAGTACCTGTGTTTAGTGATACAGCAAATGACGTATTGAATAGCATTGTTAATAATTTCGACGTAGAAGATGCTTTGCGCATCAAGAAAATTGAAGCAACGACTAATCATGATGTAAAAGCGGTTGAATATTTTTTAAAAGAAAAAATTGCTGATAATGCTGAGTTAAATGCAGTAACTGAATTTATTCATTTTGCTTGTACTTCTGAAGACATTAATAACCTTTCTCATGGCTTAATGCTAAAAGAATGTAATGACAAGGTTTTATTGCCTGTCATTGATGAAATTCTTGCTGAAATTAAAGGTTTAGCAGTTGAATATAAAAATATTCCTATGATGTGTAGAACTCATGGGCAACCTGCTTCTCCTAGCACCTTAGGTAAAGAAATGGCGAATGTTTATGTACGTTTACAACGTCAACGTAAGCAAATTGCAGAAGTAGCATTACTAGGCAAAATAAATGGTGCTGTTGGTAACTACAATGCTCACCTAAGTGCTTATCCAGAAGTTAATTGGCATCAATTTGCAGATGAATTTGTTAGTTCATTAGGATTAACTTGGAATGCTTTTACAACACAAATAGAGCCACATGACTATATTGCTGAGTTATTTGATGCGATCGCTCGATTTAATACTATTTTGATCGACTTTGACCGTGATGTTTGGGGATATATTGCCCTAGGTCATTTCAAGCAAAAAACTATAGCAGGTGAAATTGGTTCATCAACAATGCCGCACAAAGTTAACCCTATTGATTTCGAAAATTCAGAAGGTAACTTAGGTATTGCTAATGCAATATTCAATCACCTTGCTCAAAAGCTGCCAATTTCTCGCTGGCAACGTGATTTAACTGACTCAACTGTTCTACGTAACTTAGGTGTTGGTTTTGGTCATGCACTTATTGCCTACCAATCAACATTAAAAGGCATTAGCAAATTACAAGTAAACGAAGAAAACCTAGCTAAAGAACTTGATAATAACTGGGAAGTACTAGCAGAGCCTGTACAAACGGTCATGCGTCGTTACGGTATTGAAAAGCCGTATGAAAAATTAAAAGAATTAACACGTGGTAAACGTGTTGATGGCAACTCTATGCGCGAATTTATTAATAACCTTGAGCTACCGGATAGCGTTAAAGCTGAATTATGTTTGTTAACTCCGGCAAGTTATATTGGTCGTGCTGTATCATTTATTGAAGAATTAGATTAATAATTCTAGTTAAGATAAAAATGATTAATTGTTAATAAAAAAAGAAGGCTAAAGCCTTCTTTTTTTATTCTGACTATATACTCTGAACTTGGTTTACCTACACACCACAAGCATAAGCCAAGGCTTTATTTTTTACGACACTATTCAGTCCAGGAACCTTACTAACCGCAAATAAGCTCGCATTTCTTAAGGTTTTAATTAATGGTGATGGGTGGCTAAATGCATGATATAAAACATCCATGGTTGATTGCATCAACAAATTATCCTTGCGCCTCATTCTTTCATAACGGCTTAATACAACTGTATTATGCCAACATTCGCCATTACCAATCGCACATGAAATTACAGTTTGTAATGCTTGAACATCTTTAAAACCTAAATTAACACCCTGCCCCGCCATCGGATTTATCGTATGGGCTGCATCACCTAACAACAGTACCCGCTTGTTCTGATAAGTATTGGCATGACGTCGAGTTAATGGAAAAGCTCCTTTATCGAGTACCTCTATTTGACCTAATCGTTTAGGAAAAACTGACAATATTTCTTGCTGCAATTGCTGGTTTGATAAAGCGGCCAATCGTTTAATTTCATCACGTTGATGATACCAAACCAAAGATGCATAACCACCAGTATCAACTTTATCTTTTGAACTTACATCATCAATCGTCTCTTGCGGCTTTGTAGTTTGTAATACTGTATTTTTTGATAATGGTAAAAATGCCACCGGACCTGTTGGTAAATATTGTTGCCAAGTAATATCTTGTTGAGATAACTCGGTTTTTACATTCACAAGCATAGCTGATTGCTGATAATCCCATGATGTAATTCCTATATTAACTAAGTCTCTTATTTGAGAATTAGCACCATCAGCCGCTATCACTAACTTGGCAGTTAACGTTATATGCTCTAGCACTAACGTCGCTTGATCACTGTTTTGAGATAACGAAATCAATTTTTCTGGGCAAAATACTTCAATATTAGATTGCAGCTTTATTTGTTGCCATAAAGATAATTGTAATAACCTATTTTCAGCAATATGCCCTAAATGAGCCTGACTAATATTATCAGCATTAAATTCAGTATAAGCATATTCTTGTTCCCAAACACCCAATCGTTTATAAGGACAAGCTCGCCATTGCATCACTTGTGTCCACGCCCCTAATTGCTCTAATAAATATTGAGAGGCTAGCGATATCGCTGAAACACGTAAATCAAAACTTTGTTCTTTCGTAAATGGTTGCGGCTGATGTTGCTCAACTAGAGCCACAGTCAATCCTAGCTGTGCTAATGCTAATGCACTTGCGGCACCTACCATGCCACCACCAATAACAACACAATCAAAGTCTTTCATTTTGCACTTATTTCCATTAAAAATGATAACGGTTATTGTATCGAAGAGCTTGAGTTAAACCTAGTGAAAATAGACAGAAATTAATTTCACCGAAACAACACGGAGTTTGCTCGAATGTTTGATTAAATTAATGTAAAATACGTCTCCTTTTATCGACAAATCAATTGGCATTCAATGTAAGTTGAGTAAATTAGATGTCGGTTTCTATCGTTAAACGAATATGTAAGAGTAAAATAAATGAGTAAAAAGCTATATATCAAAACTTGGGGCTGTCAAATGAACGAGTATGACTCGCAAAAAATGGCCGAACTACTAGATTCAACTCATGGTTTTGAACTAGCACAAGAAGCTGAAGATGCTGATGTGATTTTACTCAACACCTGCTCGATTCGTGAAAAAGCACAAGAAAAAGTTTTTCACCAACTTGGCCGTTGGAAAAATTTAAAAGACATTAACCCTAACTTAGTTATTGGTGTTGGTGGCTGTGTTGCCTCACAAGAAGGTGATGCAATTCGTAAACGAGCACCATTTGTCGATATGGTTTTTGGTCCACAAACCTTACACCGCTTACCTGAGATGCTTAATCAATTACAACATGGCTCGAAATCTATTGTTGATGTTAGTTTCCCTGAAATTGAAAAGTTTGATCGCTTACCTGAGCCTGTTGCCGATGGACCAAGCGCTTTTGTTTCAATTATGGAAGGTTGTAGTAAATACTGTACTTTCTGTGTTGTACCTTATACTCGTGGTGAAGAAGTTAGTAGACCTCTTGATGATGTATTATATGAAATAGCGCAACTTGCTGAGCAAGGTGTACGTGAAGTTAACTTATTAGGACAAAATGTTAATGCTTACCGTGGTGAAATGCATGATGGTAGTATTTGTCGTTTTGCAGACTTAGTACGCTTAGTTGCAACCATTGATGGTATTGACCGCATCCGCTATACCACTTCACACCCTGTTGAATTTACTGATGATATTATTGACGCATATGCTGACGTACCAGAATTAGTCAATCATTTACACCTGCCAGTACAAAGTGGTTGTGATAGAATTTTAACGCAAATGAAACGTGGGCATACGGCAATTGAGTATAAATCTCAAATTCGTAAATTAAAAAAAGTACGACCTGATCTTTGTATGTCTTCTGATTTTATCATCGGTTTCCCTGGTGAAAGCAATGACGACTTTATGGATACCATGAATTTAATTGAAGCCGTTAATTTTGATCTAAGTTTTAGCTTTATTTACAGTGCTCGTCCTGGTACGCCAGCAGCTGATTTACCTGATGATATTAGCGATGAGATCAAGAAAGAACGTCTAGCGCTATTACAAGATAAAATTACGCAACAAGCATTACGTATTGCCAGACAAATGTTGAATACAGAGCAACGTATTTTAGTTGAAGGTCCATCAAAGAAAAACCCGATGGAGCTCCGTGGTAAAACTGAAAACAACCGCACAGTTAACTTTGTGGCACCACATTCTGTGATTGGCCAATTTGTTGATGTAAAAATTACCGATGTTTACGCTAACTCTTTGCGTGGCGAGTTAATTCGTCAAGAAAGTGAAATGGGCCTTCGTATAGCGCATTCACCAGCTGATATATTAGCGAATAACCATCATAAAACATCAAAATCAATCATAAGTAATATTGATGATTTAGGTGTTGGCACTTATAACCCTGCAAGTTAAAACATTGTTATTAATACTAGATGAACATATAAAATACTGGATAATATTTTGACTGATAAATCACTAGAGCAAACAAGTAAACAAGATAACCATCAATTAAGCCTAGAGCCTGTTGATAACGCTCGTCAGGCTAATTTATGTGGTCCTATGGATGATCACCTCAAAACAATTGAACGTCGTTTAGGGGTTAAAATTAGTTACCGTGGTAGTCAATTTACCGTTTTAGGTAAAGATAGTCATTGTATTGCCGTTATTAATTTATTAAAAAATCTGTATATAGAAACAGCTCCCGTAAAAGGACAACATAAAGAAATAACCAGTGAAATGGTGCATCTTGCAATTATTGAAGCTGATATGATGGAGCAAGATAGCGCAACCGATACTTCAAACAACACTAAAGAAGCGTCAGAGTTAGGTGCTAACTATGAAAAAATGGTTACCATTAAAACTAAACGTGGTGTAGTTAAGCCTCGTAATGGTAACCAACAAACCTATGTACAAAATATAATCACCAATGATATTAGTTTTGGGGTCGGTGTTGCAGGAACAGGTAAAACTTATCTTGCAGTCGCTTGTGCTGTAGATGCATTAGAACGACAAGAAGTTCGTCGCATACTTCTAACTCGCCCTGCTGTCGAAGCGGGGGAGAAACTTGGCTTTTTACCTGGTGATTTATCACAAAAAATCGATCCTTACTTAAGACCGCTTTATGATGCATTATTTGAAATGTTAGGCTTTGAGCGTGTTGAAAAGTTGATTGAACGTAATGTTATTGAAATAGCCCCTTTAGCCTATATGCGTGGTAGAACATTAAATGATGCCTTTATTATTTTAGATGAAAGTCAAAATACAACAGTTGAACAAATGAAAATGTTTTTAACACGTATTGGCTTTAATTCTAGAGCGGTTATCACAGGGGATATAACACAAGTTGATTTACCTAAATACCAAACGTCAGGTTTACGTGATGCTATAGAAGTGTTACAAAACATTAATGGTATTAGCTTTAATTTTTTCCAATCGAAAGATGTTGTTCGTCACCCTGTTGTCGCTAGAGTAGTTGATGCTTATGAGTCTCATGAACAAGAATTAAATAGACAAAAAAAATTAAAAGAAAATAAATTAAGTAGTACTGAGTAATGAAACATATTGTTGATTTACAAAATGCCTGTGATGCGCAGAATCTACCTACTGCTGAACTTTTTCAACAGTGGGTTAATGCAGCATTAACAACTGTTACAGAAAAAGAGTTTGAGTTAACTATACGTCTGGTAAATGCACAAGAAAGCCAGCAACTTAACAAACAATATAGACAAAAAGATAAACCGACTAATGTGTTATCTTTTCCTTTCGAAGTCCCTGAAGGCATTGAACTCAACTTGTTGGGTGATTTAATCATTTGCTCTGAGGTTGTCGAAGAAGAATCAAAGCAACAAAAAAAAGCATTATTTGATCATTGGGCACATATGGTAATACATGGATGCTTGCATTTATTAGGATATGATCATATAAACGATACTGATGCAAATGAAATGGAAGCGCTAGAAATTAAAATTTTAGCTACATTAGCCATTAATGATCCATATAACGTATAAATTAATATAGGAAATACCCAAGCTCTATGAGCGATGACAACCCCCACTCGAATAGCGGTTCAAAGAAGAAATCATTTTTTCACAACTTTATGCATATGTTTCGTCTTGAACCGAAAAATAAAAATGACCTCGTCGACGTATTAACTGGTGCTGAGGGTCGTGAACTTATAAACCCTGAAACCAAACTAATGATTGAGGGCGTTTTAGGTGTATCAGAGATGCGTGTTCGCGATATCATGATCCCGCGTTCACAAATGGTTACTATTGATAGAAACCAAAGTTTAGATGAGTTCTTACCAATAATTTTAGAGTCTGGACATTCAAGATTCCCTGTCGTTAATGAAGATATTGATCATGTAGATGGTATTTTATTAGCTAAAGATTTAATCGCTTTTGGTTTTAATAGCGTTAACTTAGGCATAGATGACAAAGAATTTAGTTTAAATAACATAATTCGCCCAGCCATCATTGTACCCGAAAGCAAAAAAGTTGAGCCTTTGTTAAAAGAGTTTCGCTCTAATCGTTATCATATGGCATTAGTTGCTGATGAATATGGTGGTATTTCAGGTGTTATTACAATAGAAGATATTCTTGAACAAATTGTTGGTGAAATTGAAGATGAAACCGATGAAGATATTGAAGAAGATATTAAAGTACTCGCTGGTAACGTCTATTTGGTTCGAGCATTAACCGAACTTGAAGATTTTAACAGTTATTTTAACAGTGATTTTGACGAGAAATCAGCGGATACGATCTCAGGCGTTATTTTACAAAATTTACATCATATGCCACGAAAAGGTGAACAAGTAACTATTGGCAACTTTGAGTTTAAAGTAGTAGCTGCCGATACTCGATGTATGCAAATGTTACAAGTAACCGTTAATAAAAAACATACAATCAATGGTAAAGTGAGTGACTAAAATAAACGTTAACATAGTCTATTCACGTTTACTGAAAAAACTACAAAATAAAGATTATTGGCTTAGTTTCTTAACTGGCTTAAGCTTAGTTTTCGCTTATGCCCCTTTTTCGCAGTGGTATTTAGCCTTATTTCTTCCTGCTTTTGTTTTTTACAAAATACGTAATACTTCACCTAAAAAAGCAGCCAAATTCATGGCCTTATTTGCCTTTGGGTGGTTTGCTAGCGGTATTAGTTGGGTTCATGTCAGTATTGACCAATTTGGTGGTCTGCCCTTAATTATTTCATTAGCCTTAATGCTGCTACTTTGTCTTTATTTGACAATATTCCCTGCTCTTGCTGCTTACCTAACCGCCCGGTTTTCCAATAACCAGCAATTAAACTTATGGCTATTACCTTCATTTTGGCTTATTTGTGAATATCTACGTAGTGTAGTCCTTACTGGCTTTCCTTGGTTATCATTAGGGTATAGCCAAATAGACAGTCCTTTGGCGAGCTTAGTTCCCTTAATTGGTGAGGTAGGGGTAACAGCGATTGTCTTATTGATAAATATATCTTTAGTTAAAATTTTTATCGCATTAACACAGCAAAAACGTGGGAAATTGGTACTCCCTACAAGTATTATTTGTTCATTGGCTTTGCTTAGCTTTGTTTTATCTCAAATGATATGGGTGGAAACGAATGGTAAAACCACTAAAGTAGCGCTAGTTCAAGGGAATATTGCACAATCAATAAAGTGGTCGCCTGAACAAGAGTGGCCAACCATGCTCAAGTATTTAGATCTTACCCGCGTAAATTATGATGCCGATATTATAATTTGGCCTGAATCAGCAATTCCGGCATTAGAGCCTACAGTTCAAGACTATTTAACCACTGTAAACGATTCCGCTCTATTAAATAATAGTGCTATTATTACCGGAATTCTTAATTATAACTTTGAAAGTAAAGAGTATTTCAATAGTTTAATTACTCTAGGAAAAGCACAGCCGACAGATGAAATAAGCTATTACTATAATCATCAAAACCGTTATTCTAAACACCATTTATTACCTATTGGTGAGTTTGTCCCTTTTCAAGAATTATTACGTCCATTAGCTCCTCTTTTTAATCTCCCTATGTCTTCTTTTAGTCGAGGTGATTATGTTCAACCTAACTTAGTCGCTAACGGTTTACACTTACTACCGTTACTTTGCTTTGAAATCGCCTTTCCTCATCAATTAGCCGCTAATTTAACACCTGAAACTGATTTACTGCTAACAGTCAGTAATGATGCTTGGTTTGGTCATTCTCATGGGCCACATCAACATATGGAAATTGCACGTATGCGCGCATTAGAATTTGGCAGACCATTATTACGAGCAACAAATAATGGTATTACTGCTATTGTTGACCATAATGGCGACTATATTGCTCGCATTCCACAATTTAAAGAAGGTGTATTAAAAGCTGATGTACCATTAGTGGTAGGAAAAACACCTTATAGCCAGTGGCCAAGATTAATATTATTACTAATTATTTTAGTACCAATGGTATTTATTTTTATTAAACAAAGAATAATACCAAACAAGTAAGCATTAGAATCTCTAGTTATTCTAATGGCTAAAAAGTAAACTAATCTTGTTTTGAATGTAATATTACCTTATTGCGACCATTTTCTTTTGCATTATAAAGCGCCGAATCTGCACACTCAATCCAAGCTGCTGGCGTTTTTATGCTTGCATCTACTTCAGCTACGCCAATACTCACAGTATAACTAATTTTAATATCATTATAATTCACAACGGCTGTTTCTACTGCTCTACGCAGACGTTCAGCGAAAACATAAGCACTTTTTAATTCAGTATCAGTGAGTAAAATAGTAAATTCTTCACCACCATAACGACCAGAAATATCAGTCTCACGTGCCTGTTCTTTGATTAACGCTGAAATATGCCGAAGAACTTCATCACCGACTAAATGGCCATAGCTATCATTCACATTTTTAAAGTGATCAATATCAAGCATCACTAACGAACAAGGGTGTTGGCTTCTAATCCAACGTTTGTATTCTGCTTGTAAACAACTTTCCCAATGAGTGCGATTAAATAAGTTAGTTAAACCATCTGTTTGACTTAAAATAGCAAGCTCGGCATTTGCCTTTTCTAAACTCATTTTATGTATAGCATTATCGGTTACATCATAAACAAGTAAGCAAAGATGTGTTATTTCACCCGTAGAAGAAGCCAATGGAATAAACGTCGAGTTTTGATACATAAACTCAGCACTACCGGTTACTGGACGATAGCTATCAAACTTAAATAAATAAGGTCGCTGTTCCCAAATAGTAAACGCTTTATTCTTTAATAAAAATACCGACTCAGCTTTGCGTTTAAACCAATCTTTAGGGATTTCATCAAAGAGATCAAAAAGTATTTTTCCTTTTACTTCTCTAGGCAAATAACCACTATGATTTTCCATAAAACCGTTAAACAGTTGAATTTTATATTCTGTATCTAAAACAACTAAGCCAACGTCAATGCTGTGAAGCATTTCCATTAACCAGTGTAATTCATTTAACTGCGAGGTTTCTAACGACATACGGTCTAATCCTACTTTCTAAGTATAACGGTTTAAATTTATTCAACGAGTAATAAACTTACTCTAACAAATAAGTAAGTTTATTATTCAACGTTCGCATTGATTGCTCGGTAAACAGCAGCAACAAGTCACATTTAATTTCATAACTTTCAATGCTATAGCTGATCTCTATGGCTAAAGTTTTTTTCCATTTATTTACATTGTTAGCGATTAATTCTGATATTTTTCTGTGTTGACCTAAAACTACGGGATGGCCTTGGCTAAAATTAATATCTAATTGTTCTGATATTCCTTTTAAACAAGCACCAATCAATACGTTTGATAAGTCCATTAAAAGCTCTAACTCTGTACCTTCGTCTTCGTTATACTGATAATTCATTAAAGAAGCGACATCTTTAAAACTTGAATCATTAAGAATAAGTAATGCTTCACCTGATATCCCTGCGCTAATAAAGCCCTGACAAACACCAGATGTACTCTCATTGGATTCAACATCCCCCAATGCCATTCTGAGCTCACTAACTTCAATAAAATTTACGTTAGGTATAGGTAGTTTTACAAATACATCCAATAAACGCGCTAATAAATCACCTGCTCTGCCCATAGCAACATTAGCAATCTCTTGATAACAGTCACGTAGGCTCGGCGCTAAAGTTAATTCATCACTTAAAGTCGGTGTGAAACTAGTATTCGCTTGTGGCGATGATAGTTGCTTATTACCACTTTTAGTTGGCTCAGGCTTACTAGCTGTTGGTATACGATCAGAAATATCTTGGAGATCATTTTGCTGTTCATCTTTTGTAAATAGACCGTAAGACAATAAAACTTCAGTTAATTTATCTTTATTAACAGGTTTTTGAATAAAGGCTAATGCACCTAATCCAATAACTTTTTTATGTGCTTCTGGTTGAATATCACCAGAAACCACTATCGTTAATGTTGGTAAATCTTGCGCTAAAATAGCTTCCAGTACTTGATAGCCATCCATTTTAGGCATATTTAAATCAAGTAGTAACACATCTCCCTTGTTTTCTTTTATGGCTTCAATCCCTTCGATACCATTCGTTGCAAAACTTACTTCTACATCCCAACCATCAGGTAAAGATCGTGCAAGTTGCTTTCGTGCCATATTTGAATCGTCACAAATTAGTAGCTTAGTGGACATAT
Source organism: Colwellia sp. C2M11 (assembly GCF_018860915.1). GTDB lineage: Bacteria > Pseudomonadota > Gammaproteobacteria > Enterobacterales > Alteromonadaceae > Colwellia. Next base: position 134,577 of record NZ_JAHKQD010000055.1, read on the forward strand.
AGATATCACTTTTTTAAGAAAAATGTACAATATGAAGGCTTTATTTACATCAAGTAAAATACTTTCATAATATAATCTAACAATAGGTTAATCTTTCAGAACTTGACAACTATTATTAAAAATAATGCAGAAATTAGATCAGAAAAACGGTAAACTTAATTTTTAATCTAATTATCCCAACTAATGATGAAAACTACTAGCTTAAACAAATTTTTATTTGCATCACTCATTATAAATTCTCTTTTAACTTTCAATGTTCAAGCATTTAGTCAGGACAATTTGAATCAAACACAAAACTTAGTTAAAGCAAATAATAAGTATGTCACATTACTTGGAACTCAAGTGGCTATAAACGATCTAGCACCTAACTTTAAAGTAGTAGACAAAAACTTTGCGCCTGTGCAACTATCTGATTTTAAAGATCAAACTATTTTAATCTCTGTTGTTCCTAGTTTGGACACAGGCATTTGCTCTATTCAAACCAAACGCTTTAATGATGAAGCATCAAAATTACCCAGTAATATAACTATTTTAACTATCAGTAATGACTTACCCTTTGCGCAAAAGCGTTTTTGCAAAGTCGAAAATGTTGATCAAATCAAAGTACTATCCGACTCAGTTTGGCGTGATTTTGGTGAAAAATACGGTTTAATTATCAAAGATATGGGCTTACTAACTCGTGCTATTTTTATTGTTGATGCTCAAGGAAAAGTGAAATATAAAGAATTAGTTAAAAATATTTCTCAACATCCAGATTACACCGCTGCATTAAAAGCAGTGAGAGATATAGCCCCCATTTTAGTCGTTGAAAGTAAAGATAATGATAACGATGATGAGTTACCTGATAATTAATTAAATAAATAATTCCATATAAATCAATATAATAAAAATATTTTTATTTTTTTCCTTGAAAAATATTTTACCAGTCCCATCTTTATTAGTGTAGTCGCCGTAAGGGGCTACACAATACCAAATGGTATAACTCATTGCCTGTTCGTTAACGCCTACATTAGGTAAGAAAGGCAGCATTATTTTATCAATGAGTATTACTTTATATCACTATGTAATAGCGTATTGAAAATTTACTTTTATGCAACCTAGTTGGTAAGAGTCGCTCAATATAGAGATCAGAAGTTACAATCACTTATTGTTTAAAATAAAATTATTATTGCTAATTATTAGGATATTTTATTATGCGTACATCTACAGATTTCAGCCCACTTTACCGTTCATTTATTGGTTTTGATCACTTAGCTGGCTTAATTGACAAAGCTTCACAAGCTGAAAAACAATCTTCATACCCACCATATAATGTAGAACTGCTAGCCGAAGATAAGTATAGAATTACTATGGCGGTGGCTGGTTTTAGTGAAGAAGATATTGATATCGAATCAAGAGACAACAGTCTAATTATTATTGGCACAAAAGCAATAAATAATAATTCAGAAAAACAAGCACCGAGAAAATTTTTACATCAAGGGATAGCCGAACGAAATTTTGAAAGAAAGTTTCAATTAGGTGAACATGTTAAAGTCATTGGTGCCTTTATGAAGGATGGTTTATTACATATTGATTTGCAAAGAGAAATACCTGAAGCGTTAAAACCAAGAAAAATTGCAATCAATGGTAAAAGCTTACTAAGTGATAGTTAAGCGTTTGTAATTCTCCCCTATTTCCTACTTATTTGTTATTTTTGCCCAGTCATTGACTGGGCTTTTTTATGTCTAGGTTATGATAATTTATGAGTTATGATTAATTGAAAAACAACAACTTGCTAAATAGTTACTGAGTAAATAACTACATCATAAAAATTAAATTGAATGCTTTGTGATCACCGGCGTTGTGCAAACTACATCAGCATTCTGTGCGCGGTGTCTTAAGTAATGATCCATTAATGTTAGTGCTAACATAGCTTCAGCAATAGGTACTGCACGAATACCAACACAAGGGTCGTGTCTACCTCTAGTGATAATATCTGCTGCTTCGCCATTAGCATCAACTGTTTTACCACTAACACCAATACTAGATGTCGGCTTTAAGGCTAAATGAGCAATAATATTTTGTCCTGAAGAAATTCCACCTAAAACGCCACCAGCATGATTACTATTAAAACCTTCCGGCGTTAGCTCATCTCTATGTTCAGAGCCTTTTTGATTAACAACAGCAAAACCATCACCAATTTCGACACCTTTAACAGCATTAATACTCATTAAACCATGGGCAATCTCTGCATCAAGTCTATCAAAAATAGGTTCGCCTAAGCCTACAGGTACATTTGTTGCAACAACACTAAGTCTTGCGCCTATAGAGTCTTTAGTACGCATAACATCACGTAAATATTGGTCTAACTGTTCAAGCTTATTATTATCTGGAAAAAAGAACTGATTCTCTTCAACTTCATTCCAATTAATGTTTGCAAAATCAAGTGGCTTTCCTTCAGCAGTTGTTGCCGAAATAGGACCAATTTGTGTAACACAAGCTTGTATTTTCATACCAAACTTTTGCAATAAATACTTTTTAGCTACGGCACCCGCAGCAACACGCATAGCTGTTTCTCTTGCTGACGAACGACCGCCCCCTCGATAATCGCGTAATCCATATTTTTGTGTGTAAGTATAGTCCGCATGGCCTGGCCGAAAACTTTGCGCAATATTTCCGTAATCCTTAGAACGCTGATCTGTATTTTCAATAATAAGCCCTATAGGCGTGCCAGTCGTTTTTCCTTCAAAAACACCTGACATTATTTTAACTTTATCCGCTTCATTTCTAGCTGTAGTAAAGCGTGATTGACCTGGACGGCGTCTATCTAAGTCAATCTGTAAATCTTCTTCACATAATTCGATTCCCGGAGGACAACCGTCAATAATGGCGCCTAGTCCTAAACCGTGACTTTCGCCAAATGAGGTGACGGTAAATAATTTTCCAAAGGTATTGCCTGACATTTTAGCTCCAAGATCTATTTCTTATTTTACAAATATATGAATTTATACTGCTAATTTCTAATATTAACTCACTAATATTAATTACTTAAACTAGCTTAGTACTATTTAATTTATTGAATCGTGTTTTAAAGCAGCAACGAAAACATCTGAAAACTCAATCAACTGCGCTTTCGTTAACATAAAAACACCATGCCCGCCTCGTTCAAAATCAAGCCAAGTAAAAGGAACATCTGGATATAGGGCTTTAACATGAACTTCTGAGTTTCCTACTTCACAAAAAAGTAATCCTTCATCGTTAAGGTGGTTAGCACTCTCAGCTAAAATAACACGAACAATATCTAAACCATCTTCCCCACAACCTAAGCCCATTTCAGGCTCATGATGATATTCTTGCGGTAAGCTATCAATATCTTGTTGATCAACATAAGGTGGATTGCTGACAATTAAATCATAACTTTGCCCTTCAACCCCAGAAAATATATCAGACTGAATTGGAATAACTTGTTCACAAAGGCCATGATTTTCTATATTTATTTGAGCAACATTCAACGCATCTATAGATAGATCAACTGCATCAATTTCACTTTCGTCAAAATAACTAGCACAAGCAATTGCTATACAACCACTACCGGTACATAAATCTAAAATACGCTTAGGTGGATTGTTTTGCGCAATATAAGGTGAAAATTTAGTTTCAATTAATTCACCAATCGGTGAACGAGGGATTAATACACGTTCATCAACATAAAAAGGTAGTTGGGCAAAGTAAGCCACATTCGTAATGTAAGCAACAGGGATTTGCTCTTCAATACGACGAGTAAACAAACCCAAAATATCTACTTTTTCAGTTTCAATCAAACGACATGACATAATACTGTCGTCAGTATCATTAGGTAAAGACAAAGCATACATAACTAATATATAAGCATCGTTAAAAGCATTATCGCTACCATGGCCATAAAACAACTCTGCTTGATTAAATAACGTTGCTCCATATCGGCAATAATCAGCGATTGTGTGAAGTTGGCTCGTTACGGCGGTGAACTTACTCATTTTTAGTTCCTAAAACCTTTAAGTTTTCTGTATACTCTACATTCTTTAGAATGTATGCATCATCAATTACGTTTGTTTGATTATAATTCATTACATTCATCTCTTGTAAAGATTAACTGATATTTTTAAACTGCCATGATAAAAATGAAAGATATATTTCAAAAATCAAACGACAACGTGGAAGAAAAGTTGTTTCAACAAGCCATTGGCAAGGTGAAACCTTTAAAGGTGGACACAATACACTTTGATAAAAAGCTCAGCAAGCCAAAAAGTAAATATCAGCTAAAAAATTCGCTACAAAGTACGTTACAACACAAAAACAAAGCCCATGCACAATTTCATTTTTCTGATGAGTTTGAACCCAATTTAAATAAACAGGGGCCAATGAAATATGTACGCGCCGATGTTGACAGTTTTGAAGCTAAGAATTTACGACGTAGTGTATACAAACCTGATTTAATTTTAGATCTACATGGTTTAGATCAACATCAAGCCAAGCAAGAAATAGCTGCATTACTCTATGCTTGTCAAAAAGAACATGCGCAATGCGTTTGTATTATTCATGGTCTTGGTTCAAAGATATTAAAAAATAAAGTTCCTCATTGGTTAGTGCAACACCCTGATGTAATGGCATTTCACCAAGCGCCTTTAGAATGGGGTGGTAATGGCGCTTTATTAGCTCTTATTGAACTCAAAGATAAATTTACAAGAATGTAATATATCGATTCAGCTAACTTACGCTAATAACAACTAAAAAAATTCCTCACTGTAAAGCTCTGCATTTTCTGGTGATACCATACCGACTAATTCACCATGCATTTTTTCAATATCATAATCAATTATCGCTATTGTTCCTGTCGCAAAAAGTGGCATATTGCTCGAATTAGTTAACTCGGCAACAAAATAACTAACAAAAGGCATATGCGAAACAAATAAGACACCTTGTTTTTTATCTAGAGTTGTCTCTTTATTAAAAGAACCAATATCTTTAATGAAGCCATCAATAAAATCATGCACTTGCTGCGGGTTACCTGAAGGCGTAATTAAATTAAGTGTTTCAGGCATGAGTCCACTATTAATTGCCATTTCAGGTATAGCTTCAATAACATTCGCACACGTCTGCTGAGCTCTAAGATAAGGGCTAACAAACACTTTCACTTGCGATAATTTTCGGTGTGCTAACCACGCTCCCATTTTGGTAGTTTCAATAATGCCTACTTTTGTTAACGGTCTAACTGAGTCTTCAGTGTCAGTATTTGCAGCCTCTCCATGGCGCATGATAAAAATATGCATTTATTCTCCAGTTTATCGAGTAGATAAACTTACCCTTATTGTCTTTATTTTGGCTATAGTAATGGTAATAGAATATAAATCAACTGTTAAGAATAAATTAGACTCTACTTATTTCATAAGGTACTTTAAAGGCTGCCAATTAATAAAAAAACAGCTCAATTTAAAAAAGAGTTCTCAAGCTAATTTAGGAGCTGCAACTTGAAGCAAAGTCCAAATGATTTAAAAAAATACCAACCACTTACTTTGGACAATGGTCTACGCGTTTTGCTGATTAATAATGCAGAGTCTGAAAAGTCTGCCGCTGCATTAGCGGTAAATGCAGGGCATTTTAATGATCCACAAACAAGGCAAGGTTTAGCTCACTTCTTAGAGCATATGTTATTTTTAGGTACACGTAAGTTTCCTGATGGTAGTGAGTATCAAAAATTTATTAACCAACATGGCGGCAGTAACAATGCTTGGACTGCAACTGAGCACACTTGTTTCTACTTCGATATCCAACATCAATATTTTACCGAAGCATTAGAGCGCTTCAGTCAGTTTTTTATTTCACCGTTACTTTCCGATGACTTTGTTGTCACAGAACGAAAAAACATTGAAGCTGAATTTAAATTAAAACTAAAGGATGATGTTCGACGGTTATATGACGTACATAAAGAAACAATTAATCAACACCACCCATTTTCAAAATTTTCTGTCGGAAATTTAGATACACTTGCAGATAGAAATAATGAATCAATAAGTAAGGAAATCAACGCTTTTTTCAATCAATATTACCAAGCAAGTTCTATGACACTTGCCATTGAAGGGCCACAACCTTTAGCTGAATTACAACACTTAGCCGAAAGCATGTTCAGTGGCATTCAAAACAATAGCCAACCATTAAATAAAATTACTGAGCCGTTATATCTATCTGAACATCAAGGTATACAAATAGATGTGCAGCCGGTAAAGAATGAACATCAATTAATTATCAGTTTTGCAATGGAAAGTATTGATAAATATTATCAAGATAAACCTGAATCTATCTTAGCTTATTTAATTGGACATGAAGGTAAAGGCAGTATTTTATCAGCACTAAAAAAAACACAATGGGCGATGAATTTAACCGCAGGCTCTGGCATTAATGGCTCTAACTTTAAAGATTTTAACGTCAGCATTAGTTTAACTGAATTAGGTGAAGCACATATTAATGAAATTATTAGCCTTGTTTTCTCCTATATTGGTTTGTTGAAATCCACAAAAATCCCTTGCTACTACTATAAAGAAAAACAAACCATTGCTGAACTCGCTTTTATTTACCATGAAAAGTGCCCCCCGCTCGATAATGTAAGCCAATTGGTCATTAATATGCAGCATTATCCGGCTAAAGACTATATTTTTGGTGACTACATCATGTCAGGTATGAGTCATAAAAATGTTAATCATTTACTTAATTATTTGAATGCAGACAATGTACGCATTATTCACGTTAGCCAAAACAACCGTTTTTCTAAAACCAGTACTTGGTATCAAGTTCCTTATCATGTCACTAAAATAGAAAAGCACCTATTAACTCGTTGGCATAACCTATCAACACCAACCAGTGAAGCTTTTCAGGAAAATAAGGCTCTATATCTCCCTAAAGAAAACCCTTACATTACAGGTAAACCACAAATTTTTGATAATAATAATGATAAAAAACACCCGACAAAAATTGAAGACTCTAATGGCTTAGTTGTATGGTATCAACAAGACACAACCTTTAAAGTCCCCAAAGGGTATATATATGTTGGTATAGATTCACCTTGCTCAATAGAGAGTATAGAGAATATTGCCATGACGCGGTTATTTGTCGACTTATTCACCAATACCGTAATCGAAGAAAATTATGATGCAGAGCTTGCCTCTATTCACTATCATTTATATGCTCATCAAGGTGGTATGACGTTACAAATATCAGGATTTAGTGAAAATCAGCCTAAATTATTAGAGAAACTTATATACCGCTTAAAGCATCATTATATCACTCAAGACGATTTCAATTTATTTAAAAAACAATTAATCAATCATTGGGAAAATAGCAATAAGAGTAAATCTATTTCACAATTATTTTCCACATTAAGTTCATTGATGCAACCAAACAACCCAACGTCAGCCAATTTAGCACAGGCTTTAACTCACATTTCCTTTGCCCATTATCAAGCCTATAGTAAAAAGCTTTTCGAAAAAGTTACCCTAGAAGTACTTATCCATGGTAATTGGCTAATGGAACATGCTAATGAGATAGTCGCTAACATTAAACGCGCATTTAATCACAATTATCATGCTGGCTATTCAGTTCTTTGCCCTGTTGTTGATATATCCAATACAGAAACGCTTGTACTCCCAATAACCATACCGGAACATGATCATGCAACCGTAGTGTACGCCCCATTAGAAACGAGAAATAATCACTCAATTGCTTTAGCCATGATAACTAGTCACCTATTATCTCCTTTATTCTTTCAAGAGATGCGCACAAATAAACAATATGGTTATTTAGTCGGTGTTGGTTATGTTCCAATAAATCGCTATCCAGGCATTGCCTTTTACATTCAGTCGCCACATACCGATGCAATTACCTTAACGCAGGCTATTGATCGCTTCATTAATGAAAGTGTTGAAACAATAACAAGCATCTCTCCAGATGACTGGACACACCTTATTCAAGGTCTAGCTGGACAGTTGCAAGAAAAAGATAATAACTTAAGAATAAAAAGTCAGCGATTCTGGGCAGCTATTTGCAATAAAGATGTACACTTTTCACATATTAAACAACTTATCAACGTTATTTTAAGTATAAAGTTTGAAGAAATAATAACCTTTATTCAGGCTCAATTGATGACTATTTCCCACCCTGACAGAATCATTCTTATGTCTACACCAACAAATGAACCTGAATTCACGCAAAAAATAGAAGCAAAATTAAAGAGAAAAAATATAATAACACCTAACTACTTCACTAAAAAAAGTAAAAGAAAATATTAACACTACCGATATAAATTTATGAGTAGATAATAAGCAGTATTTAAAACAATTAAAGAGAAAAGTTGACTTAAAGCGGTGCATGATTTTTAATGGTACAAACCTTATTTTTCTTTTTTTGTATAAAAAACAATAATGTTTTATATCTCTTTTACTTTAAATCAAACTAGGTTGTACTGTGCTGCCATATTTTTTTACATTTATTGCTATTATAACCTTGTATTTAATTGCCGATAAAATACCGCGAATGGTTATTATAAAAAAGTTTATCAGCAGCCTTTTACTCGCAATCCTATCGATAAATAGTTATACAGCTAACGCATTACCAAGCAGCCAATCGGTTGCTCAAAGCACTTTAAGTAATAACTTCCTCAAGTTTAACCAATTATCAACGTCAGACGGTTTATCAAACTCCAATGTATTTAATATCACCCAAGACCATCAGGGGTTTATCTGGTTTGCCACAGAAGATGGTTTAAACCGTTTTGACGGTAATAATATTGTTGTCTACAGACATAACACTAAAGATAAACACTCTATTGCTGATAATATTATTCGAAAAATATTCATTGATAGTGAGAAAACACTCTGGGTTGGTACTGAAAATGGCTTAAGCCGTTATAATTATGAGCTCGATAACTTCAATAACTTTGTTCATGAAGAGCAAAATAATTTATCACTCAAAGATAACGTTATTTGGGATATCTATCAAAATAAGCGCAGCTCGGCACAAGGTGGCCAAAGTGAGTCGTTATTATGGATTGCAACAACTCAAGGATTACAAACGTTGTCGGTCAAAACACCAGTTAAAGAGATAGCTTTCGACCCCATTTACATCCGGAATTACAACGAATTATTTAAAGAAATAAAAACGATATTCCAAGACAATGCAGGTACATATTGGCTTGGTAGTTATGATAAAGGCATTCATTTACTCAGTAAAAATCTCAATTATATCGGATCCCTTAATAAACAAAATAAACATAACTTATCAATTACTGCCACTGCCTTATTTGATATGAAAACTATTGACAATCAATACTGGTTAGCCACAGATAATGGCTTATATATTGTTGATGACCGTTACCAATTAATTTCACATTTAACCACAACTAAACAAGATGTTAATGATCAGCAAGTATTATTGTCTAATAATGTCAGAGCCATTGCTCAATATGATGAAAGCCACATTTGGTTAGCTACTCACAATGGTTTAAATACAATTAACTTATTAAATAGACAAATTCAAAGCTATCAAAGCAGCCCAAAATCAACGTCTATCAGTGACAACTGGTTAATGGATATATATCGTGATAACAATAATAATATGTGGCTTGCCAGTTATGGCGGTGGTGTAAACCAATATTCAGCATTGAAAGATTTTATTTATCATGGTTTAGCCAGAGATAATGGTCAAGGTTATCGTGTTGAGTCTTTTGCAGAGAGCTCTGACGGCACTATATGGTTATCTACTGAAAAAAATGGTTTATTTAGCTTATCTAAAACAAAAGTATTAGCTAAAAGTAAACTAAATTTAAATGAAAATATTTGGCAGGTTTTCTCAGCTAATGATGATGAGCTTTTTCTCAGAACAGAAAGTGGCAAGCTCTATCAGTATGATATTAATAAAAATAGCGTAACGGAACATAAAGCTTGGTTCAATGAGTCAAACCACCCTGTTGAAAACTTTGTCGTAAAAATAAAAGACAGCCTTTGGTACCTTAACAGCAAAAACTTTCTAGCTGAATATCACATAGCGCAAAAAACATTTACTGTTTATCCAACCCTAAATAAAAGTCAATTCATTAACTTTCAAGTTAATGGCGATAAATTATTTCTGTTATCAACAAAAAATCAAGCTTTTATCTTTGATACAAATGAATATTCTTATCAAAAAACCAGTAAAAAGTTAACTGACATCATTAATAATAGTTTAATCAATAACATTTGGATGCAAAATAATAATGTTCTATTAGGCACAGAGTCACAAGGGTTAACTGTATTCAATGAAAAAAAAACATATACTTTCAATGAAAATAATGGCTTACAAAATAACTATATCGCATCACTATTAGTTGATAGCAATGACAATATTTGGGTAGCAACAAACACAAGTATAAACGCAATATCACTGGCAACAGAAAAAGTAATAAAATTTGATGTAGACTTCGATATTAATACCCCTGAATTCCAAGAATCTGCGGCCTTTAAATCAAGTAATGGCGATATGTTTTTTGGTAGCCCCAATGGATTTTATCAATTTAACCCTGATGAATTATTAAAAATAGAACAAAACATTACTGCACCAATATTTACCAACCTTTATGTTGCTAACAAAAAAGTACCAATAAAAGTAGATGAGGCTGAATTAACCAATACTCATGCTCCTTTTACCTTAAAAAAACAGCTAAATGCTTTAAGCTTGCTCGAATTAGCCTACAAACAATCCCCTATCAGCTTTGAGTTTGTCTCTCCTAACGCAAAACTTAATAATCAAATCCGTTACAAGTATAGATTAGTTGAACTAGAGACTGAATGGATTGATGCTTCTCTTAATACAGGAAGATATAACAACCGCGCTACGTACACTAACTTAAGCCCGGGTAATTATATATTTGAAGTACAAGCCTTTGATGTTCATTCCCCTCAAAAAACGAAAATCAGTCGATTACATGTACGAATTTTACCTCCATGGTGGTTATCAGCAAGCATGATAGCCGTTTATGCTTTTATTTCTTTTTTATTTTTAACTTATATATTTCAACAGTATAAAAACAAGAAACACTATAATTCTCAAATAAAAGAAAGTGAAGAACGTTTAAAACTCTCACTTTGGGGAAGTGGTGATGAAATGTGGGATTGGAATATTATCACTGATAAAATTTATCGCTCTAATATTTGGGGAGTCTTGGACTTCCCACAAGATGGAACTCGAAATAAAAGTGCGCAAAAACATCACAATGGTAGTAAAGCTACTAACATACATCAACATGACATTGAGAGAGTAAAAAAGGCCCTCGCCGATCATGTTTCTGAAAAAACAGAGCATTTTGAAGCAACCTACCGAGTTAAAGATAAATACAATCAATGGATTTGGATTTTAGATCGAGGGAAAATAGTTGAACGTGATGAAAAAAATAATCCTTCACGTATGACTGGTACACTTAAGGATATAAGTAAACTTAAAAAAACGGAAGAAAGTTTAAAATTATTTGCTAAATGTATTCAAAATATATCGGATGCTGTTGTCATTTATGATCGTCAATTTACAATTGTTGATATCAATAAAGCTTTTCAGCGAATAACAGGACAAGAAAGAGAGGATATGATTGGTCAACCGATCACATTCAAACAGTACCCTCAAAGCTTTACCCAAAAGCTTAAACAACACTTAGTCACCAAAGGCAGTTGGCATGGCGAAGTTGAAAGTTTACGAGCTGACGGCAGTAAGTTTTTTGCTGATTTAAACTTAGATATTATTAATGATGAAAATGATCAAATATCTCATTTTGTGGGTGTTTTTTCTGACATAACCAAACGTAAACAAATAGAATCTGAATTAAGAAAGCTAGCTAGTTCAGATATTTTAACAGGTTTGCCCAATCGCTCATATTTTCAAGCTCACCAAGCAAGGTTAGTCAAAAGTAATATTAATCATGCCTTATTCGTATTTGATTTAGATAACTTTAAAAAAATTAACGACTCTATGGGACATCAAATAGGTGATGCTATTTTATGCCAAGTTGCTAAAAGAATGTTAACTCTTGGACGTGAACAAGATACCGTTTATCGATTAGGGGGCGATGAGTTTAGTATTATTCTTGAAGGTACTAATGATATACATACTATTACTTCATTAGCCAAAGATATCTTACGCACTGTTGCCATCCCTTTTAAAATAAACAACCAAGAAATAGTTTTGTACAGTAGTATTGGTGTTGTCTTATTTCCTGAAGATGGTAATACTGGGCACGAGCTACTTAAAAATGCCGATACAGCAATGTATCATGCAAAAGGCAGTGGCGGTAATAAATATCAATTTTTTAGTGCCTCCATGAACAAACAAGCAGTGAAACGATTACAAATTGAAAGTTTAATTCGACATGGCTTAAAAGACGATTCATTTTCTGTTTACTATCAACCTAAAATTGAAATTGCGAGTGGCAAAATTTCTGGAATGGAGGCTTTAGTTCGCTTTGAAACCCCCAGTAAAGGTATTATTAGCCCGGTTGTATTTATTCCAGTTTCAGAAGAAACGGGACAAATTATTGATATTGGCGAAATAGTACTAAGAAAAGCCTGTTTCGCGACAAAAAAATGGGTTGATGCTGGCTTATTTACTGGTCGAGTTGCTGTTAACTTATCTGCTGTACAATTCACCCAATCGAACTTAGTTGCACAAATAGCAACTATTTTAAAAGAAAGCGAGCTACCGCCTCAGCATTTAGAGTTAGAAATAACCGAAGGCACAGTAATGGACTCTCCGCAAAGCGCCATTAAGACCATGCTACAAATAAGAGCTATGGGCATTCATTTATCGCTAGATGATTTTGGTACCGGTTACTCATCTTTAGCATATTTAAAAAAATTCCCACTTAACACCTTAAAAATAGATAAAGCTTTTGTCGATGATATTGAAGAGTCTGAGCAAGGTAGAAATATGGTTGCGACCATTATCACTATCGCTCATAACTTGGGTATGGATGTTGTGGCTGAAGGTGTTGAAACCAATCAACAACTAAAATTTCTATCAGGCCTACACTGCGAACAATTACAAGGCTATTTATACAGTAAACCATTAGCCACCGATCACTTCCAAAAATATTTAATTGCTCATCAAATAACAAGTAAATCGACTTCCTTTAGCCAATAAAAAACATGTAATACTTAGGGGGGGGGGGTAAAACGATATCACTAATAGTTCAGTTGACAGTAACGATGTTATTAGAAAAAATAAAGGGTTGTTTATGGCGGAAATAAGTCGCTGTATAAAATACTTTAGTGGTTTGAAACTTACGAAGGTAATTGTGAGTAGGATATAAATATAGAATCGAAAGAGTTTAGTGGGTAAGCGCTTAGCTAAAAAGGCAGTTCAAGAAATGGGTCAAAAATCAGTCTGAAAAGTTAATTAGTCCTACAACTACTACCATAGCAATTTAGACTAATTAACTTAAGCTAGGTTGAATTATCACATCTGTATATAAATACACACTAACGTTTAGGTGTCATACCTTCAGGCATTAATACTGCAATCACTTGCCCTTTAACACAAACAATGTCATTAGCAGACAAAGATATATCCACAATAACTTTTCTTTCTTTTACTTCACTAAAACGTCCAATTAACGTTAACTCAACCCCTTGAGGTGTTGGTGCTAAATAATTAATGTTGAGCGCACCTGTTACAAAACGCAATGCTGGGGTACTTCCCATGTCACGATTTTGAGCAAGATAAGCCATTGCTGAGGCACTGCCAGTGCCATGACAATCGATCAATGAGGCAAGCATGCCGCCATAGACAAAGCCAGGAATCGCAGTGTATATATCTGCCGGCATATAATGAGCTACAGTCGTACTTGCTAATACATTATCTTTATCAATATTTTGCCAAAAACTTTTTAGTTGGTGACCATAATTATTATTTTTACCACAACCATAACAATGACTTAGTTCTTCTGGGTAACAATCCTGAAAAGCTTTGATTTCCATATTTATTCCTTAATAGTAGATAAAATAGCGCTCAACTTTGTTTATTAAAAATATTAAACTTAACTTTAACTGAGCTTTCTTAGAGCTTACTTATAACTTAATTTTGCTTAATGCCTATTTTTATACAATTAACTTCCCTAAACTCAATCAATAGTTCGCAAATCATCAATCACTTTGCCATCATCAGCAAGCGACCCAAGTGCAACAAACTCTATCGTACCGGTTAATTTAGTAACCTTTTTTAATGTGCTACTAATTCTATCAAGCATATTGGTAACATCTTCTTTTAAATACTTATTGTCTGTTACTTCACACTGTAGATGCATTTTATCATTATAATTAGCTTGCGAGACTACTAGGCGCATTTTAGCAATGTAAGGATAAGCTTGTCTCACCTGCTCAATTTGACTTGCATGAACAAACATACCTTTCACTTTAGTTGTTTGATCAGCACGTCCTAGCCAGCCTTTAATACGCATATTCGTCCGACCACAGTCACTTACACCTAACTTCACAGCAGATAAATCTCCAGTAGCAAAGCGAATAAGTGGATAATCTACATTAAAACTAGTAACAACAACCTCACCCACTTCGCCTTCAGCCACAGGCTCTAAACTTCCTGGTCGCACTATTTCAACCAGCAAATCCTCTGCGATGATTAACCCTTCATCACTTTGTGATTCAAAGCCAATAAGACCAACATCAGCAGTCGCATAGGCTTGCAAAGTATCAATTCCTGCAGCAGCTAACTCGGCTCTTAAGGGTTTAGGTAAAGCTTCACCAGTAACCAACGCCTTAGTTATACTAGATACGTCTCGGTTTTCAGCTTTGGCTTTATCTAATAAAATTTTTAAAAATGATGGTGTACCGGCATAGCCTTGTGGTTTTAAGTGTTCAATAATATCGAGTTGTTGATCTGTTTGTCCTGGACCTGCAGGAATCACGATACAACCACAAGCTCTAGCGCCTGAGTCAAGTATAAAACCGCCCGGCGTTAAATGATAAGACAAACAATTCTGAACAAGTTCACCTTGCCTAAATCCCGCGGCGTAAAAAGCTTGGCCCATACGCCACCAATCATCTTTCGTGTTTTCAGGATCATAAATAGGACCTGGTGATTGAAAGATTCGACCTAAATTAGCTTTTGCAGCGTTTAATCCACCTAAAGGAGATTGCTTAGCCTGCAAACGTATTAAATCTGACTTTCGGGTAATAGGAAGCTGAGCTAATAATTCACGGCTAGTGATTTTCTCTCCATCAATATGAGCTAGCGTTTCCTTGTAATGTTCACACTCCTGTTTAGCATAATTGATAAAATCTGCCAAACGTCTTAATAATGCTTGCTCTCGCAATGGTGAGCTCTCGCACTCACTCTCGTAAAAGTATTTATTCATGGTCACTCGATAATCTCTTATGATAACGTTTATTATTATTTAAATTTGCAATGTACTTTTAAGTTCACCGTCAAGCCATTTAATGTTTACAAAATAATACGAAGCTCAACATGGCAATAAATCATTAAGTACAATCTTATAACCAACGTTTACGTCGTTTATAAGATTTTAAATTCTTAAAACTTTTGCGTTCTTCATTACCGCCACCTAAATAGAATTCTTTCACATCCTCATTACTCATTAATTGTTCTTGCGTACCATCAAGCACTATTTTCCCTGATTCCATAATATAACCATAATCAGCAGCCTTTATTGCATAGTTAGCATTTTGTTCGACCAATAACATGGTAATACCTTGATCTACATTTATTTTCTTAATAATTCCAAAAACTTCTTTTACTAACAATGGTGATAAGCCCATCGATGGCTCATCTAAACAGATCATTTTAGGACGTGCCATTAATGCTCTACCAATCGCCAACATTTGCTGTTCGCCACCCGACAAATACCCTGCTAAGCCGGTACGCTCCTTTAACCTTGGAAAATAATGAAAAACCATCTCTATATCTTGATTGATTTGAGAGTCGTTTCGGGTATAAGCACCTAATTTCAAATTTTCAATTGATGTCATATCTTCAATAATACGACGCCCTTCCATTACCTGAAAAAGTCCACTACGCACAACATCCTCTGCGTTCTTTTTGTCGATACGTTCGCCCATAAAAGTGATATCACCCTTAGTGACCTCACCATATTCTGTCTTTAAAAGTCCAGAAATCGCTTTTAATGTTGTCGATTTTCCTGCCCCGTTAGGTCCAAGTAAAGTAACAACATCACCTTCTGGTACATCTAAAGATACTCCTCGAAGTACTTGGATAACCTCGTCATAAACAACTTCTATATTGTTAACTGATAACATAGGTGTGGCTGTTTGAATTTTTGCTGCTGCCTGAGACATATTTATAGGCTCCGTTAAAATCTTTATATTTGTCTAATTTGAAATCAATACCCATTAGATATAATCACAAACTCGCTAACTAATTTTATTACGCTAAAAATCATCAAGTTATCGCCACAACCACAGCGCTAAATAACGCAATGAGTGGTTATGACTAGCACCAATGACATCATTGGTGCTGCAATCGCTTACTTGAAATTAATAAGTTAAAATTAATAACCTAACCAATCATCGCGACGGTCTAAGGTAACTTGTGATACTTTTTCAATTTTTATATCACCATCGTTATAGTTGCCTTTGTAAATGTTAACTTGGTTAACACCACGGTGATCTTCACTCGTCCAATTAGCAGCTAAACAAACACCTTCTAACCCCTTTGGCACCCAATCTTTATGAACATACATCCCTTTTTTGATATTTTCACCAGTAATACCACCATTGTCTTTAGCCCACTCCATTGCTTCTTTCATAAAGTAAGTTGAACAAACACCACGAATATAGTGATGAACACGTTCTTCTTTACCTGATTCATCTGACATTTTAGAAATTTCACGTAGCAGCTTCATGCCAGGTACATCATCTCCCCAAAAAGGGGTCATCGTTGGGAATATATAGTCTTGAATTCCTTCGCCTGCAGCTGCAAAGACTTCTTTATCACCGCCCCAAATATTTGACATAAATTGAATATCAACACCAACAGTACTACACGATTTAACTAACGATTGAACTGAACCACCTAAGTTACCGATATAACCATAATTTGAGCCTGAGCTTTTAATACTTAAACATTGGGCTTTAAAATCGCCAGGTTTCATAGAAATAACAACGGGTGGTAGCACATTAAAACCGAGTTCTTCAGCATACTCTGCACAAGCAGCTTTTGGAGCATTTGGAAATGGATGGTTGGCGCCTATATGGGTAAATTTGGGTTTGCCGTCTTTACCTTGCTTTTTCCAATCATCAGCGGCCCACTGAACTAAACCACGACAAGCATCAGAGTAAGATGCTCCATAAAAAAAATTATATGGTGCTGGCTTTTTCGTATGTGGATTTTTAGCGGTTGGATCAGTCAAATGTCCGGAATAAGACGCAGAAAAAACAGGCGTTTTATCACGAGCAACAAAAGATATTAATGCTTCAGTATCTGCCGTTCCCCAACCTTGCATCGCCACCATATTTTTACGCGTTTTCCATTTTTTATAATTGGCAATCGCTTGTGGTACTTTATAAGCATAATCAATTGTTTCAGATTCAAGTCTAGTCCCACTAATGCCACCATTAGCATTTATATAGGCGAGAGAGTCTCGTACACCATCAGCATAATTTTTACCAACAAATGCTGTTGGACCCGACATATCTGCCAAATGACCAACAAAAACAGAATCTTGTGCCTGTGCTTGGCTAATAGCACTTAACAAAACAGTAGTCGCAATTGAACTTAGTAATAATTTTTTATTTATAGTTTTTCTCATGTGATGTTCCTTAACTTATTGTTATATATTAGATTGTTAAACTTTTTTACATTTTATTCAGAAGTTAAGCTAAAATTCTCCCCATAAACTTAACTTCATCTTATTCTCCATGACTTACTAATAACTTAAACAAAGCACTTAGTAAGCAAATGGATAGAATTTCCAATAGTTTTTAATTTGCGTCCAGCGATGTGATAGACCTTCTGGCTCAAAAATTAAAAATCCGATAATAACCAAACCAATTGCCATTTCTTTAATGTAAGCTAAACCATCGATAACCATTGGAATATTGCCCCAATCAGTCATTTTCATAAAACCAACACCGCTTGATAATACTTCAGGTAAAAACACCATAAAGATAACGCCCATTAATGTGCCTTTAATAGACCCTAAGCCACCAATAATAATCATGCCTAAGAATTGAATAGACATCATAATGGTAAAACCTTCTGCAGATACATAACCTAAGTAATGCGCGTATAATGCACCGCCAATACCGGCATAGAATGAAGAAATACCAAAGGATAATAAACGGTATTTATTTAATTTAACGCCCATAATTTCAGCTGATAAATAATGGTCTCGTACCGCTATAAAAGCTCGCCCATCACGGCTGCGCATTAAATTACATCCCCAAATAAACATAAAAACTAAGGCAAACAGCGCGATATAATAAAAACTTTGGTCGGTATCAAAAACAAAACCAAATAATTTTACTGGCTCTGCCATAGAGCCTGATGCACCACCCGAGAACCACTCAGCACGAGCAAAGAAATCCTCAATAATAAATTGCGATGCTAATGTTGCTATTGCTAGGTATAAGCCTTTAATTCTTGCCGCCGGTGCACCAAACATCATGCCAACCGCCATGGTTAAAAAACCAGCTAAAGGAATACACAAAAACACAGGTATATTAAAACTTGTATTCAACCAAGCTGAGGCAAATGCGCCAAAGCCAAAGAAAGCCCCATGACCTAACGATATTTGTCCGGTGTATCCCACTAAAATATTTAACCCCAGTGCTGCAATGCCTAAATAGGATATTTGAATCAATAAGGTAATAAAGTATCCGTCAAGTAATACCGGTGCAAAGCACAACGCTATGATGGTAAATATAGTCACCCAACGGATGGTTTTCGTTTCAAAAATTGTATTGTCTTGTTTATAGCTGGTACGGAAATCTCCGCACGGACGCATAGTTAAGCTCGACATAAGTTACTCCTAATAATTATTCTTTTTGTTAATTAAGTCGCGTTATATACGCTCAATGTCTTTAGTACCGAACAACCCATAAGGCTTGAACCAAAGAATGATTAACAAGACATAAAATGGTGCTATGTCATACATATTGCCAATGTTTAAATATTGGCTATCAAAAAACTCGGCAACATTCTCTAACACACCGATAATTAAACCACCGACAATGGCACCGATAATGGAATCTAATCCGCCTAAAATAACCGCTGGAAAAACTTTAATTCCCATAATAGAAAGTGAATCTGAAACCCCATTTACCATGCCAATCACAATACCTGCCGTTGCTGAAACAGTTGCGGCAATTCCCCAACTCATCGCAAAAACGTGTTTAACAGATATACCTAAGCTTTGTGATACTTGTTGGTCAAAAGCAGTAGCGCGCATTGCTAGACCGTGTTTAGAATGTTTAAAGAATAAGTAGAAAGCTATCATGATAACTAAGGCAATAATGGTACTCATTAAGTACGCCATCTCAATATTTAATCCCATAATATTAATTGTTTGAGTATCAAATACTTGAGGGTAACTTTGTGGTGACACACCAAATATCCACTTCATTAGTGCTTGGAAAAATATTGATAAGCCAATCGTTACCATAATCACAGAGATAATAGGCTCGCCTATCATAGGTCTTAGCACTATCATTTGTAGTAACACCCCAAAAGCAGCCATAAAGCAAAGCGATAGTAAGAAACCAGCAAAAAATGGTAGCTCTAAGTAAATAAGTGATGCCCAACAAACCCAGGCACCAATCAACAGAAATTCACCTTGGGCAAAGTTTACAATTTGGGTTGATTTGTAAACCAAAACGAAACACATCCCAATGACGCCATATAACAAACCAACTATCAGTCCGTTTACTACTAATTGAATTAAGAGTTCAAAATTCATGATGCTTTCCTCTCTATTTGGCTAACATTATTTGCTGTAGTTGCACTACCATCATTTTCGATTAACGTAGATACCTTAAGCTGAGTTTTAATGCGTGAGCTCCCACCATCTTGGAAGGTAATCACAGTATCTATATCAACTTTTTCTTTGTTATCATAAATAGACGTAATAATGTCTCCATACTTGTCTGCAATAACACTACGGCGCACTTTACGGGTACGAGTTAATTCACCATCATCAGCGTCTAATTCTTTATAAAGTAAGATAAATTTATTAATTTTTTGAGCATCGGGTAACGTATCGTTAACTTTTTCTATTTCTTCGCTTAATTTCTCATACACTTCAGGTAAGGCTGACAAGCTAGTATAATTAGTAAAACTGTAGCCGTGCTGCTCAGCCCATTTTGATACGATTGAAAAACGGATACAGATAAGTGCGCTCAAATACGGCTTATCTTTACCGAGAATAACGGCCTCACCAATGAAAGATGAAAATTTCAATTTATTTTCAATGTATTGTGGAGAGTACTGCACACCGTTACTTGTTTTCGCCAGATCCTTAATACGATCGATAATCACCAAGTGACCTGATGGTTTAAAGTAACCGGCGTCTCCTGTATGCATCCAACCATCAATAACATCTTCGTCATATGCTTCTTGGTTATCTAAATAGCCGGTAAACATACCAACGGTTTTGGCGATAACTTCACCTACGCCTGCTTTATCGGTGTTAATCACTTTTACTTCGGCACTATCAAAAGCGATACCAACACTGTCATAATCAACATCATTTGCTTCATGCACGGTATAAGCACCACATAGTTCAGTTTGACCATAAAGTTGACGTAAAGGCACACCAATAGTTTGGAAGAACCTAAAAGTATCAGGTCCCATCGCGGCACCACCTGTTGCGGCAGATTTCAAAAAAGTAAAACCTAATCGATCTTTTAACGCATTCATTAATAATAAATCGGCGAGCCAAGAGCGTTTTCCTTGGTTCTGTGCTTTTTCAGCTAAGGCAAAGGCATAATCAAATAACTTTTGTTTTAATGGTGTTGAATCCATCATACGAGCTTTTACGTCAGCTAAAATGCCTTCCCAAACACGTGGCGCAAGTAATACAAAGCTTGGCCCTATTTCTCGTAAATCAGCCATTAAGGTTTCTTGCTCTTCAACAAAATTAACAATTTGTCTTGCTATTAATGCTTGGCCAACAGCATAGACTTGCTCCATAATCCAAGGTAAAGGAAGAACTGAAACGTAGTTATCACCAGCTTGGCGAGGATCTGCTCGCAAGTATGAACTACAGTGTTTTACAAAATTTCCGCCACCTAAAAAAGCTATTTTAGGCTTAGACGTTGTACCTGAAGTAGTACAATAAATAGCGGTTTCTTCTGCACGTGTAGAGTCAACATATAGGTCATATAACTCAGGAGAGGCTTTATCTATTGCTTGTCCTTGCTTATAAAGGTCTTCAATATTCACTAATCGTTTATCATCATATTTACGCATACCACGAGGGTCGCAATAAACAATAATTTTTACATCTTGAATGTCTTCGCCTAACTCAAGTAATTTGTCACACTGCTCTTCATCTTCCGCAATCACAACAGTCGCATTACTTTTATTAAGTAAATAAACCACTTCTTCATGTAATGAATCTTGGAAAATCCCAATAGAATAACAGCCCATTGCATGGGCACATATTTCACCCCAAACCCACTCTGGACGGTTATCACCTAATAAAGCAATTGCATCTTTAGGTTGAATACCTAATTCTCTTAATGATAGAGCAAGCCACTTAACGCGGTTTTGATAATCTAACCAAGTGAATTCATTCCATATACCAAACTCTTTTTCACGCATTGAAATATCATTTGGGTGTTTCAAGGCATTGTGACGAAGTATTTTAGGAAAGGTATCTAATTCACCCATATCAAAATCTTTATTCGCTGCTACTTCTGTTAAACTTGACATTAGCTAGCCTCCTTTTCTGCATAGACTGTTGCTTTCTCAATATCGTCATCTTCTATACCAAGATAAGCACGTTTCACATGTGGGTCAGCCATCACTTCATCAGGTAAACCAGAAATTAGTTTTTTACCAAAATCGAGCACCATCACCTGATGGGAAATATCCATAACCACTCCCATGTCATGTTCAATCATCACAACGGTAATACCAAACTCTTCGTTTAAATCGAGGATATAACGAGCCATGTCTTCTTTTTCTTCCAGGTTCATTCCCGCCATGGGCTCATCAAGTAAAATTAATTCTGGCTTTAAAGCTATTGCTCTTGCTAACTCGACGCGTTTACGTAAACCATAAGATAGCGTGCCGGCAACCGATTTTCTGATATGAGAAATTTCTAAAAAATCAATAACTTCTTCGACGTATCGTCTATGTGCTAACTCTTCTTTTTGTGCATTTGAAGCCCAATATAGTGGGCCTGTAAGCCAATTATTTTTTAATAGGTGGTGACGACCAACCATAATATTGTCTAATACCGACATGTGACCAAATAAAGCTAGGTTTTGAAAAGTACGCCCCATACCAAGGTCGGCCCTATCATTTGGCAACAACTTAGTGACATTTTGATCATTAAAAATGATATTGCCTGAATTAGGGCGATAACGGCCAGATATACAATTAAGCATGGACGTTTTACCAGCACCGTTTGGGCCGATTATCGAAAATACAGAGCCTCGGGGAACTTCAAAGCTAACATCAGTTAGCGCTTTCACACCACCAAATGCTAATGAAACTTGCTCTACTTTGAGTATTGACTCAGCCATACTCCCTCTCCTAAATAAATAAAAATAATAGATGCGTTTAAAAAAAGTGGGGGAATATCCCCCCACCAAAACGTAACAACAAAATGGGAACTGTTACGTCAACAACGCTTTACTTGAAAACTAAAGTACGTATTGCAGTGAAAGTTGTGCGTAATTAGAATCAGCGTCTTGCTCTTTCATGGTGAAGTTACCTACTTCAACACCAACGGCTAGTTGCTTGGTTAAATTTTGAAATAAATTCACACCCCATTGACGACGATCTGCACCTGAAGAGTCCGCATCAGCAGCACCATAAAGTACAGTACTTCTTAAAGTGTCAGTCCAATAATGACGATAAGCAACAAGATAAGAAGTAACATCTTCCACTTCTTCAATGACATTGCCATTCACATCTGTTTTAGTGAAAATATCGGGAGTAAAACCTGCACCAACATAACGACCTACTTCGCCTTGATGAAGTTGGAACCTAAGATCATCTTTACCGATTGTTTTAATGCGGCCAGCAATTGAAGCACCTATCGCTGTTTCGGTATTACCTAAATTAGTATTTAGCTGACGACCTAATGCAGAAAAAGAAATATTTCCCCAGTCACCTTTTAGGTTATAACGCGCAACAACATCGGGAATACTGTCATTAGCGGTATCGCCACCCCAGCTTTCAGGATTTTCAATTGATACTTGAAAATCTCCCATGGTATAGCGAACTTGACCTTGTCGAATGAAAACTAAACCTAAGGTAGCGCCAGCAAAATCGGCTGACTCAGGAATAGCACTAGTATTCATAAAAGTTGACCATGTTTGCCCAACTAATACATCTTTATACTTAATAAACGCATGACGAATACGAGGGTTAGCAGAATTAGAAACAATCTCATTACCCCCGCCTCCCCAAAAGTCCATTTCAATAAACCCCATAACATCATCATGGGTATATTTCATATTGAAGCGTGTTTCATTGGCAAAAAGATTAAACTGAGAAGCGCTTTCATCTAGCTTAGTACCTGATCCGGCCCAATATGGTCGGTATGCAACATCGCCATCAACATAGCGAGCATCCACTTTAATGTAGCCACCAAAAGATAGGCTATCTTCATCCGTCAACTTAATATCGTAAGCTGCATTAGCGACACCCGTAGCTAAAAGTAAACTTCCAGCAAGTAATAATTTTTTAGATTTATTTTTTGTAGACTTATTGCTAAACATTACTATTTCCCCTTTTTATATTTTTTATTTATAGTTTTACTTTTTGTATTTATTGTTTTGTTATTCTCTTTGTTCAAAAACATAATAGAACAGTAAACAAATGTAACAATCGGCAATAAGACTTAGCACCTAGCGCTTAGTCCTTTAGTATTAGGTGTTTAAATAACCAAAGTACTAGTACTTAAGTTATAGAAATATAGAAATATATTGTCAGTGAACTATGGTAAATTTAGTAAGAAGGTTTAGTTTTCTGGAATAAGTATGTTTGCAAATTGGTTATTGGTTAGCGTTAGCATTGGCTATATAAGTTTATTATTTCTGATTGCCCACTTAGGTGGTAAATACAGAAATAAACTAAAAACTAAACAACAAGCCATTATTTATGCCTTATCTTTAGGGGTTTATTGCACTTCATGGGGTTTTTTAGGTACAAGTGCACAAGCAGCTAATAATTCCTATACCTACATTTCAGTATATTTAGCTCCTATCTTATTATTTGTATTTGCTTGGCCTTTTATTCAGCGGATGATAAAAACAAGCTTACAACTTAAAATAACCTCTATAGCTGACTTACTTTCCGCACGTTTTGGTAAATCTCAAAGTTTGGCCGTTATTATTACCATAGTCGTTTTAATCGGAACTATGCCGTATATAGCCTTGCAACTAAAAGCGATTATTTATTCCTATCAAATTTTACAAGAAACCCAGCATTTACCTATTTGGAAAATAGGGTTAATTGTTAGCATTATTTTGGCCGTATTTACTATTATTTTTGGTATTCGTACAATTGATATAACAGAGCGTCACCCTGGCGTAATGATTGCCATTGCTTTTGAATCACTCGTAAAATTAATCGCTTTTCTTTTGGTAGGCTTGTTTGTGTGTTTTATTATTTATGACTCGCCAATGGATATTTGGGCGCTATCAAAAGATCAATTAAGTATTAAGCAACAATTTGATTTTTCTAACTTTGTTGGTATGTTCGGCATGCTAATTATTGTTATGTCTGCTTTTTTGTGTTTACCAAGACAATTTCAAGTTATGTTTGTTGAAATAAAAGAGCAGAAAACAAGTGCCATGGCGAGATGGCTTTTGCCTATTTACGTGCTTATTTTTGCTTTTTTCGCTGGCCCATTAGGGTTGGCCGGCCATTTGAATTATGGAGATTCATTGCCAGCGGATGCTTATGTGCTTTTTTTACCTGCTTTTCATGGCGAAGTATGGCTGTCTTTATTCTCCTTTTTGGGCGCTATTTCTGCCGCAAGCTCAATGGTAATTGTATCTACAATCGCGTTAAGTACTATGCTCAGTAATGAAATTGTGTTCCCGTTAATGTTTAAGTTTTCGCATAAACAACATCACAATTTTAATCATTTTCAATCGCAACTTTTATTTATTCGTAAAGCACTCGTCCTCTTTGTTATTTTCTTAAGTTATGGCCTTTTATTACTGTCGCCACCAGATACTCTATCATCACTAGGTGAAGTTGCTTTTGGCGCAATAGCTCAAGTGGGGCCTGCTTTATTTGTCGCATTTTATTGGCGTAAAGCAACACTTGCAGGTGTACTAACAGGAATAAGCAGCGGCTTTACTATTTGGGTGCTCTTTAATTTACTACCACAATTAGGTTTATACCAACACCCTTTTGTAAATAGTGACTTACCTAAAACGACTGTAGTCACCTTACTTGGGTTGCTTATCAACATTATTTCACTTTGGCTGATTTCTTTATTAACAAGACAGAGTATTCGAGAGCAAATGCAAAGTAAATTTTTCTATAAAAATAGACTACACACGCAGTGGAATTTGCCTACTCAGCCCAAAGTTGACATTGTTGAACTCGAGTTTTTAGTTGCCCGTTTTATTGGTCAAGAAAAAGCAAAACAATGCTTTAAGCAATTTCATCGTCCTTACCGTAACAAACACAGTAAACAATTTAATGAAACTATATTACTACACGCCGAAACAACGCTAGCTCGAGTATTAGGCTCAGCATCAGCAAAACTTGTGACTTCTTTTGCGATCAGTGGCCAAACCATGCCCTTCGATCAAGTCGCTAAGTTAGTTGAAGACAACTCTACCCAGCAACTAGAATTTAGCCGAACAGTGCTACAAAGCGCTATTGAAAATGTTAGTGAAGGAATATCCGTTATTGATAGCGAACTTAAATTAGTCGCATGGAATAAACAATACGTAGATATTTTCAATTACCCCAGTGACATTATTTATATCGGCTGCCCTATCGGTCAGTTAATTTATTTCAACCTAAGTCAACAAGACTATTTTATTAAAGATATTAATCAACAAGTTGAAAAACGTATCGAATTTATTAAAGCGGGTAGTCGTCACAACTCCGAGTATAAACTCAAAAATGGCAAAAACATTCATATTGAAGGAAACCCTATCCCAGGTGGTGGTTTTGTCATGATATTTTCTGATATCACTAAATATCGTCAAACAGAAAAAGTCCTCAAAGATGAAAACACAGACCTTGAATCAAGAGTACAATTTCGTACTGCAGAATTAGAGCAAGCAAATAAAGAACTTGCACAAGCTAACTTCGAATTAGCACAAGCAAAAGCTAAAGCCGTACAGGCGCATATTAAAAAAAGTCAATATTTAAAAGCATGTAGCCACGATTTACTACAACCCTTATCGGCTGCTAGACTATTTTCATCTTCAGTATCTTTAAACCCTAAAGTCAGTCATGACGTTCGCGAACAAATAAATAAAATAGATAACTCTTTAGAAATAGCGAATAGCTTATTGCTTGATCTCAATGAAATCTCTCGTATTGAAAGCGGTAATATTGATCCCAGCATTGAGTCAATTTCTGTAGAGAAACTGTTCATTATGCTAACCAGTGAATTTAATGCGCTAACAGATGAGTACCAAATAGAGTTTCACTGTAAAACAAGCAAACTGTTTGTTGCTAGTGACATAACCTTACTTTCAAGGATTATCCAAAACTTCTTAAGTAACGCTTTTCGTTATGCACACACAAATAAAAGCAACAAAAAAAATAAAGTGTTATTAGGCTGTCGTCGACAAGGAAATGAGCTTTCTATTCAAGTATTTGATAATGGTCCCGGTATCCCAATAGAAAAACAAAAACAAGTATTTGAACAGTTTACCCAATTAAAAAGCAGTCATTATATGGGACCTAAAGGGCTAGGGCTGGGTTTAAACATAGCACAAAGTTTAGCCAATATTTTGGATCATAAAATCAATCTCAGATCTCAAGCCGGACACGGTTGCTTATTTAGTATTAATGTTCCAATTATTCAATCTATGTTGAAAGATCAACAAGTACAACCTACTGCTAGTATGAATTTACAAGGTGTCGGCGTCTTATGTGTTGATAATGAACAAGCAATACTTGAGGGAATGTCAACATTGTTAAGGGCATGGCAATGCCAAGTATTTACCGCAATTAACGCTCAACAAGCCAAAGAAATTTATAGAAAACACGAAGATGAAATAGACATTTTTTTGGTTGATTATCAGCTAACCGAAGCTAAAAATGAAGATTTAAACCTAACGATGCATAAGCTAAGAAATGATGAGCGCAACAAAGAAAACAACGACCATCAAATTAACGGAATTGAATTAATTAAGCAGCTAAGGTCAACAAGTCAATATTCTTTACCAGCAGTACTAATAACAGCAACCACAGATGAAAACCTGATGGCACTTGCCAAACAAAATAATATTAGTTACTTACAAAAAATTATTAAACCGCTAGCTTTACGAGCGCTTATGAGCGCATTACTAACAAAAGAGCTCGCTAAGAACTATGCAAATAAGTAGTGCTAACAATCAATTTAGCACTAGATAGATATCAGAGCGTTCAGCTATTCGATAGAAGTTTGACCAAAAACGCTCTGACTTGATTGCACTTCATTCAAAAGGATTACTGCTTGAGTGCGGCTTCTAACACCTAATTTTAAAAATATAGTGCTTGCATGACTTTTGATTGTAGATTCAGATAATCCTAATTCATAAGCAATTTGTTTATTTAATAAACCATCAGCAAACATTAATAATATTTTATGTTGTTTTGGAGTTAACGACGCGACTTTCTCACTTGCAATATTTTTTTCGGTATCATGACCATTAAACTTACCATCAGGGGTCCACAACGTACCGCTTAGTACTTCTTTTATCGCAATAACCATTTCTGGCACAGGCGTAGATTTAGGAATAAAGCCTGCCGCACCATAGTTCATCGCTTTATAAATGGTCTCTTTATCTTCAAAACCAGAAATAATAACCACTCCTAGCTCAGGGTATGTACGCCTAATGGCAATTAAGCTGTCAAATCCTTTTGCACCTGGAATATCAAGATCAAGTAATAATAAATCAACATCATTTACACTTTGTAAATGCTGTTCAAGATCGGGAATAGTTTGTGCTTCAAAAATTTTTGCACCACTAAAATTTGACTTTAACGTAAGCGTCAACGCTTGGCGAAATAAAGGATGGTCATCCGCCAGTATTATCTTCATGTTACTAAACATAGTTATACTCATTGCTTAACCAATTATAATTATTAATTGGAAGGGTTAAGACTTATCAAATGAAAACTTTCAATGTATCAAACACCATAACAAAATCTATTAAATGCTGCTATAAAGAAATTTTATTTTTCTGATCTATTCGTGAATGAAACTAAATTATAAATTAATTACAAAAAAAGGTTGAATATTAAACAAAATAGACATACTGTATATAAACACAGTATGTCTATTTTTACTTAATATGCCTTAAGGGAATTAATAATGATTAACACTAACACCAATAATATCAATAAATTAAAAAATAGTTTTAATACAGCAACACCATTAAATATAAATTGGTTTCAACATACTAACGTCACAAACGACTTCGAGCTTTCAAGTCAATATGCCCATATCTGCCATCAACATAAGCAAGAAAAGAAATGGTTATTATTTATTAACCCAGAAGAAAACTCTATTGAGAAACTAGCGAAAACACATGGTGTAGATGTATCAAAAATACTTATGGTGAATTATAAAAGCTCTGTAACTAACCGAGCAAAAATAGTATTAGCACAAATTACCTCAGTATTAAGTAAAGGTAATTGCTCTGCTGTTATTTTATCGAATAGTTTATTTAACGCTGATGAAATTGCAGAACTCGAAATATCTGCAAAAAAAGGAAAAACACATTGTTTCTTAATGGAACAATGTAAATTACATTAAAACCTAGCCAACTAACTCTTTTTAAATTTATCCAATTAATACCAACATAAGTGCATTGTATTTAAAGATAATAGATACCTTTAGAAAAACCACTCAATTTTTGTTATAATCGCGCGCTAAGTTTCAGCATGCTGAATATTACCAAATAAATTGAGTTCTTCTATGATCAAAGCACAACAGCCATCCTTATTCGACTACCCAAAATATTGGGCCGAAATGTACGGTACAGCACCATTTTTTCCTATGTCGAGAAAAGAAATGGACGTATTGGGCTGGGATAGCTGCGATATTATTATTGTCACAGGTGATGCTTACGTAGACCACCCAAGTTTTGGCATGGCAGTTATTGGCAGAATGCTAGAATCGCAAGGGTTTCGTGTTGGTATTATTGCGCAACCTGATTGGCGCTCAAAAGATGCCTTTATGGAGCTTGGTAAACCAAATCTATTTTTTGGTGTTACCGCGGGTAATATGGATTCCATGATAAACCGCTATACCGCTGAACGTCGTATGCGTCATGATGATGCTTATACACCAAATGATGAAGGTGGCAAACGCCCCGACCGTGCAGTAACTGCTTATACTCAACGTTGTAAAGAAGCATTTAAAGGCGTTCCTGTTATTATTGGCGGCATAGAAGCAAGTTTACGCCGTATCGCTCATTATGATTATTGGTCTGATAAAGTTCGCCGCTCAGTATTATTTGACTCAAAAGCTGACTTACTCATATACGGTAATGCAGAGCGTCCTCTTATTGAGATAGCACACCGTATTGCTAAAGGTGAAGACGTTAAAAAAATCACGGATGTTCGTGGTAGTGCATTTTTAGCGAGCCAAGCCCTACCCGGTTGGAAAGGTATAGATTCACGTGATATTGACAGACCTGGTAAAATAGAACCTATAATCAATCCTTATGCTGAAATAACCTCAGAAAGTTGTAGCGACAATGAAGCCGCCACGGCTGAAGCAAATAGCGATTTAAAAGATATTACAAAAACTGCACAAGTAATCAATATTTCAGATTTTAATGAAAGTAAAACTAGTTATTCTCGCAATACTACATGGGAAAAAAAGGCTAAACCTTGGGAAAATACTTATATTAACTTGCCTACTTTTGAACAAGTTAAAGACAATAAAGTCCTTTATGCGCATGCATCTCGTATTTTTCATCAAGAAGTAAACCCAACATCGGCAAAACCTTTAGTTCAATCTCATGGCAGCCGAATTATTTGGTTGAACCCACCTGCCAAACCTCTTTCGCAAGATGAAATGGATGGTGTATTTGGTTTGCCTTATCAACGTGTACCACACCCAAGTTATGGTAATGCTAAAATCCCCGCTTACGACATGATTAAAACGTCTATCAACATTATGCGAGGCTGCTTTGGTGGTTGTACTTTTTGCTCTATTACCGAGCATGAAGGCCGTATTATTCAGTCTCGTTCTCATGAATCTATTATTGCTGAAATTGAAGATATAAAACTTAAAGTACCAGGTTTTACTGGCGTTATTTCTGATTTAGGTGGCCCTACTGCCAATATGTATCAGCTTAATTGTAAAAGTGAAAAAGCTGAAGCAACTTGTCGTAAACCTTCTTGTGTGTGGCCAACCATCTGTGGTCATTTAGATACAGATCACACGCCAACGATAGAGCTGTATCGAAAAGCGAGAAAAGTAAAAGGTATTAAAAAGGTACTTATAGCATCAGGTGTTCGTTACGATTTAGCCATTAAACATCCTGAATATGTGCAAGAATTAGCAACTCATCATGTTGGTGGTTATTTAAAAATAGCACCAGAGCATACCGAAACGGGTCCATTAGCTAATATGATGAAGCCTGGTATGGGTAGCTATGATAAATTTAAAGAAATGTTTGATCATTACTCTAAAGTCGCAGGTAAAAAGCAGTATTTAATTCCTTACTTTATTTCTGCACACCCAGGAACGACCGACAGAGACATGGTTAACTTAGCACTATGGCTAAAAAATAACGACTTTAAACTTGATCAAGTACAGAATTTTTACCCATCACCTTTAGCCAATGCAACAACGTTATATCACACCGAGATTAACTCTTTACGTAATGTAACTAGTAAAAATATCGCTAGAGATGACGGTACAGTTACTGTTCCTAAAGGCACAATTCAACGCCGATTACATAAAGCTATTTTACGTTACCACGATCAAAATAATTGGCCAGAAATACGTGCAGCATTAACAAAAATGGGGCTAAGTAAATTAATTGGCTCAGCACCAAGCTGCCTAGTGCCAAGAGAAACACGTAATGAGCAACGTAATCAAAATAATGATAGACGACAAGGTAAAAATAATGCACATGGCTTTAAAAGCAGCCCTGGACAAAATAGACCTAAACAAGGGCAAGGTAAAGGAAAAAGAACACCAGCACATAAAAAAGGGTTAACGCGATTTGCAGACAACCAATTTAATGACAGAAAAGGTAAAAGATAGCGAATACCATAAATACGCTAGCGTTAGTAACAATGTAAACTAACGCTGGCTAACACTTGAGTGTATTACTTCTTGTTTTCTTATCTATATTTAAGCGTTACTCAGAATCTGATGTTAAATAACCCGCCCAAATATCGGTATTAATAGACGACTTACTTTTTAAATTCTTTTTCGCTTTTTTCTTACCACTATTTTTACCCCTACCTTCTGGCGGCGCCATTGGCTTATTTGCAGAAAAAGACGGATCAATAAGTGTTTCATCAACTTCAAAACCAATAATTTCTTCTCGTTCAAGTATGATCTTATTCTTCTTTTCGATGATTTTAAAATGATGATAATCTTCATAATCAATCAAGGATAACGCTAATCCCACTTCGCCAGCACGGCCACTTCTACCAATGCGATGCATGTAATCTGATGGGCTTCTTGGTAAATCAAAATTAATAACAACGGGCAGTTTTTCAATATCTAAGCCTCTGGCTGCGATATCAGTTGCAATTAGCACGTCAATATCACCAGCTTTAAATCCATCGAGCACACGATTACGAGCGCCTTGTCCTTGATCGCCGTGAAATACTTCGGCGACAATGTCATGCTTGGAAAGTTTATAAGCAAGATGTTCACAACCCTTTTTAGAATTAACAAAAACCAGCACTTGTCGCCATTTATGCTGTTTTATTAGATGCGCAAGTGATACTGTTTTTTCGCCTTTATTCACGGTAAAAACACGTTGAACTAAAGTGCTAGCATCAGCATTTTGTACCTGTATCTCAACAGGATTGTTAAGTAATTGTGCCGTTAATACTTTAACTTGCTCTGGAAAGGTTGCAGAAAATAATAACGTTTGCTTTTGCGTTGGCATTAACGCTAATAACGCAGAAAGCTCTTCAGTAAAACCTAAGCTCAACATGCGATCGGCTTCATCTAACACCAAGGTTTTAACGCGATCAAGCTTAATAGCATTACTTGATATCAAATCGAGTAATCGCCCAGGCGTTGCTACTAAAATATCAGTACCACCGCGTAAGGCTAACATTTGAGTATTTGCCGACACACCACCAAATACTGCCACGGTTTTAATCGCACCATTAAGGTGTGCGGCATAAGATCGAATACTGTCAGCAACTTGCTTCGCTAATTCACGCGTAGGTACTAAAATTAGCCCACTAACAAAATTGCCCTCCTTGCCCATGCTTTTTTTATTTTGTGCTTTTTTATTAAAAAGTTGTTGCAACAAAGGAAGCGCAAACGTCGCTGTTTTACCCGAGCCCGTATTTGCGCCAGCAATGAGATCACGCCCAGCTAGCACATTAGGAATAGCCTGTCCTTGAATAGGCGTTGGTTGTTGATATTCCAGCTCGGCTAAGCGCGCGACTAAAGGCGAAATAAGGTTAAGCTGCGTAAAGCTAGCAGGTGTAACAACTTCGGTATTGTTAGTATTCATGAATATAAGAGGCTCAAAACAAAGATAATGACTACATTTTAACGTATTTATACGGTATTAAGTTAGTAGAATCTATTTAACCTTGTAGTAAGTGTATTAAACATTGAAGTGAGACAATGAATTTGCCTTGTTTTTCAGGTAATTCATTTACTTTACAATTAATTATTCAATATATGATTTCCATTGTAAATATAGCACTTCACGAAGAGGTAACTAAGAAGAGCTGCTCGCTATTTTCTGTTGGTTGAGTAATGCGTTAACTTGTTTTCATCAACAGTTTTTGTTTTTCTAAATTAAATTCTTCTTCTGTTATAGCGCCAGAATCATACAACTTTTTTAATTTATTTAACTCATCATATTTAGAAATAACACCAGCAGTTCTTTCTGGATACAAAGCAGTTCCAGCAACATAGGATTTATAAGCAAAATACCAAAATAGTGGCAGCGTAATGAGCCATAAAGGTGTAATTAAACCTAACAAAATAAATATAATAGTTCTAAATTTAAATGTATTAGTAACTTCAGGGCTTTTTACTAATTTTTCTTGCTCTTGTTTACGATTGAAATCTTTTCTAATTGATTCTTTGCTGCAGGCGGAGCAAAGCTTTAAATGAGTTCCATCCCAATCTGTAAATGTTTTCTCTCCACAGTTTATACAGTCCATTGTTACCTCTTGTCAGTTACCACCGTATTAAGCGGGTTAAAATTATTGGCTAAAATGTATAGCTAACAATTTTAGATCCATATAAATATCTTATGTCGATAATACCACTAAGACTTAGGTTAAGCTTTAATTTTGAAAGGTTCAGACTTATTAATAATCAGGTATAAGTAGACTGAAATTTTTAGTGTTATAGCACCTTAGAATAAAGTACAGACGTAACGTCCGCTCCTTTAGTTTTATCGTTGTAGTTTTTAATGAAAGACATGCCCAACTTTTCCATTATCCTAATTGATGCGATGTTGCTCGCATCTGCCGTGGCACTAATAATTTTAATGTTTTTTTGTTCAGTGATTTTATCAGCAACGGCTTTGGCAGCTTCTGTGGCATAACCCTGCCCCCAATTTTCTTGTTTAAAACGCCAGCCTATTTCTATGTTATTAACATCAGGGAACTCACTCGATATATTTAGTGGCTTTACCAGTATGTAACCAATAAAAACATCATTGCCTTTTACACTAACCTTCCAAAGCCCCCAATAATTTTTTTCATAGAGCTGTTGGCTTCCATCCTCATCCATTAACTCGATGTTTAATCTATTTGTATTTATTTCAAATTTTTTCATTAATTTTCAGCCAAAATTACAGCAATTGCGATACATGATAAAATAAAGCCTTTCACAATACCGGAAATTGATTAACTAAACAAAACTATGGGACACCCAAAAACTTTTAGTCAAATAATAAGAAGCCAAAGTATCACCAATTGCCTTACTTTTAATATTAACAAGGGACACTTGCTTATAAAGCATATTAAAATAAAACAGGTTAACTAGCGACTCAAGAAATTCTTCTAAACTGTCCCAAATATTTTATCGCCTGCATCACCTAAACCTGGCACTATATAACCTTTTTCGTTAAGGTGACTGTCTACAGATGCAGTAAATATTTCGATGTCAGGATGAGCTTCAAGTGTTTTTGTAACTCCCTCAGGCGCCGCTACAAGTATAATTACTTTAATTTCTTTACATCCTGCTTTTTTAAGCATGTCGATAGTCGCAATCATTGAACCACCCGTTGCAAGCATTGGGTCAATTACTAGGCTCAAGCGTTCATCAATATTCCCCACTAGCTTTTCAAAGTACGGAATTGGCTCTAATGTTTCTTCATTACGTTGCAGCCCTACTACACTTACCTTAGCAGCTGGCAATAATTGCATTACGCCGTCCATCATACCCAAGCCCGCACGCAAAATAGGCACTACCGTGATTTTTTTCCCTTTAATATGTTGCACATTTAATTTATTGCCATCCCAACTCGTTATTTCGTTATCTTCAAGTGGTAGGTTTTTAGTCGCTTCGTAAGTTAATAATGTACCTACTTCAGAGCACAATTCACGAAAACTTTTAGTGCTAATGCCATATGCGCGCATTAAGCCGAGTTTATGTTGAACAAGAGGGTGAGTAATAACGTGAATAGCCATGATAAAAAACCTACTAAGACAATAATTAGCGATATTTTATATTAAAAATGATTATTTGACCTGTAGTTTTCAAGAGATTTTAATATCCGGTGTCAAAACATATGGTTTTGCTTGATATTTATGCAAGAGTTTAGCAAAACCTGTTTATTCAATATTACTCGCTAACCAGTTGTTCACCTGTTTAAGCATATAGCTATTCATTTTTTGATGTTGTGGACTCCAGCCAGCTAAAAACCGATAAAAATCTGCCCATGCAGCAGGCCATAAAAAAAGCCAGTCGTTAGCTATTTTATCTGCGGGTGCTTTTGGATGATAAGTAGTAATTGCTGCTTTTAAATTATCAAAATAATATACAAGGTACTCATCAGCGTATTCATGTAATTGCTTATCACTAAAGCAACTGGTCATAAAATACATGACATCAATTACCCCACTACCTGCACCTATATATTGAAAATCATAACCGAGTATTTTACCACGCTCATTTGCTGCAAAGTTAGCAAGTTTCGCATCACCATGAACCAGCGTTTTGTACGCACAACTTTGTAGTTGCTCATCTATTTTATGTGCAACATTTTTAATATCGGACTTTTTATCTGCGCTTTCTTTTAGTTTGTTGAACTCATCAGGACGCGTGCTTAAATGCCAGTAGTTACCTTGTTGCCATAACCCGTCAGTGGGCTTATTTAAGTTAAATGCATGAAAGTGCGCAAGCCAATTTAATATCGCTTTAATGTGTTGATGCCCAGCTTGAGCAAACCCATGCTTAGTGAAATCTTTAAATACCAAGACATATTCATCATCTTTATTAATTGCGTTTATACATTCAATACTTTGCGCATATATTGGTAAATGCAGGCTATGTAACTTATAAAAATGATATTCAACACGATAAGAATCTTGTTTTCTTTTTAGTGCAAATGCACTTTGTTTAATTTTAGGATGCCTTATGTAGCTGGGTACCTTAATCGCTTTAATTACACAGGCTTTATCATCAAGCTGGCACTGCACAATACTGCCACATCCGCTCCAAAGTGATGTTAGCGTATCGCGAATTTTAATCTGTTTAAAATGAAGCTCTACTAAAGGAAGGTAAAATGCCATAGCTATATTAAATAATTAATTTTTTGTAGTTTAACATTGGAAGATGCTCGTAATAACAGTATTTAATTGAAAAGCCTGTATGATTTTGCACAATGCATTAACCATTAACAAGGACACTCGCCTATAAAAACTATGTCCTCGTTAATTATTGAAAAAGATGACAGCTTTACCAAGTCCGTGTGCTTTGACTTGTTAGCCATTTGATGGTGCTGGAACCCAAGTTAAATTCAAATCAACATGAAATTCGTTTGGTTTTATTTTACCTTGGTCGGCTATGTTCACGACATTTGACCCAGTATCAATTGCGAGAAGTTCACCATTTGTAAATTTAATGAATAATACTTCACTTTGATGAATCAGGGTGTGATCCTCTCGCAAGCCAAACCACACTTTTTCAACTGTTTTACCGAGCATTTGGGTAGCTTGGCAGATAGAGTAATTGGATTCGATGCCACCATCAACAATCTTTGGTAAATACTGCATAATTTCCTGCCTTCTTAGTTCATGTGCTGCGGAAACAGTGAATTCTTGCTCTATAAGTTTTAACAGCAATTCAAAAGACTCAACGGCCTGCTCTAAATCACGATTAAAGAAGCTGAAGGCATCACATGACTTTGCAGAATTTCTTACGCCGTGACTACTATTGCCACGTTCAGTGCTTATTAGACTTAAAACTTTGTGCAACTGAGATTCTTTATCGAACTCTGTGAATACATGACGCAACAAAGTCGGCGGTTTCATATTCGCTGCTTCAAGTATTTTTTTTTGACGTTTTTCAGCCAGAGCGAGTAAACATTTTTTGGACAGACCATCAACGAGAAAACCGTATAAATTCTTATGTGAATCTTCATATGCGTGGGTATTCTGAGAACTTGGGTATGTGACAGAACTATTTGGAACCTTGGAATATAGAGGATACCCAGTGAGAGCTTTACAGCAAGCATTGATTTTCGCGATTACTGCTGTAAGGCGTTTTCTTGCTCCATTTTTCACTCCCCAGCTCCCCTGAATATTTCTATCAAACCACATGGTAAACCGCTCATCTGAATCTGCTAAAGCATCATCTTGAACGATAAATGGTGACCATTTCTTTTGTTCTAAGGACGCAGCGTTAGCTAAGTCTGGGATAAAAACAGCCAAGCATAGCCCTCCATCAGACTTTGTGTGATAGCCGAATCTAATTCGGATGTACTCATCACGTTTCCCCGAAGTATCAAGTTCCTCAAAATATTCTGCGGAGGTTTTTAGCTCACCTTCAAAGTAGTCAGTATCTATGGTGTATTTATGAGGGTTCGAGCTATATAGAGATAGAACATCTGCCTCAAAATATCCGATGACTCTCTGTGTCATGACTTCTCCCTAATGCCTAACAGCTTACTATGAGGTGACATACCTTCTTTCTACAAGAGAGTATTAATCATCCATAATTTTATAATTCATTGACATTACTCGATTGTTATCTGTAGATCAATCACTTAAAAACATCACATCTACTGCTTGATGTGTAAAAGAAGGTGATCCCCCTCCTTTCTTGTAGAAAGAAGGTATTACGGTATTATTGACTCTTTACTAAATAATATAGGGCACTATTTAAATAGAGGTGATGCTATAAAGTTCAATGCAAATAAAAAGCAGGATTACCGTGATATATCAAATAGTCCTTTTTTATTAGAGACGGTATCATTGTTAATATTCCTTAAATTTTTCAAATAATTAATACATAGGTTTACAACGCACTGCCCTAAGAGTATTCAACCGAAATTGTCGTATCAGATTAACGTAGAATAGTGTATAATCGCGCGCATTATTTTATGGTTATTGTATTTGATTTCTTCAATGAAGCCTTTGCTTAATAAATCACTTACTCACGCCTAATAATTAACAACATTAAACGGAATACATCATGCTTGCAGCAAATAATATTACCCAACAGTTTGGGGCTAAACCTCTATTTGAAAATATTTCACAAAAATTTGGTGGCGGAAATCGCTACGGTTTAATCGGTGCCAATGGTTGTGGTAAATCAACCTTTATGAAAATTTTAGGTGGTGATTTAGAACAAACCTCTGGCAATGTAAGCCTAGATACTGGTGAACGTTTGGGTAAGTTACGTCAAGACCAGTTCGCATTTGAAACATCGAGCGTTATTGATACCGTGATTATGGGTCATACTGAACTTTGGGCGGTAAAAGAAGAACGTGACCGTATTTATGCTTTACCTGAAATGAGTGAAGCTGACGGCATGAAAGTTGGTGACTTAGAATCAGAATATGCTGAAATGGATGGCTATAGTGCTGAAGCACGCGCTGGTGAATTACTCATTGGTGTTGGCATTCCTGTTGAACAACATTACGGATTAATGAGTGAAATTGCACCTGGCTTCAAATTACGTATATTATTGGCACAAGCACTGTTTTCAGATCCTGATATTTTATTACTTGATGAGCCAACCAACAACTTGGATATTCATACAATTCAATGGTTAGAAGAAACCTTAAATGAACGTAATTCAACGATGATTATCATTTCTCATGATAGACATTTCTTAAACAGTGTTTGTACTCACATGGCTGATTTAGATTACGGTGAGCTACGTGTTTATCCAGGTAACTATGATGAATATATGTTAGCGGCTACTCAAGCGCGCGCACGTTTATTAGCAGATAATGCCAAGAAAAAAGCACAAATTGGTGAGCTACAAGCTTTCGTTGCTCGTTTCTCTGCCAACGCATCTAAAGCAAAACAAGCAACTTCTCGCGCTAAACAAATTGATAAGATTCAATTAGACGAAGTTAAAGCATCAAGTCGTAGCAACCCATTTATTCGTTTTGAACAAGAAAAGAAATTATTCCGTAACGCTTTAGTTATTGAAAAAGCAAATAAAAGTTTTGATGAAAATCATATACTAAAAGATATTTCAGCCTTGATCGAAGTAGGTGAACGTGTCGCTATTATTGGTGAAAACGGTATTGGTAAAACTACCTTTTTACGTGCTTTAATGAGTGATGTTGGTTATGAACTTGATTCTGGTGAGTTTACTTGGTCTGAAAACGTTAATATTGGTTATTATGCTCAAGATCATGAATTTGAATTTGAAAACGACATGAACCTATTTGAGTGGATGAGCCAATGGCGTCAACCAACGGATGATGAACAAGCAGTTCGTGGTTACTTAGGCCGTTTATTATTCTCTGCTGATGATATTAAAAAGAACGTGAGCGTATTATCTGGTGGTGAAAAAGGTCGTATGTTATTTGGTAAGCTAATGATGCAAAAACCAAATATTTTAGTACTTGATGAGCCAACCAACCACATGGACATGGAGTCTATTGAATCATTAAACATGGCGCTTGAAAGCTATGAAGGCACATTGTTATTTGTTAGTCATGACCGTGAGTTTGTTTCAACAATTGCAACGCGTGTTATTGAATTAACAACCGACGGTTATGTTGACTTTGCCGGTACTTACGACGAGTACTTAGCAAGCAAAGCCTAAAATTTCATCCTTTTATAATACAAGGTAAGTCTCTTAATAAGATTACCTTGTATTATTATCGAATAGATTTAGCTAAATTTCACTATAACTGACTCTATTCTCTACCCTATTTATAAACTCAGATATGATGTGTTTTAAGGATTTTTTTTGTTAAGTTACCGTCACGCTTTTCATGCAGGAAACTTTGCTGATGTACTCAAGCATAGCGTACTAACACTTGTACTTGACTATATGACTCGTAAAGAGAAAGGCTTTCATTATATTGATAGCCACTCTGGCGCGGGCATGTATCAATTAGAAGATGAATATGCACAGAAAACAGGGGAGTATAAAGAAGGTATTGCCAAGTTAATCAATGAATCTGCTATACCTGAATCTCTTCAGCCTTATATTGATTTAATTAAATCATTAAACCCCAGTAGCACAAACACTGACGTGAACGATTTAACGTTATATCCGGGTTCTCCGGGCATTGCTAAACGTTTTATGCGCCGACAAGACAGTACTCACTTATTTGAACTACACCCTACAGACATTGAACATTTAAATGATTTTTGTTATCGCTGGAAAAAAGTGTTCGTTAAGCAAAGTGATGGTTATCAAGGTGTTTTAGGTTTAGTACCACCACCAAGTCGTCGTGGTGTTGTATTAATAGACCCACCATACGAGCTAAAAGAAGACTATAACAAAGCCGTTCAAACAATTATTAAAGCTTATACAAAGTTTGCTACTGGTACTTATATTCTTTGGTATCCGGTTGTTAAACGAGAGCTTGTTGAGCAGATGAGTTATACGTTTAGCAAAAGTGCGGTTAAAAATGTTTTACAAGTAGAATTTTGCTTAGAAAATGATACTGACAAATATGGAATGACTGGCACAGGGTTATTTATTGTTAATCCACCATGGCAATTGTCGGAACAACTTGATGAAATATTACCTTTCATGAAAAGCAAGTTAGGCACTAACAACACAAGTTATACCGTTAAACAGTTAATTCCTGAATAAAATAAATTCTGTTCAATTTATTTCAATTAAGATTTATCTCAATGATAGCTTCTCTTAATCATAGCTTCTCTCAATCATGGCTTCCCTTTACCATAATAAAGGTATGCATGATTGAGAGGAAAATTGTTTAAGTTAGGTTAGTACGATTAAAATAAACTAAAATATAAGCTACACAATTGGCTGATAACTTTTCACTTGATTAAACTCAAGCCCTTTCAGTATAAATAGATCGTCAACATAAAAATTGTCGGCACTACAAGCTTGCCACCATAGTTTCCAAGTTTCATCCGTTACTGTTTCATCAACTAAAACTCTAGGCGGTAATGGAGCAACTAAGCTTCCCATCGACATCTGTGAACCATAAGGCGTGCGTCTTTTTATCATTTGAGGCTCTAATTTAGTAGGATCATCTAAGCCCATACTGCCAACTAACTCAAAAAAGCTCTCTAGCGTATTATGATGAAAATACTTCACACGTTCACTTTTAACTTCAACATCAATCGCTTTCGCTCTTGCGGGATCTTGTGTTGCAATACCGGTTGGACAACGGTTAGTATTACAGTGTCTTGATTGAATACAACCAATGGCTAACATCATACTTCTTGCAGCATTCACAAGATCTGCACCTGCAGCTATTTTAGAAAGTAATTCAAAGCTTGATGCCGTTTTACCTGATGCGATAATTTTTATCTTATCTCGAAGGCCAACACCAATTAGTGCATTATGTACAATACTTACGCCCTCTAAACAAATCAAGCCTAAGCGATTAGCAAATTCAACTGGCGCAGCACCAGTACCGCCTTCAGCACCATCAACAGTAATAAAATCAGGCGTAATACCCGTTGCTAACATAGCCTTACAAAGACTTAAAAATTCAGCGGGATTACCAATACACAACTTAAAACCAATAGGTTTACCGCCACTTAACTCGCGCAATTGCTGAACAAACGCCAATAAAGCTTTAGGTGTGGTACATTCAGGGTTAACCGCAGGAGAAACACAGTCTCTGTCTTTTGGAATATGCCTAATACGAGCAATTTCATCGGTAATTTTTGCTTTTGGTAAAACACCACCATGACCCGGCTTAGCCCCCTGGCTTAACTTTATTTCTATCATTTTAACTTGTGGTAAGGCTGCCGTTTTTTTAAAGTTATCAGGATCAAAGCGCCCGCTTTCATCACGACAACCAAACAAACCTGTGCCTAATTGCCAAACCACATCGCCACCATGTTTTAAATGATACGGACTTGCGCCACCTTCACCAGTATTATGATAACAACCTGCTTTTTTTGCTCCTAAATTAAATGCTTCAATAGCGTTCTTACTTAATGAGCCAAAACTCATCGCTGAAATATTTAAATAAGAAGCTAAATAAGGTTGTTTACAACTATCCCCTCCAATCAGTACTTTTTTCGCGCTTTCTTTTATATGTACGGGTGATAAAGAATGCCATAAGCTTAAATAATTATCTTCCAACAAGTTGCGTTGCGTACCAAAAGCAATGGTATCAAGTTCATTTTTCGCACGGCGATAAACTAATGTACGTTGCTCGCGATTAAAAGGAAGCTCTTCGGTGTTATTGGCGATAAAGTACTGCTGTATTTCTACTCGAAAAGATTCTAGAAAATAACGTAAATAAGCTGCAACAGGGTAAAGTCTATTTAAACTATGACGACTATAAAACACATCATAAAGCCCAACAACACTGTACAGCATAGTGACCAACAATAAGATTAAACTAAAAACACTTGGGCTTTGTATATATAAGTAGCCAGCTGAAAAATTACCTAAGGTAACAATTAACCAGAGAAATTTTTGCATTATGGTCATGAAATTTTCCTATGAAATGAAAACAATTATTTTAATAATAATTCGTGTATTCTTTCTTAAATACTATCATTATTTATTTGGTTTTTTATATAAATTCTAAATAATCAAGGCTTAAACATTTACTGTGCTTAGTTTCCATATTACTCAAATCGAGCAATACTGGTCGCAAAAATAGTATTTAAGGCATAAAAAAAGCAACTAATGTTGCTTTTTAACGGTAATATCATTCTAAAAAATACCTACAAGTTAAACTAATAGCTTAATCCTGTTCTTTTTTAGTGCTATCTTCTATTTCCGCAGGTGTTAATGCTTTTTTACGCTTAATAATTTTCATTGCGCCAGCATCTTGTATATCAAGAAATGTTTTCTTAATAACTTTTCTTGGTCTATTGTCAGCAACCTTTTTACTCTTATTAACGACTGGTTTTGCTTTCTCTACTCTAGGTTTTTTCGGTTTCAAACCTTTAAAACTTACTTTGATACCTTCAACTTTATTAAAGCTAATTTTTTGTTGTAAGAAAGCTTCTACGTTTTTAAAGCTTAACCAATCATTAGGGCCAACCAATGAAATTGAATCTCCTTTTGTGCCCGCACGACCGGTGCGACCAATACGGTGAACAAATTCTTCAGTATGTTTAGGCATATCAAAATTAATAACATGAGAGACATTTACCAAATCAAGTCCGCGTGAAGCTAAATCTGTTGTTACTAATATTTTATGGTGTCCTTTAGCAAAGCTTTCCATTATCTGATTACGTTGACCTTGGTTTAGCTCACCACTTAACGCT
Organism: Colwellia sp. C2M11; assembly: GCF_018860915.1. Taxonomy (GTDB): domain Bacteria; phylum Pseudomonadota; class Gammaproteobacteria; order Enterobacterales; family Alteromonadaceae; genus Colwellia. The sequence continues at coordinate 178,053 of NZ_JAHKQD010000055.1, forward strand.
ACTGCATTAAGTTTTTCTTCAGATAACATTTTAGCTAAACGCTCGGTATCACTACGTGTTGCCGTAAAGATGATAACTTGTTGTGTTGTTTCACTCGTTAAAAAGTGCTGTAACAACGCTTCTTTTTGCGTCAAATTATCTGCAAGATAAAAGCGTTTGGTAATATCTAAATGTTCACTATGCCCAGCATTAATGGCAATACGCTTAGGTTTTTTCAATAATTCAGTGGCAAATTCATTCACTTGTGCATGGTCAAGTGTTGCTGAAAATAACAATGTTTGGCGTTTACGATGATTAGCGGCTTTATTTATTTGGCTCAACTCTTTACTGAAGCCTAAATCAAGCATGCGATCTGCTTCATCTAGAATTAATAATTCTAAGCCGTTTAAATAAAAGTGTCCTTGCGTTAAATGATCAGCTAACCGTCCTGGAGTTGCAACAATAAAGTGTGGCTCTTTCTCTAACACCTTTACTTGATCATTAAAGTTTTCACCACCTAAAATTAATACCGCTTTAAATTGCGTATTGGCAGTAAACAAGCGCAGTTGACTAAAGACTTGTTTTGCAAGCTCTCGTGTTGGCGTTAAAATCACAACACGAGGATCACGCTTAGACAAGGCTCTATTTTTCGTTAAGCGCTGAATTGCAGGTATAACAAAGGCTAAGGTTTTACCCGAGCCTGTTTTAGAAGAAGCAATTAAGTCATGCCCCGCCATTGCGGCAGGAATTGCCTGTTGCTGAATTTGTGTTGGTTCTTTAAAACCAAGGTGTTGAACAGTACTCATTAAAGTATTATCTAAACCAAGATCGCTAAATTGCAAATTTTTCTCCGAAAAAAGTAAGTATTACAGCCGTATTATAACCTGCATCGATACATTTATAACTAATAAATATTGCAAAAATTGACTTAATCAATATCTCTATGACGTTAACATCTACTGCCATGTAATAAAATAAAGATTAATTGATTTAACGCAAGTTATATAGCTTGTTTTTTTATTACCCTTTAATAGTAAATTCCTATATTTGGGTGATAAAATATGATGAATCAAATTCCAATCATTAACATATCAACTAATGCGCTTGTTACTACACCACATAAAGCTAAGTCATGTATATCTACACCAATAAAATCTGAAGCACGTAAACCTAAACCAACTAATGCAATGATTGATTTAATTACCCAAGTACGGCAAGATTTTCCATTCACTTTACCTGAAGCACAAATTTGTGCAGGTAAATGCGTCGGTTGTCCTAAAAAATTATTAGAGCTAGCTGACACTGAACTTTCAGAGTGGGAATCACGTATAGATCGAGGTGAAACGCCATTATTGGGGGATATTTCTCGCTTAGGTAAGTTATGTAAAAATATACGTAGAGGCTTAATCAGAAACGGCTTAGTACATTAAACCACTCGCATAACATTTGGGTTAGTTATATATTATTAATGCGCTTAAACGAAAAAAGGTAACAACCTTTAGATTGTTACCTTTTTAACATTTGCTTATTCTACAGCTTAGCTTAATTTAGCTTTGTGATTTAACCTGCTGTAATTCTTTCTTCAACAACAATAAGTGCTTGCTCAATACGCTCAATAACTTTACTTTGATCTAATAACGCTAGCGTAATATCAAGTGACGGTGAATTACCACCACCTGTAGCAGCAACTCGAAGTGGCATTCCAACTTTGCCCATGCCTACTTCTAACTCTTCTGCAGTATCGTTAATAGCCGCATGAATCAATGCTGGTTGCCAATCAGTTAATGCTGCAAGTTTTGCTTTAACTAATAATAAAGGCTCTTTTACTACTGGGCGCAAATGTTTTTTAACGGCTTTAGCATCAAGCTCAGAGAAGTCTTCATAAAAATAACGCGATATTTCTGCCATTTCTTTCAATGTTTTAACACGATCTGCTTGTATTTTTACAATTTCAGCAAGTGCAGGTCCATTACTCGTATCAATACCTTGATCTTTCATGTGCCAAGCAAGATGCTCTGCTACATATTCAGGGTCCATTGTTTTCATATAATGTTGGTTTACCCAAATAAGCTTATCGGTATTAAATCCAGATGGCGCACGGTTACAATCTTTTAAATCAAATAACTCGATCATTTCTTCGCGAGAAAAAATTTCTTTGTCACCATGTGACCAACCTAAACGTACTAAATAATTTAATAATGCTTCTGGTAAATAACCGTCATCACGGTATTGCATTACACTTACTGCGCCATGACGTTTAGATAAACGTTTACCATCATCACCTAAAATCATTGGAATATGTGCATATTCAGGAATTGTAGCGCCAAGTGCTGCTAGAATATTAATTTGTTTAGGTGTATTAGAGATATGATCATCACCACGAACAACATGAGTGACTTTCATATCCCAGTCATCAACAACAACAGTAAGGTTATAAGTTGGAGTTCCATCAGAACGTGCAATGATTAAATCATCAAGCTGGTCGTTACTAATAGTTATATCACCTTTAACCATATCTTTAATAACAACGTCACCGCCGATTGGATTTTTAAAACGAATTACAAAAGGTTTGTCTTCAGGGTAATCAGTACGTTCTCGCCATAAGCCATTATACTTTTCTATTTCGCCTTTAGCTTTGGCTTCTTCACGCATTGCATCAACTTCTTCAGCAGTACTATAACAACGGTATGCATTACCAGAAGCTAATAACTGTTCAATAACTTCTTTATAACGGTCAAAACGTTCAGTTTGAAAGTAAGGACCATGAGTCCATTCTAGGTTCAACCAATTCATACCATCCATAATGGCATCAACAGAAGCTTGTGTTGAACGTTCTAAATCGGTGTCTTCAATGCGAAGAATAAAGTCACCGCCATTCTTTTTAGCATAAAGCCAACTATATAAAGCAGTACGAGCACCACCAACATGTAAATAACCGGTAGGACTAGGGGCAAAACGAGTAGTTAAAGTCATAAAATTCTCAATATGAAAAAAACTAGGCTATATAAAGAAGCAGCCTAGAAAATAAATAAGTCTAAAATTGGCGACATTTTAACACTGTGCTTGTGCGAATTCACCTGTTAACAGAATTTGTTTACAACTAATCTCTAATATTGCGCAAAGATTTCAACGATAATGTCGACAAAAACACCGTTATGCGCAAAAAAAAATCAAACAATCACTTTTTCGAAAAAAATTAGTGTTTTTAGTAGTTTTTATGTTGACAGTATTTTGGATCTCCCTATAATACGCACCCACAGAGACGGACGATTAGCTCAGTTGGGAGAGCACCGCCCTTACAAGGCGGGGGTCACTGGTTCAAGCCCAGTATCGTCCACCATCTTTATTTAAGATGCTTTGTTACGGTTTCGAGTACCGTCCATTTAAAATGTGTAAACTCGAAGATAGATATATACTGCGGAGTGGTAGTTCAGTTGGTTAGAATACCGGCCTGTCACGCCGGGGGTCGCGGGTTCGAGTCCCGTCCACTCCGCCACTTATATCCATCAAAACGGGTTCGAGTCCCGTACATTATTAATAGTGTCAAACTCGAAGATATGTATATTCTGCGGAGTGGTAGTTCAGTTGGTTAGAATACCGGCCTGTCACGCCGGGGGTCGCGGGTTCGAGTCCCGTCCACTCCGCCACTATACTTATCGAGGTTAGAGCACCTTAAAAACTCAAAATTAAGCAAGATTTGCGGAGTGGTAGTTCAGTTGGTTAGAATACCGGCCTGTCACGCCGGGGGTCGCGGGTTCGAGTCCCGTCCACTCCGCCACTTGTTTAATTAATAATATCGGACGATTAGCTCAGTTGGGAGAGCACCGCCCTTACAAGGCGGGGGTCACTGGTTCAAGCCCAGTATCGTCCACCATTATTGATTCAAAGCACATCCTATTCCATATCATCTCTGATATCTATGGACGATTAGCTCAGTTGGGAGAGCACCGCCCTTACAAGGCGGGGGTCACTGGTTCAAGCCCAGTATCGTCCACCATTATAAAACTATACTTTTAAATAATTATTTTATATCCAGAATAATAAAAAGCACCTTCTACTCTTTACATCCCGCACCGTGTCACCAATTCAAGCCCAGTATCGTCCACCATTATAAAACTATAATTTTAAATAATTATTTTATATCCAGAATAATAAAAAGCACCTTCTACTCTTTACATCCCGCACCGTGTCACCAGTTCAAGCCCAGTATCGTCCTCCACTTTTAATTCAAGTAAATTCTGTTCAATATTATTTCTGATAACTATCAACGGTTAATTCGATAGTGAAAGCACCTTCTACTCTTTACATCCCGCACCGTGTCACCAGTTCAAGCCCAGTATCGTCCACCACTTTTAATTCAAGTAAATTCTGTTCAATATTATTTCTGATAACTATCAACGGTTAATTCGATAGTGAAAGCACCTTCTACTCTTAATTTTATAATCATTATTCCTTTTATTTTCAGTTTAATTTATATTAGCTAAATTATTTGTTATAAGACTAAACGCCAAAATATGTCATTTTATTAAAATTTTTTTAATAAACAGTAGTAAAGATCTACCTAAATTACAGCTAACCTTTATTTAGCTTATTACCGATATAACCTTTATCCACATAAAATTATGCAAAGACCAATGATAACTCGACAGATCTAGTCTCTTCACACGACTTCCGCGCTTTACTCTCTACTGCCACTTTGAAAATTATACATTCTTACCTTGTAATAATTACTATCACTTCAATCATTGCAATTAATAAATAAAAATAAAATATTAAATAACAAATACTTAAGAACTGGCATAACTGTCGCATTATATATAACGAATGTAATAACGAATGTATTATTTAACAAATTAATGGAGGTAAACATGTTGAATTGGGCAGTAACCTTTTTTGTTATCGCAATTATTGCAGCGATCTTCGGTTTTGGTGGTATAGCTGGTGCAGCCGCGGGAATGGCAAAAATTATATTTTTTATTTTTATCGTATTATTGGTTATTTCATTAATTGCCAATGCGTTACGAGGAAAAGCCCCTAGACCCTAAAGAAAGTTGTGAGCACAATAATTTCAAAACATTACAAACAGTTTATTTTTAACGGAGAATAACTATGAATATCAACAAAAACAAATCAATCTTGGTTTTAACACTTATTGCTGCTTTAAATTTAACAGCTTGTGCAGACGACCAAGTAGAAAATGCAGGTGAAAAAGTTGATGAAGTGATATCTGATACCGGCAATGCTATAGAAGATGCCTGTGAAAATGTAAAAGATGAAGTAGGTACTAAAGACAAAGACTGTTAGTTTTTAATCCTAACCATAAATACTGTTACTTATACGTAGCAGTATTTTTTTGATCGTAGTACTTAATAATTAAATGCTATTTATTAAGTAGGAAGAAAAATAATGAGCAATCCCCTTCACTTATTCATCAGAAAAATTTTTGCCCTATCATTTACACTAATTTTTTTAGGATTAGCCGCTGCTATTCTTATATCTTTAGTAATTAATGTATTTGATGGCATTGCAAGTGATATTGATATAATGCAAATATTTTTAAGTAGTATCAATACTGGTGTAATAGGTCTAGCTGTTTTTGAACTTGCATTGGTTATTAATAAAGAATATTCAAGTAATAAAGAAGATAAACAAGAAGATAAACAAGAAGATAAACAAGAAGATGATACTATTGCTACATTAAGAAGAACAATGCCTAGGTTTATTGGCACCGTATGCGTTGCATTATCACTTGAGGGGTTAATTATGGTTATAAAATATAGTCAATTAGATCTCGCGGGCAACCTATATTATCCAGTAGCGGTAATATCTTGTACTGCTCTATTATTAAGTGCTTTAGGTCTGTTTTTATACTTAACAAGTAAGCATACAGCCCACTCTTAATTTGATAACTTAAATGAACTGAATGATAGAAGAAAATAGTAACCCCCTCACCCGAAATATAAAAAGGACGCATCAAAAGAAGTACTATGAGCATTCAAGAAAAGGTTAAGAAAAAAACACATCAGTTCGTTGAGTCTAAATATATGCTTAGTAGTATTACTACCGCATCATTTTTAGAATCAACCATAGTACCTATACCTTTAGAAGCTGTTTTAGTCCCTTTAATGCAAGCACGTCGAGACAAGCTTTGGCTTATTTCCCTTATGGCTACTTTAGGGTGTATTATTGGTGCTTTATTTGGCTATGCTATGGGCTATTTTTTATTTGACGCCGTTGGTGATTGGATTATAAGTACATTTTCAACTCCTGAGCAATTTGAGAATATTAAACAAAGCATGCAAAAACAAGGTTTTTGGTTTGTCATAACCTTAGGCATTGTGCCGGTACCATTTCAAATCGCGATGCTTGCGGCAGGCGCAACTAAATACTCACTTACGCTCTTCTTAATCGCAGCAACTATTTCGCGATCTATCCGTTATTTTGGTTTGGCAATTCTAGTGTATTACGCAGGTGACAAAGCTGAGAAAATGATCCGTAAACATAAAACTAAAACAATGATTATCTTAACTGTATTTATAATAACAGTATGGGGTGTCGTCAGCTTTATTTAATAATTTTATAACAGCTTACCTAGAACCCTCTCCTCATACGATACCTGAAAATAATTTAGGCTGTAGAAGTAATTTATTCTTAAGGCTCAAGGATATTGACAATAAATAATAATGAGAGCTTAAATGAAAGCTTAGAGTTGATAAAAAGGATTAATAATCTCACAATTAATTTAACAGTAAATTAACTAAAGAAAAGTTAAGCAGCGATGAGCAACACAAGTAATCTACAAGGTAATACACTAAATATTCTGCTACTGTAATTTAAATAAAATATTTATTAGGGCTGTCCATTCAGGTTTTGATGAACTGTGTGTAGAATTATGACTATCATTTAATAATCCTTTAGCTAAACCAGCACCAAACGATGCTGCAAGCCCTTTTTCTGATGCCAATAAATTTTTCATGTTAGATTTGGCTGATAAGCTATTGTGCTTATCTAGCGCTGAAGCTGCGGTATATATTTGTTGAGTTTCTTCAACTTTTTTAATTTCGTTTTTGAGGATAAATTTCATACTATTCCCCTTCTATAATATCTGTAACTGTCGAATAAAAACCGACTAACTCCCATACAGATTTTAATTGTTTAAATAACCATAAACCAAACAAGACATTAATTATTAATAAAATAACAATAGATAAACTAATAGAGTGAATAAGCTCATAAACCACTAAGCCTGCGCCAATATTTAATAGTATCCATATTACTGCAGCTATAACAACGAGTGTTAAGCTAATAGCAAAAGATAATAAAATAGCACTGAGGCTAAGTTTAGCCTCAGCAACTACAAGGTTCTTAGACGCGATTAGTTTAGCAATTTTACTTCCAAATAACGCTTCAATACTTTCATATGTCTTGGTGAATGATGCTGATTGTGCGTTTGAATCATCATGAGGGGGTTGTTTGAAAACGCCCTCTTGCTCTGGAGTTTTCATACTAATTTACGCCTATATTATTTTCTTTTTAAAAAACTTGAAACCAACATACCTACTGAAAATGCGATACCAGCAGAAGCGACAGGATTTTCAATCGCATACTTTTTAACAGCTGACTTATTCCACTTGTCTTCTATTTCACTTTGCTTTTTCACAAATGTTTCTGAGCTATTATGTGCTGTTTCACGAATAGACTCCTCCGCTGAACCTACTTTTTCAGCTAATGCATCAACCGAATGATGCAATGAATCTTGTAATTTATCAGTCACTGAATGATCTTCTTGTATCGTTTTCTTAGTTGGAGTACTTACTGTTTTTTTAGTCGCTGACATAGTAATTTTTCCTTTTGTCGTTTAATAGAACGATGCAATTCTCATTGCCCTCGCTATAGTGGTGCAACTATCAAACCAATATTTAAATGCTTAATTATCAATAACATATTGTTTTACTTTTGTTTTAAAAGTAATCTTAATGAAAAGTTTACAAAAGAAATTGAATAATTTTCACTCTATTAACTATGGACCGTAAATCTATAAGTAGTTGATAAGTAAAATTCAAACAACTAATAACATAGTACTATATGGAGGTAGCCGTGGCATTAGCAGCGAATAATGGTAAAGTTGTTCGCTACACGTAAAGTGGGTACCGATGATCTTAAGATATTTAGCTAAATAAGTTAGTAAAAAACAATAGCGATATTTATTTCAGGTATGATAATAAAGTATAAGTGTCTAGTTAGAATAGACTTTCTTATAATACAACGAAAAAATAATACTAAAGAATAATTCAATAATTAGGATATAAAATGCTTTCTGCTATAACGGCCCTAACATTTTTATTTGTTATCGCAACCATTATACCTTTATCACGCAGCTCTCATTGGCTGCTACGAGCCTTCGATTTTCCGCGATTACAATTTATTATTTGTGGCTTTATTTTACTCATCAACCAACTGATTTTTATGAAAATATCTACTATTTTATTCTTTGTTTGCTTTAGTCTAACGATATTTTCCATCGCTTGGCAATTATGGTGGGTTTTACCTTACACCAGGTTTTGGCATAAAGAAGTTGAATCATCAAAAGACAATGATGAAAAAAATCAATTAACAATTCTTAATTTCAATGTTCTTATGACGAATAGAGATGCTAAGGCCTTAGTAGAACTAGTTAAACGTCATAATCCTGATGTACTCGTCACCTTAGAGACTGATATATGGTGGGAGAATGCTCTGAGTACGCTAACCAATGAAATGCCTTATACTATTAATTGCCCTTTAGATAATTTATATGGCATGCATGTTTTTTCTAAACTTCCTTTGGCAGAGCAAGAAATTAAATATCTTGTTGAACAAGATATTCCGTCAATGCATACCTTGATAACACTCAGAAATGGCACTAAAGTTCGCGCTCACTTTCTTCATCCAGCGCCACCTAGTCCGACAGAAAATGAGCGTTCTTCAGAGCGCGATGCGGAATTGATAATGGTAGCGGAGAGCATTGCTAAAACTGAACAACCTGTAATAGTTTCTGGCGATCTTAATGACGTAGCTTGGTCGTCTACAACCCGCCTTTTTAGAAAAATAAGTGGTTTGTTAGATCCTCGTATAGGTAGAGGTATGTTTAATACTTTTCATACCTCATATATATTTGCGCGGTGGCCTTTAGATCATATATTTCATAGTAAGCACTTCACGTTAGCTAAAATTAAGCGCTTACCTTCTATAGGCTCAGATCATTTTCCACTACTTACAACACTCTCATATAATCCTAACAAAAAACAAAAAGGAATCACCGCTGAGCCTGAAGATATAAAAAGAACAAAGGATATTACCCAAGTAGAAAATGTTAGCCATCATGATGTACCAGAGCCAGGTGAGTAGTATTAAGTAGGAAAATATAAGCTCATAATCGTTAAAATTACCCATTGAAGCACCTAAAACAAGGTTGGAATATAAGTGACATCAATCCCAGAAGAAAAAAAGACTGTAAATAAAAGCTTAGTTTGTCATATTACACTAACAGTTCTCGCTGTTATTTATACTGCATACTTTGCACAAGAATTAATTCTACTTTTAGTCGCTTCAGCGTTAATATCATTGTTATTAAGTTCAGGGGTTAATACCTTGGAGCGCTTTTATGTTCCAAGAGTATTGGGCGCGATATTTCTATTAAGTTGCTTAATTGTGCCTACCAGTGCATTAGTCAGTCAATTAGAAGAGCCGGTCACGAAATGGACAAAAATGCTCCCCAAAATTTCTACGCATATTTCAGAAAAGCTAGATGAATATCAAAATATTATCGACACTGAAAGTACTGATAATGTAAATAGTACACAAGAAATTAGCGATAGTTGGTTTTCATGGTTCAAAGAAAAGCCTAAAATTTCCAATAACTCTGAAAATAAATCGATGATTCAAACTCAATTGAAGGAATCATTATTTTCTTTTGCTGCTGAATTTATGGTTCTAGCTCCTTTTGCTCTTATACAGCTTATCACCGCCATCATTTTAATTTTATTTACACTGGTATATTCTCCCAAACTTTTTAGACACTATGTACAGCTTTTTGTGATTGAGAGTAGACAAAAAAAAGCATTTAAATTTGTACTAGACATACAGCAGCAACTATCTCGATATATATTAACCGTTAGTCTAATTAACTTATTTCTAAGCTTAATCGCAATGCTGTTATTCACGTTAATGGGTTTAGAAGATGCTTTATTATGGGGATTAATTGTCGGCTTTGTTAATTTCATTCCATTCGTTGGTCCCGCTTTTGCTTTAGGCGCTATTACGCTGGCAAGCTCTGTTCAATGGGGAACAGATATCAAGGTATTGATCATTGTTTGTAGTGTATTATCACTTAATATACTTGAATCACAATTTATAACCCCTTTAGTTTTAGCTAAGAACATGCGTGTTAACCCTTTTATCATTATTGTTTGGTTATTAATCATAGGTTGGTTATGGGGTTTGATTGGATTATTGATTGCTGTGCCTTTACTTGTCTGTATAAAACTAATACTTACTCTGTTTGAACAAACACAGCCATGGGTTAAGTTTTTAGAAACCTAATGTACAAAAAGCTTTTATAAATAGGTTTTGAGGTCATTGGTTTTCTCCTTTGATCTCAATATTTCTTTAGGCCTGGGTTTATAATGTATTAGTTTAGAATGCATGAGTTTAAAATAACTTATTCATTGCATAGTGATTTAATGCTTAAGTGTAATAGAAACCGTTAACCCAGGATTAGACGACGACATAGATATAGAACCTCCATGAAGTTCAACAATGGCTTTAACAATAGGAAGCCCTAAACCAAAACCATCCCCTTGGCGGCTAGAGTCTACTTGGTAAAGTCGCCTAAACACCGCGTCATAATGCTCTTTAGCAATTCCAGGTCCATTATCACAAACAACAATGTCAGTTTGTTGTGATGAAATATGGCATGTTAACGCAATATTTCCTGCTGCTTGGGTATATTTAATGGCATTATCGACAACATTAAAAATAGCGCGAAATAAAAGGTTTGGCTCCCCTTTAAGCCTTGATAAAGAAGATTCCTCATCTATTGTTATATTCAATGTCAGTTTTTGATTTTTTTCTTCGGCAAGTGGCGTCGCTAAGTCGATAACATCTTCACAAAGTGTTTCAATATTTACAGTCTTAAATGTACTTTTTGGGACACCTTTTTCTAATCGTGATAATTCTAACATGGCATTAAATGTGTCTATTATCTGATCTATTTCGTCTAACAGTGCTATACGCCATTGTGCATCTGCGCTGTTTTCATCAAATGCTGTTAAGCTATCTTCAACAGAAATACGAATGCGAGATAACGGTGTACGTAAGTCATGAGCTACATTGTCTGTTACTTGTGCGACTGAATTAATTAAATCATCAATCTCATCTAACATTTGATTGATTTGATCGGCAATCATGTCAAATTCATCTTGTTTGCTACTGATAGGCAGTCTTGATTTTAACCGTCCCGCTTTTACATTAGCAGTCAGTTCGCCTATCTGTTTCACTCTTGAGAGTACTCGCTGGTTTAATAAAAAACCTGAAATAAGTGTAACGATCAAGGCAAATAGTAAAGCGCCAACGCTTGCCGTTATAAAACGGCTTTCAAGAACCTGATAGTTATTATCAAATAATGCTATTGATAAACTACCAAATCGTGTCTCTAAATTGGTACCTAATACTATTTCAACGGTTGTTTCACCTAAGTGATTCACAACAGCTATTGGAAAGTGTTGTAACGATGGGAATTTTGCTAAATTTTTTGGCAAACTGCTTAAGTTACCAATAACATTATCATCATTTTTTAATACCAAAATAATTGCACCACTTCTATCAATTCGCTGTTGTATCGCTGTTTGAAAGTCGGCTTTAGTCATACTTGGACTATGAGAAAGGTCTGAAAATCCTTGTGCGGCAATGGTGACTTGTGTTGCTATTTGACGCTTTTGTTCACCCACGGTAAATTGATAAACCAGCGCCAAAATACTTGAACAAATAAGTAATACAATAAGGGTAAAAATTAAGGTGAAGCGCCAAATCGAGGTTCGGGTAAAAACTTTAAATCGTTCTAACCACATACCCGGCTCCTCGAACAGTATGTATAAGTTGAGGCTGACCGTTTTCTTCCAGTTTTTTTCTTAACTTTGCTACATGAACATCTATTACATTGGTCTTAGGATCAAAATGATAATCCCAAACTGATTCAAATAATAATGTTCTTGAAATCACCTGACCTTGGTGCTCTAGTAAATAGCGTAATAATTGAAACTCCTTAGGCTGTATCGTTAGCTCTTTACCATCTCTAACGACTTTATGACCTACCAAGTCCATTACTAAATTATCAATGGTAAGCTCTGTTGCAAGCCCATTTTTATGTGATGATGTACGATGGCGTTCAACCAGAATACTTGCTCGAATATACAATTCTTGAAAAGAGAATGGTTTAGTTAAATAATCATCACCTCCCGCCTGCAAACCTTTAATTCTCTCATCTACGTGACCTAATGCACTTAAAATAATTACTGGTGTCTTGATATTAGCCGCACGCATTGCCGATAATAATGCTAAACCATCCATTTTCGGCAACATACGGTCAAGTACAACAAGGTCATAACTATTACTTGTTGCAAAGAAAAGACCGTCAGGTCCGTTTTCTGCGGTATCAACTATATTTCCTTGTTCAACAAAACCTTTTTTAATATATTCAAGGGTTGTCTTATCATCTTCAATAACCAGTAATTTCATGCTCTAAACCTACTTCTTAAATACAGGAATGATTTGATTATTATTAGCATCTACCAGCCAATCTTTTTCGCCATCATTGTCAATTGTTTCTAGCTCAAAAAATAATACACCTTGTTTATCTTCGACTTCTATTTCTTGTAATAATGCAGATTCATCAAGTTTTATCGCGTCAATAGCATCCAGAATAGAGTATTTCATTGTTGCTAACTTTTTAGCGGTAACAATACGATCATCTTCGAAGAACCATGAAAATAGGCGATTCCATTCTTTTTCAACCACTTCACCAGTTTGAATAGAAATAATCAATTTTATTTTTTTATCGGCTTCAATATCTATCAATTTAATTTCGTGAAAATATACATTGTTTTTATCGTCATCAAGATCATAACTATAAATAACGCCATTATATTCTTGTTGAACTTTTCTAATAACTTTTTGGGCCGTAATACCTGACTTGTCAATTATCGATTTAGCTACTGCTAACTCTTCTTTATCTGAGCTAGCCCAACTAGATGAGATTGTTCCGGCTGTAATTAAAGTAGCTAAAGTGAATGAGATTAGTGCGTTTAAACGTTTCATAATATTGTCCTCTGATTGGAATAGTAACAGTTTACCTTCCTCTTATTAAAGGCAATATTTACGTAACATTAATTATTGTTAATGATAGCGACTAAATCATCATCAACACCACTTGCAGCAATAACTGGGTTCCATAATTTAAAATAGTTTTCGCCTGCAAAAATATTGTTCGCTTTTCCGCCAGCTTCCGCTAGTAATACTCCCTGCAGCTACGTAGGCTAAGCTTAATGCTCCATTACTACCTACAGTACCATATTGCCAAAACTTTTTTAATCACTATAAAACAACACCTTACATTACAATTCATCTTTATTAATAAAAGTTAATCTTAGGTTCATCTTCACTTTATAACGCATTAGGTACACTTATTAACAGTTAATAATTAGGAGTACACAAAATGAAATCAATTACTTTAATACCAATGGCTTTAACTTTAATAACCACCTCGATTATCAGCGTTGCGCAACCTGCCAAGCATATTACCACTGTTGTACCAGCCTTAGAAACACGCTCACATTATAGCGATGCTCAAGGTAACTTTACTGATGTTGATGATCCGGCCATTTGGGTTCATCCAACAGATAAAAGTAAAAGTCTAGTTGTTACTGCCCTGAAAAAAGGTGGTATTGATGTTTACAACATGCAAGGCGAACTTTTACAATTTATTAAACCTGAACCTGCTCCACCGTGTGAAAGTTCGGTGAAAAAATGTAAAAATAAAGCTGGCAGACTTAACAATGTTGAGATTGTTTATGACTTTAATTTAGATGGTAAAAGTGTCGATTTAGTTTTACTGTCTGATCGTGGTTTAGACAAATTGGCTATTTATACTATTGATGTTAATGCTGATAAGTTACTCACTTATGTAACAGCGCCAACAGCACCTTTAATTTTCACTAAAAATCAAAAAAAAGTTAATAAAGGCAACACGGCTTATGGTTTAGCGACAGCTAAAACCGATAAAACCATGGCTTTTGTTACCCAAAATAGTGAAACCCGTGTTGCCCAATTGGAAGTTTTCGATAATGGTAACGGCACGATCAGTTATAAAAATATAGCAAACTTAGATTTTCCTGAGAAATTTCTATTACCTGATAATAGCCTATGGACTCCTTGTTCAGAGGAAGATGGCGAACATCCTCATTTAGAAGGTATGGTTGCAGATATTGACAATAATGCCCTATTCCTTGCCCAAGAAGATGTGGGTATTTGGAAAGTAAGCCTTAGTGACGTTGCTAATAGCCAAAAATGGCAACTTATTTCTAAAGTAAATGCTTATGGCGTGCCTTACAGTCGCAAATGGAGTGACGCCGAAGACGAATATATTTGTAAGCTCGATACCAGTAAAGATAATGACTACGGTAATGACCACCTTATCGCCGATGTTGAAGGTTTAACCATTTATGATGGTGGCAACGGTAAAGGCTATTTACTTGCTTCAAGCCAAGGTGATAATACCATTGCGTTATTTAATCGAATGGCACCTTATGAATACATTAATTCATTTACTGTCGGCGATGGCGATATTGATGGCGCAGATGAAACTGATGGCATGATGGTAGTAAATGCTAATTTTGGCAAAGAATTTAGCCAAGGTGTTTTAGTTATGCAAGACGGTGATAATAAGCCACCAAAAGGGTCATCGACTAAATCAGGTGTAAAACGAGAAAGTACCAATTTTAAATATGTTTCATGGAAAGGTATTGCTGAAGCATTAAACTTACCAATAAATACCGCTTTTAAACGTCAATAGCGCTCTTAATTTATGACGAAAAAACACCACAAAATTTTTGCTTTCGTGGTGTTTCTTATAATCTCCAGCCGGTGAGCATACATAAAACGTTTCATTTTCTACAGTCACGGAAACTGAAGCCGCAATTAGTGTTGCTCACATAACACTTTACTCTTGGAGCAAAGGGCTACTCCCCCGAAAACAAGTATATTTACTCTTAAATTCCTTAATACCAGCAAACTCATTGCAACCTAGTGTATGAATTCTTACATTTAAATAATAATGAATTCTTTGTGTTAATTCATAAGTATTTTATTATGTCAATTCAGAAACTTAAAGCTATAGCTTAGAAAGAACAGACAATAAATAAAGAGAGACTGATTAATGAGTTCAGAAAAACCTAAAAACAAACCTTTATTGGAAATAATATTTAATGTTGCGTTGCCTTCGTGGTTATTAATGAAGTTTTCAGGACCTGAATATTTAGGTGTGGTGCTTGGGTTGATTGTCGCACTATCATTTCCCATAGGTTATGCCATCTATGATTATGTAAGAACGAAAGAAACCAACTTTATATCAGTGTTTGGCTTTTTTAGTGTTTTGTTAACAGGTGGTATTGCACTATTTGAATTGAGTGTTGAGTGGTTAGCCATTAAAGAGGCTTCTATTCCTGGGTTAATTGCAGTGTTTGTAGTTTTCTCTGGTATATATGGCAAGCCTTTAATCGCAAAAATACTGTTAAATGAATCTATAATTGATGTAAATATGGTCTATAACAAATTAAATGACTTAGGGAAAATGAATGAATTTGTTACTAGGATGGCATTTGCCAATCATTTATTGGCATTAACCTTTGTTTTTTCGTCAATTATGAATTACTTGCTGGCAAAATGGCTTGTTAAAAGCCCTGCTGGTACGGTTATGTTTAATGAAGAGCTTGGTCATATGACATTAATGAGCTATCCCGTTATTGCCATACCATCAATGTTAATGCTGGTTGGCCTTTTGATTTATGTGACGAAGGTGATTAAAGAATTAACAGGATACAAATATACGGAATTAATGATCCAACAGTAAACTTTTAGCCATAAGCAGACATTAAGCCTTTGCAAATTCATGAGCATATTTAAGTCAATATTGGCCAGCATGTTCTTCTCACTTATAGGGCTGGTTTAAACTCAAAGTGGACTGTGGTAGGTTATTCCAAACGTCATTTTTTCGTATATCTGACGAATTCATTTGAATATTTCCAAGCTCGTCTTGGATTGTTGTACTTTGGCATGAGACACCTCTTCTTTAGTTAGATTTTGGTGTCCGTTTTATCGGGGGAGGAGCAATCACCTTGTTGATTTCTTGTTAGGTGTTTTTATCACTTTTGTCTGGAATATCATTGCACAAAGCACACTCTACACCTTTACGTGATTGATATAGTCTTGAACATATAAACACTGCTGTTGTAATCAATGACCAAGTACAAGCAAAAATTAATGCTTCTTGAACTGAATGCTGTTTAAGCAACTCAACTATAAAAAGTAAGGCTGCTACTCCAAGAAATACTTTTAATGCTCTAACGAACCAAAACTTAAATCCCATTTGAACTCCAAACCTGAGAAACACCTAACGCCACAATGTGCGGATTTTAAAAGTGGAGGCGAAGCCGGGGCTTTTAAAATTCCGAACCATTGCCTTGGTACGCCCAGCATGGGCATGAACTAATGAGGTGAAAGTCCTCTGTAGGAAGATCACCGTTTAATGAGTTTTATTAAACGCTAACTACTAGCGAATAGCAAGGGCTTTTCTGTGAAG
>NZ_JAHKQD010000010.1 GCF_018860915.1 Colwellia sp. C2M11
CTTCAGTATTTCCATTGGTATCACTCCCAAGGTAGTGTGACCCATGCTTGTTAAGCCCATGTGAGCGAAGGCTATTGCTAAACTTCGATACCTATTATATAAACGGAAGCCCGTTACTAAAGTGACGGGCTTTTTGCTGTCTGGCAGTAAATTAAATTTATCATTAGAATATTTCTTTAATTATAGGGCCAATTTTAGGATTGAATTTTTGAGGATCTTCACCTAATAATGTTAAGGCAGTTGCGGCTATTTGATTTTGCTTAATTTCGTTTTGTGTCACGAGCTGTCCTTTGGCTTTTATACCGGAACCTATTGCCGCAAACCAAATGTTTTCAGAGCCTATAATTCCTTCTGGGAAAGCAGCTAAATTTTTCATATAGCTTTTAATAGCATCTTTTGATGCATGATGTTGCCAGTTATTGGCATTACTTCCTCGACCATGGTCTGTGGTAATTAACAACACAGTATTATTTTTATATTCAGGTGTTGTTTGAATGGTGTGCCATAAGTCTTCAATAAATTTATCTGTTTGGTGAGCTGAACTTAAATAACTGTCGTAATGGCCATCATGAGCGAAGTCATCTGTTTCACCGAATGAAATAGCCATAACTCTCGGTTTTTGAGTTAATAAGTAATCTTTAGCAATACGGTAGGTAAAACTGTCTAATCTTACGTTGTGCCAAGGGCTAGGGATTTCTTTTTGCATGGCATTGATTAGCGTCATTTCAGCAGATAGCGGCTTCCCTTGTGCAGACATAAAACCTGCATTGACGTACATTTTACTACGTTCAACATTGAAAATAGCAGGGAATACGTCCCAGCTGCCAAATACAGCAAGTTTATTACCAAAGGATGGTTGGTTATTGAGCCATTCAATAAATGATATATGCGGGTTGGGTACTTTCTTGTTGCTGTTAATCTTGGGGTCGGCAATGCCTGTAAATATTTCACTGTAGCCAGGATAAGAAAAATGCCAGTTATTTGAAACCGACATTTTTGAATCGAGTTTTCTATTACCTATAACAGCGCCTTTTTTGGCAATTGTATTCCAAAAAAAGGGCATAAGCAGTTGACGACGTTGCTCTTCATTATCATGCCAAAACGTCTGTTTTGTGTGACTCGACTCGCGCACAAACTTATCATTATGTAATAAGTTATTGTCAGCACCACCGAATACTTCTTGCCAACGTAAGCCATCTATAGTCACTAGTATTAAGTTTTTTGGGGTAGTGACTTTTGAATTAGCTGTATGAGCTGAAGTCTTTTCATTAGCTATGGAAGCTATGTGTACAAAAAGTAATATGATAAATAGATATTTAGACATTAGTGTCGCCAATTTAAGTAGATTGAAAAAAGAGAACCAAACAAATATGATTTGTTTGGTTCTTATTAGATATGACTTCTATTCGTTACAATTAGAAACTGACGGTAAATGTCATTGATGCAGTACGTGGCGCACCAATAAAGAAAGTCGTACCATTGCCTGTACCGGTAGATAAATAGCTTTCATCGGTTAAGTTGTTTACAACAAAAGCTAAATCAAATGATTTAAAAACATTACTATCAATACTTGCTGTGTAGCCAGCATTGAAGTCGACAACGGTGTAGGCGTCGGCATCACCGCGTTCACCGGTATATTTAGCTGAAAGACCTGCGCGAAAGCTTTCTAGAGTGTAGTTAGTCGAGAAAACGAACATATCATCGACAGAATCAATCACCTTGGTGCCTGATTCAAATCCTGGAGCATTACCTACGTAAGTTGAGTCATTGTTAGTGTATGATGAATATATATCCCAATTTTCGTTAAAACGATAACTAGCACTTAATTCAAAACCAGTAGAGTCTATGCCACCTACATTCAAATAAGTGCCATTAGTTCCTATGCTGTAATCAATACCAGACGTATCACTTCCAGGTGCAATAAACGTTATGCGGTTATCGAAGGATATTGAATAGTAAGTTGCAGAAAAATCTAAGTTGTCATTATTATATCGAATACCCACATCAATATTTTCTGCTGTTTCTGGCTCTATTTCATCAAGTGTTGAAGCATCGCGCTCTAAAACACCATCTTTAATTGCAGAGAAGTTTTCGCTAAATCCGGCAAAGACTTCCATGTTATTATTGATTTGATAAACAACACCAGTACTAAATAAAACATCTGAATCACTGTTTACTTTTCCGGTGATACCATTAGCAAAATTGTCGTATTTTTCAACGTCTACAAAGTATTTTTGAACGCCTAAGTTAACTGTTAGATCGCCAAAGTTTAAGGTATCTTGAAGGTACAGTTTTAAGGTGTCTGTTTGGAAGTTATTACTATATTGTGTCCAATAAGGCGTTTCATCAAAATGATGATAAATACGAGCATCGATGACTTTATGCCAATCACGAGATTCATCACGGTCAGCTGATTCAGTCCACAACCCCATTGAAATATCGTTAATGCCAATAGACCAATCAAAGTTTGCGGTCATACCGATACGAGTTTTTTCATAGTGTGTATGGCGATATGACATAACAGGAATGGCGTTTGTATCGTAACAAGATGGTGCTAAGCCAGCACCTGAGTCCCAAGGCCATGATAAATTATCAGTGCAGCCATCTGCCGGTGCTAGTGGATTACCTAACTGATCAGTAAACCCATATTGCCCAGCAATGGTACCACCTTCTGAAGTAGGGTTACCATCAACATCAACTGCAGCCACTAAGTAAGGAGGAATCCAGTCTCCGCGCCCTTCATTTTTGTGTAAATAAGGTGTTATTTTAAAATGCATACTGGGTGATATGCTATATTCAAACTTGACATAACCTAATGTATTTTCTCTTAGGGTTGACCATCCTTCAGCAAACATTTGGTCAAAGTGAGGGACGCCTGTCCAGTTCCAGGTTAATTGATCCCAATCAGGTGTTTGTTCAAATTGCGCTTTACTGACTGAGTTATAGTTATCTTCATTTGCATCATCATAAGATAAACGGCCAGTAATACTTAATTTATTTAATTCAGTAATAAATTTGAATTCAGCATGCTCTCTTGTCATTCCGCCGTTTGAGCCTTCACCTACCCAACGACTAGTGGATGTTGATGAATAGCTTGCGTAGGCATACGTATTATCAAATAATAACCCTGTATCGTGGCGAGCAAAGTACCTTTTAGCATCATGATCACCCGTGGTAAATGCAAATTTACTGGTTTTTTCAAATGCAGGCATAGCACTAATAAAATTAAATGTTCCACCTAATGCATCTAATGATGCTGAAGAAATATCTGAAGTACCTTGTGAAACTTGAATGGTTTCCATATTCTCTGAATCAAGATAACGGTTTGCTTTTGCACCACCACCATAATTAGATCCACCATTAGGTATACCGTCAATAGTCATACCTAATTGTTGTTGATTACCATCAATACTAAAACCTCGCATAGTAATAGAAGTAGACCAATCGTCACCACCAAAAGCATCACCTTCATTGATACTGATACCAGGCAAGTTGTCCATTAGTGCTAATACGCTTGTTATGCTCGATTGTTGTTGTGTCATTTTTACATCGACTTCATGGTTAGCATGCGATAATTTTTTAGCAACGACAGTGACTTCTTCTATTGTTGTGTCATTTTCTGCTTCCTCAGCAACTACATTGAGTGTCAACGCTGATGATATAGCTAAAGCAATAAGACTTTTTTTATTTGAGTTGAACATAGCTTTCCCTTAATAACATTTTTAGTATTTATAATGCGGGTAAGCATGCGGTTGAAGTGTGACAAAATAGGTGCATAATAATGATCTTTATATTAAATAAATATGTCAATTTTATTAATGTGTTACACAGGTAAATTAAATACTACAAAAAATTTTAATTCGAATGAGCATGCATAAAGGTTACGAGCTTAACTTTGTAGTTGTATGTAATGTGTTGTTATTGCTTACGGTTTAATGATTTGTTATGCGAACTAATATCGAGGAAACCATCGCATCAGGTTAAGGAGATTAAAGTTTTATATGAACATTAATAAACTTATTTTTTTATGCTGTACCTTGATAGATGTAAGCTATAAAAAAGGTAGCTATCTATAAAGTGGGTAATAATTTTAAAAGCCGCAATTTTCTTTTTTGAGTTTTACCTATATCAGGAGAAAAATCTGATAAACTGACCTTCTTATTTTGTTATGTAAATTGATATGAAATTCTCTAGTATTCCACTCATAAATTCCTTACAAGAAAACCTTAAAGCACTTGAGTATACACAGGCAACTGATATTCAAGTAAAAGCAATACCTCTTATTTTAGCGGGTAATGATGTTATGGCTAGGGCAAAAACAGGTACAGGTAAAACTGCTGCTTTTGCGTTACCAATACTCAATAATCTTCTTGTTACTCCCAACAGAACTAGAGCATTATCTGTTCTGGTGCTTGCGCCAACTCGGGAACTAGTTCAACAGATTTATACGAACTTTAATCAGTATAGTGTTAATACTGATATTAAAGTGGTAGCGGTCTTTGGTGGGGTAAGTATCAAGCCGCAAGTGAGTAAGCTTGCTGAAGGTGTTGATGTTTTGGTTGCAACACCTGGACGATTACTGGATTTATTATTTAATAAGCATATAAGCTTGGAAGCGTTGTCTGTTTTAGTTTTTGATGAAGCTGATAGAATATTAGATCTTGGTTTTAAAGCCGAAATTGATCGCATCATGCAGCAAGTACCAGAAAAAAGACAGACGTTGTTATTTTCTGCCACGTTTGATGATTCTTTATATAAATTTAGTAAATTATTATTAAAAGATCCTCAAGTGATCACTATTGATGAAAAAACGGAAGTGGCCGATAGTGTTGAGCAGTTAGTCTATACTGTTGATGCAGATCGAAAGCGTGAATTACTTTCTTATTTAATTGGCTCTAGGAATTGGAAACAAGTTCTTATTTTTACACGAACTAAGCAAACAGCAGATGAGCTTGCAAAAGAGCTTTGTAAAGATGGTATTAAAGCTAAATCACTCCATGGTGATAAATCACAAGGTGCGCGAGATAAAGCACTATTAGAGTTTAAAGAAGGAAAAACACGCGCTCTGGTTGCTACTGATGTTGCTGCTCGTGGTATTGATATAGCTGATTTGGGCTATGTAGTAAATTATGAGTTACCTTATGTTGCTGAAGATTACGTACATCGTATTGGTCGTACAGGTAGAGCTGGTAAAAGTGGTTTAGCACTTTCGTTAGTTTCACCAAGTGAAGAATGGTTATTAACCGCGATTGAAAAAGTAATTGATGATAGATTATTACAGCAATGGTTACCAGGATATGAGCCTGATTTAACTAAGGTTAGTACTCCTAAAAGACCTGAAAGCAAGAAAAAAGCGCGAGATAAAGCATTAAGAGGTCGCAATAGTAATAATAGACGTAGAAAATAATTATAACTACTATTAATGTTATAAATAAAAAAACCTGAATTAATTCAGGTTTTTTTTATTTTTATACTTTAGCATACTGTCTTAAAATTTATATTCAACACCAGCATAATAGAATGCGCCATTAAATCCAAATGGTGCAGAACGTCTAGAATATGTAAATACGCCAGGGCTATTAACGATCACATTACCACTTGCATCAACAATAGTACCTGTACGTGAGTTACCAATTTCATTTTTATCAGGGTAAACATCAAATAAATTATTGCCGCCAATATTGAAAGAAATATTCTCATTCATTTGGTAACTTACACGTAAATCAGTTAACACTTCAGCACCATAAGTTTGTTGGCCACCATCCGTTACTGTGTATTCACCATAACGATTAAAAGCTAAGTTTACAGTAAAGTCTCCCACTCTATATAAACCACTTAAACTGATACGATCTTGTGGCTGCCACTCTTCGATAATTGATATATCTTGCTCTGAAAATATTTTATCAGGTGAAACATCGCCTAAACCACTATTGGCAGGTGCAAATATTTTAACAACATCAGTTTCTGTAAAGTTAGCTGCGAAAGTTAAATCTAAATCACCGCCTAACATTTCACCATTCCAAGTGGCTATTATATCAATACCTGATGTTTCGGTATCAGCACCATTAAGAAAGAATTGACCTCCACCAGCACCAGCAGCTAATAAGGCTGAATCTAATGCTGAAGATAAACCTTGGCCTAGTGAGTTGCTTAGGACAATACGATCATCAATATCAATTGAATACCAATCGATAGTTAAATTAATGCTATCAGCAAGTCGAATAACAGTACCAAGACTTAGGTTTGTTGATTCTTCTTCTTTTAACTCAGGAATGCCAATTGCTTGTGCTAACGTTGAATCATTACGGAATGTACCAACCTGGACGGCAATTTGATCACCCGTAGGATCATCTGGATTAGTTTTAAATTGTGTACTGATGTTATTAAAATATAACTGTTGCATTGATGGGGCACGGAAGCCTGTGCTCATAGCACCACGGATGGCAACATCTTCAGTTAAAGACCAATTAGCAGCAAGTTTGAAGTTGCTGCTATCTCCAAAACCATCGTAGTCATCGTAACGTACAGCACCACTTACGATTAAATTTTCAGTGACTTCCATTTCAGTATCTACATAAAATGAAACAACATTACGTGTTTCATCCACTGCAGATATTGCTCCAATACCTCCAAACCCTTGAATACCTGCGCCAGTATCTGTTGCAAATAAACTTTGGCCTAATACCGTATCGTAGTCTCGATATGAATATTCATCACCAGGTGTTATTTTATAAGTATCAGTACGAATCTCAGCGCCCATTGCTAATGAAAACAAATCGAAGTCTTGAGTATAATCAATATTTATTGTTGATAACGCAAGCTCTAAACCATAAGCAAATGCTTCTCTAGGTACTGAATTACGTATTTCATCAGGTGTGATATCAGCGTATGAACCGTCAGCATTATATTGTAAAGCATTAGCAAAAGATGAATTGATAGAATCACTTGTTGTATAGTCAATATTGTTTTGGCCATAGGTATAAGACAAATCTAATGAAGCACCATTATCAAATTCAGTTTGGTAGCCAAAGTTATAAGAAATATCTTTAATATCTGAATTTATTTTAGGTAAAAAGCCCATTGGTACAGTGGCATCGCCATCTAGCAATGGTGCATTACCATCAGTATTTGCATTATGGCGAAAGAAAGCGGCTGATTCATTGTCACGTTTTGAGTAAGTAATAAAACCATATAATTCGCCATTACCTAGCTCATAACCAGTGTTAACGGTTAAACCAAATTGATTTGAGTCTGCATCGCCAATTCTAAAAGTATTACGTGTCGCTGTTGCCTCACGAGGATCTCCTAGTAGCATGGTGCCATCGCCTATGTCAGTACAGCCAGTAAATTGGCATGAACCATGTAAACCAGCTCTGTTCGTATAGCCGCGATCTCGAAAATTCAAGGTAGTATTTAAATACCCATTATCTCCCAAAGCAAATCCCTTTGAAATATCCACATTTGTGGTTTCACCATCACCTTCTGAATATTCACCATAAGAAACAGCTGCTTTACCACCATCACTCGCATCATTTAGAACAATATTAATAACACCTGCTATTGCATCAGAGCCATATTGTGCAGCAGCACCATCTCTAAGTACTTCTATCCGTTTAATTGATGAAGCTGGAATCGCATTCATATCTGTACCGGCTGTGCCACGACCAACAGAAGTATTTATATGTATTAAACTTGCTTGATGGCGTCGTTTTCCGTTGACAAGAACTAGGGTTTGATCAGGTCCTAAGCCACGTAAAGTTGCCGGACGAAGTGCATCTGTGCCATCACTGATAGCAGAGCTTGAAAAGTTAAAAGAAGGTGCAATCGCTTGTAGCATTCTACCTACTTCTGTTTGTCCTGTATTAGCAAGAGCTTCTGCTGAAAGAATGTCAACAGGTACAGGTAAATCATCAGCTGATCGTCCTGCAACACGACTACCAATAATAGATATTTTCTCTACACTAGTCTCATCTATTTGAGCTGTTTCTTGGGCTAGAGCAGTTTGGCTAGCAGCACCCAATATCATAGGGATTAGTGCTAATTTTACTTTGTTATTTTTCATTGTTGTAATTCCTCTATAGTGTTTATCAACTTGAATGCTAAGTTGACCAGAGTTATTAACAACAGCAATTAAGCCAGAGTCTTGTAATAATTTTTTGAGACCAGAGCTTACTGAGAAATAGCCTTTTAACTCATTTGCTTGATACTGCTTGGCTAAATCAAACGAGAATATAATGGTTTGATTTGATTTTTGGGCAAATGCAATTAGGGCTTTATCAGCTCGTTGTTTGTTAATATCATAGCGCATCAAACTAGCAGCATTTGCACTGAGCGTTACTAGAACTATATTCACGCTAATGAAATATTTTAATAACGGTTTTAGCTTAGCTGAAAGTTGGAACAGACGAAATTTATCTCGCCAACAGTGCAGTATTAATAAACAAGTGAGCAGAAGAAATCCTCTATGGTTTTATAAATTAATTTTAATTATTTAAATTAAGCTAAATGGTGAGAAATAGCTAGTAAACAATGAAAGCATATTTTTATAAAATGGCAGGGAGATTAGAATCTATATTTTACGTAGGTAGATCATTCATTAAGCGCAAGTAAAATTGTACTATTAGCAGCCTTTGAATAACTAATATTAAAATTACTTTTCAGTGATGCTAATAAGCCTTCTACATCATTAGCTTTAAAATACCCAGAGACTTTAATATCAGCAATTGTCGGATCAGATATTTTAAAATGAGTTTCTGTGTATCGGCTTACTTCAGCGAGTGCATTAGATAATGATTCACCATTAAAAATGAGCATACCTTGCTGCCAAGCTAAATCACGTTGTATCTGATCAAGTGATACTTGTTCAATAGGCATATCAGGCTGTTTGGTTATTGTGGCTTTTTCGCCTGAACTTACCAATATCCCAGGGAGTTCTGTTTGGTTTGTGTTTTCATCTGTTGTCAACAGAGTATGCCTTATTACTTCAAGTGTTTCTGTTGCTTTAGTAATTAAAACTCTACCTTCAGTTACCATCAATTCAATATCACTATGACTATTTTTTTGTACATTAAATATAGTCCCTAATGCGGTGAATGATTTATCCCCCGAGGTTACAGTGAAGGGACGTGATTTATCTTTAGCTATATCAAACCTTGCTTCCCCTTGCATTAATGTTAACTGGCGTGATGATGGGGTGTAAGATACATGAACAATCGTATTGGTATTTAATTGAATGTGAGTACCATCATTCATAGTGAAGCTGTTCTGTTCACCTATATTGGTTTTTAATATTTGTATTTGTGTTAATGATTGCTCGTTTAGTGAAGGAATGAAAGGTATAAATGATTTATCAACAAAGGCATTAACTGAAAGTATAGAAACAATAGCAACACTGGCAGCTAACACGATAGCAGAGAAATGATGACGAATTTTTTTAAGCTTATCTAGTGGAAATAAATCACTTAATTCATTAAGAACAGAAACATCATCCCAATAAGAAGCCATTTCCAATAACGCATTGAGATGTGCAGTATTTTGCTCGCACCAAAAAACTAATTCTTTTTGTTCAGATAGTGATAAGCCACGATCCATACGACTAATCCAAAGGCACGCCTGTGCCTGGATGTCTTCTTTAGTGTGAAACTGGCTTACATTACTCATTGCGTTACTCGATTATTCTTCGATATTTTTAGTTTATTGGCTAGTATTAGTTGCTACATTTGTACTTTTGCTTTTTTAATATTTTTAATTACTGAAGTTTGACCTTCTTTATGATGCCTTTGTTCCATATATTGAAAACTTTTTAATAAACCTTTAGCGACGTGCTTTTCAACGGTACTTTCACTTAACTGTAAGTACTGGGCTATTTCTTTTTGGCTAAGCCCATACACTTTCTTTAAAATAAAGCATTTACGTACAGTGCCTGATAATTGCTCTGTAGCTCGACAAAAAGATAAAAATCGTTCTTTAGATTCGTAGTCGTCTTCAAAGTGATTACTACTCAACTCTAGAGGAAGTTCAACAAAGCTCTCTATTGAATCATTATATTTATTGTCCCATTTCGCATTATGGTTATAGGCAATGTTTTTAGCTGTTTTAAGCATATAACTACGAGCATACTTTATTTCTTGCTTCATATTTGCTTCGTAGCTACGTACAAAGGTTTCTTGTACTATGTCATCAATATCATCAGGTTTAACAATACGACTAATAAGGGCTTTGATCGTCCTACGATAACTGATAAAAGTGTCGGTAAGCTTATTTTTATTATCTTTTTGGGTCATTTTCAATCCCGATAAAGGCAACTACTTTTAGTCTGCTCGCAATGTGTGTTGTGTGATTCATTTAGGTCATTATTCATCGTTAAAGAAATCACACATGCGTTACGTTACAAAAGGCTAAACAATTATTAACGCATAATTTTTAATTTTTAGATTTGCTTTTTTTGGCTTTTTTCTTGCTCTGTTTTTTAGCTTTAGCTTTTTTCTGTGAAGTTGTACGTTTTACTTTAGCTTTTTTGCTAGCAACTTTAGCCTCTTTATTTTTTGGACGAAGCTCATTAATAATTCTTCGTTGAAGACGTTCATTTTGATAACGCTCAATTTTGCCGACAACTCCCATATCATGAGCTTCTATTAATGAAATAGCCGTACCTTTTGAGCCGGCTCTTCCTGTACGGCCAATACGATGGACATAAATATCGACTTGGCGTGGCATATCAAAGTTAATAACATGGGTGATATCATCAATATCTAACCCTCGAGCGGCAACGTCTGTTGCTACCAGTACTTTTACCTCACCATTTTTAAAACGTTCAATTGCTTGATTGCGCTTGTCTTGTGGCATTTTTCCTTCAAGCCATACACAAGGTAATTCTTCCGCATATAATTTGCCTGATAAATACTGAACTGTTTCTCTTTTATTAGCAAAAACAACCGTTCGGTTAACACCTTCCTGTTTTAATGTATTTACTAACAAATCTAGTTTATGCGATGCATTGTCTGCAAGATGTATCCATTGATGTATTTTAGCTTTTTCTTTACGCGAAGGCGTTGCTTCTAAAAACTCAGGCTCTGTTAATACTTCTTTTGCAAAACGAATAACACCTGTACTTTCTAATGTTGCTGAAAAAAGCATGGTTTGTTTACGCCAACGAGCTTCACCTACTATGCGATTTATGGCTTCGCTAAAACCTAAATCTAACATGCGATCGGCTTCATCAAGGACTAATATTTCAATTTCTCGCGCATCAAACTGCTCATTCTCTATGTATTCTAACAATCGTCCAGGTGTTGCAACTAAAATATCGGTTGTGCTGTTTAAAATATCATTATGGCTACCATAATTTACTCCACCAGTGATAACGCCTGTTTTTATTTTAGATAATTTAGTCAGGTTTTCACTATCTTCACCTATTTGAATGGCTAATTCGCGTGTAGGCGTTAAAATTAATACTCGAGGAAAACCAGGTTTAGTACGAGGGTAATCAAGTAGGTGCTGAGCAATAGGAAGCAAAAATGCAGCTGTTTTACCTGTTCCTGTCGGTGCAGAAGCAAGTATATCTTTACCTGTCATTGCTTGTGGTATGACTAAGTCTTGAATAGAGGTAGGTTTTTTGTAACCTAATGCTTTCACATTGGCTAATAATTCTGAGTCGAGATCAAATTGCTCAAACATAAATGATTTTTCACTAATTTTAGATGGATATTACTATTGCGTTATTATAGAGGTTTTCATGATGTCTGTAACTACTTTATCTCATAAGCAATAACCATCTATATTAAAACTAGCTTTCACTATATTCTTCTAAAATTTGCTCACACCATTGTTGAATTCGATGTTCACTGAGATCGTACTGATTATCTTCATCAAGTGCTAAACCAACAAAATGTTGACTATCTTCAGTGAGTGCTTTTGATGCTGAAAATTCGTAGCCTTGGTTAGGCCAATAACCGATTAATGTTGCTCCTTGAGCAATTACTTGTTCATGTAACATGCCTAACGCATCTTGAAACCACTCGGTATAACCTATTTGGTCTCCCATGCCATATAACGCAACAACTTTGCCACTCAAATCAATAGCATTAATATCTAGCCAAATAGATTCCCAATCTTCTTGAAGTTCGCCATAATCCCATGTGGAAATGCCCAATATAATAAAGTTGTAATCAAGACAATGTGCTAACGGTACATCTTTAATATTATGTAATTCAACTAAATCAGCGCCTATGGTTTCTTGAATTTTTTCAGCTGCTATTTCGGTATAACATGTACTTGAGCCATAGAATAAGCCAATTTTCATATTAGTTTGCCTAAAGTGTAAGAATAGATGTAATACTAAATGAAGTAGTTTATTAATTATTTCATTTGGTATAAATTGCCATGATCTTAACAAAAGCATTTAGTACAATTCAATTTATTGTTTGCAAAGTTACACTATCGGCTGTAATTTCATTGGCAACAAAGCGGTCTGCTTATCTGCGTAGTATTAAGTGAGTAAAAAATTACTGCACTTAGTTTCATTATTAATCGAAATAAATTTAGGAAATAAAGTATGTTTAACAAGTTGTTTATTATTGGTGGTGTAGTTACTGCAGTCGCAGTTGGCTTTTTCTCAGTGAATCAAATGGCCGAAGCACATGACGCATCTGAATCAAATCATGTTGTAAAAAATGTTGAACCAGCGTCAGCAAAATTAAATGTTAATGTGCTAAAGGCAAAAATCAAAGCAAAGTTAGGTTTAACTATTAATAAAGTTGAAAAAACACCTGTACCAGGTATCGCTTTGCTTATGAGTGATCAAGGTGTCTTTTATTCTAGTTACGATGGTGATTACTTTATTCAAGGTAAAGTTTACAGTTTAGTTTCTAAAGTAACAGACTTATCTGAAGCGAGTTTAGCTAAAGTTCGCCTTGATGGCGTTGACAAATTTAAAGATGATATGATTGTTTTTAAAGCAAAAGATGAAAAATATGTTGTATCAGCTTTTACTGATATTAGCTGTGGTTATTGCCGTAAAATGCACAAACAGATGGCTGAATATAACGATCTTGGTATTACTTTTCGTTATTTAGCTTTTCCTCGTGCAGGTATTAAAGATCAAGCAGGAAACTATTCTCAAGGATTTAAAGATTTACGTTCGGTTTGGTGTAATGAAGATCCAAAAGCAGCCATGACTCGTGGAAAAAATACCGGTAGTGTTGCTTATCGTGTTTGTGATAAACCTATTGAAGAACAGTTAAATTTTGGTCGTCAAATTGGCGTTAATGGTACACCAGCATTAGTTTTATCAAATGGCATGTTAGTACCAGGTTACCAAGAGCCAAAACAATTATTAAAATTATTAGAAAGCATATAATTTAAATTTTAAATAAACAATTAAGACCTATAAAGTATGAAAAAAATAATTCGCCGCGAGCATTTTAGTGACGATCACCTCCCTAATAGCTTGCCGCCTATTATTAAACAAATTTATGCTTGTCGAGGTGTTCAAACAGCAAAACAATTAGACTTAAAAGTAGCAAATTTAGAAGGATTGAGTGCTGTTGAAGGGACTAGCTATGCCTTAAAGGGGTTAGACGATGCTAGTGCATTGCTCTATCAGGCTCTACTCGATAACACTAATATTATTATTGTTGGTGATTTTGATGCTGATGGAGCAACGAGTACGGCCTTAATGATGGTTGCTTTATCTTCTATGGGGAGCAGCAATCATTCATTTTTAGTGCCTAATCGATTTGAATATGGTTATGGGTTAACGCCTGAAATAGTCGATATTGCGGCAAGCCAGGGGGCAGAAATGCTAGTGACCGTTGATAATGGCATTAGCTGTGTTGCCGGTGTTAATCGTGCAAAAGAGCTTGGCTTACAAGTGATTGTTACGGATCATCATTTACCTGGCCATGAGTTACCAAAAGCCGATGCCATTGTTAATCCTAATCAACCTAATTGCCCATTTCCAAGTAAATCGCTCGCTGGCGTAGGGGTCGCTTTCTATGTAATGCTAGCTTTACGCAGTTATCTTCGCGAAAAAAACTATTTTGCAAAGCAAAATATTAATGAACCCAATATTGCTCAATTACTTGATTTAGTTGCTTTGGGTACAGTCGCTGACGTTGTTTCACTTGATGGCAATAATCGAATCTTAGTCGAGCAAGGCCTAAAACGCATACGTGCAGGACAAACTCGCCCTGGTATTCAAGCATTAATTGAAATAGCCAATAAAAACCAACAGCGTTTAGTTGCGTCAGATTTTGGTTTTGCGCTAGGGCCAAGAATAAATGCAGCCGGTCGCTTAGATGATATGTCTTATGGGATTAATTGCTTACTTGCTCCTGATTTAATTAGTGCTAGAGCGATGGCCGTAGAGTTAGATGACTTGAATAAAGCACGAAGAGAAATAGAACAAGGCATGCAGATAGAAGCTGAAAGCGTTTTTAAATCATTAAGCTTTGATGAACATAACTTACCCAGTGCGATAGCACTGTATCAACAAGACTGGCATCAAGGTGTTATTGGTATTGTTGCTGGGCGTTTAAAGGAAAAATACCATCGTCCTTGTATCGTCTTTGCAAAAGGCAAAGACGATGAACAACGTCAATCAGAAGGCCAAGAAATTAAGGGATCGGCTCGTTCTATCCCTGGCTTACATATACGCGATTTGTTAGAACATATCGATAGTCAAAATCCAGGCTTAATTTTGAAATTTGGTGGTCATGCTATGGCTGCCGGCTTATCAATTAACTTGAAAAACTTTGAAAAATTTCAAAAGGTGTTTAACGAGTTAGCAAGCCAATGGCTCAAAGCAGAAGACTTACAAAGTATCATTTTATCTGATGGCGAATTAGACACTAATCACATCACCTTAAGCTTTGCTGAGCAATTAAGAGACGCAGGACCATGGGGCCAAAACTTTCCAGAGCCATTATTCGATGGCGTATTTTCCTTAATACAACAGCGTATTGTTGGGGAAAAACACCTTAAACTAGTGCTTGAAAAAGCAGGTGTGGTGATTGATGGAATCGCCTTTAATGTTGATCTTAAAGCTTGGCCAAATCCTAAGGCAAAACAAGTACATTTAGCTTATCGATTAGATGTTAATGAGTTTCGTGGTAAACGAACAGTACAGTTGATGGTTGAACACCTTACCGTTGCTGAATCCTAGACATTAATTACTTTAACGCGAAGTCAAAAATCACTGATTCTTAGTCGTTTATTTACTCATATTTTTGCGCTATAATGCGCCACTATTTTTTGCTGTTTAGCTCGTTATTATCAGCTGTATATTAATGCTTATTTAGCTTGAAGGATTCTATTCGAAGACTTATGTTTGAAGTTAACCCAATAATAAATAAATTAAAAGAAATCCGTGAACGTGCTGACTTACTTCGGGGGTACCTTTGACTACGATGTTAAAGCTGAGCGCCTAGTTGAAGTTTCACGAGAATTAGAATTACCTGATGTTTGGAATGAGCCTGAACGGGCACAAGCATTAGGTAAAGAGCGCAGCTCACTAGAAGAAGTGGTTAATACCATTGTTGAATTAGAAACGGGTTGTGATGATATAGAAGGTTTACTTGAGCTTGCGATTGAAGAAGAAGATCAAGAAACCTTTGATGATGCTCAAGCCGAAGCTAATACGCTAGATACTATTTTACAAAAGCTAGAATTTCGCCGCATGTTTTGTGGTGAACAAGACGCTAACAATTGTTATTTAGATATTCAATCGGGATCTGGCGGTACAGAAGCGCAAGATTGGGCTGAAATGCTAATGCGCATGTATTTACGTTGGGGTGAAGCGCATGGTTATAAAACCGAAGTTATTGAAGTGACTGGCGGTGATGTTGCGGGTATTAAAGGTTGCACTATTAAATACACGGGTGAATATGCTTTTGGCTGGTTACGAACTGAAACTGGTGTACATCGCTTAGTGCGAAAATCACCATTTGATTCATCAGGTCGACGTCATACTTCATTTGCTTCAGCGTTTATTTATCCTGAAATAGATGACAATATTGAAATTGATATTAACCCTGCAGACCTGCGTATTGATACTTTTCGTGCTTCTGGCGCAGGTGGTCAGCATGTAAACAAAACTGATTCAGCTATTCGTATTACTCATGAACCGACGGGGGCTGTAGTTGCGTGTCAGGCAGACCGTTCTCAGCATAAAAACCGTGCCACGGCGATGAAGCTTCTTAAAGCAAAATTGTATGAAATGGAAATGCAAAAGCAAAATGAAGGTAAACAAGAGTTAGAAGATGGTAAGTCAGATATAGGTTGGGGTAGTCAAATTCGCTCTTACGTACTAGATGATAGCCGGATTAAAGATTTAAGAACGGGTGTTGAGAATAGAAACACCCAGGCCGTATTAGATGGTGATTTAGACAGATTCTTAGAAGCCAGTTTGAAGTCTGGTTTGTAGGATTAATCTTTAAATAATCCATTCAACACATTGAAAAACTAAAGATAACTTTGAGAAACATAATGACAGATAAAGCCACTAAAGCCAGTCAAGCAAATAATGCACCTGCAGCACAAGATGAAAACAAGTTGATTGCTGAACGTCGTGTAAAGCTTGAAAAAATTCGCTCTAATTGTTCAGCAAATGGTTTTCCTAACGATTTTAATCGTGAACATTTAGCTGCAGATATTCAAGCTGAACACGGTGAAAAAACAAAAGAAGAACTTGAAGCGCTACAAGTTACCTATGCTATTGCTGGTAGAGTAATGGCAAAACGCGGACCATTTTTAGTAATCCAAGACTCGTCAGGTCGTATTCAAGGTTATGCTGAAAAAACGGTACAAAAAGAAATTAGAGAAAAATGGGGTTCATTAGATATTGGCGATATCGTTGGTATCAAAGGTATTTTACATAAATCAGGTAAGGGTGACCTTTACGTGAATATGGATGAATACTCATTATTAACTAAGTCTTTACGTCCATTACCAGAGAAATTTCATGGTTTATCTGATCAAGAGACTAAATATCGTCAACGTTACATTGATTTAATTATTAATGAAGATACACGTAATACGTTTAAAGTTCGTTCAAAAATTGTGGCTGGTATTCGCAACTTTTTAACACAACGTGATTTTATGGAAGTTGAAACGCCAATGCTACAAATTATCCCTGGCGGTGCAACAGCTAAACCATTTATGACTCATCATAATACCTTTGATCTGGATATGTACTTACGTATAGCACCAGAGCTTAACTTAAAACGTTTAGTTGTTGGTGGCTTTGATCGTGTATTTGAAATTAACCGTAGTTTCCGTAATGAAGGTATTTCAACGCGTCATAACCCAGAATTTACCATGATTGAATTCTACCAAGCCTACGCTGATTACCATGATCTAATGAATATTACCGAAGAAATGTTACGTACCATTGCACAGGACGTTTTAGGTACTACTACAATTCGTAATACGGTTAAAAATAGTGATGGCGAAGTAGTTGAAGAAAAATTCTATGACTTTGGTAAACCTTTTGCTCGTTTATCTATGGTTGATGCAATTTTAACTTATGGTAAAAATCATCATGGCGCTGATCAATTAGATGAAGCGGCATTACGTGATCCAGAAAACAACTTCGA
Organism: Colwellia sp. C2M11; assembly: GCF_018860915.1. GTDB lineage: Bacteria > Pseudomonadota > Gammaproteobacteria > Enterobacterales > Alteromonadaceae > Colwellia. The sequence continues at coordinate 17,595 of NZ_JAHKQD010000010.1, forward strand.
CGCAATAAAAGCAATGGCAAAAGCGGTTGGTGTTAAAGAAAGTAGTGCTTCTAAAGTATGGGGGCCAGGTAAATATATTTGTGAAATCTTTGAAGAAGTAGCAGAGCATTTATTAGACCAACCAACGTTTATCACAGAATACCCATGGGAAGTGTCACCACTTGCACGCCGTAATGATAAAAACCCATTCATTACTGACCGTTTTGAGTTTTTTGTTGGTGGTCGTGAGTTAGCGAATGGTTTCTCAGAGCTTAATGATGCGGAAGACCAAGCTGAACGTTTCCAAAAGCAAGTAGCTGAAAAAGATGCTGGCGATGATGAAGCGATGCATTACGATGCCGATTATATCAATGCGTTAGAGTACGGTTTACCGCCAACAGCAGGTGAAGGTATCGGTATTGATCGATTGGTTATGTTATTTACTGATTCACCAACAATTAAAGATGTTATTTTGTTCCCGCATATGCGCCCAGAAACAGACTAATAATAGCCTCTATCTAAACGACGATATTAATATGTTTAATATCGTCGTCTTATCGCTAACTAGCTATCATCTCCCCTTGATTTTGTCCGTATCACTTGAGTGATACGTTTATCTACTCTTTTGTTATTATCACTGTCTTGGCTTTGGTAAATTCTGGCTTGATTACGCCCATTATGTTTAGCAAAATATAGTGCCTGATCCGCTTGATTAAGCATTTTATCGTACTCACTGACTTCACTATTATCAGTTAATCCTATACTTATTGTAATATTAAGGTTTTCTGCGATACTTGAAAAATCATAATTCTTTATTGATACTCTGAGTAAATCACATAAATCATAAGATTTTTTAACATTGTTGTTAATTAATAATGTGAACTCTTCGCCACCCCAACGTGCTAATTTTATTTGTGCTGAACTAGTTTGAATAACCGTTTGTAGAATGTCAGCAACCTTTTTAATTACTTGGTCACCAATAAAATGTGAGTACTTATCGTTAACATCTTTGAAGTGATCAATATCTATTATCGCTACTGTTAATGGTTGCTGTGCTAATTTTGCTTTCTCAAAATCATTATTACACCATTCATCAAATGCACGACGATTAAACAATCCCGTGAGCTGATCATGATTAGCTTGATAAGAAAATAATTCTGCCTGTTTTTTTATCTCAAGTGTTTGCTGCTCAATAAGTTGTTTTAATTGTTCTTGACTACGTTTGATGGTGATAATTCGGTAGCGATAAAGCATAAATAAGGTGAAGCAAACAATGATGACAATAAATAATCTAAAAGAGGTTGTTTGCCAATAAAGCGGGGTAATGGTGAAATTAATAGTCGCTAAATGCTCTTGCCATTGACCACTAGGATACTTTGCTCGCATTTTAAAAGTATAGTCACCGGGCTCTAAATTTGTAAATTCGGTGAATGTTTTATTATTTTTATTTTGCCATGTTTTATCAAAACCAATCAGCTGGGTTTGATATTCAATATGTTTAGACATTAAATAACCTAAACCTGCATAATGAATTGTGATGCGAGATGCGCCTTTAGGTAATATTATTGTGGGCTGTATAGGGTAAGATTTTCCATCGACTTCGAATTGCTCAATAACTACAGGAATGACTTTTTCTGCCATTCGTTGTAATCTTTCATTATTAATATGGCTAACGCCTTTTGAGGTAGCAACCCAAACACTGCCATCTTTATGAAGCGTGGCGGCAGGTGTTGATCCCCCATTAGCTTGTGAGCTAAGTAGGCCAACACCCTCCGCAAATAATTTAAAATCGACGGACTTACTCTTGCCGTGAATAATACTATCAATTTCTTCTCTGGTAACACTAATAATGCCTCGGTTACTCGTTAACCAAAACGTATTGCTTTCATCGATAACTATTTGAAATATTTTATCTACGGGCAAACCGTTTTCTTTATTGACGGCCTTCATTTCATTGGTTGTTAAATTAATATAAATAAGGCCTCGATCGGTTGCCATCCATAGAGTGTTTTGTTCAACATAAAAACCAAAAGCATATTCCGCATCAAATTTATCATTCAATCTATAAGTTTGTATTGCACCTTTATCGTAAGAAGCTATACCATCACCGGTGCCAATCCATACTTTACCAAACTCATCTTCAGCAAGGGTCATTATAAAGCTGGCCGGTAGGCCACTTTGTTTGTTAAATATCTCTAACGTATTGTCAGGTGATATTTTTGCTAAGCCAGAAGCTGTTCCGACCCAAAGGTTATTAGCTGAATCAACTAAGATACTTCTGATCTCATTGCTTGGTAGGCCTGTTTTGACGGTTAATAATTCTTCAAGTTGATTATTTGAAGTGGTAAATAGCCCTTGATTGTATGTGCCTACTAAAACTTCTTGCTGTGGTGTTTCTGCTAAACTTAAAACGGAAAGGCTTCTGTTTTGGTTGACGTTAATAGAGGTAACTTGCTCGTTAACAATTTTATTTAAGCCTTTGCTGTTACCAACCCATATACTGCCATCTGAATGAGATAAAACGCTGCGTACGTAATTCCCTGATAAGCCTTGCTTCGTCGTTAAGGTAATAAATGGTGCTTCTCGTAAGCGAAACAAACCACTACTTGTACCAATCCATATACTCTGCTCTCTATCTTGGTAAAGTGCGGATATTCTATTATTGGGTAAACCACTTTGATCATTTAATTGTTCCAAGTTATTGTTATGGAGTCTAAATATTCCGTGGTTATCAGTTCCTAACCAAATATTGTGAGCTTTATCTTGCAGTAAGCTGCTAATTCTTTCATTAGCCAGTTGAGGGTGTAATAGTTCAAAAATACCGTTAACTTGTTTATAAGCTCCTTGCTTGGTCGCTACGATAAGTTTGTTGTCATGGGTTAAAAGAATATCGTCGGTGGGAGAGTTAGGTAAACCATATTGTTCATCAAAATGGCGAACAATGCTTTGATTGTTAACTGAAAATATACCTTTATTGGTTGCTACCCAAATAGTACCTTTATTATCTTCAACTATTTTATAGGCGCGTATATTATCAATAATAACTGTATCTTGTTGAGAGCTTATATTACGGTAAATAACGCCTTTTCCTTCTAGGGCTAACCAGATATTGCCATTGTGATCGTAAATGGCGTGGTTAATCATAGTAGTTGCTAAAGAGGCTGCTGCCCATTGGTTATTATAGCGCTCTGATAAGCCACCACGAGCACCTGCAACTAATAATTTACCCTCGGGCGTAGAGGTTAGGCTTTTTATTGATGAATCGGGTAACCCAATGGCAGAGCCACGCGTAAATACTTTGAATTCTCTGCCATTGAATCGAGCTAATCCTTCCCAGGTGGCCACCCAAAGGTAGCCATCAGTCGTTTGAGATATAGCGTTAATTCCATTGTGTGGGAGCCCATCATGGGTACTCCATGTTTGGCTAAAGTAATCGGTTAAAGGAAGTGTTTTTTCAATGGAATGTGTTTCAGCTGCTGATACATGGATGTAAGTGGTTGAGATACAAAATATAAAAAAGGAAAAGTTAATCGCGATTGATAAATATTTCAAAGCAGAATTCCCGTAACAGTAAATAACTTGTTTAATTAATATTCTAGCAATGTTCTACAGTTTTTGGCGATTTATTTAATGATGAGGAAAATAAGTCTACTGTTGAACTATAGATATAACTTCATAGTTACATTGATGAAAAAAACTATATATTATAAGACTACTTTTCTTGATCGCTTTTAAGTAGATTATGTTGTTGCGTGAAATAAGCATCAAACTATAAAGTGAATGACTTTGTAGAAAAATGAATTGTAGAAGAAAATAACCGTGAGTTAATAAATGAAAATAATAAAAATGAGAGTTAGTAATGGATAAATTAAGAGGTGGTTTTAGCTCACGCTTAGGTTTTATTTTAGCTGCAGCTGGGTCAGCTGTCGGACTAGGTAACATCTGGGGGTTCCCAACACAAACAGCAAGTAATGGTGGCGCAGCTTTTGTTTTAGTGTACTTGGTTCTTGCATTTAGTTTAGCATATCCAGCATTTATGGCTGAATTATTAATTGGCCGTTATGGGCAAGCCAATGCGGTTACGTCCATGCAGAAAATGTCTCGCGCACTGTGGCAAAAACGTTTTGCGTTTGTTGTTGGTTTTGGCGGTATTGTTTGTGCTGCACTTATTTTGAGTTTTTATGGCATTCTTGCCGGTTGGATGATGTCGTATGCAATTGAGCCAATCACATCAATGTTAGGGCTTAACGAAACATCAAGTTGGTTAACATCACAATCAATTATGCGTAATTTAGTCTTTACTGGTTTGTTTATGTTACTTACGGTGGCCATTATCAGCCGTGGTGTTGAAGAAGGTATCGAGAAATGGTCAAAAAGATTAATGCCAATGCTTATTGGATTACTAGTTTTATTGATTATCTATGTCTTTACTTTAGAAGGCGCAGAAGAGGGCTTCGCTGCTTATTTACAGCCTGATATTTCGCGAGTTTTCGAGCCTGATTTGTTAATTAGCGCACTTGGCCAAGCTTTCTTTTCTTTATCGCTAGGAACGAGTGTCATGATTATATATGGCTCTTATATTTCTAAAACAGAAAACCTAGTTTCACTTGGAGCGCAAGTAACGTTAATTGATGTTTCTATCGCCTTCCTTGCAGGCTTGTTAATTATCCCTTCTATGTATGTCGCACAATATCAAGGTGTTGCTATTTTTAGTGACGATGGAAGCTTAATTTCGGGTCCTAATTTAGTGTTCGATGTGCTGCCAACATTGTTCAATAGTATGGGCAGTATTGGTTTATTTGTTGCTCTTGGTTTCTTTGTTTTAATGTCTATTGCAGCGTTAACGTCTTCTATTTCAATGTTAGAAGGGCCAGTATCTTTTGCTGTTGAACGTCATAATGTAGAACGCAAGAAAGCAACGGCATTAGTAGGATTAGGGATATTTATACTAAGTACAATTATCATATTAAATTTTGATGAGCTTTTTGGTTTAGTTATTTCTATTTCAACAGTATACGGACAACCATTAATTGCTATGTTGTGTTGTGTTTTTGTTGGTTGGATTTGGCAACGTAATCAAATACTGAAAGAACTAAAGCAAGGGAATGACATGGTTGAACATAGCTTCTTTTGGAAAATTTGGCCGTGGTACACTAAATTTGTTTGCCCAAGTGCTATTGCTATTGTATTTTTTCATTCTTTATAAATGGCTTTATTATAGAGAGTTAGCGCCATACCCGATTACTGCATATTGTTGTTAGATTAGGTATGGCGTAAATGATGGCTTTTTTTTAGGTTACAGCTTAGGCCAATTTAACAACCAAGGTTTATTTAGCTGCTCTAGCATATCAGTTAAACAACCTGCTTGAAAAAAATCGCCTTCATCAGGTGGAAAAATAAACTCATAAGGTTCACCTAAAAACTCAAACCGTAAAGCATAGGCGTGTAGATAACCTCTATCAGCAGGTACTTTTGAGTGAGTTTTCGAATTTGTACTATATAACGGGTCGCCAATAATTGGAGCGCCAATACTACTTAATGCTACCCGTAGTTGGTGTGTTTTACCTGAGTGAGGTTTTAGTAAATATAGACGCTGTTTGTTTTCCATACTATAAGAAAAAAACTGTGTAATCGCAGGGTTTTTCTGCGTTCTCATAAGCTTAAACATGCCTCTACGACTTTTTGCCATATCTCCTTTGATCAGCCCCTGTTTTTTAGTTGGTTTAGTATCGCTAATAGCAAGGTAATACTTTTCTACTTGGTGTTTTTCAAACAACTCACCAAAGATTTTTGCACTGATATTATTCTTTGCAAACACCAGTAAACCCGAAGTCATCTTATCTAACCGATGAATAGGGTAGAGCTCTTGGCTGCTATCTTCGCCAAGTATATATTCTTTTACTTTTGAGAATAGCCCTGAACCTGGTATGCCTTCATCATGAAAATTCACGTCTGCATTTTTTGCTATGACAACAAAATCATTGGTTTGTGAAATAACTTTAAACATTTTATCAGTCTACTTGTTGGTATTATTTGCTATGATAATTCAATCAATCTATTTTTACTCTCAATATCGGATGTTATTTTGAAAAATACGTTTTATTTTATCTCTAAAATTAGTGCTGTTGCCGTTGCTAGTGCTTTACTATTTGCCTGTACGAATCAAGGAAATTCTCAGCAAAATTCCGCTAACATTGGTGCACAAGTCAGCTTGCCTGCAGGTGTTGAACTAGTTGAGAATGTCGTTGCTACCGACGAACGTTTAGTTATACCGTTTAAAAAATATAAATTAGACAATGGTTTAACCGTTATTTTACACCAAGACGACTCTGATCCTTTGGTTCACGTTGATGTTACATATCATGTCGGTTCAGCAAGAGAACAGCTTGGAAAATCAGGTTTTGCTCACTTTTTTGAACATATGATGTTTCAAGGTTCAAAAAATGTAGCTGATGAACAGCATTTTAAAATTGTTACGCAAAGTGGTGGTAGTTTAAATGGAACAACTAATGCGGATAGAACGAATTATTACGAAACAGTACCTAAAAACCAATTAGAGAAAATGCTTTGGCTTGAGTCAGACCGCATGGGTTTTTTATTAGAAACTATCACTGAAGAGAAGTTTGAAATACAACGTGCTACCGTCAAAAATGAACGTGGACAAAATGTTGATAACCGCCCTTATGGTCGGCTGAACGAAACGATTAATCAAATGATGTACCCAAGAGAGCATCCATATTCTTGGCCGGTAATTGGTTATTTACCTGATCTTGATCGAGGCACGGTTACCGATTTGAAAGAGTTTTTTAGCCGCTGGTATGGTCCAAATAATGCCGTGTTAACTATCGGCGGTGATATAGATGAAGTGCAAACATTGGCTTGGATTAAAAAATATTTTGGTGACTTAAAAGCTGGTCCTCAAGTAGATAATATGCCAAAACAACTAACAACATTAGCTGAAGATCGTTATTACTCATTCAGTGATAATGTGTCTTTGCCTTTACTTTATATTAGTTTTCCAACGGTTTATGGCATGCATGAAGATGAAGCTGCTTTAGATGTTTTTGCAAATATTATAGGTAATGGACCCACATCGTTACTTTATAAGAACTTAGTCAAATCTGGTATTGCAGTACAAGCGGGGGCAAATCACCCTTGTAAGGAGTTATCTTGTCAAATGAGCTTTTACGCTTTGCCAAATCCACAGCAAGGCATGGCGTTAGCTAAAATTGAACAGGTTATCAACGACACTCTACTTGAGTTTGAAGAACGTGGTGTTAATGATGAAGATTTACTCAAAACGAAAGTAAGTATTGAAACCGGTACTATTTATGCCTTACAAAGTGTTTCAGGTAAAGTGTCAACGTTAGCGCATTATCAAACAGTTTTAGGAAATGCTGACTATTCTGAACAGCAAGTTGCTCGTTACAATAAAGTGACTAAAGCCGATGTTATGCGTGTTTATCAAACTTATATTAAGGATAAAGGCGCGGCTATATTATCCATTTACCCTAATGAACAAAAAGAGTTAATCGCTAAAGCAGATAATTTTGTTTTACCTGACATTAATACTCCTCCAGCACTTACTCCAATTGATACGCCTATCATGAGCAATAGCAGCACCTTTGATCGTAGTGTTATGCCAAAGTCTGGTACTAACCCGCAAATTGAAGTACCGACATTGTGGCGTGATAGTTTTGATAATGGCATACAAATTATTGCAACAGAAAATAATGAAACGCCAACGGTAAGTTTATTATTAAGTATCGAAGGAGGACCTTTACTCGATCCTATAGAAAAAGCAGGTCTTGCCTCGCTTACTGCAAGTTTAATGAATGAAGGTACTACTAATTATACTAAAGAAGAACTCTCTAATGAACTCGCCAAACTAGGTAGTGATATTTCAGTGAGCGCATCAGGAAGAAATACAACGATTAGAGTTAATTCTTTGGTCAAGAATCTTGATGCAACTTTGCTGTTAATGGTTGATATGATGAGAAACCCTGCTTTTGCAGAAAGTGATTTTGACCGAGTTAAAAATCAGCTAATTCAGGGGTTAGAGCAAGGTAATAAAGATGCTCGCAACTTAGCAAATAAAGCATCTAAGTTGGTAACTTATGGCGAAAATAACCGTATAGGCTTATCAAATGAAGGTACTATAAGCACAGTTTCTGGTATTACTTTGGCTGATGTTAAAGGCTTCTATCAACAGTATTTTTCACCTAAGCAAGCGAGCTTGGTTATTGTTGGTGATATCAGTAAAAAAGAAATTCTACCTAAACTGGATTATTTAAAATCATGGAAAGGGGCTGACTATACAATCCCTTCATATGAGTCATTCCCTGAAATAACGCCGAATAAGATCTACTTTGTTGACTTACCAGGCGCCAGCCAGTCAGTTATCAGCTATAGTCGTAGAGCAATGACTTATGATGCGACAGGAGATCACTTTAAAGCGACATTAATGAACTATCCATTAGGTAGCGCATTTAATAGTCGCATTAACTTGAACTTACGTGAAGATAAAGGTTACACCTATGGTGCATCAAGTTATTTTACGGCAGGAAAAACGTTAGGGTTATTTAGTGCAGGCGCTAGCGTTAAAAAAGAGCATACTTTTGATGCTATGGTTGAAATTGAGAAAGAATTAGCTGATTATCAAGAGAATGGTTTAACAGGTGAAGAAGTTGACTTCATGCGCCAAGCGATTTCACAAAATGAAGCGTTAAGTTACGAAACACCAGGAAAGAAAAGTGGTTTTTTAAGACAGTTACTACAATTTAATTTACCTGAAAACTATAGCGAACAGCAAAATAAAATTATCAACACCATTACACTTAAACAGTTGAACGAGATTGCTGCAAAAGAATTGAGCCAACCGATGCAATGGATTGTTGTTGGCGACGGTCAAGTTATTAGATCGCAGTTAGAAAAAATGAATTTAGACATTGTAGAACTACAATTGGCTAACTAAAGACCCTTTAAAATGGTCAATAGATTAGCTTAAATCTAATATTAACTTGAAAAATAATAAAAACACCTTATTTATAGAGGATTAAATAAGGTGAATTTATTTACCATCGTTAGGAATTATTTTGACATTATCTTTGAACGACTATATTAACGTTTTCAATCAAAACGAAAACTTTAAAACACTCGCCGACATTGGTCGTGGTATTGAACGTGAAGCATTAAGAGTATTGCCTGAAGGAAAATTGTCTGAACATGGTCACTATCATGAATTAGGCTCAGCATTAACACATGGTGAAATAACCACTGATTACTCAGAAACCTTACTAGAGTTCATTACACCAGTAAGTCACTCGCCTGAGATGGCTATCGCCCAATTACAAGATATTCAAAAGTATACCTTTGATAATATTGATGGTGAATTACTGTGGCCAATGAGTATGCCTTGTTTTGTTGACGACGCTAATAAAGTGCCTTTGGCACAATATGGTCATTCTAATATCGGCAAAATGAAAACAGTTTACCGTCAAGGGTTAAAAAACCGTTACGGCTCTATGATGCAAGTGATTGCCGGTATTCATTTTAATGTTTCATTTTCAGAGGGGTTCTGGGAAGTAATACGTACCGCTCAAAATAGAAATGAACATATGCCAATGAAAGATTTCATTTCCGAGCAATACTTTTCAATTTTAAGAAACTATAAACGTTATTGTTGGTTAATTCCTTACTTGTACGGTTCTTCACCCGCTATTTGTGAATCTTTTTTACAAGGAAAAACGCCACAGTTACCCTTTAAAAAAACGTCAAGTGGTGCTTTGTATTTAGAACATGCAACATCGCTACGTATGAGTGATCTAGGATACACAAGTAGTGAACAGTCTAGTTTGCAAATTTGTTATAATAACCTGCATGATTATGTTGATGGCGTACAAAATGCTATTGGATTAAAGTCAGAAGAGTTTGCCAAAATTGGCGTAAAAGTGGATGGCGAATATCAGCAGTTGAACAGTAATATTTTACAAATTGAAAACGAATTATATGCCCCTATTCGCCCTAAACAAATAATAGCACCGGGAGAAAAACCTTCCGAAGCACTTCGTGAACGCGGAGTTGAGTATATTGAAGTTAGAGCGCTTGATGTAAACCCGTTTGTTGATACTGGTATTAGTCTGGAGCAAATACACTTTTTAGATATTTTTATCACTTATTGTGCTTTTATTGAAAATAATAAATTTGATTGTGACTCTCAAAAACATTATGAAAATAATATGAATGATGTGGTCTTGAAAGGTCGTGATCCAACATTAATGCTGTCAGATCAAGATTGTGCTGGAGAAGTGCACTTAAAATCTATTTCAACATGGGGAAATGAGCTTTTTGATGATATGGCTAAGGTGGCATTGTTGTTAGACAGCGCTTATCAAACAACGCAGTATTCAGAGTCTATTATCAGAGAAAGGGCAAAAATTAATGATGCAACATTAACGCCTTCAGCCAAAATTTTATCTCTTATGGTAGAGGGGGAGCAATGTCTTACTGAGTATTCATTAACTCTGGCAGCTAAATACCGTGAGGAAACAATTGCTCGTGATTATCAATTTTATTCACAACAATATTTTATTGATGGCGCAACTCAATCACATAAAAAACAACGTGCTATTGAAGAAAGTGATACTTTAAGTTTTGATGATTTCCTCGTTAATTACTTTAAATAAATGTTTTAAATAAGTAATGTTATTTAATACTCTTAAGTCAATTACCTAACAAAAGCGTACTAGCAATAGTACGCTTTTTTCTTATCTAAATCCTCATTAGTAAAACGCTAATAAACTGTTTCTATTAAAATAAATTTATAAAAACATGAAGCTTATCTAATAGAAAACTAGAAATAACATTCACTGTTGTTGTTACCTGAATAGAGTCATCGATTTCCAGGCAAAAAAATGCATCTATAAGAATAGATGCATAAAAAACATGAAACACTAACTAAGGGAAATAACATTACTGTTAAATAAGAGTCACTTCTTACGATAAAGTTCAATTTATTTGTAGAAGAATAAATTTATTTAAAAAGTTAGAAATCACTTTTAGTGTTATTTTTACCAGAATAGAATCATTGATTCTCAGGCAAAAAAAATGCATCTATAAGAATAGATGCATAAAAAACATGAAACACTAACTAAGGGAAATAACATTACTGTTAAATAAGAGTCACTTCTTACGATAAAGTTCAATTTATTTGTAGAAGAATAAATTTATTTAAAAAGTTAGAAATCACTTTTAGTATTATTTTTACCAGAATAGAATCATTGATTTTCAGGCAAAAAAAATGCATCTATAAGAATAGATGCATAAAAAACATGAAACACTAATAAAACATTAAGGAAATAACATTACTGTTAAATAAGAGTCGCTTCTTACGATAAAGTTCAATTTATTTGTAGAAGAATAAATTTATTTAAAAAGTTAGAAATCACTTTTAGTATTATTTTTACCAGAATGGAATCATTGATTTTCAGGCAAAAAAAATGCATCTATAAGAATAGATGCATAAAAAACATGAAACACTAATAAAACATTAAGGAAATAACATTACTGTTAAATAAGAGTCACTTCTTACGATAAAGTTCAATTTATTTGTAGAAAGAATAAGTTTATTTAAAAGCAAGAACTCCCCTTTCATCTATTAACTATATACTTGTATGGATTAGCTTAATTATTTTTCAGAAAAATTGCTCGTAAAGTTAATTTGTTGTTGCTCTGTTGTGTGGCTTAATGATGATGGAATATTACAAAGAGTAATAGAATAACTTGCATAATATTAGATGTTTGAAATAATAAAATTCTTGTAAAGTCATTCGATTCAAAAACCTTTATGTATAATCTTATAAAATCATTCGCTTTACTCTTTATCACTTGTTGTTCTTTTTATTTATTTGCTAGCGAGCTTGATACTGGAAGTGCACCCGTTTTTGAACTTGTTGTACTGGGAGATTCAGGTGGTGGACGAGATGGTAATTTAAGTGCTTTTTTACTTCGAGATTTAACCGACGATAAATATGTTGCGCTTGATACAGGGACTTTATTAAATGGCATTGAACAGTCGCTACAACAAAATGCTTTTAGCGGTATTAAAATTGATACTGAACAAAACTTAGCACCGAGTATTAATATTTTACGAAACCATATTGCAGGATATTTGATAAGTCATGGACATTTAGATCATATTGCAGGCTTATTGGTAGTATCACCTGATGATAATGCTAAGCCTATATACGCATTACCTTCGGTTAATAAAGCGATTATTAGCTCTTATTTTAATTGGCAAGCGTGGCCTAATTTTTCTAATCGAGGTAAGCCACCTAGCTTAAATAAATATCAAATGGTCGACTTACCTTTAACAACAAATGTTAAGATAGCAGATACATCATTAAAAGTTACCGCCTTTAGCTTAAGTCATCCCGTTGAGTCTACTGCATTCATTATCGAAAATAACAAAGATATTATGGTGTATTTTGGCGATACGGGACCAGACGAACTAGAAAAAGAAAATAAAATAGAAAAAGTTTGGCAGTATCTTGCAGAGCAAGTTAAGTCTAAAAATTTACGTGGCATCATAATAGAAGCATCTTTTCCTGATAACCACCCAGACAAATACCTTTATGGACATTTAACCCCTAAATGGTTAATGAAAGAATTAATGAACTTGTCTACTTTACTTGATGAACCGGCAATATTAAAAAGTACAAAAGTGATTGTTAGTCATGTAAAGAGTAGTACATTAAAAGGTGTCGATGCGAGTGCAGTGGTTCAAAGCCAATTACAGCAACATAATAAATTAGGTTTGAATTTTATAATGGCAAAGCAAGGGCATAAGGTTTTGCTGTAAGCAAAGTGTATTCTAATAAGGCTAAACCTAAACCTAAACCTAAACCTAAACTTAACGGCAGGCACTAACCGCTAGCGTTGCTTGAATTTCTTCACACAGTTTTAGCTTCGACTGTAATCATAAATACTCAAAACATAATAATTTAAGAGTACATAACTCACACATTATCCTGCGTAAATTTTATGCACTGTACTATTGATGTCATTTGTAACAAATAACCAAATACTTTGCCACTGAAAGATTTTGTTAAATTTATTATTGTTTTTTATATCATGAAAGAGAGCGATTTACGGATTTTTTAAATAGAAGAGAGGCGTCAGGGGGGCTAGGTAGCTTAAATAGTAGAATTTAATCTTAAAAATCGGATTAAGCTTATTTCTAAGCCAAAGCCATAACTTTAAACTCTTTGTCTTTTATTGATAAGTCTATATGATACTTGAAAAAGATATGGCGTTTAATGCTGGTACTTTGCTAATTTTTTTTGATAACTTTATTTTGACAATTGTAGTTTAATAGCTTGCTACTGAAGTAGGCTTAATATGTTTATAGAAGGATTGAGTATGGGATATTGGTATTTGGCAATAGCGATTTGTGCCGAAGTTGTCGCAACATTAGCACTTAAAGCGTCAGATAATTTTACTCATGCAACGTTCAGTACTCTATGTGTTATTGGATATGTCGTTGCTTTCTATTTTTTATCTTTAGTGCTTAAAACTGTGCCTGTTGGTATCGCTTATGCTATTTGGGCTGGCATGGGAATTGTTTTAATTACAGCAATAAGTGCAGTTGTATATAAACAAGTGCCCGATTTACCGGCTATTATCGGTATGTGTTTTATTTTAGCCGGCGTTGTTATCATTAATGTACTTTCAAAAACGGTAAGTCATTAACGTATGTTAAGCGGGAGAATGATAGCTTGCTTTTTCTCCCGTTAATATTCGAAACTTATTAACTTATCAATTCGTATACCCCTAGCAGCCGAGTCTTTTCAATATTTCTATTGAGTCAGTAAAGCTTGGAATGGCAAACGGCACTTCAGCTTGTAGCGCTTTATTATTCGTTTTTTGCTGGCAATAATCTGCTTTTCTTGGCAAGTTTTGATCAAAGATGAAACTCGCGGCATTACCTTTTAAGTCGTAGATTATTTTAAAGTAGGAAGATGGAATAATGTGTGATTCATCTGCGCCGGGTAATGGCTGCTCTTCTTTTGAATATAAAGTGCCTGTGATCACATAAAGCGAGTTTCTAAAACTTACGGCATTACGAACGGCAATTTCTAACGCGACCCAAGCACCTTGGTTTAAAGCCGATTTTTGAGGAGTGATATTGGATAGATAGTTTAGCTCAGTCCAGTTTTTATGTCCTGCAAAGCTTGCTAGTGGTGCTTGATGGCCTCGGTCGGTTTTTAATAACTTAAATGCACCTTTATAGTCTAGCTCTTCTAACGATTCATCATCGTCAATTAACTTATCATTGCCCCAGTTTCGACCAGGGCTATCACCAAAGTTAGCCACATCGACTTCATAAGCAACCCAATCGGCAAACTTTGTTTTTGGATTATTGCTTAACGCGTAAGTATGATTAAAGACAACATCGTTATTTACTATATCTAAACTAGGGCAGCCTAAAGGGCAATGAACACTTCTGATTTCAGCATTAACAATCGCGCTAAAAGCGATAAGTAGTAACAAGATAAATTTATCAATTTTTAACATTAATTTTACTCTAAGTATGTTTATTGTTGAAATTTAATATAGCGCTTAACTTATAGCAACCCTTTGTTTTTATTTTGTTTGACGAAAAAACTAAACATTTTTCATCTGTTATAGTTTATAGGTAAAATAACAGGGGAGCTGGCTCTAACTTGGTCGAGCATTAGCTTTATTACTAATCACCTAATGTTTCTAAAATAAAATTAATAAAACTTCGTACTTTTGCTGACATATGCTTTCTACTTGGGTAAACCATGTAAACGCCGATTGAAGGTTTAGGCCAATCAGAGAAAACTTCAACTAATGTGCCGGTTTCCATTTCATCTTTCAATGCAAAACGTGGTACGCGAATTATGCCTTGGCCAGCAACACCTAAGGCTATTTCTAATGAGGCATTATTGGTTAGTACATGACTTTCAACATTTACTTGAATTGCTGCGCCATTATTATCGTGAAATAACCAAATATTGGGCTGCTTTGAATTGCTGTAGGTGATTATTTTATGTCGTGTTAAATCATAAGGGTGCTCAGGTATACCGTGTTTAGCTAGGTAATTTGGGGATGCTAATACTAAAGCTTCTGACTGAGTAATTCTGCGGCTAATTAAGCTAGAGTCTTCAAGTTGTACTGTGGCTCTTATGACTAAATCAAAGCCATCAGAAATAAGGTCAACTTTTCTGTCATTAAGTTCCAATTCTAGCTGCACTTTTTGATATTTTTCAGTAAATTGGCTCAATACTGGACTAAGGTTAGATAAACCATAAGAAATTGGGCAGCTGATTCTAAGTTTACCGCTAGGCTCTGATTGATTACCGACAATGGCATTTTCTGCTTGCTCTGCATCTTCAATAATTTGTTGGCAGAGTTGAAAGTATAATTCACCTTCTTGCGTTAAGCTCAATGATCGCGTTGTTCTATGTAACAAACGAATACCTAGACGAGCTTCTAGTTTATTAACTTCTTTACTAATGTAAGAAGTGGAGTGACCGGTAATATCTGCGGCTAAGGTAAAGCTGCCCGACTTTACTACATGAAAAAAAACAACCATGCCGTCGAATAATTTATTTTTAATTGCCATGATATGTTCCTGTTAAACTAAAAATTATTTTTAATGTGAGTCAATCGTGAATCAATTAAACGCCATTTGGAAATAATATGTCCACAAAAACAATATTAATCATCAAATGATAATAATATAAAGTGTAACCATCCAATAAAAGAAAAGATAGGAAATAACAATGAAAGTACTCGCCTTTGCAGCAACAACCAGTAAAAACTCTATTAATAAGCAGTTAGCCAATTACGCCGCTAAACAAATTGAAGGAGCACAAGTAGAACTACTTGATCTAAATGATTATGAAATTCCTCTGTTTAGTGAGGATAGAGAAAAAGAATTAGGGCAACCAATGCTTGCCAAAGCTTTTTATCAAAAGCTTGGAGAGGCAGATATTATTGTTATCTCTTTTGCTGAACATAATGGCTCTTATGCAGCCGCATATAAGAACCTTTTTGATTGGACGTCTCGCATTAATAGGCAATTATTTCAAAATAAGCCGGTTATTATGTTGGCAACATCACCAGGACCGGGTGGCGCTGCAACTGTATTGTCGGCAGCTCAGGGCTCAGCGCCTCACTTTGCCGCCGATTTAAAAGGAGCTATTTCAGTACCAAACTTTTATGATAATTTTGATGTAGAAAGCGGACAATTAACAAATAAAGCGCTCGTCGATAATATAAAAGCGGTAATTGCGAAACTTTAATTAATTAACGTTAATAACTTCATTTTAGTCAATTAATTGTAGCTATTCAGTAAAGCAAACTATTTAGGCTTATTTTAACACAACTTAATACTTAGTTTTTCTTATTAGAATGCGCGTGAATATAGCAATAATAATCTAGCTAAGGTTAGTAAACATTCACTTTTATACTTTGCTAATACCAGTCTTATTAATTAAGAGAACCGTTTTATACGTAGATAAAATTGCCAAACACAAGGTATTTATTTAATGACTAGTTGTTCTAATAATTAAATAAATAATGATGTAGTTGGTGGTTTTAGCAAGTAGAAATGATCACATAGCTAGTGAGATTGGTATTAAGGTGGTACTCCGAGCATAGTTATTTAGATAAGATAGGTAATCGACAGGCAAAAAAAATGCATCTATAAAAATAGATGCATAAAAACATGAAACACTATAAAACATTAAGGGAATAACATTACTATTAAGTAAGAGTGACTTATTACGATATAGTTCAATTTATTTGTTAATATTGAAAAGGGTGGGTTAATAATGCTAAACAGTTAAAAATCTGGCACTATTGTATTCATTATTTTTTACGTTTAAGTGCCACTTTATATTTTATGCTTACTGCTAAACTCTCTTGCATTACTTTGGCTAGTATATTGTTGTTGTCAAGTTGTGCGACACCTCCTCCCCAAAACCCTGAAAATATTTGCGAGATCTTTCGAGAGCATCGTGATTGGTATTTTGCCGCTAAAGACGCGAGAGAACGTTGGGGCGTGCCCATTCATGTGCCTATGAGTATGATGTACCAAGAAAGCTCTTTTAAACATAATGCCTTACCTCCTAGAGACTATTTACTTGGCTTCATCCCTTGGGGTAGAGTGAGTACTGCTTATGGTTACTCACAAGCTAAAACAATGACATGGAATGATTATACTAGAGAAACGAATAACTCAGGAGCTGATCGTGATGATTTTGAAGACGCGATTGATTTTATGGGGTGGTTTATTTTTAAAACACAAAAAATTAATGGTGTTTCAAAGTGGGATGCCTATAACCAATACTTGAATTATCATGAAGGCTGGGGTGGTTTTAAGCGTAAGAGTTATAAAAAGAAGTCGTGGTTAGTGGGCGTTGCTCGTAAAGTAGACAATCGTTCTCGCCGTTATTCTTCTCAATTAAAAAGTTGTGAAGAAGAATTAAATCATGGCTGGCTATGGCGATTATTCTTTGGCTAAATAACAATAATTGATGTATTTCACTTGCTGGATATTTACGTTGAGAAGTTATTCTCTAGAAGATAAAAATAATAAAATCCTTGTTTAAAAGCCTTGCCATTTTATTATTTTTATGAATTTTTTTAGCTAAACCACGACTTATATGGCTTAAAGCTAGACGTTTTTATTTTTATTAAAAAAGTGTGTTTTTTTCTTAAAAATTTGTTGAAATAGTTAAAAGCTGTAATTAATAGGCTTTGACCTTGTTATCCACAGAAATTGTGGAAAGCTATTTTCATTAAGTTGCTTGTGGATAACATTGTGATTAACTTTTTTAACTGTTGATAGATTCAATCTACTTTAAGATAAACTTAAAGTAGATTGCTTGATTGGCTATTCTTCATCTATTTCTTCATCAACGAAATATTCAGGCATTACTCTTACGGTATTAATTCTATTTTCTGAAGCGTCAACTATTTCTATTGGATAGCCAGCAATACGAACGCTAATGTTATTTTGTGGAATATCTTCTAAATGCTCAATTATCATACCATTAAGTGTTTTTGGGCCATCTGTTGGTAATTGCCATGACATTTCTTTATTTACGTCTCGTATACTGGCATTACCTTTTACCAAGTAACTACCGTCAGGTTGTAAAGTAACTACATCACTTGGCGTTGGCGTTTGAGTTGTGGTGAAGTCACCGACAATTTCTTCCAGAATATCTTCTAAAGTCACTAAGCCCTGAATATCACCATATTCATCAACAACCAAGCCTAAACGTTCTTTAGCATGTTGAAATTTTAATAGTTGGATATTTAGCGGTGTACCCTCAGGAATAAAATAAAGCTCACGTACAGCACGTAATAAGGTTGCTTTAGTGTATTGGCTTTTTGACAATAGTTTTAATGCATCACGGGCGTGGATATAGCCAACTACATCATCTATATTGTCACGATATAATAATACCCGTGTGTGATTTGCCTGCGTTAGTTGCTTTTGAATTCTTTTCCAGTCTTCATTAACATCTATGCCAACTAATTCACTTCGTGGGATCATTATGTCGTCAACACTTACTTTTTCAAGATCGAGTATGCTCATTAGCATGCTTTGATCTCGTTCGTGTAATAATGCGCCAGATTCATTTACTACAGTACGTAGCTCTTCACTGCTTAAACTGTGTTGTTCTCGTTGCTCTGAACTGATACCTAATAACATTAATATGCCATTAGTAATCCAATTAACGCTGACAACCAGCGGTAGCAATAACTTTAATAGTAAGGTTAAAAATATTGAGCTAGGAAAAGCAATTTGTTCTGGGTATAAAGCTGCGAGTGTTTTAGGGGTTACTTCGGCAAAAATTAAGACCACTAAAGTCAAGATAACCGTGGCTATTAAAACACTGATATCTTCTGATATCCCCAGTTCATGCGATAACCTTAACGCTATAATTGTTGCTATAGCTGATGCAGCTATATTGACTAAGTTATTGCCAATTAAAATTAAGCCAATCAGTCTGTCAGGGCGTTTTAGAAGATCGCTGACCCGTTTAGCACCTTTGTGTTTTTCTTTTTCAAGATGCCTTAGTCTATAGCGGTTGAGCGACATCATACCTGTTTCTGAACTAGAAAAATAAGCAGATATAAGGATCAGTATGCCAAGAATAATAAATAGCATCTGAGTTGATATGTTATCCAAAAAGGAAGTCCTTCAATAATATAATAAGAATATTTAGTAAAAAATTAAGATAGCAGAAACTCTTTAACGAATCGACTACCGAAGTATGACAAAGTTAATAACGTACTAGCCGTAACCATAAGTACTAATATACGATGACCTCGCCAGCCTTGTATATGGTGGCCAACTAAAATCACTGAGTACAATAGTAATGCTAGAAGAGATAGAACTGTTTTATGTATATTTGCTTTCGCGAAAAAGCCCTCTAAAAAAATGAAACCAATAAGCTCACTGGTGAATAAACAGATTGCGCCAACAACTAAAATAGTAAATAGTTGTTTTTCGACTTGCATTAATGGAGGAAGATGCGCCACTGCCGTTAGGTTTTTTCTTTTTAATTTAAAGTTAATATAAGTTACTTGGAAGGCATATAAAGTGGCAATAATTAAAATACAATAAGCAATTAAAGCGATACTTATATGGCTAATTAAAATAACTTTATTCGCCACTAATGGGATTGATTCAGTGGTAGGAATAAAAGTTCTCACAAGCTGCCAAATACCTGCAAAACCGTAGATAACAGGAAGTAATAGATTTACCTTTACTCGTAATGCGACAATTGAAATGGTGATAGTAATAATTAGGCTTACTAAAGAAATAACATTAGGGAGACTGAAGTTAATACCATTTTGGGTAAAAAATAATTGACTATCGTTAAACAAGTGAATAGTGATAGCTGTTGTTGCTAAGATTAACACTTGTCCAATGTTAGGTCCGTTAGGGTGAAATAAGCGAGATATAATTGCCATAGTGGCTAGCAAGTAGGCGATAAACGCCAAGCCTGAACCAATAACCTGAAAATCCACTAATTTAAACTCCTAAAGACACTAAATATAACTTCATTAATTCTATCAGATAAAACGTTAACTACCATGACAATTATTACTTTGCTTGATTTAGATTAAAATTAAAATATTAACTTTCGTAGTGGTTTAATTGCTAATAAGGCGATTAATGCCGCACAAGTTAAACCAAACCATTGTGGGAGCATTTCATGTGAATGCGCCATTTGATCAGTAATACTAATCGCAAAAAAACTCAAACTATAATCGAGTATCAGGGCAAAACCAATAGCCGATAAAGCTACACCTAATAAATATCGTATTAAAACAGCGCTACCCATTTCACTTTTAATAACACCTAAAGTGGATATATTAGTAGCGGGTCCTGCCATCATAAATACTAATGCGGTACCGGGCGATAATCCTGCCATGATAAATCCTGCAGCAATAGGGGTGGAAGCTGTTGCACAAATATACATAGGAATTGATATCGCAATCATCAATAACATTGCGGGTAAACCGCTGCCATAACTAAGTAAAAATTCGTTGGGTAAAAAAGTACGAATAATAGTGGCAAAAACAAGTCCTACAACTAACCAAATAATAATGTCGTCAATTAATTGTGTTGATGCATAATAAACACCAGTTTTGGTTTTCTCAACAAAGCGCTTCGATATAAGAGGCTTTGCTGGTTCAGTAATCGTATCTATTGCTACAGTGGAAGAAGAGGGAGGTGTTGAACAGCAAGAGCTTGGTGTTGGTGTGAGACTTGCCTCCATTTTTTTACTACTACAGCAACTGCTTGTGATTGGTTTGGTTACAGGCTCTGGTTGCGCAAGGCTGGTACAGCAGCTTGTGTTCTTTTTATTTTCAGTGGTTGGTTTTTTTATTTTTTCATCTTTAATTGTTGCGACCAGTAAGCCGGTAATAATAGCAGACATGATTGCGGCCAACGGGCGATAAATGGCAAAAACAGGCCCGAGTAGCGCATAAGATACTGATACCGAGTCAATACCCGTTTCAGGTGTTGCTACTAAAAAAGACGCTGTTGCTGGCGCTGAAGCACCACTGCGCCTTAATTCAGCCGCTACAGGAATAACGCCACAAGAGCATAAAGGTAATGGCGCACCGATTAAGGCGGCTTTGACTACGGCTGATTTTCCTCTACCGAGATGTTTACTTAATATTTCACTTGGTACCCAAGCCTTCATTAAACCTGCTATTAATAAGCCCAGTAATAACCAAGGGCTTGCTTCGGCACTGAGGTCAATAAAATTATTAATAAAATACGATAGGTGTTCCATAATTATAGCCATGAAAATTAAGATGAAATCGACAAGTTAGATTATATCACGCTTTTATCAATGGAGAAGTTTTCAATGGCTAGGTAGGCTTATATTAGAGGCAAATGATGCTGATCTCGACAATGATTTAATCACGGGTATAATAGCAGTATTAATTTTCACATTTTTCGCTATAAAGAGCGCTACTAGAGTTATTCATGTTTGAAAATCTTTCTGATCGATTGGGTAAAACCCTTAAAAATATTAGTGGCCGTGGTCGCTTAACCGAAGATAATATAAAAGATACATTACGCGAAGTTCGCATGGCTTTACTTGAAGCCGATGTCGCGTTACCTGTTATCAGAGAATTTGTTGCTAAAGTTAAAGAACAAGCTGTAGGTGTTGATGTTTCTAAAAGCCTTACGCCTGGGCAAGTATTCGTTAAAATTGTTCAAAAAGAACTTGAACTTGCCATGGGTGGCATTAATGAAAACCTAAATTTAAAAGCGGCGCCACCTGCTATTGTTTTAATGGCTGGTTTACAAGGTGCGGGTAAAACAACCTCTGTTGCTAAATTAGCAAAATTTTTAACAGAACGTGAAAAGAAAAAAGTACTGGTAGTAAGTGCCGATGTATATCGCCCAGCAGCTATTAAACAGCTTGAAACATTAGCGACAGAAATAAATGTTGGCTTCTTTCCAAGTGATATTACACAAAAACCTATTAGTATCGCTAATGCGGCGATAGATCACGCTAAGAAAAACTTTTTTGATGTTGTTATTGTCGATACGGCAGGTCGTTTACATGTAGATGAAAGCATGATGGACGAAATCAAAGCACTTCATGCGGCGATTAATCCAATTGAAACATTATTTACTGTTGATGCAATGACCGGGCAAGATGCAGCGAATACGGCTAAAGCGTTTAATGATGCCTTACCATTAACAGGTGTTATTTTAACCAAAACGGATGGTGATGCTCGCGGAGGTGCAGCGTTATCTATTCGTCATATTACTGGCAAACCTATTAAATTTATGGGTGTTGGTGAGAAAATTGAAGCGTTAGAGCCATTTCATCCAGATAGAATAGCTTCTCGCATATTAGGAATGGGCGATGTTCTATCACTAATAGAAGAAGTTGAACAAAAGGTTGATAAAAAGAAAGCAGAACAATTAGCGAAAAAAGTTAAAAGTGGTAAAGGCTTTAGTTTAGAAGATTTCCGTGACCAACTTGTGCAAATGAAAAGCATGGGTGGCATGATGGGAATGATGGATAAATTACCTGGTATGGGTAATATGTCTGATAAGATCAAAGATCAAATGGATGATAAGCTAACCATTCGTATGGAAGCTATTATTAATTCAATGACACCAGGCGAGCGTGAACGTCCTGATATTATTAAAGGTTCTCGTAAGCGTCGTATTGCAGCAGGTTCAGGTACACAAATTCAAGATGTAAATAAGTTGCTTAAACAGTTTACGCAAATGCAAAAAATGATGAAAAAAGTATCAGGTAAAGGCGGCATGAAGAAAATGATGCGGTCAATGCAAGGTATGATGCCACCAGGCGGTATGGGCGGTGGCGGCGGTATGTTTGGCCGTTAATTACACAGTTTTATTTACCGTAAACCTTCCTCGTATACTCGTTAAAGAGCAGCATAAAATTATAAATGATTTTATGCTGTTTTATAAAAAAAATTGATTATAACCAATAAATTATTGTGTTTGATTCTTATCTATAACTGATTACAATGCGCCTCATCGTAAACTTTATTTCTGCAAAAAATGAAACAAAAAAAAAGAAGTGTTGATGGAATTGTTATTTTATTTTTACTACTATGCTTGTTTATTTCATCCCTCGCAATGATGTAGAATAAAGCAGCTGAGTATCCAGCGACTATTAGATAATATATCTAATATTCCATGACCCGTTAAGGCATCTTATATATCACTATGAATGAGTTTTTTTCTACATTTAATTTATCTACATTGCATGCGTTAATTTTTGACAATAAATTTGTTTTCACAGTGGTTTTATTTTTGATGTTTTTTCTTTTGAAAAAATTATTAATTAAAACGATTAAGCATAAATCTAAAAGTGATAAAAGCGATAAGAAAATAAAAATTAATATGGTAAATAATATATTTACTTTATTAATTATAGTGGCCCTTTTTAATACTTGGTCACATGAAATTCAAAAGTTCGCTTTTTCTATTGCGGCTTTCGTTGTCGCCATTGTGCTAGCAACAAGAGAATTCATTCAATGTTTTATCGGTTTTCTTTATCTTATTTCTAGTCGGCCTTTTCGAATTGGTGATTGGATACAAATAGGTAATTATTTTGGTGAAGTCCATTCTACTGATTGGGCGAAGTTAACATTATTGGAAGTTAACAAAGATGATTACCAATATACGGGTAAAACCTTGTATTTACCTAATAGTTTAATGGTAACGTCAGTAATAAAGAATCTGAACTTTTTAAAGCGTTATGCTATGCATCATTTTACGATTGTAAGAGATGATAGTGTTAATCCTTTTGAGTTTATTGAGCAGTTAAATGAGAAAGCTAATTTATATTGTGATGATTTTAAAGATGTCGCTATTCGTTATAACCAGCTAATAGAAAACCGTCTTGAAATTAATATTGCGGGACCTGAGCCTCATATTCAAATTGCAACATCAGAAATTGGTGATACTGAAGTCCTTTTCACTATCTTCTGTCCCACTGAGCAAGCCTTAGAGATAGAGCAGAAACTAACACAAGATTTTATGTACTTGTGGTTTGAACAAAAAAGTCTAGCCTTAGTCTCTAAAGATTAAACTTAATCCGTATCATTATGTTGGTTCCATGCAGAACTAACACAATGATACGCAGATAGTAAGTTAACTATAGTTTTAGCTTACTTTCTTCAGGTGGGAGTATGGTTATTGAACCGTCTAAGTGGACATCTCTTTGTGGGTAAGCCACGACAATATTATGTTCTTCAAATAATTCTGCTAAACGAAACCTAACATTACTTCTTGCTCTTCTTAAGCCGCCTTCAACATTAGAATTAATCCAAAAGTTAATATCAAAAATTAGCGCATTATCACCAAAGTCTTCAAAGGTTACTGAAGGGTTGGGAGTTGATAATATTTCTTCTTGTTCAACTGTGGCTTGTAATATTAAGTCAGCTACTTGTTTAACTGGTGAGCCATATGCCACGCCCACTCTGACCGTTGTTCGTACTAATCGATCGACAAGGGTCCAGTTGATAACCGTATTTTCTATTAATTTACTGTTCGGGATTAGCATATGAACCCCATCGACACGTTTAATGCGAGTTGAACGAGTGTTAATTTCTTCAACAATCCCTTTTGCATCTTCAATTTCTAAAAAATCACCAATACGAATTGGGCGTTCCCACATGAGGATCCAACCACTAATAAAATTATTAATAATATTTTGTGCGCCAAAACCAAAACCTATCGCAATAGCTCCGGATAAGAAAGCAAATGCAGTGATAGGCACATTAATAAGATCCAAAATAGTAATAATTATTATCGTTATTGCAATAATATAAAATATTCGTCTCAATAAATGAATGATATTAGGATCAGTGTGTTGTGTTGTTAATTGTTTGGTTATTCTTTTTACAAACCATTTTGTTAAATAAACGCCTATTATCAGTAATAATGGGATTAATAAAATATCTCCCATAGTAATTGGCTGATTTTCAATTGAAATAATGGATGTATTGAGAAAAGCTACAATTTTTTCAAATGTCATTATTTGTTACTCTTTGTTGTATAACCTACATAGCGCATTAATGATGTTGTTATGAGTGAATAAAAACTTTAGACGGATCAACCAAAAAGCGTTTACCAATGGCTTCTCTGCCAAAAAGCATTAAATAACTCATATCTGAACGATCAGTTAAGGTGATTTCTATTGGCCATGTTTCTGTGCCAAGCGTTACTGTTGTTTCTATTACATATCGTTGTTCAGCCGTACCATTCGACGATTTTATCTTTCTAATATCGCTTATTGGTGCGGTACAGTTCACAATACTATTAACATTATGTGCATCAGGGTGAATGTCAAAGGTGACGCATTTTTTGCCGTTTTTAACTATCTTCGTTATATTATCTACATGTAGTGATGATGTTTTAGCACCAGTGTCGACCCTAACTTGTAAATCATTAATTGCAAGTTCGGGTAATGCAATTGACTCTAAGCGGCCAATAATTGTTTTGTTGTTACTCATCTTAACCCTCAATTCGTTCCATTGTTTTCTGGTAATAATAATTCTTGAACATTTTCAATTTGTTCAGCTATATCTTCATCATCTTCACTGAAGTAAGCAATATGGAACATGGCTTCACCTTCTTGTACAAGAGGAATGTTTTGTTTTCCAATTAGGATCCCTGAACGTGTTGCTTTAACAGCATCAATAACTTCACCGTAAGGGCTACCAATTTCAGCTAATATTTGACCTTTAGTGATTTGGTCACCTAAATTCACTATGTTGTGCACAATACCACTGGCATTGGCTCTAACCCATTGACTACCGTTAGCAATAAAAGGGGCTAATCTTTTCTTTTTAGAAAGAGACTTTCTTGTCATTCCTAAGTGTTGTAGAACATTTAAAATGCCTTTCATACCTGCTCTTATTGAAAACTCATCAAAACGCAGCGCTTCACCGGCTTCGTATAATAAAATTTTAGTTTTATTTTTAACGGCGGATTCACGTAGTGAGCCATCCACTAAATTAGAGTTAAGTATTACTGGTACGCCAAACACTTCTGCTAATTCTTTGGTTTCAATATCAGACATATCTGCTCTGATTTGTGGTAAATTTGAACGATGAATAGCGCCTGTATGCAAATCAATACCATAATCACAATGTTTAACAATTTCATTCAGAAAAATATAGGCAACTCTGCCGGCTAAGGAGCCTTTCGCTGAGCCAGGAAAGCAGCGATTAAGATCGCGGCGATCTGGCATATAGCGACTTTGATTCACCACGCCATAAACATTTACCATTGGTACAGCGATAACCGTACCTTTGATTATTTTAAATTTTTTCTGCTTAATTAAGCGTCGAATAATTTCAATGCCGTTAAGTTCATCTCCATGCACTGCTGCACTTACAAAAATAGTAGGGCCTGGTTTTTTCGAACGTATAATATGTACCGGCAAAGATACGTTGGCATCGGTGTATAACTTAGCAACGGGTAATTCAATTTTTCTTTGTTCGCCTGGTAATATATCAAATTCACCTATTCGTAGTTTTTCCATAGTCGCCTCTATTAACCTTTGCCACGTGTTTGTGTTCTATTTGGCTTCGCATTTTTTTCTAAAAATTCAAAGACCATACCTGCAACATTTTTACCTGTTGCAGTTTCAATGCCTTCTAGGCCTGGAGATGAGTTAACTTCCATTACCATTGGGCCACTTTGTGAGCGAAGTAAATCAACGCCACATAAATTTAATCCCATTGCTTTAGCGGCATTAACGGCTGTTTCACGTTCTGCTCTTGATAATTTAACCACTTCAGCGCTACCACCACGATGTAAGTTAGAGCGAAATTCACCTTCAGCACCTTGTCGTTTCATTGCTGCTACAACTTTACCGCCAATAACTAAGCAACGAATGTCAGCACCACCAGCTTCTTTGACAAATTCTTGCACTAAAATATTGGCTTTTA
Organism: Colwellia sp. C2M11; assembly: GCF_018860915.1. GTDB lineage: Bacteria > Pseudomonadota > Gammaproteobacteria > Enterobacterales > Alteromonadaceae > Colwellia. Next base: position 44,598 of record NZ_JAHKQD010000010.1, read on the forward strand.
AGCCCATAAAAGCTTCGATAATAGCTTCAGCTGCTTTAGCGGTATCAGCAAGAACAACGCCAATGCCTTGCGTACCTTCTAATAATTTAATAACAACAGGTGCACCACCTACATTTTTAATTAAATCTTTAATGTTATCAGGTTTACTTGCAAAGCCTGTACGTGGTAAGCCAATACCTTTGCGAGATAACAACTGTAATGAGCGTAATTTATCGCGTGAACGGCTAATAGCAACTGATTCATTAATATTAAATGTGCCCATCATTTCAAATTGTCGTGCAACAGCGGTACCATAGAAGGTTACTGAAGCGCCAATGCGTGGAATAATTGCATCGTACATAGGCAATTCTTTACCATGGTAACGCACTGTTGAGCGGCTACTAGTAATATCCATATAACAGTGTAGAGTATCAATAATATCAACTTCATGACCCATAGCTTCACCAGCTTCTTTTAAGCGTCGAGTAGAATATAATTTTGGGTTTCTGGATAAAATGGCAATTTTCATAATTTAAACCTTTGTTTATCACTCTTTCTTATTAAAAAGTGATGTAATAATTGTAGTGCAGTGTATAGTCAGACTGTTAAATAATAAAATGCTATATTTTGATGTGTTCAATCAAAAAAAGTGATTACAGGCGGTTTTGGAAATATAATGAAAATTGAATTATTAAGAACGTTCCTTGAAGTGAGTCGAACGCTACATTTTAGAATTGCGTCTGAAAACTTATTTATTACGCAATCAGCAGTAAGTGCGCGTATAAAATTATTGGAAGACGACTTAGGGGTTTTGTTGTTTGATCGCAGTCAAAAACATTTAAAAATAACGTCAGAAGGTCATCGATTAATTAAACATGCTAATGAACTTTTGTTTATGTGGCAGAAAGCTAAACAAGATGTTGGTATGTCTGAATATGATTCTCATCAGCTTGTTGTTGGTTCTATGATGTCAATATGGGATATAGTGTTACAAGATTGGCTAAAAAAAATTCATCGTAATATGGATGATGTTAGCTTGTTGACAAATACTTATTCACCCATTGAATTGCGCAAAAGTGTGCTTAGTCGCGTTATTGATATTGCTTTTCTGTTTGAACCTCCTTTTGTTGAAGATCTTATTACTGAAAAGGTAGCAAGTGTTCCTTTACATTTAGTGACAACTGAGCCACATGATTTGGATAACCTGACCTCATTAGAAAATTTTATTATGGTGGATTATGGTGATGCGCTTAATGCACAATATAGACGAGATTTTCAAGATATGACCCCAGCAAAACATTATATGAGTCAGCCGAGAATAGCGTTGAATTTTTTACTTGATGCGGGGGGAAGTGCATATTTACCAAGGCAAATGGCATTTGAATATATTGAAAAAAATCAGTTGTTTGTTGTTGAAAAGGCGCCAGTGTATTCACGAGAAGTTTTTGCGGCTTATTTAGCTAAAAGCCAGAAAAAAGATATTATTGAGCAAACGATTCAATTATTTCCTTATCTAAAAATTTAAAAAAGACTCAAATTAAATAGATCACTTTTGTAAATGAGCTAAGTAATTTGAGTCAATAAATCTTCTCATTGCATAATCTATTCTTCAGTAGGAAGAGAGCTTATACGTTTATAAAAGCTAGTTTCTAACTCTTCATTAATACAATGTAATAAATATGTATTTAAGTTTTCTGACGCTACTTCTTCTAGCTCAGCATATTCCTTACATTCACTAAACAAGTTTTGTATGTAACTTTTTGGTGCGTCTTCTAATTCATTGTCGTTATCTTGGCTGCAAGCTATGTTGGTGAACAAAGTTAACAATGTAAAAGCTACTATTTTTTTCATGTTGTTCTCTCTTAGGTGGTATTTGTTAGCTATCCCAATAATCGCTAAACGAGTTGTTTTCTTTTTCGAATGTTCTTTTTTCACGTATAGAATCTAATTTTTGTCTAGTTTGATATTGTTGTCTTGCTGATCTTTTAAGATTTTTCTTAATCATCTCTTTATTTTTTGAACCATAGGCAATTTCGAAACCTGCGATGCCAGTATCAAAAATTAAATCCGCATCTGCATCTATATCTTCTTCAAGATCAAGATCTATATCCATATCTAAATCAGTGCTAGCATCTTCATATGTATTAATGTTCATTGATTTACCCTATAAAAATCAAAGTTGAATTTTCATAAAATAATGTACCTATATTTATTAATTGAAAAGCGAAATATTTTTGTGTTTTCAATCAAAATATTTGATTGAATAAGGGAGATAAATAAATTTTAAAATGATAAGTGCAGATGAATTAAGGACAATTTAGAAGATAGGAGCATTTATAAAAGGGGAAGGGCGCTATTAACTTAATGATTTATATTTAATGTTATATGGGTGGGCTGTTATATAAATTTAATCAGCTAATTACATTGAAGATGTCAGTTATTATAGTCTAAAGTTACCATTTGAGAACATTTAGTATAAGCACTTAATTACATCTGGTTTATCATGAATAAAATTAAGTTCATTTTGTGCTTGGGTGATATTATTTTTTGTTTGACTAGCTAGAGCATAACCGACAAAACGGTCATTAGCATCAATAGCTTTTGAGTTGTATTTGTATTCAGAAGACTTTTAGCTATCTTCACGATGATAGGCAGCAATGCCAGCAAAGCGGTCGTTCACGGAATTGTATTTGTATAACTACTAGAGTGCATAAAGCACAAATTTCAGCTTATCAGTACGATTGGTTAATGTAATTTATTGGTGTCACACCAATAATTTCTTTAAAGTCTCGAATTAGATGAGATTGGTCTGTATAACCTAACCATTCCACTATATCTAAAAAATTCACATCTTCTTTTTCAATAAGTTCTAATGCTTGGTGAAGACGATATTTACGAATTAACCATTTAGGACTTAGCCCTAAATAGTATTTAAAACAACGTTGAATTGTGCGAATTGAAAGGTTTGATTTTTTAGACAAATGCTCAACTCTGGTGATATCTGAGTCATTTTTTATTCGATTAACCAGCTCCCTGACTCTTATCAGTTCTGATGAAGATGTTATTACAAAGGGAGTCATATAAGTTTGCAATAAATCAACTATTTGTTCATCGTCCTGTAGCCCATCCAGCTCTGAAATAAACGTGTCCGCATCAAAGTCTACTAATTGCTGAAAATCTAATTCTTTGTCTACATACTTAGATAGGGGCGATTCTAAAAAATCTGTCAACGCTCCCAACGCAAACTTTATTCCAATAATTTTCCCAACACCTTCCATTTTATAAGAATAGGTTTTACTAATAGGGCCAATTAATTTTAGTTTTCGATTATCTAATATTAAATGAAAGTTTGGATCGGGTAAGTTTTTCTGCGTATGGTTTTTTTCATCTCTAAGATCCCAATTCACAAGCCAAAATTGTTCGATTAATTCTATCAAAGGTTCATCAGGAAAGTACCTGCGTAAGTGATATCGCTCTGCACTAAGCTTGTGATGTTGCACTCCTGTTGGATTTTTAACGTTACTCTTCAAAACAGTTCTCAATTCAATGTCGTGTTTTTACAATACCATGATTAACGCCCATGGTATTCTTACGCTAAGTTTTCTATTGAATATACAAGAGGTCATTATGCAACTGAAGGGAATATTTCAAATCATTGATTGGAAAGAGTCTATTGAAAAATCGTTTGATGAAGGGGGAAAGCTGACTACTGCGATTGTTTGCCAAGATTACAGTGGTGATATTATAGGTAAAAGTGAAATTAAGTTTCAAATGAATTATGAGCCTAACGGAAACGCTACTTTTATCGGGTTTGAGTTCCTTGTGGGAAATATAGCAGGAAAACCTTGTAAATTGACGATAAAGCATGATGGAAAGTTTGAGGAAGGATCAGCCAAAAGCCAGTTTGTCATCCTTAATAGCAGTACCCATCAAGAGCTGGTAGGTTTGAAAGGATATTTCAAATCAGCAGAGGGCGGGCAAGCGAACTTCGTTATAGGTTCATAGTTGACGTTAAAAATAGAATATAAACGGCAGCAATGAGCTTGCAGGAGCCATAGCTGTCGTAACACACCAAATTCGATTGAGCAACGCAATGACTGGCTCCTGAGCGACCAAAGCTGTCATTCACGTTTGAAATATTAACGATCACTTAGTGCGTATTGTTGACGTTAACCTTAATTTTTTTATCCTATATTTTCTAATGCTTATTTCTATCAATAGGGCTTAAAATTCCAGAAGAATGTTGACCTATAACATGAGTATAAATTTGAGTCGTTTTAACATCTTCGTGTCCTAGTAGCTCCTGTACTGTTCTTATGTCGGCACCATTTAATAGTAATTGCGTGGCAAAGCTGTGCCTAAAAGTATGAGCGGTAACGCGTTTATGAATATTTGTTTTTATTAATGCTTTTCTAAGGACTTTGCTTAGTGCTGTCCAATGTAGATGATGACGACAAAAATAGCCGTCTGTTGGGTGTTGACACTTAACAGTAGAAGGAAATATGTATTGCCATTTTAACTCGGTAATAGCATATGGGTATTTTCGGGCTAATCCAGCAGGTAGACTCGTTTTTCCTTGACCTTCAGCTAAATCTTTCTGGTGAATGTGTTCAACTTTTGCAATTTGGTCTTTTAATGGGTCTATCAGAGTGCTGGGTAACAGTGTTATCCTATCTTTAGCTCCTTTACCACGAAATACATAAATTGAGTTACCTGAAAAATCTATATCCTTTATTCGTAATCTCAGAAGCTCTGCTTTTCTTAGCCCACATCCATAAAGTATGCTAAACATGAGGTGATAGGGCGGCTTTAATTCGTTAATAATAGCCATGGCCTCATCGTTTGATAATACAGTAGGCACTCTTGTTGGTGTCTTAGCTCTAATTGTACCCGCCAATAATGTTAATTCTCTTTGAAATACATGTCTGTACATAAAAACAATGGAGCATAAGGCTAAGTTTTGTGTTGATGAGGTTACATTCCGATCAACGGCAAGATGAGTTAAAAAGTTACTAACTTCCTCTTCTCCCATATCCTTAGGGTGACGCTTTTGATTAAATAGAATAAAGCGCTTTATCCATACTAAATAGGTTTTTTCAGTTTGTATGCTGTAGTGCATCGTACGAATAATATGACGTATGCTTTCTAAAAAAGGAGATGGAGACATAATTAAACCCTGTTATCTGTATGTATATACAGTTATAGTTTTTAATTAAATAAATATCAAACATACTTATAAAAATATATTACTGAGCCGGCTCAGTAATATATTACAAATGGCAAACATCACTCAATATAACTGCCTATCTAACTGAATTTACGTTGATTTGTAGTTTTTATAAAGTATAGACGTTACTGAGCCGGCTTAGTAATATCTGTACTTCGGTTTATATTATATTTTTATTGTTTCTAATCCGTTGAAGTTATGAGATATTATTACGAATTAAATAATAATTATGAAACGGACATTACTGAGCCGTATACATAATAAGCTGTTAGATGAAGTCAAGGATAGAGTAGTGGCATCTGAAATTAAAAAACTAGAAAGACGAAATAAAGCTCGTAAAAAAATAAATGAGTTATCTTCAAAAGAAGAGCATGTACTAGTCATTCACTACTCCTGTGAAAGTTTTTATGATCGGCCAGAGGGACAAACACCAAGAGTTACATCTATTGCTGTTAGAAACTATGAAAGCGGACAAACAACATCTTTCTCTATACATAAAATTGCAGAGTTAAAGCATGTTGAGTTCGCTGAAATCGAACAGAATTACGATATGCTTGAAAAAGAAATGCTTCAAGAGTTTTATGAGTTCATGAAGTATCATTCTTCACATTACTGGATCCATTGGAATATGCGTGACATAAATTATGGTTTTCCAGCTCTTGAGCATAGATTTAAGATTCTAGGTGGTGAACCACATATTTTAGATGACTCAAAAAAAGTAGATCTTTCAAGAGTCTTAATTGCACTTTATACCAATGGTTATGCTCCTCACCCTCGTATTGTTAAATTAATGGAAATGAACTTTATTACCGCTAAGGATCTACTTGACGGGCCAGGTGAAGCGGCGGCTTTTGAAAATAAAGACTTTGTAAAACTTCATCAATCTACATTACGTAAAGTCGATGTTTTCTGTAATTTCCTAGGTCGCACGCTTGATGGTAGCCTAATAACCAAATCTACTTGGTGGGAATTAAATGGCGGCTCTATAAAAGCCCTTGGTGAGTGGTTTTCAAATCATTGGGTGTTTACATTTATTGCTGGTGTTATCGGTATTGCAGCCAGTATTTATTCATTCATCTAACAAGTTGCTTAAACGGACAAAAAACAGTTGGCTTTTGCTCATTCCTCGCTATTTTAGCCAACAATTTTATTGCCGCTTAGCAAAGCGTTATATTTACAAGGAGGTTCAGTGTTTTATTTCAAACTATATGATGATAAAAGGTTAAAAGATCTCAAGCATACTAAGAAAATAGAGATCGTAAATAAGGCCGTTAAATTATATCGAAAAGACAAACCATTGAATATTACTAACCATGTTAATTTGGTGTGGTGTTCCCGCTATAGCTTTATTCTTAGCCTTCAACTTTAGTTTTGCTATTAGTTGGTTGGCGTTATCTACTTTCATTCTAAATATCAAATTTGCTAGAGATGAAAGTGCAGATATAGAAACTTACCTAAACCAAGTGTTAGCGTAATGTAAATATAACAAGCTGTTTAATCAGGACAAAATACAGTTGGCTGTTTTCGTTCCTCAATATTATAGCCAACAATTTTTGTCCGCTTAAGTGGGCGTTATATCTCACCACACTGTTGAGTGTAAGGATGCAAAAATGAACATAAATGCAACTTTTGCAGGTCAAGTCATATTTATTAATTTCTTAGTTATGCTGTATTTAACTTTGAAATTTGCCAAAGGAAAATCTGATAACCTACCACTTGTAGGGTTTTATACTTTCCTATTAAGTTTCCTTTTCTTTCCTGCTAGTTGGTTATATTGCTGGTACTGGTCAAAAAAGAAGCCTAAAGTAGCAAGTGAGTTATAACAAGCTAATAAGGACAAAAAACAGTTAGCTGTTTTCGTTTCACAACATTTCAGCCAACAATTTTTTGCTCATTATTAGGGCGTTATATTTTTCTGATAGTTAGGAGTAAACGTGGAAATAGAAACATCAGACTTGATTGCTATCTGTAGTTTAATTGTTGCGTTTTTGGCATATAGGTACTCAGTTAAATCATCGCAATCGACATCTGCGCAAATGCAGAAAATATCTGAAGAACATTTGAGGCTGTCATCAAATGTCGCGCTGACTGAAGCAAGTCAGAAGTACGTATTGCTACTCAGTGATGTTAATCGCCAGTTTGAAATGATCACAAAGGAACTGGCATATCCTGCATTAGTTGCAAGCAGAAGTATCGGCGAGTGTTTTGATAAATATGATAATGGAAGTAGTGGTCATCCTTACTTGCGGCATAGTTTTCACAAGGCCATAACTCTTGTGAGGGAAGCATACGACCATGAGCTAACTTATCAGACTGGCCTGAATCTCACAGATAGAATTAGATCTCTTAAATACATAAAAGATGACGTTCGTCGTTATGAGAAAAAAGAAGCAGAAAAATCGATATTTTCATTTCTCAAAAAAGAACGTCCACCCCAATCACCTGAAGAGAAAATTAATTCTTCGACTGTCTTTTGGGATAGTGTAAAGGAAATTCACACCAGAATTTCAAGCAGTGAGGAGCCGAGTCTTTTCAATGAAACCTTGGCTTACCTTGATGAATATCGGAAATTACATGAAAGTAAACGAGAACAATTGCAGAAGCTAGAAGAGAAACTAGAGGAAGCGATCAAAGAGAACGCGCTAGAAATGTTTGACATCGGAGATATTCCCAATCTTGGCCAGAAGTTTTATAGAGTCAAGGGTGACATCGGACGATATCGTGAATTGTACTTTCCTGACTTTCACGGGATTGAGTCAGCGCAAATTTCGGATGGCATAGCATATTCCATTTATGCTGGGAGCATAGCATTTATAGCCTCACAGCATTTCATGTGGGGAAAAATATAACAAACGCGTCAATTAGGACGCTTGCAAGCTCGTAAAAATTTGGGACACCCATCAATTAGCAATTTAAATAACAAGTTGTGTTATTGATACAAAAACTAATCTAAATCTGTTGTAACTCCGTTATTACTAATAACTACATTGTGGCAAAAGTTAGCGGCCTTAGATAGATACCCAACGACTGTTATGAGCTTGCAGGAGTCATTGGCCTCAATTCTACATTCGTATTTATAATGGCTGGCAACAAAGTCACTACAGCGGTCACTCGAAACAACTGAATTTATAAATACATGTTAGGTTTTAAAGCGTGATAATAGCTAGATGTTTTTTTTATTGGGGTATTCAAGAGGTTTGTGAATACAAACCCCCGAAAAATTTGGGACACCCATCAATTAGCAATTTAAATAACAAGTTGTGTTATTGATACAAAAACTAATCTAAATCTGTTGTAACTCCGTTATTACTAATAACTACATTGTGGCAAAAGTTAGCGGCCTTAGATAGATACCCAACGACTGTTATGAGCTTGCAGGAGTCATTGGCCTCAATTCTACGTTCGTATTTATAATGACTGGCAACAAAGTCACTACAGCGGTCACTTGAAACAACTGAATCTATAAATACATGTTAGGTTTTAAAGCGTGATAATAGCTACATGTTTTTTTATTGGAGTATTCAAGAGGTTTGTGAATACAAACCTTCGGTAAATAAACTAAAACCATTTTTTCTTTTTGAAGATCCAAACTTGTAATACCACTACAGCAATAAGTATTAAGATAAAAATACTGAATGCACTGGTGTTATCCGAACCTGGGATACCGCCAACGTTAATCCCTAATAAGCCGGTTAAGAATCCTAAAGGAAGAAATATTGCGGCAACAACCGATAGCACAAACATTCTGTTATTCATTTGTTCGGCTAATTTATTGTTTAGCTCCTCTTGGCAGACAATTGCTCGGTCTTTAATAGAATCTAAATCTTCAATGTAGCGTGTTAAATGATCAGAGGTTTCTCGTAATTGTATTTTTTCTTCGTTAGAAAAAAGTGTGATTTTATCACTTACTAATTGAGTCATCGCTTCTCGCTGAGGTGATAAATAACGTCGAAGAGATATAATTTGTCTTCGTAAGTCAGAAAGCTCATTTCGTAGATCATAACTATTTGCTGCTAGGGTGTTCTCTTCTATTTCTGATACATTATCTTCTATTTCATAAAGCGTTTGACTCATTCTTACGATTAAATTTTCGGTCATTAAAGTGATAAATTCAGACGCACTTTTAGGGCCACAATTGTTATCAAAATTAGTCGCTATATCTTTGGTTGATAATAACGTACGAGCACGTGTACTGATAATATTATTTTTAGTGAACCATATACGGATAGATACCATATCTTGAGGATCACTATTAGGTGCTAGATTTACCCCCCTTAATGATAATAATACTCCGTCATTAAGCATGGTTGCTCTAGGGCGAGTTTCATCATTTAGTAACGCGCTAATAACAACAGGGTTTAAGTGTTCTTGCTGTTCTAGCCATTGTTTTGTTTCGTCTTTCGTATAATCAAAATGCAACCAGTAAGGGCGATTACTTTCTAACGTATCGAGTGATGAAATAGTGTCGTTTGGGCTACTTTGATCAAAATAATAACCATAAATGAACGCTGCTTGACTCATAATTACCTCTAAATTGTTATCTCTAACAAAAGTATAGTTTGTTATAAAATGTTTATAACAATAACAATGTACCGCAGCCTAAGAATGCGATAAAACCAAATATATCTGTGACGGTAGTTAAGATTACAGCTCCTGACAAAGCAGGATCGATTTTAAACTTAGTTAGTATCCAAGGGATCCAAACTCCAGATAATGAAGCAACTAGAATATTACCTAAGATCGCGAGACAAATGGTGACTGATAACATAGGATTTGAAAACCAATAAAAAGTAATTATACCGATGACTGTTGCCCAGAGTATGCCATTTATTGCTCCAACTTTTAGTTCTTTATTGATGATAGCTTGTCTATTCGAGTCACTTATTTGTCCTAATGCTAACCCTCTAATAATTAGCGTTAATGTTTGACTACCGGATATTCCTCCCATTGAAGCAACAACAGGCATTAGTACCGCTAAAGCGACTACTTGTTGTAATGTAGCTTCAAATAATCCGATAAACCAAGAAGCTAAAAAAGCGGTTACTAAATTAACACCTAACCAAATCGCACGGTTTTTACTACTTAGCCATACACTAGAGAATAAATCTTCTTCTTCACTTAAACCGGCTGATTGAATTAACTGATTATCTTTTTGTTGTTCTTTGTATTTGTATGCTGTATGTAAGTCTAAGCGCCCAGTTAAGCAACCATTTTCGTCGATGATGGGTAATGCCAATTTACCTGAAAGAATTACTGCTTCAGCGGCTTCATCTATATTTTTAGTACTGTCTAATGCTATAAACTCTTCATCGACTAACTCGCTTAATGGTTGTTCATCATTTAAAAGTAATAATTTATTAATCGCTATTTCACCGAGTAAAACAGATTTATTATCAATAATATAAATAACTTCACTACAAGCAGCTTGTTTTTTTGAGCAAATTTTCTTTGCTGACGATACTTTTAACTTAGCAAGGATTTTGTGCTCATCAAAACTTTGCCAATGGCCAACTTCGTCTTCTGAATAATCTTGTGCTTTTTTGAAATGTTCGCGCTGCTTTGCTGTCATTTGAGAAATCGCATACTCAATAAAGCGAACACTTAGATCTTCGGTAAGTTCAAGTAAGCTATTAGCATCTAATTTATCAAACAGCGGTAAACATGCATCATCATCCATAGCATTTAATAGCATTTGCCTAGATTCATTTTTCATCTCTAGGAAAATATTTTGCTGGTACTCACTACTGAATTCTTTCCAAAGCATTAAACGAGGTTTTATTGGAAACGCTTCGAGTAGAATGGCAGTATTTTCGGGTAACAATTCACGTTCAATTTCTACGGTAAGTGCATTGAGTGGTAATTCATGAGTAAAAAGCTCATCTACTTTTTCAATATATTCAGGTAATAACTCTAAAGACATTACTTTTCCTAATAGGCCGTTGTTCAACAAATTTTTTTAATTAAACTAAGTGAAATTTTACGTTTTAATCTATTACACATTTAACTATAGAATTACATTATTAACTATTAATAATGTGATAAATTTTATGGAAATGCCAAAATTACAGCCCTTTGCCATTAAGACACAACGTTTTTCGTTTTATTCTAAGCTATGGCGTTTACTTTTTAGAAAAAGGCAATGGCAACTTGTTGAAGATTGGCATTATGTATTACCAAATAAAAGGGTCATTATTATCCCTAAGGGATTTGTATTTGACGGTAGCTCCTATCCATCAATCGTATGGATCTTTTTTTCACCGACAGGGCTGCTGTTAATTCCAGTGATATTGCATGACTTTTGTTTTAAATATAATTATTTATGGGCAAAGCAGGGGGAGCGAGTATATAAATTTAAGGCTGGTAATGGTTTCTTTAAATGGTCAGCATTAATACGTAATGTCGGTATTGAAAGGAATGAATTATTGTTGATTGACTATTTTATGTGGCTTGTTTGTATTAGTTTTGGTTGGATAAATTGGTTTACTTTTCAAAGAAAAAAATCAGTGGAGTTATTTCCTGTTAATGCGAATAAAAGCATGTAGTTGTATAGTTACTGTGAGGTAGTTTCTAGAATGACGATAATTATTCATTTATTAGTTATGACTGAAGATGAGTAATTTAAGTGAGTACTTTATCGATCACGCTCTATTTAGGTATTCTCTGATCGTTATTACCCTGTAGGTAATGAAAATAATGGGGAGCTATGTAATTTAGGGGCTTGTGTATCAAATGTTATGTCATCGATTGACATTTTGTCACAATATTGTTCAATAGCAGCGATGTCTTTAGTGCTTATTTGTAATAAATTTTTTTGCATCATGCCGTCAATGTATGCGTTATTACCATTTAAATTAATATTAGCGACTGCACTATAGGGCTCTCCATAGTTTTCAACACGTATAGCTTTCACCATTTTTACTTCGAAAATCCAATCATTTATTTTAATATGACGAGTTATTTTTTCATTCATCTTATATGCCTCTTGTTGATATATAACAATTATGATTTTTCTTAATTGTTCGATCCAAAAAGCTGACAGCATAAACTATCAGCTAAGTATATTAAACTAACAATAACTGGACTATATTTAAAAAATGCTATGACATCATTGCTATTTTATTAGTAAACATTATTTGTTAGAACGTATAGGTAGCACCTAAGTAGAAAGTACGGCCGTTTTCAGTTACATTGTATAGTCTGTCTGCTGAGTCACTGTACTGTTCCTCTTTCACATCAGTTAAGTTGGTACCTTCAATGGTTACTTTTAATTGTTCCGATATATTGTAAAAAGCTGAAAAATCAACATAGGTGGTTGCATGGTAACCACGTTCATCTTCATCACTATTTGATGAGACATCTGAAATATAATCACTACGGTAAGCTGCGGAGATACGTGTTCCCCAATTTTCTTGCTCAAAATAAATGGTAAAGTTGCCTGAATGCTCAGATAATCCAGGGAACGATTTAAACTCATCAACTCCAGTGTTACCCACATTGCGATATAAGGCTTCGCCATCGGCATAAGTATAATTAATAATTAGCCCCATATTATTTAGTGGCTCTGGTAAAAAGTCTAAATCTCGCTGAAATGCCATTTCATAACCGCTAATATTGCTTTTGTCGGTATTAATTGGCTGAATAACCGTATATATGGTATCTGATGTTTGTGGATTACCATTGCCATCAACGTCACCTAAAAATGATAATGAATAGCCAGTATTTCCATACGCTAATGAGGTTGTATTGGTAACAATGAAATTGTCAATTGATTTAGTAAAGTAGGCGGCAGATACATAACCGACTTCATCGAAGTAATATTCTATTGCTGTTTCAAAATTAGTTGATTCAAATGGTTGTAGTCCTGGATTACCTGCAGAAATGCTCAGGCCATTTGTTGAGTTAGGATCATTTTGTACTGTTCCTGTTGCATTTAATGCCGCTAATGAAGGGCGTGTAACATTTTTTCCAATACTTGCCCGTATCACTAGGTTATTGGTCGCCTCCCAAGCTAGATTTAATGTTGGCAATACACCAGAGTATTCTTGTGTTACTTCAGTAAGTTCATTATTGACTAAACCTACGGAACTAATGTTTGTATTGTAATATCGAGCACCTATATTGCCACGTAAGAAGCCATTAGAAAAGTCAGCACTAAATTCGTATTGTAAATAAGCGCCTAAGGTCTCCTCTTCTACTTGGTTTGAATAGCTAGCTTGAGGTAAGTTACTATCAATGCCATAGGCATTTAATACGCTAGGTACGTCAACAACTAACCACTGTTGTTCGTTATGTCCTGTATAGGTATAAGTTACATTAGGGTCAATAATATCGCTTATATCTCCTTGTTCCCATTCGGTACGTAATATATTGTCAGTTTTGTTTTCCCATGCTTCATTTTTAAAGTTTTTTAAGGAAATACCTGCAGAGATAGTACCAGCATTATCTAACATATAGATTGTGTCTAGCTTGGCAAGGTCAAAGCTATTCGATATTTGATCTTCTTCTAGATCTATTTCGTGGTACCTATACTCATCAACGTCGGTTACATCATAGCCATAGGTGTTAATGCCATAAAATTGATTCTTAGTATAGTCAATTGTTTGATCACCAAAGGATTCCAAATAGACTTTAGTGCTTCCAGTATCAAAATCACTATTAGCGTGACCAACTAATGCTTTTAAAGTGAAGCTATCAGTGATGCTCCATTCACTATTTAACACCATTTGGGTTAATGTAGTATCAGCATTTTGTTGACGACTTTCTGAGTGAATCGCTGCGTTTTCAAAATGTGAATAGATTACTTCGTTACCCGCATTATATTGTATATCGACTAAACTTGAGCAAATAGGTGCGTTAGCTTCTGCTTGGATACTACTATAAGTTGGGCCTGTGCAGCCTAAAGCAGTAGAGCTTGAGCCTCTACTTTGCAGGTGAAATTCATTACGGTCGTTATCCAAAACACCGTATAAGCCATCAAACCCTATTTTAAAGTTACTACTAGGACGATACTGCAAAGCAACGGTTGCACCAATACGGGTTTGTTCATTTTCAAATGAAGAATAACGGCTACCGCGTGAAAACCTTAGGTCACCACTGTTAACAGCATCTTGGTTTTCCTGAGATAGAGCCGAAATATCCGACCCATCTGCATTTTTTAATCGCCAACGATAGGTATTAAAGCCTTGTTCATTGGTATTACGTTTGCTGTAGGCGATCGATGCTAAGGCACCAAAATCTCCCCATGTATTCGAAATTAATGCAGCTACTCGAGGACTTGTACCATCGGCTAAAGTATTTTGTCCTATTTGACCACTAATCGCCCCTTTAAAGCCATCATAATCAAAAGGTTTTGCAGTTACTAAATTAACTGTTCCACCGATGCCACCTTCATCCATGTCGGCTGAGAAAGATTTGTTCACATCAACACGGTTAAATAACTCAGAAGCAAAAATGTTAAAATCAAAAGCGCGTGAGCGACTGATTGAGCCACGACTATCCATAGCCGAAGATGAAGTACCTAATGCTTCCATTCCATTAAGCTGAACTTGGGTAAAATCTGGGCCTAAGCCACGTAATGAAATTTGTCGGCCTTCACCACCTTCACGAGTAATGGCAACACCAGGAATACGCTGCAATGCATCGGCAAGGTTAAGATCTGGAAAGTCAGCGATATCTTCAGCTACAATTGAGTCTTGCGTACCCAATGCATTTCGTTTTAAGTCTTTTGCTTGAAGTAAACTACCGCGAAAGCCTTTAATTTCAATTGTTTCTATGTCACCTTCATTTGTATCCGTTTGTGCTAAGGTCGTTATTGATACAGAGCTGAGAGCGCCAATAATAGCTATAGCTAGTGTCTTTTTGGCGAAGTGCTTTTTCATGTGAATCTCCGTTTATAATTTACTAATGAGCTCGCAAGGGGCGAATGACGAATATAAAGTAAAGCTTTAAATGCTGAGTTAATGATTTCGAAAAGGATGATACATAGCTTGTGTCATTGGTTAATTGAAGTACTATTCTCTTAGGGATAAATTTAATCAATGTTTTGCCTATTAACGTTACATTTTTGTAGTGGGAAGTAACTTTTTTGAATTGGTTCAATTGTTTAGCTTTAATTAGAGCGCACTAAATGCTCAAAAAAACCGACTGTAAGGGGACAGCCGGCTTAATAGATCTTAATAGCCTAAAATACTAATCTTCAGTATTAGCCATATCTGTTACTTTATCTTTCAGCTGAGCGATAAAGCTATTAAATTCAGCTTCCTCAATTTGGCCATCTTGATTGGCATCGATATTATTGAACTCTTCTTGCAAGAAGGTTAGGTGAGAAACAGCAACTTCATCTTGGCTTAACATGCCATTTGCATCGCCGTCTAATTCGGTGATTAATGCAGGGAAGCTAAGTTGTTGTTCGACTTTAGCCATTGTTGGCTGAGAACTTTCTATCGCTGTACTTATTTTATCTTCAGCGTTAACAAAATTAGAAGCAAGAGCCGCAGTAATTACCATTACAGTAACTTTGAATAAATTAATGTTTTTCATTTTGATACCTTTTTATTTGTAGTCGAGCAACGCTCGATGTGTATTTACGATAAAATCCATAATGAGTTAAATAAATCAGTGTATATGCATTATTTATGCTCTGTTATGTGTTCGAATACAGTGATTGCATACTCCATGCCTACTTTGTAATTCGTTGTTTTTATTGGTATATTTTTTATTTTTAGGTGTTTTCTCTAGTAGGTGTGTCTCTTTTTGGCGACAGGTTTATTGGTGTGATAAAGTTTTATGAAATTAAAAGTCCTTGTTTTAAAATAAATCTTTATAAATCAATGGGTAATAGAGTCGTTTTTTATTCTGATATTTGTCTCCAATTTGAGACATCATTGTATTTACATTAAAAATGACATAAAAAGGCGTTGAATTAATGATAAGGAGTTATTCAGGGTGCTTTGGCTGAAGAAATTGAAGATCGATCTTGGTAGTAAATTAAATCGAGTAAAATCGTTATCAATAAAGACATTAACTTTTTTGGGATTTACACTCGTTGCATTGCCTTTAGTTTTAGCGCTTTTATACAGTGCTAAGCAGGTGAATGAACTCTCTAAGCAAGGGGCTAGTTCTATTTTTACTGTGGCAGAATTAATTAATACCAACCAAAAAATAAATAATACATTAAAGAAAATGGAAAGGTACGCTAGCCAATACTTAGTACTGCAAGATATTGAATTAATAGATAACTACATTATTGAACAACAAATATTACAGGCAACCAATGAGAAGCTACATCAGTTTGATGATAGGGTAATTAAAGAGTTGAGTGAACAGTTCTCAACAGCAATACTTCAGGTGCACCAGAGTATAATGATTCCTAGCACGACGACATTAAATACTGATAGTGTAGTGGTGGTAACGTCTTTAGAAGAATTACAGAGTCAGTTTAAACGGTTGATTAATATTAATGAGGAAATAGATACGCGTAGCCGCGAGTTTATCAGTCAACAAGCGCAAGGCATCAAAGATGCTACAGAGAAAGTAAGCCATACCTTATTACAAAGTCTATTTATTATCCCAATTTCATTATTAATTGCAGGGATATTTATTGTATTAATCACTCAGCCTCTCAAACGGTTAATTCTAAAAATAGGTAGACTTCAGCAAGGTAATTTTGAACAAGATACTAATTTACCTACGGACTATGTTGCTGGTTTTCTTGAAATTAAAGAGATTAATGATGCATTAAATCGTATGAGAGGCCGCTTACATGCGCTAGAGTTACAAAAATCGAGCTTTATTAGGCATATTTCTCATGAATTAAAAACGCCATTAGCCGCAATACGAGAAGGTACAGAGTTAATTTATGATAACAGTGTTGGTTCGCTTAATAGTGATCAACAGGAGATAACTAAAATTATTCGTAACAGTACAACTCGATTACAACGGTTAATTGAAGAGCTACTTGATTTTAATATTGTTTTAGATTCTACAAGTTTGCAAGATAAGGAAACGATTAATTTATCAGAACTTATTGAACAAGTCTTAAATGATAGAATACTCGATATTAAACGCAAAAATATCATAATAGAAAAAGATTACCCCAATATCACTATTGAAAGTAATATGAAGCAACTCAATGTTATTATTGATAATTTATTATCTAACGCTATCAAATATTCACCTGAAAACGGAATGGTAAAAATATTCGCGGTTATTTGTAATAATCAGTTGGTATTTTCCGTTAGCGATCAAGGGAGCGGTATTGAAAAGGAGCAACAAGGTAAAGTTTTTGATGCTTTTTATCAAGGAACACCAGCCAAAGATTATAATATTAAAAGTAGTGGTCTTGGTTTAACTATTGTGAAAGAACTACTGATGAGATTAAATGGTGACATTACGCTTATTAGTCAAACAAAGCCGCCTAGTGGTACAACAATGAAAATCATACTTAATAGTGTTGGTATTGGAGATAAGCAATGAATTTAGTTATAAATGCACAGGATATAAAGCAAGGCTTTAAATTCTATAAAGCTCTTTTTATTGTGTTTATTAGTATTGGAATTACTGCATGTCAAAATACTGTACCGATTGAGAAATCTTTATCGCCTCAAAGCACAGAAGAAGATGCCAATAATACGATTGTCACTAATACCGTTAGCTTTGGTCAGTATTATCTCAAACTTAAGACACTATCAGACGCTGAGCTGCAAAAAGAGATAGAAGAGCAACAGGCTAAAAAGCGAGCCGGTAATATTGAAGCTGGAATTAATTTAATTTTATTATATAGCTTGCCTAATTCTTCTATTCATAATGTTTATTCGGCTAAATCTCAACTAAATGAACAATTAAAAACGTATCAGAATTATCCATTGAGTACAGCTGATCAAGCTTTTATCCGTTTACTTAAAGATCAATTAAATCAGCAGTTATTCTTATTCCAGAAGTTAATTAATCAGGAGCTTGCTTATGATAAGCAAGTGACTAAAAATCGAATTAATGAGAAAAAGCAAGTGAATAAAATTGCAGCACTCGAATTAACCGTTAAACAGTTAACAGAACAAATAACTCAGCTGAAAAAAATTGAGCAAAATATTAGTGAGCATGGACAATAAATTATGAAATTATCAGATCATCAACCCATGACGAATATTGAGCAAGATAAAATTTTAATTGTTGACGATGATCCTAGCTTATTACGTTTATTAGGTATACGTCTATCTGCAGCGGGGTATTTAGTTGAATCTGCAGCTAATGCAAAAGTGGCATTGGGTATGTTAAAAAGTTTTCACCCCCAATTAGTGATTAGCGATTTACGTATGGAAGGAATGGATGGCATGGCGTTATTTGAACAAATACGTCAACAATCACCTAATGTCCCCGTTATTATTATGACCGCACACGGCACAATACCAGATGCGATTAATGCAACCAAACAAGGTGTTTTTAGTTTTCTAACTAAACCTTTTGAAAGCCAACAGTTACTTGAAACGGTTGCTCAAGCTATTCGTTTACAACCTTCAAGCTCTACTAATAAAGATAAAGAAGCGACATGGCGTGAGAAAATAATTAGTCGTAGCGCTATTATGGAATCGTTATTGCAACAAACAAAGCAGGTTGCTACAAGTGATTTTAGTTTACTTATCCATAGTGAAAGTGGTACTGGTAAAGAGCTCTTAGCACAAGCAATTCACCAGGCAAGCCATCGTTCTGATAAACCATTTACGGCGATTAACTGTGCCGCAATTCCAGAACAGTTATTAGAATCAGAGTTATTTGGTCACGTTAAAGGCGCATTTACGGGAGCGGATAAAAGTTACCAAGGACTTTTTCAAGCCAGTAACGGAGGCACATTATTCTTAGATGAAATTGGTGATATGCCAATGGGGTTTCAGGTTAAGTTACTCAGAGCTTTACAGGAAAGAGAAGTGCGTCCTGTGGGCAGTACACAAGCCGTTAAAGTTGATGTTAGAATTATTTCAGCTACTCATAAAAATTTGCAGGAAGCGATAAAAGAAAAAACGTTTAGAGAAGATTTATATTATCGTTTAAATGTGGTTGAACTAGAATTGCCGCCCTTAATAGAACGTCGAGAAGATATTCCTTTACTTGCTCAACACTTTCTTAATCATAGCAGTAAACAAACCAGTCTTGATATTAATGGTTTTTCGCAAGAAGCAATGGAGGTACTTATTGCTGCTCCGTGGCCTGGGAATATTAGGCAATTACAAAATGTTGTTGAGCAGAGTGTCGCTTTATCTCGAGAAAGTATAATTGTCGCGAGTTTAGTTAAAAATGCTTTGCGTGACGAAAGTAGTTCATTACCTTCATTTCAGCAAGCTAAAGATGAGTTTGAACGAGATTATTTAGCTAAATTATTAAAGCTAACGGAAGGGAATGTATCTCAAGCAGCTAAAATAGCTCAGCGCAATCGTACTGAGTTTTACAAGTTATTGAATCGACATCATCTATCTGCTGAAGCGTTTAGGGTAACCGAATAATATAAAAAATATTTAATCTTTTTTGACTTGTACAAAGTGAAGGCTAATTTTTCCTTGAGACGTCCAAGAGCAACGAGTACCTTGAGGAATAAATAGTGCTTCGTCTGTATTAATTGTGTGTATATTTTCTTGTTCATCAGTACAAATAAGAGTGCCACATTTAACTAAAATGAATTCATTATAAGGAAAGGCAATAAGCCCTGTTTTAAATTGTCCTCCTTGCCATACTCCTGCGGTAAATTTTTTGTTATAGCTTTGATATTCAACCTTTTTTTTGTAACCGTCAGACGTGTCTTGCCAAGGAGTTTCATTTTTTTCATCAATAAAAAAAATATCTTTAAGTTTTTCTGATATAGGTAAGGACTGTTCCGATGCTAGGTAAGTAAGATGAAAAGTGATTAAATTAGCACTTTGTTGCCATTGATAAGTATAACCTTGTGGAATAACAAAGCTTTCTCCCTGATTTACCTTATCAACTTTACCCGTAATTGTGTTCTTTATTTCAGCAGAGCCCTCTACTATAGTGACGAACTTATCGCTGTCATGTGACGTTGCTCTTTTCATATGATTATTACTATCTTGAATGCCGACACTGAGCCCTAGTAATTTATTTTCATAATAGCTCTGGCTAGATTTATTGTGTGCTGATAGTTTTAATAACATTGTATTGTGATCCGTTGATTCTACACTATGGTTGTTAGGAAACTTGAAACTTGTTATTTTTTAAGCTTTTAGTTTGTAAAATATTAGCTCGTAAGGCACCTATGTTTAAGGTCTTAACTTTTATGTCTATCTCGGGTAAAAATAAAAGATAGATAAAGGGTTTTTATTAGTATATAAAACAGACGTTGAGATGAATAGCTGATATTGTGCATCAAAAGTTACTCGTCGCATATGTTCACAATTAGATTTATCCTTTTAATGTGGCTATTACTTGCCCAATTACACCATAGAACAGACCATGAACCTACCTAAAGCTAGCCTTCTTGACGATGATTCATCATTGTTTGAATCGCTATTTGAATTCATCGCGAATGATATTATTGAAAAAGGTTACAGTATTCGACCTTATGCATTACCTGAAAATTTAACCAATTTATTATTACACCATATTACCGAATTACCTGAATCAAACTTTAAACGGGCAGGTATTGGCCGCGCTAAAGATCATATAATTAATGATTTTATCAGAACAGATGAAATCAGTTGGATAACAGGAAGTAGTGAAGCTGGCAGTGCGTGGATATCATGGGCTGCGGCATTACAGGCTTATTTGAACAGACGGTTATTTCTCGGTTTATTTTCTTTTGAGAGTCACTTTGCTCGTTATACCAAAGGCGATTTTTATAAAAAACATAAAGATGCTTTTAAAGGTGAGGGAAATCGCGTGTTATCTGTTGTGGTATACCTTAATCAACATTGGTCAGCAGATGATGCTGGCGAGTTAGTGATATACGATAAAAAGCTACCAGCTTCAGCTGCTATTGATAACAAAAAAGTAACGGTGATCCCAAGTTTTGGCACAATAGTGGTTTTTTTAAGTGAAGAGTTTGTTCATGAAGTTCTACCGGCAAAACGTGATCGTTATTCTATAGCGGGTTGGTTTCGCTTAAATAATAGTATTGCTAATAATATTGATCCACCAAGTTAATCTTATCGCTTTTAGTTTTCTTTTAAATTTTTCTTAACTATAACTGTCTGTTAGAGGTCTCTGCTTGTTTATTAAATCGTACTTAGATTATATTAATCAAGCAGCACAGGTTATTTAACTAAATTAAGAATTTCTTTAAATTCACTGGCCCTGCAATCTTTAACAAGTTCATATAAACACATTTCTAGCCCAGAAATATCAAGGCCTCTATTAATAAGTTTTTTTATTGCTAACTCTTTATTAACAAGAGTTCTGGCCGATATGCAGTCTGTCACCAACTGTACTTTTAAGCCTAGTAGATGTAAATGCAATGCTGTTTGATAAACACAAATATGTGCTTCAATGCCGCAAATAAGCCAAGTATCAACATCTATCGTGTTAATTTGTTCGATGAATGAAGGCTCTGCGCATCCATCAAAAGTAAATTTAGTAATTGGAGAGTTGGTTGCTAGTAACGTTTTTAGTTCATCAGTGGTAGCACCAAGTTTATCAGGATTTTGCTCCAGTAAGATAACCGGTAAATCAAGCGCTTTTGCTCCTTTGATGAGTTTTTCACAATTCGAAATTAACGTGTGACTATCATGAACTAAGCGTGCCAGCTTTCCTTGGATATCAACAACAATAAGACCTGTTTTTTCTCGTTTTAGCATAGTCACACCTTAACTTTAAATTTTACTTGTGTTCAATATATCAATAACAATATTTGGATCAAGCTTATTTAATTTAATAGAATCGGTATAATACGAACCATGACGACAATAAAGAATAGAAAACCATGATAGAAAAAATAAATACGTTAAATGATCTTTACCAATATTTAGATAATCTTTTTGAGCAAGATGTTGATAGTGATACGCTCTTTGCCGGGGGCTATCTTCGCGGTTTAGTTTCGTTGGCCGCAACCGATAGTGGGGATGAACAACAAGCTATGTCTGCAGCCTTAGTGGAAAATGTTTCACAAAGATTAGCAAATGCAAAATCTGAACTTAGTCCACAAGATAATGCGATAGTCCAAAATTTCTGGTCTGTTGTGCAAGGTTTAATGTAATACGGATTAAGTTTATACTCTGTTAATGTATCTGAGATCCGAGGTATTGTTAAATTTTTCGTCTAATAATATCTCGAATGACAAAACGATTTGGACTTAAATTGAAAAGCATTTCGTTATCAACAGGGTAGGGAGTACCACACAAGTCAGCTGCTAGAATATCGGCAGCCAATGGTGCTGAACATAGGCCTCTAGCACCAAAGCCCATCATGACATATAAATTATCAATAACCGGTGCAATTTGATCATACTTCCAATTTTTATCTTTGGCTAAATGTGGATATATTTCAATGTGTTTTTCAATATCAGGCATAGCACCCACTATTGGCATATGATCAGGGGTCATACAGCGTAACCTTGATTTACTTCTAGCAATGTCACTTGTATCCCAACCTATTTTTTGAGTTAATTCAGGTAAGCAAGTTGATAACATATTTAGATTGAATTGATCTTCTTCAGATGTCGTTGTGGTTCTTGTACAGTCTTTATTAAATGTAGCGCCAATAGCATGCATATTGTTATGTTGAGGGGTTAAATAACCTTTATGACATATCACTGTTGAAAGGTCACTGATACTTTCATTGGTATTCATGTTGGTTACTTGGCCTTGAACTGAGCTAAAAGGTAATTGTTTTACCCAGTCAAAATCAATTATTTCTGCGCCTCCACAAAAAACAACAACACAGGCATCGAATTCACCTTTATTTGTGAGTAACGTCCAGTTTTTCTGATGACTATTGTTAGGTTTACCTGTTTCTATTTTTTTTATTTTATTTACTAATATATTATTTTCAACTTTTAATCGACCAGTGGCTTTTGCTGCATTGATTATTTGTTTAACCGCATCTTGCGGTGATATCCAGCCTGCATGTGGCATAAATAAACCACCATGAGTTAACTCTATATTAGCTAACTCACTTGCCTTGTTAGCATCAACCCTATGAATTAGTTTTGTTGGCCAAGTGGCTAACTCATTAAACTTCTGTTGACGTTTTTCAAGTGCCTCTTTATAGGCTATTTCTAATAAGCCACACCATTGGTGAGGAAAACTAAAACCATCTTCAATAATCGTATTATAAAGTGTTTTAGCTCGCCAAAATGCTTGTTGATAAAACAAACTAATATCATCGGCTTGTTGGTGTAATAAAGGATATAAAGCACCAATTGCGTTACTTGATGCGCCTTGAGCAAGTGAGTTATCTTTACAGTAGATAGTTACTTTAATACCTTGTTTAGTTAAAGCTAATGCGGCACAAGCTGAAGCAATACCACCGCCGATGATGCTGACATGTTGCGGTTTAGTGATAATAGAGCGAAGTTGATACCCTTTTTTTGAATAAGGATTTTGTTGAAAAACGCCAGTTAACATTTCGTGCTTATTACCGATACAGGCTGTTTTTTGTGTTCTAAAGCCAACGTCTTGCATTTGTCGTTTTACAAAACCAGCGACAGTAAAGGTGGCTATGCTAGCTTCAGGTTTCGATAAACGAGCTATTTGTTCGAATAATGCCTTACTCCACATTTCTGGATTTTTAGCAGGAGAAAAACCATCGAGATACCATGCGTCAGCTAAATCATTTTTTAGTGGATTAAGGTTGGATAACCCTTTGGTGGCATCATTAATAATAACAGTGAGCGTGACTTTATTATTAAAAAAACTAAGCGAAAACTCTTCAACGTTGTCGTTGTCACAAGATAACTCAGGATATTGTGCTAATAGTAAGTTAGAAAAATTAGTTAATTGTGGTAGTGCTTGCAGTGATTTAACCAACTGCTGCTTAGTAAGTGGAAATTTTTCAACGCTAATAAAAGATAATTCAGGTAATTCCTTATCTGTGACTTCTTGTAATAATTTATGGTACGCCTGTAAGGTCAATAGAAAATTAAGTCCGGTACCAAACCCAGTTTCCATAATCACAAAACGGTCATCTTTGTGTTTTATTCTATCACTGATATTGTTTCCTAATAAAAAAACTTGTTCGCTTTGTTGATATCCAGATTCACTATCAAAGTAAATATCAGTAAATTGTTTAGAATATGGCGTACCATCTTGCTGAAAGCTTAACTCAGGGGATGATCTAACAGGTTTTTTCAAAAGAAACTCAACTATATACAGTGCATAATGTCTGAGATTTTACGTTAATTTTAGCTTTAGATCAGCGTAATTACATTTTTATTATTGTGATAACGTAGATATTCTATCAGTAACATTATATTATGGTGTACAAGTGTACGCTGGTTGGTCTATTTTTAGTTTACTTGTTGTACCAGTTATTAGATTAAGCTCAGTATAATACTCAGTATTTTTTGTGTATCAAAGTCTGAACTTTCCAAATTCGTACTTAATTTTTTATTAAACAATGGTTATTTAAATGAAACGTGTAGTAATCACCGGTATCGGTATTGTATCTAGCATTGGTAATAATGCTGATGAGGTTTTAACCTCTTTAAAATCAGGAAAATCAGGCATTACATATTCAGAGAGTTTTGCTGAACAAGGGTTAAAAAGTAATGTTTGGGGTAAACCTAACATTGATATTAAAGATCATATCGATCGTAAAGCATTGCGCTTTATGGGTGATGCAGCAGGTTATGCCTACATAGCGATGGAGCAAGCCATTACTGATGCAAAACTAACAGAGGAACAAGTTTCAGATTTTAGAACGGGTATTGTTGCTGGTAGCGGTGGTGCATCGTCAGCAAATATTGTTGCTTCTTGTGATACTTTACGTAATCGTGGTATTCGTCGTGTTGGTCCTTACGCCGTACCTAAAACTATGGGTAGTACAGTTTCTGCTTGTTTAGCTACACCATTTAAAATTAAAGGCGTTAACTACTCTATCAGCTCTGCTTGTGCAACGAGTGCTCACTGTATTGGTCATGCAATGGAGCTTATCCAGCTAGGTAAGCAAGATGTTGTTTTTGCTGGTGGTGGTGAAGAAGTTGATTGGTCTTTAGCTATGATGTTTGACGGCATGGGCGCATTATCTGCAGGTCGTAACGATACACCTGAGTTAGCATCACGTACTTATGATGCAGACAGAGATGGTTTTGTTATTTCTGGCGGTGGCGGCATGGTTGTTGTTGAAGAATTAGAGCATGCTTTGGCTCGTGGTGCACATATTTATGCTGAAATTGTTGGTTATGGCGCAACATCTGATGGTTATGACATGGTAGCACCAAGTGGTGAAGGCGCGGTACGTTGTATGCAACAAGCAATGGAAGGCGTAGAAGGTGAAATTGATTATTTAAATACTCATGGTACTTCTACACCTGTTGGTGATGTTAAAGAGCTAGGCGCTATTCAAGAGTTGTTTGGTGAAAATTCCCCTGCAATTAGCGCAACAAAAGCAATGACTGGTCATGCACTAGGAGCTGCTGGTGTTCATGAAGCCATCTATTCAATTTTAATGATGGAAAATAGTTTTGTTGCACCATCGATTAATATTGATAACTTAGATGAACAAGCAAAAGGTTTGAATATTGTGACTGAGAAGTTAGACAAAGAGCTTAACTTAATTATGTCTAATAGTTTTGGCTTTGGTGGAACTAATGCAACGTTAGTGATGAAAAAATATAAATAATAGCCTTTAGCGAGGGGACTTAAATAAAGCCATATTAGGTATTTACTTATTATGGCTTTTTTATTGCTTGCCTCTGCAAGTGCAGTTACTCTATAACTTAGTTTTTGAACACTCCCGCTAAATAAATAAATGAAAAATTAATGAAAATATTCTTCGATGAAAACATGCCTTACGCTAAAGAGTTTTTTAACGATTTTTGTAAGGAAGGGGACTTGATACCTTTCTCTGGGCGAAACTTAACAGCAGAGCAAATAATAGATGCTGATGTATTATTGGTTCGCTCAATTACTAAAGTTAATGAAGCGCTTTTAAAAAAGAATAAAAAGCTTAGTTTTGTTGGTACCGCAACTATTGGGTTAGATCATATTGATCAAACCTACCTAGCTCAACGCAATATAGATTTTCATTCTGCACCTGGCTGTAATGCTATTTCTGTTGCTGAATATGTTATCAGTAGTTTGGTGGTGTTAGCAGAACGCTATTTATTAAATTTAAGCCTATTAACGGTTGGGATTGTTGGTGGTGGTAATACTGGAACACGGTTAAGTGACAAGCTAACAGCGTTAGGTATTCCATATAAAATTTGTGACCCTTTACTTGAGCATAATAAAAAAGATACAAGAGACTTTTCATCGTTAGAAGAGGTGTTAGCGTGTGATGTTATTTCATTACATGTGCCTAAAATTACTGATGGTGATTATCCAACCTATCATTTATTAAATGAAGAACGCTTAGTTAAATTAAAAGACAATCAAATATTAATTAATGCCTGTCGTGGTGAAGTCATTGATAACCATGCTCTATTAGCATTAAAGTTACAAGGCCATGGACTAAAAATTGTGCTGGATGTATGGGAAGGTGAGCCGGAAGTATTAACGCCACTTATTGAACATACAGAAATAGCGACAGCACATATCGCAGGTTATAGCTTAGAAGGAAAAGCAGGTGGAACAGAAATGCTTTATCAGGCATTATGTCGCCATATAGAAAAACGTCAGAATATTAGTCTTGAGCCAAAACGTAAATTAATTAACTTTTTACCTCCTGCAAATATTTCAGAAGTAAAATTAAATCAAGAATTTAATGAAGAATTGCTAAACCAACTGGTAAAAATGGTTTACGATGTAAGACGTGACGATGCTATTTTCCGTCAGCACTTATCAATTAAAGGTTTTGATAGCTTAAGAAAGAACTATCCGGTAAGACGGGAGTTTTCAGCGGTACAAGTTACCTTGTCATCTAGTACCTCAAGTGATGTGCCACATCGCTTAGGTTTTAATAAAACATAAACTAGCATTAGTTTAGCTAAATTTAACGAAAAAGAGAGAGGATCATGGCACAGAAATTTGATGTATGCATACTTGGCGCAACAGGGCTAGTTGGCAAAACCATTATGGAAATTTTAGAACAAAGAAACTTCCCAATTAATAAATTATACCCATTAGCAAGTGCTCGCTCTGCTGGAGAATTTATTGAATTTAATGGCGAAAGCATTGAAGTGCTTGATGCAGATAAGTTTGACTGGAGCTTAGCGCAAATTGGATTTTTCTCTGCTGGTGGTGCAACGTCAGCAAAGTTTGCACCTTTGGCTGGTGATGCCGGTTGTATCGTTATTGATAACACCTCTGAATTTCGTTACGACGACGATATTCCATTAGTTGTGCCAGAAGTAAATCCAGAAGCATTAGCTGAATATAGAAACCGCAACATCATTGCTAATCCTAATTGTTCAACTATTCAAATGTTAGTGGCGTTAAAGCCAATTCAAGATGCTGTAGGCATTGATAGAATTAACGTGTGTACTTACCAATCAGTTTCTGGTGGTGGTAAAGAATCAATGGATGAGCTTGCAAAGCAAACGGCTGATTTATTACAAGGTAAGCCAGTTGAATCTAAAAATTTCTCTCGTCAAATCGCATTCAATGTAATTCCGCAAATCGATGTTTTCCTTGAAAATGGTTACACCAAAGAAGAAATGAAAATGGTTTGGGAAACCAAGAAAATATTTGGAGATGATAACGTTTTAGTTAACCCTACGGCCGTTCGTGTTCCGGTATTTTTTGGTCACGCTGAAGCGTTGCACATTGAAACACGTAGCCAAATCTCGGTTGATGAAGTTAAAGCATTGCTAAGTAATGCAACAGGTGTTGTATTATGTGAAAATGATGAAGATTTCCCAACACAAATTGGTGAAGCAAGTGGCCAAGATGATACTTATGTCGGTCGTGTACGTGAGGATATCACTCATCCAAATGGTATTAACTTATGGATTGTTGCAGACAACATTCGTAAAGGCGCTGCTACTAATAGTGTTCAAATAGCTGAGTTGTTAGTGAAAGATTATTTAAGCTAATAAAATACGATAGAAAAGTAGCAAGCTCGACTTATCCATTATAGTTTACTTGTTACTCTTAAGAAAATTTAAAACTCGCCGTTAACATTGTATAAAATATGTTAATTGCGGGTTTTTTGTTTTATATCACTAAAATATTGAGATATTTACGTTGAATTTGCTATTATTCCTAATGACAAACTAATCGTTGTATTAAAGCTACACCTTTAAATGGAATGATTTTTGCTTATATTTTAAAGATTAACTATTATCGAAATATTGTCAAATAACTGACCTATAGCTAATTTTGCAAAACAATAACTAGGAAAACTTCGATGCCAAAATTATTACACCTGTGCCTACGGCAGGTTGTTCTTAGCATATCAATAGCTAGTATATTAAGCGCTAGCCTTATCATTACTAGTGTATCCGTTATTGGTTTCCCTACTTTTGCTCAAGAAGCTTTACCAGAAAGAGCTGGCGTTCGTATGTTAGGCCCTAAGGGATCAGATGTTGTACGTTATGAACGTTATGGCCCTATAAATAAAAGTGATACGCTATGGAATATAGCGTTAACCGTTCGACCTGATAATCGCTTAAGTGTTTATCAAGTGATGCAAGCCCTATATCAAGCTAATCCTAATGCCTTTGTTGATGGTAATCTTAACCTTTTAGTTAATGGCGAATATTTAAAGATACCATCGTTTGAATATATGATGTTAGTTGACACTAGTGCAGCAAAGAAAAAATCTAGTGAAGACGAACAAGCATGGAAAAACAACTCATCTAAGAAATCGACCTCAGCATCAAAAACAGCTAGACGGAATGTTAATAAACAAGATTTAGATACCGTAAAAGTCGAGCTCAATGATCAATTAGAAAAAATAGATAGTGAACAACAGTTACGCTTAGAAAATATCCAACAGGATATTTTAGATTCTATCGGTGGTTTACAAGCGCTTTTAAAAGAAAATGAGGCATTACGCCAACGTTTGTCATCTTTTAATGATCAATTAGACACAATGCAGGCAGAAGTCGCTAAAAGCAAAGAAATTAAGCTACAAATGGATGATATGATTCAATTGCAGCAGGCGTTACTGGCAAAAGCACAAGCGAGAGAAGAAGAACTACTTTTAGAAAAAGAACAAGCCAAGTTAGATGATAATATTTTTAGTAGTCAATGGTTTGTTGTATTAATGGCAACATTACCGGCCATTTTAATCTTACTTGTGGCTGCATTTATCCTGAAGCGTAGGAAAAAAGAGCCTGCAACCCTAGAAGATTCTCCAAAAGAGCCATTAAAAGAAAAAACTAAAGCTGACAAAGTCACAGAAGAAGTTGAAGCGCCTGAAGAATTGTCGCTCGACGATGAATTATCATTAGATGAAGAACTATCTCTGGATGAAGAGTTATTACTAGATGATGAATTATCACTAGATGACGATTTATCTAGTGATCTTCTTGAGACTGATGATAGCGATGTTATACACCTTGATGGTGACGATGACACATTAAATGACTTAGACGATTTAGATGACTTGGATGATCTAGACGACATGATACTTGATAAGGAGGTTGATGAATCAGCTTTACTTGAAGGTGGAGAGTTAGATCAATCTGCACTTGATTCCTTACTGGCTGGCAAAGATGAAGATAAAGACGAGTCTCCGGAAGATGATGTTTTAGCAAATAATGAACTAGATCAAAATGATTTGGATGACTTGTTAAGTGGGCTTGATGATGAAGCAAATATTCAGGAAGAGGAGCCTTTAGTTTCAGAGGAAGTAGCTGAGTCTGAAGTAACCGACCCAGACGATATTGATGCCTTGCTAGATTCTATTGGTGTTGATGCGGATGAAGCTATTGCAGAAGAGCCAGCTGAGTCTGAAGTAACCGACC